>CCMQ01000006.1 GCA_000751835.1 Necropsobacter rosorum | reverse complement strand
GATGCCGAAGTCGAAGCAGAACTTGCCGAGGTTGAAGCCTCAGTTGCCGAGCTTGCCGCATTGGATGCAGAAGTCGAAGCACTAGACGCGGAGGTTGAAGCGGAGCTTGCCGAAGTTGATGCTGCTTTTGCCGAGCTTTCAGCGCTAGATGCGGAGGTTGACGCCTCAGTTGCCGAGCTTGCCGCACTGGATGCAGAAGTCGAAGCGGAACTCGCAGATGTTGAAGCAGAACTTGCTGAAGTCGAAGCTGCTTTTGCTGAACTTTCTGCACTAGATGCCGAACTTGAAGCTGCTGTTGCAGAGCTCGAGGCACTGGATGCTGAAGTCGAAGCCTCAGTTGCAGAGCTTGATGCTGCAGTTGCGGAACTTGCCGCACTGGATGCAGAAGTCGAAGCAGAGCTTGCAGAAGTCGAAGCGGAACTCGCAGAAGTTGACGCCGCACTTGCCGAAGTCGAAGCCGCTTTTGCTGAACTTTCCGCACTGGATGCGGAGCTTGCAGCGGCGGTTGCAGAACTGGTTGCACTAGACGCGGAAGTCGAAGCTGCGGTTGCGGAACTCGCTGCACTAGATGCCGAGGTAGATGCTGCGGTTGCGGAACTCGCTGCATTAGATGCGGAAGTTGAAGCTGCGGTTGCAGAGCTTGAGGCACTAGACGCAGAAGTTGAAGCGGAGCTTGCCGAGCTTGCGGCGCTTGAGGCGGCGGATACGGCGGAGCTTGCGGCCGATTCTATTTTTTCTAAATTTTCGGTGACGGTTGAAGCGGCTGATGTTGCGATTGATAATGCAGTGCTGGCAGTTGTTGCTGCGGAAGCGGCGGTTGATTGTGCTGCACTGGCTGCAGTTGACGCGGAAATTGCGCCGGCAATGCCGTCTTCAGCCATTTTCTTCACGGCATATAGTTGGCTGCCGTTGACGGCATCGGTGGAGTTTTCGCTGATTTGTCCGGCGGATACATATTGTATTTGGCGAGTGGCGGAACTGGAACCGACGGATACCACGCCGACGGAAGTGTTTCCGGCAAAATTCAGTGTGGTATTGGTGCCGTTATATTGTTGATAGGTCAAATTTGAAACATTTGTTGCTGCTGTAGTTGATGAATCAGAACCTAATGCAACGGAATTTTCTATACTTGAATTGGCATTTGCGCCGATAGCAACGGTATTGTTTGCCGTGGCCTGCGCAGAAGAACCTAATGCGGTGGCTGATTTGCCGGTGGCATTGGCATTTGAACCGAAGGCGCTGGCGCCGTCTCCATTAGCAGTGGTTTGAAAACCGCCTACTGCGGTAGCTGAATTTTCTCCATCACTACTAGTAGCATTAGCTCTGGAGCCAACTGCCAATGCTCTTTTCCCGTCAGTAGTTGCCGAGCGTCCAACAGCCGTTGCTTCTAAACCTTTGGTGGTACTTCCAGCCCCGATTGCAGTACCGCCGGCGTTATATACTTTAGTCTGGTTACCGATTGCAACGGAATCGTCTCCTTCTGCATAAGAATTCTGGCCGGCATTAATACTTTTCCATCCGGCGGTACCGGTAATCATCCCCGCTTCTGCGGTATTGGATAAGGTAAATGCGGCGACGGCGGTCATTGCCAGTAGCGGGGTTAGGCTTTTTGCCGTGATTGGAATCAGTGATGGCGTTAATTTATCTGCTTGTGCGACGGTATCTTTTTTTATTGATTCTGAAGAGGTAGCTGATGATTTCACTTTCCCCTTGGCAAGTTCGGATACTACTGTCCAGCTTTGAAAAGCATGACTCCAAATTACACGGAAAATTTTATTCATGGATAGATCCTATTAAAGTAATCGTTATAAATGTTAGTTATATTCTTATAAGATTCGGTTATTTAAAGGTCGGTTATTATACTCATTTGGAAGTAGGTTTAACGGTAAGTTAATGTAAAGTTTGGTAAATGTTATTTGCGCGCAGAGCATTGGCCGACTATTTTTCGTTTGCTTTATTGCATTGAAAATAAGAAAAATTTTTTTCAGTTTTTAGTTATTTAATGTTAGAGTTAGAGCGGTTTGACTTTTGTCATAAAGACGGGTTGGGTAGCGCAATCGGTTACTCATAATTTGTAAATCAATCGATTTGAAGGAAACATTATGCTAATTGGTGTACCTAGAGAACTGCTTGATAATGAAAGTCGGGTGGCGGCCACGCCGAAGACGGTTCAGCAAATTTTAAAACTCGGCTTTGAGGTTATCGTAGAACACGATGCCGGTTTTAAAGCCAGTTTTGAAGATCAAGCGTTTGTTGCGGCCGGAGCGAAAATCGGCACGGCTCAGGAGGTTTGGAATGCGGACATTATTTTCAAGGTTAATGCGCCGACAGACGAGGAAATCGCGCTGATCAAAGAAGGTGCGACGCTGGTCAGTTTTATCTGGCGGGCGCAGAATCCGCAGTTAATTGAAAAATTAACCGCGAAGAAAATCAATGTATTGGCGATGGATGCGGTGCCGCGTATTTCCCGCGCGCAATCTTTAGATGCACTCAGTTCAATGGCGAATATTTCCGGTTATCGTGCGGTGATTGAAGCGGCGCACGAATTCGGCAGCTTCTTTACCGGGCAGATTACGGCGGCGGGTAAAGTGCCGCCGGCAAAAGTGCTGGTGATTGGCGCCGGGGTTGCCGGTTTGGCGGCTATCGGGGCGGCGAACAGCCTGGGCGCGATTGTGCGTGCCTTTGATTCCCGCCCGGAAGTGAAAGAACAGGTGCAGAGTATGGGCGCCAGTTTTCTGGAAATCGATTTCACGGAAGAAGGTGGCAGCGGCGACGGCTATGCGAAAGTGATGTCGGAAGAGTTTAACCGCCGCGCCATGGCACTGTATGCGGAACAGGCCAAAGAGGTGGATATTATTATCACTACCGCGGCGATTCCGGGACGTGCGGCGCCGCGCCTGATTACCAAAGAGATGGTGGATTCGATGAGACCGGGTTCCGTGGTAGTGGATTTGGCGGCGGCGACCGGCGGTAACTGCGACTATACCAAAGCCGGCGAAGTGGTGGTAACGGAAAATCAGGTGAAAGTGATCGGTTATACCGATTTCCCAAGCCGTTTACCGACGCAGTCTTCCCAGCTTTACGGCACCAATCTGGTTAATTTGCTGAAACTGCTTTGCAAAGAAAAAGACGGCAACATCAATATTGATTTTGACGATGTGGTCTTGCGCGGCGTGACCGTGGTGCGTGACGGCGAAGAAATTCCGCCGGCGCAGATTCAGGTTTCGGCGCAACCGCAGCAGCAGGCCAAAGCGGTCGAACCGGCGGCGAAGAAAGAGCAAAAACCGACCGATCCGCGGGTGAAATACGGTGTTATGGCGCTGGCGGGCGCGGCTTTCCTGTGGCTGGGCTCGGTGATGCCGGCGGCGTTTTTATCCCATTTTACCGTTTTCGTGCTTGCCTGCGTGGTGGGGTATTATGTGGTGTGGAACGTCAGCCATGCGCTGCATACGCCGCTGATGGCGGTGACGAACGCGATCTCCGGGATTATTATCGTGGGCGCGCTGCTGCAAATTTCGCAGGGCAATTTCTTTGTCAGCGTACTCGCATTTATCGCTATTTTAGTTGCAAGTATTAATATTTTCGGGGGCTTTAAAGTGACCCAGCGTATGCTTGCTATGTTTAGAAAAGGTTAAGGAGAACAAGCAATGTCTGAAGGTTTGGTACAAGCGGCTTATATTGTCGCGGCATTACTCTTCATTATGAGTCTGGCAGGGCTTTCTAAACATGAAACTGCGAAAGCGGGTTGCTGGTACGGTATCGTCGGGATGACGATTGCGTTGATCGCGACGATTTTCGGGCCGCACTCCGAAGGCACATTCTGGATTATCATTGCCATGATTATCGGCGCGGTGATCGGTATTCACCGTGCATTGAAAGTCGAGATGACGGAAATGCCGGAATTGGTGGCGATTCTGCACAGCTTTGTGGGTCTGGCGGCGGTGCTGGTCGGGTTCAACAGCTTCGGTCTGCACGCGGACGCTGTGTTTGTGGTGCCGGACGGGGTGGAATATGTAACCGAAAGCGCGCAGGCGTTACTGGCGCAGCAAAAAGCGGCGTTCGATGCGGAACAGGCGGTGTTGGCGAATATCCATAATGTCGAAGTGTTCCTCGGGATCTTTATCGGCGCGGTCACCTTTACCGGCTCGGTGGTGGCGTTCGGTAAATTGCGCGGTATTATCAATTCCAAAGCCTTAATGCTGCCGCACCGGCATAAATTAAATCTGGCGGCGCTGGTGGTTTCCGCCTTATTAATGGTGGCGTTTTTGCAGGCGCCGCATAATATCTTCCCGCTGTTGCTGATGACCGCGATTGCGCTGGCGTTTGGCTGGCACTTGGTGGCGTCAATCGGCGGGGCGGATATGCCGGTGGTGGTTTCCATGCTGAACTCCTATTCCGGTTGGGCGGCGGCGGCGGCCGGCTTTATGCTGAATAACGATCTGTTGATCGTCACCGGTGCGTTGGTCGGTTCTTCCGGTGCGATTCTGTCTTATATTATGTGTAAGGCGATGAACCGCTCTTTCGTCAGCGTGATTGCCGGCGGGTTCGGCAACGATACGGTGGCGTCATCCGACGACGAGCAGGGCGAACACCGCGAAACCACGGCGGAAGAAGTGGCGGAATTACTGAAAAACGCCAGTTCCGTGATTATCACGCCGGGATACGGTATGGCGGTGGCGCAGGCGCAATATCCGGTGGCGGAAATGACACAGAAATTACGCGATCGCGGTGTGAATGTGCGTTTCGGTATTCACCCGGTTGCCGGTCGTTTGCCCGGCCATATGAATGTGCTGCTGGCGGAAGCGAAAGTGCCTTATGATGTGGTGCTGGAAATGGATGAAATCAACGATGATTTCGCCGATACCGATGTGGTGCTGGTGATCGGCGCCAACGATACGGTAAATCCGGCGGCGATGGATGATCCGAACAGCCCGATTGCCGGTATGCCGGTGTTGGAAGTGTGGAAAGCGGCCAATGTTATCGTTTTCAAACGCTCGATGGCGGTCGGTTATGCCGGCGTGCAAAATCCGCTGTTCTTTAAAGAAAACACGCAGATGTTATTCGGTGATGCGAAAGAAAGAGTGGATGATATTCTCAAAGCGCTGAGCTGATAAAACGGGAATGGGCGAACGCCCGTTCACCGCTTAAAAAAACCGTTAATATTTCGACCGCACTTTTTAAAGTGCGGTTTTTTTGTTTTCGGCGGGCGCATTTTTTTTCGTGCGGTAAAGTGCGGTGCGAATTTACAGCGAAAATAAAATACGCAAAGCGGCAAGCCGTAGGATAAAAATACCGCTTTTATGTCAACAGGATTGAGGCGGAAATCTGGTAAGATAAGCCTCAATGTTTTAGTTGCACAATCAGGATAATTTATGACAAAACCCATTGAAACCCACCCGTTTCCCGCCGTGCTGCCGCCGGATGCCACCGTTATGATGATGGGCAGTTTTCCGCCGAAAGCGGAAAAACGCTGTATGCCGTTTCATTATCCGAATTTCCAAAACGATATGTGGCGGGTGTATGGCGCGGTGTTTTTTAACGATGCCGGTTATTTTCAGGTCGCGGGGGAAAAACGTTTTGATCCCGAGCGGATTAAGGCCTTTTTGTATGAACGCGGTATTGCGCTGTGTCCGACGGTCAGAAAAGCAATTCGTGAACAGGATAATGCGTCGGATAAATTTTTAACCATTGTGGAAAAAGTGGATTTAGCCGCCGCCTTAAAGCAAGTGCCGCATTGTCGCTGGTTATTTACCACCGGCGGTAAAGCGACGGAAATTCTGTTGTCGCTGCTGCCGGAAAAGGTGAAAGCGCCGAAAACCAATGAATTTATTCCTTATCCTTACCCGAACGCGGCCTTGCAGTTATATCGCCTGCCGTCCACATCAAGGGCTTATCCGTTGAGTTTTGACAAAAAAGTCGCTGCGTATCAACGCTTTTTTATCCAAGCCGGATTACTTTGACCTTAGCAAAAAGTGCGGTGCGTTTTGACGGCGTTTCGGGCAATTCAAGTTGAGCAGAAAGTGCGGTGCGTTTTGGCGCAGTTTTGGGCAGTTCAAGTTGAGCAAAAAGTGCGGTGCGTTTTTGTCGAGTTTCAGACAATTTAAGTAGAGAGAAAAGTGCGGTGCGTTTTTGTCGAGTTTTGGGCAATTTAAGTTGAGCGAAAAGTGCGGTACGTTTTAGCGCAGTTTCGGGCAATTCAAGTTGAGCAAAAAGTGCGGTGCGTTTTTGTCGAGTTTCAGACAATTTAAGTAGAGCGAAAAGTGCGGTACGTTTTGGCGCAGTTTCAGACAATTCAAGTTGAGCGAAAAGTGCGGTGCGTTTTGGCGGCGTTTCGGGCAATAAAAATGCCTCCCGCAGGAGGCATTTGGGCGACAACGGTTATTTCGCCGCTTTTAATTTCTGATAGAATTCTTCGTAATATTGCACCGCATCACCGACGTCATCCTGCCATACACTGTTTTGCAGAATTTCGGCGGACGGATAAATGGCCGGATCCTGAGTGATTTCGGCAGGCAGCAATTTCAGCGCTTCGACATTGGAAGTCGGATAACCGATTTCTTCGGTTAATTGCGCGGCGGTTTTGGCGCCCAACATATAGTTGATCAGTTTATGCGCGCCGTCAGGATTTTTCGAGGTGGCGGGAATCGCCAGCGTATCCACCCAAAGCACCGGACCTTCTTTCGGGAATACCATGTCTAAAGGCGCCTGTTCTTTTTTGGCGATCCGCACGGAGCCGTTCCATAACTGACCGACGCTGACTTCGCCGGAAATAAAGGAGTTGGCCGGGTTGTCGGAGTTGAACGACAACACGTTCGGACGCAGTTTTAATAATTCTTCATAGGCCTGTTCGATGATTTTCGGATCCTGCGTATTCGGATCCTGACCGATTTTCAGCAATGCGATGTTAAAGACTTCGCGGGCGTCGTCCAGCAGCTGTACTTTGCCGGCAAATTCCGGTTTCCATAAATCGCCCCATGAGGTGAAATCGGTGCCTTTGTAATCGTTGGTGTTGAACGCAATACCCGGCGCGCCTAATAATTGCGGTAACGAATATTTGTTGCCTTTGTCGTAAGGTTTATCCAGCCAATCCGGGTTCAATTCTTTGATAACAGGCAATTTGCTGTGGTCTAACGGCATCAGCATACCTTCGCGCGCCATTTTGGAAACAAAGTAGTTAGATGGTGCGATAACATCGTAACCGCCGGTTTCGCCCTGCGTTTTCAGCTTCGCATACATGGTTTCGTTTGATTCCAGACTTGAAACGATCACTTTAATGCCGGTTTCTTTGGTGAATTCATCCAGTAAACCGTCCGGCACATATTCCGTCCAGGTATAAAGGTACACGGTGTCGTTTGCCGGTTTGGCCGCTTCCGGCGCACTTGCTTCGGCGGTTTTGCTTTCTTTATCGTTACAAGCGGTAAGGGCAACTGCGATCATTCCTGCTGTGAAAAGACCTGCAAATTTTTTCATTTCTATCATTCTCCTGTTAAGAGTAAAAAAATTAACCGCACTTGCCTGAAGCTGCGGTCATAAAAAACGCCTTGCTGTACTGCGTCAAGGCGTATTTTATGTGCTATGCACGGAATTGTGAAGTATTATTTTGGGCGCGGATTTTATTTCTCTTTTCTTGCCACCAGCTGACTTAAAATCACCAACGCAAGGGAGAAAATAATTAAAATCGTTGCCAGTGCGTTGACTTCCGGTGTTACGCCGGTTTTGACCAGCGAGAAAATCTTCAGCGGTAAAATTTCATAGCTTACCCCGCTGACAAAGGAAGACACCACCACATCATCCAGCGAAATGGTGAAACTCAGCAGCCAGCCGGAAACAATCGCCGGTAAGGCAAGCGGAAAAATGATTTTACGCAGAATCGTTACTTCGCCGGCGCCCAGATCTTTGGCCGCTTCCAGCATTTTGGCATCAAACCCTTTCAGGCGCGAGAACACGGTAACGACCACATACGGCAGACAGAAAGTGACGTGCGCCAACAGCAGCGACCAGAATCCCAGCGAAATGCCGACAATCATAAATAATGCCAGTAAAGATACCGCCATGACGATATCCGGCGACATCATGACGATAAACAGCATGCCGCTGACCGCCTGTTTGCCGCGGAACCGGTAACGGTAAAGGGCAATGGCGGTTAGCCCGCCGACAATGGTGGCCAGCGTGGCGGCAAAAAAGGCGATCGTCACCGAATGAATCGCCGCCTGAATCAGCGTGTCGTTGTTAAACAGGCGTTCGTACCAGTTCCAGCTGAAGCCTTTCCAGCTTAATCCGTAACGATCTTCGTTAAAGGAATTGGTGACTAAGATAATGATCGGGATATACAGATACGCGTACACCACCAACATAAAGACATTACGCAGTAAACGGCTCATTATTCCAACTCCATTTTCTTATTCATCAGCTTGCTGGCTTTATAGTAAATAAAGATTAACAGCGCCATTAGCAGGGTCAGCCCGATGCTGATCGCCGAACCGAACGGCCAGTTGCGTGAAATCAGGAATTCGCTCTTAATGACGTTACCGACCAGCAGCACTTTGGCGCCGCCCAGCAAATCGGCCACATAGAACATTCCCATTGCCGGCAGCAGCACCAACAGACAGCCGGCGATAATGCCCGGCATGGTTAACGGCAGAATCACCTTAACGAAACGCTGAAAACCGTTGGCACCCAAATCCTTCGCCGCTTCCAGCAATCGGTGATCGAGCTTTTCAATGGCGGCGTATAGCGGCAGAATCATAAACGGCAGCAGCAAATAAACCAGACCGATGATTACCGCGGCTTCGGTGTTCAGAATGCGGATCGGTTCGCTGATCAGGCCGAGGCTTAACAAGGTATTATTCAGAATGCCTTTCACGCCGAGGAAAATTTTCATGCCGTAAATGCGGATCAGCGAGTTGGTCCAAAACGGCAGCACCACTAAAAACAGCAGCAACGGCCGGTATTTCGGGCTGATTTTGGCGATAATAAAGGCAAAGGGATAGCCGACGATCAGGCAAATGATCGTGGCGATACCCGACATGTATAATGAATTCCATACCACCTGCGCATACAGCGGCTCAAATAAGCGGCCGTAGTTTTCAACGGTAAAAGGCAGGGCGTAAAAATTACTGCCGTCGCGGGTCAGAAAACTGACGGCCAGCACCAGAATATTCGGTGCCAGCACAAAGAATATCAGCCACGCAAAGATAATGGCGACAGTGATTTTCTGAAATCGGTTACTGGCTATCTTCATCGCTTAATACGACCTCCCAGCCTTCATGCCAAGTCAACGCCACTTTCTGACCGACCGAGTGATCGATATGCGGATCGTCTTCATTGAAAAATTCGCTGACCGATACTTTCATCTCGTTATGATCCAGAATAATGCTGGATTCCAGCGTCATACCTTTATAAGTGCGGTCGGAAACGTGACCGATTATGGCTTTGGAATGTTCGTTTTCATCCAGTTCTTCAATCACAATATCTTCCGGGCGCAACAACACTTTCAGGCGCTGCCCCGCGGTGACCGGCAGATCGGTATAAATATCGCAGATACGGCCTTCAACGTTCGCTTTCACGGTTTTTTCGCCGGTACGTTCGATGACGCTCGCATCAAACACGTTGATTTCACCGATAAAGCGGGCGACGAACAGGTTTTTCGGATCTTCATAAATCTCGCGCGGCGAACCGTCCTGCTCAATATGTCCTTTGTTCATCACGATAATCCGGTCGGACATCGTCAGCGCCTCTTCCTGATCGTGGGTGACGAAAATAAAGGTGATGCCCAACTGGCGCTGCAACGCTTTCAGCTCGTTCTGCATTTCTTTGCGTAATTTATAATCAAGCGCGGATAAGGATTCGTCCAGCAATAACACTTTCGGCTTATTCACCACCGCACGGGCAATGGCGATACGCTGCTGCTGACCGCCGGAAAGCTGGGTCGGTTTGCGTTCCGCCATCTCTTCCAGACGCACCATGCGCAGCGCGTTCATTACGCGCGGTTTGATTTCGTCATTCGGCACTTTTTGCATGCGCAGACCGAAAGCCACGTTTTCAAAGATAGTCATATGCGGAAACAGGGCGTAACTTTGGAAGACGGTATTCACGAAACGGCGTTCGGCGGGAACGTCGGTGATATCTTCGCCGTCAAGAATAATGGTGCCCTGATCCAATTCTTCCAATCCTGCAAGCAGGCGTAAAACCGTCGTTTTGCCACAACCGGAAGGGCCTAAAATGGTCAGGAATTCACCGTTATTAATGGTGAGGTTAAAGTTGTTGATAATCGTTTTACTATCATAAGACTTAGTCAGAGAACGAAGCTCAATAATCGGTTTACGTTGAACTGAATTTTCCACTAGCTTTGGTTTTCTCCCTAATGTGCCGAGCCTGTCATCGGTATCGAGTAGAAACAAAAAATACTTACAGAAATGCTGTAAGCGGCCTGATAAAAAATGAATGCTAATGATATAGCGATTACCCCGCAATTAAAAGTAATTAATTGTGTTTTAATAAAAAAAAGCCGTTTTTACGGGGTATTTACAGGGTAAATCCGGTATAACTTTGTCATATATCAATATCCGGCGCGGAATCTGTGTATAGAATGAAAATCGTTGATTTCGGTCGGACGGCAAAAGAGAATGCTATGGAAAAAATAACACAATACAGAAACGGAGTGCTGGAACGTTTTTTGCACTATGTCGGTTTTGACACCCAGTCCAAACCGGGGGCAAAAACCTCACCGAGCAGCGCCGGACAGATGAGACTGGCGAAGCATTTGCAGCAGGAATTGTTCGCATTGGGACTGCAGGATATCGAGGTCAGTAAACATGCCGTGGTGACCGCCTTTTTACCGTCGAACGTCAGCCCGAAAATGCCGACCATCGGCTTTATTGCGCATTTGGATACCTCGCCGCAATGCAGCGGCAAACATGTGCGCCCGGAAGTGATCGAACATTATCGCGGCGGCGATATTTCCCTTGGCGTGGGCGATGAGTTTATCAGCCCGGTGTATTATCATTTCTTGCAGAAACTGGTGGGCAAAACCCTGATTGTCGCCGACGGCAATACCTTACTGGGGGCGGATAATAAAGCGGGAATCGCCGAAATTATGACCGCACTTGCTTATCTGCAAGAAAACCACATTCCTCACTGTAATATTCGCATTGCTTTCACTCCCGATGAAGAAATCGGCTTGGGTATGCATTTCTTCCCGACGGAAAAATTTGCCTGCCACTGGGCTTATACCGTGGACGGCGGCGAAGTGGGCGAGCTGGAATACGAAAACTTTAACGCGGCAAGCGCGCAGGTTACGATTTACGGACGCAATATGCACACCGGCTCGGCGAAAAACAATATGCAAAATGCCTTAGCGCTGGCGTGCGAATTTCAGCAGGGCTTTCCCGCCGATGAAGTGCCGGAAAAAACCGAAGGCCGGCAGGGATTTTTCCATTTGGAAAGTTTCAGCGGCGATATTGAAAAAGTGGAGCTGCGTTATTTGATCCGCGATTTCGACCGGGTCGGCTTCGAGCAGCGCAAAGCGTTTTTATCCATGCTGGTGGTGGATTTCAACCGTAAGAAAAAACTGCGCAAAAAAGCCGAACTGGTGCTGAGCGATACTTACTACAATATGTATGAAACCATTCAGAAAGTGCCGGCTGCGGTGCATCTTGCCGACAAAGCGATGAAAACATGCGGCATTGAACCGATACATCAGCCGATTCGCGGCGGTACGGACGGGGCGAAACTGGCGGAAAAAGGCATTGCCTGTCCGAATCTGTTTACCGGCGGTTATAATTTTCACAGTAAGCACGAACTGATCACGCTGGAAGGTATGCTGGATGCGGTGAGGGTGATCGCCAAAATCGCCGAACTGGCGGTCAGACCGGTGTAATTCGGCAACAGGCTGATCGGAAAACCCGCTGAGTGGTCAGAAATCAGCGGGTTTTTTATGCCGTAATCAGGCTTTGCCGTCGTTTTTCAGATTGGAGAATATATTGGCTAAAATCGGGCCGGAAACATTGTGCCAGAAACTGAATACCGCGCTGGGTACCGCGGCGATCGGGTTAAAATGCGCCGCCGCCAGCGCCGCGCCTAAACCGGAATTTTGCATGCCCACTTCAATGGAAATCGCTTTACTGTCCGCATTATTGAGCTTCAGCAGTTTTGCCACGCCGAAACCTATCAGATAACCCAAACAATTATGCAGCACCACGATGGCGAAAATCAGCAGGCCGGATTCAATGATTTTGTCTTTACTGACGGCCACCACCGCCGCCAGAATCAGCACAATCGCCACGACGGAAAGCAGCGGCATGGTGCGGCTGATGTCGGCGATGCGCTTTTTAAAGAGCGCGCGCACCAGCAGCCCCAAAAAGATCGGAAACAGCACCATTTTCAGCACCGACATAAACATTGCCGAGGCGTCGATATCCAGCCATTGACTGGCCAGTACATAGAAAATGGCCGGCGTCAGCAACGGCGCGAGCAGGGTGGAAATGGTAGTGCAGGCGACGGACAGCGCCGTATTGCCTTTGGCCAGATAGGTCATCACGTTAGATGACGTGCCGCCCGGACAGGAGCCGACTAAAATGACGCCGATAGCCAGATCGGCAGGCAGCGCGAAGGCGTTTGCCAATCCGAAGGCAATGGAGGGCATAATCACGAATTGTCCGATCACGCCGATAAGTACGGCTTTCGGATGTCTGAACACTTCGCCGAAGTCCTGAAAGGTCAGCGTAATGCCCATGCCGAACATCACGATCCCCAGCAAATAAGGAATGTAATGGCGCAGTTCGATAAAATAGTGCGGAAAACAAAATGCCAGATAAGCGAAAATCAACACCCAGAGGGCAAAGGTTTTACTGATAAATTGGGTAAATTTGAGTAGTGCCTGCATGAAAATTATCCTGTGTAAATAAAGAAACTCACAATAGCATAACCGCGTGGTTTTACAATGACCTAACCGAGTAATTGTTGCCAGATTCGGCTGATAAAGGCGCGCTCTTGAGTAAATTCCTGCGCCGACACCACCGGAGGCCGGCCGAGCAGGTTTAAATGGTGAATGCGATCGCGCAAATCCACATAGCATTTTTTCAGCCGTTCACAAACTGGCGCGGAAATGACCGCACTTTCGGCCATCACTTCAAAGATGCGCACATTATCCGACCAGACCGCCAGCGACGGATTTTGCGGCGCATTGGCCAGCACCAGATATTGAGCGATAAATTCGATATCGGTGATACCGCCGCGATCGGTTTTGATATTGAATTCATTTGCGCCGCTTCGGCTCAGATGCTGATACATTTTCTCGCGCATCTCGCGCACATCCCGCCGTAAGCTGTCCAAATCGCGCGCTGCCGACAGCACGTTGCGGCGGATATTTTCAAAGCGTTCCCGCAATAACGGCTCGCCGTAAACCGCACGGCTACGCACCAAGGCTTGCTTTTCCCAAGTCCAGGCTTCGTTAAGCTGATAGTTTTCAAAGGCGGCCAGCGAACAGCCCAGCAGTCCGGCATCGCCGGAAGGGCGCAGACGCATATCCACATCATACAACACGCCGGCGCTGGTATTCATGCTGAAAATACTGACGATTTTCTGCGCCAACCGCAGATAAAACTGGTGGCTGTCGATGGTTTTTTTGCCGCCGACGGTTTGCCCGCTGCGCGAACCGTCATACAGAAACACCAGATCCAAATCCGATTTATAGCCTAGCTCGATGCCGCCCAGTTTGCCGTAACCGATCACCAGAAAACCCCGTTGGTTTTCGCTCAGAAACGCCGGCACGCCGAAACGGCGGCTGATCTGCTGCCAGGCGGAATTCACCACCGCATCGATAATGGCTTCGGCCAGAAAGGTCAGATGATCGCTGACTTTCATCACCGGCAGGACGCCCAAAATATCCGCCGCCGCCACATGCAGCAGAACGGATTGTTTAAACTGGCGCAAACCGTCGATAAACTGCTCTTCGTCATCCGGCGGCAGACGCAGCAGATAGCGCTGCAATTCGGCGGGATACTGGCGGTAAGCGACGGGATTGAGCAGCGCGTTGCGATCCAGCAATTCATCCAGCAGAATCGGATAGCGCGCCACTTGCGCGGCGATCATTTCCGATTGTGAACACAGTTCGATTAACTGGGTCAGCGCCTGCGGATTTTCCACTAACAGTTCCAGATAGGTGGTGCGGGTGACGATTTTATCCACAATATTGAGCATGCGCGGCAGCAGCGCCTGATACTGCTGATGACAAAACACCTGCGCCAACAGCACCGGCATTAATTGCGCCAGCACCACGTGACCGCGGCTGCCGATGGCGCGGTGCGATAAATCCGTGCGGAATTGCGCCAGTTTGGCAATAATCTCGGCGTGATATTGGGCATCAATCCCGTTGCTGCGCAGCATGTCTTCGATGTCTTCCTCGTTGAGATCCGCCTCCAGAAAATCATGCCAGCCATTGGCCTGCGTATGATTTTCTTTTTCATCTTCTTCCCCGATTAAATGATGAAAAACCGACCGCACTTTTTGTTGATGAGATTGTAATACGGCGTAAAAATCCTCCCAGTTTTCAATCGGATAACGAATTTCTTCGATCTGTCCCTGCGGATTTTGCTGGGTGAAACAGGCACAGGCGGCGATTAAACGGCGGCGATCGGCCTCATCGGTGGGCAGCAGCTGGGTTTGCTGATCGTTTATCGCCTGCAGCACATTTTCCACCCGCCGCAGAAACAAATACGCCAGACGCAATTGTTCCGCCTGTTGCGGGCTGAGCAATTGTAAGGCGGCAAGCCGTGGCAGCAGGAGTAATAGTTGCTGACTTTGCAGGCTGATTTCCCGCCCGCCGCGGATCAATTGAAATACCTGCACGATAAATTCGATTTCCCGAATGCCGCCGGCGCCGAGTTTGATGTTGTCGGTTAAGCCGCGGCGACGCACTTCGCGTTCGATTTTGCCTTTCATCTCCCGCAGCGCCTGAATCACACTGAAATCAATATAACGGCGGTACACAAAAGGGCGCAGTAGTTGCTGCAACGTTTTAACGTTCGGATCCTGCGGATCGGCACCCAGAATCCGCCCTTTGAGCATGGCGTAACGTTCCCAGTCGCGCCCTTGTTCCTGATAATACTGTTCCATAGCGTTAAAGCTGAGCGCCAGCGCGCCACTGTCGCCGAAAGGGCGCAAACGCATATCCGTACGATATACGAAACCGTCCGGCGTGTATTGATCCAGCGCGTTAATCAAACGCTGGCCCAGACGGGTGAAAAATTTGCTGTTTTCCACCGCCCGACGGGCGCCGACGGTTTCGCCGTTAGCGGGATAAGTGAAAATCAGATCAATATCGGATGAAAAATTCAGCTCGAACCCGCCGAGTTTTCCCATTCCCAGAATATACAGCTGCTGCGGTTTGCCGTCCTGATCGACCGGCGTGCCCATTTCTGCGCAGGCCTGCATATACAGCCAATCCCGCGCGGCGATAATCAGGCTTTCCGCCAGCTGCGATAAGCGCAGCAAAATCGCTTCCACCGTGCCGGCATTGAGGCTCTGGCAGATGCTGAGCCTGGCCAGTTCCCGATAGCGAAACCGGCGCAAGGTGCTATACAGCTGGGCTTCGGTTTGCACCGGCGCCAGCAATTCCCGCAATTGTTGGGCGTAATTGCCGCACTGCTCAAGTTGCGGAATATGCTGCCAGCATTGGTGCAAAAAGTGCGGTTGTTTTTGCAGTACTTCGGTGCAGAATGCCGACATCGCCGCCGCATAGCCGAGTTGGGCGAGCGGTGTGTCGGGATTTTGCAGCGCCTGTGCAATTTGGCGCTCGGTGTCTTCAGTGTAATGTTCGGGAAAATGAACGCGCAGCAGTGCGGCGAATTGACGCAGTGTGGCGGCGCAAGGCGGAAGGGACGGCGGCATAGAAAATCCTTATGTAAAAAACGGCATGGCGAAATTGTAAGGGAAATCGGCGGCGTTGGCGATATAAAACTGTGTGTCAAAGGTATTGTTTCGCCGCGCCAAACATTATAGACTTAAGCCCTGTTAGTCGGGGTGCCGAGATGGCTGAGATGATACCCGTGAACCTGATACAGTTAATACTGACGTAGGAAACTAATTGTCCGATTTGCCTTTCTATACCGTCAATATTGCTGGTCATTCTTTTTTCACTGAAAGGAAAAACTATGCAATTCAATACGATCAATCTTATTCGTGAACATCAGCCACTGGTGTATTGTATGACCAATCTGGTGGTCGCCAATTATACGGCCAACGGTTTGCTGGCGCTGGGCGCCTCGCCGCTGATGTCGCTCAATCCGGCGGAGGCGGCGGAAATTCCCCGCTTTGCGCAGGCGTTGCTGCTGAATATCGGCACCTTAAACGGTAGCGATGTGGAGGCGATGAGTCTGGCGGGACAAAGCGCCAATCAAGTGGGGATTCCGGTGGTGCTGGATCCGGTGGGCGTCGGTGCGACCCAATGCCGGCGGGCGGCGGTACAACGGCTGCTGGCGGAGGTGCAATTCGCGCTGATTCGCGGCAATGCCGGTGAAATCGCCACGCTGGCGGGAATCGACTGGCAGGCGAAAGGCGTGGATGCCGGCTGTGGCGAGGCTGATCCGGTACTGGCGGCGAAACGCGTAGCCGAGCGCTATCGTTGCGTGGTCGCGCTCAGTGGCGCAACCGATGTCATCAGCGACGGTGTTCAGGTGGCCAAAATTACCAACGGCACGCCGTTATTGCCGCGGGTTACTGGTTCCGGCTGTTTATTGGGTGCGGTGTGCGCCGCCTTTGCCGGCGTGGTTGAAAAAACGGATTATTTTCAGGCCTGCGTCGAGGCTTGCACGCTGTACGCCGTTGCCGGTGAATTGGCGGCGGCAGGGTTATTGCCTACCCAAACCGGCTCATTTTGCACCGCACTATTAGATCAGTTGGCGGCGGTCAGTGCGCAACAGGTGTGCCAACGCGCGGAGGTGAGCTATGTCTAATATTCCTCAGGCGTTGACTATCGCCGGCTCCGACAGCGGCGGCGGTGCCGGTATTCAGGCGGATCTGAAAACCTTCCAGATGCGCGGTGTGTTCGGAACGACGGTGATCACCGCGATAACGGCGCAAAATACGCTGGGCGTGTTTGATATTCATGCCGTTCCGCTGCCGACAATCGAAGCGCAGTTGCAGGCGGTGGCGCAGGATTTTGCGATCGCGGCGTTTAAAATCGGAATGCTGGGTAGCGCCGAGGTGATTGAATGTGTCAGCGCCGCATTGAAGCGGTATCGCTTCGGCCCGCTGGTGCTGGATCCGGTGATGATTGCGAAAGGCGGCGCGCCTTTATTGCAGCAAAATGCCGTCAGCGCGATGAAAGCGGCCTTGTTGCCGCTGGCGGAAGTGCTGACCCCGAATTTGCCGGAGGCGCAGGCACTGACCGGGATCGACATTATCGATGACGACAGTGCGCAGCGTGCCGCCGCCTGTTTGCAGGAACTGGGAGTAAAAAACGTGGTGATCAAGGGCGGTCACAGCGCTGATTCGCGCAGCCCGTTGTGCCGTGACTGGATCTTTACGCCGACGGAACGGTTTACCCTACAAAGCGAACGCTATCCGACCCGTCATACGCACGGCACGGGCTGTACGTTTTCCGCCTGTATTACGGCGGAGCTGGCGAAAGGTCAGTCGGTGGAGGCGGCGATTCACACCGCCAAAGATTTCATTACCGCCGCCATCAGCCATCCTCTCGGCATTGGCCACGGACACGGCCCGACCAATCACTGGGCTTATCAGCAAGGATAATCAGGAGATGCTATGTTTCAATTAAAATCCGTCTTATTTCTGACCGCACTTTGCGCGACGGCCTGCGCCGTGCAGGCGCAAACGGTAAACGTATATACCTACGACACTTTCACGTCGGATTGGGGCGCCGGGCCGAAAGTGAAAACCCTGTTTGAGCAGGCACACGCGCAATGTCAGGTCAATTATGTTTCGTTTGACAGCGCCGGCACCTTATTTAACCGCGTGCGGCTGGAAGGGCGGAAAACCGCCGCCGATGTAGTGTTGGGGCTGGATAATTATATGCTGGAGGAGGCGCGCAAAACCGGCCTGTTCGCTGAAAATCAGGTGGATCTGAACGGGTTGGCGTTGCCGTCGGACTGGCAGGACAGCACATTTTTGCCTTATGATTTCGGGCAATATGCGTTTATTTATGATAAAACCAAACTGCAAAATCCGCCCGCCAGCCTGAAAGACTTGGTGGAACGCCGGGATTTGCGCGTGATTTATCAGGATCCGCGGGTCAGCAGCGTCGGGCGCGGTCTGGTGCTGTGGATGAATGCGGTCTATCCGGCGGAGCAGGTTGCGCAGGCATGGCGCACGCTGGCGCAGCATACGGTCACGGTGGGCAAGGGCTGGTCGGAGACTTACGGTGCGTTTTTGCAAGGCGAGGCGGATTTGGTGTTAAGTTATAACACTTCTCCGCTGTATCATCTGTTACAGGAGCAAAAAGATCATTACGCGGCGGCGGAATTCAGCGAAGGCGGCGTGTTGCAGATTGAAGTGGCGGCACTGGTGGCGAATCGGGACAATGCCTGTGCCGGCCAGTTTCTACAGTTTTTAATCAGCCCGGCGGCGCAAAAGGAAATCGCGCTGAATAACGTGATGTTGCCGGTTATTCAGACGGAAATCGAACCGCACTTTGATGCCTTAACCGCCCGTCAGCGACAAACGCCGGTATTGGATACCCTGAAGCTGAGTCCGGAACAGGTCAAACGCTGGATTCACACCTGGCAGACCAGCCTGACCCGATAATGGCGCGGCGATTTACCGGCCGTTTCTGGCCGCGCGATTATTGGGGCGGTATCGGCGTTATCCTGTTTTTAGTGCTGTTTTACGCCGTTGCGTTGCAGACGGTATTTGCCGCCGGCGGACAATACGGCTGGCAGGATGTGCGGCATGATGACTATCTGCGACATATTATCGCTTTCAGTTTTGCTCAGGCCGCCTTGTCGGCGCTGTTATCCGTGCTGATCGGTGCGCTGTTCGCCAGAGCCTTTTTTTATCAGAAACTGGTGCTGAAAAATGCGGTATTACGGCTGTTTTCCCTCACCTTTGTGCTGCCGGCGCTGGTGGCGGTTTTCGGCTTAATGGGCGTTTACGGCCACGCCGGCTGGCTGGCGCAACTCAGTGCGTGGCTCGGTTTTCAGTGGCGGCCGGAGATTTACGGCTTAAGCGGTATTTTAATCGCTCACCTGTTTTTTAATATTCCCCTTGCCGCGCGCCTGTTTTTGCAGGTACTGCACAGTATTCCGCATCAGCAGCGTCAGCTGGCGGCGCAGCTGAATATCCGCGGCTGGCGTTTTATCCGTCTGATAGAACTGCCCTATCTGCGTCAGCAGCTGCCGGCGGTTTTCGCGCTGATTTTTATGCTGTGCTTCACCAGTTTTACCATTGTGCTGACCCTCGGCGGCGGCCCGCAATATACCACGCTGGAAGTGGCGATTTATCAGGCCGTTATCTTTGAATTCGATTTACCCAAAGCCGCGTTATTCGCCCTGTTACAGTTCGGATTTTGTTTTATGCTGTTTGCCGTTATGAACGGGTTAAGCAAAACGCCCGACAGCCATGTGCACAGTACGGCATTGTGGCGGGATAAGCAGTCAAGTGCGGTCAGAATCTGGCAGGTTTTTTGCATTACGGCGGTGTTGCTGTTTATTCTGACGCCGTTATTCAGCATTATCGGCGCCGCACTTCGCGCCGATGCGTTGTTCAGCGCGTGGCGCAATCCGCAGCTATGGCGCGCGCTGGGCTATTCTCTGTCGATTGCGCCGGCTTCCGCGCTGACGGCGCTGGGATTTTCTCTGATGCTGTTATTGTTATCCCGTCGTTTGCGCTGGCGCTATCATACGGCGCTGGCCGACGGAATCATCAATGCCGGCATGCTGATTCTGGCGATACCGACGCTGGTGCTGGCGATGGGGCTGTTTATTCGTCTGCAGGATATGGATTTCGGTCGTATTCAGCTGTTTCTGGTGGTCGTGATGTGCAACGCGCTGGCGGCGATGCCGTTTGTTCTGCGGGTGCTGGCGGTACCGATGAATAACAATATGCAATATTACGAGCGGCTTTGTCAGTCGCTGGGCATTCGCGGCTGGCAGCGCTGGCGCGTGATCGAACGGCATACCCTGCGCGCACCGCTGCGCTATGCCTTTGCCTTGGCCTGCGCCTTATCATTGGGCGATTTTACGGCGATTGCGCTGTTCGGCAGTCAGGATTTTACTTCTCTGCCGCATTTACTGTATCAGCAGCTGGGGCATTATCGCGGGCAGGATGCCGCTGTAACCGCGTTGCTGCTGTTATTATTGTGTGGCGGTATTTTTATGTTGGTGGAGCAAAAACATAACCACGATGATTAAACTTAATGTGCATTTCAATTATCCGGCCATGCCGATGGATTTCAATCTGCATATCCGGGCGCGGGAAAAAGTGGCGCTTATCGGCCCGAGCGGGGCGGGGAAAAGTACGCTGCTTAATCTGATCGCCGGTTTTGCCCGGCCGGATCGGGGCGAAATCCGGCTGAACGGCGTAAACCATACCCATTCCGAACCTTATCAGCGGCCGGTTTCCATGTTGTTTCAGGAAAATAATTTATTCGCTCATTTAAGCGTGCTGCAAAATATCGCACTGGGCATAAAACCGACGCTGCGGATTAGTGCCGCCGAACGACAGCAGATTGAACGGGTGGCCGACGCGGTAGGATTAAGCCCGTATCTGGCGCGGTTGCCGAAGGCATTGTCCGGCGGACAGAAGCAGCGGGTGGCGATTGCCCGTTGTCTGCTGCGCGCCAAGCCGATTTTATTGCTGGACGAACCGTTTTCCGCCCTTGACCCCGATTTGCGCGCGGATATGCTGAATCTGCTGGATACGCTATGCGCGCAAAAAAACATGACATTGCTGCTGGTGACCCATCAACCGGCGGAATTACGCGGCAGAATCGATCGGATGATCAGGCTTGAGCAAGGTAAGATCTGTGAGAATTGATTGTCATGCGCGAGTTTTTAAGTCTAAAATAGACCGCACTTTTACGCTAACGAACAAGGATGATTTATGACGACCACAACCATTCAAATCCCCTCGATTACGCCGCATCCTACGCTGGAATACTGGTCGGTGTGCAAAGTGGAAGCCTTATTTGAAACGCCGTTTTTAGAACTGGTTTATCGTGCCGCACAGGTGCATCGCCAACATTTCAATCCGCAGGCGATTCAGCTGTCCACCTTAATGTCGATTAAAACCGGCGGTTGTCCGGAAGATTGCGGTTACTGCCCGCAATCGGCGCGTTATCAGACCGGCGTGCAGAATCAGCAGTTGATTGATGTGGAACAGATTGTCGAAAAAGCCCGCATCGCCAAATCCCGCGGCGCGGCGCGTTTTTGCATGGGTGCGGCCTGGCGCGGGCCGAAACCGAAAGACATTGAAAAAATCACCACCATTATCAAAGCGGTGAAAGCCCTCGGTATGGAAACCTGCGGCACTTTCGGATTATTGCAGGACGGCATGGCGGAAGAACTGAAAGATGCGGGGCTGGATTATTACAATCACAATCTGGATACTGCGCCGGAACATTACGGCAATGTAATCAGCACGCGTCAGTTTGACGATCGGATGAATACTTTGGGTAAAGTGCGCAAAGCCGGTCTGAAAGTTTGCTGCGGCGGCATTGTCGGAATGAATGAAACCCGCAAGGAACGGGCGGCGTTTATCGCCAGTCTGGCCAATCTGGATCCGCAGCCGGAATCGGTACCGATTAATCAGCTGGTGAAAGTGGAAGGCACGCCGCTGGCGGACGCCGCGGAGCTGGACTGGACGGAATTCGTGCGTACGGTGGCGGTCGCCCGTATCCTGATGCCGAAAAGTTATGTGCGTTTATCCGCCGGCCGGCAGGGAATGTCGGAAGAAATGCAGGCGATGTGTTTTATGGCCGGCGCGAATTCGATTTTCTACGGCGATAAATTGCTGGTGACTGAAAATCCGGAAGAAGACGGCGATCAGCTGCTGATGGCAAAACTGGATTTACAGCCGGAAACGGAGCAAAACCGCTTGGTGGCGGAGTGAATAAAGTAAAAAATGCGCTATCGCGACCATGGTAACATGGGCTATGCGGTTGTGTCGGAATATCAGCGGCAGGCCGCCGCATTGCATCTGATTATGATGATTGGTCGGTTAAATCAAAAAAATAACCCCCGCAGCAAGCGGGGGTTATTGATCAACGTCCTAATAAAATAATCTTAAACTACAATCCGTCGATTAAAGTTTGTCGGCGTTTTGTTTCAGGTATTTTGCGACACCTTCAGGGTTGTCTTTCATCCCTTCTTTGCCTTTTTCCCATTGCGCCGGGCAGACTTCGCCGTGTTCTTCGTGGAATTGCAGTGCGTCAACCATACGCAGCATTTCATCGATGTTACGGCCTAACGGCAGATCGTTAACCACTTGGTGACGAACTACGCCGTTTTTGTCGATTAAGAACGATGCGCGCAATGCCACGCCCGCCGCGGGGTGTTCAATTCCGTAAGCCTGGGCGATTTCGTGTTTAACGTCGCCGACCAACGCATATTGCACCTGACCGATACCGCCGTTTTCAGTCGGCGTGTTACGCCATGCGTTGTGGGTATATTGTGAGTCAATCGATACACCGACGACTTCAACGCCGCGTGCCTGAAATTCTTTATAACGGTGATCGAAGGCGATCAGTTCGGACGGGCAAACGAACGTAAAATCTAACGGATAGAAGAAGACGACCGCCGCTTTACCTGCGATATGTTGTTTTAAATTGAAGTTATCAACGATTTCACCGTTGCCTAAAACTGCCGATGCGGTAAAATCCGGTGCTTGACGAGTCACTAATACCATAGTAAAAATCTCCTATTGAAAATGAATAAAAAATTTTGCCGTTAATTGAAAGAAAAGCAAAATTAACGGGTTTTATTGTAAAAAAACACACCGCAGTTTAATAGTCGATTTTGTCTATTAAACCGATTATCATAATCTTAAATTAAAAACGACAGGAACGAATTATGACGCATAAACATTCATTATCCACCGCATTGGTGCATGCCGGACGCAACAAACGGGTAACGCAGGGCAGTGTGAATCCGGTGATTCAGCGCGCTTCTTCTTTGGTATTTGAATCGCTGGAGGACAAACGGCAGGCGACCCGCAAGCGGGCGCAGGGCGGTCTGTTTTACGGGCGGCGCGGCACATTGACGCACTTTGCGCTGCAGGATCTGATGTGTGAGCTGGAAGGCGGCGCGGGTTGTTATCTCTATCCTTGCGGTGCGGCGGCAGTGACGAATAGTATTCTGTCTTTTGTCTCCAGCGGCGATCATGTGCTGATGACCGGTGCGGCTTATGAGCCGACGCAGGATTTCTGTCATATTATCTTGAAAAAAATAGGGGTGGAAACCACCTTTTATGATCCGCTGTGCGGAGCGGCCATCGCCGAACTGGTGCAGCCGAATACCAAAGTGGTGTTTCTGGAATCGCCCAGTTCGCTGACCATGGAAGTTCCGGACATTCCGGCGATGGTGCGGGCGGTACGCAGTAAAAAACCCGACGCGGTGATTATGATCGATAACACTTGGGGCGGCGGAATATTATTTAAAGCGCTGGAACATGATATTGATATTTCCATTCAGGCCGGTACCAAATATCTGGTCGGGCATTCCGACGTGATGATCGGCACGGCGGTTGCCAATGCGCGCTGCTGGGATCAGCTGCGCGAACAGTCTTATTTAATGGGACAAATGGCGGATGCCGACAGCGCTTATACCACCGCACGCGGTATCCGTACGCTGGGAGTGCGTTTAAAACAGCATGAGGCAAGCAGCATCGAGGTGGCACAATGGCTGGCGCAGCGGGAGGAAGTGAAAGCGGTTTATCATCCGGCGCTGCCGAGCTGCCCGGGGCATGAGTATTTTATTCGGGATTTCAGCGGTTCAAGCGGGCTGTTTTCGTTTGAACTGCGACAAAAACTGACGCCGACCCAGCTGGAAAATTTTATGAATCATTTTGAACTGTTCAGTATGGCGTACTCTTGGGGCGGTTTCGAATCGCTGATTTTATATAATCAACCGGAGGATATTGCGCGCATTCGTCCGGGTATTCCGCGCAAATTAAGCGGCACCTTAATTCGCCTGCATATCGGGTTTGAGGATGTGGCGGAGCTGATCGCCGATTTGGAAGCGGGTTTTGCGCGGTTACAGGATTAATTTGACCAGGGGCGTGATTCGCCCCTTTTTTATGCCTGTCGGCATAAAATCTGTTTTCACTGCCGACCGGAACGGCAAAAGTGCGGTGAAAATTTCGCCGGTTTCGCTGTGGCGCTATGGCGTGCCTTTCACATCAATAATCATCACTTCAGATTGCGAACCCAAACGCAGCGGAATGCCCCAGAAACCGTAACCGGAGGTGACGAAAAAATGCCCGTTGCCGATTTTGGCATAGCCGTAATCCAAACGGTACATCAGCGAAGTAATCAGATTGGCAGGGAAAATCTGCCCCTTGTGGGTATGCCCCGACACTTGCAGATCAACGGGCAATTCGGCATGCAGGGCAATTTCCGTCGGCCGGTGATCGAGCAAAAAGACCGGCAGGCGCGTATCGACGCCGTGCAGCAGTTGTGCGGTGCTCGGGCGATCGCCGAGCAGATCGTCATTGCGCCCGACCAGCACGATGCGGTTGTCCACCGGCAGGGTTTGATCCATTAACAAGGTAATGCCCGCCCGGCGGATTTCATGTGCGATAGCCTGTTGATGACCGAAAAAATCATGATTGCCGAGAGTGGCGTACACGCCCAGCGGCGCGCTCAGTTGCGCCAGATGAGGCCGCATGTTTTGCGCCAGATAGGCATCGGTATTATCGTCCATGATATCGCCCGGCAGCAGAATCATATCCACGTTTTCCTCGTGCATAATCTGTGCCAACCGATCCAATTGCCGGGCGCCGAACAGCGTGCCTAAATGCAAATCGCTCGCCACGCCGAGGCGTAACGGTTGCAGCGGTTTGTCGAGGGTGATTTGATAATGTCGCACTGTCGGCGTGTAGGCATTATAGACGCTCAGCCCGAGCAACCCCGCCAGTGCCGGCAGATAGGCAAGGCGTAAAGTGCGGTTCAGTTTGTCGCGGTTTACGCTATTGCGCAGCAGGCGGTAAATCAGCGCGGCAGCGATGCTGATAAACGCGGCAAACAGCAGAAAAACCAGAATTAACGCGCTTAAACGGAACATCGGCTGAAGGCGGAACACGGTCAGCAGAATAATGCCGTTGGCCGCCAGATAATTAAAGATAGCGATAGCCCGGCGGGTTTTATGCCCGATTTTGCCGCTGAGAAGCCAGTACAGCGTGCGGTTGAACAGATGGATAAACAGCTGTAACAGAATAACCGAGACGGCAAAAATAATATAATGACGAAGTTCCATTGCTTTCCTTGCTTTCAAATGTAAAAAAGTGCGGTGATTTTAACCGCACTTTCGCTGAATTGAAAGCCGCAATCTTAGTTGAGCTTCACTTCGGTGAGCCATTTTTCGATTAAACGTTTGCTTTCCGTATCGGATCCGAAACGCTCGAAATCAAAATCAATCAGTTTCAGATCCTTCGGGTTGACGGAGTTCGGCGAGGCTTGAGCGTGAATGTTAGTCGGGATTTGATACATTTTCTCCTCGCGCCAGGCGATTTCCTGCGCGTCCGCCGTCAGCGCCCAGTCCATAAACAGCTTGGCATTGTCCGGATTGCGTGCGCCTTTCAGAATGCTGATGCCGCCCAGCGAATAACTGTCGCCGTCACAAGGCAGAATGGCTTCCACCGGCGCGCCTTTTTCCTTTTCCGAGGCATAACCGTTCACAAAACCTATCGTTACTGCCGCATCGCCGCGCGACAGATTGGATTTTTCCGTACCGCTTTTGGCATATTGCGAAATATTGTTGTGCAGCGCGTTTAAATAACGAAAGGCTTCTTCTTCGCCCCACAGCTGGATCAGCGTGGCGATAAAGGTATAGCCGGTGCCGGTATTGCGCGGGTCAGGCATTTGAATCTGATCTTTCAGGCGCGGATCGAGCAGGTCTTTCCAGCATCGAGGATAATCCCGAATGCCGAGTTGTTTGAATTTTTCCGTATTCACCCCGATGCCGAGCACGATAATATAACCGATGGCGGTGTAATCGCCTTTTTCTTCCAGCAGGCGTTTAAATTGCGGCATGGTTTCCGCCTGATAGGGGGAGCGGTAAGGTTGCAGCAGACCTAACTGGGCGGCCTGAAAGTGTGGTTCAATAGTACCGCCGTACCAGATGTCCGCTTGCGGCAGCGCCTGTTCCGCTTTGATTTTCGCAAGGGTCGCGCCGGTGCTGTTGCGTACGAATTTGGTGTCCACATGATATTTTTGGGCGAATGTTTTCACCATTTTTTCGCACACATTATGCTGCACGCTGCAATACACCGTCAGCTTGCCCGCCGCTTGTGCGCCGTTCAGCCCGGCAAAGGGCAGCCAGAATAATAAAAGCAGCCTGAACGGAATACGACGGCGTTGAGGGACAGTGATTGGTTTGGGAGAAAATAATTGCATAGTGTTTCCTTATATAAAAGATCGACCAGCAATATTGACGAAGCAGAACGGCAGATTCAACCTCCGCCAGCATAACGGCGGCGGTTTGCGATTAGTTTCCTACGTCAGTATTAACTGTATCAGGTTCACGGGTATGATCTCAGCTATTGCTAGCACCCCGACTAACGGTTGTTCAATGGGTCGAGCATTACGGCACCGGTGCGGCAATGATCGACAGCGCTTTAGTATAATCGGCTTTGCTGAATTGTCAAAGTCCGATGTGATGTTGTTCAACCGGCGTTGAGGCCGGCAATTTTATTATCCGGTTTGCGGCAGTCGGACTCAGTTGAGTTTCACTTCCCGCACCCAGCGTTCGATCAAGCGTTTTGCCTCCGCATCGGAGCCGAAACGGTCGAAATCAAACGGAATGAGATTTAACGCCTCGGGAGCGGGGGCATCCGGCGATAATTCGGCGTTGACGTTGGTCGGATACTGATAGATTTTCTCATCCTGTAGCGCCAGTTGCTGCGCTTCGGCACTTAATGCCCAGTCCATAAACAGTTTGGCATTGTCCAGATTGCGTGCATGGCGCAGGATACTGATTCCGCCCAGCGAATACGGCGTGCCTTCGCACAGCGTTTGCATCGTCACGGGGGCGCCTTTGGCTTTTTCCAGCGCGTAACCGCTTAAAAAACCGATGCTCACCGCCACCTCGCCGCGCGAAAGCAGCGTCCGTTCCACCCCGCTTTTGGTATATTGGGAAATATTCTGATTAAGCGCTTTCAAATAGTCAAACGCCTTGTCTTCGCCCCATAATTGTACCGCGGCGGTTAAAAAGGTATAACCGGTGCCGGAGCTTCTCGGATCCGGCAGTTGAACCTGATTTTTCAGGCGCGGATCGAGCAGATCCCGCATACATTTGGGATAATCCGATATGCCGAGCTGACGCAGTTTTTCGTGGTTCATGCCGAGGCCGAAAATGATCATATAGCCGATGGAGGTGAATTCTCCTTTTTGGCGCATCAATTCCTGAAATACCGGCAGAATTTCCGCCTGACGGGGCGAACGGTAGGCGTGCAGCAAACCCAGCGCACCGGCCTGAAAGTGCGGTTCAATGGTGCCGCCGTACCAGACATCTGCCTGCGGCAGGGATTGCTCGGATTTGATTTTCGCCAACGCGGCGCCGGTGCTGTGGCGCACGAAGCGAGTGTCAACCTGATATTTTTGGCCGAAAACGTTTGCCACCCGTTCGCATACGTCATATTGCATGCTGCAATAGAGGGTGAGTTTTCCCGCCGCCTGTGCCGGGTTGGTATGGATGAAGCCGAAAAGCATGGCCAGCGTAGCCAGAATCGATGTCCTTGTCATGGTGTTTATCCTTAAATGTTATCGCGTTGTGCGGTGCACTAAAAAAGTGCGGTGAAAATAACCGCACTTTGCTTTAAAGATATAAGCTGAGACAGCCAATCGTGTTATACCGTAGTTTGAAAGATCACTTCATCGGCTTTTTTGGTGTAGCTGCCGATTTGATCGAAGTTCATATAACGGTAGGTGTCGTCCTTATCCTGCTGCAAATCCGCCGCGTAAGACAGGTATTCTTCCGGGGTCGGCAGTTTGCCCAGCAAGGCCGAAACCGCCGCCAGTTCGGCGGACGCCAGATAAACGTTCGCGCCTTGTCCTAAGCGGTTCGGGAAGTTGCGGGTGGAGGTGGACACCACGGTGGCATGATTGGCGACGCGTGCCTGATTGCCCATACACAGGGAACAACCGGGAATTTCCACGCGCGCGCCGCTTTTGCCGAAGATGCTGTAATAGCCTTCTTCCGTCAGCAGGGCGGCATCCATTTTGGTCGGCGGCGCGACCCACAGGCGGGTCGGGATCATGCCTTTGAATTTCGCCAGTAATTTGCCTGCGGCACGGAAGTGGCCGATATTGGTCATACAGGAACCGATAAACACCTCATCGATTTTATCGCCCTGCACCTCGGACAATAAACGGGCATCGTCGGGATCGTTCGGGGCGCATAAAATCGGTTCTTTGATGTCGTTCAAATCGATTTCGATCACCGCGGCGTATTCGGCATCGGGATCCGCTTCTAAAAGTTGCGGGTCGGCAAGCCATTTTTCCATTCCTTTGATGCGCCGTTCCAGCGTTCTGCGATCGCCGTAACCTTCGGCGATCATCCATTTCAGCAGAACGATATTGGAGTTGAGATATTCGATGATCGGCGCTTTATCCAGCTTAATGGTACAGGCCGCTGCCGACCGTTCCGCCGAGGCGTCGGACAGTTCGAACGCCTGTTCCGCTTTTAAGTGCTCCAGCCCTTCGATTTCCAGAATGCGGCCGGAGAAAATATTTTTCTTGCCTTTTTTCTCCACCGTGAGCAAGCCCTGCTGAATGGCGTAATAAGGGATGGCGTGTACCAGATCGCGCAGGGTAATGCCCGGCTGCATTTCGCCTTTAAAGCGAACCAGCACCGATTCCGGCATATCCAGCGGCATCACGCCGGTCGCCGCGGCAAAGGCGACCAAGCCGGAACCGGCCGGGAATGAAATGCCGATCGGGAAACGGGTATGCGAATCTCCGCCGGTGCCGACGGTATCCGGCAACAGCATGCGGTTTAACCAGGAGTGGATAATACCGTCGCCCGGTCTTAACGAGACACCGCCGCGGTTCATAATAAAATCCGGCAGCGTGTGCTGGGTGACGACATCCACCGGTTTCGGATAAGCGGCGGTATGGCAGAAAGACTGCATCACCAAATCGGCGGAAAAACCCAGACAGGCGAGATCTTTTAATTCGTCGCGGGTCATCGGCCCGGTGGTATCCTGTGAGCCGACGGAGGTCATATGCGGTTCGCAATATTGTCCGGGACGAACACCCGCCACGCCGCAAGCCCTGCCGACGATTTTCTGCGCCAGCGTAAAGCCTTTTTTGCTGTCTTGCACGGCATGCGGTTTGGCGAATACGTCGCTTTCTTCCAGCCCCAGCGTTTGACGTGCCTTATGGGTTAAGCCGCGCCCGATAATCAGCGGAATACGTCCGCCGGCGCGCACTTCATCCAGCAAGACATCGGTTTTCAGGCGGAATTCGGCCAGCACTTCATCGCTGTCATGGCGGCAGATTTTGCCCTGATAGGGATAAATATCAATAACATCGCCCATTTCCAGATTGCTGACATCCACTTCGATCGGCAATGTGCCGGCATCTTCCAGCGTGTTAAAGAAAATCGGGGCGATTTTGCCGCCTAACACCACGCCGCCGGCGCGCTTGTTCGGCACATGAGGAATGTCTTCGCCCATAAACCACAATACCGAGTTGGTAGCGGATTTGCGCGATGAGCCGGTGCCCACCACATCGCCCACATAGGCAAGCGGGTAGCCTTTTTGTTTTAAGGCTTGCAATTGTGTGAGCGGGCCGATATTGCCGTCGTCATCGGGCCGGATACCGTCGCGGGCGTTTTTCAGCATAGCCAGCGCATGCAGCGGAATATCCGGGCGCGACCAGGCATCCTGCGCCGGTGAAAGATCATCCGTATTGGTTTCGCCGCTGACTTTAAAAACCGTCACCGTGAGCTTTTCCGCTAACGGCGGGCGTGACAAAAACCATTCGGCGTCCGCCCAAGACTGTAGCACGCGGCGGGCATGTTCGTTACCTTGTGCGGCGCGTTCGGCGACATCATGGAAATTATCAAACATTAAGAGGGTGGCGGAAAGGGCTTTAACGGCATAGGGCGCGAGTTTTTCATCATCAAGTGCGGTCAGTAACGGCTCAATATTGTAACCGCCCTGCATTGTTCCCAATAATTCCACCGCACTTTCGGGCGAAATCAGTGGCGAGGCGGTCTCCGCGCGGAGAATGGCCGCTAAAAATGCCGCTTTGACATAGGCTGCTTCGTCCACCCCGGCGGGAATACGGTCGGTAAATAATTCGAGTAAGGTTTGTTCGGTTCCCGGCGGCGGATCTTTAAGTAATTCCACCAGTTGTGCGGTTTGTTCTGCGTCCAGTGGTTTCGCTACGACGCCCTGCGCGGCGCGTTCGTCCGCATGTTGTTGGTAAGTTTGTAGAAAGTCTGACATAGCGTTTTTCCTTGTTGTTGAGTTTGCATTAGGGGTTAGGAAAGCGTGTTTTCCCGGCTAACGGGAGAGTGCCGGGTCAAGCGGTTAAAATACTTTCTTAAAGGGTTTGACGATCACCTCGCCATAGACGCCGGCTTCAACATAAGGATCCTGAGCGGCCCAAGCCTGAGCCGCAGCCAGACTGTCGAATCGGGCGATTACGGTCGAGCCGGTAAAGCCCGCGTCGGCCGGATTTTCATCGTCGATTGCCGGATTCGGCCCGGCGGTCAGTAAGCGGTTTTGCGCCTGCAGGGCTTTCAGCCGTGCGAGATGTTGTTCGCGAACGGCCAGCCGCTGAGCCAGCGTATTGGGGTTATCTTGTGCGAAAATGACATAGTACATGCTGTTCTCCTTATGGTTGCGCCTGTTCGGCAATATGTGCTAATGCTTTTTCCAGTTCCGGATTGTTTTCGCGCGGAATCGCGCGCGGCGCGCCTTGCGGATCCACTGCGACAAAAGTAAAGACCGCTTCGGTGACGCAGTAGCGTTCGCCGATAGGTTCGCTGGCGACTTTTTTTGCCCATACTTCGATTTTTATCTGAATGGAGGAGCGTCCGACTTTGACGCATTCGCCGTAACAGCAAACCACATCGCCGACTGCAATCGGGCGGATAAAAGTCATGCTGTCCACCGCGACGGTTACGACCCGCCCGTGAGCGATTTCTTTCGCCAGAATGGCGCCGCCCATATCCATTTGCGACATAATCCAGCCGCCGAAAATATCGCCGGCGGCATTGGTGTCCGACGGCATTGCCAGCGTTCTTAATAAAAGACTGCCTTTTGAATGACGGCCTGTCGTGGTTTCAATAAAATCTGACATGATGCTTCCTATTGTTTTTCTTTATTGTCCGCTTTCGGCAGGTAACGATAAATATACACGCCGGTTGCCAGCGTCGCCATAAACGTCATCCCCAGAATGCCGAAGGTTTTAAAATCCACCCAAATATCGTCGGAAAAATACCGGCTGATGAAGATATTAACCAGCATGCACAGGATAAAAAAGCCGACCCAGCCCAGATTCAGATTCTCCCATGCCTGCTGGGGCAGTTCAATCTCTTTGCCTAGTAATTGTTTAATCAGCGGCTTTTTAAAACCGTATTGGCTAATAAGCAGCGCCAAAGCAAAGACGGCGTACACCACGGTGACTTTCCATTTCAAAAATTCAAGTTCGTTGAAATAGGCGGTCAGCGTCCCGAAAAAGACCACCGCAACGCCCATCACCAGCTGCTGTTTTTCGATTTTACCGTATTTGAGCTTCAGTACAACCAGCTGAATAACCGTTGCGATAATTAAGGTCAGCGCCGCTTCACGGATACCGACCAGCTTATAAACGGCGAAAAATAAAATCAGCGGAATAAATTCTAATAATTGTTTCATGCCTGAGCCTTTTGCATAAATAGAGTATAAAAGCGATAACTGAAGATTAATGAAAAGACGTTAATCGCCGAAATAATAAATGAAATAACGATATCGAACAGCATATTGTCGCTCAACGCCGCAATATTTCTGACGATAAGCGGCAGGGCGAAGTAAATCAGTAAACAGTAAATAAATAACACACCGGTTCGTTTAAAACCGCTCAGCCAGATGACTTTCAGGGTTTGCGCCAGCCCCGTTTGCGTGATCAGATAATGGACGGTGGCAAGATTCAGGCGGATAAAAATGAAGATCCCCAGCGTAATGGTGAAGACGGAAAACAGCGAAGGGGCGTTTTTGCCGATCAGCGCGACCAGCGATTCCGCCAGCCCGATGACCAGCGGAAAGACAATGATCAGGTTAATGAAAAATACCCCGGCAAAACGTTTTGCCGTCATATTGAGCGTTTGACCGAGCGGCAGCCGGCGGCGTTCGCTTAATTGATGAAAGGTCATGATGCCCCAGCAGGAAATAAACAGATTCAGCAGCACCTGAACCACGCCGAGCACCACAATGTCTTTACTGAGCATAAGATTGCCGACGACCTCAAGATCCGCCGCGTTGGAACCCGCCTCATCCGGCATGATATTGGCCGGCAGCAGGTTTGACGCCAGCAGATTAACGGCAAACGCGACAACAAAGAAAAAGGCGCTGAATTGCAGCGTAATCTTTTGCTGATTACGCATAAAGTTCCAGCTGTCCTGAAAGATTTGCGTGAAATTAATTGGCATTATCTCGATCCGAATTGTGAATAAAATGTAATGCCGGCATTATACAACGTTTGCGCCGAATTGCACAAAAATGATGATTTTTGCGTTAGATCAAATAAATGACATTGTCCGACAATGAAAAAGCTGTGTAAAGTGCGGTTTAAAATGATTTAACAAATTTTTTAAAATTTGATCTCCGTCACGAAAAAGCTAATCATAAAGTGGTATATTGCACGGCGTCATAAATAGACACAAATTCTATATGGGTATATCGCCCTTTTCAGATAAAAACATTTATTTTTTGAATATAGAGGAATTCATATATGAAAAAAACTGCATTAGCATTGGGTATGGCGGCAGCGTTGGTTGCCGGTTCGGTCAGCGCACATGAAGCGGGAAGTGTTATCGGCCGTTTGGGCGGCGTGTTCGTGTATGCCAACTCGGATTCGACCACGCAAAACCCGAATAAAAACGGCGCGCATGTCGATGTCAATCTGGACGTTAAAAACAATCAGCAGTTAGGATTAACCGCCACCTATATGCTGACCGATAATATCGGGGTGGAATTGTTGGGCGCAACGCCGTTCTCGCACAAAATTAACGCGCAGGCGGTAGTCAACGGTAAGGTTGCGGCTTATCTTCCGAATGCGGTAAAAGTGAAACAATTGCCGCCGAGCCTGTATGCGCAGTATTATTTTCTGGATAAGGATGCCGGCTCTCGCCCGTATATCGGCGCCGGTCTGAACTATACCCGTTTCTTCGGCGCAAAAGCGCTGGATCCTAACGTTACCAATTTAGAGGTGAAAAAACATTCCTTCGGGCCGGTCGTGAACGCCGGTATCGATATTAAGCTGGCGGACAATGTGTATTTTAATACCGCGGTGTGGTACACCCATATTAAAACAACGGCTAAATTTAGCGCACTGGGTTTGGATCACGAAGTGAAAATCAAACTGGATCCGTTAGTGTTCTTTGCCGGTCTGGCATATCGCTTCTAATGTCGGCATGACATACTGCCAAGGCTTATTCGCGGAATAAGCCTTTTGTTTGTGATACCGTTCACAGTTTTTCCGTCCCGGCGGGATTTTGGCGCTAAAAGTACGTTATAGTGCCGTCATCCGTTGTCAGCCGAGGAACCGCTCATGGTCTTACCGAATTATTTTCAGAATCCGCAGATTCTGCATGTCAATACTACGCCGCATCACGCTTATTTTATTCCCCACCGCAGTGTGGAAAGTGCGGTGAAAAATCCGCGCGAATTATCCGCCTGTTTTATGGATTTAAACGGCGACTGGGGTTTTCGTTATTTTGACAGCTACTGGGATATGCCGGCGGATTTTCTGACCCAGCCCACGGAGGCTCGCATACCGGTGCCCGCCAACTGGCAGAATTACGGTTACGACCGTCATCAATATAGCAATGTCAATTATCCTTTCCCGTTTGACCCGCCTTATGTGCCGCAGCAAAATCCGTGCGGGCTGTATCGGCGGCATTTTTACCTTGAACCGCAAGACGATAAGCGTTATTTGCTGAACTTCGAAGGGGTGGACAGCTGCCTGTTTTTATACGTTAATGGGCAGTTTGTCGGCTATAGTCAGATAAGCCATTGCACGTCGGAATTTGAGATTACCGATTATCTGCTGAGCGGCGAAAACCGTCTGGATGTGGCGGTGCTGAAATGGTGCGACGGCAGTTATCTGGAAGATCAGGACAAATTCCGGATGTCCGGCATTTTCCGCGATGTGTATCTGCTGGAACGGGATCGGCATTATGTACAGGATTTTTTTATTCAAACCGAGCTGTCGGCGGATCTGAAAAGTGCGGTGCTGAAAATCGACGTTTCTTTCGCCGGTTTACCTGCAATGCCGCAAACCCGCGAAATCAGCTGGCAGCTGAGTGACCCGCAAGGCGAAGTGCTGTTGGCGGCGGTGACGGAAAAACAGTTTGAATTTACCCTGCATAAAGTGGAATTGTGGCATGCGGAAGCGCCGCAGCTTTATACGCTGTTGTTCCGCTGCGGAACGGAAGTGATTTGCCAGCGTATCGGTTTTCGCCGCATTGAGGTGCGCGACGGCGTGCTGTTGCTGAACGCACGGCCGATTAAATTTAAAGGCGTCAATCGTCACGACAGCGATCCGAAAACCGGCTATTGTATCAGCCGTGCGCAGGCGCTGGAGGATTTGCGCCTGATGAAACGGCATAACTTCAACGCAATCCGTACCGCCCATTATCCCAATGCGCCGTGGTTTGCGGAATTATGTGATCAATACGGTTTTTATCTGATCGCCGAAGCGGATATCGAAAGTCACGGCAGTAATGCGGTATATGTAAAACATGCGGAAAGCAGCATTCTGCTCGCGGCTAAACCGCCGGCGGATCAAGCCCAAGTGCGTCAGCAAATGATTGATAATTATTGTTATATGGCGCGCGACCCGGCATTTAACGCAGCGATTTTAGACCGCACTTGCGCCAATGTGCAGCGCGATAAAAACCGTCCCTCGGTGGTGATTTGGTCGCTGGGCAACGAAAGCGGCTACGGCGAGAATTTCGAGGCGGCGGCGCAATGGATTAAAACGTTTGATCCGAGCCGTTTGGTGCATTATGAAAATGCCGTTTTCCAGCATTCGGCACATCGCAACGATTGTTCGAATTTAGATCTGCACAGCGAAATGTACACGTCGACCGAAGCGATGGCGGCTTATTTTGCGGACCGGCGTAACCGCAAACCCTATCTGTTATGCGAATATCTGCACGCCATGGGCAATTCCTGCGGCGATGCGGAGGATTATTTTCAGGCGATGCAGCAATATCCCGGCGCCTGCGGCGGTTTTGTGTGGGAATGGTGCAATCATTCGCCTTATTTGCCCGCTTCCGAACGAATGGGCTATGGCGGCGATTTCGGCGAAAATATGCACGACGGCAATTTCTGCGCCGACGGGCTGGTTACTGCGGATCGGCGGGTTCAGAGCAGTCTGCTTGAACTGAAAAACGTCCAGCGCCCGTTGCGGGCAAGACTGACCGAACAGGGTGTCGAGCTGAAAAATTATCTGGATTTTACCGACAGCCAAGATTTTATCGCCCTGCATTACCGCCTGTCGGAAAACGGCATTGTTACCGAAGAAGGCTATTTGGATAACCTACAAATTGCGCCGCAACAGACCGCACTTTTGCCGCTGAAATTGCCGCAGGATAACGGCAGTTTATGGCTGCTGGATTTAATCTATTATCAGAAATACGCCATCCCGCTGGTGGAAAAAAATCATCAACTGGGGTTTGATCAACTGGCCTTGTTCGGGCGCAGAATGCTGCCGAGAATGTTGGCACCGCCGCAGGCAGGGCGTTTCCGGCGTTTTCAGATTGAGGAAAGCGCCGCCACGCTGAGCATACAAAGCGAAAAAGTGCGGTATGTTTTTGATAAGAAAAAAGGCATTCTAACTCAGCTGATTTATCGGCACAAAAGGATATTGCAACAGCCGCTGGATTTTAATATCTGGCGTGCGCCGCTGGATAACGATGGTCTGATTAAAGCCCATTGGATTGAGGCGGGTTATCATCAGGCTTATAGCCGCGCTTATGCATGTGAGTACCGACAGCAGGCGGGGCAGGTGATTGTGCGGGTAAAAAGCGCGTTGGTTGCGGTGGCGAAAGCGCGCATTGTCAGCTTAACGGTGGTTTATCGGCTGGATGCCGATGGCGGCTTGCGGATTGAAATTCAGGCGCAAAAAGCACCGCACTTACCGTTTCTGCCGCGCTTCGGGCTGCGTTTTTATCTGCCGGCGGAGTTTGCTCAAACGGAATATTTCGGCTACGGGCCCACAGAAAGCTATATTGACAAACATCATGCCGCCGGACTCGGCTTTTATCGAACCACTCCGCGGCAAAATCATCAGCCTTATTTAAAACCGCAGGAAAACGGCAGTCATTATGGCTGTTCGTTGGTTAAAGTGCGGTCGGAAAATACGACGCTTCATATTTGTGCCGAGCAGCCGTTCAGCTTTAATCTGTCACCTTATACGCAGGAAGAACTGGCATCTCAAGGGCATAATGACGAGCTGACGGAAAGCGGCTGTACGCTGTTGTGTGTGGATTATAAAATGAGCGGTATCGGCTCCAACTCCTGCGGCCCGGCGCTGAAAACGCCGTATCGTTTAGCGGAAACGGCATGGCGGTGCGCCTTTGATATTCAGCTGCTTGAGCCGGCGGATTGAATCTGGCTTTTTCCGCTTCCGCGCGGCATGCTGACAGGGCAATTTGTTGATTTCTGCGATGCCGCCGATAATCGAAGAGGGGCGGATTATCCGCCCGTAAGATTAATTTTCCAATACGCCGGAATTCCAGTTCGGCGCCTCTTTCGGCCGTTTTATCTGCAATAAGAAATGCTGATTCGGTTTGGCCTGCGGCTGTATCACCGTGCCTGACGGCGTGGAGAATGCAATGCCGCCTTTCAGTAATTGCTGCATTGAACCGGTATTGATGGAAAGGCCGTTTAAGCCCAGTTCCATGCCGTAACCGGCGGCAATCCAGAATTCCGAATTCTGGCGAACCAGCTGTTTATGTTGGTCGGCGATTAAAATATGCACAAACACCCGATCGCCCAGTCTGTTCAGTTCTAGCGAGCGGATTGTGCCGACCTGCACGCCGCGGTACATCACCGGCGAGCCGGTCGTAATATTGGTGGCATCGGCGGTTTCCAGCACCAGCGGGAAACCGTTGCCGTATTTATTGTTAGCCGGCGCGGACTGCGCCAGACGGAATTCCGTTTTTCGGTTGCCGCCGTTGGTTTCCACATCAATATACGGTTGCAGCAGACTGTCCAGGTTTTCAATGCCGCCGGCGGAAATTTGCGGTGAAATCAGGCGGAATTTGCTGCCTTCTTTAGCGATAAGCGCCATGTAATTCGGGTTAATCAGAGCGGTGGCGATAATTTTATGTTCTTTTGACAAACGAATCTGGTCGATTTCGCCCACGTTTAATCCCATGTAGCGCAGACTCATGCCTTTGCTCAGATTGGTGGCATCTTCCGCGGTTAACGTAATTACCTGACCTGCGGATTTGGCGCGCAGTTCGTTCGGATACAGGGTTTTATTGCCGCCCGAACCGCTGTTGTCGAAGCTGATGGCGCCTTTCAGCGAGCGTCCCACCGGGGAAGCCTGAATGCTGATGCCCTTCGGCGTGATGTCGATTTGCGCCGCACTTTCCACCCAGAACAGGCTTTTTGCCGTCAGCAGATGTTGGTATTTCGGATAAATAAGCACATCAATATCGAAATGACTGCTGGTCGGGCGGATATCCAGAATTTTGCCCACTTCAAACTGACGATACAGCACCAGCGAGCCTTTGCTGATACTCGGCAGGGTTTTAGTGGTCAGGGTAATGCTGGGTGCCGGCTGATTGTCGGTAATGCCGGCTTCCGCGTTGGCTAAATCCCGGTACAGCGGGTAACTTTCCCGCGCGTTGCCCCGTTTATTGCCGCTGATAAGGCGGATGCCGCCCTGCAGCCATTTTTCCGGCGAAGCTGCTTCCATACGCAAACCGTCGGCACCGAAACTGACTTCAAAATTGGAGGCGGCGATAAACAGGGTATCCTGATGAATCAGTGAACGGAAATCGCCGGCAATCGCCACTTTGAAGGTAACGCCGTCGGGCCGGACATCCTGACTGATGATTTGACCGACGGTCATATTATTATAATAGATGCCTTGACCTTCACTGATGCCGTAGGTTTCCGCGGCGGTGAGGTGGACAATCAGCGTATCCGGCTGTTTGAGCAGCAATTCGCTTTCTTTGATAACGGTGAACTCGGTTTTTTCTTCTCCGCCGCCCGGAATCACATCAAGATACTGACCGCGCAGAATTTTCTTAAAGTTGGTAATATCGCCCAGATTCGGCTTTTGGTTACGCAGCACGATATTGGTGCCGGCTTTAAATAAATCGGCATTGTGCGGGTCGATCAGCAGTTTACCGGTCAGAATTTTATCGTCATTTTCCACCGCACTTAATTCCGACAGCACGCCGATTTGTACATCCTGCGCATACACACTGGTCTGCCCGGCCTGTAAATCCGGCGTATTCGGCAGCGAAACCGTAATCTCCACGCCGCGTTTCGCCGCCTGTAAGTTGGAATACAGGGTATAGCGTTCGTTGCTTTGCGCCGGTGCGCTGTTGGCCGGCGAGTCGAAAGCGACGGCACCCTGAACCACCGCATTCAGGCTGTCCACATTGACATGCATGCCGTAAAGCCCGACGGTGGCGTTAATGCCGCTGACATTCCAGAAATGGCTGTCTTTTTTAACGAACTGGGTATAGGCCTTATCGATCACGACATCAATTTCGATTTTTTTCTGATCTTTGGTGAAGCGGTAATCATAAATTTTACCCGCCGGGATCTTTTTAAAATAAACCGATGCGCCGATCGAAATAGAACCCAGATCATCGGCCAGCAGATGAATCAGCAGGTCGCCGTCGTTAACCTGTGCGATCGGGCCTTCGCTTTCTGCCACGAATTCGTCTTCTTCCTCGCCGTCTCCCGGCTGTAGCGTGATGTAGTTACCGGAAACCAGCGCATCAATGCCGGAAATGCCCGCCAGCGATGCGCTTGGGCGCACCAGCCAGAATTTGGTGTTTTTGCGTAATACGGTTTTCGCTTCCGGGTAAATATTGGCGACCACTTCGACTTTTTTCAGATCTTCGGTGAAGTTGACTTTTTTGACAATCCCGATCTGTAATCCCTGATAGCGAATCTGCGTTTTATCCGCCACTAAGCCGTCGCCGTTATCAAAGGTGATTTTTATGCTGTTGCCCTGTTCCTGAACGATCTGAAAAAATAAAATTGCCCCGATACAAAATGCGACGAAAGGCAGCAGCCAGAACGGCGAGATATGTCTGTTCTGGCGGATTGTGGCGGTCATTTTGGTTTCATTGTCCCGGCCGGCGTGGGTTTGATTGTTGTCTGTCATAAATTTTCCAAAGTAAACGGCTGTCGAATTGTGACGCTGAAATCATGGTTAAAAATACCGCCGCACCGAAATAAAAGGCGGCGGGGCCTACGGAAAAATCAATAATCTGCCCGCGGGTGACCAATGACATCATCAGCGCCAGCACAAATAAATCCAGCATCGACCAGCGTCCGACGAAATGTACGATATGCAGTAACCGCATCTGGCGCCGGATAGGCTGTTTGAGATTAAAGTGTACACAAATCAGCAAATACAGCAAAATAAATATTTTGCTGACCGGAATGAAAATACTGGCGGTAAATACCACGAAAGCGACAAAGTAGCTGCCTGATTCGACAAATGAAATAACGCCCGACATCAGCGTGCTGGCAGAGGCCGCGCCGTTGAGATAAATCACCGAAATCGGCAGCAGATTGGCGGGGAACATCATAATAATGCCCGCAATCAATGTCGCCCAAGTACGCTGCAGTTTAATTTCCGGCGGTGTATCCAGCCGGCTGTCACAACGCGGACAGTGCGGTCGGTGTTTTTTGTCGAAAAGCGGTGTACGGAATGTATATTGGCATTCCGTACACAGGCAGGGCGCCTGCGGCGGCAGACGGGTCAGCAGGCGTTGCTGCGGATAAAAGTCGTTCCATAGCGCATTGAGGTTCAGTTTAATAAACAGCAGCGTAGTCAGCAGTGCGGTAAACACAAACGCGATCAAATAAATATCCACTTGCAATGTAGCATATTCGCGAACCTTAAACATGGTGACGCCGAGAGCGACCAGATACACGTCGAACATTACCCAGGGCTTGATATAACCCAATGCCAGCAGCACTTTGCGTGGTTTCAGCCCGATGAGCTGCGCCAGACGCAATAATATCACCAGCAAGGCAAACGCAATGGGCATAAACACCGCACAGAAAAAAATCATAAACGCCGTATAAGGATAGCCCTGGGTTGCCATTTTCCATACGCCCTGCCAGACCGAGGCGTCGATTCGGGTGCCGAGCAAATCAATACTCAGCAGCGGATAGTTCAGTGCGAAAGGCATCAAAATTAAAATAGACAGCGCAATCATGGCGCAGCGGTGTAATCCCCAGCGGCTGCCGGAACTGAGCGTATTATGACAGCGCGGGCATTCGGCATGCTGATTCGGCGCCAATGCGGATACGGCTACCGTCGCATCACAGTTTGCGCAGGATGCGATATGATATTTGGCATATTGTAAGTGAACCGGTGCTTTTGCCATGAATGTTGTCTGTTAATTGCCTTCGTAAGGGATCGCATTTTATACCGAGTTGACTTTTTTTCAAATAAAGCCGCTTAATTTCGCATGAAATGCTGATTCTCTCGGATCAAAGAATTGTCATTGTCGCGTAATTTACGCTAAAATATCGCTCGTTTTTCTATTTAAAAATGGCTGTACGCAGGAATATCACAATGACAGAAGTCCAAAAATTAACCAATAATAAAGAAATTATTGCCTATTTAGCGGAAAAATTCCCACTTTGCTTTTCTCTGGAAGGCGAAGCGAAACCGTTGAAAATCGGTATATTTCAGGATTTGGCAGAAGCACTGGCGGATGACGAGAAAGTCAGCAAAACCCAATTGCGCCACGCGTTGCGTCAATATACCTCAAACTGGCGTTATTTATACGGTTGTAAAGTCGGCGCCGTGCGGGTGGGCTTAAACGGCGAAGCGAGCGGTATTCTTGAGCCGGAACACGCAGAACATGCAGCGGCGCAGTTAGCCGAGGCGAAAGCCCGGATTGCGCAGCAGCGCGCGGCGGAAAAAGCCGCGAATCCGAAAGCCGCTAAAAAACCGTCGCCACGCCGTCAGGCTGACGGACAGAGCGAACCGAAAAAAACGCTCGGCAAAAAAGCGCCGCGTAAGCCAAAACCGGATTTATGCGCCATTGATCCGAGCAATCTGGAAAAAGGCAGCCGGGTAAAAGTGAAAGCCGGTGACAGCGTCAAACGGGCTACTGTGCTGGAGATCAATAAAGACAGCGTTCGGGTCGCACTGGAAAACGGTTTGACCGTCTCGGTAACGCCGGATCGGTTGTTTGCCTAAAAATATTGTGTCGTCCCGCACAACGCGGGACGATGTCTGTGCCTGCGATGGTATGGCGTTTTTCTAAAACCAGGAAAGTTTACATGAGATTTAATAAAACAAAAGGTTATTTAGCCGCACTGGTGCTAGGTACTTTATTTATTAATGTTAATCCGGCCGTTGCGGTTGCGCCTAAATTAAAACCGACGGACATTATTATTCCTCAGCCGACGGAAGAAAATATGCTGGCGACCAAACGTGCCACGACACGTCTGACCCAATCACATTATCGTAAATTCCAGCTGGATGACGAATTTTCCACCAAAGTGTTTGATCGTTATCTGAAAAGTCTGGATTTTAACCGTAATACTTTTCTGCAATCCGATGTGGATGAAATGCGCGCCAACTACGCGGATAAAATTGATGATGAACTGAACGAAGGCAAACTGAACATCGCTTTCGAGATGTACGATTTAATGAGCAAACGCCGCTATGAACGCTATAAATATGCGTTGTCGCTGTTGGATAAAGAGCCGAGCCTGAACGATGATGACCAAATCGAAATCGATCGAGAAAAAGCCGCTTGGCCGGCTACCGAGCAAGAGGCGAATAAACTTTGGGAACAGCGGGTTAAAAACGATATTATCGGTTTAAAACTGAAAGATAAAAAATGGCCGGAAATCAAAAGCAAACTGACCAACCGTTATAATCTGGCGATCCGCCGCTTAACCCAAACCAAAGCGGACGATATCGTACAGATTTATCTGAATGCCTTCGCCCGCGAAATTGACCCGCACACCAGCTATTTGGCGCCGAGAACCGCGAAAAGTTTTAACGAAAGCATGAATCTGTCTTTGGAAGGCATCGGCGCGACTTTGCAGTCAGAAGATGATGAAACCGTGATTAAATCCTTAGTGCCCGGCGCCCCGGCGGAACGCAGCAAAAAGATTAAAGCGGGCGATAAGATTATCGGTATCGGGCAGGCAAGCGGCGAAATTGAAGATGTCGTCGGTTGGCGTCTGGAAGATATCGTTGACAAGATTAAAGGGAAAAAAGGCAGTAAAGTCCGGCTCGAAATCGAACCGGCGAAAGGCGGAAAATCCCGCATTATTACGCTGGTGCGCGATAAAGTCCGACTGGAGGATCAGGCCGCTAAACTGACGGTTGAGAAGGTTGATGGTGAAAAGATCGCCGTGATTAAAATCCCGAGTTTTTATCTGGGCTTAACGGAAGACGTCAGAAAATTGCTGGCGGAAATTAAAGAGAAAAAAGCCCGCGCGCTGATCATCGACCTGCGTGAGAACGGCGGCGGCGCCTTAACCGAAGCGGTAGGGCTCAGCGGGCTGTTTATCAGCGACGGCCCGGTGGTTCAGGTACGCGATGCTTACCAACGTATCCGCATTCATGAAGATCCGGATACCGCACAGGTTTACGCCGGCCCGTTACTGGTGATGATCAACCGTTTCAGCGCCTCGGCATCGGAAATTTTTGCGGCGGCGATTCAGGATTATAACCGCGGTATTATTATCGGACAGAATACGTTCGGTAAAGGCACCGTACAGCAAAGCCGTTCGTTGAATTTTGTGTACGATTTGGATCAGACCCCGCTGGGACTGATTCAATATACGGTGCAGAAATTTTATCGCATTAACGGCGGCAGCACGCAGTTAAAAGGTGTGGCGCCGGATATCACCTTCCCGGAAGTGATTGATGCGAAGGAAAACGGCGAGGAAAAAGAAGATAATGCCCTGCCTTGGGATAAAGTGCCGCCGGCATCTTATTCCGAAAGCGGTCATGCGCGCGATGCGGTTGCCGCGTTGCAGGAAAAACATGTTGCGCGTATTGCCAAAGATCCGGAATTTATTACCCTGAATGAAGATTTAAACATTCGTGATGAACGCCGCGAGCGCAAGTTTTTATCCCTTAACTTTGCCAAACGCAAGGCGGAAAATGATAAAGACGATGCGAAACGGCTGAAAGATCTCAATGCCCGCTTTAAACGGGAGGGCAAGAAAGCGCTGAAAGATCTCGACAGCCTGCCGAAAGATTATGAGGGGCCGGATTTTTATCTGAAAGAAGCGGAGAAAATGGCGGCGGACTGGGTGAGGATTGACAGCGAGAAAACCCGAGACTTGCAGCCGAATGTGAAAAACTAATTATTTTTTGACCGCACTTTGTTTTCTTCACAACCTCAAAGTGCGGTAGTTTTTTTGTTAATTTTAAGGAACGACGGAATGTTAAAACCGACTTCATACAAGTTTGCAAATGCGGCGGCTTTATTGATGTCTTGCGCTTATATCGGCAGTGCGGTCGCCGATGCGAAAAACGGCGTGATTGATCCCGCACCGATTGTGCAGGCGGGGCTTACCGAGGCGAAAGAACTCATTACCCTGACGGACGAACAGTTGGCCGTGGAACAAAAGGCGATTGAACAACAACTGGCGATAGAAAAACAAGCGGAAGAAGCGCGCCTTTATGCCGAACAGCAGGAACAGGCGGAATCGCGTCTGGCCGATGTGATCGATACCCGGCAATTACAGTTTAAATCCGAAATCGCCAAAATTTATGCGCAAAACGATTATGTGCTGCTGTGGGAAGACGAGGCGGCACGCAAGCTGTTTCTGCATGAATACGCCGCGTTTGTCGCCAGCGGTATTTCCCGCCGTGCGGCGCAGAATTTAGAACATATCGACGCCGCCGCACAAACCGGCGGTCTGATTTATGACATTGTACTGACCGATACCTTTCTGGATTATCTGTATTATTCGAAAAACGCCATGAATTCGGCACAGAAGTGGTTATATTCGGCCAATGGTTATAAGTCGGCGCTGCCCGATGAAAACACCGTTCAAGACTGGCTCGGTGCGGTGAAACATAATGAAAATGCGGCATTTGTGGCGCGACTGTCGAGCAGCAACAGTCTGTACAAACAAACGGTCAATAAGCTCGCCATGTTGGTGGGCAGCGAAGGAAACAATATTGCCGACGTATATAAATTGGCCATTAACGCGCAGCGGCTGCGCGTGATTCCGAGCTTTGACAACGGCATTTTTGTGAATATTCCCAGTTATAAACTGAATTATTACCGCGACGGGCGTTTAATTTTGGATTCGCGGGTGATTGTGGGGAAAAAGGCGCGTAAAACCCCGGTGATGTACAGTAAATTAAATAATGTGGTGGTCAATCCGCCGTGGAATCCGACCACCCGTTTAATCAATGAGGATCTGGTACCGAAAATCAAACGGGATCCGAGTTATGTGGCGCGTAATGGTTACACGATTCTGGATGCCAGAGGCAATGCGGTTGATCCGTATTCGATTAACTGGGAAACCATCGGCAGTAAATTCCCTTATCGCCTGCGTCAGGCGCCGGGCGACAGCGCGCTGGGCAATTATAAATTCAACATGCCAAGCTCGGATGCCATTTATCTGCATGACACGCCGAATCATAATTTATTTAAGCAGAAAGACCGCGCGCTGAGTTCCGGCTGTATCCGGGTGGAACAATCCGATCAGCTGGCGACGATTCTGTTAAACGAAGCCGGCTGGTCCGCCGATAAAAAACGTAAGGTGCTGGACAGCCGTCGGACGACTTGGGCGAATATTCAGTCCGACAATCCCGTTTATTTATATTATGTTACCCGCTGGGTGGATAAAGGGCAGATTTACACCCTGCCGGATATTTATGACTATGATGTGATCCCGAATTTAAGTTACATCAACTGGCATACGGTAAAAAAATATTTACACTAACTGCCGGTTCGGGCGTCGTTAAACCGGTGCGGATTCATTTACGGCATGATATATCAACGCGCAGAGGAGAGCGGCACATTGTCTTTTTAGCTGTATAGAACAGAAAAGCGGTGAATCTTCCCGCTTTTTTGCTATTAAGAATGATATTTTTTTGACCTTTTTACCAACTTATGGTAATTATAACTGCCGTAAGTAAATTATTGTAAATTTAGAGTCAACATAATGAATGAAATTGATCAGCATCGCCGTAAATGGTTATCGCTCGGCGGCATTATTTTAGGGGCGTCTCTCTTACCTCATTCCGTGTTAGCCACGGTGTCCACACCTAAACCGCGCATTCTCAGTTTCAGAAATATCAATACCGGCGATAAATTCAGCGCTGAGTTCGGTATTGGCAAAGGCTTTTCTTCCGCGCATTTGAAAAAATTGGATTACTTGCTGCGTGATAAACGCAATAATCAGATTCACCGCATGGATCCTAACCTGTTTTCTAAATTTTATCGTATTCAAAACAGTCTGGGACTGCGTCACACGGAAATTCAGATTATCTGCGGATACCGTTCGCCGGCCAGTAACGCGGCCATGCGTCGCCAGAGCCGCGGGGTTGCCAGCAATAGTTATCACATGCGCGGTCAGGCGATCGATTTCCGCATCGACGGTGTCTCGCTGGCGAAAGTTAAAAAAGCGGCGGAAGGGCTGAAAAACGGTGGCGTGGGCTATTATCCGCGCAGTAATTTTGTGCATGTGGATACCGGCCCGGTGCGCAGCTGGAGTGGCAGCTGATTATTCGCACAGGCGCTATTTTTACCGGAACCGCAGTTTACTGCGGTTTTGTTTATTGGGAATAAAAGGACATAACATGGAAATTGAAATTATGCCGGTTACCGGATTTCAGCAAAATTGCTCGTTAATCTGGGATGAGGAAAAGAACGCTGCGATTATCGATCCGGGCGGCGAAGCGGACAAACTCATCCGCCGTATCGAAGCGCTCGGATTACAGTTAAAACGGATTTTACTGACTCACGGTCATCTGGATCACGTCGGGGCGGCGCCGAAATTAAAGGCACATTTTCAGGTCGAGATCTGGGGGCCGAATCAGGCGGATGATTACTGGTTTGCCAATCTGCCGCAGCAGTCGCAAAAATTCGGTATGTTATTTGAAGCCGACAGCTTTCAGCCCGATCGCTGGCTGAATGAAAACGGCGAGATCATCCGCATCGGCCAATTACAGCTGGAGGTTTTACAGCTGCCGGGGCATACGCCGGGACATATCGGTTTTATTGAACACAGTAAGCAGGTGGCGTTTACCGGCGATGTGTTATTTCAAAACAGCATCGGCAGAACGGATTTTCCCGGCGGCGATCATCAGGCGCTGTTAAATTCGATTCGGCAGAAATTATTTCCTTTGGGGGATGACATGATCATTATCGCCGGACACGGCGCCTACACCACAATCGGACAGGAAAAACAACATAACCCGTTTCTGACGGCAGGTTAAGGCGAACCGACACGGAATACGTTAATTGAAAAGTTGAAAAGTGCGGTCAAAAAACGGACAGAATTTTGACCGCATTTTGCTTATGGCTATTTTAAGATCAGAATCGGTTTGTCGCCGTTGCGCGCCACCTTAACCGTGTTGCTGCTCAGACCTTTGGAATTCGGTTTGCTGCTGGCCAGCATGATAATTAAATCTACCGATTTTTCTTCGGCAATTCGGTTGATTTCCTCATAAATCGTGCCGTGTGCGACAATGTGCTGCACTTTAGCCGTTTGCGGGAAATTTGCCTGTGTAAATTCATGTAATGTTTTATTTGCTTCCTCAATGACGGATTTATCGAAATTTTTCGGTAAAAACGCAGAGATAAAACTGTCATCAATAGGTTCAATAATCGTGACCACGCGGTAAATCGTATCAGGATTATCACCGGTGAGCTTAAGCGCCGTATCAACGACATATTTGGCGCTGGTCAGGTTGCTCAGATCAATGGCTATCAAAAGATTGTTATACATAGCATATCCTTGGGATAAATTAACCGCACTTTTCTAAGTAAAAGTGCGGTCTGTTTTTTACGCGTTTTTCGCTCTGCGGCGTTGATTCCAGCCGAGAGCGGCGATGATGACTAAACCGGGAATAAACATCCATTCTTTCGGCACAGAAACCAGCGGCAATGAAACGTCAAGCAGGGTTTGATCCCAGTTGAGACCGGCTTTTGCCGCCGGCGAGTCCATTTCCACCATATCAATAATGATTTTATCGCTGGTATTGCCGTTGATTTCAATCTGTTCCTGTGTGTTCAGTAAGGTTAGCCCCAATGCGTTAAGGCGCGCTTCGCCTGTTGCACCTTCCGGCACTTCAAGCTCGGAGTAGAACTCGACCGCCTTGCCGTAAGGATTGACGCCGGCGACTTTCAGCGTGACGGTTTTTCCTGCCGGCGTGTTTTCCAGCTCCTGCACGAAATTCACCGGCGCTACATGATGTGAGGTCGGCGAAATATATTCCATAAAGAATCCCGGACGGAAGATCATAAAGGCGGCAATAATCAGCCCCAGCGTTTCCCACCATTTGTTTTTCACAAAGAAATGGTTCATTGTGGCGGCGGTGAATGCCAGTATGGCGATGGTGGAAACTACGGCGACCAGCGTGCCTTTAACCCAGCCGACATCGATCAGCAGTAAATCCGTGTTGAAAATAAACAGGAAAGGCAGAATTGCGGTACGCAGACTATAGAAAAACGCCACCATACCGGTTTTGATCGGATTTCCGCCGGAGACCGCCGCCGCAGCAAAAGACGCCAGCCCGACCGGCGGGGTGACATCCGCCATAATGCCGAAATAAAACACGAACAAATGGACGGCGATAAGAGGCACAATTAAACCGTTTTGTTTGCCCACCTCGACAATCACCAGCGCCATCAGGGAGGAGACGACGATATAGTTTGCCGTGGTCGGCAGCCCCATTCCGAGGATTAAACTGAAGATCGCCACCAGAATCAGCATCAGTACGATATTGCCCATGGACAGCATTTCAATGATACCGGAAAGCTGTACGCCGAAACCGGTTAATGACACGACGCCGACAATAATGCCCGCGGTTGCGGTAGCGATACCGATACCGATCATATTGCGTGCGCCGGTTTCCAATCCCTGAATAAACGCTTGCAGACCGCTAAGAAATTGCTGTGCGTTAACGGGCTGGCGGCGGAAATAATTCAGTAACGGCCGTTGCGTAACTAAAATCACCGCCAGCGCAACAATACCCCAGAATGCGGAAAGCCCCGGTGACAGCATTTCTACCATTAAACACCAAATCAGGATCACGACCGGAATTAAAAAATGCAGCCCGGCGTTAACCGTCGGTTTGGCGGAAGGCAGACGCATTACTGGCGCATTCGGATCGTCGATGTCAAGATCAGGAAATTTTGCCACACGTCGAATCAGAACAAGGTAAACCACTGCAAGAATCGCGCAGACGATGAAAAACGCATAATCCGGTGTCAGCCCTTTGATCCAGCCGAGGGAGAAATTCACACCGATAACCAGACCGATCACCACTAATATTGCGGTGACGATTTTTAACAAGACTACCGGCAGTGAACTCGGCGGATCCGTGCGCGGCAGCCCTTGCAGATTCATTTTCAGTGCTTCCAGATGTACGATATACACGAGTGCGATATAGGAAATTAATGCCGGCAATGCGGCATGAACAATGAGCTGACTGTACGGCATGTTGACATATTCGATCATTAAGAACGCAGCCGCTCCCATTACCGGCGGCATAATCTGCCCGTTGACCGATGAGGCCACTTCCACCGCGCCGGCTTTCTCGGCGGAAAATCCGACCCGTTTCATCATGGGAATAGTGAATGTTCCGGTGGTGACAACATTTGCAATGGAGGAGCCGGAAATCAGACCGGTTAAGCCGGAAGAAACCACCGCCGCTTTGGCCGGGCCGCCACGTAAATGCCCCAGATAGGCGAATGCGGTTTTGATAAAATAGTTGCCGGCACCGGCTTTATCCAATAAGGCGCCGAATAACACAAACAAGAACACATATTTGGTCGATACACCGAGTGCAACGCCGAACACACCTTCTGTGGTGACCCATTGCTGGTTAACGATTTGTGACAGCGATCCCGAACGGTGACTGATGATCCAATCACCCGGCAGATACTGGCCGAAGTAATTATAGAGTAGAAATACAACGGCGATGATGACCAACGGTAAGCCCAGACTGCGGCGACAGGCCTCCAGCAATAAGATGACCCCCAGACAGCCGGCAATAATATCCTGCATATTGGGTGCGCCGAAACGGGTCACCAGCCCTTCATAAAAGAAAATATAGTATGCACCTAAAAACGCTCCCAGTACGGCGAACAGCCAGTCCTGATAGGGTACGCGGTTTTTCGGCGATGTGGCAAATGCGGGAAAGGCGAGATAAGCCAGAAACAGTGCAAAAGCCAGATGAACGGAACGTGCTTTGGTATCGTCAATCACTACATTCAGATTCCATCCCCAGCTGCGGATAACTTCCTGTAACCAATAAGGCAAAGGGGAGGTGTAATAAAGTTGAAAAAGCGACCATAAAATTGCAGTCACGATGATCAGTTTTTTTGTGAATCCGGCAGGATTACGCCCGCCGGAATCATTGGACGCGACGATATCCTGCAAATCATCATAATCGACGGTTTTGGACTTTACGGACATAAGCTCTCCGGAAATAATGATATTGATGTCAAAATGATGTTTTATTAAAGGAAACAGGCAGGCAAAGCCTGCCTGAGGCGGCGATCAGCGTTATTGTATCCAGCCGCGTTCTTTATAATAACGTACCGCACCGTCATGCAGCGGAGCCGATAAGGCGTTTTTGATCATATCCTGCTCTTTCAGATTGGCAAATGCCGGATGCAGGCGTTTGAAACGGTCAAAATTATCGAATACCGCTTTAACGACGGCATAAACGCGATCGTCATCCACATCGGCAGATGTCACTAACGTGGCGTATACCCCGAATGTGTCTATCGGATTGTCGGTGCCTTTATATAAACCGCCCGGAATCGTCGCCTTGGCATAATAAGGATTATCGGCGACTAGTTTGTCGATGGCTTCGCCGGAAACCGGTACCAAATGAGCATTACAGGATGCCGCCGCCTCTTTTAACGCACCGTTCGGATGACCGACATTATAGGTGATGGCATCTAAATTGTTGTCACACATAACCGAGGCCATTTCCGCCGGTTTTAGTTCCGAAGCCACTTTGAACTCTTTATCGGTCCAGCCCTTTGCCGCCAGAATGACATTCATCGTTGCACGGGTGCCGGAACCCGGATCACCGACATTGACGCGTTTGCCTTTCAGATCATCAAAGCTGTTAATGCCTGAATCATCACGCGCCATGAGTGTAAAAGGTTCCGGGTGAAGGGAAAATACGGCGCGTAGTTTGTCATTCTTTTTCCCTGCAAAGGAGCTGCTACCGTTATAGGCGTGATATTGCCAGTCGGATTGCGCAATACCCATTTCCATTTGATGAGCGGCGATAGCATTCAGGTTCGCCACGGATGCGCCGGTGGACGGCGCATTGCATTTGATTTGAGTTTTGGCGGTATCGCGGTTGACCAGCTGACAGATAGACTGCCCCACGACATAGTACACACCGGTTTGACCGCCGGTGCCGATGGTCACGAATTTGTCTTCCGCCTGAACGGAAAACGCAGTGGCGGCCATTCCGGCAATAAGAGAGAGTTTTAGTAATTTTTTCATATTGTTGCTCCTATTGTGAATTAAGCATAATTAAGCGATGTTGCGTCGGCATTTTGTTACAGACGAAGTAAAGATATACAGTAGATTGACGCGGCTTGCAATGAATTTTTACGGAAATATTAGAGGCGTTTATTTTTTTATAATTGATTTAAAAATCTAACAAATATTTTATTTTTTATTTATAAAATCAAGCCGTTTCGGTACATAAAGTGCGGTGGAAATAATTAACGGATTGAACTAATGAGGATTTTGTGAGTCTAACGTTACAGTTTTGTTACTGTTTAATAACTAAGGAGCTTATATGAAATTATTAAAATCAGTATTGGCATTAAGTGTCGCGTTGGCGGTTTCTGCGGTATCTTTTGCGACGGAAAATCCGATGCAGAGTGCACAGGATAGTGCGAAAAAAACCGCTCAGACGATGAAGCAGGAAAGCCTCGGCGAAATGCAGTCGGCGAAGCGGAATATGCAGGATAAAGCGGCGGCCGTGAAAGAAAAAACCGGTACGATGAAAACCGAGTCAGTGGAAAAAGTGCGCTCCAATGCGGTGGATAAAACCACCCACGTCAAAAAAGTGGTCACTGAGCACGGTTCGGCAGTGAAAAAAGAAACGGTGACGGTAAAACGTAAAATCAATATTAATAAAGCCGATTCCGCCACTTTGCAGAAATTATCCGGCATCGGTGAAGAAAAGGCGAAAGCGATTATCGAATACCGTAATAAAGCGGGTAAAATCAAATCCGCCGCGGATTTATCCAAGGTGCCGGGAATCGGTCGTAAAACGGCTGAACAAATCGCACCGCATTTAACTTATTAATTTATCGATGATAAAAAATACCGCACTTTGAGACATAAGTGCGGTATTTTTTTGTGGTGTTTTAATTAACTTTTATCCATCGGTTCGAACGGACGCTGGGTATGGCCGACATAAAGCTGGCGCGGGCGAACGATTTTCATATTGCCCGGTTTGAACATTTCTTTCCAGTGAGCGATCCAGCCGACGGTTCTTGCCAGTGCGAACATCACGGTGAACATTGAGGTAGGAATACCGATGGCTTTTAAGATGATGCCGGAATAGAAATCCACATTCGGGTAGAGTTTGTGTTCGATAAAATACGGATCACTTAGCGCGATACGTTCCAGTTCCATGGCCACTTCAAATAATGGTGTGCTAATACCGAGTTCTTGCAGCACTTCATGACAGGTTTTACGCATCACTTTAGCGCGCGGATCGTAGTTTTTATATACGCGGTGGCCAAAGCCCATTAAGCGGAACGGATCATTTCTGTCTTTTGCCCGGGCGATATATTCCGGAATACGATCGACGCTGCCGATTTCTTCCAGCATATTGATGCAGGCTTCATTTGCCCCGCCGTGTGCCGGCCCCCATAAGGACGCAATACCCGCCGCGATACAGGCAAACGGATTGGCGCCTGACGAGGCGGCGGTACGCACGGTTGAGGTGGAGGCGTTTTGTTCGTGATCGGCGTGCAGAATAAAAATTCTGTCCATCGCCCGTTCCAGCACCGGATTGACTTCGTAAGGTTCGCAAGGGGTGGCGAACATCATATGCAGGAAGTTACCGGAATAAGACAGTTTATTGACCGGGAACATAAACGGCTGACCGATGGAATATTTGTAACACATTGCCGCCAGCGTCGGCATTTTTGCCAATAAACGAATGGCGGTTAATTCACGGTGTTCAATATCGTTAATATCCAGTGAATCATGATAGAACGCCGCCAGCGCGCCGCTCACCCCGCACATGATCGCCATCGGGTGCGAGTCGCGGCGGAAACCGTGGAAGAAACGGGAAATCTGTTCGTGAACCAGCGTGTGTTTGCGTACCAGCTGAACGAAGTTTTTATATTCTTCGGCATTCGGGCGTTCGCCGAATAACAGCAGGTGAGCCACTTCCAGATAATCCGCATTTTGCGCAAGATCGGCGATAGGATAGCCGCGGTGCAGCAAAATACCTTCGTCGCCGTCGATATAGGTAATTTCCGAGGCGCAGGAGGCGGTGGACATAAAGCCCGGGTCAAAGGTAAATAACTTATTTTTGACCAATTGTTGAACATCAATGGTGTCGTAACCGAGCGTACCCTGACGCACAGGCAGATTCAGTTCACGACCGTCGCTGAGAGAAAGTTTTGCGGTTAATTCAGTCATAGGATATTCCTTCTTAATTTAATAGTAAGATTGACGTTGTGTTTGTATAGGCGTGTCTTTTTTATAGTTGGTTCAATATAACCTGTTATTTACCGACTGTCTTTATAATTTTGCAAAAAAATATTTGTTAAATAAATGTTATTTTTAAAAATGAGAGGGAGATCAAAAAATAGAAAAAATGTTAAGAATTTGTTAAGTAAATTTGTTGATTATCGGGGAAATTTGTTTTTTAATTGTTCGGGTGACTATTCAACTTAAAACAGAGGATGTTTATTACCGAATCCTATGTATAATAGGTTGAATACGGTTTTACACCCTATATCGCTATCAAATCGAATCAGGTGGTCGCAATGAAACAAAACAATCCAATCAGCGAATGGTTAGCCTCCAGCGCGCTTGGCGGCGCAAATCAGTCTTATGTGGAACAACTTTATGAGGATTACCTCCGGGATCCGGATTCCGTCGATGAAAGCTGGCAACACATCTTTAATTCTCTTCCAAAATCAACCGCACTTGAACAACCCCATTCCCCGGTTCGTGACTATTTTAAACGGCTGGCGCGCGATAAATCGCACAACGGCGCCACCGTCATTGACCCGAACGTCAGCGCCAGACTGGTCAAAGTGCTGCAATGGATAAACGGGCACCGCAACCGCGGCCATTTACATGCGGATCTTGACCCGCTCAAACTGTGGCAGCGTATGGACGCCCCGACGCTGGACTATAAATTTTACGGTTTCAGTGATGCGGATCTGGACGAAGAATTTGATATCGGCGGTTATGTTTACGATAAAGATAAAATCAGCCTGCGTGATTTGGCGCATGCTTTGAAAGAAACGTATTGCAGCACCATCGGGCTGGAATTTATGCACGTCAATGATCTTGAGGCGCGCACTTGGCTGCAGAGCAAACTTGAAAACCGGTTGAATAAACCGTTGTTTAACAAAGAAGAACAGCTTAAATTTCTGCAAGAACTGACCGCCGCCGACGGGCTGGAACGTTATCTCGGCGCCAAATTCCCCGGCGCAAAACGGTTTTCGTTAGAGGGCAGCGATGCGTTTATTCTGTTGATGAAAGAAATTATCCGCCACGGCGGACGCAACGGGATCAATGAAATCGTGATGGGCATGGCGCACCGCGGACGCTTGAATATGCTGGTGAACGTGCTGGGTAAAAAGCCGGCGGAACTGTTTGACGAATTTGCCGGCAAACACCATGGCAACGGCACCGGCGATGTGAAATACCATCAGGGTTTTTCCTCCGATTTTATGACTGATAACGGTATTGTTCATTTGGCGCTGGCGTTTAACCCGTCGCATCTGGAGATCGTCAATCCGGTGGTGTTAGGTTCCGTGCGGGCGCGCCAGAACCGGATTCAGGATACGGAACGCGCCAAAGTGTTGCCGATTACGGTGCATGGCGATTCCGCCGTGGCCGGACAGGGCGTCGTACAGGAAACGCTGAATATGTCGGCGACCCGCGGTTATTCCGTCGGCGGTACGATTCGGGTGGTAATCAATAATCAAATCGGCTTTACCACCTCCAACCCGCATGATACCCGTTCGACGGAATACTGCACCGATATCGCCAAAATGATTGAAGCGCCGGTGATTCATGTCAACGGTGATGATCCGGAGGCGGTGGCTTATGCCGCGCGTATGGCGGTGGAGTTCCGGGTTAAATTTAAACGCGATATTTTTATTGATCTGATTTCTTACCGCCGCCACGGGCATAATGAAGCCGATGAACCGTCGGTCACTCAGCCGTTGATGTATGAAAAAGTCAAACGGCACCCGACGCCGCGCAAAGTCTATGCCGATCGCTTAATGGCCGCCGGGGTGGTGGACGAAGAATATGTCACGGAATTAATCAATAACTACCGCGACGCCTTGGATAACGGCGATTGTGTGGTGTCGGAATGGCGCGAAATGGATATGGAGGCCATGGACTGGACCCGATTCCTCAGTCAGGAATGGACGGAATACGAAAGCAGTATCGACCCGCAACGGTTCGACGGTCTGGCAAATAAGGTCTGCGAGTATCCGGCCTCTCATCCGCTGCATGCGCGGGTGAAGAAAATTTACGACGATCGCCTGTTGATGGCAAAAGGCGAGAAACTGTTTGACTGGGGCATGGCGGAAACCATGGCCTATGCCACGCTGCTGGACGAAGGCTATAACGTGCGTTTGTCCGGCGAGGATTGCGGGCGCGGTACGTTCTTCCATCGTCATGCGGTGCTGCACAGTCAGAAAGACGGCACGTTATATATTCCGCTAACCCAGCTGCATGGTCAGCAGGGGCATTTTGAAGTCTGGGATTCGGTATTGTCGGAAGAGGCGGTGCTGGCATATGAATACGGTTATGCCACCGCAACCCCGCGCACCTTAACCCTGTGGGAGGCGCAATTCGGCGATTTCGCCAATGTGGCGCAGGTGGTGATGGATCAGTTTATCAGCTCCGGCGAACAGAAATGGGGCAGAATGTGCGGGCTGGTCATGTTGCTGCCGCACGGTTATGAAGGACAGGGGCCGGAGCATTCCTCCGCCCGTCTGGAACGCTATCTGCAACTTTGCGCCCAGCAGAATATGCAGGTTTGCGTGCCGTCCACCCCGGCTCAGATTTACCATTTACTGCGCCGTCAAATGCTGCGCAAGGTGCGCCGCCCGCTAGTGGTGATTACGCCGAAATCCTTATTGCGTCATCCGCTGGCGGTTTCGAGCAAAGAAGAACTGGTGCAGGGCAAATACCGTAATGTCATCGGTGAAATTGATGAGCTTAATCCGAAAAAGGTCAAACGGGTCGTGCTGTGTGCCGGCAAAGTATATTATGATTTGCTGGAGCGACGCCGTAAAAATCAACAGACCGATGTGGCCATTATCCGGGTAGAGCAGCTTTATCCTTATCCGCATGAGGAAATGAAAGCGGCACTGGCGCCTTATAACCACGTCACGGATTATGTCTGGTGTCAGGAAGAACCGTTAAATCAAGGCGCTTGGTATTGTAGCCAGCATAATTTTGTGACATCGCTTCCGGCGGCGGGCAAACTGCGCTATGTCGGCCGTCCGGCTTCCGCTTCGCCGGCGGTGGGCTATATGGCGCTGCATACGGAACAACAACAGGCGTTAGTGACTGAAGCACTGGCTTAACTGATAAAAGTGCGGTAAAAATCACCGCACTTTCGCAAACTTGACAAGAAGGAACAGAATATGAGCGATTTTGAGATTATTACCCCCGATTTACCCGAGTCTGTCGCGGACGCTACCGTGGTGACCTGGCATAAGAAAGTCGGCGATACGATTAAACGCGATGAGATTCTGGTTGAAATCGAGACGGATAAAGTCGTGCTGGAAGTGCCGGCAGCGGCAGACGGTGTGCTGGAAAGCATTGTGGAGCCGGAAGGGGCGACGGTGGTGAGCAAACAGCTGTTAGGCAAGGTCTCCGCGTTGGCGGTGGCCGGCGGGGTAACGAAAGATACCGTTCAGAGTATGGAAAAAACACCGGCGGATCGTTACGCCGCAAAACTGACTTCCGAACCGACCAACAGCGACGCCGTCAGTCCCGGTGTGCGCCGTTTGCTGGCGGAGCATGAGCTGGACGCCCAACAGATCAAAGGCAGCGGTGTCGGCGGACGCCTCACCCGTGAGGATGTGGAACGGGTGATCGCACAACAAGCGGCGGTGCAGCAAGAACCGGCCGCCGCATTGGCGCAGTCGGTTTCCGCCGTGACGCTTGCACAGCGGGATGAAAAACGGGTGCCGATGACCCGCTTGCGTAAACGCATTGCCGAGCGCCTGCTGGAAGCGAAAAACACCACCGCCATGCTGACCACGTTTAATGAAGTGGATATGCAGCCGATTATGCGGCTGCGTAAAACCTACGGCGAAAAATTTGAAAAACAGCACGGCACCCGCTTAGGGTTTATGTCTTTTTACATTAAAGCGGTGGTGGAAGCGCTGAAACGTTATCCGGAAGTAAATGCCTCTATCGACGGCGACGATGTGGTATATCACAATTATTTCGATATCAGCATTGCGGTATCTACGCCGCGCGGTTTGGTCACCCCGGTTCTGCGCAACTGTGACCGCTTAAGCATGGCGGATATTGAAAAAGAGATTAAAGCTCTGGCTGAAAAAGGCCGCGACGGCAAACTGACGGTGGACGATCTGACCGGCGGTAATTTCACCATCACTAACGGCGGCGTGTTCGGCTCTTTAATGTCCACCCCGATTATTAATCCGCCGCAAAGCGCCATTCTCGGCATGCACGCCATTAAAGAACGTCCGGTGGCGGTTGACGGCCAGGTGGTGATTCGTCCGATGATGTATCTGGCGCTGTCTTATGATCATCGCTTGATTGACGGACGTGAAAGCGTCGGATTTTTAGTGACGATAAAAGAGCTGCTTGAAGATCCGACCCGTTTATTGCTGGAAATTTAACCGTTTGGGCGTTTTTTAGCGAAAAGCGCGGGGCGGACTGCCGTCCCGTTTCAAATAAACCAATACATTGCAAATACAGATCAACAGTTAAGTGAAAGGGTGAATATGAACTTACACGAATACCAAAGTAAACAGCTCTTTGCGCAGTACGGTTTGCCGGTAAGCGAAGGTTATATCTGCGAAAACACGGCACAGGCGCTGGAAGCAATGCGGAAGCTGGGCGGCAACCAGTGGGTCGCCAAATGTCAGGTACATGCCGGCGGGCGCGGCAAAGCGGGCGGCGTGCAGGTGCTGAAATCCGAACAGGAAGTGCGGTCGTTTTTCGATAAGTTTTTAGGCAAACGGTTGGTGACATTCCAGACCGATGCCGAGGGACAACCGGTCAACAGTATTTATCTTGAGCCTTGCGTACAGATTGAAAAAGAACTGTATTTAAGTGCGGTGGTGGATCGCAGTTCGCAGCGTGTCGTCTTTATGGCTTCGACGGAAGGCGGCGTCGATATTGAAGAAGTGGCGCAAAACACACCGCACTTGGTGCATAAAATGGTGATCGACCCGCTGGTCGGCGCCATGCCGTATCAGGGGCGTGAACTGGCATTTAAGCTGGGATTAAGCGGTGCACAGATAAAACAGTTTACTCACCTGTTCTGCCAGCTGGGGCGGTTATTCGTTGAAAAAGATCTGGCGCTGCTGGAAATTAATCCGCTGGTAATTTTGCAAAACGGCGAACTGCACTGTCTGGATGCGAAAATTGTGGCGGACGGTAATGCGCTGTTCCGTCATCCGGATTTACTGGCAATGCGCGATTTGACGCAGGAAGACCCGCGCGAAGCGGCGGCGGAAGAATGGAACCTGAATTATGTGGCGCTGAAGGGCAATATCGGCTGTATGGTAAACGGCGCCGGGCTGGCCATGGGCACCATGGATATTGTGAAGCTCTACGGCGGCGAACCGGCTAATTTTCTCGATGTGGGTGGCGGAGCGACCAAAGAGCGGGTGGCCGAAGCGTTTAAGATTATCTTAAGTGATCAGTCGGTCAAAGCGATTCTGGTGAATATTTTCGGCGGTATTGTACGCTGCGATCTGATTGCCGAAGGGGTAATCGCCGCAGTGAACGAAGTGGGCGTCGGCGTGCCGGTGGTGGTGCGTCTGGAAGGCACCAACGCCGCGCTGGGACGCGATATTCTGGCGAAAAGCGGCTTAAATATTATGGCGGCGCAAAGTTTACAAAACGCTGCGCTACAGGTAGTGAATGCGGCGGCGGGAGCGTAACGATGGCAATTTTGATTAATAAAACGACTAAAGTGATTTGTCAGGGATTTACCGGCGGACAGGGAACCTTCCATTCCGAGCAGGCGCTTGCCTACGGCACGCAGTTAGTCGGCGGCGTTTCGCCGGGCAAAGGCGGCACCACGCATTTAGGGCTGCCGGTGTTTAATACGGTGCGTGAAGCGGTAGAAGCTACCGGGGCGACGGCAACGGTGATTTATGTACCGGCGCCGTTTTGTAAAGATGCCGTGCTGGAAGCGATTGCGGCGGGGCTGAAATTGATCGTTTGTATTACCGAAGGGATTCCGACGCTGGATATGTTGCAGATTAAGCAGAAACTTAATCAATGCGACGATGTGGTGATGATCGGGCCGAACTGTCCGGGGGTGATTACGCCGGAGGAATGCAAAATCGGTATTATGCCGGGCAATATTCATAAAAAAGGCCGCGTCGGAATTGTTTCGCGCTCCGGCACTTTAACGTATGAAGCGGTAAAACAAATCACCGATGAAGGGCTGGGGCAATCCACCTGCGTGGGTATCGGCGGTGATCCGATTCCGGGCTCGAATTTTATTGATATATTAAAACGGTTCCAGCAGGATCCGGAAACCGATGCGATCGTGATGATCGGCGAAATCGGCGGTTCGGCAGAAGAAGAGGCGGCGGCATTCATTCAATCCCATGTAACCAAGCCGGTGGTCGGTTATATTGCCGGCATTACCGCACCGAAAGGCAAACGGATGGGACATGCCGGTGCGATTATCAGCGGCGGTAAGGGAACTGCCGAGGAAAAAATTGCGGCCTTAGAGGCGGCCGGAGTAAAAACGGTGCGTAGTCTGGCGGAAATCGGCAGCGCGCTGAAAGCCTTGTTGTAAATCCTTAACCGGTCTCAGTGCGGTGGAATTTAAACATAAACGGTATTATTAAACATTGGCGAGATATTACTGGAAATTCATTTAAATTCCACCGCACTTATTTTTTGCGAGCAAGATCAAATTATGCCGCTTTGAACTTTGAAGGGGCAAAATCATCGGTGCTATAATCGTTTTAGCAATTTCAGACATTTGAAAGGAGTTAATGTGAAATTAGATGAGCTTGCGAAACTGGCCGGCGTTTCGCGCACGACAGTCAGTTATGTGGTAAACGGCAAAGCGAAACAATATCGGGTCAGCGATAAAACCATTGAAAAAGTTCAGGCGCTAATCCAAAAACACCAGTTTAAACCTAATGCCATGGCGGCGGGCTTACGCGCAGGGAAAACCAACACCATCGGCCTGATTATTCCTGATTTTGAAAATCTCAGTTATGCCAAAATCGCCAATCAGTTAGAAAATAAATTCCGCGAAAAAGGGTATCAGTTATTGATTGCCTGCACCAATGATCGCCCGGAAAATGAAATGGATTGCGCCAAGCATTTGTTTCAGCGGCAGGTTGATGCGTTGATCGTTTCCACCGCGTTACCGGCCGATACCCGGTTTTATCAGGGCAACACTATTCCGGTTTTCGGCTTTGACCGGCGGATTGTTTCCGATGAGGTGATTAACGTCTTGACCGATGATGAGCAGGATGCCTGTCGTCTGGCACAAAATTTACTGCAGGACCAGCAATATCGGCGCATTTTGTTTTTCGGCGCGCTACCGGAATTACCGACCAGTCAGGAACGTGAACGGGGATTTCGCAAGGCGTTGGATGCCACAACGGCAAGCGCCGTTGATGTGTTGTATGCCGACCGGTTCCATAAAGCCGCGGCGGCGCAGGCGTTTGAACGCTGGCTGGCGGAAAATCCGCTGCCGGACGCGCTGTTTGTCACCTCATTAACCTTATTGCAGGGCGTGTTTCAGGCGCTGTTGCAGCGCGGCAACGGCATTCCTAAACAGTTGGTTATCGCCACCTTCGGCGATCACGATATGCTGGAAGTGCTGGAAAACCGAGTAGTCTGCGCGGTGCAGAATCATCAGCAAATCGTACAGTCGCTGTTGAATCTGGTTTTGCATAAACTGCATCATAAAAAAGCGGAAACGCAGCAAAACGCGATTTTACGCGATATCGTTTATCACCATTATCGCTGAGCTAATTCATCGGAATCGTAACCGGCGGCGGCAGCGGTTCGGGTTTTCCCAAAAAGTGCGGTTCTTTTTCGATTAAAAGATCCCAGATTGCCTGCAGGCGGGCAAAAAATTCGCGTATGCGCACGAACGTATAGCCCGACGGGTATTCCGCGGCGAAGCAGATCGCATCGATATTATGATATTTGGCGATAAACAGGGCGCGTTCGCAATGGAATTTTTGCGTGATGATGGTAATGGAGTGCGCCTTAAACACCTGATCGGCACGGATAACGGAATCCAGCGTGCGAAAGCCGGCGTAATCCATATACATAAATGCGTCCGGAATGCCCATTTTCTTCAGATCTTTGTACATGGTGCGCGGCTCGTTGTATTCCACCGTGCGATTGTCGCCGCTGAGCAGCAGATAATCGATTTTCTTGGCTTTAAACAGCTCGTCGGCGGCCAGCAGACGGTTGGAATAAAACAGATTCGGGGTGTTTTTGGCAAAGTATTTTGACGTACCCAGCAGCAGACCGTACGGGCGGTTCGGTATGCTGTTGATATCCGTATAAATGCCCTGCCGCACATAAAAGCCGATCGCCTGATCGATCAGAATTAGCACAAATATGCACAGAAACAGTGCGGACATGCAATAGCGCAGGCATTTGCGGGAAAATGCCTTAATGCCTTCGCTGTGCAACATCGTCATCAGTGTGTGTTTCATCATGAGCGGATTGTATCGGAATTTGACTGCCTATCAACATAATGAAAAATATCGCTAAATTCAAGTATTAAATCGGTTAACGGCGAGATTGCCGGGGGCTAAAACGTCTAGAAGTTTAGACGTCTAAAATTTCTTGACAATGCACACCGCTAGCGGTAGTTTATGCAGCAGGAACCGGCGCACGGAGCAGTCGGATTGAATCGTTTACGGAATAGGCAATGGCAGTACAAAAAGTCACACTTTTTACCGAACAGCCCCTTCATTTAACCTTGGGCGGACAACTGGAGCAAATCGACATTGCTTATCAGACATACGGAAAGTTAAACGCGGAGCAAGATAATGCCGTTTTGATCTGCCATGCGCTGACCGGAGACGCCGAACCCTATTGCGAGGATAAATCCCAAACCGGCTGGTGGCAGAATTTTATGGGCGCCGGGCTGGCGCTGGATACCGATCGTTATTTTTTTATTTGCTCCAATGTGCTGGGCGGTTGTAAAGGTTCGACCGGCCCCGCCTCACCTGATCCCTCCACTTGTAAGCCTTATGGCAGCCGCTTTCCGCATATTGTGGTGCAGGATTTAGTCAAAGTTCAGAAAGCCTTGCTGGATCAGTTGAATATTCCGCATCTGCATGCGGTGATCGGCGGCTCTTTCGGCGGTATGCAGGCAACCCAATGGGCGATCGACTACCCGGATTTCGTCAGTAATGTGATTAATCTGTGTTCTTCGCTTTATTTCAGCGCCGAGGCGATCGGCTTCAATCATGTTATGCGGCAGGCGGTGATCAATGATCCGAATTTCAATCAGGGCGATTATTATGACGGCGAGCCGCCGCTGAAAGGGCTGTCCGTTGCGCGTATGCTGGGGATGCTGACTTACCGTACCGATATTCAGCTGGCGAAGGCGTTCGGGCGGGCCACTAAAGCGGAGGGCGAGTTCTGGGGCGATTATTTCCAGGTGGAATCCTATCTGAGCTATCAGGGCAAGAAATTTCTTGACCGTTTTGATGCCAATACCTATTTGCATTTGCTGCGCGCACTGGATTTATATGATCCGGCGGTGGGCTATGCGGATATTAAAACTGCACTTTCGCGCATTAAAGCGCGTTATACGCTGGTTGCGGTCACCAATGATCAATTGTTTAAACTGGTCGATTTGCACAAAAGCAAAGCGCTGTTAGAACAATACGGAGTAAACCTGAATTATCACGAATTTCCTTCCGATTACGGACATGATGCCTTTTTGGTGGATTATGACTTTTTTGCCCCGCGCATTCGCTCAGGGCTGGAAACGGCGTAAGATGCGGCGGTATGCATCATACAACGAGCAACGCCGAACAGCAGGTAAAATGACTAAAGTGCGGTTATTTTTTTACAATTTTCATAGTATGCGCGGCAAACGGCTGTTGTAAATCCACCACGCGTTCCCCCGTCGGCAGCACCAAATGCGGAGCGATTTCATATAACGGAATCAGCACGAATTCACGGTTTTTCATATCATAATGCGGCACGGTTAAACGGGCGTCCCGGATGATGGCATCGGCATACAGCAAAATATCTAGATCCAGTGTTCTTTCCCCCCAACGGCGTAAGCGCACCCGGCCTTGCCGGTTTTCGATCCGTTGCAGGTTATCCAGTAAATCCAGCGGCGTCAGTGCGGTTTGCAGTGCGGCGACGGCATTGACATAATCGGGCTGATCCTGCGGGCCGAGCGGCTTGCTGCAATAAAAGGAACTGACCGCCGTTAAACGGCAATCCGGCAATGCCGCCATGGCATCTAACGCGGCGTTCAGTTGTTGTATCGGCGCATTTAAATTGCTGCCTAAGGCGATATAAGCGGTTTTCATTCGGATAACGGTTTCGCTTTACGCCGCTTTCTGGCGCGATAAAATTTTTTCTTCGGTTTCGGATTGAGCCGCTGTTGTTCCTGCACCAGCGTTGAGCGCTGTTCGCCGTTGCTAAGCTGATACTCATGCCACCAGGCGGCCAGTTCCACCGCCTCGCCGCCTTCGATTTCCGCCCGCATTACCAGCAAATCAAAGGCCGCCCGGAATTTCGGGTGTTCCATTACCTTAAGGGGCGCATTGCCTGTCCGTTTCAGCAATTGCAGCTGCAACAACCAAATATCGCGGATCACAGCGGTATGCCGGCGCGGTGCGGCGAGCGCACGACAAAACAGCGCCAGAATATCATTGCCGGCCAATGCATAGGCATCGTGGTTATTTAAGCCGCCTTCATTTTTCAGGATCTCCACTTTCTCACGCAGCGGGTACCAGAAAAAGGCGGCGAATAAAAATGCCGGATTAATGCGCAGTTTATCGGCGACCCGTTCGTCGGTGGAGGTCAGTGCGGTTAAAATCATCCGTTCGGCGTAGCTGTCGCCCTGTTCGGTGAAATATGGCATTAATGCCGGGAACAGTTGTTCGAACAAGCCGTATTTGCGCAGCAGATGATAGGTTTTCACCCCGTATCCCGCCTGCAGCAATTTCAGGCTTTCGTCAAATAAGCGGGCGGGCGGAATGTTTTTCAGCAGCGGTGCCAGCTGACGGATCGGCGCCTCGCTCGGTTTTTCCAGAAACATATCCAGTTTCGCCATAAAGCGAACCGAACGTAACATGCGTACCGGATCTTCCTGATAACGCACCACCGGATCGCCGATTAAGCGCAGTTTGCCGGCTTTCAGATCCTCCAGTCCGTTGAAATAATCGCGCAGCGTATTGTCCTGCGGATTGTAATACAGTGCGTTTACGGTAAAATCGCGGCGTTCGGCATCCTGTTCCACAGTGCCGTACACATTATCGCGTAGCAACATGCCCTGTTCGCTTTGTTTCGACTGTTTTTCATTATGGTTATCGCTGTGATTGGCGCGGAATGTCGCCACTTCGATAATATCCCGCCCGAACATCACATGCGCCAGACGAAAACGCCGGCCGACCAAACGGCACTGACGCTGAAACACCGCCTGAATCTGTTCCGGGCGGGCATTGGTCGCCACATCGAAATCTTTCGGATGTTTACCGAGCAGCAAATCGCGCAGACAGCCGCCGACGACATAGGCTTCATACCCCTGACGATGCAGCTTTTCCACCACGGTCAGCGCATTTTTGCTGATCATGCGCGGGTTAATGCCGTATTGCGAGGCTTTGACCACATGTTTGTTATAATGATGTGCCTGTGCGGCGGATTTCGGCGTGCGGGCGGACGTAACGAATCTCGGTTCGGTTCGTTCTGCGGCGGAGGCGGTTTGTGTTTTCGGCTTGAAATCTGTCTTTGGCTTCGGACTGACTTCGGTGACGGGTCGATGTGTTGTCTTTTTAAACAGATTTTTGATTAAATTTAAAATAGTTCACCCCTTAAAAAGCACGGGCAGTTTATTAAAGTGCGGTAAGAATGCGTGTCATACCGTTGAGTGCGTTTTCGGCATTAGCGGGGCGGGCAGCCGCCCCCGATCGGTTAGCCGACCATTTGTTTTTCGCGGATTTCCGCCAGTGTTTTACAATCGATACACAGATCGGCGGTCGGCCGCGCTTCCAGGCGGCGAATGCCGATTTCCACCCCGCAGGAATCGCAGTAACCGAAATCCCCGGTATCCAGTTTTTTCAGCGTATTCTCGATTTTTTTCATTAACTTACGCTCACGATCGCGGGCGCGCAGTTCCAGACTGAATTCCTCTTCCTGAGTCGCTCTGTCCGCCGGATCCGGGAAATTCGACGCTTCGTCGCGCATATGGGCAACGGTGCGGGAGGTTTCTTCACGGATTTGATCATGCCAAGCCTGCAGGATTTTTCTGAAATGAAGCAGTTGCTCTTCATTCATATATTCTTCGCCTTCTTTTAATTGATACGGCTCTACACCGGCTAAGGCTAGTAAACTTAAAGAAGCGTTAGTCATTTGTATCTCCTAGATAAACTTCATCCATTAACTTGTTATTCAAACCGCGTTCGGGCGATAAGCATTCTCATGGTTATGTGAAAAAGCCGGTTAAAATGCAACGGGCTTTTTCAAGGGCGATATAAATAACAGAACTTGACGGAATTAGCAAATAAATTTAGCGCGGAAATCCCGATTTTCGGCAATAATTTTTTATTTTGAGATATTCGCGACAAAATTGAAAAAATAATTTGCCGATTTGGGTTTATCGTTTTAGCTTTCTCTTTTTCGGCGTTTAAAACCGGTAATAATATGTTGTTGTGCGCTCGGGCGATTTGCCGTTCGTGCCGACAAGCATTATGCACACAATACAACTAAAAGTGCGGTGAAAAATGGCAATTAATTTAAACATAAAAACCGCTGCAATTCCGACCGCACTTTTACGCGGCAGGGCAACGCGTGCAGGTTATCGGAGCATATTTATGTCATCATTAGGGCGGGAAATTGATAAGATAACAGGGGGCGAGGTTTTCGTCATAGAATAAGCGGAGGGTATTTATGAATCACAACGGAGCGCATATGCAGAATTTTTCTCTTATAAAAACAAAAAGTTATATTAACGGTGAATATGTTGCGGCACTGGATGGCAAAACATTTGCGGTGCTGAATCCGGCGAATAATCAGCGGATTTGTCAGGTGGCGGATGTGGGCGCGGCGGAAGTGCAGGCGGCGATTCGGGCGGCGGAAGCGGCGCAGCAGGCGTGGAAAAACGTGCTGCCGAAAGAACGCGCCGCAGTATTGCGCCGTTGGTATGGGCTGATTATGCAGCATCAAGAGGAGCTGGCGCGGATTTTAAGTCTGGAGCAGGGAAAACCGCTGCAGGAAAGTCGGGGTGAGATCCTGTACGGCGCGAGTTTTATCGAGTGGTTTGCCGAAGAGGCGAAACGGATTGGCGGCGATATTTTGCCCGCCGACAAAGCCGGTCATCGTCTGATGACGATTAAGCAACCTATCGGCGTGGTTGCGGCGATTACGCCGTGGAATTTCCCAAATGCGATGATTACGCGTAAAGCGGCGCCGGCGTTGGCGGCAGGCTGTGCGGTTGTGCTGAAGCCGGCTTCGGAGACACCGTTATCGGCACTGGCGCTGGCGGAGCTGGCGGCGCAGGCGGGATTGCCGAAAGGCTTGCTGAATGTGGTGACTTCTTCCGATGCTGCCATGGTTGGCAAGCTGCTGAGCGAAAGCCCCATCGTGCGTAAGCTGACTTTTACCGGCTCGACCCGGGTGGGCAAATTGTTGATGGCGCAGTCCGCCTCGACAATCAAAAAACTTTCGCTGGAGCTGGGCGGCAATGCGCCCGCTATCGTGTTTGAAGATGCCGATTTGGACAATGCCGTGGCAGGCGTGTTTGCCTCGAAATTCCGCAACAGCGGGCAAACCTGTGTCTGTACCAATCGAATTTATGTGCAGTCCGGCATTTATGATGAATTTCTGGCGAAGTTTACGGAAACCGTGCGTCGCATTAAGTTAGGCGAAGCCACCGAGGCGGATGTCACCATGGGGCCGTTAATCAGCCAAAGTGCGGTGAATAAAGTGCAGGAACATATTCGTGATGCCCTGCACAAAGGGGCGAAGCTGGTGCTGGGCGGTCAGGCGCATGAATTGGGCGGCACGTTTTTCCAGCCGACCGTCTTGTGCGATGTGACGCAGGATATGCGGGTGGCGAAAGAAGAAACCTTTGCGCCTTTAGCGCCGATCTTTAAATTCGATACGGAAGATGAGGCGATTCAAATGGCCAATGATACCGAGTTCGGCTTGGCGGCGTATATTTTCACCCGCGATATCGCCCGTATCTGGCGGGTGTCGGAAGCGCTGGAATACGGCATGGTCGGCATTAATGAGGGGTTGATCAGCAACGAAGTGGCTCCGTTCGGCGGGGTTAAAGAATCGGGGCTGGGACGAGAAGGCTCGCGCTATGGCATCGAGGAGTTTTTAGAAATGAAATATCTGTGTCTGGCGATTTAATCCTGTTTGATTGCCGCAAAACCGCTTGAATCCCGCGATTTAAGCGGTTTTTTTATCTATAAATATGATTTTTGCGATCGCTGTCGTAAAACTGACGGGCGGATTTTGTCTATCCGCCACTGATTTTTCATAGTAGCGGAAACTCCCGCTGTGCACCGTTATGAAAAATTACCGCTTTCACCTTGATCATCTTGTCTGCCTTATTTTACCGGCGGCGCTGACGTTGCTGTGGACGCCGCATGCCTATTTGCTGGATTTTTCCACCGCACTTTTGTTGTTATGCCCCGGACTGGTGCTGCTGGCCGTGGCGGTTTATCGGCGTGAGCCACGGCTTATCGGGTGTTGTCTGGCCTTTTTAGGCTTTGTGTTGAGTTTGAGCTATTTTCATTACCATGCTTTATCGGCGCTGCGTCAGGCGGAGCAGATCGCCGCATTGCCGAAAGTGATGACGCTGGAATTTAATATCCGCGAGGTTTTGCGGCAAACCGATTATCAAACGCTGGTGGCCACAGCGCGCCTGACCCCTGATTTACCCGCACAGCGGATTTATCTGCGCTGGCAATTGCCGCAGCCGGTTTATGCCGGTGAACGCTGGCAAGGCGAGGTGCGCCTGCGTCCGCTTGCTTCACGCTTGAACGACGGCGGCTTTGACCGCCAGCAATGGGCTTTTGCGAACGGAATCAGTGCGGAAGGAACGGTAAAAAGTGCGGTGAAAATCGGCGCCGAATTTTCTTGGCGCGAGCAACGTCTGCAAAGGGCGCTGCAACAAACGGAAGGGTTATCCGCACGGGGCTTGCTGCTGGCCTTGGGATTCGGCGAACGGGCATGGCTGGATGCCGAGCGCTGGCGCATTTATCAGCATACCAATACGGCGCATTTAATTGCCATTTCCGGTTTGCATATCGGATTGGCGATGCTGATGGGCGTCGGTGTGGTGCGGGGCGTGCAGCTTTTTTTGCCCACAAGGCGTATCGGTCCGCACCTGCCGCTGTTAGGCGGGCTGGCAATGGCATGGGGGTATGCGGCGCTTGCGGGGTTCAGTATTCCGACCTTGCGTGCGATCACGGCGCTGGCGGTGATTTGTCTGTTTCGTTTCGGGCGGGGATATGGTACGGCATGGCAAATGCTGTTACGCGTGGCGGCGCTGTTGCTGATCATGGATCCACTGATGCTGCTGTCCGCCAGTTTTTGGTTATCGGTCGGTGCGGTGGCGGCGCTGATCCTGTGGTATCAATGTGTGCCGCTTGCCCTGCTGTACTGGCGGGGGCGCCCGCTGGCGGAATCGCCGCTGCGCAAGGTGCGTTATGTGATAAATCTGTTGCATTTACAGATCGGTTTGCTGTGGCTGTTTACCCCGCTGCTGTTATGGCAGTTTAACGGCATATCGCTGAGTGGCTTTTTGGCGAACCTGATCGCCGTGCCGCTCTTCAGCCTGCTGCTGGTGCCGTTAGTGCTGTTTGCGGTGATTAAGCAGGGCGGGTTACATTCCTGGGCGGCGGCGAATAGCCTGGCGGAGTGGATCACCGCTCGGCTCAGTCCGTTGCAGAATATGTGGCTTGCCTTGTCTGTGGAAACGTCGCTGATTTGCACCGCACTGTTAAGTTTACTGTTCGGCGGCGGTTTATTGTGGCTGGCGGTACGGCGGCGAAAATCCGCGCGTAGCCCGTCCCTTGCCTTACTCCGTTCCCGCCTGCCGTTTAGCCTGAATGAGCAGGCGATTGCGCCCGCGCCGGTACTGCGCAACGGCATCGCCGGCAGTGTGCTGATAGTGCTGCTTTGCCTGTCGGCGGCGATGTGGGAACGGATTAACCGCCCGCTGTGGCGGCTGGAAACCTTGGATGTGGGGCAGGGGCTGGCCACGTTGCTGGTAAAAGAGAACAACGCCGTATTATACGATACCGGCGCCGGCTGGCAGACAGGCAGTATGGCGCAAACGGAAATTATCCCTTATTTGCAGCGGCAGGGGATTGAGCTGGAAACCCTGATTATCAGCCATGACGATAACGATCATGCCGGCGGGGCGGCGGATATTCTGCGTCGCTATCCGCAGGCGCAATTTATCAGTCCGTCCGTTAAAAATTACGGCGCAAGCGACCGCACTTTTTGTCGGCGCGGGCGCCGATGGCAGTGGCGAGGGCTGAGCATCACGGCATTATGGCCGCCGGAAACGGCGGTGCGGGCGGATAATCCGGCCTCCTGCGTCTTGCTGGTAACGGACGGGCATTACAAGCTGTTGCTGACCGGCGATGCGGATGTGGCGGCGGAAAACCGGTTCGCGCATGAGCTGGATAAAATCCATGTGTTGCAGGTGGGGCATCACGGCAGCAAAACCGCCACCGGCAGCCGCTTGGTGGAACGTATTCGTCCGGATATTGCGCTGATTTCAAGCGGGCGCCGGAATCCGTGGGGCTTTCCGCATGCCACGGTGACGGCAAGGCTTAAGGCGCGGCAAAGTGCGGTCTATAATACGGCGGTTTCCGGTCAGATCGGTCTGTGGTTTTATCCCGAATTCATTAAAATCCGCACCGCCAGAACGGATTTGGCGCCGTGGTATCGCGGATTAATTGGCTTGCATGGAAAATAAAGGTACAATGACCCGATTTTTTAATATTAGAAGAAGAAAACTATGCAGGATAAGGATCTTTCTACCGCTCAAACGTTTAAACGGCTATGGCCGATTATTGCACCGTTTAAACTCGGTTTGCTCGCTGCGGCGATCACCTTGGTTTTTAATGCGCTGACCGATGCGGCGCTGATTCAGATGCTGAAACCGTTGCTGGACGACGGTTTCGGTAAAGCCGATGTATCGTTTTTAAGAATGATGGCGTTGGTGGTGGTGCTGCTGATTATTGTGCGCGGGGTAACCAGTTTTGTTTCCACTTACAGTCTGGCGTGGGTGTCGGGAAAAGTGGTGATGACCATGCGCCGTCGCTTGTTCCGCCATTTAATGTATATGCCGGTGACCTTTTTCGATAAGAATGCCACCGGTAAATTATTGTCGCGCATTACCTATGACAGCGAACAGGTGGCCAATTCGTCTTCCGGGTCGCTGGTGACTATCGTGCGCGAGGGCGCCTATATTATTTCGTTGCTCGGCTTGATGATCTATACCAGCTGGCAGCTTTCGCTGGTGCTGTTTATTATCGGGCCGATCATTGCGGTACTGATCCGCATGGTATCGAAAGTGTTTCGTAATCTGGGTAAAAATATGCAGAATTCCATGGGGGAGTTGACCTCCATGGCGGAACAAATGTTGAAAGGGCATAAAGTGGTATTGTCTTTCGGCGGGCAGAATCTGGAGGAAGAACGCTTTAATCATGTCAGCAACGATATGCGCCGCAAAGGCATGAAAGTGATGATGGCGGACGCCATTTCCGATCCTATCGTGCAGATTATCGCCTCGTTTGCGCTTTCTGCTGTGCTGTATCTGGCGACGCTGCCGGAGATCATGAGCCAGAATCTGACCGCCGGATCCTTTACCGTGGTGTTTTCTTCCATGATGGCGATGATGCGCCCGTTGAAATCGCTGACTAACGTGAACGCTCAGTTCCAGCGCGGGATGGCGGCCTGCCAGACACTGTTTGCCATTCTGGATATGGAAACCGAGAAAGACACGGGCTGCTATCAGGTTGAAAAAGCGAAAGGCGATATTCGTTTTAACCATGTAACGTTCAGCTATGACGGACGGGAAAGCCGCGCGTTAAACGATATTTCGTTTGAGATTCCGCACGGTAAAACCGTTGCGCTGGTCGGCCGTTCCGGTTCCGGTAAATCCACTATCGCCAATCTGGTCACCCGTTTTTATGATATCGAACAAGGGGAGATTACGTTAGATGGGGTGAATATTCAGGATTATACTCTGCGTAATCTGCGTGAAAATTGTGCCGTGGTGTCGCAACAGGTGCATTTGTTTAACGATACTATCGCCAATAACATCGCATATGCCGCGACGGACAAATACAGCCGCGATGAAATCGTCAGGGCGGCAACGGCGGCGCACGCCATGGAATTTATTGAGAATCTGGAACACGGGCTGGATACGGTGATCGGGGAAAACGGCGCCAGTTTATCCGGCGGGCAGCGTCAGCGTTTGGCCATTGCCCGCGCGTTATTGCGCGATTCGCCGGTGCTGATTCTGGATGAAGCCACCTCGGCGCTGGATACGGAATCGGAACGTGCGATTCAGGCGGCGCTGGAGGAGTTGCAAAAAGATCGCACGGTGCTGGTGATCGCACACCGCTTATCCACCATTGAAAAAGCGGATGAAATTCTGGTGGTCGAACACGGTGAAATCAAAGAACGCGGCAGCCACGCCGAATTACTGGCGTTAGACGGCGTGTATAAACAACTGCACAATATGCAGTTCAATCATTAACGGGCAACGAGGCGGAGATGAATTTCTGGTATGCTTCCGGTTTATGGGCAACCCTGCTGAAATGGTTGTTGGCGCCGCTGTCTGCGTTGTTCTGGGGCATTTCTCAGCTGCGCCGCATTTTGTTGCAGCGCGGCCTGCTGACTTCTTATCGTCCGCCGCTGCCGGTGGTCGTGGTGGGTAATCTGTCCGTCGGCGGTAACGGTAAAACGCCGGTGGTTATCTGGCTGGTACAGCAATTGCACCGGCAGGGGCTGAAAGTGGGGGTGATTTCGCGCGGCTACGGCAGTCGCTCGGCGGTATATCCGCGTTTAGTCACGGCCGGTGATGATCCGCTGCAAGCCGGTGATGAACCGTTGCTGATTGCGCAGCGAACCGGTGCGCCGGTGTGTATCGCGCCGAATCGCCGGCAGGCGGTGGAGCGGTTATTGCGCCATTCGCCCTGCGATCTGATTGTCAGTGACGACGGTTTGCAGCATTACAAATTGCAACGGGATTTTGAGATTGTGGTGATTGATGCGCAACGCGGTCTGGGTAACGGTTTCCTGCTGCCGGCAGGGCCGCTGCGCGAGCTGGCGGGGCGTCTGAAATCCGTTGATTTGATTATCGCCAACGGCGGCGAACATCCGTACGCCCAGAGCGTGATGCGGCTGGTGCCGACCTATGCGGTGAATTTATTGAGCGGTCAATCCCGTCCGTTGCGCGAATTTACCGCAACGCCCTTGACTGCCGTGGCGGGAATCGGCAATCCGGCGCGTTTTTTTGCAATGCTGCGTGAGTTGGGGCTTGATGTGGCGCAATCCCACGCATTTCAGGATCATCAGCCGTTTGATGCGGCGTTATTGGCAAAATTCGATAAAAAACGACCGCTCTTTATGACCGAAAAAGATGCGGTGAAATGCCGTGCCTTTGCACAGCAAAACTGGTGGTATGTGCCGGTGGAGGCGGAGATTTTGGATGCCGCGGCGGCGCGTTTTATCGACAGAATCGTTACGGAGGTGAAAGGTGAACGCTAGATTATTGGAGATTATCGCCTGCCCCATGTGTCAGGGCAGACTGAACTATGACAAACAACAGGAACGGCTGATTTGCCGTTTCGATCAGGTTGCCTACCCGATTGAGCACGGCATTCCGGTGCTGCTGGCGGAACAGGCGCAGCCATTAAGCCAAGATTTACAACAGGACGGCGCACATGACTAAATTTACCGTGATTATTCCCGCCCGTTTTGCCTCCAGCCGTTTGCCGGGCAAACCGCTGGCGGATATTGCCGGTAAACCGATGATCCGGCACGTTTGGGAAAAAGCCGGTCAATCCGGCGCCGAACGCGTGATAGTGGCGACGGATAATGCTCAGGTGGCACAAGCGGTGCGGGCGTTCGGCGGTGAAGTCTGTATGACCTCGGATAAACATCACTCCGGCACCGAACGGCTGGCGGAAGTGGTGCAGCAATTGGCCATTGCCGATGATGAGATTATCGTCAATATTCAGGGCGATGAACCTCTGATTCCGCCGGTCATTGTGCGTCAGGTGGCGGAAAATCTGGCGACCTATCGGGTGAATATGGCGACGCTGGCGGTGAAGATCGAACAAGCGGAAGACTTGTTCAATCCGAATGTAGTCAAGGTGCTGACCGATAAAGACGGATATGTTTTGTATTTCTCCCGCGCCGTGATCCCTTGGGATCGCGATCAGTTCGCGTTATGGCAGCGGGGCGAATTTCCGATCGAACAGCTTAAGCTGGCGAACCATTATCTGCGCCATATCGGTATTTATGCCTATCGCGCCGGGTTTATCCGCCAATATGTGCGCTGGCAGCCCAGTGCGCTTGAGCAAATCGAAAGTCTGGAGCAGCTGCGGGTGTTGTGGTACGGGGAAAAAATTCATCTCGCACAGGCGCTCGAAGCGCCGGCGGTCGGCGTGGATACCGCCGAGGATCTGGCAAAAGTGCGGTCGATTTTAGGCCATTTTTAGCGAATTTAATCACGATGTTTGATGCCAAAACCTTTCTTGCCAATGTGACTCATGATCCCGGCGTTTACCGGATGTATGACAGCAACGATCAGGTGATTTATGTGGGGAAAGCCAAGGATCTGAAAAAGCGCCTTGCCAGCTATTTTCGTCGCCATTTAGCCAGCCGTAAAACGGAAGCGCTGGTGGCGGCGATTCGCCGTATTGACACCACCATTACTTCTTCGGAAACCGAGGCGCTGCTGCTTGAGCATAATTACATCAAACAGTTTCAGCCGCGCTACAATGTGCTGCTGCGGGATGATAAATCTTACCCTTATATTTTACTGACCAAAGAACGCCATCCGAGAATTACCGCTTACCGCGGAGCGAAAAAAATTCAGGGCGAATATTTCGGCCCCTACCCCGATGCGGGCGCGGTGCGTGAGACCTTATCGCTGCTGCAAAAACTGTTTCCGGTGCGGCAATGTGAAAATGCCGTTTACCGCAACCGTTCGCGCCCTTGTCTGCAATATCAGATCGGCCGTTGCAGCGCGCCCTGCGTTGCCGGTTATGTCAGCGATGAAGACTATGCCCAGCAGGTGAATTTTGCCCGTTTGTTTTTGCAAGGCAAGGATCAGCAGGTGCTGGATCATTTGATTGCTAAAATGGAACAGGCGAGCGCGCAGCTTAATTTTGAACAGGCGGCGCGTTTTCGCGATCAGATTCAGGCGGTGCGGGCGGTAATGGAAAAACAATTCGTTTCCAACGAACGGCTGGATGATATCGATATCGTTTCTATCGCCTATCGGCTGGGTATTGCCTGTGTGCAGGTGATGTTTATCCGGCTGGGAAAAGTGTTGGGCAACCGCAGTTATTTTCCGAAGGTGCCGGCGAATACGGATTTGTCCGAGTTAACCGAAACCTTTGTCGGGCAGTTTTATTTGCAGGGACATCAGGGGCGCAGCATTCCGAACAGTATTATCGTCGATCATAAACTGGCGCACAAAACGGAACTGGAAACCCTGTTAAGCGATCTGGCGGGACGCAAGGTTGCGATTCAGGACAGTGCCAAAGGCGATAAGAGTAAATATCTGCATCTGGCGCAGATGAACGCCAAAGCGGCGCTGGCGACCCGGCTGAAACAATCTTCGCTGATTGCGGAACGTTATGCGGCGTTGCAGGCGGTGTTGGGCATCGCACCGATTCAGCGGATGGAATGTTTTGATATCAGCCATACTATGGGCGCGCAGACGATTGCCTCCTGTGTGGTGTTTAATCAGGACGGCCCGCTGAAATCCGATTACCGCCGTTTTAATATCAGCGGCATTACCGGCGGCGACGATTATGCGGCGATGGAACAGGCGTTATTGAAACGCTATGACCGACCGCTGGAGGCGGAGAAAATTCCGGATGTGATTTTTATCGACGGCGGTAAAGGGCAACTTAACCGTGCGCTACAGGTGTTTGCCGGGCTGAATGTGGAATGGGATAAAACCCGGCCGCTGTTAATCGGGGTGGCTAAAGGGGTTGATCGCAAAGCGGGTCTGGAAACCCTGATTATCAGCCGACAGGGCAGGGAACTGCATTTGCCGCCGGACAGTCTGGCGTTGCATCTGATTCAGCATATCCGCGATGAGAGCCATCATCATGCGATCGGCGGCCACCGCAAAAAACGGCAGAAAGCCTTTACTCACAGCAATCTGGAAGATATCGCCGGCGTCGGCGCGAAACGCCGTCAGGCGCTGCTCAAATATTTGGGCGGCATGCAGGGGGTGAAAAACGCAACGGCGGATGAAATCGCCTCGGTGCCGGGTATTTCGCCGGCGTTGGCGGAAAAAATTGCCGAGGCGCTGAAAAGTTAGTTTCAATCCCTGTTTTATTATCGATAATGCCCGCCGCGCTTGATACTTCGCTTCTGTGCTGTATCAAGTGCGGTTAAAATTGCCATTCGATATTCAGTTGAATTTCATTCTGTTTATAAGCATACAGCCAATCCACGTTACTGCGGTTGTCGGTGCGTTTCAGCAACAGGCTCGGCGTTGCGCCGTAAAATTGCCACGACGGCATTTTAAGGATCGCCAGATAAACCTGCTGTTTATCGTGTCGGGTTCGGTTGAGTGCCGCGTTGAAACCTTGATAATCATAACGGCGCAATAACGCCAGCAGGGTGGCGTCCAGCCCGAAATCAAATTGCCGGTTAAGGCCTAAACGAACGCCGTACATATGAAAGTTGTCGTCGTGATATCGGGTGTGCCGATATTGCCAGTCCAGCCCGCCGAATAAAGTGGTTTGTGCGCCGGCGGCATAATACCAAGTGGCATACAGCGCGCTCTGATCCGCATGACGCAGCGCATTATAGTGCGGGGAAAAGCGCAGTTTTTTCTGTTCGAACTGCAAATTCAGCCAATGGCGGGCGGCCATTTGCCGGCTTAAGGCAAGCTGTACGCCCCATGCCCGCGAATAAGTGCGGTTGCCCAGCCGGTTATATTCGAACAACGGCGCAAGGGTCAGTTCGGTGTGCTGATTTTGGTACTGATAACCGACATAAACTTTGCTGTTATCTTCGGCATAATCCTTGGCATGGGGATAAAAATAACCGTAGCTGTTGAGATAAAATATTATCCCGTGATGACCGGATAAAGCGGTTTGCTTCCGTACACTGAGATCATAGCGCCAGCCCTGCGCATTTATGGCGTCGGGCGAAGTGAATCGGGCGGAACAGATCTCGCCCAGATACAGCGCGCACAGGCTGCGTCGGGAAGACTGGTTGATATTGGTGGCGTACTGATAGCCCAGAGCGAAAGACAGCTGCCATTTTTCCCGCAGGCTTAATGCCTGACGATAGCCGTCGACGCTGTCACGGACTTCAGCCGGCAGATCCAGCCTTGCCAGATTCTCAAAAAGTGCGGTGGATTCCCGCGTTTTTTTATTTTCGAACAGCACGCGCGCCAGATCGAGCTGAGCGCGGATAAAGGTCGGATCCGCCCGCAGCAGCTCGCGATAGCGCTGTTCGGCGCGATTCAGATCGCCGTGCTGACGTGCCAGCGCCGCCTCGGCAAATAACACCAGTTCGAGATTATGGTCGTCGAAGGTTTTATAATGGCGCAGAAATGTTTGCGCATAATCCCATAATTGCTGATTGAGGGCGATAAACAGCGCCTGTCCGACTGCCTCGGCGGTATTGTCAATCGTGATCGATTGGCCGTCAAAGATCATTTCGTGTGCGGCTTCGGCGATCGGCTGATCAACCCGGCTTTCTCGTTGTTGCTGCCGGCTGGCTTGCTTATGCTGCTGCCAGAGCTGAAGGGCGTCGTGGTTGTTTTGCACTTGCGCGGCGGCATACTGCGCCGTATAAGCCGGGAGCAAGAGCAGCAACAAACGGAACGCGGCGTTGCATGTTTTGAAGTGATTGAATGTTAAGCGATACATAACCCTGCTTTTATCGGTAACTTAAAGGAAAAAAGGGGGAATGATTCCCCCGTACGATGATTATTTTTTACTTCCGCCGAATGCGGTGTCATATTGATTATGGCCTGCGAATTTCGCATAGCCGGCTAACGCCGCGGCATTATTGCCGAAGAAATTACCCTTGACACTACCGACCACACCATTTGCACTGGCGGCTTTATCACCGGAGAAACTTGCATCAGCCGGATTAATTTGGGCGTTATTGATATTCACCGTTAGGCCGGTTTTACTCATTGAACCGTTAACTTGTTTTTTGCCGAAGTCGGCGGTCAGCTCGCCTTTCAGCATTTCCGCATCCAGTTTGCCGTGATTATTAATGCCCTGTACGCTATATACGGCTTTTCCGCCGGTCGGCATGTTGTCGGTTTTATTATTGCCGGCATAATACACAACCCGATCCTGCTTGGCATTGGCGCCGTTGCCCAGCCATTCGCCGTAGTACAATTCCTGCGTGCCGACTTTTTTAAACGCAAAGTTGCCTAACTTGCCATGAAAGCCCGGCACCCAGCTTGGCATGTTGTTCATGTTTAACACCACAACACCGTTTTTATCCTGACCGCCCAAGGATTTCGGCACCATAGCATTGTTGGCGACACCGGTCAGCGATTTAAAGCTGGTGACTTTAGAGGTGACGCCTTGTACTTCGATACCCGGTAATCCGCCGGGATCGGAATGGAACCAACCGTTGTGTTTAGCTGAGGCATTTTTTACGCTGAGCGCCGCTTTGTTGTTGGAGGTGCCTGAGGTAATTGCGGCGTTGGCGCTGAGCGCGACGGTGCAGGACAGGCAAAGTGCGGTGGCTAAAATGGATTTTTTCATATAAAATCTCCTGATTTTTGTGAGGACTTTCCTCATTGTAATAAGGCATACCTGAAGTATGCGTTCCAAAACGGCAAAACGGGCGTCCAACCATGTGTTTTGCCGTCTTTTTTAAGCAACGGAACGATACCGTTCCATAGCTTAAAATTTTGCCGTCAGACCTAATTTAAAGGTTCTGCCCGGTGCCGGGATCATAGAACGGGTCATCGGATCCAGATAATAGCGATCGGTTAAATTGGTACCGGTCAGTTCAATACTTAAATCCGGCGAAAAGGCATAGCGGATATAGGCGTCCACCACCAGCACCGGCTGCCATGACATCGGGCGGTTCCAGTTCCAGAACGCATTGTTTTTATCGATTCCCTGTTCATAGATCCGCTGTTCATCTTTATTTACCGCCTTGCTGTGGTACAGCCAGCGGCTGCCGATTTCCAGTTTGCGTTCAAAGAAACGGCCGCCGATATTGGCGCTGATCGAATATTTCGGTTGCAACTGGGTACGCAGATAGCCCATCGGAAAACCGCCGGTCATACATTCCGGTACGCGCAGATATATTCCGTCGAGTTCTACCGCGGTATCGGCATCACAGACTTTATTTTTTAAATGGTATTCAAACCCCAGATCGGCAAAGTAGTCACCGTTGTCATAACGAGCCTGCAATTCAATACCTTCCAGCTTGCGTTTATCCAGCTGTATGAAACGGAACGCGGTATCGCGATCAATCACATCTTTAGTGACATTATGGTAGTAGCTGAGTTTAATATCCGCTTTGGTGGGCGTGGCGAACCAATGGCCGAAATCGTATGCGTAGCCCAGTTCGATATTGCGGGCTTTTTCCGGTTTCAGTTTGGCATCTTTGAAGCGTGCTACGGTATCCGAACTGGCGGAGAAGCCGATAGTGGTTTCAAAAATACTCGGCATGCGTGCATATTGCACATAACGGAAATAAACGCGGGAATGGTCGGTTAAAAACGCGGTGGCGGAAAATGCCGGGGAAAAGGCGTGACCCCGTCTTTTTTCTACCGATTTTAGTTTGTCTTCTTGCTTTAGTTCTTCGGAATATTCCGAAGAAAGGTATTGCCCCTGATATTTGTATTCCGTTTTACCGGTTACCGGATTTTTAACCAGTTTATTTTTTAATGTACCGTTATAGAACGGATTGTCCTCTTTGTGTAAACGACCGTCGGAATGATAATACTGAACGGAGCTATAGTAACGATAGCCGTCCTCAATTTTTTTTGCATCGCCTTTTATATTGTCGATTTGTTTATAGATTTCATTTTGTTTTGCATTCAGTTCACGCAGCGAGAGTTTTCCTGCGGAATGCAGTTCATTAATTCTGTGTAATTCGTCCCACAGTTGTTGGTGTTTGTCCCAATCCTGTTGCGTCATCACTTCTTGATAGTCAACATAGCGCCCGACATTAACTCTATCGGGATATTCCGTTCCTTCGCTATAGTACGGCGCATAGAGCGCACCGGAATTCAGGAGTTCCTCCAGATAATCATCATAAGACCAGTATTCGTTGTAACGTCCGCCAGCAGTGAATGCCAGCCAGTCGGTCGGCCGATAATGGAAATTCAGCGCAATGTCCCATTCCTGCCGCCGGCCGAGACGCGGTGGGGCTTCGTAGGTGGTAAATCCGTCATTACGGTTTGATTTGCCCGGATTAAAGCTGGTTAAATGCTCGCGTTGCAACGCTGCGGAAATGGTGAGATCCAGTTTATCGTGCAGTTTCATCACATTGCTTAAATTGACACCGCGGCGGGTATTGTGCGCCTGCATTTGGGCGCTGTTGACCAGCGTATATTTACCGGTATTCGGGTTCTGCCGTACAATCGGATCACCGTTGCGGTGCAGACAGTCATAATCGACAATCAGCGCATCCCGACCGGAGTTCGCGCTTGTCCAGTCCTGCCGTTCTCTGACACAAGGGCTGGTCATCGCAAACCACTGATAAGAAGCCGGATCTTTTAATATCGCTTTCGGATCATTAATTTCGCGCGGGTTCCCGCCGGAGGTATTGGTCAGGCTGTCGGTGCGGGTGTACCATAAGCCGAGTTTTAAATCGATCCAGTCGTTGTTTTCCGGATTATAGGCGTAATCGGCATTAAAAGCCGCTTGCTTCACGGTGGAAAGCGGCCATTGCGGCACAAAACCGTGAAAACTGTGAAAATCCAGACGGGACGGCATAATTTCGCCGTAGGTGGTTTTGGTGTGGCGATAACCCAACTTAATCTGTTGAGCGCTGGTCGGGCGCAGGGTGGTTTTTAATAAATAAGATTCCATCAGACTGGAAGTGTTCGGCACTTCCGTATGCGGGCGGTAGATGCTGGCGGCGAAGGGCAGATTCGGCTCCATCTGTTTAATGGAAATGTCCGAACCTTTGATGTCGATATCGCCTTCATAGTTATGCGCACCGCCTTTTCCCGCCAGATAATTGCCTTTGCTGCGGTAACTATAGGCCGCCAGTAAATCGAATTTATCCTCTCTGACGCCCACCGCCAGACGCATGGCATTATCATGACCCCATGTACCTTTGGTTTTCGGTTTGATCAGCGCATGGGGCGAGAAAAATCCCAGAATACATTGTCCGGTTTCACGGCAATCTCTGCCGTTATCAAAATCGGGTACCCGTTCTTTCACCGAATTATTACCGGCTTCCAGTTTTAATTCCGCACCGACCCGTTGTCCCGGTTTGAGGATATCGTTCACATCAATGGTGCGCATTTTCACCGCACCGCCGATGCCGGAGGCGTTGCCGGAAGCGATATCCGGCCCTTTTTCCACCGTAATGCCGGCAATTAAATTCGGATCGAGATAGTTGCGGTTATTGGCGCCGTTATAGCCGCGCCAAGTGGTCAGCGCCTGTTCCGTGCCGTCAATGGTGACCGGGATCCGCCCTTCGCCCTGAATGCCGCGGATGTTCGGATCCACCGCGCCGCTGTTGCGCGCATCGCCGCTGTAAACCCCGTTAAAGCCCTGAAACAGATCCGCCGGCGCCGCGCCTTTATAGCGTTCGACGGTTTCTTTATCTGCGTACATATTGGTGATATTGCGTAAATAAACCTCGTCTTTGCGCTGTTCATCCTGCTGCTCGCTTTGGCCTTTTACTTCAATAACGTCCAGCTGATTGTCCGGTTGTTGTGCCCCCCCCCCCGTATTGACGGCAAGTAGCAGCGTTCCCAGTATCAGTCTGCGGTGATTGGTGTAAGTCATGTTATTTCCCTTTGTGATAATGAAAATGAGATCTATTCTCAAAAAAGATCAAAAGCATAGTCAGAGAAATAAAAAAATTCAAGTACTGAAATGTGAGTAATGCTTTTATTCTGTGATAAAAGTCACATTAAGATTGAAATATGTACAGAATGGCTTGCGCGAACGACGATTTTATCGGGGATAATCGTAATGGGGGCGTTTTTTGTTTTAACTATCACATCGAAGCCGCCGGCAATCGGACGATGCGGCACAGAGGAGGCGTTAACGCCAAGGTAAAAGGGGGTAAAAGTGCGGTGTAATAATCAACCGTTTTTAGGTAAATCGGTTAGCTGATACTGCCGCACGGGCGTAAGGATGACAGGGCGGAGAGTATCCGCCCGCCATTGAGTTTATAACGAATAGAAAAGCGGAATAATCATGATTGCGCTGATCGCCGCAATAATGCCGTACACCACCATCGGCACGACGGTGCGTTTGATGATTGCGCCTTCCGTATTGTTCATATTCAGCACGGAACTGACCGCCACGATATTATTAATACACACCATATTCCCCATCGCACCGCCGACGGATTGCAACGCCAGTACCAGCGTGGCGGATAAGCCGGTGAGTTCGGCGGTGGAGAGCTGTACGCTGCCGAAAGTCAGGTTGGACACCGTGTTCGAGCCGGAGAAAAACGCCCCTACCGCGCCTAAATAAGAGGCGAATACCGTCCAATGTTCGCCGGTTGCTTCGGCAAAACTTTTGCCGATGATTTTCACCATGGAATTATCACCGCCGACCAGCATCAGATTCACCATGATTAAGGCGCCGACCAGCGCAAAGAACGGATTGCGGGTTTGTTTGAAACTGCCGACAAAAATATCTTTGCTTTTGGCTCCGCTTACGGCGAAGACCGGAATGGCGATCAATACGGTAATCACAAACGGAATCAGCGCCGGCACATACAGCAGTTTATAACTGGCGTTGATTGAGGTGGCGAAAATATCTTTCAGACTGAAAATTAGGCCGCGGCTGATGTCGAAGGTACCCAGCGATCCCAACTGCACGCTGAACCAAGAGGTTGCGTCGTTCATCATTGCTTTAAACGACAGCTGCTGTAAACGGGTTACGATAAGGATAGCGATTAATAACCCGGTCGGGAACAGCGCTTTGGCCACTTGCCCGGCACTGACCGCGTTGTTATCCAGATTATTTTCGCTTTTCGCCAGACCGACACCGCGATTGGCCAGAAAAATCGAAATCAGTAAGCCGATTGCCCCGCCCACCAGCGCCGGGAATTCATAATTGACCTGCGCCAGCAGGAAATAAGGGATCACGCAGGAAAATACCGACAGATAAATGAACAGAATGTTTTGCCGGATTGCTTTACCGCTGACGATAAAACGCAGCGCCATCAGCGGAATAACCAGTGCGGCGATACTGTGGATTAAAGCCGACATGGAGCCGATTTCAAGAATCTGCGCTTCGCTCAGGTTTAACGGGCCGAAACCGAACCAGGTCGGTGTACCCACCGCGCCGAAGGAAACCGGCACCGAATTCATCACCAAGGCCAGCATCGCCACTTTTAACGCGGGAAAGCCCAAACCGACCAGAATCGGCGCGGCAATCGCGGCAGGCGTACCGAAACCGCTGGCGCCTTCAATCATAAAGGCGAACGCCCAGCCGATGATCATTATCTGAGCGACGGGGTTCGGGTTAATATTGCCCAGCCATTTGCGTAAAATATCCGTCGCGCCGGAAATTTCCGAAAAACGGTTAAACAAAATCGCGCCGAAAATCACGGTGATCGGTGTTTGCACCGCAATAAGCGCCGAGGCGATATTCGCACTCACGATGGTAATATCGGTGCCGAAGAATATCAGCTGAATGAGAAACACCACGGCGGCGATCCAAGGCAGCGCCACATAAGAAGGCAACGCATTGCGTTTTACCATTAAATAAATCAACAGAATAATCGGAAAGAGACTTAAAAAAAGCGCCATAAAGCTACTCCATACGGTATCAATGAATGTAATCATATAAAACGGAGTATCATTCTATTGAGTTTTTACATTTTATGTAGAATCTTTGTTAAAAAATATGACAATAATCACATTATTTTTTAACACTAAAGTAAAAAAACATTAATTTGTTTAAAATTAATACAACAATATCGGCAGGCAGGAAAGTGCGGGCAAAATTAGACCGGTTTTTTACACAAAAAAACGGCGTATGTTTTTTCATACGCCGTTGCAGGTTAAGCTCTCAGGATTACAGCTTGCTTAAATCGACCAGCGCTTCCGGGGTAATATCGCTGATTTTCTGATTGCTGGTCAGCGTCATGGCGACGCGCATTTCTTTCTGGAAAATATCCAGCATATTTTCCACACCGGCCTGACCGGCGGCGCCAAGAGCATAGACGTAAGAACGTCCGAGCATGCAGGCATCGGCACCGAGTGCGATCATTCTGACGATGTCCAGACCGTTGCGGATACCGGAATCGGCTAGGATTTTGATTTGTCCTTTCACCGCCTCTGCGATCGGCGGCAACGCGCGAGCGCTGGATAATACGCCGTCAAGCTGACGTCCGCCGTGGTTTGACACCACGATACCGTCCGCACCGAAAAGTACCGCGTCTTTGGCGTCTTTCGGGTCTAAAATGCCTTTGATGACCATCGGGCCGTCCCAGAATTCGCGGATCCATTCCAAATCTTTCCACGAAATAGACGGGTCGAAGTTTTCCGTCAGCCAGCCGATATAATCATCCAGACCGATTTGTTTCCCCATATAATGCGACACGTTGCCTAAGGTGTGCGGTTTGCCTTTAATGCCCACATCCCAGGCCCAGAACGGATGGGTTGCGCCCTGAATGACGCGGCGGATTTCTTTATACGGGCCGCTCATGCCGGAGTGCATATCACGATAGCGGGCGCCGGGAGTCGGCATATCGACGGTAAATACTAGCGTGGAGCAGCCGGCGGCTTTGGCGCGCTCAAGCGCGTTGCGCATAAAGCCGCGATCTTTTAATACATACAGCTGGAACCACATCGGACGGTTAATGGCCGGCGCTACTTCTTCAATCGGGCAGATGGAAACTGTGGAGAGGGTAAACGGAATGTTCCTGTTGGCAGCGCCTTTGGCCGCCTGCACTTCGCCGCGGCGCGCATACATACCGAGTGCGCCTACCGGAGCAAGAATGGCCGGCATAGACAATTTCTCGCCGAACAGGTCGATTTCGGTGTCCAGATGAGACATATCCTTCAGTACGCGCTGTCTGAGCGCAATATTTTCCAGATCGGTCACATTGCGTTTTAAGGTTTGTTCCGCATAGGAACCGCCATCAGCATAGTGAAACATAAAAGGCGGCACGCGACGGCGCGCGGCTTCACGATAGTCGTTGGCTGATGAAATAATCATGGGAGTTACCTCTTTTGTTGTTATTAATATTACACAGTTATAATAGGAATGTAACAATAATGTAAATGGTTTCCCTTTGCAAACGGTTAATCGAAGAAATCGGGAAATTTTTGGCAGAGTGTGGAAAAGATCACAAAAACGAACGGACGAAAGCCGTCAGGCATTTTATTGGGTTTCACAAAACGCCGCGATTTTTCACCGCACTTTAGCCGCCGAAAACCGTCGGATTTCAGACCGCACTTTTGGGCTTATGGAAAGTGCGGTTTATTTTTCCATCGTTTTATTTATCAAGAATAATTCTTATTTAACTGTTTGATTGTTATCAAATTTCTTGCGGTTAATCAGACGCGTCGGATTTTTTATGATCAGGATCACATCATTCATTTACCGAATTATGGTTAAATCCGGGTCTGATTTTTTGCGACTAAGCAATATTAAAACGGGGGAAAGTGAATGGATAAATCGGAGTTAAATCCGCAGATCAGCCGAAGAGCATTTTTGAAGAAAGGCTCTTCTTTCGGGGCGGCGGTGATCGCAGCGGAGATTGCGTTGCCGTTTAATGTGCTGGCGGCCGAACCGACGGCGGGACGCAATACGGCAAAAAGTGCGCTGCAAAACGGCGCGGAAAAAGTGGTGTGGTCGGCCTGTACGGTAAACTGCGGCAGCCGTTGTCCGCTGCGCATGCATGTGAAAGACAACCGGATTTTATATGTGGAAACCGATAATACGGGCAGCGAAACCTATAATGTGGATCATCAGGTGCGCGCCTGTCTGCGCGGGCGTTCCATGCGCCGCCGGGTGTATAATCCGGATCGTCTGAAATACCCGATGAAACGGGTCGGCAAGCGGGGAGAGGGAAAATTTAAACGCATCAGCTGGGATGAGGCGCTGACGGAAATCGCGCAATCTTTACGGCAAAATATCGCCAAATACGGCAACGAAAGTATTTATTTAAATTACGGCACCGGCACATTGGGCGGCACGGTGACGAAATCCTGGCCGCCGGGTTCGACGCTGGTGGCGCGGTTAATGAACTGTATTGGCGGTTATCTTAATCATTACGGCGATTACAGCACGGCGCAAATTGCGGTGGGGCTGGATTACACTTACGGCGGCGGCTGGGCGCGCGGCAACGGCATGGCGGATATTGAAAATACCAAACTGATTGTGCTATTCGGTAATAATCCGGCCGAAACGCGGATGAGCGGCGGCGGGCTGACCTATTGTATTGAACGGGCCAAAGCGAAATCCAACGCCCGCATGATTCTGATTGACCCGCGTTATACGGATACCGGCGTGGGCAAAGAAGACGAGTGGATTCCGATTCGCCCGGGAACGGATGCGGCGCTGGTGTCGGCGCTGGCCTATGTGATGATTCGCGAAAATTTGGTGGATCAGGCGTTTTTGGATAACTACTGCATCGGTTATGACGAAAAAACGCTGCCGCCGACGGCGCCGAAAAACGGGCATTATAAAGCCTATATTTTAGGCCAAGGGGATGACGGTATCGCTAAAACGCCGGCATGGGCGGCGAAAATTACCGGTATTCCGGCAGAGCGCATTATTAAGCTGGCGCGCGAAATCGGCAGCACTAAGCCGGCTTACATTGCTCAGGGCTGGGGGCCGCAGCGGCGCAGTAACGGCGAGCTGATTTCCCGCGCGATTGCGATGCTGCCGATTTTAACCGGCAATGTGGGGATCAGCGGCGGAAATACCGGCGCACGGGAAAGCGCTTATGCCGTGCCTTTTGTGCGGATGCCGACGCTGGAAAATCCGGTACGGGCCAGCATTCCGATGTTTTTGTGGACGGACGCCATTGTGCGCGGCACGGAAATGACCGCCTTGAGCGACGGGATTCGCGGGGTGGAAAAACTCTCCGCACCGATTAAATTCATCTGGAATTACGCCAGTAACTGTCTGATTAATCAACACGCCGAGATCAACCGCACCCATGATATTCTGCAGGATGAAAGTCAGTGCGAGATGATCGTGACGATTGATAATCACATGACGTCGACGGCGAAATACAGCGATATTCTGTTGCCGGATTGTATGACCGCCGAACAAATGGATTTCTGTCTGGACGCATTTGTAGCGAATATGAATTATGTGATTTTTGCCGATCAAGCAGTTACGCCGTCTTTTGAATGCCGCAGTATTTACCATATGTTAACCGATCTGGCGGAAAAACTGGGCGTGAAACAACAGTTTACCGAAGGGCGCACGCAGGAACAATGGCTGCGTCATCTGTATGCGCAATCCCGCGCGCAGTTGCCGGAATTGCCGGATTTCGACCAGTTCAGACAGCAGGGCATTTTCAAAAAAGTTGATCCGAACGGTTTTTATATCGCTTACCAAGCGTTCCGTGATGATCCGCTCAATAATCCGCTGCAAACGCCGTCCGGCAAAATCGAGATTTATTCCTCCCGTTTGGCGGAAATTGCCCGCAGCTGGCAGTTGAAAGATGATGAAGTGATCCATCCGCTGCCGGTACATGCGGACAGTTTCGAGCATTTCGGCGATCCGTTAATGCAGAAATATCCGCTGCAAATGACCGGTTTCCACTATAAAGCGCGTACCCATTCTACCTATGGCAACGTGGAGGTATTAAAAGCGGCAAATCCGCAGGAAATGTGGATGAATCCGGCCGATGCCGAACCGCGCGGCATTAAAAACGGCGATAGGATTCGTATTTACAATGATCGCGGCGAGGTACGCATTCATGCCAAGGTCACACCGCGCATCATACCGGGCGTGGTGGCGCTCAGCGAAGGGGCGTGGTATGAACCGGATGACAAGCGGGTGGATCATGCGGGCTGCGTCAATGTTCTCACCACGCAACGCCCGTCGCCGCTGGCAAAAGGCAATCCGCAGCATTCTAATCTTGTTCAAGTGGAAAAACTGTAAGGAGTGAAAAATGGGTGAACAATATGGATTTTATTTTGACTCCGAACGTTGCACCGGGTGTAAGACCTGCGAGTTGGCCTGTAAGGATTATAAAGATTTAGGCGCGGCGGTAAATTTTCGCCGGATTTACGAATATGCCGGCGGCAACTGGTCGCAGGACGACAACGGTTGTTATCGGCATAATGTGTTTGCTTATTATCTGTCCGTTTCCTGCAATCACTGTGCGGCTCCGGTTTGCACCGAAGTCTGCCCGACGGGCGCAATGCACAAAAATGCGGACGGTTTTGTGCTTGTCGATGAGACTATTTGTATCGGTTGCCGTTATTGCCATATGGCCTGTCCTTATGATGCGCCGCAATATGACGCGCAAAAAGGACATATGACGAAGTGCGACGGCTGTTATTCGCGCGTGAAGGCGGGTGAAAAACCGATTTGCGTGGATGCCTGTCCGTTACGCGCGCTGGATTTTGCGCCGATTGCGCAATTGCGTGAAAAATACGGCACGCAGGCGTCTATCGCCCCGTTGCCGCCGGCGGAACTGACCCGCCCCAATTTGGTGGTTAAAGCAAATAAACATGCCCGTTCCAGCGGGGATAACAGCGGCTTTTTAGCCAATCCGAGAGAGGTGTAATATGAATGGATTAGTGGAATTACCGCTGATTGTGTTCACCGTACTGGCACAAAGTGCGGTGGGTGCGTGGCTGATTTTTTGCGTTGTGCTGTGGCGCAGCCGACATGCCGACAGCCGCCGGATTTACCGTCGTCAGTTTGTGTTATTGGCGCTGCTGGGTGTGGGCTTTATCGCCTCGATGTTGCATTTAGGCTCGCCGCTGCGTGCATTTAACGCGTTCAACCGCGTGGGCGAGTCAATGCTCAGTAATGAAATCGCCGGCGGTGCGGCATTTTTTGCGACGGCGGGCTTGTTTTGGCTATTGGCGATATTCGATAAATTGCCGCCGCTGGTGGCGAAAACGTGGCAAATTCTGACCGCACTTTTGGGCGTGGTGTTTATGTATATGATGGCGAATTTATACCAGATTCCTACCGTGCCTACTTGGCATACGGCGCTGACAAGCTGGCAGTTTTATCTCACAGCAGCGGTAGGCGGTGCGGCGCTGGCTTATGGGTTGCTGGCGTTAAATCCGCAGTCCGATCCTGTGCTGAAAGGGCTGCCGTGGCTGCATTTGGTTGCGCTCGGTTTGATTGCGGTGGTAACGGTTTATCAGGTTTTCCAGCTTGCTCATACCCAAAGCAGTATTCAGCAGGCGCTGGATTTAGTGCCGGATTTCGCCTATTTAACCGCACTGCGCTTGCTGTGTTTAGCGGTTGCCGCCTGGTTGCTGTTCCAACGTCCGCAGGCGGTCCGGCTAAGCACCGCCGTATTGCTGACATTATTTGCCGAGGGAATCGGCCGCAGCCTGTTTTATGCGTTGCATATGACATCCGGCATGGCGGTGGGCGGTTAGCCGGTTGAGAACGGCGTTAAAAAACCGTTTAAAATCCGACCGCACTTTAAACGTAAACTGCCCCGTAATCGGGGCAGTGGATAAATCAGCGTTGTGATGTTTTGTTAAATACCAGCAGCATCATTTGCCAGAAGAAGGCTAATCCGCCGCAGATGAATATCATATCGCCGATCATACGCACCCAGCGCAGGGTTGTAAACAGCGGCTGCTGCATAAAGGCTTCGCTGCGGGCATACCATAATCCTTCTTTCATGCTGGCGAATGCCTGCACCAAACCGATTGGCAGCAGGCTGGTAAAGATCATCAGCACCAAACCCAGATTTAATCCCCAGAAGCCGAATTTCATTAAGCGATCGTTAAACTCAACATGCGGGCGCAGATAGCGTGCGATCAAAAATGAAAAACCGAGCGCGAGGAAGCCGTACACCCCGAATAAGGCGGCGTGCGCGTGTACCGGCGTGGTATTGAGGCCCTGAATGTAGTAGAGCGAAATCGGCGGGTTGATAAGAAAACCGAACACCCCGGCGCCTAACATATTCCAGAACGCCACCGCCACGAAGCAATAGATCGGCCATTGCAGACGTTGCATCCACGGCGCTTTATTTTGCAGCGACCAGTGTTCCCAGGCTTCGTAACCGAGCAGAACCAGCGGCACCACTTCCAACGCGGAAAACGACGCGCCCACCGCAATAATCGGCGTGGTCGCCCCAGAAAAATAGATATGGTGGAACGTGCCCGGAATGCCACCGATTAAGAAAATCGAGGCGGAAGCGATGGTGGAAACGGTCGCGGTACGTCGTGAAACCAGACCGAGATTAACGAAAATAAAGGCCAGTGCCGCCACGGAGAATACTTCAAAGAAGCCTTCCACCCACAGATGCACCACCCACCAGCGCCAATATTCCATCACCGATAAATGGGTGTGTTCGCCGTAAAACAAGGCAGGGCCGTAAAACAAGCCGATAGCGATCACCGAGGCGAAGAATAATGCCAACAGGTTTTTATCGCCCGGCTGCTTAAAGGCGTTGATTGCACCGCGTAACATTAATACCAGCCAGAACAGGATGCCGGCGAATTTGACCGCTTGCCAGAAACGGCCTAAGTCAATGTATTCATAACCCTGATGACCGAACAAGAAGCTGAGTTTCTGCGGCATCAGGTGAGAAATGGCGAGGAAGCTGCCGGTAAAGGAACCGACGACCAGCACCACCAGCGCCCAGAACAGCACATCGACGCCCAGTTTCTGATATTTCGGATCTTTGCCGCCGTTGATAATCGGCGCCAGAAACAGACCGCCCGCCAGAAACGCCATGGCGATCCAGAAAAGTGCGGCCTGAATATGCCAGGTTCTGATTAACGAGTAAGGGAACCATTCGGAAATATTGATGCCGTAGAATTCCTGACCTTCCACCGTGTAGTGCGCCAGAATCGCACCGAACGTGATTTGTGCGATAAACAGCGCCAGTACGGTAAATAAATATTTAGCCAACGCTTTTTGAGACGGAGTGAGCGAAATTTTACTGAGCGGATCAATGCTCGGCGGCAGAGGATCTTTTTCATCTTCCCGTTTTTTGAACGACCAAATCCACACCATCGCCCCGATACCGGCAATCAGAAAAACGATGCTGGCAATCGACCAGATGATATTTTCCGCGGTCGGTACGTTGTTAATCAACGGTTCATGCGGCCAGTTATTGGTGTAGGTGGCATCCGTATTCGGACGTTCGGCGGACGCTGTCCAGGCGGTCCAAAAGAAAAAACGCGTCAAATCCTGCCGATCCTGCAAATTCGGCAAGGTGTTTTCTTTCATGGCGAAGTGTTCGCGCGTGCCGTGCAGGCTTGGCTCGTTACCGTATAAATCAATGTAGTATTGTGCGGTTCGGTTGATGGCTTGCAGACGGTTGGCGGAAAGTACGACGTTGCCGTTTTCATCGACTTTGCTCTTGCGGTATTCTTTCATCAAATGCGCTTTCAGCAGCGTTTGCTGATCTTCGCTTAAATCCGCAAAGGGTTTGCTGAATTCCTGATTGGCCGTAATATCCAGCCAGTTGACCAGCTCGCGGTGCAGCCAGTCCGCCGTCCAGTCCGGCGCCTGATAAGCGCCGTGACCCCATACGGAGCCGAGCTGCATGCCGCCGGTGGTTTGCCAGGCGGTTTGACCGTGCAGAATATCCGCTTTGGTAAAGACGGTTTCGCCGTTTTCCGTGATATATTTTTCCGGAATCGGCGGTGCTTCGCGATAAATTTCAAAACCATAGTAACCGAGGATTGAGAATGCGCCGATCAACACGGCAACCAAGGTGTACCAGAGTTTTTTATATTGTCCCATAACTAACTCCTTATCATTGTTAAACTTCAACAGGTGCTATATAAAAATAACCGACTAATTATATCAACTATTATGCCGAGGGTATTTACTGAAATCGGGGTATGCTTGGTCAGGCCGAGAGCAATTTGAAAAGAACGGCATATTGAAAAATACGGTAAATTGATTTGTAACTGATTAAAAAATAAAGAAAAAACAGATAAGCAAAGAGAAGCCGGTTCTTCACATACGGGTTGCATGTGTGATAAGTGCGGTATTATTTTTTCAGTTTTCGGTAATGTCCCGGTGTGATGTGGTAATGTTTTTTAAACGCTTTGCCGAAATGGGTTTCCGACTGAAACCCGCAAGACAGCGCGATTGACAGTATGGATTCGTTGCTTTGTTTCAGCAGCTGCGCCGCTTTTTGTAAGCGGGTTTTATGTACGAAAGCGTGGGGGCTGACCGCCATTTTCTGCTTAAACAAACGCATCAGTTGCGCTCGTGAGAGATTTGCGGTATGTGTCATTTGTTCCACGGACCAGTTTTGTTCCGGCTGGGTTAAAATCATCTGAATCAGCCGTCGCAGACGACGATCCTGCCAGCCGTTCAGGGTTCCGCTCAGCGTCATGCTATGCCCCTGCTGCATATAGGCGCGTAGTAGAGAGACCAGCAATACCGAAGAAATCGCATGAATAATCAGTGTTGCCCCCATCGATGGGGTTTCGGCCTCATTTTGCAACACCTTAATTAAGGGCGTTAAGAGATTTTCCGCATCAATATGCAGAAAAATTACTTGCGGTAAATTGCTGAATAATTCGGCTTGCGGTTCGTAGTCGAAACGGGCGCAGAATAAGCTGAAATCGGGGGAGTTGTCACCGCTGTGTTTTAATATAAACGCGCCGTTTTGTGTGGTTTGCGGAATGGTTTTGTGGCCTGTCGGATCGATCCGGTCGCTCAGCGTATGTCCTACCGCGCGCGGGAAAAAGATCACATCGCCCGCTTTGAGTAAGTGCGGTTGTTTTTGCCCATCGATTTTTAAATAGCCGCTTCCCTGCGTGACGATGTGAGCAATCGCGCAGGCCGTTTGCGCTTCGTGGCGCATATACCAGCTTCCCTGCAAGCGGCATTGAATATCTACCTGCCCTGAAACCTGTGCTAAGGAAATAAGTTGTTCGAGAATATCCATAATATTTGACGATGAATTGATACGATTTGACGAGATTTACCGCTGAATTTGCATAATAATAGCACCGTTTTTTACACAATAGGAGAGAAAATTATGTTTAAAGATTGGAAAGCGCATACTGCACTGGTGAAAAAAGCATTCGGCGAATTGGGTAAAAATCATCCGAAAATGCTTCAGGCTTACGGCTCCCTTGAACAGGCTGCCGCGGCAGAAGCGCTGGATGCCAAAACCAGAGAGCTGATCGCCCTTGCCGTGGCCATTACCACCCGCTGCGAAAGCTGTATCAGCGTACATGCCGCCGCCGCAGCCAAAGCCGGCGCAACCGAAAGCGAAATCGCCGGTGCACTGGCCACCGCCATTTCGCTGAACGCCGGCGCCGCCTACACCTACGCCCTGCGCGCCCTAGAAGCGGTTGAAACGCAGCGGTAATTATTATTATCAATACCTATTTCTGTCATTTCACCACCCATAAATCCGGCAGTAATCAGTTGGGTTTATCGGTGGTTTTTTTATTGTTAATGTCGTCAGATTTGCAAATTTGATCGATATATTGTTCAGGAATGAAAATAGTAGTTGAACTAACCACCAAAGCAATTTTATATTAAAAAGATGTCGAATTTTGGGCATAAAAAAAGCCGCGTTACGCGACTATCTTATTGAATTATCAATTGTTTTAAATGGTGCCCGAGGGCGGACTTGAACCGCCACAGCCCGAAAGCCGAGGGATTTTAAATCCCTTGTGTCTACCGATTTCACCACTCGGGCGAGTGGAGCGGGAAACGAGGCTCGAACTCGCGACCCCGACCTTGGCAAGGTCGTGCTCTACCAACTGAGCTATTCCCGCATCGTCAGCAATTATCATTGCCGTTAAATAACGTGGTGAATTGTACGGATTTCTTATCATTAGTCAAATAGAAACTGAAGATTTTAAGTTCGATTGTCTAAAAAGAAAACATGGTCTTATTGGTCATGCCTTGATATGAAAAACCGCTTGAATTTCGACCGCACTTTTATCGGTATTGACGAATAAAATACCGGAAAAGGTGGTTTACTGACCGTCCAGCAGGTTGCCTTTGGCGGCTTTTAGATATTGCAGCATTGACCAGACGGTGAGAATGGCGGCGATATATAAGAAAATAATACCGGCGATTTCCATCAGTACGTTATAACGCCATAATAAGCCGCCCAGCGCAAGCATTTGTGAGGCGGTTTTGACTTTGCCCAGCCATGAGACCGCCACTTTGCTGCGACTGCCGATTTCCGCCATCCATTCCCGTAAGGCGGAAATGATGATTTCGCGGGAAATCATGATAATGGCAGGCAGGGTGACCCAGAAAGAATGTTGATATTCCATCACTAAAGCAAGTGCCGCAACAACCATCACTTTGTCGGCAACGGGATCCAAAAAGGCACCGAACGGCGTGCTTTGATTCCATTTCCGCGCCAGATAGCCGTCGAACCAGTCGGTAACGGACGCAATGAAGAAGATAATGGTGGTGGCAAGAGGCGCCCAAGTGAAAGGAAGATAAAAGGCAATAATAAAGAAAGGGATCAGCACGACCCGAAATAATGTCAGAATGGTAGGGAAATTCAATTTCATAGAAATTCGGTCAACAAGAGATAATTCGCAATTATTTTAAAACATATCATGTCGCTTGGATAGGGGTATTTTGCGGAAAAAAAGATTGGATCGTAATCCAATCTTTAGGTTTCAAAACTAGGGATTATTCCACTTTGACGATCCAGCCCGCCGGGGCTTCAATATCGCCGAATTGAATACCGACCAGTTCGTCATAAAGTTTTTTAGTAACTTCGCCGACTTCCGTTTCGGAATGGAAAACATGGAACTGGTCGCCGTATTGAATGCCGCCGATCGGCGAGATGACCGCAGCGGTACCACAGGCGCCGGCTTCTTTGAATTGATCCAGCTCATTGATGTAAACATCACCTTCAACCGCTTCCATACCTAAGCGCTGTTTGGCTAAATACAGCAGGGAATATTTGGTAATGCTCGGCAGTATCGACGGCGATAGCGGCGTGACGAATTTATTGTCTCGCGTAATGCCGAAAAAGTTGGCGGAACCCACTTCTTCAATTTTAGTGTGTGTGGCCGGGTCAAGGTAAATACAATCGCTGAAATGGCGTTCTTTGGCTTTTTTACCCGGATACAAACTGGCCGCATAGTTGCCGCCTACTTTTGAGGCGCCGGTGCCGTGCGGTGCGGCGCGATCGTATTCGGAAACGATAAAATTGGTCGGTTTCAGACCGCCCTTGAAATAAGCGCCCACCGGACAGCAGAAAATGGAGAAAATGTATTCCGGCGCAGGGCTGACGCCGACATTGTCGCCGACACCGATTAAAAACGGACGCAAATATAAGGTTGCGCCGGTGCCGTAAGGGGCAAGCCACTCTTCATTGGCTTTCACCACCTGTTTACAGGCATCGATAAACATTTCCACCGGCACTTCGGGCATTAATAAACGGCGTGCGCTGGCTTGCATACGCAGTGCGTTTTGATCCGGTCGGAACAGATTGATTGAGTCGTCCTTGCAGCGGTATGCTTTCAACCCTTCGAAGCATTGCTGGCCGTAGTGCAGTGCGGTCGAACCTTCGCTGATATGTAATTGATTATCTTGAGTTAATTCGCCTTTAGACCATTTTCCGTCTTTCCAGTAGGCGAGATAGCGGTAATCGGTTTTGATGTAACCGAAACCTAAGTTTTGCCAATCGATATTTTTACTCATTTTCTTTCCTTAAACATTGATACGATGCGATGAATTTAATCTACACCATTCTCTGAAGGTTGAAAACCGTTTCAAGGGAAAATCGGGGAATTTTATCAATTTATTTAATTTGGCGCGGAAATGTCGGCGAGATTGTGGTAGTATGCGCAGATAAAAAAACACCGCTCAACAGAGCGGTGCGTATAACCTAAATAAGGTTTAAAAAATATACAGGAAGTGAAATGAGTAACTTTATCAGTTACTCTGTCCGGTTGCCCGGACAATATGCAAACACAACATCATACTTAAGTCCGAAACTCTTTAACCAGTAAGGAATTACCAATCATTAAGTATGGCGCGTATTGTAGAGAGGTAGTCCGGATTGAACAATGGATATTTTTTTATTTGAAGTATTAGAAAAACTAATCCGAAAATCAGTAACTTATTATAAATTAAATTTTTATTATTGGGAAGATTTATGTATAAACGTTTGCCTCCCTTGAATTCACTGAAAGCATTCGAATGTTCGGCCCGCCATTTAAGCTTTACTAAAGCGGCGGACGAACTGTTTGTTACGCAGGCGGCGGTCAGCCATCAGATAAAACTATTAGAAGATTTTTTAGGCATTGAGCTGTTTAAACGCAAAAACCGTTCACTGGAATTAACCGAATTCGGCAAAGCCTATTTTACCGACGTGACGAAAATCCTGCACCGTCTGGCGGATGCGACGGCCAATTTACTGGCACAGAAAAATGATAAACATTTGGCCATCAGCGTGCCGCAAACTTTCGGCATTCAATGGCTGGTGCCGCGTTTGAGCGAATTCAACCGCCTGCATCCGGATATTGAAGTGCGCTTAAAAGGGGTGGATCAGGATGAAGGATTGCTCAACAAGGATGTGGATGTGGCAATTTATTACGGCCGTGGAAACTGGGACAATCTGCAGGTGGAAAAACTGGCGGAAGAAAATTTGTTGCTGTTGGCATCGCCGAAATTATTAGCGCAGCAACCGGTAAACTCACCGGACGATCTGAAAAAGCATACCTTAATTCATATTTATACCCGCGATAACTGGCAGAATATGGCCAGCTATTTACAGCTGGAAGGCCTGGATATTCAACACGGGCCGTTATTCAGTCATACCTTTATGGCGCTGCAGGCGGCGGTACACGGTCAGGGCATCGTATTGGCGAACCGGGTGCTGGCGCAGCAGGAAATCAATAACGGCAGCCTGCAAATCGTCTTGCCGACCAATTTCAAAGATCCCAAATCCTTTTATGTGATCAACCGATTGGATAAAACCAACGATGCGCAGATCGCGGCATTTCGCGACTGGATTATCGACAGCATGCAGCAGAGCGAAACGAATGAATAAATTAGCTTTATATTGCCGCGCCGGATTTGAAAAAGAAGCCGCGGCAGAAATGACCGATCAAGCGGCGACACTGGGCGTATTCGGCTTTGCCCGAATTGCGCAAAACAGCGGTTATGTGATTTTCGAATGTTATCAGGCCGGTGAGGCGGATCGTCTGGCGCGCGAGCTGCCTTTTAAGCGGCTGATTTTCGCCCGTCAGATGATAGTGGTGTCGGCGTTATTGTCGGATCTGTCGCCGGCGGATCGCATTACGCCGATTATCGCGCAATATCAGCGCATTGCCGCACAGATTCCGCTGTCGCAAAGCGCTGACCTTCGGGTGGAAACGGCCGATACCAATGACGCCAAGGCGCTGTCCGCCTTTTGCCGCAAATTTACCGTGCCGCTGCGCAGCGCATTGAAAAAACAAGGCTGGCTACAGGTTGAAGAGGGCGAAAAGTGCGGTCTGACTTTGCATATTTTTTTCCTGCGCAGCGACAGCTGTTATGTGGGCTATTCTTATAACCACAATCATTCGCCGTATTCGATGGGTATTGCGCGGCTGAAATTTCCGCCGCAGGCGCCGAGTCGTTCGACGCTGAAGCTGGAAGAAGCCATTCTGACTTTTATCCCGCGCAATCAAGAAGCGCGACATTTCAACGCCAATATGTACGGCGTGGATCTCGGCGCTTGTCCGGGCGGCTGGACGTATCAGCTGGTAAAACGCGGGCTGTTCGTATATGCCGTCGATCACGGCAAAATGGCGGCAAGTCTGCATGAGACGGGACGGATTGAACATTGTGCCGAAGACGGTTTTAAATTCCAGCCGCCGAAACATCAGCGTATCGACTGGCTGGTTTGCGATATGGTGGAGCAGCCGAGCCGTATCAGCGCGTTAATCTGTAAATGGCTGATTAACCGATGGTGTCGCGAAACCATTTTCAATCTGAAATTACCGATGAAAAAACGCTATGCGGAAGTGCGTCAGTGTCTACACGACATAGAGCAGGCGTTGCGCAAAGCCGAATTGCGTTTTCAGATTCAGGCCAAACACCTTTATCACGATCGGGAAGAAATCACCGTGCATATTAAAGTGTACGCTTAAGGTTAAACCGGCAGCAACGCGTGCCGGTTTTTTCCGCCCGCCGAAAACGGCGAATATTCCTACCGCACTTTTTATTGTCCTTTGGCTAAAAACTCAATATAATTTAGCCTGTACAAAAAAACAGTGGTGATGGCATGGATATTTCTGAATTACTCGACGGATTAAATGATAAACAACGGGAAGCGGTGGCCGCGCCCTTGGGCAATTATTTGGTGCTGGCCGGTGCCGGCAGCGGTAAAACCCGTGTGCTGACTTACCGTATCGCTTGGCTGATTGCGGTGGAACATATCGCCGAAGGCAGCATTATGGCGGTGACCTTTACCAATAAAGCCGCGGCGGAAATGCGCCAGCGTATTGAAAGCACGCTGGCGAACTATTCGTCGCAGCGTTTATTCGGAATGTGGGTCGGCACCTTTCACAGCATTGCGCACCGTTTGTTGCGCGCCCATCATGCCGATGCCGGTTTGCCGCAGGATTTTCAGATTCTGGACAGCGAAGATCAACTGCGCCTGCTTAAACGTTTAATGAAATTACACCATTATGACGAGAAAATGTACCCGTATAAGCAGGCCTGCTGGTATATCAATAATAAAAAAGAAGAGGGGCTGCGTCCGGATCAGATTGACGACAACAACGATGCGCAGGAACGGGAATGGATCCGCATTTACCGGATTTATCAGGACGCCTGTGAGCGCGCCGGTTTAGTGGATTTCGCCGAGCTTTTGCTGCGCGCCTATGAATTATGGCTGAAAAAACCGGTGATTTTGCAGCGTTACCGCCAGCGTTTTCAGCATATTCTGGTGGATGAATTTCAGGATACCAATAAAATTCAATATGCGTGGATTAAACTGCTGGCCGGTGAGCAGGGCAAACTGATGATTGTCGGCGACGACGATCAGTCCATTTACGGCTGGCGCGGGGCGCAGATTGAAAATATTCACCGCTTTTTGCAGGATTTCCGGCATGCGCAAACCGTCCGCCTTGAGCAGAATTATCGCTCCACCGGCAATATTCTGCACAGCGCCAATCATTTAATTGCCAATAATAATAACCGGTTGGGGAAGGATTTGTGGACGAACGGCGAAAAAGGCGAACCGGTGGGCGTGTATGCCGCGTTCAATGAACTGGACGAAGCGCTGTTTGTGGCGAGTCAGATTAATCTATGGCTGGAAGACGGCGGCAAGCCGGACGATTGTGCGGTACTGTACCGCAGCAACAGCCAATCCCGTGTGATTGAAGAAGCCTTGATTCGGGCGAAAATTCCTTATCGTATTTACGGCGGCATGCGTTTCTTCGAACGGCAGGAAATCAAAGACGCGCTGGCTTATTTGCGGCTGATCGCCAACCGTCAGGATGACGCCGCCTTTGAACGGGTGGTGAATACGCCGCCGCGCGGTATCGGTGAACGCACCTTAAGCAGTTTACGCACCTTAACCCGCGAACGGCAAATTACACTGTGGCAGGCAACGCAGGTGGCGATGCAGGAAAATATGCTGTCCGGCCGCGCAGCCACCGCGCTGTTGCGTTTCCTTGAACTGGTCAATTCATTACAGCGCGATACGGATGAAATGCCGCTATTTGCGCAAACGGATTTTGTGATCAAGCATTCCGGTTTATATGACATGTATAAGCAGGAAAAAGGCGAGAAGGGCGAAGTGCGGATCGAAAACCTGGAAGAATTGGTAACGGCCACCAGAGAATTCAGCAAACCGGATGAGGCGGCGGAGATGTCCGATTTAACCGCGTTTTTAACCCATGCCTCGCTGGAAGCCGGGGAAGAGCAGGCATCGCCGCATCAGGCCTGCGTGCAGATGATGACGTTGCATTCGGCGAAAGGGCTGGAATTTGCGCGCGTGTTTATTGTCGGCATGGAAGAAGGAGTATTCCCGAGTTTCCGTTCTTTTGAAGAACCGGGGCGGCTGGAGGAAGAACGCCGGCTGGCCTATGTGGGCATTACCCGGGCGAAGCAAAAACTGACCCTGTGTTATGCCGAAAGCCGCCGTTTATATGCCAAAGAAGAGCGCCATCTGCCGTCACGTTTTCTTGCCGAACTGCCGACCGATTGCATTCAGGAGGTGCGGTTGCGCGGTACCGTGACCCGCGCTTACAATCGCAGTGCGGTGGGAAGCGCGGCGCCGGTATTATCGGATAATAATGAGTGGAAAAGCGGGCAGAAAGTCAAACACGCGAAATTCGGCTTAGGGACGGTGATCAATGTGGAAGGCGCGGAGAACAACACTCGATTGCAAATTGCCTTTCAGGGACAGGGAATTAAATGGTTAATTGCCGCGCTGGCGAAACTGGAAAAACTTTAACAAAACCGACCGCACTTGAGTATAATTTCCGGCTTTCCGGCTTTCCGGCTTTCCGGCTTTCCGGCTTTCCGGCTTTCCGGCTTTCCGGCTTTCCGGCTTTCCGGCTTTCCGGCGGCGGGCGTTGTTTAGTAAAGCGTCACCAGTACAATCTGTTCCGGATCGATCGTGCAATAAACCTGCTCGTTTAAGGCGAACGCTTCATCTTTACCCACGGTGGCGCAGCATGTGGTGTTGCCGTGCAGGCTCAGAATCACTTCTTTCACCTGATCTTTATCCGTAATCGCGCTGACGGTGGCATTAAAACAGTTCGGCGCGTTTTCCGGGCGACTGTGATACAGTTTCACCCAAGGCGCTTTTACCATAATCATCACTTCTTTACCCGCAACAAGCTGTAAACGCACCGCACTTTGCGCCGTGATGGAGGCGATAAACGGATGAGGGAAATCGTCCACCTCAATTTCCACATAGCAATGAATATCTTGCCGGCCCAAACGAACGACTTTACCGAAAAACTGATTGCGCGCGCTGCTTTGCAGCGAAAAACGCGCGGTGGCGGACAGCAGGCTATCCAGCGGAACGGTTTCATCTTGCAAGATTTCAAACGCTTTTTGCTGTGTTTTTTCCAGTAAATCATACAGTTGCAGCAAACGCTGGGCATAAACCGTCAATGCCGTGCCGCCGCCGTTTTTGCCGCCGATATTGCGCTCAAGCAACGGTTTCGGGCTGATATTGTTCATTGCTTCCAAATGATCCCATGCGCTTTTATAGCTGACCTGCGCATTTTTGGCCGCTTGGTTAATCGAACCGCAGTGCTGAATTTCTTTTAATAGCCGAATCCGTTTCGGATCGACAAACAGTTGCTGCTGTAGTTTTATGGTAAGAAGAATTTCGCTTTCCGACATCATGATGACTCCGTTTCAACCGTTCTGGGTATTTTAATGGAAAGTCCTTTTTTTATGTAGCTTTTATTTTTTTAATCGTTATATAATTCCGTGCATATTGCGTCAATCACAGTCATGGAGAAACTTATGCTTAAATTTAAAAAACTTGCTCTTTCTTGTGTGTTGGCCTGTGCCGCACTGGCTTTATCCGCGCAGGCAAAACTTACCGTGTTCGCTGCGGCCTCGATGACCAATGCGCTGGAAGCCGTGAAAGCTGATTATGTCAAAGCCAACCCGCAGCAAGAAATCGATTTTTCATTTGCTTCCTCTTCCGTGCTTGCCCGCCAGATTACGGAAGGCGCGCCGGCCGATGTGTTTGTTTCCGCAGATCAGAAATGGATGGATTTTTTGGCGGAGAAAAAGGCCATTGCGGCGGATTCGCGCATTGATTTGGTCGGCAATAAACTGGTGATGATCGCACCGCAGCAAAGTCAGCTCAGCGCAGTCGATTTAAGCAATGACCAATGGCAGGCGGCGTTAAAAGGTTCTTATCTGGCGGTCGGTGATCCGGCGCATGTGCCGGCGGGCATTTATGCCAAAGCGGCGTTTACCTATTTAAAACAATGGGATCAGTTGCAGGATAAACTTGCCCGCGCCAATAACGTGCGCGCAGCGCTGGCGTTGGTCGAACAGGGCGAATCGCCGTTAGGTGTGGTGTATGCGACGGATGCGGCAGCAAGCCAGAAAGTCAAAGTGGTTGCAGTGTTCCCAGATGGCTCTCACCCGCCGGTGGAATACCCTGCCGCGATTATCGCCGGCCATGACAATCCGGAAAGCCGGGCATTTCTGGATTATTTAACATCCGAACCGGCGAAAAAAATATTTGAAAAATTCGGTTTTTCCAGTGAATAATACGCGGGCGGGGGACATCATTGTCCTCCGCGCCTTATCGTCAAGTTGATTGCAAAGGAAACGCGCTATCCCGCATTTTATGTCATCATTGTTTGAATATTTTCAGTTATCCCAGCCTGAAATTAACGCGATTTTATTAAGTCTTAAAGTGGCGCTGATTTCTATTTTCGCCAGTTTGCCCCTTGCGGTTTTTCTCGCTTGGTTATTGGCGCGTAAAACATTCTGGGGCAAATCCGTACTGAACGGCATTATTCATCTGCCGCTGGTGCTGCCGCCGGTGGTGATCGGTTATTTATTGTTGATCGTGATGGGGCGCAACGGGCTTGTCGGGCGCTATCTGCTGCAATGGTTTGATTTCAGTTTCAGCTTTAACTGGTACGGCGCGGCGCTGGCGTCGGCGATTGTGGCGTTGCCGCTGGTGGTGCGCTCAGTCCGGCTGGCATTGGAAAGTGTGGATTTCAGGCTGGAACAGGCGGCAAGAACGCTCGGCGCGTCCGGGGTAAGAACGTTTTTTACCGTCACGTTGCCGCTTTCTCTGCCGGGGGTGTTAGCCGGATTGATCCTCGGTTTTGCCCGCTCTTTGGGCGAGTTCGGCGCGACGATTACGTTTGTCTCCAATATTCCGAAAGTAACGCAAACCATTCCGCTGGCGATGTTTTCTTTCATTGAAACTCCGGGGGAGGAAGGTGCGGCGGCGCGGCTTTGTTTGATCGCCATTTTGATTTCGCTGCTTTCGTTATTGGTCTCGGAATGGCTGGCGAAGCGAACACAGAAAAAACTGGGGCAGGCGGATGTTAGAGATTAATGTCAGTAAAAGGCTGGGGCAAATGGCATTTGCCGCCAATCTACAGATTCCGAATCAGGGCATTACCGCCTTATTCGGGCTATCGGGCTCGGGCAAGTCGTCGTTAATCAATTTAATCGGCGGGCTGCTGCAACCGGATCAGGGATATATTCAGTTAAATCACCGCACTTTGGTGGACACGCGCCGTCATATTAATCTGGCACCGAACCGGCGTCATATCGGCTGTGTGTTTCAGGATGCGCGCTTATTCCCGCATTACACGGTAAAAGGCAATTTGCGTTACGGCATGAAAAATGCCAGTCGGCAGGAATTTGATGAGATTGTGGCGTTGCTGGGGATCGGACATTTGCTGAAACGCTATCCGATTACGTTGTCCGGCGGCGAAAAACAGCGGGTTGCCATCGGGCGCGCATTGTTGACCGATCCTGAAATTCTGCTGATGGACGAACCCTTGTCGGCATTGGATTTGCCGCGCAAACGGGAATTGCTTAATTATCTGGAAATCCTGTCCAAACGAATTAATATTCCCATTTTGTATGTCACGCATAGTCTGGACGAATTATTGCGTCTGGCGGAACGGGTGGTATTGTTGGACGACGGCAAAGTCAAAGCCTATGACCTCTTGGAAAATATCTGGCAAAATCCGTTATTCGATGCGTGGAAAACGGAAAACGAACAAAGTACCGTGCTGGCGCTGCCGGTGCATTTTCATCATCCGTTGTATAAAATGACCGCACTTGCTATCGGCGAACAATCGTTATGGGTCAGCCAGGTTGAGCCGCACGTTAATCAAAAAGTGCGGGTCTGTATTGCCGCCTCCGATGTTTCCGTTGCCTTGGTGCAGCCGCAGAAAAGCAGTATCCGCAATATTCTGCACGGCACCGTCTGCGCCCTTGCCGCGCGGGAAGATCGTATGGACGTGCAGATCGAGATTGAACGACAGCGCATTTGGGCGACGGTCAGTAAATGGTCCTGCAACGAGTTAAACCTGCAAATCGGGCAGCAGGTTTATGCGCAGATCAAAGCGGTTTCGGTGATCCGTTAAGGATGCCGCAACGGCATCCCGTTACAGACCATGATCAGCGCTTTTTCGCCAACATGGTGACGAATTTCATTTTAATCCGATTGCCGTTTGCATCGGTTTTGTGTAATTCGCCCATTTCCTCGTTATATTTTATAAATTCCCAATCCTGATAATACGCCTTAAGCTCATTTTGCTTGAAGGTAAAGGAAAACGGCACTGGGCAAGGCACATCGTCCGTACTCATCGCCGCCACGATCAGATTATAACCGCCCGGATTGGTATGCTGCTGCATATTACGGATAATCGCCGGCACCGCGCTGCGATCTAAAAACATAAATACCACGGTGGACAGAATAAAATCATAATTTTCTGCAATGGCCGCCGAGTTAATATCGTAAAGTGCGGTGTTTATCGTTAAATTTTCTTTCTCCGCGGTCTGGTTGAGAAATGCTACACTGGCTTCATTGTGATCCCACGCGGTGACCGTATGGCCCAGCAGACTTAAAAACAGCGCATTGCGTCCTTGTCCGCAGCCGAGATCGAGCGTTTTGCAAGGTTTGATTAGTTGCACCGCATTTTTGACTTCCGAATGGGTGGCGGTCATATTATATTTTTTGCTGAAATAATCCGCTTTCTGGCAATAAAATTCCAGATAACAGGCCAAATCATCGGATAAAGCCTCCACTTTATGCCATTGTTGCGGCGGCACAAACGGCGTTTCCTGTCCGGCGCTGAAAATATGTTCGCTGACAATATCACCCGCTTCGGTCAGCACATAAAATTTAAGTTTGCCCTGTAGCACCGTCAGCTTGCCCCAAGTGCCGGCTTTGGTGTTGTGTTTTTCCTGAAACATTTGCGGCAGGCTGTCTTTATGCCAGACCGGCATTTTTTTATAACAGATTAAGTCGTTTGACATCGGTTTCTCCAAATATAAAAAGTTGAGCGATATAGTAGGAAATAACCTGCCGATATGCAAGCGGTCGGCAAAAAAATATTGCGCTGCCATTCGTCTGCACCGTCGGTAAGATGGCGAGCGGCGGGCGAAAAATATCGTAAATCAATGTAAATCTTGTTAAAATGCAGCGGTCTGTATCTGTTATCTATCAGAGGAGCTTATGCACTGTCCTTTTTGTTCCACCGAAGAAACCAAAGTGATTGACAGCCGTTTGGTTTCCGACGGCTATCAGGTTCGCCGCCGCCGCGAATGCGGGAAGTGCCACGAACGCTTTACCACCTTTGAAACCGCGGAATTGATCATTCCGAAAGTGATAAAAAGCGATCACAGCCGTGAGCCGTTCAACGAAGATAAATTGCGCCGCGGTATTTTACATGCGCTGGAAAAACGCCCGGTCAGTTCCGACGATGTGGAGAAAGCCATCAGCCATATCACTCATCAGCTGCGCGCCACCGGTGAGCGGGAAGTGCCGAGCAAACTTATCGGCAAACTGGCGATGAACGAGTTAAAAGTGTTGGATAAAGTGGCGTATATCCGTTTTGCTTCGGTATATTTAAGTTTTGACGACATTAACCAGTTCAGTCAGGAAATTGAAAATTTAAAGGATTAATATGCAACGCGGATTTACCCGGGATGACGGGCGATTTATGCAAATGGCGCTGCAACTGGCTGCCAAAGGCTTGTTTACCACCGCACCGAATCCGGCGGTGGGTTGTGTGTTGGTTAACAACGGCAAGGTGGTCGGGCAAGGATTTCATTTCAAAGCGGGACAACCGCACGCGGAAGTGATGGCATTGCGTGATGCCGGCGAGCGGGCGAAAGGAGCCACCGCTTATGTGACACTGGAACCTTGTTCGCATTTCGGTCGGACACCGCCTTGCGCCCGCGCTTTGATTGATGCCGGTGTGGTGCGCGTTATTGCCGCCATGCAGGATCCGAATCCGCAGGTGGCGGGTAACGGGCTGGCGATGTTAAAGGCGGCCGGAGTGGAAACGGTGGTCGGTTTATTGCAGGAACAGGCGGAAGCGCTGAATAAGGGGTTTCTCAAACGCATGCGCTGCGGCGTGCCTTTCGTACAGCTGAAAATGGCGATCAGCATTGACGGCAAAACCGCAATGGCGAGCGGCGAAAGCAAATGGCTGACCGGAGCGCTGGCCCGGCAGGATGTGCAGGCGGCGCGGGCGCAAGCCGCGGCGATTTTATCCACCGGTAAAACTGTGGCGGCCGATGATCCGTTGCTGAATGTGCGTTGGGAACAATTGCCGGAGGCGGTACGCAACGATTTCCGGCAGGCGGATTTGCGTCAGCCGGTAAGAATTATTGTGGATAATCAGCATTTGGTTCGGCCTGATCACAAGCTGTTTCAAACCCCATCGCCGGTGTGGCTGGTCAGCCGCAATGCGCGCGAGATGTCCGCCTTTCCCGATTTTTGTCAGCAGATCCGATTAACGGCGGATGATAACGCCCATTATCTGCCTGCACTGATGCGCGAGCTGGGACGCCGCCAGATTAACAGCCTGTGGATTGAAGCGGGCGCTGGGCTGGCCGGCGCATTGATCGAACAGAAGCTGGTGGACGAACTTATCGTTTATATGGCGCCGAAGTTGCTCGGCGAACAGGCGAAAGGGTTATTCCCTTTATCTCATATCCACCGGCTTGCCGATGCGCCGTTGTGGCGGCTGCAATCCGTACGGCAAATCGAATCGGACGTTAAACTGGTTTACCGACCTTACGATGACAGTTAAAAAGGAAACAGTCATGTTAAAAAAAATCATTCAATCAATCTTGATCGGTCTGCTTGCCGCCGCGCTGATTTTATTCGTGTTGCCGTGGTTTCGCAGCACGCCGGCAATTTTACAGACGGATGTCGCCTCTTTTAAAGACGCCGTGCGGATTGCCTCGCCGGCGGTGGTGAATGTATATAATCAGGCGTTTGCCTCAGCAAACAATAATTATCAGTCTCAGGTCAATAATCTGGGTTCCGGCGTGATTATGTCGAAAGACGGCTATATCCTGACCAATAAACATGTGATCCAAAATGCCGATCAAATTGTGGTGGCGCTGCAAAACGGCAAAATTTTTGAAGCCAGTCTGGTCGGTTCGGATAATCTGACCGATCTGGCGGTGCTGAAAATTAAGGCGGACAATTTATCCACCATTCCGCAAAATCCGCGGCGTCAAGATCATGTGGGCGATATCGTGCTGGCGATCGGCAATCCTTATAATCTGGGACAAAGCGTGTCGCAGGGGATTATCAGTGCGCTGGGGCGTAACGCCGTGGGCGATTTTATCGGACGGCAGAATTTTATTCAGACCGACGCCTCCATTAACCGTGGCAATTCCGGCGGCGCTTTGATTAACTCGGCGGGCGAGTTGGTGGGAATCAGCACCTTGAGTATCGGTAAAAACGCCAATGAAATTGCGGAAGGATTGAATTTCGCCATTCCGATTGAGCTTGCCAGCGATGTGATGCATAAGATTATTCGCGACGGTCGGGTGATTCGCGGCTTTTTCGGCGTGCAGAGCGATATTCTGTTCAGCAACGGGCAGGGCGCCAAAACGGAAAAAGGCATCGTGATTACCAGCGTGATGGAAAACAGTCCGGCGGCGAAAGCCGGTATTCAGCCCGGCGATGTGATTTTGAAATTCGGTGATGTAGAGGCCGAATCGCCGGCGCAGATGATGAATGTGATCAGCAATATGAAGCCGAATACTACCATGAACGTGGTGATTTCCCGGTTGGGCAAAACGCTGGTATTGCCGGTGACTATTGAAGAATATACGGTGAACTGATATGTGGCAAAACGAGCTGAAAATCAGTCATTTTTTCGCCTGTCTGGATCGCCTGCGGCTGATTCAGCGCTGGTCGTTAATGCGTAATATTGAAAAAGAGAATCTGGCGGAACACAGTTTACAGGTTGCGTTTGTGGCGCATATGCTGGCGCTGATCAAAAACAAATTTTATGCCGGCAGGCTGAATCCCGATCGGATCGCGGTGCTGGCCATGTATCACGACAGCTCGGAAATTTTCACCGGCGATTTGCCGACGCCGATTAAATATTTCAATCCGGCGATCACCGAGGCCTATAAACAAATCGAAAGTGCCGCCGAACTGCATCTGCTGAGCCTGCTGCCGACGGAATTGCAGCAGGATTTCGAGTCCTATCTGGACAGCGAGCGGTTTTCCGCGCAGGAAAAACATATCGTTAAACAGGCGGATTTACTGTGCGCCTATATCAAAGTCAAGTTCGAACTGGAAAACGGTAATCAGGAATTCGCGCAGGCAAAAGTGCGGCTGGAAAAACTGATGGATGAATGGCACAGCGACGAAATGGAGTATTTTGTACGGGTTTTCGTGCCGAGTTTCGGGCGCAGTATTGATGAAATCACCTTGTAGGTGAAAAGACAAAAGTGCGGTGAAAAAACCGCACATTTTTTTACCGCACTTTATCTTAGCCGAGATCTTAGCCGAGCCGTCGGGCATGGCATTTACGTCCGCCGCAGGTTTTGGTTAAACCACGCCACATAATCGAACTGATCATAATATTTTTTACCGAACAGGCCGGAATAATCGAAGAGATCGCCGACGCATTCCTGCGCTTCGAACCCTTTGATATAAAACGCAGAGTTGATATCCGCATAAGGTTTGCGGGTGAACACCACTTTGTGAGCGAAAGGCAGTTGATCAAACGCCTGTAAATCCTGATAGCGGCAGCCGTCGCGGTCGGTCATCATAATAAACAGATTGTCCGGGTCGATCCGCCGGCTGCGTTCCTGCCATTTCGCCTCCGCTTCCTGAGCGGAATGGTAATGCATAAAATGAATGGTAAGATCATCCAGATACCCGATAGGATAAGGGGTATTTTCCGCCGCAAAGCGCAGCGGATGGTGCTGGTAATACTCCATATGCTGTAGGTAACGGATAAAATCCTGCGGGGTCAGATACAGATTGACGAACGGCGAGTTAAAGCGTTCGCCGAGATCATGCAGAATCAAGGCGCCGTTGCAGTTGCTGGCGAGAAGCGACATATTGTGGTTTTGCAGCTCCTGTCTGTTTTTTTCGTTAATGCCCTGACGAAAAAACAGATTCATCGCTTTTTTAATCAAAGTACACGGAAACATAGCAATACCACCCAAAGAAAAAAGTGCGGTCGATTTTACCGCACTTTTGCTTATTTGCCTAAATTATCGAAGAATTTTTTTACCCCGTCCAAAAAGCTGGAGGATTTCGGGCTGTGCTGTTTGCCGTCGAGGCTTTCGCCCAGTTTGCGCAACAGCTCTTTTTGCTCTTCATTTAATTTGATCGGCGTTTCAACGGTGATTTTACAAATTAAATCACCCACATAGCCGCCGCGTGCCGAACTGACGCCTTTGCCGCGCAAGCGCAGCAGTTTGCCGGTTTGGGTTTCCGCCGGAATTTTCACTTTCAGACGACCGTCTAAAGTCGGCACTTCGATTTCGCCGCCTAATGCCGCCATGGTGAAACCGATCGGCACTTCGCAATAAAGATTGTTGCCGTCACGTTCAAAAATATGATGTTCCTTGACATGGATAACCACATACAAATCACCGGCCGGCGCGCCGTTTTCTCCCGCCGCGCCTTCACCCGACAGACGTAGCTGATTGCCGGTATCCACACCCGGCGGAATGGTGACGGACAGATTTTTGCGTTTATGTACGCGCCCTTCGCCGTGACAGTGGCTACAAGGTTTTTCGATTTTTTTACCGCTGCCGTGGCAGGTCGGACAGGTTTGCTCGGTCATAAAGAAACCCTGCTGACGACGAATCCGGCCGGAACCGTGACAGGTCGGACAGGTTTCCACTTTAGAACCGGCTTCCGCACCGGAACCGTGGCAATGATCGCACTGCGCAAGGGTATTGATCTGAATATCTTTTTTCGCCCCGCGTACCGCTTCTTCCAGCGTAATTTCTATGTCGTAGCGTAAATCTTCGCCGCGCACCACACGCTGACGCGTGCGTCCGCCGCCAAAAATATCGCCGAACATATCACCGAAAATATCGCCGAAATCGGCACCGCCGAAACCGCCGCCGAATCCGCCCGCACCGCCTTGTTCAAAGGCCTGATGACCGTATTGATCATAAGCGGCGCGCTTTTCTTTATCGGCGAGAATTTCATAGGCTTCGTTGACTTCTTTGAATTTTTCTTCGCTTGCTTTGTCACCCTTGGTGCGGTCGGGATGATATTTCATCGCCAGACGTTTATAGGCTTTTTTTATCGCCTTTTCGTCCGCGTTGCGTTCCACACCAAGGACTTCGTAATAATCTTTTTTCGCCATAATAATGCTTCGAGGTTGAGTGCGGACGCCCGAACGGGTCTCCGCGTTTTAAGCTTGTTTACATGCCAAAAGGGCGTATCGCTACGCCCTTGTGATGAGTGAATGAAAAGCCGTTATTTATTGTCTTTCATTTCTTCGAATTCGGCATCGACTACATCGTCGTTGCCTTTTGCGTTCTGGCTCTGCGCTTGTGCATCCGCCTGCGCTTGTTGCTGACCGGCCTGAACCAGTTTTTCCGAAACCTGAATTAAGGCTTGAACTTTGGCATCGATAGCGGCTTTATCTTCGCCTTTCGCTGCGCTTTCAAGATCATTCACCGCAGATTCAATCGCCGCTCTGTCTTCCGCCGGTAATTTATCACCCGCTTCGCTTAATTGTTTGCGAGTGGAGTGAACTAAATGATCCGCCTGGTTACGCGCCTGCACTAATTCTTCAAATTTACGGTCGGCTTCGGCGTTCGCTTCGGCGTCGCGTACCATTTGCTGAATTTCTTCATCGCTTAAACCGGAAGAGGCTTTAATGGTAATCTGCTGTTCTTTACCGGTGCCTTTGTCTTTGGCTGATACATGGATGATACCGTCCGCATCAATATCGAAGGTAACTTCAATCTGCGGCATACCGCGCGGTGCAGGGTTAATTCCTTCCAGATTGAACTGACCCAGCGATTTGTTCGCCGAGGCTTGTTTACGTTCACCTTGCAGCACATGGATCGTTACCGCACTCTGATTATCTTCCGCGGTGGAGAACACTTGCGATTTCTTGGTCGGAATCGTGGTGTTTTTCTCAATCAGCGTTGTCATCACACCGCCCATGGTTTCGATACCAAGGGATAACGGTGTAACGTCTAACAGCAACACGTCGGTGACATCACCGGCTAATACGCCGCCCTGTACCGCCGCACCGATCGCAACGGCTTCGTCCGGGTTGACGTCTTTACGCGGTTCTTTACCGAAGAACTCGGCAACTTTCTGCTGTACTAACGGCATACGGGTCTGACCGCCCACCAAAATAACGTCGTCAATTTGTGATACGCTCAACCCTGCATCTGCCAATGCGGTTTTCACCGGTTCCATTGAACGGGTTACCAAATCTTCCACCAACGCTTCCAGTTTCGCGCGGGTCAGTTTGATGTTTAGGTGTTTAGGGCCGGTCGCATCCGCGGTAATGTACGGCAGGTTGACATCGGTCTGCTGTGCGGAAGACAATTCGATTTTGGCTTTCTCGCCCGCTTCTTTCAAACGCTGCATGGCTAACGGATCGTTGCGTAAATCCACGCCTTGTTCTTTTTTGAACTCGTCGACCAAATAATTAATGACACGGTTGTCGAAGTCTTCACCGCCTAAATGGGTATCCCCGTTAGTGGATAACACTTCAAAGGTTTTTTCGCCGCCCACTTCGTCAATTTCGATAATGGATAAGTCGAATGTACCGCCGCCCAAGTCATACACCGCGATGGTATGGTTGCCTTTACCTTTATCCAGCCCGTAAGCCAGTGCCGCCGCAGTTGGTTCGTTAATAATACGTTTAACTTCCAAACCGGCGATACGGCCGGCGTCTTTGGTAGCCTGACGCTGAGCGTCGTTAAAATATGCCGGCACCGTAATTACCGCTTCGGTTACGCTTTCACCCAGAAAATCTTCTGCGGTTTTCTTCATTTTTTTCAGCACTTCGGCGGAAATCTGCGGCGGCGCCATTTTGTCGCCTTTCACCGACACCCAGGCATCGCCGTTATCCGCTTTGACAATGTCAAACGGCATAATGCTGACGTCGCGCTGAACTTCCTGATCTTCAAAACGACGGCCGATTAAGCGTTTGATGGCGAATAATGTGTTTTTCGGATTGGTTACCGCCTGACGTTTTGCCGGTTGACCGACTAAAGTTTCGTTATCATTCGTATATGCAATGATTGACGGAGTGGTACGATCGCCTTCCGCATTTTCAATAACGCGCGGTTTGTCACCGTCCATAACGGCGACACAAGAGTTTGTTGTACCTAAGTCAATACCAATAATTTTTCCCATAATATGTTTTCTCCTGTTAAATTTGCTGCATGTCGCTAAGATTGGGCCGGCTTTTACTATTTCAAGTGAATGTCAGTAAAAAGTTTGCAAAAGTGCGGTGATAAAATACCGAATTTCTGCGGGCCGTCTGCTCTTGCCAGACTAAATGCGAGCGGAAAAGCGGAATTCAAGGGGAAAAGCTAAAAATTTTTTAACTTATGGCGTATTTATGCTAATTTAACCCCGGTAGATAAAATAATATTCAATATAAAGGAACTGATTATGAGAAAATCATCGATAGCCCTCGGGGTTATTGTCGCACTCGGCGCGCTGTGGACGGGCGGGGCGTGGTACACCGGGAAAACGGCGGAAGCGCAGTATCAGTATCAGCTGAATAAAAGCAACGAAAGACTGGCAACGCTCAGCCTCGGCGGCGAGATGAGCGCGCAGCTTGAAAATGTCAAATTCGAACGCGGTCTGTTTAGCTCGGCAGTCAGCTATGATGCGGTGATTCGCTCGACAAAAGAGAATAAAAGCTATGTCATCCCGTTTGCCGGCAAGGTGTATCACGGCCCGCTGACGATTAATGATTTTTCCGTCGCCATGTTTTCGGCGGAAGTGGCGATGGTAAAAAATCAACAGACCGAAAACTGGTTTAAAGACAATCAATCCAACCCGCTGAAAAGCACCTTTATGATGACCTATGATCAGCGGCTGAAAGGAACGGCATATTCCGATGTCTCGGGTGAGTTGAATAACGGCCGGCTGGAATGGTCGCTGTCCGCTGATTTTGATACGGATAAAGACGGATACGGCAAAACCCGGGTGACTATCCCGTCGGCAAAAATTACGCTAGATGCATTGCCGCACGAGACGGCTTCCGAGCGCGACGGGCTGCAAAGTGGTGTGCTGACCGCCGTCAACAGTCATATTGAGCTGGACAGAACGCCGGACGAAGCATTGAAAGCGTTGTTGCCGGGATCTTATTACCTTAAAAGCGAGGATCTCCGTCTGGACGGTAAAAATCATGCCGGTCAGACAATCAGCACGGCGTTTAAAAATGCCGAACTGGGGCTGGCGATAAAAGCGGAGCAGGGTTTTGCCGATGCGGCGGTGATGTACAAAGCGGAGGATATCGCTCATAACGGCCTGTCTTTCGGCGGTGCCGATATGATTATGCAGTTTAATCATCTGGACGTTCAGGCCTTAAACACGCTCACGGATGAAATGGATAAACAACAGGGGGATAACCTGACGTTGACACCGCTTGCCGACGATGCGCTGAAAGTGATTCTGAACCGTTCGCCGCAGATCAAAATTACTCCGTTCGCTTTTTTCAATCCGAAAGGGAAGTTATCGGCGCAGTTTAATCTGGTGTTAACCAAAGATGTCGAGCAGCGGGTGCGGGAACAGAAAACCGTGCTGGGATTATTTAACGAGCTGGGGCTTGATATTGAGCTGGATAAAGCGGCATTAAGCGAATATCTGACCCTGATTGAGCAAGCCAATTCGCCGACGCTCGGCCGTGAAGCCGCGGCGGCGCTTGCCGACAGCCAAATGCAGGAATTGCTGCGTCAGGCCAGACAGGCCAATCTGTTCAACGAAACGGACGAACAGTTAAGCCTGCATTTGTTGCTGGACAATCATCAATTGAATTTCAACGGCGCGCCACTTTCCGATCAGGAAGTGCAGATGGCGTTGTTTGCGGCAATGATGATGTTCGGCAGATAATCGCCGGCGGTATTTCTTCTAAAAAAGAGCGGTGAAATTACAGTCAGTTTTCACCGCACTTTAACTAGTTGATTCGAAAACGGTTTATGCCGGATGAAGGCAAAGAGTTATAACGGCACCGTTAATTGACCGAGGAGATACATTGCTCGGCAAGCGATAACGCGGTTGCCGTAGTGAGTAAAGCATTAAATACCGCGAGGAGGCGAGGCGATGACTTATCCCGACGATGATTATCCGATGGATTCGGCGCAAGCAAAACAGCCGCATATTGATCCGAATGCATATCCGAAACCGAGCCAAGAGGCATTAAAAGTGCGGTTAAACGAGCTGCAATATCGGGTGACGCAGGAAAAAGAGACGGAATATCCGTTTCGGAATGAATACTGGGATCATTTTGAGCCGGGAATTTATGTGGATATTACTACCGGCGAGCCTTTATTCCGTTCTGCGGATAAATTCGATTCTCCCTGCGGCTGGCCGAGTTTTAGCAAGCCGATTGTGCCGGAAGTCGTGAAGTATCAAAAAGATATCGGCTTTACGATGATCAGAACAGAAGTGCTGAGCCGTTCGGGCAATGCGCATTTAGGTCATGTTTTTGATGACGGGCCGGCGACAAGCGGCGGATTGCGCTATTGTATCAATAGCGCGGCAATACGTTTTATTCCGCTGCACAAAATGGAAGAGGAAAATTACGGTTATTTAATTCCATGGCTGGAAGATCACGCACAAAACGGCTAAGGGCGGAAGGCGAGATGCTTCCGCCCGTTTTTTCTTCTTTTACTTACGGCTGACCGCCAGCGGTGAGAAGGTTTGCGCCACCGGCATGATCTCAATCCGATTGATATTGACATGCGGCGGTTGCTGATAGATCCATAAAATCGTGTTGGCGATATCTTCGGGGCGGATATAGTCCACATTCTGATAAAGACCGGCGGCCTTGGCGTCGTCGCCTTTAAAACGCACGTTAGAAAATTCCGTACCGCCGCATAAACCCGGTTCGATATTGGACACGCGGATTGGCGTACCGGCTAAATCGGCGCGTAAATTGAGGCTGAACTGCGCCACGAACGCCTTGGTTGCGCCGTACACATTGCCGCCCGGATAAGGATAAGTGCCGGCAATGGAACCCAGATTAATAATATGTCCCCGATTGCGCTCGACCATTTGCGGTAAAATCTGGCGGGTCAGATAGACCAGCCCCACCACATTGGTGTTGATCATAGTCTGCCAGTCGTTAAAGTCGGCTTGGTGCGCCGGTTCCAGACCTAAAGCCAGCCCGGCATTGTTAATCAGCCCATCGAGTTGTTGCAGGCTTTCAGGCAGTTGGCGAAGTGCGGTGTCAATTTGCGCAGGATCGGACACATCCATTTGCAGCGGATAAAACTGATCGCCCAGTTCCTGTTTTAAAGCCTGTAATTTATCCGCACGGCGTGCCGCGCCGATCACCGAATAACCAGCCTTGACAAAGGCGGTACAGATAGCTTTACCAAAACCGGCGGAGGCACCGGTGACGAGAATAGTCATAATGTTACTCCTTACAGTTGTTGCAGATAATTTTTGCCTAATGCGTTCATTTGCCGGATTATCCAGCGTTGTCGCTGCTGAACGTAGGCAGAAGGGCGGTTGACCTTAAATAACCGCGGATTCGGCAGCACGGCGGCCAGCAGCGCCGCTTCCTGCTGGCTCAGATCCCGTGCCGGTTTTTTGAAATAATGCCGGCTGGCGGCCTCGACCCCGAAAATACCGTCCCCGAATTCGGCGATATTTAAATAGACTTCCAAAATCCGGCGCTTTGACCATAACAGTTCAAGCATCAACGTCGCCGGCACTTCCAGCCCCTTACGCAGCCAGCTCTGGCCATGCCATAAATACAGGTTTTTCGCCGTTTGCTGCGAAATGGTTGATGCGCCGCGAATCCGTTTCGAATGCCGGTTATGCTTAAATGCGCTTTCAATGGCCTGCCAGTCAAAGCCGTTATGTTCGGGAAAAAACTGATCTTCGGCGGCGATCACCGCCAGCTGCATTTGCCATGGGATCTGTTCGATACTTGTCCAGCGATAATGCAGCGAATAGCTTTCCCCTTGCAGCATATGGGCTATTTTCTGTTGTGCCATATAGGCGGAAAACGGCACCGGCACGAAACGAAAAAACAAAGTGACGCCGCAGCATACCAATACCAGACGGCATAGCCAGCGCCAGCCGTTTTGTCGCAGCCGGCGAACCGCGTTTTGCAGGCTAATTTTCTTCCGTTTGCCCATCAAGCTGCTCTTTTACCCATTGCATAAAATCGGGTGGCATGGTTTTGATCATATTCGAGCCGCGAGTAATCGTTGCCGCGCTGGTATTCAGATTCTGCTGAATTTCCCGCTGCGGCAGGGCTTTGTCCAGCAACTGTGCGACAATTTGCAACCGCAGCCCCACCGCATCCCGTTCGTCCGCCGTCAGCAGCAGGGTCAACAGCTCCTGTTCTTTGCCCTGCTCAAAGGCATGACGTAATATTGTGATAAAGGCGTGCCATTGTTCCATATTGCGACTTACATACATAAATTCACCTCATAGCGTAGTACTGGTGCACTAGTATAATCGATTATATTCCTCTTGGGTAAATTTTTGTATCGGCAGATTTTGCAAGCGTTGATAATAATAGGCATAGGTCAGCACATTCTGCACATAGCCGCGGGTTTCGTAAAAGGGAATTGAGGCGACGAATTCCGCCATGCTCAGCTTACCGGCGGATCTTTCCAGCCAGCTGTCAACCCGCCGTGCGCCGGCATTATAGGCCGCCGCGATTAAAATACGGTTATTGCCGTAGCGATCATATAATTCCTGCAAATGGGCGGTTCCCAGCATGATATTGGTAAACGGATCGAACAGCCGTTTATCATCGCCGTACGGCAGGCTGAATTTCTGCGCCGTCAGTCTGGCGGTGGACGGCAGCAGCTGCATTAATCCTCTGGCATCGGCGGGCGAGGTCGCATTCGGGCGCCATGCGCTTTCCTGACGACTGATTGCCATGGCAAAAGTGCGGTCGATTTTTTTATCGTTTAAGAATAAATCAAACCAATCCTGATAAGCGTTTGGCAGGCGTAAACGAATAAAGCGCCAGGCTTTTGCTTGAATGGTGGCTTCGACCTGCAAATCATACCATTGCTGTTGGCCGGCATATTCCGCCAGCTGCAATTTTTGTTGAAATGCCGCAGCATCGAGCAATTTGCGCCATTCGCGCCCGGCGTTGGCATTGTCGTTGACATGGCGCAATTCCTGAATCCGCGTCAGTTCACCGGCATATTTTTGCACAACATCAAGGTTTTTATCCGCCGTCAGTTCTTTCATTTGCGGTTGATAGTCAATGCCCAGTTCTTCGGCGGCCAGCATCGGATAAAAACCGGCGCCATCGTTTTGCATCGCCCGCAGGATTGCCTGCGCCTGTGTGTTTTTTCCTTGCTTTTGTAAGGCCTTGGCCGACCAATAACGCCATTCGTCTTTGGCCGCGGTTTTATCCGACAGCGCCTGTAGCCACGGCGTGATCTCGCTTTGTTGGCGAATAGCAAGGCGAATGCGGCGTTCCAGCAGCGCATCATCTTTTAACGCCATGATTTCTTTATCCCGCCATTGTTGCAGGTTGTCGTTCTCGGTGTCGAAAATCCGGCTCAGCAGGCGTTTTTTCCATTGGGCGGTTTGTTGTGCGGTGAGGCCGAAGCGGTTCGCCCAGTCGGCGAATTGAGCAAAGGGCGCATCGGCTGGCAAATCCGTTTCCGCCACGGTGTTGATAAAGGCGGGCATCACCGCCAGCAGCAGACGTTTATCCTCGGCATTTTGCGGCGATAATTTTTCGATATAAAAGGTATTGTGGGGATTTTGCAGCGCCTGCGGGCTGTTCAGCAGCCGGTTGAGATCCGTCAGCCAGGTTTTCAGCCCATTGTCGGCGGTCTGTCTTGTCAGATGAGTAATCAGGTTCGTGTTATTTTTCTCAAATGCCAGCAAGGCACGCTGTTTGACCCGTTCGGGCGTAATGCCGCCGTCTTTCGACCATTGATCCAACAACGGATCGCATTGTCTTGGCAGGCTGTCGCCGGTCAGCCAGAGTTGAGTGAACTCCTGTGCGAAAAGTGCGGTCTGTTTTTTGTCAGTTTTAGCCAGTTCCTGTCGGGCCTGCATCAGAATACAGCGGGTACGCTGATCCGCTGGCAATGCGTTGGCATTGGTCAGAATGTCCTGCCAACGGGCATTTTTTTGTTGCTGTTGCAGCCAGTCGGCGCTGAGATCCGCCGCCGGAAAGTCCGGATTGCGTTTGCGAAAGGCGAGGATTTCGCTCAGGGTGATATTGTCTTTATCGGCTTTCAGTAACTGATATTCGGCATAGGGATACAGCGGGTAATCAGTCAGTTCCGCCAGTAGGTTTTGTGCGATCCGGCGGGTATTTTCGCTGCTCGAGGCGCTTAGTATCTGCGTGAGCGTCTGATAGGTGCGACGCTGTTGGCTAAGGCGGTTTTGGCTCTGCTGCGCATCGTGCAGACGCTGAATTTCCTGTTCCAGCGCGGCGATTTTCTGCGCACTCGGATCAGCCGGATTGGTTGTTCGGTTTGCGCTGTTTTCAGTTGGGGAGATTTGTGCCGCCGTGTTAGCGGTTTGTTCTTTACTTGCCACGGCAGGCACGGCGGGATTAGCGGCGAACAGGGCACAAGCGCTTGATGAAAGCAGAATGCTCAGTAAAAGTCGTTTTGCGTTCATAATTCCTTCCTGTTAATAGCACAAAACCCGAATAAATCGGGTTTGATAAACAATGTTAAATTAGACCGCACTTTGGTTGAAAAGTGCGGTGAAATTTTACGGCATTTCGTCAATGGCGTCTTTATCCACTTTCTGCACCACCATGTGTTCGCGTTTTAAGCCGAGATCAAAGGCAATCGCAATGGCGACGAAAATGGAAGAATAAGTACCGAAACCGATTCCGATCAATAACGCCAGCGAGAAGCTGTGAATGGTCGGCCCGCCGAAGGCAAATAAAGCAATCACCACAAACAGAGTTGTGATTGACGTCATCAGGGTTCTGGACAGGGTTTGCGTCAGGGAAATGTCAATCACGTCCATGGTGCCGATGCGGCGGATTTTACGGAAGTTTTCGCGCACGCGGTCAAACACCACGATACTGTCGTTCAGGGAATAGCCTACCACGGAGAGAATCGCCGCCACGAAGGTCAGATCCATTTCAATCTGCAGATAGGAAAACACGCCCAGTGTGACGATTACATCGTGTGCCAGCGCCAGCACGCCGCCGGTACCCAGACGCCATTCAAAACGCATACCCACATAACCGAGCAGCATCAGCAGCGTGGCTAAGGTGGCGTAAATGGCGCCTTGCGTCAGCTCTTCGCCCACATTCGGCCCGACAAACTCCACACTGCGGATTTGAATGGCGCTGTCCAGTTTGCCGAGCATGGTTTGGATTTTATTACCGATTTCCGCGTCACTGGCGGTGGCCGGCAAGCGGATCATCACATCACGCACGCCGCCGGTGGTTTGTACCAGCGCGCTTTCAATACCGTTTTCTTTTAACGTGGCACGCACTTTCTCCAGTTCGGCCGGTTGGGAGAAATGGGTTTCGATCACCGTACCGCCGGTGAAATCCAAGCCCCAGTTAAACCCTTTGGTGAAGATAAAAAAGAAACAAACGGCAATCACAATCACCGAAAACAGGTAGCCCCATTTACGGTATTTCATAAATTCAATCAGTTCGAAAGGTAATTTAACGCCTTGGAACTCGTGAACTTTTTTCTGTTTTGTTACTAAACTCACAATATTATCCTCACGTTAAATAGACAGTTTTTCTACTTTTTTACCGCCGTATAGCCAGTTGACCAGCATACGGGTGCCGGTAATGGCGGTGAACATTGAAATCGCCACCCCCAGCGACAGCGTAATGGCGAAGCCTTTCACCGGCCCGGTGCCGACGGCGTAAAGCACTACGGCGGTCAGAATGGTGGTGAGGTTGGCGTCGAAAATACTGGTAAAGGCGCCGTTATACCCTTCGTTAATGGCTTGCTGCACGGAACGGCCGTTGCGCATTTCTTCTTTAATGCGCTCGAAGATCAGAACGTTGGCGTCAACGGACATGCCGACGGAAAGGATGATCCCGGCGATCCCCGGCATGGTCAGCGTCGCGCCCGGCAGCAGAGACATTAAGCCCACCAACAGCACCATATTGGCCATTAAGGCGATATTGGCGAACAGGCCGAACAATTTGTAGTACACCAGCATAAACAGGATAACGATAGCCAGCCCCCATACACCGGCTTTCAAGCCTTGTTCGACATTTTGTGCGCCTAAAGACGGGCCGACGGTGCGTTCTTCAACAATTTGAATCGGAGCGGTCAGCGCGCCCGAACGCAGCAGCACGGACAGATTTTGTGCTTCCGCCGGGCTGTCGATTCCGGTAATTTGGAACTGGCTGCCGAAACGTCCCTGAATCGTGGCGACGTTAATGACTTCTTCATGTTTTTCCAGAACGGTTTTGCCGTTTTCGTCTTTTTTACCGCTGTCTTTATATTCCACATATAAGGTTGCCATCGGCTTTTTCAGATTCAGCTTAGTGGTTTGCGACATTATTTCGCCGCCTTCGCTGTCCAGCGTGACGCTGACCTGCGGTGACGCGGTGTTTTGATCCACCCCGGAACTGGCGTTGGTAATATGTTCACCGCCGAGTACCGCACGTTTATACAACACGACCGGATTACCGTGACGATCCAGTTTAACTTCCGAATCGGACGGCACCATGCCGCGTGCCGCCGCATCCGGATTGGCGTTTTGGTTGACCAGACGGAATTCCAGTGTGGCGGTGGCACCTAAAATTTCTTTTGCTCGCGCGGTATCCTGTACCCCCGGCAGTTCCACCACGATGCGCTCGGCGCCCTGTCGCTGGATAACCGGCTCGGATACGCCCAGCTCTTCCACACGGCGACGCAAAATACTTAGGTTCTGCTCAATGGCGTGATCGCGCGCTTCATTCAGCGCCGCATCGGACAAGCCCAAAGACAGGGTATTGTTTGATACTTCGTTCACTTCAAGAGTCGGATGCTGTTTACGCAGGAAACGTTGTGCGCCGGATAGCTGCTCGGGTTTAGCCAGTGTGACCAGCGTGGTAAAATTCTCACCGCCGCGGATGGCGCTGTATTGGTATTTTTCTTTACGCAATTCGGTGCGCAAATTGTCCTGTAGCTGTTCCTGACGTTTGCTTAACGCGGTGTTCATGTCCACTTCCATCAGGAAGCGCACCCCGCCGCGTAAATCCAGCCCCCATTTCATCGGGTTGCCGCCGATATCGGTCAGCCATTTCGGGGTCGCCGCAGCAAGGTTGAGGGCGACGGAATAATTATTGCCTAATGTTTCGGTAATTTTATCCTTCGCCAGCAGCTGATCATCGGTGTTATTAAAACGGGCCAGAATAGAACCGTTTTCCAGCATAATCGATTTAAGTGGCAATTGGTTCTGCGCTAATATATGCTGAACCTCACCGAGCAATGCGCTGTTGGCTTCCTGTCCGCGGGTGCCTGAGATTTGCACGGCGGGATCTTCGCCGTAAAGATTCGGAAGAGAATATAAAAGACCAATGGCGACCACAAGGATCACCATTAGATTCTTCCATAAAGGGTAACGATTTAACATAGATTTCCTGTTCCCTTGCGGAATAGATTAAACATTAAAGATCGCTGATTGGTTGATCTTTCGGTAAGACGGAAACGATAAAGTTGCGTTGAATGCTGACTTCGGTTTTAGAATTTAAGGCGATGACCACATCTTCGCTGTCCGGCGAAATTTTGGTGATTTTTCCCATTAACCCGCCGGAAGTCAGCACTTTGGTTCCTTTCGCCAATTCGGACATTAATTGTTTGTGGGCTTTGTTGCGTTTCGCCTGCGGACGATAAATCATAAAATAGAAAATCAGACCGAAAATCACGAAAATAAACAACATTGACATTGGGCTACCTTGTTGAGCTTCCATTTTGTATCCTTTTTAAAGTTAAATTAATCATAATTCCAGAAAAAACAGGTGGCTAAAATAGCATAAAATGGGTCTAATGTGAAAAACATTTTATGCGGCGGCGGAGAAAACGACGGCGGGATTATTTTCCGATTACCAGTTGTCGATAGGCAGGAAACTGTTCGACGCAAATAAGCCGCCGACCCGTTTGGCGGCACAGCAGTCGAAAATCCTCAATTGCGGCGGATAAATTCAACCGCAGATATAATACGTCCTGCGGTTGTAATTGAGCCAATGCCCGTTTCGTTCTTAATAGCGGAACCGGGCAGCTGAACTCGGTTAAATCCAGTACATATTCGGCCATATTATGCTGTCGCGTTATCTTTTGCGCCGTGCCGCCATGATTTTCCCCATGGCTTGCAGTTCGGCCGCTGACAGCTGTTGTTTGCCGAGTTCAAACAGCGGTTCTTCCCGTGCGATATGGCTGTCATACGCGGCGATAAAGGTATCGATTAACGCCGGGTCAACCTGCACGCAATCGTCGTGTAACAGCGCCTCCAGTTGTGCGGACAGGCGCGCCCAGTTTTGGTGCAAATCAAGATGCTGGCGTTCAAGGGCATCAATATCCGGCTGTACATCAGGCCGGTAACTGAGCAGCGCCGGGAAAAAATCCTGTTCTTCATCTTCGTGATGCAGCGGCGCCGAATGATTGAAATAAGTCAGGATTTGCCGCACATCATTTTTTACCGCCTGATTGATGCCCTTCGTTTGCAAATAACCCGGCAAAATCCGTAACTGGCGGCAAAAATTTTTCACCTTACCGTGGCAGGCATACAGCATGTCGATGGGATCATCCCAGCCGACGGCCGGGGGCGTGTTGAAATTCAGCATCATCTTACCTTTATCCTTACGTTATGCGCCGGCTAATTGCAGCGGCGGGACGGGTTTTCCCATGCGGGCATAAAAATCCTGCACGAATTGTTCGAAGCGGTCTTCCTCGATAGCCGTGCGGATCTGTTGCATCAGACGCTGATAATAACGCAGATTATGAATCGTATTCAATCTGGCGCCCAGAATTTCCCCGCATTTATCCAAATGATACAGGTAGGATTTGGTGTAATGCTTGCAAGTGTAGCAATCGCATTGCGCATCAAGCGGCGTGGTATCGTCGCGGTATTTGGCGTTGCGGATTTTTACAATCCCGTCGCTGACGAACAAATGCCCGTTGCGCGCGTTGCGGGTCGGCATAACGCAATCGAACATATCAATCCCGCGGCGCACGCCTTCCACCAGATCTTCCGGTTTGCCTACGCCCATCAAATAGCGCGGTTTATCCGTCGGCAGTTGCGGACAGACATATTCCAGAATGCGGTGCATATCTTCTTTCGGTTCGCCCACCGCCAAACCGCCTACCGCATAGCCGTCGAAGCCGATATTGACCAAACCTTGCAAAGAAGTTTGCCGCAACTCTTCAAACACACCGCCCTGCACAATGCCGAACAGCGCATTGCGGTTGCCTAATTCATCGAAACGCTGACGACTGCGCTGCGCCCAACGCAGCGACATTTCCATGGATTTTTTGGTATAGTCGAAAGTGGACGGATAGGGCGCGCATTCATCGAAAATCATTACAATATCGGAACCGAGATCATATTGAATTTCCATGGATTTTTCCGGTGACAAAAAAATCCGTTCGCCGTTAATCGGATTCTGGAATTTCACCCCTTGCTCGGTGATTTTACGCAGTTTGCCGAGACTGAACACCTGAAAGCCGCCGCTGTCGGTCAGAATCGGCCGCTGCCATTGCATAAAATCGTGTAAATCCCCGTGCTTGCGCATCACTTCCTGCCCCGGACGCAGCCATAAATGAAAGGTATTGCCGAGCAGAATTTCCGCTCCGCTGGCGCGCACTTCTTCCGGCGTCATGCCTTTGACCGTGCCGTAGGTGCCTACCGGCATAAAGGCGGGGGTCTGTACTTCAAATTTGCCCTGCGGGCGGTTAAATGTCATGGTACCGCGCCGCGCCGTACCGTTGGTTTTATGCAGTTTGAATTTCATCGTCATGATTATTTTTTCCTTTTCGAATAAACAGTTCGAGGGGTTTTGGTTTTATATCGGCTTGTTGTGAACCGGTTTTCTTTTGTGCAAACAAAAAACAGTATGCTGAGCAGATTCGCCTGAAAACGTTAATCCAGCCCCGTTACATGCTCATTTTTGCTGATAAACATCGCATCGCCGTAACTGAAAAAACGATAGCGATTTTCCACCGCACTTTGATAGGCCGTCATAATATGTTTGTAGCCCGCAAAGGCGGAAACCAGCATGATCAGGGTGCTTTCCGGCAAATGGAAATTGGTGATTAAACCGTCCACCACGCGGAATTTTTTACCGGGATAAATAAAAATCGAGGTGTCGGAAAAATAGGGTTCGAGCAGTTGCGCGCCGCCGTGCCGTTCGGCGGCTAATGCGGCGCTTTCGACCGAACGCACGGAAGTGGTTCCGACCGCGATCACCCGCTTGCCGTTGCGTTTGGTCGCCAAAATGGCGTCCACCACATCCTGCGGGACTTGCGCATATTCGGCGTGCATAATGTGATCTTTAATATTGTCCACCCGTACCGGCTGGAAGGTGCCGGCACCGACGTGCAGGGTGACGAAGGCGAAATTGACGCCTTTTTCCTTCAGCTGCGCTAATAGTTGATTGTCAAAATGCAACCCGGCAGTGGGCGCGGCAACGGCGCCGGGGACTTTGTTGTACACCGTTTGGTAGCGCTCTTTATCCGCCTCTTCATCGGGACGATCAATATAAGGCGGCAGCGGCATATGGCCGATTTGTTGTAGCAGATCCAAAAGTGCGGTGTTTTTTTCGACGATTTCCAGTTCGAATAACGCGCCCTGACGCGCAATCATCGTGGCCGCGATGCCGTTGCCGGCGCCTAATTTATCTTCGCCCAGCAATAATAACGCGCCTTCTTTCGGTGCTTTGGACGCGCGCACATGAGCCAGAAAACGGTTTTCCGTCAGAATCCGTTCCACCAACACTTCCACTTTGCCGCCGCTGGCTTTGCGGCCGAACATGCGGGCGGGAATCACGCGGGTGTTGTTAAAAATCAACAGATCGCCGGGCTGAATCAACTCAACGATATCGGTAAAAGTGCGGTGAAAAATCTGCCCGTTTTCACCGTTCAGCTGCATTAACCGGCTGGCGCTGCGATCGGGATTCGGGTAACGGGCGATCAATTCGTCGGGTAAATCAAAATAAAAATCGGAAACACGCATTATGAAAAAATTCTTTATTTTGTGATGAAAAAAGTCGAATGGCGTAGTCTATTGCGAATTGTCGGCAAGTACAAGCAAAAATCGCGCTTTCGTTTTTAGCGCATAAAAAAAGCCCTTTCAAGCAGAAAGGGCGAATATATTTGGAGTCATACTTTTTAGGGTACGGCCTGAATTATACACATAATTTTTACATTTGCAACATTTTTTTAACAAATATATTGCGGTTGACTCAACGTTGTGCGGCGTGCGGATTTCGGGTGTCGGTACCGACCAGATTGCGCATCAGCAGCGCATACTGTAAATCGATATCCGCCGGCACGTCTAAAAATACGAAATGTCCGTCACCGGGCGCAGTTTCGACCGCTTCGCCTTTGCGGTTAAGCAGGCGTTTGATGGTGAAGACGATATTGCCCTGCGGGGTCATTAATTCCACCTCGTCGCCGAGTAAAAATTTGTTTTTTACCGCCACTTCCGCCATGCCGTTTTGGCGCACGCCGGTAAATTCGCCGACAAACTGCTGACGTTCGGAAATGGAATAACCGTACTCGTAATTCTGATATTCGTCGTGGGTATGCCGGCGCAGAAAACCTTCCGTATAACCGCGGTGCGCAAGACTTTCCAGCGTATCCATCAGGCTGCGGTCAAAGGGTTTGCCCGCCGCCGCATCATCAATGGCTTTGCGGTATACCTGCGCGGTTCTGGCGCAATAATAGAAGGATTTGGTGCGCCCTTCGATTTTCAGCGAATGCACGCCCAGTTTGGTTAATTGTTCCACATGCTGAACGGCGCGCAGATCCTTGGAGTTCATAATATAGGTGCCGTGTTCGTCTTCAAAGGCGGACATTTTTTCTTCCGGGCGCTGACTTTCCGCCAGCAGGAACACTTTATCGGTAGGTGCGCCTTCGCCCAGAGTCGGCGTCACGTTTTTCACCGCAATCGCTTCAGCGGCGTTGACGATATTGCCGATATCATCTTCTTTGCCTTCCTCCACGGAATATTCCCAGCGGCAGGCGTTGGTGCAGGTTCCCTGATTCGGATCGCGTTTATTGATATAACCGGACAGCAGACAGCGTCCGGAATAGGCCATACATAATGCGCCGTGCACGAAGATTTCGATTTCGATATCCGGCACCTGACGGCGGATTTCGGCGATTTCGTCCAGCGAAAGCTCGCGCGAGAGAATCACGCGGGTCAGCCCCAGCTGGTGCCAGAATTTGACCGTCGCCCAGTTCACCGCATTGGCCTGCACCGACAGATGAATATCCATGTGCGGGAAATGTTCGCGCACCAGCATGATTAAACCGGGATCGGACATAATCAGCGCATCCGGATTCATGTCGATTACCGGCTGTAAGTCTTTGATAAAGGTTTTTAATTTGGAATTGTGCGGGGCGATATTGACCACCACATAGAATTTTTTGCCTAAGGCATGGGCTTCATCAATCCCGATTTTTAAATTGGCGTGGTTAAATTCATTGTTGCGTACGCGCAGGCTGTAGCGCGGCTGGCCGGCATATACCGCATCCGCGCCGTAAGCAAAGGCGTAGCGCATATTTTTCAGCGAACCTGCCGGTGAAAGCAGTTCGGGCTTAAAAGGCGTTGTCATAGATTTCTCTTTGTGTCTGATTACAGGTCAGTAACCCGCCCGCGCGGGCAGGTCGTTTAAGGAAAGGCTATTGTAGGAGGATTTTCGCATTTGTAAAGAAAGTGCGGTGCAAATTTCGTTTTTTTTCACCGCACTTTGGCCGGCTAGTTCGCCGGCGGGGTTGGTAAATCGCTTTCTGCCGGTGCGTCATGCGCTTCTGGTTGCGGCATGGCTTGATCCTGCTCAATATCCTGTTCCAGCTGGGACAGCGGTTTACCGTTGACGAATTCGCCATTGGAATTTTTCTCAAAACGGTACACATAGTCGGCGTTTTCTTGGCTAAAATAAGCAGACAGCCGGCCGTCGGGATTAATGAGGTTGTTGAACCCTTGCCAGAAGCGGCTTTCTTTTTTCAGCTTGGCTTTGACCTGATTATCGTCGCTGAGCAGCACCGTCGGGATGCGCAGTGTCAGAACGGTATCGGTCTGCTCCAGACGTTGACTCATCAGCGCCGCCTGATTTTCCGCTTTATCATTATCATTTGTCGGCGGCGGGAAATTTAAGCTCAGGGACGCCGTAACGTCGGCGCTGTCGGTCGTCGGCAGGGAATCCAGATTGGCGCTGAGATCCGCCTGCTCAATGGCGACACCCACCTTAAACAATTCCCCTTGCAGCTCGGATAGGGTTTTATCCGTTAAATTCGCGGCGCAGTAAGCGTCGATCAGATGCTGAGAGCAGACATAATACGGCAATAAACGATGAAAATCCGCCACCTTGGCCGGCAGATTCAGTTTAACCTTACTGAGCTGCAATCCATCCGGTTCGTTGCTGTATTTATCCAGCGTGCCGCTGAGTGTAATCGCATAATGCTGTTTCTCATCGGCGGGAGCTTCCGTATAGTTTAAGGTCAAGCCGTTAAAGCGCATATTATCCTGCCAAGACAGGCGATTGATGCGCAGTTTGAGCGCAGAGGTTTCGTTGAAACGATGGGCGAAATCGGTTAGTGCGGTTAAAAATGCCGGATTATCTTTTTCCAGTGGCTGGCTGGCCTTGTTGTCGGCGGTACGGTTAAATAAGGCAAACGCGCCTTTCAGCCAACTTAAACGGGCGGCTAAATCGGAATGGGAGACGTTGTTTTCCAGCTCCACGCCGTTTAGGCTCAGCGCCTGTTTGGCCGGCGGGGCGGCGTTCAGTTCGTCAAGCCGGAAGGTCAGATTAAATTCGGCGTTTTGTTTATCCTGATAATTGCCTTTAAAGGCCAGATTGGCATTTTTCAGCGCCAGAACGGTTTGCTGTCCTTGCGGTACATTCAGGCCCGCGATACTGACTTTAGCCTCCGATTGCTGATTATTAAACAGCAGATCCAATAACAGATTGATGGCTTTCGGATAATCAATGCTGTCTTTATTCGACGCATTCAGTATATTGGCGAACACCAGCTCATTCGGTATGCCGTTTTGCACGGTGGAAATCTGCACGCCGTTGAGGGCGATTTTATCCTCTTTGCGGTTTTTATCGGAAAGATAAACCGTTTCCCCGTTGATGGCGGTAGTCAGGTCGTAGGTGTCGGCGGAAACGGATTTGTTGATCGTATAATTAAGTTTGTTGAGCTGAATATGCGTGTTATCGCCGTCCAGCAAATAAATATCCGCATTGTTTAGGCTAAGATCAAGCTCGGCCAGATCATATTGACTGCGCCCGACGGGAATCAGGGTCAGATTGGTTTTCAGGCCGTTGATTTTTGAGTTGGCGTCATAATTAAATCCGCTGAGCCGGCTCTGAATTTCCATAAATTTGGTTTTGGCGGCGAAATTCAGATCGATTTCCAAGGTTTGCGAGCTATTGGCCAGATCACGGAATTGCGTTGCAATGCTGGATTGCAGGTAATCGCCGATCACGGAAAACTTACTGCTGATCATGTTTTTATCGATAGTGATCTTCAGTTTTTTGTTCAGCTCCCGCACCAGCGTTTGCGGCAGTTCGGATTCCGCGGTAACGGCAAAAGGCAGTGCGGTCAGTTTGGTGGTAATAATATCGGTTTTTTCCGCATCGGCGTCGCTAATGCTGAACATCAGTTCCCGGCTGAAAAAGTTAGCGTGTTGCTGGGTGACGTTCAGCGTCAGCTGATCACGCAAAGAGTAAGGAAAATTCTGTAAGACCTGATCGATTTTGTAATTGGTATAAAATTGTGCGCCGATCCCTAAGGCCACGGCAATGGCGGATAATGTCAATGTGACTTTGGCTTTTTTATTCATCTTATTCCTAAACCTGACAAGTTGAAATTGCCTTGAGTATAGCGAATTCGCCAGATGACTACAAATAAGTTTATTATGAATTCCGTTCATAAAAATAATGAAATATTTGAAATTGACACATATTCGTTTTGTGTTTAAGTTTAATACCGAAATCCGTTATCATGCGTTATATGACGGGTTATTGAACATATATGGCCGGGTTGGAAATACGGCGGAACGGGAGTGAAAGACGATGAGCTATGCCAAAGAAATTGATACGCTGAACAATCATATAACCGATATCAACGGAAAAATTAATGTGTCCTTCGAGTTTTTTCCGCCTAAAAACGAGAAAATGGAACAGATCCTGTGGGATTCCATACAGCGCCTGAAAGTGCTGAAGCCGAAATTCGTATCCGTAACTTACGGCGCCAATTCCGGTGAACGTGACCGCACCCATAGCGTAGTAAAACGGATTAAGCGGGAAACCGGGCTGGAAGCCGCGCCGCATCTGACCGGCATCGACGCCACGCCGGATGAGTTAAAACAAATCGCGCAGGATTACTGGGACAGCGGGATTCGCCGTATTGTGGCGCTACGCGGTGACGAGCCGCCCGGCTATGACAAAAAGCCGTTTTATGCGGCGGATTTGGTCGCCTTGCTGCGTTCCGTCGCCGATTTTGATATTTCGGTGGCGGCTTATCCGGAAGTGCATCCGGAAGCCAAATCGGCGCAGGCGGATTTAATTAATCTGAAACGCAAGATTGACGCCGGCGCCAACCATGTGATTACCCAGTTCTTTTTCGATGTGGACAGCTATTTGCGCTTTCGGGATCGTTGCGCATCCGTCGGTATTGATGCGGAAATCGTGCCGGGCATTTTGCCGGTGACCAATTTCAAACAATTGCAGAAAATGGCCGCGCTCACCAATGTGAAACTGCCCGGCTGGCTGGCAAAAATGTATGACGGGCTGGATAATGATCAAACCACCCGCAATCTGGTCGCCGCCAGTGTCGCCATGGATATGGTGCGCGTTCTGTCACGCGAAGGGGTGAAGGATTTTCATTTTTATACCTTAAACCGCAGCGAATTAACCTATGCCATTTGCCACACCTTAGGCGTTCGCCCGACGGCATAACGCAAAAAATTATCGGATTTTGCACCGCACTTTTATGTCCCTAAAGTGCGGTGTTTTTTTATGTATTTTTTCAGATATCCGCCCGTCGCTTAAGTTGCGCGCCGTATCTCGTTATGGTATTCATGATTTAGTTTGTTATTTAATAAAATCTCTTTATTGTTGGTTTTTATTTTATTTTTAGCTTAATTTAATAAATATTTTTTATATAAATTAATATTTACTTAGATTTTTATTAATGTTATTTTGTTTTCGGCAGTGTTTGATGCACTGCCGGTTTGGCAACCGGGGCTGAACGGTGGCGTAACGGCAATCAACTTAAGAGGAGCGAATCATGAAATTAATCACGGCGATTATTAAACCCTTCCGCCTCGATGAGGTACGCGATGCGTTATCCGATATCGGGATTCAGGGCATCACGGTGACGGAGGTCAACGGTTTCGGCAGACAAAAAGGGCATACGGAATTGTACCGCGGTGCCGAATATCAGGTGGATTTTTTACCGAAAGTCAAAATAGATATTGCCTTAAGCGATGAGCGTGTCGATGAGGTGGTGGACGCCATTTGTAATGCGGCGAGAACGGGGCATATCGGTGACGGAAAAATTTTTATCAAGCCGCTGGAACGGGTGGTGCGCATTCGTACCGGTGAACTTGATGATGACGCGATTTAACAGTGAGATGGCAGGTGGTTTATGAAAAAATATTGTTTACTCGGATTATCGGCCGGTTTATCGCCGGCCACCTTTGCGCAGCTGACCGACTGGATTCGACCGGTCGCGGAGTTACAGGCGGGCGATACGGCTTGGGTTGCGGTATGCGCCATTTTGGTGTTATTTATGACCATTCCCGGTTTAGCGCTATTTTACGGCGGTATGGTGCGCAAGAAAAATGTGCTGGCGACCATGGTGCAGAGTTTTGCGGTATGTTGCTTAATTTCCCTGTTATGGATGGGCGTCGGCTATAGTCTGGCGTTTACCCCCGGCGACGGGTTTCTAGGCGGGAGCGAACGTTTGTTTTTAAACGGGCTGAATGTGTTTACCGAGCAACAAATGCTGACGGTGTATCCCGGTGCGCCGACGATTCCGGAATCGGTCTTTATGGTGTTCCAAATGGCGTTTGCGATTATTGCCGGTGCGATTATCACCGGCGCCTTGGCCGAACGGATGAAATTTTCCGCCTTATTGTGTTTTGTCGGGCTTTGGTCGCTGCTGATTTATGTACCGACCGCCCATTGGGTGTGGGCGTTGGACGGCTGGCTGGCAAATGATGGCGTGCTGGATTACGCCGGCGGCACGGTGATTCATATTAATGCCGGGGTTGCCGGGCTGGTGGCGGCGATTATGCTGGGAAAACGTGTCGGCTACGGGCGCGAAGTCATCACACCGCATAACTTGGTATTGACGTTAATCGGTACGGCGATGCTATGGATCGGCTGGTTCGGTTTTAACGCCGGTTCTGCGCTGGCGGCGGACGGCCGAGCGGGCATGGCGCTGGCAACTACGCAGATCGCCGCAGCGTCAGGCGCGTTAAGCTGGATTTTGATCGAAACCTTATGCCGGCATAAACCTTCGGCATTGGGGCTGGTTTCCGGCGCAGTGGCGGGATTAGTCGGCATTACGCCGGCCGCGGGATTCGTGTCGGTACAAAGCGCGCTGTTTATCGGCGCAATAACCGGCGCCGTGTGTTTTGTAGGGGTAACGAAGCTGAAATATTGGTGTGGCTATGACGACAGTCTGGATGCCTTCGGCATTCACGGCATCGGCGGTATCGTCGGCGCAGTATTAACCGGCATATTTGTTTCAAGCGAGATTACCGGTGCGGAAACTACCGTCTGGATTCAGCTGAAAAGCGTGCTGATCACCGTGGTATTCAGCGCTGTCGGCAGCGTTATTTTACTGAAGATCATCGATAAGTTCATCGGTCTGCGTGTGGATCATGATGCGGAACGGCAGGGGCTGGATTTGGTGCTGCACGGCGAACGGGTGGAATAACCGATATTGATACGGTTTGCCCTGTATCGCCGAACGGACAGGCACGAGTCCGCACGCCGGCGGCAGGGCAAAAAACCGTGCAAAAAATCACCGCACTTTAGCGCTGCAAGGCGTTTGAAGTGCGGTGGTTTTTTAATTGATTTCTTTCTTAAATAAGGACAGCAGAAATAAGAAGGTTGAACAGATCACCACAGAAGGGCCGGCGGCGGTATCGTAGCAGGCGGACAGGGTTAAACCCAGCGAAACGGATAACATGCTGATCAGGATGCCGATACACACCATGGTTTCCGGGGTGCGGGCAAAACGCCGGGCGGTTGCGGCGGGAATAATCAACAGCGAGGTGATGATCAGGGCGCCGACAAATTTCATGCTGAGTGCGATGGTTAAGGCGGTCAGCATCATGAGAATAAAGCGCATCCGGCGGATATTAATACCTTCTACCTGTGCCAGTTCGGGGCTGACGGTGGTGGACAGCAGCGGTTTCCAGCAATAAAACAGCGTCACCATCACGAAAAGGGCGCCGCCGCCGATAAAATATAAGTCATCGTAATTAATCGCCAGCAGATCACCGAACAAATAAGCCATCAGATCAACGCGCACATTGTGCAGTAACCCCACCGTGACCACGCCGAGCGAAAGGCAGCTGTGGGCGATAATGCCCAGCAGCGTATCGACGGAAAACTGGGTATTGCTTTCCAGCCAGACCATGAATCCGGCAATCAGCAACGTGAGTACGACAATCGCCAGATACGGATTGATGTGCAGAAAAATTCCCAGCGCCACGCCGAGCAGCGCGGAATGTGCCAGCGTATCGCCGAAATACGCCATTTTGCGCCACACCACAAACGCGCCGAGCGGGGCGGTGATTAATGACAGCAACATTCCGGTCAGCCAGGCGGGAAGCAGAATATCGATCATGAGTTATCCTTGTTTTCAAACCGGTGGGCGCATTGCTGCGAATGAAAATAACGATTGCAGCAGACATCGCCGTGGATGTTGTGTTTATGATTATGGTGATGAGTATAAAAGGCGATATTTTTTGATAACTGATCACCGAAAAAATGAATAAAGGTCGGATCGTTGGATACGCTTTCCGGGGTTCCGGCGCAGCAAACATGCTGGTTAATGCACAGCACTTCATTGGTATCCGCCATCACGATGTGCAGATCATGGGAAACCATCAGCACCGCGCAATTCAGGGTCTGCCGGGTTTGATGAATCAGCTGGTAAAGCTCCGCCTGACCGTTAATATCCACGCCCTGAGTGGGTTCGTCCAGCACCAAAAGGTGCGGTCGGTTTAAAATCGCGCGTGCCAGCAAGACCCGCTGCATTTCACCGCCGGATAGCTTCTGCATGCTGTTATGCACTAATTCGCCGATCGACAAAAGCGCCAGTGTTTCGCGGATAGCGGTGTTGCTGATCCCTTTTTTCAGGGACAGGAATTTTTCCACTGTTATCGGCAGGCTGTGATCGAGATGAATTTTCTGCGGCACATAGCCGATCCGCACGTTGCGGTGATAAATGACGCTGCCGGAGGTGGGCGGCAGCAGTTTCAGCAGCACTTTCAGCAAGGTGGATTTACCGCCGCCGTTGGGGCCGACGATGGTGATCACCGAGTTGGGATAAATGGTTAAATTGATGTTCTGTAAAGCGGTTTTCTGTTCGAAACGAACATTGATATGCTTTAACTCAATAAGAGGATGTGTCACGGAACGAACCTGCATTGTCGCTGTATTCAAGTGCTAAATAATCGGCTTAAAATAGCTTATTTTCCCGTTTTTAACAAGCTGAAGTTGAATTATGTTTATAATTTATCCGGTTAATGTTTTTTTTCAATTCGGGGCTGAATTTTTTGCCTTATCGTTGGTCTGAATAGCATGCAAAGTTCTCATGAAGTGGTCATCAAAGGAAAAACAGAGAGTGCGGCACGTTAAGTTGGCAAGGGACAGACGAAAAAGAAAATCGCGGATTAAAGCAGCGATTTTCTTTTTGGCTATTCTCTCTATTCTGGCGGGGATGCTGCTGAGCCTGAAAGAGACGGCGGAAACCAAGCTGGAAACCGTGGTTGCCGGCGATGAGAGCCAATATCAGCCTTTAAATGAAACCGCACCGCCGCCGGAGCCTGTCGCACCGCAATTCGTCGATGTCAATGCGCTTGCCGACTCGCTGCCGACGCAAACCGACGCCGTGTCTATGGCGCTGAATGCCGCCATGAACGCGGCGCTGTTACACCGTCCGGGGCAGCAGAGTCCGTTGCCGCCACCGGCAGAAGACGCCACTTCCTATGATGACGATTTACAGGGACATGACGACGAAGTGGATCAGGTCGATCTGGATGAAGATGACGGCATGTCGCAATTACCGCAGGACGCCCAAAGCGTGCTGAATGATTTGCTGGATGTAGCGGATCAGGCGCTGCGGATCAAAAATCAGTTCAGCCATACGGTTGTCCGCGGTGATACGCTGAAAGATGTGCTGGAACAGTCCGGTCTGGAGGATGATACCAGCAAGGAATTGATCGCCGCCTATCCTGAGTTGAAAAAACTGCGGGCCGGGCAACAGTTTTACTGGATTTTAAACCGCGACAATGAACTGGAATATTTAAACTGGCTGGTCTCGGAAAAAGAAGAACGTATTTACGAACGGCAGGAAAACGGAAAATTTAAGCGCCAGATTCTGGAAAAGAAAAGCATCTGGAAAAAAGAAACCCTGAGAGGCCAGATCACCGGCTCATTTGCCGCCAGCCTGCGGCGCTTGGGGCTGGACGGTAAACAAATCAGTCAGTTAGTGACCGCACTGCAATGGCAAATCAGCATGAACCGACTGAAAAAGGATGATAAATTTGCCGTGCTGGTTTCGCGTGAATATCTGGATAATAAGCTGACCGGGCAGGGGAATGTGGAAGCCATTCATATTATCTCCGGCGGAAAAAGCTATTATGCCATTCAGGCCGGCAACGGGCGCTATTATAACCGTCAGGGGGAAACCTTAGGCAAGGGTTTTGCCCGTTATCCGATGCAGCGTCAGGCGCGGGTTTCATCGCCGTTTAATCCTGCTCGCCGCCATCCGGTCACCGGCCGCGTACGCCCGCATAACGGGGTGGATTTTGCCATGTCGATCGGCACGCCGGTTATTGCGCCGGCAGACGGCCGGGTGGAAAAAGTGGCCTATCAGGCCAGCGGCGCGGGGCGCTATATCGTTATCCGCCATGGTCGTGAATATCAGACCGTTTATATGCATTTAAGCAAACCGTTGGTGAAAGCCGGTCAAACGGTGAAACGCGGCGAACGGATTGCCTTGTCGGGGAATACCGGGCGTTCCACCGGCCCGCATCTGCATTACGAATTTCATATTAACGGGCGACCGGTCAATCCGTTAACCGTTAAACTGCCGGGCACCAGCAGCGAAATGTCAACTGCCGAACGTCGTCAGTTCCTGCTGCGCGCCAAAGAGGCCGAGCGGCAGTTAAAAATGTAACGCAATACCCATTTTCTCCTGGTAGTAAGCAAAAGTGCGGTGGAAAAATTCAAGGTTTTCCGCTGCATTTTTTATGCTTGTTATTGCGCCTGAAATAAGGCATGATATTATGCTCATTTACTCATAATAATTATTCTCATTTTTAATTTTATATGACATTTTATGATTAAACGCCGTTATCTGTTTATCTTATTATTGTTGCTTTCCGTGGTTTCTCTTTTTCTCGGTGTGAGTACGGTGAATCTGCAGGGATTGCTGCATTTGGATCCGATGCAATGGCAGATTTTTTTAATCAGCCGCATCCCGCGCCTGATCAGCATTCTTATCGCCGGTGCGGCGCTGAGTATCTGCGGTTTGGTGATGCAGCAGCTCAGTCGCAACCGGTTTGTGTCGCCGACCACGGCAGGGACTATGGACAGCGCGCGTTTAGGCATTCTGATCGCGATATTGCTGTTTCCCGCCGCATCCATGCTGTTGAAAACGGCGATTGCCATTGTGGTGTCCTTTATCGGCACGTTGCTGTTTATGACCATTTTATCCCGCCTGAAATTTAAGGATACGATCTTTGTGCCGCTGGTCGGCATTATGTTCGGCAATATTATCAGCTCGATTACCGCGTTTATCGCCTATCAGCAGGATTTGCTGCAAAATCTGTCCGGCTGGCTACAGGGCGATTTTTCTCTGGTGATGTCAGGGCGCTATGAAATACTGTATTTCAGCATTCCCGCTTTGCTGATCGCCTACCTGTTTGCCAACCGCTTTTCCATTGTCGGCATGGGGCAGGATTTCGCCACCAATCTCGGCTTGAACTATCAGCAGGTTTTATATCTGGGGCTGGCCATTGTGGCGACGGTATCGTCCATTGTGATCGTATCGGTGGGCGTGATTCCGTTTTTAGGGCTGATTATTCCGAATATCGTTACCCTGTATCTGGGCGATAATCTGAAAAAAATATTGTCGCATACCGCATTGCTGGGGGCGGTGTTCGTGCTGTTGTGTGATATTTTGGGGCGTGCGGTGATTTATCCGTACGAAATTTCCATTAATGCGATGGTCGGAGTGTTCGGCAGCGGCATTTTCCTGTATTTGTTATTGAAACGGTATCGCCATGGCTAAACACACCGCATCTTTCCGCCAATTAATCCTATTGGGCGCCTTAGCCATACTGGCGGTGGCGTTATATTTGTTTTACAACTTACCCAATCGCTGGGAATATGCCCTGCACAGCCGTGCACTGGCGGTTGCGGCGATTGTGGTGACCGGCATGTCCGTTGCGCTGGCGACCATGATCTTTATGACCGTCGCCAATAACCGGATTCTCACCCCGACGATTCTGGGGCTGGATAATCTGTATCTGCTGATTCAGACCGGCATTATTTTTATCTTTGGTTCCGGCACGCTGATGGCCATTGATTCCGTGCTGCTATTTGTGCTGTGTACCGGCGTAATGGTGCTGTTTTCGCTGCTGTTGTATCATTTTCTGTTTAAAAAAGAACAGCAAAATATCTTTTTCCTGCTGCTGGTAGGGATTATTTTCGGCACCTTTTTTCAAAGTCTGACCACCTTTATGGAAGTGCTGATCGACCCGAATGAATTTCAGATCGCGCAGGATATCGGCTTTGCCAGTTTTAACCGCATCAATACCAATATTTTATGGCTTGCGCTGGCTATTTTGATCCTCGCCATTATTTATGCCGTCCGCTATCTGCCTTATTTTGACGTGCTGTCTTTAGGCCGGGATCAGACGATTAACCTCGGCGTGGATTACCATCGCATCGCAAAACGCTTGCTGATTCTGGTGGCGATTCTGACCTCGGTTTCCACCGCACTGGTCGGCCCGCTGACCTTTCTCGGTCTGCTGGTGATGAATGTGACCTTTGAATTTGTCCGCACTTACCGCCATTCGGTGCTGATCCCGGCGGCGATGCTGATTGCGGTGATTACGCTGGTATTCGGTCAGCTGCTGGTTTCTCAGGTGTTCAGCTTTAATACCACTCTGAGTATTATTGTGAATTTTGTCGGCGGTGTTTATTTTATCTACCTGTTATTACGAGTGAATAAAAAATGGCAATAGAAATCAGGAATATTAATAAAAGCTATGCGAATAAAAAGGTGGTGGACAACGTGTCGCTGACCATTCCGCAGGGAAAAATCACCTCCTTTATCGGGCCGAACGGTGCGGGCAAAAGCACGCTGCTGTCGATTATCAGCCGCTTGCTTAATCCCGACAGCGGCGAAATTTATCTGAACGGTAAACGGCTGAACGAACAGAAGAGTGCGGATATCGCCAAGCAGCTGTCGATCTTAAAACAATCCAATCATATTAATCTGCGTCTGACGGTGGAAGAACTGGTCAGCTTCGGGCGTTTTCCGTACAGTAAAGGAAACTTAACCGAAAACGACCGCACTTTTATCGACAATGCCATCGGCTATATGGATCTGCAACCGCTGCGTCAGCGCTATATCGATAAACTCAGCGGCGGTCAGCTGCAGCGCGCCTATATTGCCATGACGCTGGCACAGGATACGGATTATATTCTGCTGGACGAACCGCTGAATAATCTGGATATGAAACATTCGGTGCAGATCATGCAGGTGCTGCGCAAGCTGACAACCGAACTGAATAAAACGGTGGTGATTGTGATTCATGATATTAATTTTGCCTCCTGCTATTCCGATTACATCATTGCCATGAAAGAAGGCCGGTTGGTACAGCAGGGCGAAGTGAACCGTATTATGCAGGAGCCGGTATTACAGGCGATTTATGATATGCCGATCCCGATTCAGGAAATCAACCGGCATAAAATCGCCGTTTATTTCAGAAATTAATCACAACACAACAGGAGTAATCGCTATGATGAAAAAAACCTTCTTAACCTTAGCCGTCGCCTTGCTCGGCTTTTTGGGCGTCGTCACGGCCAATGCGGCGGAGATCACGGTCGAAAATGCCGCCGGCAAACAGGTTGTGCCGCAACATCCTAAGCGGGTGGTGGTGCTGGATTTTTCCGCGGTGGATACGATCCGGCTGCTGGGGGCGAAAGAGACCATCGTCGGCGTTGCCAACGCCGGTAAAGTGCCGGATTATTTAAGCGAATTCAGCGCGGCGAATTATGCCAATGTGGGCGTGCCGCCGGAACCGGCATTTGAAAAAATCAACGAACTCAACCCGGATTTGATTATCGCCACCGGACGGCAGGAAAAAGTGCTGGATCGCTTAAGAGAAATTGCGCCGGTCTTTTTCGTTAAAACGGATTACGATAATTTCTATCCGAGCTTTCAGCAGAATATCCGAATTTTCGGTCAGATTTTCGGCCGGGAAGCACTGGCGGAAGAAAAGCTGGCGGCGCTGGACAGCCGTATGAAAACCTTAGCCGAACAGGTAAAAGGCAAAACCGCGCTGATAACCTTAGTTAATGAAAGCAAAATCAGCGCCTTCGGTGACAACTCCCGCTATGCCATCGTTTATACCGGTTTCGGCTTTACCCCGGCGGATAAGGCGATCAAATCCTCCACCCACGGCATGAGCGTCGGTTTTGAATATATTCTGGAAAAAAATCCGGACTATTTATTGGTGGTGGATCGTACCGCGGCGATCACCGATAAAGCCAACAATGCGCAAACCGTGCTGGATAACGCGATTATCAAACAGACCAAAGTGGCGCAAAACAATCACATTGTTTACCTGAATGCCGCCAACTGGTATTTAACTTTCGGCGGGCTGGAAAGCATGAGTATTATGATTGACGAAGTGGAAAGTGCGGTGAAAAAATAGCGCGTTTTTCCGCGTTGAGTAAGAATCTGAATATCCATTCAAAGCCTGCGGCCGTGTTATCACACGGTCGCTGTTTTTTATCGAAAATCTCATAAAGCATAAAGGCTTGCTCGTCGGTGCGGTGATTTTCAGCGCCAAAATTGGCAAAAAATAAACGGGCGATGATTGCGCCCGTTATTGACAGAAGTGCGAAATCCGTTAGTTAAACATAGCGGAAATGGACTCTTCGTTGCTGATGCGGCGAATCGCCTCCGCCAGCATACCGGAAAGGGTTAAGGTGCGTACTTTACCCAGCGCTTTGATTTCCGGCGTCAGCGGAATGGTATCCGTCACCACGATTTCATCCAATGCGTTGCTGGCGATATTTTTTGCCGCCGAGCCGGAGAAAACCGCGTGAGTGGCATAGGCGAACACCCGTTTTGCGCCGCGTTCTTTCAGCGCTTCCGCCGCTTTGCACAGCGTGCCGCCAGTGTCGATCATATCATCGACCAAAATACAGTCGCGGTCGGCCACATCACCGATAATGTGCATCACCTGCGCCACATTGGCTTTCGGGCGGCGTTTATCGATGATTGCCATATCGGTATCGTTCAATAATTTCGCCACCGCGCGGGCGCGCACCACGCCGCCGATATCCGGTGACACCACGATCGGGTTGTGCAGATCGGATTTTTTCAGAATATCGTGAATCAATACCGGCGAGCCGAAGACATTATCCACCGGCACATCGAAGAAGCCCTGAATCTGTTCGGCATGCAGATCGCAGGTCAATACGCGATCCACCCCGACGCTGGATAAGAAATCCGCCACCACTTTGGCGGTAATCGGTACGCGGGCGGAACGGACACGGCGATCCTGACGGGCATAACCGAAATACGGAATCACCGCGGTAATACGGCCTGCCGATGCACGGCGCAGGGCATCGACCATAACGATCAGTTCCATCAGGTTGTCGTTTGTCGGGGCGCAGGTGGACTGGATGATGAACACATCACTGCCGCGCACATTTTCATTGATCTGAACCTGAATTTCACCGTCGCTGAAACGGCCGACGGTTGCGTCTCCCAATGAAAGATATAAACGTTCGGAAATACGTTTGGCGAGTTCTGGCGTGGCGTTACCAGCAAAAAGTTTAATGTCGGGCATGGTAAATTTAACCTCAAGGATTTTGGATGATAAGAAAGTGTGTATATAAAGTCATCAACGGGTTCCGTTAAAGCGAATCCAACATATGCTGTAGCGGCGAAATATTGACCCCTTTAGCAACGAAACCGAATAATTTTTCCGGTTTATCACGAAATACCGCCTGCGCCGATTGCTCGTCGTCAAATTGCGCGAAAACGCAGGCGCCTGTTCCGGTTAATCTTGCCGGTGCATATTGTAACAACCAGCGGAGCGTTTCTTCAACCTCCGGATACTGATCCAGCACAAGTTTTTGGCAATCGTTTGCATAATTTTCACGCAGCAACCGAGACAGCGTTTTCTTCGGCGTATTGCGCGGTAGCGCAGGATGAGCGAAGATATGTGCGGTGGAAACCGACACCGCCGGTTTCAGCACCAGATACCATTTTTCAGGCGGCGCACAATAGGTGATTTTTTCACCCACTCCTTCGGCAAATGCGGCTTTACCGTGAATAAAGATCGGCACATCGGCGCCTAAGCGCAGTCCCAGTTCGCAGAGTTTTTGGGTGGAAAGTGCGGTATGCCATAAATGATTTAATGCCACCAGCGTGGTCGCCGCATCGGAAGAACCGCCGCCGACCCCGCCGCCGAGCGGCAGAATTTTATCCAGATACAGATCCGCCCCCAATGTGCAGCCGGTTTCGTCTTGCAGCAAACGGGCGGCGCGGTAAATCAGATTCTCTTCGGTATCGATACCGGCAAACGGCGGCGAGAGGGTGATTTTTCCGTCTTGGCGCACGGCGATTTGCAGCCAGTCGCCGAAATCCAGAAACTGAAATAAGGTCTGTAGTTCATGATAACCGTCGGGGCGTCTGCCATTAATATACAAAAACAGATTCAGCTTGGCCGGACAGGGAAAACGCCGCGGCGAATGGGCGTTATGCGGCGAAAGTGCGGTGGAAAATCGATAGGTTTTCATCAGTATTGCCAGTTGTCCACACGGATTTTTAAGGTTTGTGCGGCATTTTTCAGCAGAATATCGCGCGGCAATGCAATGGCCTGCCCGCTGTGATAATTCAGATAATCCGCCGTCCACAGCGTGCCGTCGAGCCGATAGCTGAAACCGGCCAGCAAATGATTGGTGCCGACCTGATAATCGCTGGTCGGATCAGGCTGACCTTTTAGCCAGACGGCCAGTTGTTCCAGCGGAATATCCATGCCGACGATGTCGCGCAGCAGCATTTTGGCGTCCGCCTCGGAGCGCCGGTTGCCTTTATTGTCGGAAATGGTCATGCCCTGATTGGTCATCTCGAATTTAAGCGTGGCGCTGCTGATTGTAGAAGAAAGCAGCAAGGTATAGGCTTTCGGGTGGCGATATTGCCAGTCAAAACGGGTGGAAAAACGCTCTTTCGCGCTGATATAACCGAGCTGACCCTGAGCGGCATAAGCGTGAATGGTTTGGATTTTTTGCAGATGCTGCTGCCATGCGGGATCGTTGCGGTCAATATGCTGTACGTCGGTCGGGCGATTGCTGTCAATATCCAAGCTTGTACAGGCACTGAGAACGAAACCGATACATAACACGAAAAAAACGTTTTTCAAAGAGTGCATAATCATAATAAATAAAAAATTTGTGCGTATTTTACGGTGTTAGCCGGCGTTAGTAAAGTGCGGTAGAATTTGCGCACGTTTTTGTTGCAGGGCGAGCTTTCGCCGCCGGTTCAATTCGTCACCGATGCCCTGCCGGCTAAACCCCTCGGCGATAATTTGCCGCACGTCCACTTGCAGCGCGCTGCGGTAGAGTTCAAGCAGAAAATCCGCCTGCGGATACGGCGTCTCGGCATAACCTGTGCGTCCGCAGCTGTCGGCGCGGCACACCAGCAGTAATTCCTGAAAGCGCGACGGTTTACGCCAGATGTCCAAACGGTTGAACAGCTTCAGCACCGTATCGGGGCGCAGCTCGAACGCTCTGTGAATATGGCTGTGATATTCGCAGCTCAGCACCGCCAGTTCCTGCGTATAAGCCGGCACTTTAAGGCGTCGGCATAGATTTCGGGCAGGCTGAACGCCGGCCTGTTCGTGGCCGTAATGATGCGGCAGCAGCGCCGGCGGCGTAAGCGCTTTGCCCAGATCATGACAAACTGCGGCAAAACGCACCGCACTTTGATGATAGTCGGTGCCGTCCGTCAGCCGTACCGCTTGTTGTAAGGTCAGCATACTGTGGGTAAAACTGTCGATCTCCGGGTGAGAACGCGGCGGATTCGGCACGCCGCACAGGGCGTCGAGCTCCGGAAATAAGACGGCCAGTGCGCCGATTTCCCGTAAGGTTTCAAAATAGATTGCCGGATTTTTTTCCAGCAACGCATTTTCCGTTTCCTGCCAGACCCGTTCGGCGGTCAGTTGGGCTAATTCGCCCTGTCGGGTGATTTCCCGCATTAACCGGCAGGTTTCGGGCGCAATGGTAAAGCCGAGCTCATGATAACGGGCGGCAAAACGGGCAACCCGCAATACCCGCAGCGGATCTTCGGCAAATGCCGGCGAGATGTGGCGCAGCACCCGCAGCCGGAGATCACGCACGCCGTGATAGGGGTCGTGCAGGGTGCCGTGCTGATCTTCGGCAATGGCGTTGATGGTCAGATCGCGGCGCATTAAATCCTGTTCAAGGGTAATGTGCGGATTGAAATCGCAGCGAAATCCGGTGTAGCCGCGGCCGGCTTTTTTCTCGGTGCGGGCGAGGGCGTATTCTTCGTTGCTGTGCGGGTGCAGAAAGACGGGAAAATCTTTTCCCACCTGTCGATAACCTTGTTGCAGCAATTGCGCGGGGGTGGCACCGACCACCAGCCAGTCGCGATCGTTCACCGGCAGCCCCAACAGCCGATCCCTGACCGCACCGCCCACAAGATAAATTTGCATATTCGATTACCGTAACAGACCGGATCATAAAGACGGGCGCACCGCCCGCCGGGAAAGGTTATGCCCAACCGTCGCGACGGCGGCGTTTAGGCAGAATCAACGGAATAATCAGACCGAGCAGGAGGCCGACACCTAACACCGAGCCGCCGTAAATAAACCATTGAATCGCGATTTCCCGCTTGCCGGCATCCAGCATGGCTTCCAGATCGCGGTTTTTATTTTTGGTGATTTCCAGTTCACGTTTCAGCTGCGAATTCTGTTCCAGCAGCTGGCTGCTTTGTTCTTCCGCCTGTTTTGCGCGGCGTTGCATTTCGCTGGTTCGCTGCTGCCAGTCGCCGTCCAGACGGTTAAGTTTCAGGGTGAGTTCCTGAATCTGCGCTTTTAATTTCGGGTTTTCCTGTTTGCTGCTCGGCGTGGCGGTCAGCTCGTTGCTGAGAATCCAGGCTTCGCGGTTTTTGGCATCACGGATAAGGGTGTATTTATCTTTACGATCCAGCACGGTGACGGCATCGCCGGACTGAATGGCGCCGGCGATTTTATACTGGTCGCCGGCACCTTTGCGTAAAAAGGTGGACAGATTTTCCGTAACATATTGGGTTTCCGCCTGTGCGGTTGGTACCGTGAGAGCGAAAAGCAGGGCGGAAAGAAGATATTGAGCGATTTTTTGCATAATACAGACATCCTAAGTAAATTAAGCAAATAAAAAGTGCGGTAGATTGTACCGCACTTTAACCTATTGACAAAATTTTCGCTGAACCGGCGTGGCTGGTGCCGGACGAACCGGGTATCGATTAGATGAAAATCGCGCTCAGCACATAGTAAATCAGAATCGCAAATAATGCGCCCGCCGGCAGGGTAATGATCCAAGAGGCGACGATATTGCGGATAACGGTCAGATTTAACGCCGCAATACCCCGGGCGAAACCGATGCCTAAAATTGCGCCCACCAGCGTTTGGGTGGTGGAAATCGGCAAGCCGGTACCGGAGGCCAGCACCACGGTGGTGGCGGTGGCGAATTGGGCGGCGAATCCGCGGCTTGGCGTTAAATCCGTAATCCCGGTACCGATAGTGGCCATCACTTTATAACCCATTACGATAAGCCCGAGTGCGATCCCGGCGGCGCCTAAAGGCAGAATCCACCATGCCAGCGGGCTGTTGGCGATGATTTGTCCCTGATGATCCACAATGGAAACCACCGCGGATACCGGGCCGATGGCGTTGGCCACATCGTTTGAACCGTGCGCAAATGCCATGGCGCAGGCGGTGAGCAGCATCAGAATACTGAATATTTTTTCCACCGCGCCGAAAGTGCCGGAGCGCATGGTATGGCGAAAAATACGGCTGCGGAAATAAAAGCGGCTCAGCACCACGGAAACGGCGCTGATAGACAGGGAAATCACCGTGGTTTCAAGCCCGCTTAAGTGCAGACCGACATGTTTTAACCCTTTGGTCATCGTCACTATACATAAAATCAGGATAGTCACGCCCATATAATAAGGCCCGTATTTCTGCGCGTTATGCAGCGGTTTTTCGGTATCGAAGATCAGCTTCTGCGTGCTGAAGAATATACCGTAGGCGACGATTCCGGCCAGTACCGGCGTGATAAACCAGCTGCCGATAATATTGCGGATTGAGCCCCAATCTACGGAGTGCGGACCGACGGTTACGCAGGCAAAGCCGATAATCGCCCCGATAATGGTGTGCGTGGTGGAAACCGGCCATCCCATTTTGGAGGCGATCAAAAGCCATAAGCCGGAGGAAAATAACGCCGCCATCATACCAAGCGCCAGAATTTCCGGCGTTGCGGCGTATTCAACGGTGTTGATCACCCCGCTTTTAATGGTTTCCGTCACTTCACCGCCGGCCAGATAAGCCCCGGCGGATTCAAAGATCATTGCAATGATAATAGCTTGTTTCGCTGTAATTGTTCCCGAGCCAACTGACGTTCCCATTGCGTTGGATACGTCATTGGCACCGACCCCGAATGCCATAAAAAAGCCGAACGCGGCAGTAATAATGACAAGCAATGTGCCATATTCTTGAATAATTTCCATAGTGTTTTCCTATGTATGTAATGATAATTATGAGCGGGCCAGCATTAATTCAATGCGGGAACCGACACGCTGCGCTTGATCCGCGAGTACGCCGATCCACTCCAGAATTTTATATAAAAACATGACATCGATAGGATTGTAGCGGTCTTCAACGCCGCGCAGCATTAAGCGCAGCTTGATTTGCATTTGATCGGTATCGTCTTCAATATCGTCTAATGCCTGAATCATATTATTCACAAACGTCAGCTCACGTCCTTTAAAACCGGTTTCCAGCAGTTCGTCCATTTCATTGATGACTTTGTGCGCCTGCACGGTGGCATCCAGACTGCGGCAGACATAGCGCATAAACTCATCCTGCATTTCCGCCGGAAAAGAAAACTGGCGTCCGATCATCCGTCCGGCAATATCTTTGGCATAGTTGGCGAGTTTATCCTGCTGGGTGACCAGCTCCAGCAGGTCGGTGCGATCGATGGGCATGAATAAACCGCGCGGCAGTTTTAAACGGATTTCCCGTTTCAGGCTGTCGGCCTGACGTTCCGCTTCGGAAATCTGCTGGCGCATCTGTTCGGCATGCTGCCAATCGTTTTCAAAGGTATATTCAAAAAACTGCACTAAAAAGCTACAGCATTCGGTCACTTTGTCCGAGTGCTGCTGCAGCGGTTTTAAAGGCGAGTGGGCAAATAAACCGAAAATATTATTTACTGCCATTAGCTAACTCCTTAAGGGGTTGAAAGTAATTCAGCGCGCATATTACCTTATGTGAATGAAAAATTCACGATTTTAATCGAAAAAGATCGGGATTTATTGGATAATGCCGACATGATTTGTGCATCATTGCGACCGCACTATGGTTGATGTTTTACCTTGAAAGGCATGCTATGAATAATGAAGTTGAACTGAAACTGGCGGTGTCCGCCGGTTTTGCCGCATTTTTAAGTCAGGAAATTTCCGCTTTCCGCATTTTGTCACAGAAAACTCAGTTTCTGGCCAATGCGTATTATGATACGCCGCAGTATTTTTTCGCCGCCCGGCATATGGGATTGCGGGTTCGGCAGGCCGACGGGCGCTTTACCTTCACCCTGAAAACCGACGGCAAAACCTTGGGCGGTTTGCATATCCGGCCGGAATATAACATTGCGCTGGATAACGCCCAGCCGGATCTACCGACGCTGGTCGATACTTATCAACTTGCAGCGGATTGGCGCGATGTGACACTACAGCGGATTTTCAGCACCGATTTTGAGCGCCGTTGCTGGCTGGTGGAATGCGGTAACGGAGTGGTGGTGGAAATTGCGCTGGATCAGGGCGAAATCCGCGCCGGTGATAAATGCGAACCCATTTGCGAAGTGGAATTTGAACTGAAACAGGGACGCATCAAGGATTTACTGCATTTTGTTGCCGCGTTAAGTCTGGAAAACGGCGTGCGCTTAAGCGCCGCCAGTAAAGCGCAGCGCGGTTATCGTCTGGCCGGGCAGAAAAATACGGCGGTTAAAAACTGGTCGGACAGTTGGCGTGAATTTTTGCACGCTGAAGCCGGCGCGGGAAATTCTCAGCAAAAACTGACCGCACTTTTTCAGCTGGAACAGGATCTGATTGAAGACACCTTTGCGCTGGGGGCGGATTATTTCGCCGCCGATTTTGTGCGCACCGTCGAGCGCATCGGCGCTTTTTTCAATCTGTATCATTATTATACGGAACACGGCGCCTTGCTTGAAAGCGTGCTGCATGCGCGGCGGGAAAAGGGACAAACTACCGATGACGGGCAGGATGCGCTGACCGCCATTGCGGAAAGCAACGCCCGTTTGTTGTCTCAGCTCAAAACTATCATCCGCCGCCACAGCGAAACCAAGCTTAACCGCCCGGCGCTGGAAACATTGTTTGAGCTGCTGCAATCGGCACCTTATGTGAAACGGATGCTGCATTTAATTTCTTTGAGTTTGGATGACACGGAACAATATCATCATGGCGAAAACAGCTAAAACCGCGTATGTCTGCAATCAGTGCGGGGCGGAATTTGCCCGCTGGCAGGGGCAGTGTTCCGCCTGCAAGGCGTGGAACAGTATCAGCGAAGTCCGCTTGGTCTCGGCAAAAAACACGAAAAATGATCGTTTCAGCGGTTATGCCGGCGAAACGCAGGCTAAAATTCAGACCCTGTCGGACATCAGTCTGCAGGAGCTGCCGCGTTTCGGCAGCGGTTTTAACGAGCTGGATCGGGTGCTCGGCGGCGGGATAGTGCCGGGCAGCGCGATTTTAATCGGCGGTCATCCGGGGGCGGGTAAAAGTACCCTGTTGTTACAGGTGATGTGCGATTTAGCGCAAACAATGACCGCACTTTATGTCACCGGCGAGGAATCCCTACAGCAGGTGGCGATGCGGGCCAATCGTTTGGGATTGCCGCCGGATCGGCTGAATTTGCTGTCGGAAACCTCGGTGGAACAAATCTGTCAGCTGGCGGATCAGCTGAAACCGCAGATCATGGTGATCGATTCCATTCAGGTCATGCATCTGGCGGATATTCAGTCCTCACCGGGCAGCGTGGCGCAGGTGCGCGAGTGCGCCTCTTTTCTTACCCGCTATGCGAAAACCCGTCAAGTGGCGATAATACTGGTGGGGCATGTGACCAAAGACGGAACGCTGGCCGGGCCGAAAGTGCTGGAACATGTGATCGACGCGTCATTATTATTGGAAGGCGAGGCGGATTCCCGCTATCGGACCCTGCGCAGCCATAAAAACCGCTTCGGTGCGGTCAATGAGCTGGGCGTGTTCGCCATGACCGAACAGGGGCTGCGCGAAGTGAAAAATCCGTCCGCCATTTTTTTAAGCCGCGGCGAAGAACAAACCGCCGGCAGTTCGGTGATGGTCATCTGGGAAGGTACGCGCCCGCTGTTGGTAGAAATTCAGGCGTTGGTGGATCATTCCATGCTGGCAAATCCGCGCCGGGTGGCGGTGGGGCTGGAACAAAACCGGCTGGCGCTGTTGCTGGCGGTATTACACCGCCACGGCGGCTTGCAAATGTCGGATCAGGATGTATTCGTCAATGTGGTCGGCGGGGTGAAAGTAACGGAAACGGGCGCCGATTTGGCGCTGTTGCTGGCATTGATTTCCAGCTTCCGCAACCGGCCGCTGCCGCAGGATTTGGTGGTGTTCGGCGAAGTGGGACTGGCGGGCGAAATCCGGCCGGTGCCGAGCGGGCAGGAACGCATCAGCGAAGCGGCGAAACACGGCTTTAAACGGGCGATCGTACCGTTTGCCAATAAACCGAAAAGTGCGGTGCAAAATATGCAGGTTTTCACCGTAAAAAAACTGGCGGACGCGCTGGCGATTGTCGATAATTTTTAATCTCAGGAAAAAGCATACGGCGGCGGCCTTTAAATACAGCCGCCGCAGCTGCCGCAGCGCCAGTCCTGCGGGTTGACCGCCTGATAAAACAGGCGCATATATTCTTCTTCCAGCGGAATATCCGCCTCGATAAACACCTCGCTCAGCCAGTCGATATTGGCTAAAATCCAGTCGTCTTCATCCAGCCCTTCCAAATACAGCTCATCGGTGGGATCGATAAAATAATAAATGCCGCGGGTACCCATATCGTGTTCGCGTATTTTTTCCGGCAGCGTTAATGCCTTGTCGTGATAGGTGATTTCCCAGTGGCCTAAACATAATGTATTGCCGGTGGAGGTCCAGTGGGCGATAAACGGATTTGCCATATTTAACAACCTCGAAACAAATGATTGCAGGCCGACATTTTATAAAAAAAATCACATAAAAATCTAATGAAATAGTGTAAAATCAGACCTTCTTCAGTCTTTTTGACGTTATTTACCTATTTAGAGTTGGAGATTTTATGGAAAAGAAATTAACGAGAGCACTTGACAGCATTGATATAAAAATTCTGACCGAATTACAGCGCAACGGCAAGATCTCCAATATTGATTTGTCGAAAAAAGTCGGCTTGTCGCCGACACCTTGTCTGGAACGGGTGAAACGTCTGGAAAAACAGGGCGTGATTATGGGCTACCGCGCGTTGCTGAATCCGGAGTTGCTCAATTCGCCGTTGCTGGTGATTGTGGAAATTACCTTGGTGCGCGGCAAACCGGATGTGTTTGAAGAATTTAACGCGGCGGTGCAGCAACTGGATGAGATTCAGGAATGTCATTTGGTTTCCGGCGATTTCGACTATTTATTGAAAACCCGGGTGGCGGATATGGCGGCTTACCGGCAATTACTCGGCACCACTTTGCTGCGTCTGCCCGGGGTGAACGACACCCGCACTTATGTGGTGATGGAAGAAGTGAAGCAGACTAATTTTTTACAATTAAAATAAACAGATAATGATTAAACGTATTACTCATCATTTTTCGCCGAAACAATATCTCGTTGAATTATTGTTAGGATTAACCGCACTTTTCGGGCTGTATTTGATTATCGCCTGGTCAGGTTACAGCCCGCTGGACAGTTCGTGGTCGGTGTCAACCTCGCAGCCGACCACCATTAATAAAGCCGGTGCGTTCGGCGCTTGGCTTATCGATTTGTTTTTTGCGATGTTCGGTCATATCGGGAATATTCTGCCCTTTGTGCTGTTTGTTGCGCCGGTCAGTTTTATTAAAACCAAGCGCACGGACAGCCTGACCTGGCTGCGTTTCGGTTTTCGTTTATGCGGTTTTGTATTATTGCTTTGCGGGTTAACCGTGCTGGCGACCTTGCTGCTGTCCAATACGCCGTATTATCTGGCCGGCGGCGTGCTGGGGGCGAGTCTGACGGTGTCGTTTTTTCCGCTGTTGGGTAAATTCGGCATTTTATTTACCGCCTTTATTTTTAGCGTGGTGGGCTTTATTTTTTGCTCCGGCGCCTCGCTGCTGCGGCTGCTGATGAAATTTTATTACTGGCTGACCATGAAAAATGAAGATAAGGCGCAAAACGACTCGGCACCGGCTATTGATACGGCGGCAGAAAGCGCGGGCAAAGAAACCGTTACCCAGCCGCTGGAGGAAATTATTATCCGTCCGCCGCAGGCGAATACGGTGGTGGCGGATAGCGAAGAAAACGCGGAAAAAGACGCCGACGACGGCTTGGTCAATATCGATAAGTTAATTCATATTAGCGGTCTGACTTCCGTTGCGCCTGAACCTGAGAGCGCGCGTTCAAACACAGCGGGCGAGGTTTCGGCGGCGGGGACGATGTCGTCCGAAATACCGGCATTCGGTGCCTATACGGTACAACCCGCCAATGAATTGCCGTCGGTCAGCATTACGCCGTCGCCGACAGTTTCGAGCGCCGCGGATTATGCTTATTCCGCCGTCGAACGGCCGACCGAATTTGCCGGCGATCATTATGCCAATAATGGCTATAGCGCGGCTTATGCGGATATCGCCATGCCGAAAGTTTCCATGCCCGACAGCAATGCAACGCTGAACGCCACCGAGCAAATTACCGTTGATCCCGCCCCGGCGGTACAGGGCGAAGCGGACATGGCGGAGCTGGCACGTCAGTTTGCCGAGCAGGAACAACAGCGACTGAATGAGATGGAACAGCGTGCCAAAGCGATGCACGCGGAAGACGCCCTGCATGTGATTTTATCCGACGCACCGCAAACGCCTGAAACTCCGCCGTCTGCGCCGCCGCATTATCAGTCTTACGGCGATTCCCTGATTCATCCGGCGTTACAGAAAAAAGTGACGATCGGCGCCAAACCGACCACGCCGCTGCCGAGTCTGGATTTGCTGGAGCATCGGCCGGTCAAAGCGCAGGAAATTACCCAGGACGAAATTATCGAAACCTCGCAGCGTATCGAGCAGCAGCTGCGGAATTTCAATGTGAAAGCCACGGTGAAAGATGTGCTGGTCGGTCCGGTGGTTACGCGCTATGAACTGGAGTTACAGCCGGGCGTGAAAGCCTCCAAAGTGACGGGGATCGATACGGATTTGGCGCGCGCGTTGATGTTCCGTTCGATCCGTGTGGCGGAAGTGATTCCGGGCAAACCTTATATCGGCATTGAAACGCCGAACGTGCAGCGCCAGACCGTACCGTTGCGCGATGTGCTGGACAGTGACGAATTCCGCCGTTCAACCTCACTGCTGTCCATGGCGCTGGGGAAAGATATCAGCGGCAAACCGGTAGTGGTGGATCTGGCGAAAATGCCGCACTTACTGGTGGCGGGGTCGACCGGTTCGGGCAAATCCGTGGGCGTGAATACCATGATTTTAAGCCTGTTGTTCCGGGTTAAACCGGAAGAAGTCAAATTTATCATGATCGACCCGAAAGTGGTGGAATTGTCCATTTATAACGGCATCCCGCATTTGCTGACCGAAGTGGTGACCGATATGAAAAAAGCCGCCAATGCGCTGCGCTGGTGCGTGGACGAAATGGAACGCCGCTATCAGTTGTTATCGGCGCTGCGCGTGCGCAATATTGAAGGCTATAACGAGAAAATCGACGAATATAACGCCATGGGCATGCCGATTCCGAATCCGTTGTGGCGACCGGGCGATACCATGGACACCCTGCCGCCGGCATTGGAAAAACTCAGTTATATTGTGGTGATCGTGGACGAATTTGCGGATTTGATGATGGTTGCCGGCAAACAGATTGAAGAGCTGATCGCGCGTCTGGCGCAAAAAGCCCGCGCCATCGGCATTCATCTGATTTTAGCCACGCAGCGTCCGTCGGTGGATGTGATCACCGGGCTGATTAAGGCGAATATTCCAAGCCGTATCGCCTTTACCGTGGCGAGTAAAATCGACTCGCGCACCATTTTGGATCAGGGCGGCGCGGAAGCCTTGCTGGGGCGCGGCGATATGCTGTATTCCGGTCAGGGATCTTCCGATTTGATCCGCGTACACGGCGCATTTATGAGCGATGACGAAGTGGCGCGCGTGGCCGACGACTGGCGCGCACGCGGTAAACCGAATTATATCGACGGCATTTTAGACGGTGCGGAAGACGAAGAGAGCGGCGACGGCGAGCGCGGTTTTGATGACGGCGAGCTGGACGATCTGTTTGATGATGTGGTGGAATTTGTGGTCAGCACCGGCACCACATCAGTTTCCGCCATTCAGCGCCGTTTCCGCGTGGGGTTCAACCGTGCCGCACGGATTATGGATCAACTGGAAGAACAGGGCATCGTATCGGCGATGCAGAACGGAAAACGGGAGATTTTATCCCGCCCGTCCGATTATTAACGCGCACCGCCAGCCTGAAGGCAACGGCCAAATGATGTGAGCGGCAACGCGGCGGGTGAATTAATTTTGTCTCTGACGGTCTAATTCATGCCATTACTTTTTTGTTTAAGGACGACAACGATGAAAAAAACAGCATTAAAACTGACCGCACTTTTGCTTGCCGGCATCAGCCCGCTGGCGTGGGCGGATGCGGCGGAAGAATTGCAGGCGCGGTTAAGCAAAGTGGATGTACTGAGCGCCGATTACACGCAAAAAGTCAGCGATCCGAAAGGCAAGGAAATCCAGCAGGGCAGCGGTAAAATTCAGATTAAACGGCCGAATTTGTTCCGCATGGATAATAAAGCGCCGCAGGAAACGCAGATTATTTCCGACGGTAAAACCCTGTGGTTTTATGATCCTTTCGTGGAACAGGTCACGGCCAACTGGGTGAGCGAGGCGGTCAACGATACGCCTTTCGTGCTGCTGACCAGTAACGATAAAGCCCATTGGAATCAATATTCGGTGGAACAGCGTGCCGATACGTTTATCCTGAAACCGAAATCCGCGCAAAGCAACATCAAACAGTTCGATATCCGGATTGAGGCGGACGGCGTGCTGAAAAATTTCAGTACCATCGAAAAAGACGGTCAGGCGAATCTGTATCTGCTGCGCAACATCACCAATCTGCCGCTGGCGGATAGTCTGTTCCGGTTTAGCGTGCCGAAAGGCGTGGAGCTGGACGATCAGCGCAAGAAAAAATAACCCCGAACGGATGATCGGTATGGATTTATCCTGCCGGTTTTGATGAATTTCTCCGCGTTTCTACACCGCACTTGTTGGCAGGGCGTACTATGGTAAAGCAAAATACGATGTCTAATCTGGCTTTCGATTTTAACGAAAATGAGTTTCGGCCTTTAGCCGCCCGCATGAGACCGACGACATTGGAACAGTATTGCGGGCAGTCTCACCTGTTGGCACCGGGTAAACCGTTACGCAAAGCCATTGAGGCCGGGCATATTCATTCGATGATTCTATGGGGGCCGCCGGGCACCGGCAAAACCACGCTGGCGGAGATTATCGCACAGCGGATTCAAGCCGATGTGGAACGCATTTCCGCCGTAACGGGCGGCATTAAAGAAATTCGCGAGGCGATTGAGCGGGCCAAACAAAACCGGCTGGCGGATCGGCGTACGGTGTTGTTTGTGGACGAAGTACACCGCTTTAATAAAAGTCAGCAGGATGCCTTTTTGCCGCATATTGAAGACGGCACGGTGATTTTTATCGGTGCGACGACGGAAAATCCCTCCTTTGAACTGAACAACGCGCTGCTTTCCCGCGCGCGGGTATATGTTTTAAAACCGCTGAGCGCGCCGGATATCGAACGGGTGTTACGGCAGGCGGTGGATGATAACGAACGCGGCCTAGGCAAAGTGCGGTTGATTTTACAAGACAATCTGCTGTCTCTGCTGGCCGGTTATGTCAACGGCGATGCCCGTCTGGCGCTGAATTGCCTGGAATTAATGGCGGATATGGCGGAGGAAACGGAAAACGGCAAAATTTTAGACCGCACTTTGCTGACCGAGGTGCTGGGCGAACGGCAGGCGCGTTTTGATAAACAGGGCGATCGCTTTTATGATCTGATTTCCGCCCTGCATAAATCGGTGCGCGGTTCCGCGCCGGATGCCGCGTTATACTGGTATGCCCGCATTATTACCGCCGGCGGTGATCCGTTATATGTGGCGCGGCGTTTGCTGGCGATTGCCTCCGAAGATGTGGGCAATGCCGATCCACGCGCAATGCAGGTGGCGCTGGCGGCGTGGGATTGTTTTACCCGGGTCGGCGCTGCGGAAGGCGAACGCGCGATTGCTCAGGCTATTGTGTATCTTGCCGTGGCGCCGAAAAGCAATGCGGTTTATACCGCTTTCAAAGCCGCCAAGAAACAGGCGATGGAAAGCCCCGATTATGACGTACCGGAACATTTGCGCAATGCACCGACTGCGTTAATGAAAGAGCTGGGTTACGGCGCCGAATACCGCTATGCTCATGATGAGCCGAACGCTTATGCCGCGGGCGAAAATTACTTCCCCGAAGCGCTGCAAGAGACACAATATTATTTTCCGGTGCCGCGCGGTATGGAAATTCAGATCAGCGAAAAATTAACCCGTTTGCGCGAACTGGATAAACAAAGCCCGAATAGTCGTTATAAATCACGCGGATAACTGGTTTATTTTATTAATCCGATCTAGAATAGCCAATTATCTGGGTAACACACATTTCAAATTAACAGGTTAGGGTAATACTATGATCGATCCGAATTTATTACGCAATAATCTTGCCGAAGTGGCGGAAAAATTAAAGTTGAGACGCGGTTTTGCGTTAGATGTTGACAATATCAGTAAGCTGGAAGAACAGCGTAAAGCCTTGCAGGTGAAAACCGAAACCCTGCAGGCGCAGCGTAACGCCCGTTCCAAAGCCATCGGCGCCGCCAAAGCGCGCGGTGAAAATATTGCGCCTTTATTGGATGAAGTGGAGCATATGGGAATCGAATTAAGCATGGCGAAAGCGCAGCTTGATGATGTGCAGGCGGAATTATACCAAATCGCCATTGCGATCCCGAATATACCGGCCGACGAAGTGCCGCTGGGGAAAGATGACAGCGAAAATCAAGAAATTTCCCGCTGGGGCGAGCCACGCAAATTTGATTTTGAAGTAAAAGATCACGTCACCTTGGGCGAACAGCTCAAAGGGCTGGATTTTGCCGCCGGCGCGAAGCTGAGCGGTGCGCGCTTTGCCGTGATGCAGGGGCAAATCGCCCGCATGCACCGTGCGTTGGCGCAGTTTATGCTGGATTTACACACCCAGCAGCACGGCTATCAGGAAACCTATGTGCCTTATTTAGTCAACCACGAAACCCTTTACGGCACCGGTCAGCTACCGAAATTCGGTGAAGATCTGTTCCATACCAAACCGTTGGAAGGCGAACAGCCTTATGCACTGATTCCGACCGCGGAAGTGCCGGTCACCAATCTGGTACGCGATGAAATTCTGGATGAAGCGGATTTACCGTTAAAAATGACCGCACATACTCCTTGCTTCCGTTCCGAGGCCGGTTCTTACGGTCGCGATACGCGCGGACTTATCCGTATGCACCAGTTTGATAAAGTGGAAATGGTGCAAATCGTCGCGCCGGAAACCTCCATGCAGGCGCTGGAAGAATTAACCGGCCATGCCGAAAAAGTGCTGCAGTTGTTGCAATTGCCGTATCGTAAAGTGCTGCTGTGTACCGGCGATATGGGATTCGGCTCGGCGAAAACCTATGATCTGGAAGTCTGGGTGCCGGCGCAAAATACCTACCGCGAAATTTCCTCCTGTTCCAATATGTGGGATTTCCAAGCCCGCCGCATGCAGGCCCGCTGCCGCGCCAAAGGCGATAAGAAAACCCGTCTGGTACACACCTTAAACGGTTCGGGACTGGCCGTCGGCCGCACCTTGGTCGCCGTACTGGAAAACTACCAAAACGCCGACGGCAGCATCACCGTGCCGGAAGTGCTGCGTCCTTATATGGGCGGCATTGAGGTGATTGGGAAGTAGTTAACTTCATCGCTAACGGATGGAAGGATGCTTAAAGGCGTCCTTTTTTTTATAGTTTACGGCATTAATCATTCGGGTTTATTCGAAATCAGCAAAAAAACCACCGCACTTTTAAACTGTACGCCGTAGAATATCAGCGTAATCCGCCGGCGTTGTCGGTGGCGGTGTAGGGCGGGCGTTTCAGCCCGCTTTTTTGTGCGTTCGGATTATTGCAATTCGCCTACCGTTATGCGGGCGCTGCCGCCTTTTCCGATAAGCCGTTCTTCGCATTGTCCCTGTTCATCACATATTGTCATGGCAACGCTGTCTTCCGCCAGATTATCGCGGATTACCGCCGGGCGGCGTTGCGCCAGCTGATTTTGCGCGGTTTGCGCTACCTGATGGCTGGAAAGATTCGAGCCGGCGATACCCTGTAGGCGATCCAACAGCTGTAATTTTTCCCGCGCGGACAGATTTAGCCGGGTATGCTCACCTTGAATATAAGCGGATAATTGATTGGTGCTGCGCGGTAATTCAAAATAGGAAAAATCCGCGTTTTTGGTTTCCAGCGGTAAGGCTTTTGCGCTCAGGTAGGCATTCGCGCCGTTCGGGGCGATGGCCTGAACTTTGACGTTTTCAAACAGGGTTCTGTCGCCGGATTCGCCGCCGATGACGATGCCTGCGGTACCTAAATAATCGTCATTGTTGTTACGGCCCAGATCCGCACCGTCCGCCACCGGCGGTAGACCGGTATTGATAACGGTAATCGCTAAGTCGTCTTTACTGTTTTCCCCTTTAATAGTTGAACGCCCGTCCGTGCGGAAGCTGTAGCCCTGATGAGTGCGGACAAAAATAGTACTGCGGTTTTTACCGGTTAAATTGCCGACCAGATGAAAGGCGGCCGCGCCGGATTTGGAATCGGGGGTAACGCCTTTCATATCGGCGCCGATAATTCGGATATGGCTATTGTCCATAAGCGTATTTTCGGCATTAATTCCCATTTTATTGATGGCTTTACCGAAGGAATCCAACGGTTGATCAAAACGGAGAGTGATATTGCTGTTTTCCAGCCGCACATGTTTAGCCATTAAATGCATAAAGCCGTTGTGCAGATTGAAATCGCTGTTTTTAATTGTAATATCGGTCTCCAAATGCGACCGCTCTTTGACCCATTGGTAAAAATAATCCCAGAATTCACGGTTCAGGCTTTCATCGGTTTTTGTGGAATAAGCCCAGCGGCGTTGGGAATGATCCGGCTGGGAGCGCAAAATACGTTCTTCCAGATCTTTTAATCCGTATTCCCAACGGGTTTGGGCGCCGTCTTTGCCCCATTTGCGTTGATTGCCGCCATGAATGTAAAAACTGGTGCGTCCTTCGGCGTTTACACGGTCGAATTCCACCTGCCCGAAACCGCCGCTAATGACCACATCATCAACCCGGTTAAAGCTGACATCCTGTAGATTGACGGCGAAATAATTGCGTTGATCCTCCTCCACATATTGCGCGCTTTGTTCGTAATATACCCGGTTTTGCAGCTGCGTATTATGCCCGAAGCCGAGCGAACCGTTCCCCAGATCGAAGCGGCTGTGGCTGATCCGGATTGCCGGTGTCAGTCCTTGCGGTACACGCCCTTGGTAATAGTTCCAAAGCTGCCCCAATAGCAGTAAACGCCCGTTTTTGGCCCGCCAGTCGGCATGATGAATGCTAATTTGATGCGGCGAGTCCAGCAGCAGGAAGGAATCCGTATTTCGGAAGGAATCCACATGCAGTTTGCCGGAAATATCGATTCCGGCTTTGACGGCATCATAACCAGAGCCGGCGTTCAATAATGCGACCTTTCCGCTGCTGGCTAACATTGAGGCCAGCGCATCGGTTTGAATAAAGGAATGCTCGGAGCTCGGCGATAGACTGTCTGCAATCATAATTTTATCTAATGCTTTGATCTCAATAAGACTATTCAGTTTATTCTTGGCCTTATCATAGAATTCGTTACTGTCATCGCGGGAGAACCTCCCTTCAATCCGCAGATGTTTCACGGTTTTTTGCCCGATGCGATCATTATTTTCTCCGATAACGGTTTTGCGGGCGGTGATTTTGGCGCCCTCGGCAGATTGAATATGCAGGCGATGTTGCGGCGCTTTCAGGTTCAGCGTTTCGCTGTTCAGACGACTGTGTTTGCCGAGCTGAATATTTTCCGCCAGCAGGGTAATGCTGCCGCTGTCGGTTAATGCCGCCCGTTTGGCTTCAATAATACCGTCATTATTGACCGCACTTTTCAGCGCATCATTGCGCCCTTGGGCGGTGAGAACGACATGACCGTCTTCGGATATAATCATGCCGCGGTTCTCCACCAGCGCGGCGACGGTGTTGGCGTCCAGATCAAGGTCGATATTGCTGTCATTTAAGGTTAAGGTAAAATTTTCGCCGCTGCCGAGAATCACCTGTCCCGGCGAAACGACGGTTTTCACGCTTTCTTTTTCGCGCCAGCGTGCACTCGGGCTGCCTTCCCACCAGTCGTTGGCAAAATCTCTACAGGCCTGTTCGCTGGTAATCGTACTATATATCGCACCATAATCATTGCTGCACACCATGGTTTTGGTTTTCGTGGTTTGCTGATAATATTTCCCTTCGATGGTACCTTCGTTACTGACCTGATCGCCGATTAACGCCACAAAACCGTTTTCACCTTGTGCGGTGATTTTTCCCTGATTTTTGATTGCCCCTTCTTTTTGCTTGACCCGCACAAAGGTCATCGTCTGATTGTTTAGGTTTTGCGCCGGGTTTTCCAGCGCTTTAGTGGTGACCAGCAGACTGCCCACATTAACCTGCGCGTCTTTGCTGAATAACACCCCGTTCGGATTAGCCAGAAACACCCGACCGTTTGCCACCAGCTTACCCTGAATTTCACTGGCGTTTGCGCCGCGCACACGATTATAGGCGATGGCGGTGGAACTCGGTTGTTTGAATTCCACCTGATTTTTTTGACCGATATCGAAACTCTGCCAATCAATACTGACCTGCGGACTTTGCTGGCGGATGGTCATGTTATCCGCTTGAGTGGCGATCTGCGCCTGCCCCGAGGTGATTTGACCGTTTTGCGGCAAGCCGGCGGCATGGAGCTGTGCAATATAGCTTGCCATGGCAAGGCTGATTACATGTAATTTCTTCATATTGTTCCCTTATTAAAATGTTTTCATGGCGGACAGCCAGACTTGATGCCGATCGGACGCGGCGAGTTTGTTGTTTATCGGTTTGGCGAACGTCAGGCCGATATGGTAATTATTGGCGGCAGATAACGCGAGGCCGGCACCGAGGCTTTGCAGCGTGACATGGTTATCGGTATTTTTGCTCAGCGTGCGCGTACTTTTATAATATTTACCCGTCGCGTAGTCGTAAAATAACGAACCGGTCAGAATACTTTGTTCGAAAACCGGCACATAATGTTTTAATTCCGCCTGCACAATATGGCCTTCATCAACGGAGGCAGCACCGGCTTTATAACCGCGAACCGCATGCAGCCCGCCCAATAATAATTTTTGTGAACTGTCCAGGTTTTTATCCGTCCATTGCCCCATGGCATTAATATTGACGGCCAGGGAATAGGGTAAAAACTGTTCGTGCGACAGCTGATAATTGAACAGGGTAAAGGATTTTTTGGCGGCGAAATTTTCTGCCCGGTAATGCGGCCGTTCATTGGAATGACTGCCTTCCCGCCCGAAAACCGTACCGAAGGAAAAATAGCTGACCCCGTTCGGCACGCTGTTCCAAGAGCCGGCAAGGGTGAGGGATAGCGTATTAATTTTGCGGGTCTGAATTAAATTTACCGCGCGCTGTTTGTCGGTCAATGTCTGGTGATTAAACGCCAGTCTGGTATTCAGCCGCAAATTCGGCGAGCGTACCGTAGGGTGCAGCAAATAAACGCCGGCATTTTTTGCATTACCGGCGGATTGCAAATCCTTAAAATTACCGCCTAACCGATAGTGCAGATAACTTGCCGTCACCCCGAACCGGGTGGCGTAACCGTCGATCAGCGCGGAATAATCCAATTTTGCATTTTTCAAATCTCCTTTGCCGGAGGTCAGCATATCCAGTTTTAATTCATCACCAAGCCCCAGCAGGTTATAGACGCTGCCGCCGAGCAAAAAACGGTAACGTCCGGTTTCTTTGCTGCCCTGATTGTCCGTTAACACATAGCCGCCGAATCGCCGTCCATTTTCCAGCGTAACGGTTAAATCCGCTTTGCCCTGTTGCTGTGCGGATTTCAGGCTTAATGACGGGCGGATGGCAGGAATGTCGTTGAGCACTAATGCCAGTCTTTCCAGCTCCGACTGATAAACGTAATAGCCCTCGTTAATGCCGGCGGTTGACAGTCGTTTTACGATATTATCGCGTAAGGCGCTGTGATTATTAATATGAATGTCGGCCAGTTGCCCTTTGATAAGCAAGACGGTCAGTTTACCGTCAACAATATCCTGCGGCGGCAAAATGGCGCGCGCCAGCAGATAGTCATGGCGGCGATAAAATTCGGTAAGCTGCCGGGTCAGTCGGTCAAGGGCGGAAAATTGCAGGTCTTGATGCAAAAAAGGCGTAATCACCGGCCTGATGTCTTCTTCCACCGGCTCGCCGTTCAGCCCGATAACCTGAATTTCCCGCAACTGAAAATGAATGCCGTCATCGGCGCTTTGAGGCTGAGTTTGCCGCTGAGCATGAAACAGCGAACCGCCCGGTTTTATTTTGGGCGCCCTTTGCCCTTGTTCGATTTCTTTATTCAGTAGCCCGGCGTCCGGTAGCGTTTCGGCAGCGCAAAGCGGGCTGGCGAGCATAAAAAGTGCGGTTGAAATTGCAGTTAAATGCGTATGAACGGACATAAAAAATTTCCCTTTATAAAAAATAAAATAGTAAAAAGCGGGCTTATTTTACATAAATGATAATTATTATCAATATCGTTGTTTTTTAAGATGAATTCCCGTATTATTGCCGTCGCTGTTTTTAGTCTAAAGGAATATCATGTGAAACTGTCTAATATTTATACTTCGCTTTTTTGTGGCGTGATGCTGCCTTGTGCGGTTTATGCGTCGGAAACTTCGCAAAAACCGACCGCACTTGATGAAATTTCCGTTCTGGCATTGCGCGACCCGTCCGCGTATGCCGTTTATGCCAACAATACGCAAACCCTTGAGCAAGAAACGCTGCGGCGCCAACAGCCGACCAGTGTGGCGGACAGCCTGAAATATCTGCCCAATGTGGATATTCAGGGCGGTTCCCGTGCGTTGGCGCAAAAGCCGATGATCCGTGGGCTGGGTGGGAATCGGGTGGTGCAAATCATTGACGGAGTCAGACAGAATTTTGATCTGGCGCACCGCGGCGCGTATTTTATGCCCGCCTCTTTATTGCAGGAAGTGGAAGTGGTGAAAGGGCCGTCCAGCACATTATGGGGAAGCGGCGCATTAGGCGGCGTGGTGGCGATGCGTACTGCCAATGCCTTGGATTTGCTGAAAAACGGCGATACTATCGGCGCGCAGATTCAGCAGGGGTATCAGTCCGCCAATCAATTGTCTTCTTCGTCAGTGGCGGTATTCGGCGCCGACCGCACTTTCGACTGGCTGTTACAGGGATTTTATAACGATTCCAATGACCTGCGGGTCGGCGGCGGGGAGAAGATCGCACACAGCGGCTTAATGCAGAAAGGCGGCTTGGCGAAATTCGGCTGGCAGATTAATGAGGCGCAGCGTCTGGAATTGTCCCACCGCGGCTCGGTCAGCAAACAAACCGCCAATTCCAATAACGAAACGGCGACGGAATTTACCGATCAGGACGTGATTAATGAAATCGGCAATTTTCACCGTAATTGCGGCGGTTGCAGCCTGGAGGACATCCGCAAATTCTATGCGGAAAACGTGCATACCCGCCTCGGCAGCGTGAATTATTTAAGCCGCCAGCAAGTGACGGATCAAAGCTCGGCGCTGAATTATTATCTCAATCCGGAACACAATCCGTATCTGAATATGCAGGTTACCTTATATCATAACCGCACGGAGGAAAAGGAACAGCGCGTGCAAAGCGGCCTGCGGGATAAAACCGAATTGCATACCACGGGATTGAATATTCGCAACAGCAGTGAACTGGCCGGGATCAACCTGACTTATGGCGCGGATTATTATCGGGATAAACTGGATTCGCAGCGCGAAAGCAATCAAACCGACGGTAAGTTCCGCGCCGATTCATATACGGCGGACAGCAAGGTATTCGGCGCCTATGTATTAAGCCATATTCAATTAAGCGAACGCTGGGTGTTGTCGCCCGGGCTGCGCTATGACCGCTATAATACGCAGGGCGGGCGGCAACATCAGACATACCGTGACCATCACTGGTCGCCGGCACTGGCGCTGACCTGGCACGCCGCCGACTGGCTGGATATTACGGCGAAATACAGCGAGGCGTATCGTGCGCCCTCTATGCAGGAACGTTTTGTCAGCGGGGCGCATTTCGGTATGAGTTCGCGCGGTCGTGATCTGGGCAATCTATTTGTCGCGAACCCGAACCTGAAACCGGAAACGGCTGAAAATAAAGAAATCAGCGCCGATTTTCACTTTGATAACGTATGGTATAACCGCGACCGACTGACATTCCGCGCGACCTATTTCCAGAATGATGTAAAAGATTTTATTAATTTGGTGGTATATAAATCCGATCCGAATTCCAATGCGATTTTACTGCCGGATCGTTCGCAATACCGGAATGTGGAAAATGCCCGGTTACGCGGTTTCGAGCTGGAAAGTCAGTATCAATATGAACGCCTGTCGCTGGCATTGGGCTATGCGCAGACACGCGGTAAAGACAAAAACACTCATCAGCCGCTTTCCAATATTGCGGCGGATAAGTTCACTTTCGCGACCGATTATGAATTGGTGAAACAGAAATTTAATCTGGGCGCGCGTGTTACCCATTATGCCAAACAGCATCGCGTCCCTGCCGAACACGGCTTGCAGTATGGCGGTTATGCGTTGCTGGATTTCACCGCAAGCTACGCACCGCTTAGTGGCGAATGGCACAACTTACGGCTGGATTTTGCGATTGAAAATCTGCTGGATAAAAAATATTTACCGGCATTCAGTTTAATGGCCGGCAGCGGACGGAATTTTAAACTCAACGTAGGCTATTATTTCTGATTAAGCCGTTTATGAATTGTTACCGGGGCGGATTAACGCCCCGTTTTTATCGACGGTTCTGCGTAATCGGTAAAAAAACCTACCGCACTTTTAAACTGTTCGCCGTAGAAAATCAGCGGAATCCGGCGGCGTTGCCAGACCGGGACGTTAGCCTGTTGCCATAATTTTTTAATATCCTGATGAATGCCGTTGCGGGTGCGCACTTTACCGGCATAGGCGAAACGGATTTGAATCGGCAAATCGGTGGCGGGCAGTGGCTGGCGGTGATGTGCCCATTCGGCCAGTAAGCCGTCGTGAGTTTCGCACAGCCGCAAAGTGCCGAGATTATCGGGCAGAGTGATGGTCTGATTCGGTTGAATATTGAGGCGGATTGCGCTGAGATCGGCAAAATTCGCCGTCACATAAAGCCGCTTCTGATAACGGCGGATAACCTGATTTTGCCAGTGAAACTGCGGGTTGCGATCCGCGCGGGCGAAAATGACATCGCGAATCAGTTGCTCCAGCTGCACCACGGAAGGCATGTTACAACCGAGTTCCGCCAGCCAGCGACGCAGCAGAGCGTTTTGCTGCAACGCGCTATAATGCGGAAAACGGCTGAGGTCAAAAGTGCGGTCGGATTCGCGATAGTTTTGCCGGAAACTTTCCGTCAGCAAATCGTGGATAAGCTGTTGCTGTTCGGCACAATGCCGTGCGGAACGCTGTACCGCGCGGTCAAAATGCGGCCAGCGGCGGCGCAGCGGCGGCAGAATTTGATTGCGCAGGAAATTGCGATCATATTGGTTATCCGCATTGCTTTCATCTTCAATCCACGGCAGATTGACTGTGCGCACATAATGTTCCAGTTCCGCGCGGCTGAAAGGCAGCAGCGGGCGAAAAATCGGCAGATTATCGACCGCACTTTTTACCGCCATGGCGCTGAGCCCCGCCGGGCCGCTGCCGCGTTTGAGGGCGAGCAAAAAGGTTTCCGTCTGATCCTGCCGGTGATGGGCGGTGACGAGGATTTCGCTGTTGCGCAGATGCCGTTTTATCGCGCCGTAGCGGGCTTGGCGAGCGCCGGCTTCAATACCGTCGCGGGTATCGACGCTGACTTTTTCGATAATCAGCGGAATCGCCAGCCGACGGCAAATACTTTGGCAGTGCCGTACCCAGTGATCGGCATGGGGGCTTAAACCGTGATGAATATGAATGGCGCGCAGCGTAAAGTGCGGTTGTTTTTCACGCAGTTCGGCGAATAATCCGAGCAGCGCGGTAGAATCCAGCCCGCCGCTGAAGCCGAGCAGAAAGTCGGTTTGCGACGGCAGATGCTCGGCAAGCTGGCGGCGGAATCGGTCAAACAGTGGCATTTGTCAGCTCCGGAAGGCTGACGGCGCGTTTGCGCCGACAGCGTTTAGGCGATTTTTACCGCGCGATAATTGCTGAGCGGGTTGACGATCCGATCGCGGGCGGCAATGATTTGCAGCTCGTAGGCGCCGTGCTGATGAGTTATCGCCATCACATCGTTCACGGCATTTGCGGTGTGTTCAAAGGCTTCGACGTCGGATTTGCCGTTCAGCAGATTGGCGATAAACAGGCCGGCGGTTAAATCGCCCACGCCGACCGGTTCTTTGGCAAACGGATGCAGCGGACGGGCGATATGCCAGATGCCCGCCGGCGTGGCCAGCAGCATTTCAAACCGGTTCGGATCCTGACCGACCTTGCTTAAATGTTTAACCAGCACTTTTTGCGGCCCTTTGCGCAGAATCGCCTGCACCGCCGCAATGGCCTGCGCGAAGTTTTCTACCGGAAGCCCGCTGAGTTCGCGCAGTTCCACCAGATTCGGCGTCATAATATCCGCCTCTGCCATGGCCAGATTAATCAGCCCTTCTTTTACGCCGTCCGCGACGATGCAGCCCTTATCCGGGTGTCCCATCACCGGGTCGCAAAGATACAGCACGCGCGGATTTTTTTGTTTGATTTGATGCAGCGCGTTAATGATTTCTTCCACCTGTTCGGCAGAGCCAATATAGCCCGATACGACCGCATCGCACCGATGCAGTTCGCTGATGGCGTCAATACCGCGCACGATTTCGCCGATTTGCTCTTTCGGCACCACCATGCCGGTCCATTGACCGTATTGGGTATGATTGGAAAATTGCACCGTATTCAGCGCCCAGACATCAATGCCGAGCAGTTGCATAGGAAAGGTCGCCGATTTGTTGCCGGCATAGCCGTACACCACATGAGATTGAATGGAAAGAATATTTTTCATGATATTGAGAGTTTCCGGATGATTAACAGAATATCAGGGACAGCGATATACCGTCCCGTAAGAAGATTAAACCGCCGTTTAGCAGTAGCCGTAGCCCATCAGGCGTTGATAACGGCGATCCAGCAGGGTTTCCTGATCCAATAGGTCAAGTTCTGCCAGATCGGTGAGTAAACGCTGTTTCAGATTGCGCGCGATTTCGTCGTAATTGCGGTGCGCGCCGCCGAGCGGTTCCTGTACGATATTGTCGATCAGTTTTAACTGTTTTAAACGCGGTGCGGTTAAGCCCATCACTTCCGCCGCGGTGGAGGCTTTGTCCGCGCTTTTCCATAAAATCGACGCGCAGCCTTCCGGTGAAATGACGGAATAGGTGCTGTATTGCAGCATATTGACTTTATCGCCGACACCGATCGCCAGTGCGCCGCCGGAACCGCCTTCGCCGATAACCGTACAGATCACCGGCACTTTCAGGGTTGACATTTCACGCAGATTGCGGGCGATGGCTTCCGACTGTCCGCGCTCTTCGGCACCGACGCCCGGGTAGGCTCCCGGCGTGTCGATAAAGGTAATAATCGGCAAATGGAAACGCTCCGCCATTTGCATTAAACGCAGGGCTTTGCGGTAGCCTTCCGGTGCCGGCATGCCGAAATTGCGCATCACTTTTTCTTTTACGCTGCGACCTTTCTGATGACCGATTACCATCACCGCTCTGCCGTCCAGACGGGCTAATCCGCCGACGATCGCTTTATCGTCGGCAAAGGCGCGATCTCCGGCGAGTTCTTCAAATTCGGTAAAAATATGGCGGATATAATCCAGCGTGTGCGGACGGTTCGGATGGCGTGCCATGCGCGAGACTTGCCAGGCGTCCAGATTGGCGAAGGTTTTTTGCGTCAGTTCCGCGCTTTTTTTCTGCAGGCGGGCGATTTCATCATCCAGATTGATTTTATCGTCTTGCTGAGTCACTGAACGCAGCGATTCGATTTTAGCTTCCAGTTCGGCAATCGGTAATTCGAAATCTAAATATTCTTGGCTCATGTGTTTTTCCTAATCATCATTCGGCACAAAATTTTACCGCACTTTAACAAGATTTTTGTCGGGGTGCAATTACGGCGTGTATTTTATGCGTTTTTTGCGCAAAAAGCAGGAATTTTATGGATTATTTCAACTGGTAGATGCTGTGTGCGGGACGTCGGACGGGCGTCCCGAAAGTGCGGTCATTTTGGCGGAATTTCTTCCTGACAGTGCGGGCAGGTCAGCAGGTGTTTTTGATTGTTATGGACGATAAAATGCCCCATTTTTTTCGCTTTGGTATCCAGATATTCGGTGTTGTAACGGTTTTCGCCGACGTTCAGCGGCACCCGTTCGACCACATTGATGCCGGCTTTTTTCATGGTTTCGATTTTGTTCGGATTATTGGTCAGCAGACGCACCTGTTTGACGCCGAGCAGGTCGAAAATATCGGCGCAGACGGCAAAGTTGCGTTCATCCGCGGCGAAACCCAGCGCCAGATTGGCTTCAATGGTATCCATGCCCTGATCCTGCAACGCATAAGCGCGGATTTTATTAATCAGGCCGATACCGCGCCCTTCTTCGCGGTGATAAATCAGCACGCCGCGGCCTTCTTCACTGATTTGACGCAATGCGGTGGCAAGCTGAAAACCGCAGTCGCATTTTAAGCTGTGCAGCGCATCGCCGGTTAAACATTCGGAATGGATGCGGGCTAACACCGGCACGTTTTGATCGCTGATATCGCCCATCACCAGCGCCACATGTTCTTTTTTGCTGTCCGGAAATTCAAAGCCGACGATGCGGAACAACCCGAATTCGGTCGGCAGGTTGGCTTCAGTCACACGCTGAATTTTTGACATAGTTAAATCCTTATCCTTTTTTCTTTTAATGGTGTTAGAATACGTTCTTTTTACAATCCGAGATGGTTATTAAAATGTTAAAACGGCTGTCATTATATACTTTATTATTACTTATGGTACCTTTTTTTGCGTGGGCGAGCGGCTGGCACTGGCAGGGCGATGCGAACCTCGGCACGCCGGATCATGCCCTTTACTGGCTGACGGAAACCGGCAGTTCGCCTTATGCGTTGCTGACCTGCGTGGTGCTTGCCGGCTTGTATTTCTGGCTGATTCCGAATAAAAAACAAGCGGTTCGGGTCATTGCGATTATGGCCTGCGCTATTGCGCTGACGCAGGGAATGAAAAGCGGGCTGAAACTGTTGTTTGCCGAGCCGCGCCCTTTTATCAGCGCACTGGCGGAACAATCGGAGATAACCACCGATTATTTTTATGATCAGACACCGGCGCAACGGGAGCAGCTGGTGTCTTTTTATTATGCGGATAAACCGCAGACGCCGGACTGGCTGGTGCGTCACCGCATGCATGAAACCGGCTATTCTTTCCCTTCCGGGCATACGCTGTTTGCCGCAGCCTGGCTAATGCTGGCGGTAGGGTTCGGTCGGCTGCTGGGCGAAAAATCAGTAAAAATGCACATTTTAACCGGCATTATCGCGATTTGGGCGCTATTGATGCTGATAAGCCGCTTACGTCTGGGCATGCATTATCCGATCGATTTGTTTGTGTCGGTGATAACCGCATGGCTAGTGCATTGCCTGCTGTTCGGCTTTTTAGCGAAAAAGGCGATCTTCCGCAAAGAAACGCGCGGAAAGTGCGGTTAAAATACACGGATTTTCGAATAAATAAGCAGGGAGGTTAACATGCTATATGGCTTTGATATCGGCGGAACGAAAATCGAGCTTGCCGTATTTAATGAGAAACTGGAAAAACAATATACCGAACGAGTGCCGACACCGAAAGAGGATTATCGGCAATGGCTGGATACCATTGAAGATCTGGTAAACCGCGCTGATCAGCGCTTCGGCTGCCGCGGCTCGGTGGGGCTGGGTATTCCGGGATTCGTCAATCCGAAAACCGGCATCGCGTCAATCAGTAATATCCGTGCGGCGGATAAAAAACCGATTCTGACCGATTTGGCCGAACGGCTCGGACGTGAAGTGCGGGCGGAAAACGATGCCAATTGCCTTGCGCTGTCGGAAGCCTGGGCGGAGGAAAATCAGCAATACAATTCGGTGATGGGATTTATTATCGGCACCGGTTTCGGCGGCGGTCTGATTATTAACGGCAAAGCCCATTCCGGTCAAAGCGGTATGGCGGGCGAAGTCGGGCATATCGCATTAAATTATCAGGCCTTGAAATTACTCGGCTGGGACAACGCACCGATTTATCAGTGCGGTTGCGGCAATCAGGCTTGTCTGGATACCTATTTATCCGGCCGCGGTTTTGAATTTCTGTATCGCGATTTGCAGGGCGAGGCGTTGTCCGCCAAGGAAATTATCGAACGTTTTTATGCCGGTGATAAAAAAGCCGTGCAATTCGTTGAGATGTTTGTTGAACTGATGGCGATTTGCATCGGCGATCTGGCGGTGGTGTTCGATCCGGATCTGATTGTCTTCGGCGGCGGTTTATCCAATTTCGACTATTTATATCAGGCGTTGCCGAACATTCTGCCGGGACAGTTGATGCGCGGCGCTTCCGTGCCGGTGATTAAAAAAGCGATTTATGGCGATTCAAGCGGCGTACGCGGTGCGGCAGCCTTGTTTTTAAGCCGTTGATGTTTGCGGCCGTTCTGCAAGCCGGGGCGGATTCGGATTACAGAATACCGGTATCCAGTATCAGTTTTCCCGGCTCGACCCGAATTTCCTTGGCGAATTTTTTAATCAGGGCATCGCGCGCATTGTTTGGATCCAAGGTGTAGACCGGAATATGGTTGAGCAGGGCGGCGAGATTGCCGCTCAGCAACGGCATAACGGCCTGCAGTTGTTCCATATAAGTTTGCGGCGAGCCCGACCAACGCAGAATACGCACCTCTTTCAGATAAACGGCGCCTTTTTGCGCATCGTAGTAGGGTACGGTATCAAAGGTCAGGTTGAGCTTGGCGGCGAACTGTTTGTCTTGCAGTTTAAATACGCCGTGCATACTGCCGTCGATTTCCACCCGCTTTTCTGCGTGCTGTCCGATGCGGGCGGTTAAATCCTGTAATTGATAATCAATGGAAAACAGGCCCGGGAAGCGAAATTGATCGCGGATATTGGCTTTTTGTGCCAGATAATCGTTAATCTGCGTTTCGGTGACGGCAAACGGCGCAAGAAACCCATGGGCGACGGGAATAAACAGGCTGTATAGACACAGCGCGGCGGCAATAACGGCTTTATAATGCATAAACTCTCCTTAGGATTATTTGGGTGATGTGCGCAGGCTCGGTGAAATCAACGCAAAATCTTGTCGGTGCGAACGGCAAAACACATGAATTTTATACCGCACTTTTTATGGACAGGCGATATGTTAACTTCTGAACAACAGGCATTCGAACATTATGTTCGACAATTATTACAGAAATATCACGGAAAGAGAATCCTGCCTTTCAGCTACGAGGGCAAGGCTTTCTGGCTGAAACAGCCGGAGCAGGTGAGGGGCATTTGGCGCGTGCTGAAACCGTATCCCCGCAAAGCGTTCCGGCAGGAAATCGCGGCGCTGCGCTATTTTGCCGAACACCGGGCGCCGGTGCCGGAAATGGTATTGTGCGGTGAGGATTTTTTTGTGCTGCGCGACAGCGGACGATCCATCGGTTCCGCGCTGAACGATGAAACCGTCCCGCAGACACTGAAGGATCAAATGCTGGATGACGGAGCGCGCGCATTGGCGCAGTTACACCGTCAAGGGCTGGTGCACGGGCGTCCGGCATTGCGCGATATGCTGTGGGATAACGGCCGGGTGAGTTTCATTGATTTTGAATCCGGCTGGGTAAAAACGGATTCGGATAAGGTGTTAATACGCCGTAAAGTGCGCGATAATCTGATTTTTATTCACAGTCTGGGGCGAACGGCCGGTTTATCCGATGAACGGATGTTGACCTTGCTCGAACGCTATTTTGAGGATTGTGAGCCGCAGATTAAACGGGCGACTTTTGCGACCGTACATCGATACCGCGGGTTATATACTATTTTGCGACCGTTCAACGCGGTGGCGAAAACGGATTTAATCGCCATTTACCGGTTGTTTGAAACCATGCGTAAACTGGCGTCTCAGGAGGCAATAAAATGAAAAAGATGATGATCGTGCTGTGTATTGTTATGCTCGGCGCCTGTTCAGTGGGCGGCGGATTCGGTGTCGGCGGCGGCAGCAACGGCGTCGGTGCGGGCATTGGTATTGGCAGCGGGATTAGTTTCTAAGCGCGGAAATCCCGCCGGATAAAAGGCGGGCGGGATACGCAAGTGCGGTGGTTTTTTCTGTTGTTTTTAGGGAGTTATCAGCCTTATATCGGGAAAAATCCGTGTTTTTTATAACAAAAACTTGCTATCGGCGCATAAACCCCGTATAATGCGCTCCATATTTTCGGACGCGGGGTGGAGCAGCTTGGTAGCTCGTCGGGCTCATAACCCGAAGGCCGTCGGTTCAAATCCGGCCCCCGCAACCACTTTACAACAAGTTCAGTAAAGGAACCCCAAGTTTGGGGTTTTTTTGTACGAGCAATTTAGATGTAGGACTGGGCTGAACGCCCTTTTTTTATGTCTTGCTTTCAGATCAGGAGGTTGATTTGGCCACGTTAGAAGAAAAGTTACAGCAATTGCTGCAAAGTTCGGTAGAAGATTTAGGCTGTGAGCTTTGGGGCATTGAATGTCAGCGCAACGGACGTTTTTTAACCGTGCGTTTGTATATTGATAAAGATGGCGGCGTGACCGTGGACGATTGTGCCGATGTCAGCCGTCAGGTCAGCGCGGTGCTGGATGTGGAAGATCCGATTGCGGATAAATACAATCTTGAAGTGTCGTCGCCGGGATTGGATCGCCCGTTGTTTACCTTGGCGCAGTATCAGCGTTTTATCGGGCAGGATATTGCCGTGCAGCTGCGTATTCCGCAGGCAGATCGCCGTAAATGGCAGGGTAAGCTGGAAAAAATCGAAAACGATATGCTGACCCTCAGCGTTGACGGTCAGCCGCAGGTTTTCGTATTCGGTAATATTCAGAAAGCCAATATTGTGCCTAAGTTCTAATTTTATACAGGGGAAAATAACACCATGAGTAAAGAAATTTTATTGGCGGCCGAAGCCGTATCAAATGAAAAACTGTTGCCGCGCGAAAAGATTTTTGAAGCGCTGGAAAGTGCGATTGCCCTTTCCACCAAAAAGAAATACGAACAGGAAATCGATGTGCGCGTGGTAATTAACACCAAAACCGGCGAATTCGATACCTTCCGTCGCTGGCTGGTGGTTGAGCATGTGAATAATCCGACCAAGGAAATTACCCTTGAGGCCGCACAGTTTGAAGATCCGAATGCCAAAATCGGCGATTATGTGGAAGATCAGATTGAATCCGTCGCCTTTGACCGTATCACCATGCAAACGGCGCGTCAGGTTATCAGTACCAAAATCCGTGAGGCGGAACGCAATAAAATCGTTGAGCAGTTCCGTTCCCATGAGGGCGAAATTCTGACCGGCACGGTGAAAAAAGTCAATCGCGACAGCATTATTCTGGATTTGGGTCAGCAGGCCGAAGCGGTGATTTTGCGTGAAGATATGCTGCCACGGGAGAATTTCCGTCCGGGCGATCGCGTCCGCGGCGTGCTGTATAACGTCAATCCGGAAAGCAAAGGCGCGCAGTTGTTTGTCACCCGGGCTAAACCGGAAATGATTATCGAGCTGTTCCGCATCGAGGTGCCGGAAATCGGTGAAGAATTGATTGAAATCAAAGGCGCGGCGCGTGATCCGGGTTCGCGGGCAAAAATTGCGGTGAAAAGCAACGATAAACGTATCGACCCGGTCGGTGCCTGCGTGGGAATGCGCGGTGCGCGCGTGCAGGCGATTACCAATGAACTCGGCGGCGAACGGGTGGATATTGTGCTGTGGGACGATAATCCGGCACAATTCGTGATTAACGCCATGGCGCCGGCGGACGTCAGCTCTATCGTGGTGGATGAAGATACTCATTCCATGGACATCGCGGTGGATGCGGCGAATCTGGCGCAGGCCATCGGGCGCAACGGACAGAATGTGCGGCTGGCTACCCAGCTGACCGGCTGGACGCTGAATGTCATGACCACCGACGAATTAAACGCCAAACATCAGGCGGAAGACAACAAAGTGTTGAAATTATTTATGGATACGCTGGAAATTGATGAAGAATTCGCGCATATTTTAGTGGAAGAAGGATTTTCTACCCTGGAAGAACTGGCTTATGTGCCGGTCAGCGAGCTGACCGCGATTGACGGGCTGGAAGACGAGGATTTGGTGGAAGAGCTGCAAACCCGGGCGAAAAACGCATTAACGGCGGCGGCTCTGGCGGAAGAGGAAGCGTTGAAACAGGCGCATATTGAAGATAAATTATTGAATCTGGACGGCATGAATCGTCAAATCGCGTTAAAACTGGCGGCGAAACAGATTACCACATTAGAGGAACTTGCCGAACAGGGCGTGGACGATTTAGCGGATATTGACGATCTGAGCGCACAGCAGGCGGCGGATTTAATTATGGCGGCGCGTAACATTTGCTGGTTCAGCGAACAATAAGGAGTGATGACAGTATGACAGATGAAATAAAACTATCGGGTGCCCCGAAAAAGCTGAGCCTGCAACGCAGAACCAAAACCACGGTCAGCGGCACGACCAGCGGCGGGCGCAGTAAAGAGGTGCAGGTCGAAGTGCGTAAAAAACGCATGGTGCAGACCGAGGCGGCCAGAAAAGCGGAAGAGCAAGCGCGGCTGAAAGCTAAGGAAGAAGCCGAGAAAAAAGCCGCGGCGGAAAAAGCGCAACGCGAAGCGGAAGAAAAAGCCCGTCAGGAAGCGGAAAAAGCACAGCAGGCGAAAGCGGCGCAGGCGGCGGAGAAAAAAACGGCGGAAAAAACTACCGCACTTAAAGCGGAACATAAACCGCTTGATGCGGAAAAAGAAAAACGCAAAGCGGAAGAAGCCGAATTGCGCCGTAAAGCCGAAGAACTGGCCCGCCAGAAAGCGGAAGAACAGGCGAGAAAGGCGGCGGAAGAAGCGAAACGTTACGCCGAGAGTACGGATGAACATAACGGCGGCGACAATACGGACGAATATGCCGATTATCATCTGACTTCAAGCTATGCGCTGGAAGCGGAAAATGAGGAAGAGCGCCGTAACGAAGGCCGCGGCCGCGGTAAGAATAAAGTCGCCAAAGCGAAAAAAGGCGGACGCGAGGACGATAATACCAAAACCGAACGCGAATCCAACCGCCGCAATCAGAAAGATACCCGCGGCGCGAAAGGCGGCAAAGGCAAACACGGTAAAAAAGGCAGTTCATTGCAACAGGGCTTTACCAAACCTGCCGCACCGGTCAATCGTGACGTGGTGATCGGCGAAACTATTACGGTTGCCGAACTGGCCAATAAAATGGCGGTAAAAGCCACCGAAATCATCAAAACGATGATGAAAATGGGCGAAATGGTGACCATTAACCAAGTGATCGATCAGGAAACCGCACAGCTGGTGGCGGAAGAAATGGGGCATAAGGTTATTCTGCGCAAAGAAAACGAACTGGAAGAAGCGGTACTGGAAGACCGCGATGTGAACGCGGAAAAAGTGATGCGGGCGCCGGTGGTGACCATTATGGGACACGTTGACCACGGTAAAACCTCATTGCTTGACTATATTCGTAAAGCCAAAGTGGCTGCCGGCGAAGCGGGCGGTATTACTCAGCATATCGGTGCCTATCATGTTGAAACCGAAGACGGTAAGATGATTACCTTTTTGGATACGCCGGGACATGCGGCGTTTACTTCCATGCGCGCGCGCGGTGCGAAAGCCACCGATATCGTGGTGCTGGTTGTAGCGGCGGATGACGGCGTAATGCCGCAGACGATTGAGGCGATTCAGCATGCTAAAGCGGCGGGCGTGCCGATTGTAGTGGCGGTAAATAAAATCGATAAGCCGGAAGCTAACCCGGATCGGGTCGAACAGGAATTGCTGCAACATGAAGTGATTGCGGAAAAATTCGGCGGCGATACGCAGTTTGTGTATGTGTCGGCGAAAAAAGGTATCGGCGTCGATGAATTGCTGGATGCGATTTTGTTACAATCGGAAGTGCTGGAACTGACCGCCGTGAAAGACGGCATGGCCAGCGGGGTTGTGATTGAATCCTATCTGGATAAAGGACGCGGCCCGGTCGCGACGATTTTGGTGCAGTCGGGAACATTACACCGCGGCGATATTGTGCTGTGCGGCTTTGAATACGGTCGAGTGCGCGCGATGCGTGATGAAGACGGCAAAGACATCGATTCCGCCGGCCCGTCTATTCCGGTGGAAGTGCTGGGGCTTTCCGGTGTACCGGCGGCGGGTGATGAAGCCACCGTCGTGCGTGACGAGAAAAAAGCGCGCGAAGTGGCGTTGTATCGTCAGGGTAAATTCCGCGATGTGAAACTGGCGCGTCAGCAAAAAGCCAAGCTGGAAAATATGTTCAGCAATATGGAAGAAGGCGATGTCGCCGAGCTGAATGTCATTGTCAAAGCGGACGTACAGGGTTCCGTCGAAGCAATTGTGCAGGCGTTACAGGAGCTGTCAACCGATGAGGTTAAAGTCAATGTGGTCGGCTCCGGCGTGGGCGGGATTACCGAAACCGACGCCACTTTAGCGGCGGCTTCCAATGCGATTATCGTCGGCTTTAATGTTCGTGCCGATGCTTCCGCGCGCCGTATCATCGAAAATGAAAATATCGATTTGCGCTATTACTCCATTATTTACGAGTTGTTAAACGAAATCAAAGCGGCGATGAGCGGAATGCTACAGCCTGAATTTAAACAGGAAATCATTGGTCTGGCAGAAGTCCGCGATGTGTTCCGTCATCCGAAATTCGGTGCGATTGCCGGCTGTATGGTGACCGAAGGTATGGTGAAACGTAACAATCCGATTCGTGTATTACGCGATAACGTGGTGATTTTCGAAGGCGAACTGGAATCTCTGCGCCGCTTTAAAGACGATGTCGCGGAAGTGCGCAGCGGTATGGAATGCGGTATCGGGGTGAAAAACTATAATGACGTTAAAGTCGGAGACCAAATCGAAGTGTTTGAAGTGGTCGAAGTGAAACGTTCGATTTAATGTGATGCCGGGCGTGTGCTGCGCCCGCATCAATCAATTTTATTCAGGCGGACAGTTGTTCGCCTCTGCCTTATTCAGGAGGGTATAAATGGCCAGAGAATTTAAGCGCAGTGACCGTGTGGCACAGGAATTACAGAAAGAAGTGGCGCTGATTTTACAACGTGAAGTGAAAGACCCGCGTATTGGCATGGTGACGGTCTCCGATGTGGAGGTTTCCAGCGATTTGGCGTATGCAAAAATATTCGTGACCTTCTTATTTGATCATGATGAAAGTGCGATTGAAAACGGTATGCAGGGGCTGCATAAAGCCGCGCCGTATATTCGTACGTTGCTGGCGAAAGCCATGCGCCTGCGCATTGTGCCTGAACTGCGTTTTGTTTATGACCGTTCGCTGGTGGAAGGGATGCGCATGTCGAATCTGGTCACCAATGTGGTGCGTGATGATGAGAAAAAACACAAAGAAGAGTGACGATGAGTAAACCGCGTAAACAAGGGCGTGATGTGCACGGCATCTTTTTGCTGGATAAAGCGCAGGGAATGAGTTCCAACCATATCATGCAGAAAGTGAAGCAGCTTTTTCAGGCCAATAAAGCAGGGCATACCGGAGCGCTGGATCCGCTGGCGACGGGCATGCTGCCGATTTGTCTGGGCGAGGCAACGAAGTTTTCGCAATATTTGCTGGATTCGGATAAGCGTTATCGCGTCACCGCAAAACTGGGCGAACGAACCGATACTTCTGATGCCGACGGGCAGATTATTCAGCGTCGGGCGGTGGAGGTAAAAACCGCGCAAATTCTGACCGCACTTGCGCCGTTTCGCGGTGAAATTATGCAGGTGCCGACCATGTTTTCTGCGTTAAAGCATCAGGGCAAACCCTTGTATGAATATGCCCGCGCCGGCATTACCGTTGCGCGGGATGCTCGTCCGATTACGATTTTCGAGCTGCGGTTTATTGACTATCAGGCACCTTATCTCACTCTGGAGGTGCATTGTTCCAAAGGCACCTATATTCGTACTCTGATCGATGATCTGGGGCAGGCATTGGGCTGCGGCGCGCATGTCACCATGCTGCGGCGTTTAGCGGTGGCGGATTATCCGCCACAGGCTATGCTGACCTTGGCGCAATTGCAGCAGATCGCGCAAACCGGCTCGCTGGCGGACATGGACGCCTTATTGCTGCCGCCGGACAGTGCGGTCGGGCGTTTGCCGAAATTGAGTTTAAGCGCCGAACAAAGCCGGGCGGTCGGGTTCGGGCAGCGGGTAAAATTTGATAATCTGCCGGCGCTTTATGGTCAAGTGCGGTTGTTTTCCGATGAGAATCGTTTTTTAGGCGTTGCGCTGGTGGATGCGCACAATGTTATCCGCCCGCAGCGGATGGTCAGTCTTTAATTGACAGCGGACAAATGGTCCGCTTTATTTTATCTTTACGGCGCGATGTATCAGAACGGTGTTTTTATTGCGATGAAAAGAAAATTATCGCTAAAGTGATGAAATTGGAGCGGGAAACGAGGCTCGAACTCGCGACCCCAACCTTGGGAAGGTTGTGCTCTACCAACTGAGCTATTCCCGCATAACGGACTGCTATGCTGTGTGAAATTGGAGCGGGAAACGAGGCTCGAACTCGCGACCCCAACCTTGGCAAGGTTGTGCTCTACCAACTGAGCTATTCCCGCGTAACGGATTGCTATCCTGTGTGAAATTGGAGCGGGAAACGAGGCTCGAACTCGCGACCCCGACCTTGGCAAGGTCGTGCTCTACCAACTGAGCTATTCCCGCATTGATATGTTGGTCATTCATGTTGAATGTAGGGCGTATTATACGAAAAAATTTGCCTCTGGCAAGCGTAATCGGAAAAAAAGTATTACGCCCGCCTGATTATTCGCCAGATTGCATAATTATTTATCGGCCGGGCGAATAAAGTGACTGCGATAATAAGCCAGTTCGGCGATGGATTCGCGAATATCGTCCAAAGCAAGGTGGGTATTTTTCTTTTCAAACCCTTTCAATATGTCCGGCTGCCAGCGGGAAGCCAGCTCTTTCAGCGTGCTGACGTCCAGATAGCGGTAATGAAAATAGTCTGCCAGTTCGGGCATATAATTGAATAAAAAGCGTTTATCCTGTGCAACGCTGTTGCCGCAAATCGGCGAGACTCCTTTCGGCACCCATTTTTTCAGAAAATCAAGGGTTCGTAACTCTGCGCCGCGTTCATTCAGTTTGCTGGCTTTCACCCGTTCCACCAATCCGTTGGCCGTATGCGTTTTAGTACACCACTCGCTCATGTTGGCAAGCAGTTCATCGGATTGATGAATGGCCAGCACCGGGCCTTCCGCCAGAATGTTAAGATTTTTGTCCGTGACGATGGTGGCGATTTCAATAATACGTTCTTTTTCGGGATCCAGCCCGGTCATTTCCAAGTCGATCCAAATAAGATTTTGTTTATCTAATTGCATAATATAAGATATCCTATACAAAATTTTTCCTATTCTAACTGAAAACCGACCGCACTTTAAGGATTTATCTTTGAGCAAACGTAAATTAACCCGCAACCAGCAGCGGCGTATTCAATCGAATAATACTAAAACCCTGCGCCGTCATCAGAGAAAAACGTCGCATGAGATTGAATGGCAGGATGAGATGCTGGGAGAATCGCAGGCGGGGATTGTGGTGACGCGTTATTCCGCACATGCCGATGTGGAGGCGGAAAACGGCGCGGTTTTCCGCTGCAATCTGCGTCGTACGTTATCGAGTCTGGTGGTGGGCGATAAGGTTGTGTGGCGCAAAGGCACGCAGCAGCTGCAAGGTATAAGCGGGGTGATTGAGGCGGTGCACCCGCGCAAAAATGCAATTACGCGGCCGGATTATTACGATGGTTTAAAGGTGATTGCGGCGAATATCGACCGTATCATTATCGTTTCGGCGGTGCTGCCGGCGTTATCCTTAAATATTATCGACCGTTATCTGGTGATTTGCGAAACCGCCGGCATTCCCGCCGTTATTGTGTTAAATAAAGCGGATCTGCTGTCCGATTCACAGCGTCGCGCCGTACAGGAACAGCTTAACATTTATCGGGAGATCGGCTACCGAACCATGATGGTGTCGGCAAAAAGCGGCGAAAATATGCAAAATCTGACCGCACTTTTCGCCAGCGGCACATCCGTGCTGGTCGGGCAGTCCGGCGTGGGTAAATCCAGTTTGATCAACGGTATTTTACCCGATATCGATATTCCGACCGGCGCGGTAAGCGAAATTTCCGGTCTGGGGCAGCATACCACGACGACATCGCGCTTATACCATTTGCCGCAGGGTGGGGAGTTGATCGACTCGCCCGGCATCCGTGAATTCGGTTTGTGGCATCTGGACAGAGAACAGATCACCAAAGGATACCGTGAATTTCAATATTTTTTAGGCACTTGCAAATTCAGAGACTGTAAACATCTGGATGATCCGGGCTGTGCGCTGCGGGAAGCGGTGCGTCAGGGCAAAATTCATCCGCTCAGATTCGAGAATTATCATCGGCTGCTCGCCGGTTTATCGGAAACCAAATCACAGCGACATTTTTCCGCAAGCTGAAACGGTTAAATAAAAGTTAAAATCGGGGTGAAAAATAAACAGTTTTACTGTTTTTTTGTGATTTAGTTCAAATTTTATCGCTATTAACCTTGATTATTCTCTTACTTAGCCTGATACTACGCGACGATTTATTTTTAAATATAAAATAAATACTAAACCGAATTTAATAGGTTTGTGGTTTAAATCTGTTATTAACTTTTAATACTTAGAATTTACTAAATTTTAGAGGATACGATTATGTACTCAAAAGATGTTGAAATTACCGCGCCAAATGGTTTACATACACGCCCTGCCGCTCAGTTTGTAAAAGAAGCGAAAGCATTTGCTTCCGACGTTACAGTGACATCCGCAGGTAAAAGTGCAAGTGCTAAGAGTTTATTTAAACTGCAGACATTAGGTTTAACGCAGGGTACCGTAATTACTATTTCCGCAACCGGTGAAGACGAGCAGAAAGCGGTTGACCATTTGGTTGCATTGATTCCTACGTTAGAATAATTCGGAGTTAGCCATAAAACGGCCGTTTTTATCGTTGCGGATAAAAACCGGGTTTTATGGCTATTGTTCTATTTAGGGTAAGGTTTAATTTATCATTTCGGAAGGTTACATATGATTTCAGGTATTCCAGCATCGCCGGGCGTTGTTTTTGGTAAAGCGTTGGTGTTAAAAGAAGAAAAAATCGTTCTCGATACGCAGAAAATTAAAGAGGATCAGATCGAGGCGGAAATTGCGCGTTTTTATCAGGGCAGAACCGCGGCCATTGAGCAGTTAACCGCCATTAAAGACAGAGCTTACGCCTCATTAGGCGAGGAAAAGGCGGCGATTTTTGAAGGCCACCTGATGATTCTTGAAGATGAAGAATTAGAAGAAGAAATTATCGATTATCTGCGTACGAATAAAGTTAATGCCGGCGTGGCGGCGAGTAAGGTGATCGATCAGCAGGTTGAGATGCTGTCGGAAATCGACGATGAATATTTGAAAGAACGTGCCGGCGATATTCGCGATATCGGTAATCGTTTAATCAGAAATATTCTTGGTATGAATATTGTCGATTTGGGCGATATCAGTGAAGAAGCTATTCTGGTCGCCTATGATCTGACGCCTTCTGAAACCGCGCAGCTGAATCTGGATAAGGTACTGGGTTTTATTACCGATATCGGCGGCAGAACGTCGCATACGTCGATTATGGCCCGTTCGCTGGAATTGCCGGCGATTGTCGGAACCAATAATGTGACGCAGCTGGTTAATACCGGCGATTATTTGATTCTGGATGCGGTAAATAATCAGGTTTATGTCAATCCGACGCAGGAACAAATCGATCGCTTTAAAGCCTTGCAGGCGCAGTTGGCGGAAGAAAAAGCGGAACTGGCGAAATTAAAAGATTTACCGGCGTTGACATTAGACGGCCGGCGCGTGGATGTGGTGGCCAATATCGGCACTATCCGTGATGTGGAAGGCGCCGATCGCAACGGTGCGGAAGGGGTCGGTTTATATCGTACCGAATTTTTATTTATGGATCGCGACCAGTTACCGAGCGAAGAAGAACAGTTTATCGCTTATAAAGAAGTGGTCGAATCCATGAACGGGCGGATTGTGGTGCTGCGTACTATGGATATCGGCGGCGATAAAGAATTACCATATCTGAACCTTCCGAAAGAGATGAATCCGTTTCTCGGCTGGCGTGCGATTCGTATTGCGATGGATCGCCGCGAGATTTTACATGCCCAGCTGCGCGCGGTGTTACGCGCTTCCGCCTTCGGTAATCTGGCGGTCATGTTCCCGATGATCATTTCCGTCGAAGAAATCCGCGAATTAAAATCGGTCATCGAACAGCTGAAACAGCAATTGCGCGATGAAGGGAAAGCCTTTAACGAAGACATTCAGATCGGCGTGATGGTGGAAACACCGTCGGCGGCGGTGAATGCGAAATTCCTGGCGAAAGAAGTGGACTTCTTCAGTATCGGTACCAACGATTTAACGCAATATACCTTAGCGGTTGACCGCGGCAATGAATTGATTTCCCATTTGTACAATCCGATGGCGCCGTCGGTACTGAATTTAATTAAACAGGTAATTGACGCCTCGCATGCGGAAGGCAAATGGACCGGTATGTGCGGTGAGCTGGCCGGCGATGAAAGAGCGACGTTACTGTTGCTCGGTATGGGGCTGGATGAATTCAGTATGAGTGCGATTTCCGTACCGCGGATTAAGAAATTAATCCGTAACGTCAACTATCAGGACGCAAAAGAATTGGCTGATAAAGCGCTGCAACAGCCGACGGCCGCGGATATTGAACAGCTGGTTGCCGATTTTTTAGCTGAAAAAGCGTTAAACTAGATACCAATTGTGAAATTTTTGCGCTAGAATAGCTCAAACATTCACTAGTAGGAGACTAAAAATGGGCTTTTTCGATAAACTATTCGGTTCAAAAGACAATAAAGCTGTCGATGTGACGATTTATGCGCCGCTTTCCGGCGAGATCGTTAACATTGAAGATGTGCCTGATGTCGTATTTTCAGAAAAAATTGTCGGTGACGGTGTCGCAATTCGCCCTACCGGTAATAAAATCGTTGCGCCGGTGGACGGTGTGATTGGTAAAATTTTTGAAACCAATCATGCGTTTTCAATGGAGTCAAAGGAAGGCGTCGAATTGTTCGTTCATTTCGGTATTGATACTGTCGAGCTGAAAGGTGAAGGTTTTACCCGTGTGGCGCAGGAAGGTCAATCGGTAAAACGGGGTGATACCGTAATTGAATTCGATTTGGCATTACTGGAAACGAAAGCGAAATCCGTATTGACTCCGGTGGTGATCTCCAATATGGATGAAATCAGCAGTATGGATAAAAAAACCGGCGAAGTGGTTGCCGGAGAATCCGTCGTATTAGTCCTGAAAAAATAGGACGACGAAGATAAAAAAGCTCATTCGAACGGATGGGCTTTTTTATTACCGCGCACAACGATAAAACCCCTTCGCAGCCATTGTGCGGCGGAACAAAAGTGCGGTCAAAAATTTAATCATTTATCAAAATAAAACTATCTTCCGCGTTCAAAGATCGGTTTTTAGTCTTTTGTCGCAAAAAAGCACTATCTTTCTTTCAAAAAATTTAATAACATTTACTAAATTTGTTAAAGATTTGTAAATGTATGCCGATGGCTGTAAAATACCGGCACATCAAATTCAAAGCATTTTGTTATCTACCCGGCGTTTAATTTTGGATTGAAAATTAAACATAACTTTAAATTAACAAATAAGGAAAAGGCTATGTCAGAGATTTTAAGAAATGACGTAGATCCGATCGAAACCAGCGATTGGTTACTCGCGATCGATTCAGTAATTCGTGAAGAAGGCGTGGAAAGAGCGCAGTTTATTATCGAGCAATTAATGCAACACGCGCGCGCTAACGCGGTTTCTTTGCCGAGCGGCGTGACGACTGATTATATTAATACGATTCCGGCTTCGGAAGAACCGAATTACCCGGGCAATTTAGATTTAGAACGTCGTATCCGCGGTGCAATCCGCTGGAATGCGATTATGATGGTATTAAGAGCATCGAAAAAAGATTTGGAATTGGGCGGCCATATGTCGTCTTTCCAATCTTCCGCCACGATTTATGAAGTCTGTTTCAACCATTTCTTTAAAGCACGCAATGAGAAAAACGGCGGTGATTTAGTCTTTTTCCAAGGGCATATTTCGCCGGGAATTTATGCCCGTGCGTTTGTTGAAGGCCGTTTGACCGAAGAACAGCTGGATAACTTCCGTCAGGAAACTCACGGTAAAGGGCTTCCTTCTTATCCTCATCCGAAATTAATGCCGGAATTCTGGCAGTTTCCGACCGTATCCATGGGGCTTGGGCCTCTCAATGCCATTTATCAGGCGCGTTTCTTAAAATATTTACATCATCGCGGCTTAAAAGATACCGCTGATCAAACCGTGTACGCATTTTTGGGCGACGGTGAAATGGACGAAGTGGAATCCCGCGGTGCGATTGCCTTTGCAGCACGCGAAAAACTGGATAATCTGATCTTTGTGATTAACTGTAACCTGCAACGTCTGGACGGCCCGGTAACCGGTAACGGTAAAATTATTCAGGAGCTGGAAGGCCAGTTCAACGGCGCCGGCTGGGAAGTGATCAAAGTGATTTGGGGACGTCGTTGGGATCGTCTATTACAACGTGATACGTCGGGTAAATTATTGCAGCTGATGATGGAAGTGGTGGACGGTGATTACCAGACCCTGAAATCCAAAGACGGCGCTTATGTGCGTAAACATTTCTTCGGCCGCTATCCTGAAACTGAAGCGCTGGTGGCGGAAATGACCGATGATGAAATCTGGGCGCTGAACCGCGGCGGTCATGATCCGTTAAAAGTATTTGCGGCGTTTAATAAAGCGAAACAGGTTAAAGACAAACCGGTGGTTATTTTGCTGAAAACCATCAAAGGTTACGGCATGGGTGAAGCGGCGGAAGGTAAAAACATCGCGCACCAAGTGAAGAAAATGGATATGTCCGGCGTGAGACACGTTCGTGATCGTTTCAATATCGCCGTTGCCGATGAAGATATCGAAAAATTGCCGTATATTACCTTTGCGAAAGATTCGGAAGAGTACAAATATCTGCATGAACGCCGTCAGGCACTGAACGGTTATCTGCCGACCCGTGCAAAACGTTTCAGTCAGGCGCTTGAAGTGCCGCCGTTGGAGGATTTCGCACAGTTGTTTGAACAGCAATCCCGTCCGATTTCCACCACGATGGCCTTTGTTCGTTCCCTGAATGTGTTATTGAAAAACAAATCGGTCGGCAAACATATCGTACCGATTATTGCCGATGAAGCCCGCACTTTCGGGATGGAAGGTCTGTTCCGCCAAATCGGTATCTACAACCCGTTCGGTCAAAACTATATCCCGCAGGACCGCGAACAGGTGGCATATTATCGTGAATCTATCGACGGTCAGGTATTGCAGGAAGGAATTAATGAGCTGGGTGCAACGGCATCCTGGTTAGCGGCCGCCACCTCATATTCGACTAACGATGTGCCGATGATTCCGTTCTTCGTGTATTATTCCATGTTCGGTTTCCAGCGCGTGGGCGATTTAATGTGGGCGGCGGGCGACCAGCGTGCGCGCGGCTTTATGATCGGCGGAACCTCCGGTCGTACGACGCTGAACGGCGAAGGATTACAGCATGAAGACGGTCACAGCCATATTCAGTCTTTAGTGATTCCAAGCTGTGTGTCTTATGATCCGGCGTTTGCTTTTGAAGTGGCCGTAATTGTACAGGACGGTGTGCGTCGTATGTACGGTCCGGAACAGGAAGATGTGTATTACTACATCACCACTCTCAACGAAACCTATGATCAGCCGGCTATGCCGAAAGGGGCGGAAGAGGGTATCCGTAAAGGTATCTATAAATTCGAAACCGTGACCGGTCAGGGCAAAGGACACATTCAGCTGTTAGGTTCGGGGGCGATTTTGCGTCATGTGCGTGAAGCGGCGAAATTATTGGCCGATGAATACGGCGTAACCTCTGATGTGTATAGCGTACCGTCGTTCACCGAACTGGCGCGTGACGGTGCGGATGTTGAACGCTGGAACCTGCTGCATCCGGCACAGCAAGCCAAAGTGCCTTATATCGCACAGGTGATGAATGATGCGCCGGCGGTGGCGGCAACCGACTATATGAAACTATTTGCCGAACAAGTGCGCGCTTATATTCCGGCACAAAGTTACCGCGTGTTGGGTACGGACGGTTTCGGTCGTTCCGACAGCCGTGAAAACCTGCGCGAGCATTTTGAAGTCAATGCCCATTATGTTGTCGTGGCGGCATTAGCCGAGCTGGTAAAACAGGGTACGCTGGATAGCCAAGTAGTTGCACAGGCAATTGAAAAATACGGTATTGATGCAGAGAAAATCAATCCGCTTTACGCGTAATTAAACGGCGCTCTTTGCGTCTCAGGCGAAAAGGGCGCGCTCAGAGGAAAAAAGCAATATGTCAAAAGAAATTCAAATCCCGGATATCGGTAGTGATGAAGTCACCGTAACGGAAGTGATGGTTAAAGCGGGCGATAGCGTTGCGGTAGATCAAAGCGTGATCAATGTGGAAGGGGATAAAGCCTCGATGGAAGTGCCTTCCCCGGAAGCCGGCGTCATCAAAGAAGTATTGGTGAAAGTGGGCGATAAAGTGTCAACCGGCACGCCGATGTTTATATTGGAAGCGGGAGAAGCGGCACAACAACCGGCGGCCGAACAACCGAAAGCGGCGGCGCCAGCTGCCGGCAAAGGCGGTGCGGTGGTTGACGTTAATGTACCGGATATCGGCGGCGATGAAGTTAATGTGACCGAGATTCTGGTGCAAGTCGGGGATCGTGTCGCCGCGGAACAGTCCATTATCAATGTCGAAGGCGACAAAGCCTCAATGGAAGTACCGGCACCGATTGCCGGCGTGGTAAAAGAGATTCTTATCAAGGTCGGTGATAAAGTCTCTACCGGCACATTGATTATGAAATTTGAAGCAGAAGGCGAAGCGGTAGAGCAGAATTCTGCTGCGACGGAACCTGCCGCCGTCGCACAGCCGACGGGCGCAAGTGCGGTGAAAGATGTGGAAGTACCGGATATCGGCGGTGATGAAGTTAACGTGACTGAAATTATGGTGACGGTCGGCGACAGCGTAACGGAAGAACAATCTTTGATTACGGTGGAAGGCGATAAGGCGTCGATGGAAGTACCGGCGCCGTTTGCCGGTGTAGTGAAAGAAATTCTGGTGAAATCCGGCGATAAAGTGTCAACCGGTTCATTAATTATGCGCTTTGAAGTGCAGGGCGCCGCACCGGCGCCGGCGGCGAAAACAGAAGAAAAAACCACCGCACCTGCCGCCGCCACGCAACCTGCCGCGGCACAGCCGGCGGCAAGCCAGGATGAAGTCGGTACCAGCGCAACTTATGCTCATGCGACACCGGTGGTGCGTCGTTTAGCGCGCGAATTCGGTGTCAATCTGGATAAAGTGAAAGGCACCGGACGTAAAGGCCGTATTCTGAAAGAAGACGTACAGGCTTATGTGAAAGCCGCAATTAAAGCGGTAGAAAGCGGGGCAGTGGCTTCCGCACCGGCAGCGGGCGGCGCAAATGGCGCAGGATTAGGCTTATTACCGTGGCCGAAAGTGGATTTCAGCAAATTCGGCGAAACCGAAGAAGTGGAATTAGGTCGTATCCAGAAGATTTCTGGTGCCAACCTGCACCGCAACTGGGTCATGATCCCGCATGTAACGCAGTGGGATAAAGCGGATATCACCGAATTGGAAAAATTCCGTAAGGAACAAAACCAGCTGGCGGAAAAACAAAAACTGGATGTGAAAATCACCCCGTTAGTGTTTATTATGAAAGCGGCGGCCAAAGCGCTGGAAGCGTATCCGCGTTTCAACAGCTCGCTCTCCGAAGACGGTCAGCGGTTAACCCTGAAAAAATATGTGAATATCGGGGTGGCGGTGGATACGCCGAACGGCTTAGTGGTGCCGGTGTTCAAGGATGTGAACAAGAAAGGGATTATCGAACTGTCGCGTGAGCTGGCGGAAATTTCTAAAAAAGCGCGCGCCGGTAAGCTCACCGCGTCCGATATGCAGGGCGGCTGTTTTACCATTTCCAGTCTGGGCGGTATCGGCGGAACGCATTTCACGCCGATCGTCAATGCGCCTGAAGTCGCGATTTTAGGGGTTTCCCGCTCCGAAATGACACCAGTGTGGAATGGTAAAGATTTCACTCCGCGCTTAATGTTGCCGTTGTCCCTGTCTTATGATCACCGGGTGATCGACGGTGCGGACGGCGCGAGATTTATTACCTTTATTAATGGCGTGCTAAGCGATCTGCGTCGTTTAGTCATGTAATCAATGTGGCGCGGCGTTGCTCTTAAGGGAACGCCGCCATAAAAGTGCGGTGGAAAATCGCAGAGTTTTAACGAGGTAAGAGATGAATAAAGAAATTAAAACACAAGTTGTTGTACTTGGTGCGGGGCCGGCCGGTTATTCTGCCGCCTTCCGTTGTGCTGACCTTGGATTGGACACCGTTATCGTTGAGCGTTATTCCACTTTAGGCGGTGTTTGCTTAAACGTGGGCTGTATTCCGTCCAAAGCGTTACTGCATGTGGCCAAGGTGATCGAAGAAGCGAAAGCGTTGGCGGCGCACGGTATCGTGTTCGGCGAACCGAGTACCGACGTGGAAAAAATCCGCGGTTGGAAAGAAAAAGTGATTAACCAGCTGACCGGCGGCTTGGCCGGTATGGCGAAAATGCGTAAAGTGCAGGTCGTCAACGGCTACGGTAAATTCTCCGGCCCGAATACCATTATTGTTGCCGGCGAGGAAGGCGAAACCACCATTACGTTTGATAACGCGATTATTGCGGCGGGTTCCCGTCCGATTCAATTACCGTTTATTCCGCACGAGGATCCGCGCATTTGGGATTCTACCGATGCCCTGAAACTGAAAGAAGTGCCGCAAAACCTGTTGATCATGGGCGGCGGTATTATCGGTCTGGAAATGGGAACGGTATATCATGCGCTGGGTTCAAACATTGATGTGGTGGAAATGTTTGATCAGGTTATCCCGGCGGCGGATAAAGACATCGTTCAGATTTATACCAAACGCATTGAGAAAAAATTCAATTTGTTGCTGGAAACCAAAGTGACGGCGGTTGAAGCTAAACAAGACGGTATTTATGTTTCGATGGAAGGCAAAGCGGCGAACGAAACCCGTCGTTATGATGCGGTGTTGGTGGCAATCGGTCGTACGCCGAACGGCAAACTGATTGATGCGCCGGTTGCCGGTGTGGAAGTGGATGACCGCGGCTTTATCCGTACCGATAAACAAATGCGCACCAATGTACCGCACATTTTTGCTATCGGTGATATTGTCGGTCAGCCGATGCTGGCGCACAAAGGCGTTCATGAAGGTCATGTTGCCGCTGAAGTGATCGCAGGCAAAAAACATTACTTTGATCCGAAGGTGATTCCGTCAATTGCTTATACCGAACCGGAAGTGGCCTGGGTGGGTAAAACCGAGAAAGAATGTAAGGCGGAAGGGCTTAATTATGAAGTGGCCAAATTCCCTTGGGCGGCATCCGGCCGGGCAATCGCTTCCGATTGTGCCGATGGCCTGACTAAACTTATCTTTGATAAAGACAGTCACCGTATTATCGGCGGTGCGATTGTCGGTACCAACGGCGGTGAATTATTAGGCGAAATCGGGCTGGCGATCGAAATGGGTTGTGATGCGGAAGATCTGGCGTTAACCATTCATGCGCACCCGACATTGCACGAATCCGTCGGCTTAGCAGCGGAAGTGTTTGAAGGTTCGATTACCGATTTACCGAATCCGAAAGCGAAGAAAAAATAATTTTTGCGCTTGCCTTCATCAAGCCTTTCTATTAATAGAAAGGCTTTTTTATAGATTTTTTCATAAAAAAAGCGATCAGGATCGCAAAAACGGCAAAAAAACAAAGAAAAGCTGGCTATTTAACTAAAATTTCTGTACTATCCGGGCAGTGTTTTTTTAAAGTTATTTAGATTGTAAACTTATGTTGAAAAAAATAGCCATGATTGCCGGGCTGGGATTGCTGACCGCCTGTTCAAATACGCAAAGGAACGTTTCCGTTGACGAACGTGACGATGCTCAACTCACTACACTGATCGGAAATTTAAAAACCAATAGACCTCATCAATATTCCGCCGTGATGGATAAGCAGCTGTCCGAGGTATATCGGGAATGGGTCGGGACGCGTTATCGTTTAGGCGGTTTAAGTAAACTTGGTATTGACTGTTCCGGATTTACTCAAACTGCTTTCGCCAAGGCTTATGGCATTGACTTGCCGCGTTCGACGGCGGAACAGCGTCATGTGGGCAGAAAGGTGCAGAAAAGCGAATTACAGTTAGGCGATTTGGTTTTCTTCCGTTCTAACCGCCATGTGGGTATTTATATCGGCAACAACCGGTTTATGCACGCAAGTACCAAAAGCGGCGTGATGATAAGCTCACTGGACGAAAGTTATTGGAGCCGAACCTATACCCAATCGCGGCGGGTTTTATAAAAAATATTCTTCACAGTCGAAAGTGCGGTTAAAAAACTCAGTATTTTTTTACCGCACTTTTTTGTTGCACCTCAGGCCGCAAACTGTAGGGTATTTCTCGGTTTCATTTGATGTATGCTGTTAGTGACTACGCCGACGATAGGTAACGCGTTCCAGTGTCGGGTTTTTATTGTTTTCATTTTGGCGTCTAACGGAAAGAAAATATATTCATCATTATTATGGGCGACAAATTCATAAATCTGGAATGTGTGCTCCAGCTCCAGCACCACCAGATCGCCGACAGACAAGTTATCGCTTTTTTCCACCACAAGCATGTCGCCGGCTTCAATTCCCCATGCCAGCATATTCGGATTGGTCACTTGAATGAAACAGGTTTGCTGCGGACGTTTGATACAATAAAGGTTTAAATCCAGCTTTTTATTGAATGTCAGCGGGCGGCGAGCGGAATCATCATAAAACGGCATAGGACGATAGGAATAAGTGTTATCGCGTTGCGCCATCGTGTTATTGACATAACTCATCATATACCTCGTTATAAATTACTGTGAATTTGTACAGTTAATATTACTGTTGTTATATACAGTAAGTCAATAGGGTGATGAATAATTTTTTGCGGTATAAATAATTTCTAAATTTAATCCTGAAATTTATCGTTACGTTTAATAAATAGAAGAAAATTTAAGATAAATCTGCTATTTCATATTTGCTTTATATTGGATTTGCGCTATCTTTATTCTGCTCGGGGGATCACTGTGCGGTGATCCGAAGTTTAACGGCAAGTCAGCCGGAATATCAATATAGTTATTAATTATTATGAATACATCTCGTCTCTACTCATTATTTTTTCATGGAAGTCTTATTAAACGTATTTCGATCGGTCTGGTGTTAGGTTTAATCGTTGCCTTGGTTTCGCCGGTATTGGAACCTTCGCTTGGTTTCAGCCTTGCCGACAATGTGGTCTTTTTAGGCACCATTTTTGTGCGCTCGCTGCGTGCTATCGCACCGATCTTGGTTTTCGTTTTGGTGATCGCCGCCATCGCCAATAAGCGTATCGGCACCAAAAGCAATATGAAATCAATTGTGGTGCTGTATCTGCTGGGCACCTTTTTAGCGGCGTTAACGGCGGTTGTCGCCAGTTTTATGCTGCCGACTACGATTTCGCTGGTCACTCACGAGGGCGAATTATCTCCGCCGGGAAATATCGCCGAGGTGTTGAGTACATTATTTTTAAATGCGGTGGACAACCCGCTGGCGGCATTATTTAATGCTAATTTTATCGGTATTCTGGCGTGGGCTATTGCGCTCGGCATCGTGTTGCGCCACGCGTCGGATACGACCAAAACGGTGATGAATGACTTTTCCGAAGGCATTTCAAAAATCGTACATTTTATTATTACCTTGGCGCCGTTCGGGGTGTTCGGTCTGGTGGCGTCCACATTGGCGGATAAGGGTTTGTCGGCATTGCTGGATTATGCGCAGCTGTTGGTGGTGTTAATCGGTTCCATGCTGTTTACCGCATTTGTGGTAAATCCGATTCTGGTTTTCTGGAAAACCCGTTCCAATCCGTATCCGTTAGTCTGGACCTGTGTGCGCGAAAGCGGTCTGACCGCGTTTTTAACTCGTAGTTCGGCCGCCAATATTCCGGTCAATATGGAGCTGGCGAAGCGTTTGAATTTAGATGAAGAAACCTATTCGGTTTCCATTCCGTTAGGGGCGACCATTAATATGGCGGGTGCCGCCATTACTGTTACGGTGCTGACGCTGGCGGCGGTAAATACGTTGGGCATTAATGTTTCCGTACCGACGGCGATTTTATTAAGTGTCGTCGCAAGTTTGTGCGGCTGCGGCGCTTCCGGGGTGGCCGGCGGTTCGTTATTGCTTATTCCGCTGGCGTGTAGCCTGTTCGGTATTCCGAACGATATTGCCGCGCAGGTTATCGGTGTCGGTTTTATTATCGGTGTATTACAGGATTCGGCGGAAACCGCGTTAAATTCCTCCACCGACGTGGTGTTTACCGCGGCGGTCTGCATGGCGGAAGAAAAACGCAGCGTATAAGCTGCGCTGTAGTCTGGGATAAAAGCGGGTTGATATCCGCTTTTTTTATCGGAGAAAACAGGATGATCAATATTCGCAACGGAGTATTTCAGTTAAGTTCGCATCATTGTTTAACCATTGACGAACTGACGATCCAAGCCCATAGCTTTTGGGTGGTGGTCGGCAATAACGGCAGCGGCAAAACTGCGCTGTCTCTGGCTTTGCAGGGCGCTTTTCCTTTGCGGCGCGGAGAATATCGGAATACTTTTCGCTCCGTTGCCTGCCTGTCTTTTGAGAAACAGCAGCGTATCATTGAGCAAACCTTTAAGGATCGCAACAATGATTGCGTCAGCCCCGATGATTTCGGTGAAAGCGCCAAACAGGTGATTTTAAACGGATCGGATCAGGACGAACGTTGTCAGTATTACGCAAATCAGTTAAAAATTACCGCACTTTTGGCGCGCCCGTTTATTCAGCTTTCCACCGGCGAAAGCCGCAAGGTTCTGTTATGTCAGGCATTGGTGCAAGCGCCGGATTTGCTGATTCTGGACGAACCGTTCGCGGGGTTGGATGTGCAGTCAGTGGCGGACTGGTGCGAATTGCTGGCCGCGTTGCGCGGGCAAATGGCGCTGGTATTGATTATCAACCGTTTCAGCGATATTCCGCCCGAGGCGGATCATCTGGCGATTTTGGATAACGGCGAGCTGATCTTGCAGGGAGAACGCCGTCAGTTGGAAGCGCAAAGCATTTATCAGCAATTATGCTATGCGCAAAGCGCCGTTGATGCGCCCTTGCCTGCACCGGCGGCACCGTTGATTCCGTTGGATCCGGAGGCGGCACGCGTCGAATTGAAAGAGGTGTGTATTCGATACGGCGATAAAATCATTCTGGATCATTTAAACTGGACGGTAAAACCGAAGCAAAACTGGTGGATTAAAGGCCCGAACGGGGCGGGAAAATCCACTTTGCTATCCATTATTACCGGCGATCACCCGCAAGCCTATGCCAATCATGTGGTGCTATTCGGCCGGCAGCGCGGCAGCGGCGAAACCATCTGGGAGATTAAACGCCGCATCGGTTATGTCAGCAGCCAGCTGCACATGGATTATCGGGTGAATTGTTCCGTCGCCGATGTGATTATTTCCGGTTTTTTCGACAGTATCGGTGTATATCAGGCAGTGCCCGATGCGTTGCGGATTAAGGCGATGCAATGGTTGACGCGTTTAAATCTGCGCGCGCTTGCCAACCGCCCGTTCCGTTCGCTGTCTTGGGGTCAGCAGCGTTTACTATTGATTACCCGCGCCATGGTGAAACATCCGCCGCTATTGATTTTAGACGAACCCCTGCAAGGGCTGGACGGCGTGAACCGTAAACTGGTTAAGCACTTTATCGAACAATTGGTGAACAACAGTGAAACCCAGTTGCTGTTTGTTTCCCATCAGGATCAGGACGCACCGGATTGTATTACGCATTTATTTGAATTTATTGCTAAAAATGACGGTTATCAGTATATACAAAGTGCGGTCTGATTTGTTAGACTTTTGTTAATTTTAACTGAAAAAGGAGAACAACATGGAATATCTGGACGGTATGCCCGTAGCGACGATTATTTTTGTCTTACTGGTCGTTTTTGTACTGTATTCAACCTTAAAAACCGTGCCGCAAGGCTATCACTGGACGATTGAACGTTTCGGACGTTATACCCGCACCTTAACGCCGGGATTAAATTTCGTCGTGCCTTTTATTGATCGGGTCGGGCGCAAGATCAACATGATGGAACAGGTTTTGGATATTCCTTCGCAGGAAGTGATTTCCAAAGATAACGCCAATGTTTCCATTGATGCGGTGTGTTTCGTGCAGGTGATCGACGCACGCCGTGCCGCTTACGAGGTGAATCATCTGGAGCAGGCGATCATTAATCTGACCATGACTAACATCCGTACCGTTTTAGGCTCGATGGAGCTGGACGAAATGCTGTCGCAGCGCGATAACATCAACGGCCGTTTGCTGGCGATTGTGGATGAAGCGACGAACCCGTGGGGCATTAAAGTGACCCGTATCGAAATCCGCGATGTGCGGCCGCCGCATGAACTGATTGCGGCGATGAATGCGCAAATGAAAGCGGAACGGAATAAACGGGCGGATATTCTGGAAGCGGAAGGCGTGCGTCAGGCCGAAATTCTGCGCGCCGAAGGGGAAAAACAATCCCGCATTCTGAAAGCGGAAGGGGAGCGTCAGGAAGCCTTTTTACAGGCCGAAGCGCGCGAACGTGCGGCGCAGGCGGAAGCCAAAGCCACGCAAATGGTTTCGCAAGCCATCGCCGACGGCGATACCAAAGCGATTAACTATTTTATCGCCCAGAAATACACCGAAGCGCTGAAAGACATCGGCGCGTCCAATAACAGTAAAGTGGTGCTGATGCCGCTGGAAGCCGGCAACCTTATCGGCTCGGTGGCGGGGATTGCCGAATTACTGAAAGGCGATAAAAAGTAATTATCCGACAAGGCAGAGGGATCCGATAAAGCACGCTGAAAACGACAGAATGCCTGTTTTTGCGGCGCGCTTATCGGATTAAATCGGTTTATCAATGAAAGGTGCGATAGGATGCAATGGTTGATGAGTTGGACGGTATGGCACTGGCTGGTGCTGGGTTTCGGTTTGCTGATTGCGGAACTGCTGCTGCCGGGCGTGTTTCTGCTGTGGTGGGGATTAGCGGCGCTGGTATTGGCGGGCGTTGTGGCGCTGATACCGTTATCCCTGACGGTGGCCGTTATTTGTTATGCGGTACTGGCGATCATGCTCAGTTTACTCTGGTGGAAATATCAGCACGGCAAAGACCGTGCCGATCAGGCGAAAACCTCTTTAAATCAGCGCGATCACGCCATGCTTGGCATGCGCGGCGCGGTGCGTGACATCGGCGAAAACGGTATCGGACGCGGTGCGTTCGGCGATACCACCTGGCGCATTCAGGGACGCGGCTTGCAGCGCGGCGACATCGTGGAAGTTCAGCGGGTGGAAGGCATCACCTTATTTGTACGCAAAGTGGAAAAATAAAATGAATCATTTGGTTATTTTGGCTCACCCGAACGGTGAGCAAAGTTTTAATAAAGCGATTTTCGACACGGTAGTGAACGCCAGTCGCGAGGCGGGGATTGACACCGTCACGCGCGATCTCTATCGGTTGGCGTTTAATCCCGTTTTAAGCTGGACAGAATTGCAGGCCGCCAACCGGGGGATCACACCGGCGGAAATCCGCGCCGAACAACAGCTGATTAGCGCCGCCGATCTGATTACGCTGGTTTATCCTTTATGGTGGATGGGTTTCCCGGCCATTTTGAAAGGGTATCTGGACAGAGTGTTAAGCCACGGTTTCGCCTATAAAACGGAAAACGGCACCTCAGTCGGTCTGCTGCAAGGGAAAAAAATGCAGCATTTTATAACCATCGGCAATAATGTGGAAAAATATCAAAAACTGGGTTTTGCGCAATCCTTATGCGATTGTCTGGTTAACGGATTGTTTAATTATTGCGGCATTACCGATATTCAGCATAAGCTGTTCGGCGATATTCATATTATCGATCGGCACGCGCGCCAATTGCTGCTTGAGGACGCCGCACAAATAACGCGACAAAATCTGACCGCACTTGCAAGCCACGCAACACAAGGGAAAGGCGAGCATGCACGTTGAACATCAGTTAAATCATTTTTCGTTAATCAGCCGTCTGTTCGGTAATTTATTTGCCCGCGCCCCGCAGGATCCCGTACTGGCGGAAGTTTTTATCTGGCTGCGACAAAAAGGCTTAAGCCGGGTCTGGGCGTTGGAAACCGATGCGCAAAGCCGACAAGCGCTGGACAGCCTGCAAATGCCGCTGGATTTATTGGCGTTGGAAAAAGAATATCAGCGTTTGTTCGGCGGTGAACATCCGCAGGTCAGCCCGACTCTCTCCGCCTACGGGCTGGATGTCGCCGAATTTGTTGACTTCCGGGCACAGCGCGGAATGCCGGCGGCGGAAAGTGCAGATCGTTTTTCCTTCGTTTTTCTCACCGCCTCTTGGATCGAAGATAATCTGGATTCCCTCAGCGCACAAAAAGCCTTGTTCGAACATTTTCTGCTGCCGTGCGCCACCAAATTCCTGCCGCTGGTGGAGGCCAAAGCCGCCTTGCCTTTTTATCGTTCACTGGCCCGCCTTTCCACCGATATATTATCCGCCATGGCGGACGAGCTGGAAGAAAGCGGCACGGAATAAATACTAAGCGGCGGAATGGGCGAAAACTGTGGCAAATTCCACCGCACTTTTTTACAGCTTCTGTTCCATCAAGGTTTTTAACGGCTCAAGTCCTAAGCGTTGGTAGAAACGGAATGCGCCTTGGTTGTCGTTCCAAACGTGGAGCGTCACGCTGTCACATGCGTTGGCTTTGGCAAATTCCACCGCATACCGGTACAGCTGCTCGCCGATTTTCTTGCCGCGTTGTGACGCATCCACGCAGAGATCGTCAATGTACAGCACTTTACGATCAAATAGCGCCGGAACGCCTTGCGTAATCTGGTAAATACAGAACGCATAACCTTGCAGCGTGCCGTTTTCGTCTTCATAAACAAAAATCGGTTTTTGGTCGTCTGCCAGCAAGGCTAAAATTTCTTCGTCGCCGTATTTGCGTTTGCCCGCCTGAAAAATATCGGGGCGCGCGTCAACGTGAACGGCGTGAACTTGATATAACAGCTCGGCGATACGGGCGATATCATCGGCTTTTGCAGGTCTAATCATGGGGGCTCCGGAATAGTATGTCATGGGATAGCAAGCCTATTTAACACCATTTCAGCATCAGTTAGCAACTTTTCCAACTTCGTCATAGCGAATTGTTTACTCATGAACCATTCCGTTTTATCCGGCAAGCGTCATGTAGCGCCGATTGCGGTGGGCGATGTTGCGCCTTGGCAATACATTTATTTAAGGTGAGCTGATGTTGTTGCGGCGGAATGGGCAAAAACTATGGCAAATTCCACCGCACTTTTACGCTCTCAACGCTTCCACTAATGCCCGAAACAACGGCGAATTCTGGCGGCGGTTAGGGTAATAAAGATGATAACCTTCGTAGCTCATCTTCCAATCGGTCAAAATCGGGATCAGTTTGCCGTCGGCGATTTCCTGCTCAATCATATCCTGCGGAGTCCACAAAATGCCCAAACCGTTTACGGCATAATGTTTATGCAGAAACCCCTGATTGGTTGTAAAACGCCCCTGCGGTTGGATTTTGACGATATGTTTTACGTTTTTGGGATCCCGAAACTCCCACACCATATTGCCGCCGCGGGTGGGCAAACGGTGCAGCAAACATTGATGTTCGGTTAAATCGTAAGGCGTTTTGGGCGTACCGTGTTTGGCTAAATAATCGGGGCCGGCGGCGGTACACATTTGCAAATCGTCTGAAATGCGCAGCGCAATCATATCTTTGGCAACGTTATGCCCGAGCCGAATACCCGCATCAAAGCGCTCCGACACAATATCAATAAAACGATCTTCCGCCACCAAATCCAAATGCACTTCGGGATAAGACTGCATAAATTGCGTCAGTTTTTCATTCAATACATAACGGAAAACGTGTTCGTTGCCGTTAATCCGCAAACTACCGCTGACTGCATTGCGAAACGCGCTTAACTCATTGATTTCTTTATCAATATCGTCAAACAGCGGGGATAAACGCCGATAAAGTTGCTCGCCGGCTTCGGTAGTGGAAATGCTGCGCGTGGTACGGTGAAACAGCTTGATTTGCAGCCGCTCTTCAATGCCGCGAATACTGTGGCTCAACGCCGATTGCGACACGCCCATTTGCGCCGCCGCTTTGGTAAAACTGCCCGTTTTCGCCACCAAAATAAAGGCGCGCAAATCATTGAGGTTTTCTTTCATTTTGTGATCCGTTGCGATGATAAATTTGCCTGTTTAATGAATTTATCTCATGACTTTAATCAAAATTAACCTACTAATCAAATGAATTTCGTTTCCCTATAATAGGCCGTATCAACCAACAACAGGAAAGCAACATGAAAAATATCTTAATGTTAGGCGCGAGCGGCAGCCTTGCCAAACAGGTTATTCCGGTGTTATTGCATCACCCCGAACATCATTTAACCCTGTTTGTTCGTCATGCCGATTCGGTACGCCAATTTGCCGGCGAACGGGTGCAGATTGTCGAAGGCGATGTGTTAAATATCGCCCAATTAACGGCGGTGATGCGCGGGCAAAATGTGGTTTACGCCGGGCTTTCAGGCAGTCTGAAAACCATGGCGCACAATATCGTACAAGCAATGCAAGAAAACAACGTTAAGCGTTTGATTTTTATCAGTTCAATGGGAATTTACGGCGAAACGGGCGAAAATCACGGCGCGATTTTAGTGCCGTACCGTGAGTCAGCCGCAGTGATTGAGCAATCGGATTTAGATTTTACCGTGTTGCGTCCTGCGTGGTTTACCAACGGCTCGGAAGTGGATTACGCCTTAACTTACAAAGGCGAAACTTTTAAAGGACACAGCGTTTCACGCAAAAGCATTGCCGATTTTATTCTCAAATTGGTGCAAAACGAACAATTAGGCATTCACCAAAGTATTGGCATTGCAAGCGTTTAAATAGGAGCAAAAATGAAAAACCTCAATCAAGAAATTATCGTTGCCATTGGCAGTGGGGCGATTGCACAGGCGATTGTGCGCCGTATCGGTGTGGGCAAATCAATTTTATTGGCGGATATCAAATCAGAAAACGCTGAAACCGCCGCTCAAATTTTGCGTCAAAGCGGTTTTACTGTCAGTACGGCAAGCGTGGATGTGAGTGAGCATCATTCGGTGGCGATGTTAGCCAAACAGGCGGCTCAATTCGGTGCGGTGAAAGGTGTGGTATTAACCGCAGGATTATCCCCCTCACAAGCCTCGGCACAAGCTATTTTGAAAGTGGATTTGTACGGTGCGGCGGTCGTTTTCGAAGAATTCGGCCAAGTGATTGCCGAAGGTGGTTCGGCGGTTGTTATTGGCTCGCAATCCAGTCATCGTTTAGCGGTGGACGAATTGAGTCAAGCACAAGCCGATGCCTTGGCTACATTGCCAGCTGAAGAGTTGTTGCAACTAGATTTTGTGCAAACCATTGACGACAGCCTAAAAGCCTATCAAATCGCCAAACGCGGCAATACCTTGCGCGTGATTGCCGAAGCGGTGAAATGGGGCGAACGTGGTGCGCGCATTAACTGTATTAGTGCAGGAATTGTTTATACGCCATTGGCTTATGATGAATTAACCAGCGCAGAACGAGGCGCGTTCTACCGTAATATGCTTGCCAAATCTCCGGCTAAACGTGGCGGCACACCGGATGAAATCGGCGCATTGGCAGAATTTCTATTCAACGCAAGTTATATCAGCGGTAGCGATATTTTAATGGATGGCGGCGTAACGGCAGCCTATAAATACGGTGCGTTAAAACAATAAAGGAACACAAAAATGCAAAATAACTTTTTAACTCAACTGATTGAACGTCAAGCCTTAAAAGATTTGGTGGATACCTTTTCCAATTTAGCCGATGAAAAACGCGTTGCCGAACAAATGGCATTATTTACTGAAAACGCGCAAGTAAACACTTATATCGGTGGTCAATTATTTGCTGAAGCCAAAGGTAAAGCAGAAATTGAACACGTATTCAGCAGTTATTTAGCACAATTTCACAGCGTTTATCATTTAAATGGTCAGCATACAGTAACTTTTACTAGCGAAACCACCGCCGAAGCCATCAATTATTGTGCGGTGAAATTGGTTGGCGAACAAGACGGCAAACAGATTTTGCACGACCACAGCGTGCGTTATCAAGACAGTTACGTTAAACAAGACGGCAAATGGTTGATTGCCAAACGCATTGCCAATTTTATGATTAGCGAAAGTCGTGAGATCAAATCGCAAAACGCATAAGGAAAAAAGAATGAAAACAATCCAATTAAACAACGGCGTAGAAATGCCGATGGTCGGCTTCGGCGTGTATCAAATCCCGGCCGAAGCAACCAAACAAGCGGTATTAAATGCCCTGCATTCGGGTTACCGCTTGATTGACACCGCCCAAGGCTACTTTAATGAAGAACAAGTGGGTCAAGCGATTAAAGAAAGTGGCATTGCGCGCGAAGACATTTTTATCACCACCAAACAATGGATACGTGGACAAGGCTACGAACAAACCAAACAGGATTTTGCCCAATCCCTTGCCAAATTAGGCTTGGATTACCTTGATTTATACTTAATTCATCAACCTTACGGCGATGTATATGGGCAGTGGCGGGCGATGGAAGAACTGTACAACGCCGGCAAAATCCGCGCCATTGGCGTCAGCAATTTTTACCCCGACCGCCTGGCCGATTTAATGGCGCATTTTGAAATTGTGCCTGCGGTCAATCAGATTGAAACGCACCCGTTTTATCAACGTGAAGAAGAGCTGGCATTCCACCAAGCACACGGCATTGTGCAACAATCTTGGGCAAGTTTCGCCGAAGGTAAAAACGATATTTTCCACAATCCGATTTTAACCGACATCGCCCAAGTGCACGGCAAATCCGTCGCCCAAGTGATTTTGCGCTGGCTTAATCAGCGCGGCATTGCGGTGATTCCGAAATCCGTTACGTCAAGCCGCGTACTGGAAAACGCCGATATTTTTGATTTTACCTTAAGCGATAAGCAACTGGCAAAAATCGCCACGCTAGACCAAGGGCAAAGCCTGTTTTTCAGCCACCGTGATCCTGCGATGGTGAAATGGCTGTGTGAGATTTATCGTTAATTGCAACAAAAAGTGCGGTAGATTTTGAACAAGTTTTTTAATCACCTGAAAGATAAGCGCTGAGATTAGCAAAAACTGCGGTAAATCTCACCGCACTTTTATTGAATTTTATTCACAAGGTCATGTAATTTTCCCTGTCTAAGCACCATTACGATGCTTTTCGGCCTTAATCATATAAGCTTGGCGCCTGTTCGTTGGGGCGGGTTTTGAAGCGGCGGTGGAGCCACATGTATTGTTCGATGCCGCGCAGGATTTCTTGTTCCACGATGTTATTCATGCGTGCGGCGATGTCGGTTTCGTTGTTTAAATCGCTGAAGGCCACCGGCGGGGAGATGGTGACGGTATAGCCGGAGCCGTCGCGGTTGCGTAGCGGGGCGAAAGGTATCACTTTGCTGTGCGGAGAGGCTTTCAGCAAATAATAGCTGCCGGTGGTGGTGGCGGCGTGTTTAACCGCAAAAAACGGCACGAAAACCGAGTTCTTCGGGCCGTAGTCGTGATCGGGCGCATACCAGATAATCTCCCCGCGTTTAAGCGCTCGGATCATGCCGCGCAGATCTTTGCGATCCAGCATATCTTTGTTGGAACGCAAGCGGCCGCGGGTTTGCAGCCAGTCCATCAGCGGATTGTCGTTCGGGCGGTACACGCCGATGCCCGGCTGGTGAATGCCGACGATGCGGGCGCCGAGTTCAAGGGTGAGAAAATGGACGCCGACGAAAATAATGCCGTCTTGCCGGTGTTGTTGCAGGTATTCCACCCCGCTGATAGTCGACCATTTTTTGATCCGTTTGTCTGACCAGAACCATGCCATGCCGGTTTCGATTATCGCCATGCCGGTGGATTTCAGATTCGCCCGTAAAATTTCTTCGATTTTTTGCGGCGGATAGTCGGGGAAACAAAGCTGTAAATTGCGTCGGGCGATGTTGACCCGGCGGCGGCCGACTTTTAGTCTGGAAAACAGCAATCCCAACCCGCTGCCGATTTTTAACAGAACCGGGTAGGGCAGTAATAAAATCAATCGCCAGATTGCCAGCCCCAGCCAAAATCCCCAGTATTTAGGCTTTAAAAATGATTTCTGAAATGTTGGAAGAGATGCTTTTGCCATAATAAAAATACAACGTTAAATTCAAAGCGCACAGTTTAACAGACCCGAGCGTCTAGTTTAGCGGAATTCTTGGTAAATAGCATTTATCCTGTGGTAAAATCAGCAAAATTTTTCCAATCGATACAAGGAATAGAAAATAAAATGGGTCAATATTCAGCACAATTTCGCAATGCAAGGGTATTAGTTTTAGGTGATGTGATGTTGGATCGCTATTGGTTCGGCGCCACCAATCGCATTTCTCCCGAGGCGCCGGTGCCGGTGGTGCGCGTGCAGGAGCATGAAGAACGTGCCGGCGGGGCGGCGAACGTGGCGATGAATATCGCCTCTTTAAACGTGCCGGTTGAACTGTTGGGGCTGGTCGGACAGGATGAAACCGGTTCCGCCCTGACCGCGCTGCTGGAAAAACAGAAAATCGGTTGTAATTTTGTGCGGCTGGAGACTCATCCGACCATTACCAAACTGCGCATTTTATCTCGCCATCAGCAGTTGCTGCGGCTGGATTTTGAAGAAGATTTCAATAATGTCACCAGCGACGGATTGCTGCAAAAACTGCAAAGTGCGGTGCAAAATTATGGCGCGTTGATTTTATCGGACTATGGAAAAGGTACGTTAAATCAGGTTCGGCAGATGATCAACATTGCCCGTCAGGCCGATGTGCCGGTATTGATTGATCCGAAAGGAACGGATTTTGAACGTTATCGCTGTGCGACCTTGCTGACGCCGAATATGTCGGAATTTGAAGCGGTGGTCGGGCCTTGTGCGTCGGAACAGGATATTGTTGAGAAAGGTTTACAGCTGATTCGGGATATCGATTTAAGCGCGTTGCTGGTTACTCGCTCGGAAAAAGGCATGACTTTATTGCGTCCGCAAAAACCGCCGTTCCACTTGCCGACCGTGGCTAAAGAAGTGTTTGATGTCACCGGTGCCGGCGATACGGTGATCAGTGTGTTGGCGATTGCTTTGGCGGACGGCCGTCCTTTTGAAGAAGCCTGCTATCTGGCCAACGTGGCCGCCGGTATTGTGGTGGGCAAACTGGGAACCTCCACCGTCTCTACGGTCGAGCTGGAAAATGCCATTCATGGCCGCAGCGGTTCCGGTTTCGGGATTATGAGCGAACAAGAGCTGAAAAGTGCGGTCAAATTGGCGCAAGAACGCGGCGAAAAAATCGTAATGACCAACGGTTGCTTTGATATTCTGCATCCCGGACATGTATCTTATCTGGAAAATGCCCGTAAGCTGGGCGATCGGTTGATTGTGGCGGTTAACAGCGATGCGTCCGTTAAACGCCTGAAAGGCGAAAATCGCCCGATTAACGATCTGGCTGCCAGAATGGCGGTGCTGGCGGGGCTGTCTTCGGTGGACTGGCTGGTGGCGTTTGATGAAGATACGCCGCAGCGTTTAATCGGTGAGATTCTGCCTGATTTGCTGGTGAAAGGCGGGGATTATAAACCGGATGAGATCGCCGGCAGCAAGGAAGTTTGGGCGAACGGCGGTGAAGTTAAAGTGCTGAATTTTGAAAACGGTTGCTCCACCAGCAATGTGATTAAGAAAATTCAGGAACTGGCGAAATAAGTTGCCGATTTATTCAGGCGGCGCGGTAGTCGCCTGATTTTTTATGTGCGTCAATACATGAAAGAGCTGTTCGCCGATACGATCAGCCTGAAAGCGTGCAACGGCCTGCGGCAGTCTGGCGATATAATCCTGCCGCAGTGTTTCATTGGTAAGTAATTCATAAGCGCTTTGTACAAAACCGTCCGTATCATGCAGCGGCACCAATCTGCCGTATCGATTATCCGCCAAGACTTCTTTTGGCCCGACCGGGCAATCCATGGCGACCACGGGGCAGCCGCAAACCATACTTTCAACCAGTACCATGCCGAAACCTTCATTCGTGGAGGTGTGAATAAATAATTTCGCCTTTTTCATAAACGGAAAGGGGTTGGATCTGATTCCGAGCAGCAGGCAATCCTGCTGTAAACCTAATCTGTTGATTTTTTCCGTTAATGCCGCTCTTTCATAGCCTTCGCCGATAATATACAGTTTTTGCTTAATTCCTTTTTGTTTTAAGCGGGCGTAGATGTCCAGCATTTCGCTATGGTTTTTATAATCGTACAGACCGGCGACAGACAGGATATAATCCTCTTCCAGCAACGCCTTATCGGCGATGTCCGCCTCATTCGCTTTTGCCAGAATAGCATCCGTCTCTATCGGATTATAAAGCACCACGACTTGTTTATTGTCCAGCTTTAAGCCGATATGCGCCGCCATGCGCAGAAAGGCCGTTTTCATGTCTTCCACCAGCAGCACGAATACCGCTTGTTTATCCAATACGATCCGATAGTAATCCGGATCGGCGCTGTAGGTTTGAATATCGTTTTGAATATGGATCCAGCGGATAACCTTGGTGTTGCGGTGCAGATCGTAAGATTCCAGAAAGGTTTCCAGATCGCCGTTGAAATTGATAATGAAATCATAGGGCGCTCTGGCATTAAGGTATTGCAGCAGGCGTTTTTTGCTTTCTTCGCGCACGGCATTGCGCCAAAAGCGGAAATACGCTTTGTTTTCCTCGGTGATATTCTCTTCCCGTAACCGCCAGAAGCTGTAAATATTGAATTCATCTTCAATGTGAGAACAAAGATAATGTTTGTTTATATTGACCGGCAATTGGTCGAAAACAGCGTCGCGCGGTTGATTGACCACAAGCAAATCAACCTGATAATTCGCCTCGGTGGCCAGTATGTTCAGATAATTTTTTAATACGGTGGTGACACCGCCGATTCTGAGATTATCAATGTAAATCAGTATTTGTGGCATAACATTTTCCTGAAAAAAATCCCCGAACGGGGATTTTGCTTATTTCGCAATACGCTTATATTTAATCCGGTGAGGCTGGAGTGCTTCCGCGCCGAAGGTTTTCTTTTTCCATTCTTCATAATCGGAGAAGTTACCTTCATAGAACGTCACTTTGCCTTCATCACCGTAGTCCAGAATGTGTGTGGCGATACGGTCTAAAAACCAGCGGTCGTGAGAGATAACCATGGCACAGCCCGGAAATTCCAGAATCGCATTTTCCAGTGCGCGCAGGGTTTCCACATCAAGATCGTTGGTCGGTTCGTCCAGCAGCAAAACGTTACCGCCGGCTTGCAGCAGTTTGGCTAAATGCAGACGGCCACGTTCGCCGCCGGAGAGTTCGCCGACGCGTTTTTGCTGATCCACGCCTTTGAAGTTAAAGCGGCCGACATAGGCGCGGCTTGGGATCTCAAAATTACCGATGCGTAATATATCCTGACCGTTGGACACTTCCTCCCAAACGGTTTTTTTGTCGTCCATCGCGTCACGGAATTGATCCACAGAGGCAAGCTGTACGGTGTCTCCCAGCGTGATGCTGCCGCTATCCGGCTGTTCTTGTCCGGATAACATGCGAAACAGCGTGGATTTCCCGGCGCCGTTCGGGCCGATGATACCGACAATTGCCCCTTTCGGAATAGTGAAAGACAGATCATCGATCAGTTTGCGTTCGCCGTAACTCTTGCTTAAATGCGCCACTTCAATGACCTTATCGCCTAAACGCGGACCGGGCGGAATAAACAGTTCGTTGGTTTCATTCCGTTTTTGGTATTCGCCGCTGTTGAGTTCCTCAAAGCGTGCCATACGCGCCTTGCTTTTCGCCTGACGACCTTTCGGATTCTGGCGCACCCATTCCAGTTCCTTTTCAATGGATTTCTGACGAGCCGATTCGCTGGCGGCTTCCTGCGCCAGACGTTTTTCCTTTTGTTCCAGCCAGGAAGAATAATTGCCTTCCCAAGGAATACCTTCGCCGCGGTCAAGCTCCAGAATCCAGCCGGCGACGTTATCCAGAAAATAACGGTCGTGGGTAATCGCCACCACGGTACCTTCATAGTCATGTAAGAACCGTTCCAGCCAAGCGACGGATTCCGCATCCAAATGGTTGGTCGGTTCGTCGAGCAGCAGCATATCCGGTTTTTCCAGCAGCAAACGGCATAACGCCACACGGCGGCGCTCACCGCCGGATAAATGTTCGATTTTTGCCTCCCAGTCCGGTAAACGCAGCGCATCCGCCGCCCGTTCCAGTTGGTTGGCTAGATTATGGCCGTCATGCGCCTGAATAATCGCCTCCAACTCGGCCTGTTCCGCCGCCAGTTTATCAAAATCCGCATCCGGGTCGGCATATAAGGCATAAACTTCATCCAAACGGGTCAGCGCGCGTTTCACATCGGCAACGGCTTCTTCAATGGCTTCGCGCACGGTTTGCTGCGGTTGCAGTTTCGGCTCCTGCGGCAAATAGCCGATTTTAATTCCCGGCTGCGGACGCGCTTCGCCCTCAATGTCTTTATCAATGCCGGCCATAATGCGCAGCAGGGTGGATTTACCGGCGCCGTTCAGACCGAGCACGCCGATTTTCGCCCCCGGGAAAAAACTGAGTGAAATATCTTTCAAAATATGCCGCTTCGGTGGTACGACCTTACCGACGCGGTGCATCGTATAAACAAATTGTGATGACATAATAATTCTCATTCAGATGAAAAAAGTGCGGTCATTTTACTTGAAATTATGAATATTTGTAAGTTCAGGGCGACAAAAAACTCATTTCAGAGCCGCGGGCAGGGTTGCTTATTTAGCATTGCGTAATAAGTCGTGAGGCTGTCATTGCGTTGATTTAAATAAAAAAAACCTCCCGAAACGGGAGGTAGGAAAGTAGTTTAGCTATTTATGATTATTTTATTTAGGAACTTTATGAATACCAAGCTATCACTTGATGCGCGGTATCTTACAGAAATTTTGTCGGTAACGTAATATTTATTTTATATTTTTTTGATATATGTCACATAATTTGTGCGGTTTATGCTATTTTTTAGCTAAAACTATGTGGTTTTTAGCATATTTTGTTTCATTAACGCTTTAATGCTAGAATGTCGCACTTGTTCGGTTTTACGGATTGAGCGTGCATGTTGACTAATTATTACGCTTTGTTTATCTCATTGATTATGTTGTTATTTTTCCCTGTTCAGGGAGAAGCGCATCCGCATGCCTTTATTGATATGAAAAATAAAGTGCTGGTGGAAAATAACCGCTTAACCGGTTTTTCCATGCAATGGATCCTTGATGAACCCAGTTCTTCCGCCATTTTGTACGATCTGGCGCTGGCACAGGGCGATCGGCCGGCATTACAGAAGCTGATTGACGATGTGATAAAAAATATCGTACAGGAGCATTATTTCAGTTATTTATTCAACAAAAAGGGCGACAAAATCAAATATACTTCAACGCCGCGCAATTACGGCATGAAATCAAGCGGCACGCAGGTGCTGTATTATTTTGATTTTATGTTGTCCAAACCGCCGCTGCTGGCCGATGATGATTTTGAGCTGACCACCTATGATCCGACCTATTATGTATCGATGTATTACGACGAACCGATAAAAAGTGCGGTGGATTTTTCCGCACTACCGCCGAATTGTACAGGCCGTGTGGTTGCGCCGCAGGTGGATGAAAAAATGAAACAATATGCCGCTTCGCTGGATCGCAATCAGCGCGATGAAGATGCGTCTTTAGGCGAGGTTTTTGCGCAGAAGGTGATTATTTCATGCAAGTAAAGACAAAATATATCTGTTCATTGTTGGCGGTGCTGTTAGTTTGCGCCGCGCTGTATTACTTTCCTTCGCTTTTTGCCCGCATCGTGCTGTGGCAGCGGGAATTCAACCAGCTGATGTCCGCCTATTTGCATCAGATTAAACAGGCGCCGCTGTATGCGGGCGGTTGGCTGATTTTGCTCAGTTTTTTATACGGCGTGTTTCACGCGCTGGGGCCGGGACACGGCAAATTTATTCTCGCCAGTTATCTTTCAACCCATCAGTCGCAGTTAAAAGCCAGCCTGCGCCTGAGTTTGTTGTCCTCGCTGATGCAGGGCGTTGTGGCGGTGACGGCAACCACGATTATTGTGGTGATACTGGCGCTGTCTTCCGCCTATTTTAAATTCAGCCAGCTATGGCTGGAACGCTTTGCTTTCGGTCTGATTCTGTTGCTCGGCGTACAATGGGTTTATCAAAGCGGCAGCAAACTGTGGCGGCAGCGTAAAGCGCCGGCGGCGCAGAACGGATTTTCAACCGTGTATCGCATCAAGCCGCTGTCCGTTGCCGAAACGAAAAAAAGTGCGGTGCAAATTCAGCCGCAATTTTCGTCGCACGATCAGCCGTGCGGCTGCGGGCATCAGCATTTGCCGGATCAACGACAGCTGGCGCAGGCGACGGATTTTAAATCACAATGTCTGATTGTGCTGAGCATCGGTATGCGTCCGTGTTCCGGGGCGATTTTTATTCTGTTTTTTTCTTATATGCTGGATTTATATCCGTGGGGCGTGGCGGCGGCATTGGTGATGGCGTTAGGCACCGGGCTGACCTTATCGGCCTTTGCGTTAATGGTGCAGTATGCGCGTTCCGGCGCGGTAAAACTGGGCAAATGGTATTTATCGCCGGGGTTGCAAAACAATGCCGAAAGCCTGTTTAAACTGGCAATCGGCGCCATCGTCATTATTTTCGCGCTCAGTCTGTTGTATGCCTCCACCCAGCCGGTGCAGGGCGGGGCGGTGTTATTCGGCGTTTAAGTTATGCCGGTTACAGTGTCGTGTTCAGCAGATAAGCCGTATAGGCGATATAACTGAGCAGCAAACAAGCCCCTTCAAACCGGTTAATCATACCGGTTTTTTTCCGCCATCCGTAACTGAAGAAAAACAGTGACAGGGTTAATACCGCCATTACCAGAAAATCCCGGCTGAAGATTTCGCTTTCCACCCGAATCGGCATAATGGCACCGGCAATCCCGACAACCGCTAAGGTATTGAACAGATTGGAACCGATAATATTACCGAGCGCCAAATCCGCCTGTCCTTTTCTGGCGGCGACAATCGAGGCGGCCAGCTCGGGCAGCGAGGTGCCGACGGCGACGATAGTCAGGCCGATAATCAGATCGCTGACGCCAAGATAAGCGGCAATTTGCACCGCACCCCAGACCAAAAGCTGGGAACTGGCGACTAATAATACCAAGCCGCCCAACATGCGCAATGCGGCGGAACGCAGTGACATATCCGGTTTAGGGCGGGATTGCGGCGGTACTTCGCTTAGGCTATGCGCGCGCTTTTTCGAGCGCATTTCCCGTCGAATCGTCCACAGCATATAAGCAACAAAAACCAGCAATAGTATGAGCGCATCAAGACGGGATATGGTGGCATCGTTAATCAACAATGCGGAAAGCAATGTCACCAGCGCCAGTATCGGCAGCTCTTTTTTCAGCACCGAGGGATTCACCATAATCGGTTTTATCAGGGCGGTTAAACCGAGAATCAAGGCAATATTGGTAATATTGGAGCCGTATGCGTTACCCAGCGCAATACCGGGGCTGTGGTTGAGGGCGGATAGGGCCGAGACAATCATTTCCGGCGCGGAAGTGCCGAAGCCGATCACCACGATGCCGATTAACAGCGGCGGCATACCCAAATGGCCGGCGAACGAGGCCGCACCTTCAATAAAACGCTCGGCACTCCAAACGAGGATGATTAATCCGGCCAGTAGCGCGAAAACAGGAAAAAACATAATAAACCTTATTCATTTGGTAAGAGGGGGAAAGTATAAGGGAAGCGGGAAAATTTTTACAATAAAAAAATAAAAGCCCATAAGGAGGATATGGGCTTAAAGTCTTTTGGGGAAATAAGTTTTTATAAAAGGAGACAAATAAAAACCGACCAAAAGAAAAATGGCTCCTCCTGCTGGACTTGAACCAGCGACATACGGATTAACAGTCCGCCGTTCTACCGACTGAACTAAGGAGGAATAAATCTGTATCACAAGGAATAAGTGCTGCATGATAATGATCTCACGCCACCTTGTCAACCGCTAAACTTAAAAAAAGTTGCATTATTACGGCGTTTTTTTATATCCACAGTGCCTGTGGATAACTCTGTTAATTATTATTTTAAAAATGCGCCGATCCCTGATAAAAACTAGCATGTTGCGCTGTCAGATTGAAATTGGTTGCAAAATAGCTTTTTTATAGTTTTCAATATGTTATAAAAATTCCAGCAAAATTTTTAAAAAATTTTCAGATTTTGCGAGGTTTGAAACTTGACAAATATAAGTCTGTGTAAAACTTAAATTTTTACTTGCCGACCGGGGGGAAAAATGTGTTAAAATTGACCGCACTTTATTTTGGAATGACCCGTGATGAATAACAAAATCAATACCAAACCTTTTATTCTGCATTCGGATTTTTCGCCCTCCGGCGATCAGCCTCAGGCAATCGAAAAATTAATCGAAAATCTTAATGACGGGCTGGCGCATCAAACCCTGCTGGGGGTGACCGGTTCGGGCAAAACCTTTACCATCGCCAATGTGATCGCCCGTTTAAACCGTCCGGCGATGTTACTGGCGCCGAATAAAACCCTCGCCGCGCAGCTGTATGCGGAAATGAAAGCCTTTTTCCCGGAAAATGCGGTGGAATATTTTGTGTCCTATTATGATTATTATCAGCCGGAAGCCTATGTGCCGAGCAGCGATACGTTTATTGAGAAAGATGCGTCGATCAATGACCAAATCGAACAGATGCGCTTATCCGCCACCAAATCTTTTCTGGAACGCCGCGATACCATTGTGGTGGCGTCGGTGTCGGCAATTTACGGCTTGGGGGATCCCGACAGCTATCTGAAGATGATGTTGCATTTGCAAACCGGTGCGATTATTGACCAGCGTCAGATTCTGGCACGGCTGGCGGAGCTGCAATATACCCGTAATGATCAGGCGTTTCAGCGCGGCACCTTTCGGGTACGCGGCGAAATTATCGATATTTTTCCGGCCGAATCGGATGATCGGGCGGTGCGCATCGAGTTATTTGATAATGAGATTGAGCGGCTAAGTCTGTTTGATCCGCTGACCGGCACGGGCTTCGGCGCCGTTCCGCGTTTTACGGTATATCCGAAAACTCACTATGTGACGCCGCGCGAACGCATTCTGGACGCCATTGAAAAGATCAAGCAGGAACTGGCGCAACGGCGCGAGGTATTGCTGGCGAACAATAAGTTGCTGGAAGAACAGCGGTTGACCCAGCGTACTCAATTTGATATCGAAATGATGAACGAACTCGGCTATTGTTCGGGCATTGAAAATTATTCCCGCTATTTATCCGGCCGCAATGAGGGCGAACCGCCGCCGACGCTGTTTGATTATGTGCCGTCGGACGGTTTGCTGATTATCGACGAATCCCATGTGACGGTGCCGCAGATCGGCGGAATGTACCGCGGCGACCGCTCCCGCAAAGAAACCTTGGTGGAATATGGTTTTCGCCTGCCGTCCGCGTTAGATAACCGCCCGCTGCGGTTTGAAGAATTCGAACGACTGGCGCCGCAGACCATTTATGTTTCGGCGACGCCGGGGCCTTACGAGCTGGAAAAATCCGGTGCTGAGATTATCGATCAGGTGGTGCGCCCGACCGGTTTGCTTGATCCTGAGATTGAAATCCGACCGGTTTCCATTCAGGTGGATGATCTGTTATCGGAAGCCCGTCTGCGGGCGGATCGCAACGAGCGGGTGTTAGTCACCACCTTAACCAAACGCATGGCGGAAGATCTGACCGATTATCTGGAAGAACATGGCGTGCGGGTGCGTTACCTGCATTCGGATATCGATACCGTAGAGCGGGTGGAAATTATCCGCGATTTACGTTTGGGTGAGTTTGACGTGTTGGTGGGCATCAATTTGCTGCGCGAAGGGCTGGATATTCCGGAAGTGTCTTTAGTGGCGATCCTGGATGCCGATAAGGAAGGTTTTCTGCGTTCGGAGCGATCGCTTATTCAGACTATCGGGCGGGCGGCGCGAAACCTGAAAGGCAAAGCGATTCTGTATGCGGACAGTATGACGAAATCCATGGAAAAAGCCATTACCGAGACCCATCGCCGGCGTGAAAAACAGATGAAGTACAATGAGGAACATGGCATTATCCCGCAGGGATTGAATAAAAAAGTGGGCGAATTGCTGGATGTCGGGCAGGGTGCCGCCAATAAAGCCAAACATAAACAGCGCTTACAAAAAGCCGCAGAACCGACCGCACTTTATCCGGCGCCGAAAAATCCGAAAGACTATCAGCAACAAATTAAAAAACTGGAGCAGCAAATGTATAAATACGCACAGGATCTGGAATTTGAAAAAGCCGCCGCATTGCGCGATCAACTGCATGAACTGCGGGAACGCTTTATGCTGAATGGGTCGAATTAATCAAATGTAAAAAGGGGCGAACATTGTTTTCGCCCCTTGATGTTTATCACTCGCAGGATTTATTGCACCAGCAGATAGAAATTCGAATCGCCGCGCAGAATATTCAGCGCCACCGCAGACGGTTTGCTGTCCAGAATTTTACGCAGCTGTCCCAGATTTTCCACCGGCTGGCGGTTGACGCCGATAATAATATCGCCGGCTTTCAGACCGCGCTGTTCCGCCAGAGATCTCGGTTTCACCCCGGTGATGGATACGCCTTGCAGCCCTTTTTCGTTGTAATTGGCCAAATCCGCGCCGTCCAATGCCGGTAAAATACCGCTTGCGTTAGCCTGACTTTGATCATCGGATTGCAGGGTGACTTTGGTATTGTGCGATTTACCGTCGCGTAAATAAGTCAGTTCGATGGCTTTGCCGGCACCGCTGGTGGCGATTTTGGCTCTTAACTCGGCAAAACTGGCCAGTTTTTGACCGTTGATGGCGGTAATCACATCACCGGCTTTGATCCCCGCTTTTTCCGCGGCGGAATTCGGTAACACTTCGCTGACGAAGGCGCCTTGCTGAGCGTCAACATTAAAGGCTTTGGCCAGATCCGTATTCAGCTCGCCGCCGCGAATTCCCAGCAGCCCGCGCCGCACTTCGCCGAATTCCAGAATCTGTTTGACCAGACTGTCGGCCATATTGCTCGGAATGGCAAAGGCGATACCGGCATTACCGCCGCTCGGGGAAATAATGGCGGTGTTGATCCCGATAAGCTCACCGTTCAGATTAATTAACGGGCCGCCGGAGTTACCGCGGTTGACCGCCGCATCGGTCTGAATATAGTTTTCATAAGTCCCGCTGTCGGAACCGGTGGAACGCCCCAGCGCGGAAATAATGCCGGAGGTCACGGTTTGACCTAATCCGAACGGATTACCGATTGCCACGGTAAAATCACCGACCCGCAGTTTGTCCGAATCGGCGATTTTAATTTCGGTAAGATTTTTCGGATTTTCCAGCTGGATCAGGGCAATATCCGACATTTCGTCTTTGCCGACCACTTTGGCTTTGAATTCTCGCCCGTCTTCCAGTTTGACGGTAATTTTATCGGCCTGATCGATCACATGATTATTGGTTAACGCATAACCTTTTTCGGCATTGATAATCACGCCGGAACCCAGACCTTTGAAATTCCGCGGCGAATTACCGCCGAAGACATCCGGGCCGAAGAAAAATTTGAATTCTTCGGGAATGTCGTTATTTTGCAAAGTGGATTTTTGTTTTCCTTCCACCGCAATGGATATGACGGAAGGCAGGACTTTTTCCAGCATCGGCGCAAGGCTTGCGCTCTGTTGCCCTTCAACAAATGCCGGAAAAGCAGCCTGAGTGGCCACGGAGGTGGTTAATACGCTCAATCCGAGCGCAATGCCGGTTAATAGAAAATGTTTCTTTTTCACGTTGTTTCTCCATTAAATTATCATCATTGTTTATACAATGTATGCTCTAAGACAAGAAAAACAAGGGAATGTTCGAGCGAAATAGTCAGATTTTATCCAACCCGGCAAAACCGCCGGTTCGCGGCAAATGGAAAGCGCCGTTACGGCATCATCAAGCGCCGATAACGCAATAAAAAGAACCGGGCCGATATGGACGCCGGTTCTTGTACTGAAGCGGTGATGTTGAAAACATCGCTGAAATCGACCGCACTTTTCAGCGCGGTCGACACCGGCTCTAGCCGGTATTGCGCATGCCGGCGGCAATGCCGGTGATGGTGATCATCAGCGCCTGTTCCACATCCGGATTCGGGTTTTGCGGATTTTCCCGTAACCGGCGCAGTAATTCCACTTGCAGCAGATTCAGCGGATCGGTATAAACGTTACGCAATGCGATGGATTCGGCGACCCAAGGCAGATCGGACATCAGTTGATCTTCGTGCGATAAGGATAAGATTGTTTTGATATCCTGTTTTAACTGTTCGCGCAACGATTGTCCCAGATACCAGAGTTCTTTTTTCACCAGATGCTGATCGTAATGTTCGGACAGCCAGCTGTCGGTTTTGCTGAATACCATTTCCAGCATGCCGATACGGGTGGAGAAGAACGGCCATTGTTTACACATTTCTTCAATAACGTCGCGTTTGCCGTTTTCAATGGCTAACCGCACGGAAGCGCCCGCGCCCAGCCAGGCCGGCAGCATTAAGCGGTTTTGCATCCAGGCGAAGATCCAAGGGATCGCGCGCAGACTTTCCACTCCGCCGTTCGGATTGCGTTTTGCCGGGCGCGAACCTAACGGCAGTTTGGACAGTTCCTGTTCCGGCGTGGCGGAACGGAAATACGGCACAAAATCTTTATCGCCGCGTACCACCGCGCGATAAATGTCACAGGACGAGGCGGACAGTTCTTCCATCACGGCACGCCAGCTGTCTTTCGGTTCCGGCGGCGGCAACAGATTGGCTTCCAGAATTGCGCTGGCATACAGATCCAGACTGGCGACGGCGACGGCCGGCAAACCGAGTTTAAAACGGATCATTTCGCCTTGTTCTGTGACGCGCAAGCCGTTTTTCAGTGAACGCGGCGGCTGCGATAACAACGCCGCATGAGCCGGCGCACCGCCGCGACCGATAGTCCCGCCGCGGCCATGGAACAAGGTCAGCTCAATACCCAGTTTTTCGCACAGATTGACCAGTTGTTCCTGCGCGCGGTATTGCGCCCAGGAGGCCGCCATCATGCCGGCGTCTTTGGCGCTGTCGGAATAGCCGATCATCACCATTTGTTTATTATTGATCACGCCGCGATACCAACCTACGTTAAATAGCTGGGTCATCACCTCTTCGCTGGCGTCAAGGTCGTCTAAGGTTTCGAATAACGGCACCACCGGCAGATGATAAGGTACACCGGCCTCTTTTAACAATAAATGCACCGCCAAGACATCGGAGGCCGTGCGTGCCATGGAGATGATATAGCAGGAAATCACGCCTTCCGGCTGTTCGGCAATGACCTTGCAGGTATCCAGCACTTCCTGCGTTTCTGCCGAAGGTTGCCAATTACGCGGTACCAACGGACGGCGGGAGCTTAATTCCCGAATTAAAAAGGCTTGTTTGTCGTCTTCCGTCCATTGTGCGTAATCGCCCAACCCGATATAACGGGTGATCTCGGCAATGGCGTCGGCATGGCGGGTGCTTTCCTGACGGATATCCAGACGGGATAACGCCAGCCCGAAACAGCGAATGCGGCGCAGACAGTCAAGCAGCGCGCCGTTTGCGATAATCCGCATGCCGCACTGGTGTAAGGATTGGTAACAATCGTACAGCGGCTCCCATAATTGATTATCGTCGGTCAGAATTTCGCTTTTATCGATAGTCAGCGGTTTGTCTTCCAGAATGTAGCCGTAGTAGGCCACGGTTTTAATTAATTTTGCCCGCAGATCTTTGACTACGACGCGATAAGGTTCCCGGTGATCGCCGTATTTGGCGCGAAATTCCGCTGTGCATTGCACCACGGAAAGTTCGTCGGCAAGCGCTTTAATATCTTCCAGAAACAGTTCCGCCGCTTTCCAGCGGTTCATGGCCAGTACGCGACGGGTGGTTTGGGCGGTTACAAACGGGTTGCCGTCACGGTCGCCGCCCATCCAAGATGAGAAACGCACCGGCGCAAGCCCGACCGGATGCTGCACGCCGAAATTTTTTTCTAAATGAAAATTGAGCTGACGGCAAAATTCCGGCACCGCTTTCCACAGACTGTTTTCGATCACCGCCATGCCGCCTTTGGCTTCATCCACCGGGGTCGGGCGCTGAGTACGGATTTCATTGGTGTGCCATGCCAGCGCAATCAGCTGCATGAGGCGGCGTTTCAGTTTGGTGCTTTCCGCTTCGGTTAAATCGTCATGTTCCAGGCGGCTTAAACAGCGGTTGATTTCAATGTGTTTATGCCCCAGCGAACGGCGGGTCACTTCCGTCGGGTGTGCGGTCAGCACCAGTTCGATCAGCAGTTTTTCCACGGTGGCAAGTACCTTTTCTTTGGCCACATTTTGCTGTTTCAAGCGTTTGAATAAGGCTTCCAAAGAGCGATCGGAGGATTCCTGATCAATATGCCGGCGGGATATGGTTTGATATTGTTCGGCAATATTGGTGAGGTTGAGGAAATGATTGAATGCGCGCGCAACAGGGATAATATTGTCGTTGGAAATGGTTGCCAGCGTATCCAGTAATTGGCGGCGGGCTTTTTCATCACCGCTGCGGGAATTGCGCGACAGCACGCGGATATTTTCGATCAAATCCAGAATATCGCTGCCTTGAGCATCGCTGATCGTTTCGCCCAGAAAATGCCCCAGCATATTGATATTGTTACGCATCGTAGAGTATTGTTGGATCATAATAGCCTCTTTGGTCACTAGTAAGTTTTAGGTATTGGCCATAGGTATAACGAAAAACACAGGAAAGGTCAAATAGAATTAATTTAAAATATTAAAAAATAAATAAAAAGTTATTTTTGTATGTTTTAATTAATCAAACCATAATTTAATTAGATTATTTTTATTAAAGTTAAGCGTTTGTTAAAAAATAGGATTTGTCTTTCCGTGCGCCGGACGGGCAAAAGTGCGGTGGTTTTTTTAACGGTTTTTTTGGCATTATGCTGCGGTCGTCACCGCCGCCCGCAGATTGGGCGACGCATAATGCCGGTGGTCGGAACAGCCGATGAGAAGGTTCAACGGAATAGGTCGGCGAACACCGTTATTCCGGGGTTGAGGCGATTTTCTTTACCGATTTGCGGATCACCAGTTCCGGATATAATTCGATAATATCGTGCCGTTCGGATTTATCGCTAATCCGGCGGAACAGCAGATTGACCGCCTGCGCGCCGAGGCGGGATTTCGATTGATGGATTGTGGTCAGCGGCGGTGCATAGAAACGCGAGGCGTGAATATTGTCATAGCCGATAATCGAAATATCATCCGGAACGCGCAGCCCTTTTTCGCCGATTGCGGAAATTGCGCCCAGCGCCATCACATCATTACAGCAGAACACTGCGGTCGGTAAGCGCTCCTGGGCGAGGATTTTATTCATACATTCGTAACCGTCTTCCGGTTCGAAAAAACCTTCCATCACCCAATCGGGATTAATTGCAAGGCCGGCTTCCCGCATGGCTTTGACAAACCCTTCATAGCGGGTTCTGGCGGTGGTTTTAATCAGTTCGCCGGCGATAATGCCGATTTTCCGGTGTCCGTTATCGATCAGATATTTAGTGGCGATATAACCGCCGTCGAAACTGTTATCCTGAATAATATCCGTATGCGGATTACTCGGGCCCCAATCCATCACCACCATCGGCAGATCGGTCAGGTTGCTGAGCAGATCCAGCGAATCCTGCGCATATTCCGAACACATCACCAATAAACCGTCCACCCGTTTTTTGGCCAGCATTTCAAGGTGGTTTTTAATTTTTTCCGGATTATTCTGGGTATTGCATAAAAACAGCGAATAACCCTGACGGTAACAATGTTCCTCCACGGCATGAATAATTTCGGCGAAATAAGGGGCTTCGCTGGTGGTGACGATCATCCCGATGGATTTTGTGGTGTTCACTTTTAAGCTGCGGGCGACCGCACTTGGGGAATAATTTAACTCCTGAATTGCCTGTAACACCAGTTTCTCGGTTTCCGGCGCCACAAAGCGCGTTTTATTGATTACATGGGAAACGGTTGTGGTTGAGACGCCGGCGGTTTTCGCCACATCTTTAATTGTTGCCATAATAGCCTCCGTAAAATTTGCCGGCTATTATAAAGACTGAGGCGGAACAGGTTAATAGCGTAACCGTAAAAATTTGCGTAATATCACAGATTTTAACTAAAAAGGGAAAGTTATTTCTTTTTATCAGGCCTGTTGGTATAATCCCGACCACTTTAGTCAAATTTCAGGAGAGTGATTATGGGCACATTCGGGTATGCCATGCTGACGGTAGTGTTAGCTTTGGCGGTGATTATTACCTTGGCATCATCTATTTTTTAAGAGTAAAAACATAAAAAACCTCTTTGCGACGAAAGAGGTTTTTTGTTTCGGGCGGATTTGACCCATTAATTCAGCCGGTTTTTATCCAGCGCTACATCCTGACTTTCCCAGCCGATATACTCGCCGGCAAATTGCAGGGCGAGATGTTCGAATTTTTCCACATAAGCAAAAATGTCGCCGTTGTTGAGCGTCAGTTCCTGCTCCAGTTTTACCAGATAGACGTTTTCCTCTTCATCCAGCGTGATTGGCATGTTGGTATGCTTCAGCGTGGTAAAGGCGATGTCATTGCTGGTGATATAGTCTAAAAAACGGTACATATCTTCTTCGCGCGGAAAATGGAAGCTGTGTTCGATCAGATAGTTGTCTTCCAGATTGCGGCCGCTGTGCACCAGCATGTCCAGCACTTCTTCCGTGGCGTTGATTTTCATTTCCAGCGGCGAGGGCAGCAGAAAATCGAAGTAAATATCCCACAACGGATCATGTTGTTCATTGATGTCCGTTATCGCCGGAAATTGCTGTAATACCGCACATAACGGTGCAGTCTGATGACAATAAAAATGTAATGTCGCCCGTTGCGCCGAAATGATATAGCCGGCGTAAAGTACCTCGGGCAGCGTACACAGCAGCGCGGATACTTTAACGATTTCACTGAGCACAGACTGGTATTCTTCCGGTCGTGGCAAGCCGTTTTCATCACCTTGGTAGGGCAAGGAAAACTGTAGGATTTTCGTGTATTTTCCCTCCACGGCGGTATATTGTTCAACCAAGCCCAGATTGACCGAAAAAACAGCGAGCTTATCATTGACCATCGAACGGTAATTTTGCCAGTTCTGGGTGATTTCCATGTCCTGACCTCTTATTTGAATTCCGCCCAGATCGGCGCATGATCGGACGGTTTATCCATGGCGCGGATATCCAGTGCGATCCCGCTGTCCACACAATGACGCGCCAGAGCGTTGTCGGCAAGAATGTGATCGATACGCAGCCCGCGGTTATCATTAAATCCTTTGGAGCGATAATCAAACCACGAGAATTTATCGCTGACCGTCGGATTCAAATAACGGAAAGTATCTACTAGCCCGTAGTCATACAAGCGGTGAATCCATTCCCGTTCTTCCGGCAGGAAAGAGCATTTCCCGGTGCGCAGCCAGCGTTTACGGTTTTCTTCGCCGATACCGATATCCAAATCCGTCGGGCTGATATTCATATCGCCCATAATGATGACCGGATTGTTTTTGTCGTGATGGTCTTCCAGATAATGCTGCAGATCGGCGTAAAATTTTGCTTTCGCCGGAAATTTAACGGCATGGCTGCGGCTTTCTCCTTGCGGAAAATAGCCGTTAATCACGGTGAGCAGACCGAAAGGGGTATCCAGATCGGTCATAATAATGCGTCTTTGGGCATCCTGATCATCGGTCGGAAAGCCTTTGCGCACCGCTTGCGGCGCCTGTTTCAGCAGCAGTGCGACGCCGTAATGGCCTTTCTGGCCGTGATAATAAACATGATAGCCCAGATGTTCGACCAGATTATGCGGGAAATCTTCGTCGGCGACTTTAATTTCCTGCAATCCCAGCACATCGGGCCGGTATTGTTCGATAATCGCCTCAAGCTGATGAGGTCTCGCTCTTAATCCGTTGATATTAAAAGACATTATTTTCATATTAGTAAACTCGTTAAAATGCGTGGTAACTCTTGACGTCCTATTATACTTGATTATCCGGTTTTCATAAAATGCACCAAATGTCGGGAGCCATTTTAACCTGTTGAATTGCGGTCTGTTTATGCCGTTTTCGGCACGGGCGGACAGGGATTTTTTCCCGAACCCTTTGATTTATATCAACATGGTCTCGAATGAAAGCCTTTATGATAGACGCCTGCATTAAAGGATGAATGAGAATTTTTGCGGAGTGGGGGCTATGGCAAAAAAACGGAATAAAAAAATCATCTTCGGCGGGCTGGCATTCATGTTGCTTGGCGTGGCGGTACTGGGCGGTACGCAATATGTGATGAAGGCGACCAGCGCGACGGAATTTTGCGTCAGCTGCCATTCGATGAGTTATCCGCAGCAAGAATGGGAAGGCAGCGTGCATTTTTCCAATCGAAAGGGCATTCGGGCGCAATGTGCCGATTGTCATGTACCGTCGCAAGGCTGGCATTATGTTAAAGCCAAACTGCTGGCGGTGAAAGATGTGTGGTATGAATGGACGGGCAAAATCCGCACGCAGGAGGATTTTGAACAACACCGCGCCGCGATGGCGCAAACGGTGTGGACGCAAATGCAAGCAACCGACTCCGCCACCTGTAAAAGCTGTCATACGGTCGATGCGATGATTTTGTCGGAACAAACGGAAGCGGCACAAAAAATGCACAAACTGGCGACACAGACGGATCAGACCTGTATTGATTGTCATAAAGGGCTGGTACATTTTATGCCGGATATGGCGGCCGACAATGCGGCGGCGGCCGGTGAGCTGGCGAAACACGGTGCGGAATTTGGCACGGACGATAAAACCCTGTATGCGTTAATGATGTCGGACGCCGAACTGGCGGGCGGCGGAGAAGTGCGGTTGATGCCGTATGCCGAACTGACCGACTGGAAAGCCGACGGAGAGAAACTGACGGCAACGGTATCGGGCTGGCAGCAAAGCGGTGCAGAAAGCGTGGTGTACGCCGATTTAGGCAAACGCATAATGGTCGCCCTGCTGGATGATGATACGCAAAATAAAGTGAATGTCGTCCGCACGGTGTATGATGATGTGACCGCTTCCGACTGGAAGCAAATCCGTTTTCAGGTTCGACTGCCGCAGGCAAAAACGACGGCAAATCTGACCGCACTTAATCAGTTCGGCAAGAATCTGAACGAAACTTATTGCAGCGGTTGTCACGCCGCAATCAGCGCCGATCATTATACGGCGAATCAGTGGATTGGCGTGGTCAATTCCATGAAAGATCGAACCTCCATGTCCGCCGAAGAAGTGCGTACGCTGACGATTTATTTGCAGCGCAATGGCAAAGACATGGCGGCCGATCCCCGTTAATTTCGGCAAAATTTGATGACGGCGCCCGAGCGCCGTTGTCTGCGCTTCTCTGACCAAGAGAGGTTTACAATCCGACTCCGAGCTTGTGTACCTAAGTCGAAAGATAGGGTCGCAATGCCTGCAACTTGATTGCACATGGTGTGCTTAGAAATGAACACGCCACTCCACTTAGAAAGGTGTCGTTATTTAACTTTCACAAACGTATTTGCGAAAGGCGCGCACTGATGTACAACGCGCGGAAAGCGATATCTTTCCTCTTCTCTTTTGCCAAATACCCGTTGTGATCGATTTATCAATGAGGGTTAACATGAAAAAACAAGACAAAATTAATGTCAGCCGCCGTGATTTTCTGAAAAATTCGTCCCTTGGCGTTGCCGCAACCTCTTTCGGCGCAGGGCTTGCCGGCACATTGGTATCGCCGCAGGCGACGGCGGCCGAGCAAAAAACCGTGGTAACCGCCGCTCACTGGGGGCCGCTGGGCGTAGTGGTGGAAAACGGAAAAGCGGTGAAATCCGGCCCGGCCATTGTCGCACCGCTGGAAAACGAACTGCAAAGCGTGGTGGCGGAACAGTTGTACAGCGATACCCGTGTGAAATACCCGATGGTGCGTAAAGGCTATCTGGAGGGCAACAAAAATACCACGCTGCGCGGGCATGACGAATGGGTCAGAGTCTCTTGGGACAAAGCCTTTGAGCTGGTCGCCGGCGAGATGAAACGAGTGCGGGATAATTACGGCCCGACGGCGATTTATGCCGGATCCTACGGTTGGTACAGCGCCGGTGCCTTACATGCGGCACGCACCTTGCTACACCGCTATCTGAATGTGACCGGCGGTTTTGTCGGCTCCAAAGGAGATTATTCCACCGGTGCGGCACAGGTGATCATGCCGCATGTGTTGGGCACGATTGAAGTGTATGAACAGCAAACCAGCTGGGAAAGCGTGCTGGAACATGCCGACATCGTGGTGCTGTGGGGCGCGAATCCGCTGACCACGCTGCGTATTTCCTGGACATCGACGGATCAGCAGGGCATTGAATATTGCAAAAAACTGAAAGCAAGCGGTAAACGGGTAATTTGTATCGATCCGGTGCGCAGTGAAAGTTGTGAATTTTTAGAGGCGGAATGGCTGCCGATTCATACCGCAACCGACGTGCCGCTGATGTTGGGGATCGCCCATACGCTGGTGAGCGAAGACAAGCACGATAAAGCGTTTTTGAAAAAATACACCACCGGTTACGATAAATTCGAAGCCTATTTATTGGGTAAAACCGACGGACAGGCGAAAGATGCGGAATGGGCGAGCAAGCTGTGCGGCTTACCGGTTGAGGTGATTAAAGCACTGGCCGCCGATTTTAGCGCCAAACGGACGATGATCATGGGCGGCTGGGGCATGCAGCGTCAACGTCATGGAGAACAGGCGCACTGGATGCTGGTGACGCTGGCCTCAATGCTTGGTCAAATAGGCTTGCCGGGCGGCGGCTTTGGTTTCAGCTATCATTATGCCAACGGCGGCGTGCCGACCGCAACCGGCGGGATCCTCGGTTCTATCAGTGCCAATTCCGCCGCGCAGAGCGGTGAAAAAAGCTGGCTGACGGAAACGGCTAAAGTGGCGTTTCCGGTGGCGCGCGTGGCGGACGCATTATTAAATCCGGGTAAAACGATTCAGTATAACGGCGGTGAGATCACCTATCCCGATATTAAACTGGTTTACTGGGCGGGCGGCAATCCGTTTGTGCATCATCAGGATACCAATACTTTGGTCAAAGCGTTTCACCGGCCGGAGACCGTTATTGTCAACGAGGTCAACTGGACGCCGACCGCCCGAATGGCGGATATTGTGCTGCCGGTGACCACCAGTTATGAGCGTAATGATTTAACCATGTCCGGCGATTATTCGATGATCAATATTTATCCGATGAAACAGGTTGTGGAACCGCAGTTTGAAGCGAAAAGCGATTATGATATTTTCGCCGAGCTGGCGAAACGCGCCGGAGCAGGGGAGCTGTTTACGGAAAATAAAAACGAAATGCAGTGGTTGCAGGAATTTTATCAAACCGCCTTTGATGCAGCGCGTAAAAACCGTGTGCTGATGCCGAAGTTTGAAAAATTCTGGCAGGAAAATAAACCGCTCACCTTTAACGCCGGCGAAAAAGCCCGCAAATGGGTGCGTTACGAAGAATTCCGCCAAGATCCGCTGCTTAACCCGTTGGGAACGCCGTCCGGGAAAATCGAACTTTATTCCGATGTGGTGGCGAACATGAACTATGACGACTGCAAAGGCCATGCTAGCTGGATGGAGCCGGAGGAATTCGCCGGCAACGCCACGCCGGAAGCACCGCTGGCGTTAGTGACGCCGCACCCGTATTATCGCCTGCACAGTCAGCTGGCGCATACCTCGCTGCGCAAAAAATATGCGGTCAATGATCGTGAACCGGTGTTGATCCATCGTGACGATGCCGCCGCGCGCGACATTGCCGACGGCGATATCGTGCGGATCTTTAACCGCCGCGGGCAGGTGCTGGCCGGTGCGGTCGTTACCGACGGTATAATAAAAGGCACCGTCGCCCTGCATGAGGGCGCCTGGTATGATCCGGCCGATCTCGGTCAGACGGAAAAACCGTTGTGTAAAAACGGTTGCCCGAACGTGTTGACCCGTGATGAAGGCACTTCAAAACTGGCGCAGGGCAATTCACCGAATACCTGCATTGTTGAGGTGGAAAAATTTGCCGGCGACGCACCGGAAGTGACGGTGTTCAAACAACCGAAGCAGGCGGTATAACGCATACGCGAATCAAGGCGGGCGGCGCTCGCCTTGTGCGGCTGAACGCCACTAAGTGCGGTGGTTTTTCAGCGCATTTTTATGCTGCCGGAGTAAATTTTCTTCCTGTTTCGGGTATTGCAGATAAAAACCGTGTTGTTTAATCTGCGTTAATACCGTCTGCTTGTCCGCGTTGATTAAGGGTTTTTCGCCGTTCAGATTAAACAGCATCACAAAAATCGGCGTGCCGAATGCCGTGCGTAACGCGTCCGGGAGTTTATCAAACTTATCCCGTTTTTCGACATAAAGATACATACCGTCTTTTTTCTTGGTTTTATAAATGGCGCATAACATAGAATCTGCCCTGTCGGTGTTAATTGTTTTTTGCTAAAAAATGTTTGCCGATTTTAACGCAATTCTTTATGATCGAACCACTTTATTTTTACCTTGGAATCACTTATGGCGCAAGATATCGTCGAACTCCGAACCGGACAGTTTTCCTCTATTTTCCTCACCTTAAACAGTGCGAGCTTAAGCGTGATAAAACGCGCGCTGATCAAAAAAAGCAAAAAATCGCCGTCATTTTTTCAGCATATCGACGTGATTTTGCAGTTTAACGCCATGCTGGAAAAGGTTGAGTTAAGCGCACTGAAAAGTTTGCTGGCGGAATTTAATATTCAGGTTATCGGTGTCGCCGACTGGCAGAATAGCTTACAGAAAGAACTGATTCTGACCGCCGGTTTTGCGCTGCTGGGCAAAAGCGACGATGTATCCGGCATTTTACCGGAGCCGCGCTATTTGCCGACCAAAGTGATCGAACAGGATGTCAGTGCGCAACAGGTGATTTACGCCAAAAACAGCGATTTGATTATTCACGGTAACGTCGATGCCGGCGCGGAAGTGGCGGCGGATGGCAATATCCATATTTACGGTAAACTGCGCGGACGCGCCATGGCAGGGATTAACACCAGCAGCGGCTCAATTTACGTACAGCATCTGGACGCCGAATTCGTCGCGGTTAACAGCCGTTTTCTGTATAAAGACAACATCGCCCCCGAATTTATGCAAAGAGCGGTCAGAATTTTCGCCGAAAAAGATAAACTGGCATTCCGGATTTTAGGTGAGTATTAAAATTTGGTGATGTTATGTAATGATTTTATACTTGTTAAATTGTAGGATCGAATCCGTACATGAACTGACCGCTAAAAAATAATAAATACTGTTATAAGTTTTCCGGCAGGTTTCGCCATTCAATTATTTCAATTATTCTTGAAATAAGAAATTTTTCCCCTTACAATACACCGCATATGAATACGGAATATGCAAGTCAATTATTTGAAAGCTTGTCATCACCCATTCGGTTAGCAATTTTTCAAACCCTAATGCGAGAAGGACGGCAAGGCATTGTGGCAGGCGATTTAGCTAAAATGCTTAACCTTGCACCGAATAAATTATCTTTTCATCTTAAAATATTAAGCCAGTCCGGGCTGATTACGAGCCAAAACGAAGGACGGTTTATTCGCTATTACGCTAATTTGGATTTAATGATGAAATTGGTAGGCTTTCTCACCGAAAATTGTTGTCAAAACGGACAAGATGAGCATTGTTCAGCATTTTGCTGCGACTGAATTTTTTTGTCTGAACATTTCAATACTTCTTGAAATAAGGAATAAATAAACATGGAAAATGTAACTATCTATCACAACCCAAACTGTGGAACATCTCGCAATGTGTTGGCATTGCTTCGTTTTGTTGGTATTGAGCCTACCATTATTTATTATTTAGATAATCCGCCTGATGAAGCTGTTTTGCGCCGTTTGATTAAGCAGATGAACATTACGCCACGTCAATTATTGCGCACTAATGTAGCTGAATTTTTAGCGTGTAAACTGGATAACGAAGCCGTCAGCGATGACACTATTATTGCCGCAATGTTATCGCATCCGATTTTAATCAACCGTCCGATTGTCGTAACCGAAAAAGGCGTACGGCTTTGTCGTCCGTCTGAAATGGTGCTGGATATTTTGCCTGTTCCATTAAGTAAGCCATTTAGCAAAGAAGATGGCGAGATGATTTTGCCGAATAATCAGGGGTAAACAATGGGTGTTTTTGAACGTTTTTTAACACTTTGGGTTGCATTGGCGATTTTGGTCGGCGTAGGATTGGGCGTGATAATGCCCGCGCAGATTGAACAAATTGCCCTAATGGAAGTGGCGCACATTAATTTGCCTGTTGCGGTGTTAATTTGGTTAATGATTTATCCGATGATGATTCAAATTGATTGGTCTGCCATTAAAGATATTCGCCAAAAACCAAAGGGACTAATTCTTACCGTCGTTATCAACTGGTTGGTTAAACCTTTCACAATGGCACTGATGGGCTGGTTGTTTTTTCGCGTCTTTTTTGCCGGCTGGGTTGATCCACAAGCCGCACAAGAATACATTGCCGGCATGATTTTGCTCGGTGTAGCTCCTTGCACCGCAATGGTTTTTATTTGGTCGCAGTTGGTGAAAGGCGACCCGAATTATACGCTGGTGCAAGTTTCGCTCAATGATATTATTATGATTTTCGCCTTTGCGCCGATAGCGGGTTTTTTACTTGGCGTAAGCAATATTCAAATCCCTTGGGATACCTTGATTTACAGTATCATTTTATACGTCGTGTTGCCCCTGATGGCAGGCTGGTTTACTCGCGCCGTTTTGTTAAAATCAGGAAAATCAGTGTCTGCTTTTACGGCAAAATTCAAACCTTTCTCCATGCTGGGTTTATTACTTACCGTTGTCTTGCTCTTTGCATTTCAAGCCGAAACACTGATTAAACAACCGCTGGTGATTGTTCTTATCGCTATTCCGCTTTTGGTGCAAACTTATGGTATTTTTGCATTGAGTTTTGTGTTGGCTAAATGGCTAAAATTGTCCAAAGACATTTCCGCGCCTGCCTGTTTGATCGGCACAAGCAATTTCTTTGAATTAGCTGTTGCCGTGGCTATTTCACTTTTTGGCTTACATTCGGGAGCGGCGTTAGCAACCGTCGTTGGGGTGTTGGTGGAAGTACCAGTGATGCTTTCACTGGTTGCGTGGATTAATTATTCAGAAAAACAAAAAACGGCATAAATTTGCTTACTTATTTATCTAGTTTCATTATTTATTAAATTTTTTATCGAATTAGACTCTTTAATCTGTCGATGCAAAGTATCTTCTTGCCTGACATTTTACGCAAAAATGAATGTAAGTCGGACGAAATAACGGTTTTATTGCAATGATATTTTAAATAAAAAAGCTACCCGTGTTGATGCGGATAGCTTTTGATTACACTATCAAGCCGGACGGGTCATTCCGGCTTGTCTGATAGGAAGAATCAAAGCACTTTTACGATGCTTTCGCACAGATAACGAATATTGTCTTCGGTGATGCCCGCCACGTTGATGCGACCGGAGCGTACGGCGTAAATGGCGAATTCGTCTTTCAGGCGATCCACTTGCGCCGGGGTTAAGCCGCTGAAAGAGAACATGCCGTTTTGCTGAATAATAAAGCTGAAATCCTGCGCTGCGCCGTATTCTTTCAGCAGCTGTACGAACAATTTACGCATCTGTTTGATGCGGTTACGCATTTGCGCCAGTTCTTCGGTCCATTCGAGGGTCAGTTCGGGGTCGGCCAGCACGCAGGCGACGGTTGACGCGCCATGGGAAGCCGGGTTGGAATACAGGGTGCGTACAATACTTTTTACTTGGGTGAGCGCGGTGGCGGCGACGGATTCGTTTTCCGCAACCAAGGTGAATGCGCCGACACGTTCATTGTATAAGCCGAAATTTTTCGAATAGGAGCTGGCGATCAGCAGTTCTTTGTGGTTGGCGGCGAAAGTACGCAGACCGAGCGCGTCTTCATCCAGACCGTTCGCCAATCCCTGATAGGCGAAGTCAAACAGCGGCAGCCAGCCGTTTTGCACCGACATGTCCGCCAGTTGCCGCCATTGTTCCGGTGTCGGATCGATTCCGGTCGGATTGTGACAGCAGCCATGCAGTAAAACCACATCGCCTTCGCCGGCATTGCTGAGATCAGCGATTAAGTTCTCCCAATCCAGCGCTTTGCGTTGGGCGTCGTAATAACGGTATTCACGGATAGTCACGCCCACCGCATTGAAAATGGCGTTGTGATTCGGCCAGGTCGGGCTGCTGATCCAGACGTTTTGCGCTTTGGTCTGGCGTTTAATGAATTCGGCGGCGATGCGTAATGCGCCGGTGCCGCCCAGACTCTGTACGGTTTTCGCCCGGCGCTGCGCGATAATATCGGATCCTGCGCCGAATAATAAGACCTGCGTGCGCGCATTGAAATCGGCGACGCCGTCGATGGATAAATAATTTTTGCTGCTTTCGGTTTCAAGCAGGCACCGTTCCGCCGTTTTGACCGCTTGCATAATCGGGGTCACGCCTTTAGCGTCTTTGTAAACGCCGATACCGAGGTTGATTTTATTCGTGCGGGTTTCGGATTTGAATGCTTCGCCCAAACCTAAAATCGGGTCTGCCGGTGCGGCCTGAATATTTTCGAACATAGTGATTGATCCTTATAAGTGAAATGATGTGTTTGAGAACTCTTTTATACTGATAAAGGCTCGCATTGGCAAGCCCTTATTTGGGGTAAATCGGTGCTTTTTACGGATTGTTTTAAAAATGCACCGCATAGCGGCGGATTATTGTAATTTTTCAATGGCCCAATCCAGACCGGACTGATAATCCTGCGGCAGTTCGCCGCGCAGTTTTTCCAGCTGGGCGATGATCACCTTTTTATCCGGGTGCGCCAGATTGAGATGACCGACTTTGCGCCCCGGACGCACGGCTTTGCCGTACCAGTGCAGTTGACAAAACGGCGTATTCAACCAAGCGGCGTTATGCGGCGTGCCGATCAGATTCACCATCACGCTCGGCATGGCGGTTTCCAGCGCCGGTGTCGGTAAATCCAGCAACGCGCGCAGGTGTAATTCGAACTGGCTGATCGCACAGCCGAGCTGAGTCCAGTGTCCGCTGTTATGTACGCGCGGCGCCAGTTCGTTGATTAACAGACGCTCGCCGATAACGAAACATTCCATTGCCATCACGCCGATATAATCCAGTTTATGCATAATGCTGGCCAGCATATGCTCCGCTTGTTGTTGTAGCCGGCTGTGCTGCGGCGATGAGGTATCCGCCACGCTGTAACGTAAAATACCGTTTTGTTGCAGATTGTGAGTCAGCGGGTAAAAACGGGTCTCGCCGTTTTTAAATCTCGCGCCCACCAGCGAAACTTCATAATCGAAAGGAATGAATTGTTCGGCGATCACCTGATTAAACAGTTCGCTGTCGATATCCGCTTGATTTTCCCGGCTGACAATCCACTGACCGCGCCCGTCGTAGCCGCCGGTGCGCCGTTTTACCACCAGTTTTTCGCCGATACGGGCGAACACTTGCGGCCATTGCTGCGGGCTTTCCAGCAGGCACCAAGGAGAAGTCGGTAACGCCAGCTCATCAAGCAGGGCTTTTTGGGTTAGTCTATCCGCCAGACGACCGAACACCGGGCGGTTGACAAAATGCGGGTGGCCGGCCAGCATGTCGGTTAACGGCGTGGCTTCCCAACGTTCGATTTCCGCCGTAATAACACTGTCGGCAGGCAATTCAAACGGCGCGGCGTCAAAGGCCAGCGGGCGGACGTCAATGTCTAACGGCGCTCCGGCATAGCGCAGCATACGCCCGAGCTGACCGTTGCCTAACACATAAACGGTCGGATACAACGTACTGTTTTGCATGATAAATCCTTATTTAAGCGGAGGGTTAATGAGTTAAAGTGCGGTAGTTTTTTGTGCCGTTTCCTGATGCGGCTTTTTTAAAAAGTCTTCTTCTTCCAGTTTTAATAAGCGGGAGATCGCGTTCAGATAGGAAATTTCCAGGCTTTCACGACTGGTCGCCATCACGCCCTGATCGATGAGAAAACCGTCGTTGACATCGTACACCCAGCCGTGCAGCGACAGTTTTTTGCCGTTACGCCAAGCGGATTGGATGATGGAAGATCGGCCCAAATTATACACCTGTTCCGCCACATTCAGCTTAGTCAGCATATCCGCGCGTTTTTCCGGCGACAGTTTTCCGAGCAAATGGCTGTGCTTAAACCAAATATCGCGAATATGCAGCAGCCAGTTGTTAATCAGCCCCAGATCCTGTTCCGCCATGGCGGCTTTAATACCGCCGCAGTTGGTATGACCGCAGATAATAATATGCTCGATATTCAGTACATCCACCGCATATTGCACCACCGAAAGGCAGTTTAAATCCGTATGAATAACCTGATTGGCCACGTTGCGGTGTACAAACAGTTCGCCCGGCCCCAGATTGGTCAGTTTTTCCGCCGGCACGCGACTGTCCGAGCAGCCGATCCACAGATAACTCGGGGTTTGGTGTTCGGCCAGTTGTTTAAAATAATTGGAATTTTCTTCTTTCATGCGCGTTGCCCAACTGTAATTGTTGGCAAAAAGCTGCTCGATTTTTTTCATTATTGTACTCCTGTATATCGGCTACACAGTATAGCCCGAATCGCAGCGCGGTACAACGAAAAAGCCCTAGCGTCGGCTAGGGCTTACAACTGCGCTCAATACGTCTATCGGGTGGCGGCTTTCATCGCTTTAACGAAGTCGGCTAGTGCGCTCAGACATTGGGCGTGATCATGCAAATGGCGCTCAATGATGCTGACCGTTGCCGAACCTGAAATCGCACCGGCGGCGCCTAGTTGCAGCGCCGCGCGAACCTGTGCCGGCGCAGCGATGCCGAAACCTTGTAGAATCGGCGGGCTGCCGTGGGTTTTCAGTTGTTCGATCAGGCTATCCAGATTGGCCGCATGGGTTTGATCTTCCGCACTGGTGACGCCTGCGCGCGACACCAGATAAGTGTAGCCTTCACTGTGTGCGGCAACACCTTGCACGGTTTTTTCATCGGCGTTCGGCGGGCAGATAAACACCGGCTGAATGCCGTGTTTGCGGGCTGCCTGAATATACGGTTGAGCCGCCAGCAGCGGAATATCCGCCACCAGCACGGCATCGACGCCGGCTTGCGCACAGCGTTGATAAAACACGTCCAGAGTTTGCGCGTAAATCAGATTGGCGCACAGCAGCAGACCGATCGGAATCTGCGGATATTTCGACCGCACTTTTTCCACTAAACGGAAACTTTCCGCCGTACTGCAACCGGCTTGTAACGCGCGGTTATTGGCGGCCTGAATCACCGGCCCGTCCAGCAGCGGATCGGAAAACGGAAAGCCCAGCTCCAGCGCGTCGGCACCGTTATCCACCAGCGTGCAGATAATGTCGAAAGAGCGGTCGAAATCCGGATCGCACAGGGTCACGAAAGGCACGAAGGCGCCTTGCTTTTTCGCACTTAATTGTGCAAATAAGTGATCGAAACGAGACATTAGATTTTCCCCCTTGCGGTTAAGATTTTATCGACGGTGAAAATATCTTTATCGCCGCGACCGGATAAGTTCACCACCAGCAATTGTTCCTGCTGCGGATTTTGTTTAATCAGTTTTAGGGCATAAGCCAACGCGTGTGCGCTTTCCAAGGCCGGAATAATGCCCTCATGCAATGCCAGCGCCTGAAAGGCATCCAGCGCTTCATCATCGGTAATGCTTTCATATTCTGCGCGGCCGGTGGCATGCAGGTAGGCGTGCTGCGGACCAACGGACGGGAAATCCAGCCCGGCGGAAATGCTGTAAGACTCCTCGATCTGCCCGTCTGCGGTTTGCATAAGCGGTGATTTCATGCCGAAATAAATGCCGACCGTGCCGTGCCGCAGCGGCGCGCCGTGTTCGCCGGTCGCAATGCCTTTGCCCGCCGGTTCGATCCCGATCAGGCGCACGGAACGTTCCGTGATAAAATCGGCGAACATGCCGATAGCATTGGAACCGCCGCCCACCGCCGCAATAACCGCATCCGGCAAACGTCCTTCTTTTTGCAGGATCTGCCGTTTGGTTTCTTCGCCGATCATCTTCTGGAATTCGCGCACGATAGTCGGAAACGGATGCGGGCCGGCGGCGGTGCCTAATAAATAATGAGTGTGTTCATAATTGGCGGACCAGTCGCGCATCGCTTCACAGCAGGCGTCTTTCAGTGAGCAGGAACCTTTTTCCACCGCCACGACCTCCGCGCCCATTAAGCGCATGCGAAAGACATTCGGCGATTGGCGCTCCACATCTTTCGCGCCCATATAAATTTTGCACGGCATATTCAGCATCGCACAGGCAAGCGCCGTGGCAACGCCGTGCTGGCCGGCACCGGTTTCAGCGATAATGCGGGTTTTGCCCATGCGTTTGGCCAGCAGAATCTGCCCTAGCACCTGATTGGTTTTGTGCGCGCCGCCATGCAGCAAATCTTCGCGTTTTAAATACAGTTTGGTTTTTGACCCTTTGGTCAGATTCCGGCACAGGGTCAGTGCGGTCGGCCGGCCGGCATAATTTTTCAGTAAATCCTGAAATTCCTGCTGAAAGGCGGGGTCGTCTTTGGCTTCGACGAAGGCTTGTTCCAGCTGTTTTAACACCGGCACCAGAATTTCCGGCACATACATGCCGCCGAATTCGCCGAAGTAGGGATCTAAAAGTGTGTCTGTCATAAGGCTTCCTTCATGCTGATGATGTTGAATGCTTGAGATACTACTACACTAGTACATAAAAGTGTAGCGGTTTTTTAAGAAAAATGTCGGATTTTTTTATTATCCTGTTATTGACGGCGCGCTCTGCTTGTCTATCGTCATGATTCGGAGTTCATCGGGGCATGTAACGGGTAATGACTTGCCCGAAATGGTATATTTCAGGCCGGTTGCTCGGTGTGCGCCTGCCGGCAATTAACGGAACGGATTACTCGGTTGATGTCCGTCCGCGAGGCGGCGAACCGAAAGCGCCGAAAGCCGCCTCCGGTTCAAAGGGCGGGTTAATCATCTAAGATTTTACTGAACACTGCCGCCAGTTTATGCGGATCTTTAATGCCCGGCGCGCTTTCCACGCCGGAGTTAAGATCCACACCGGCGCATCGCTGCTGCAACGCCTGTGCGATATTATCCGCATTAATGCCGCCGGCGAGGATAACCTGCTCCTTACATTCGGCGGGAATTTGCGACCAGTCGAAAGCCACGCCCGTTCCGCCTTGCCGGTTGCCGCTTTTGCTGTCCAGCAGGTAACGATCCACGGCGGAAATCCGCTCGATTTGCACCGCACTTTTGGCGGCGCTATCTACCGATACCGCTTTCCAGATTCGGCAGGCCGGCGGCAGTTCGGCGCGCAGTGCGGTGATAAATTCCGCCGTTTCAGCACCGTGTAACTGTACCGCAAACAGATTCAGTTGTGCGGCGATTTTGCAAATAAATTCAATCGGTTGGTTTTGGAATACGCCGACAAAACGCAGCGGCGCCCGCGTCACTAATTCCTGCGCCTGACGCAACGACAACTGACGCGGAGAACCTTCGGCAAAAATCAGCCCGCCATACAGCGCACCGGCGGCGTAAACCGCGTCGACATCCTGCGGACGGGTTAAGCCGCACACCTTGTTTTCACCGAAAATCACCTCGCGCACCGCATTGTTCAGATCGTCGCTGCCCATCAGACTGCTGCCGATTAAAAAAGCGTGCACATAAGGTTTTAACTGCTGTACCTGACGGTGATGGTAAATGCCCGATTCGCTGACCACAATACGATCCGTCGGGATTTGTTCCGCCAAAGGCGGGGTGCGCCGGATATTAACGGAAAGATCGTGCAGATTACGGTTGTTGATGCCGATCGCTTTGGCGCCCAGCGCAATGGCGCGCTCTAGTTCCGCCTGATTGGCGGTCTCCGTCAGCACGCCCATTCCCAGTTTATGCGCTAGTGCCGCAAGGGTGGTATAAGTGTCATCATCCAGCACCGACAGCATTAATAAAATCGCATCCGCCTGATAATAACGCGCCAGATAAACCTGATATTCGCTGAGCATAAAATCTTTACACAGTACCGGCTGTGGGGCGATTTGGCGCACCTGTTCGATGTAAGCGAAATCGCCCTGAAAATATGCTTCGTCGGTTAACACGGAAATGACCGAGGCGTAATGTTTATAGACCGCCGCAATTTGCGCCGGATCAAACTGCGCGCGGATTAAGCCCTTGGACGGCGAGGCTTTTTTGCATTCCAGAATAAATGCCGGGCGTTGACGGGTGCCTTTGCTCAGCGCAGCATAAAAATCGCGCTCGGACGGGCTGATCTGCGCTTTAAATTGAGTCAGCGGCAGCGCCGCCTGCTGTTGTTCCAGCCAACGGAGTTTGTCGCGTACGATTTGTTGCAAAATCGTCGGTTTATCGTCCAGATTTATTGTCATCATACTGAATTCACTTATTTATTTAACCATTCCTGCAACGCGCTCAATGCGCTGATGCGTTGAAAATAGGCGTACGACTGCGGGGCGAGATAAGGCTGTAAACCGTAGGTTTCGATTCTGCCCGCGACCGGCACGAAGAAGGCGTCAACGGCGGTAAATTGCCGACCGCCCAGATAATCGCCGCCGAAACGGGTCAGGCCTTCTTGCCATAATCGGTTGATGCGTTGAATGTCCGCCTCAAGTGCGGGCGGAATTTCTGCCAATTCGATACGTTTCAGCGGCTGGTAAGAACAGAGGCTGCGCAACTGCTCGAAACCGGAATGCATTTCCGCACAGGCACTGCGCGCCCAGGCTCGCGCAACGGGATCGGCCGGCCAAACCTGCGGATAGCTTTCGGCGAGGTATTCGACGATGGCCAGACTGTCCCAGATATAATGTTCGCCGTCCTGCAACACCGGCACTTTGGCGGTGGGCGAAAAGGTGGCGAGCAGACGGCTCAGTTCGGTTTTGTCCTGCGTATAGGGAATCTGTTGTTCCGCAAAAGGAATATTCAGCATTTTTAACAATATCCACGGGCGCAATGACCAGGACGATAACGGGGCGTAAAAATACAGTTTATACATCATAGGCTCCTTATTTCGGATCGGATTAATACGCGGTTAATTTGCGCAATGTGTCGAAGGCTTTGCCGGTTGCGATCAGATCGGCGATGCGTTCGGCGTTGTATTTAAGATCGTCGTGCCCGAACAATTTTAACAGCAGGGCGGTATTCATCGCCACCGCCTGCACATGTTCCGCCTTGCCGCGCCCTTGTAAAAGTGCGGTCAGAATCGCCGCATTTTCCGTCGGATCGCCGCCGCGCAGGGTATCCAGCGGTTGCGGCTGAAAACCGAAATCATAGGCGGAAAGGGTATAACGCTCGATTTTTCCGTCGCGGATTTCCGCCACCTCGGTTTTGCCGTGAATGGCGACTTCGTCTAAGCCGGCGCCGTGTACCACGATACTGTGTTTATGACCGAGGCGGGCGACGGTTTCCGCATAAGGCTGGATTAACGCCGCTGAATAAACGCCTAACAGCTGGCGCTTTGGTCGTGCCGGATTGCACAGCGGGCCCAGAATATTGAAGATGGTGCGGGTTTGCAGCGCCTGACGCACCGGCACGGCATATTTAAAACCGGGGTGATATTGCTGCGCCCATAAAAAACAGAGGTTGATGTCATCCAAGGCTTGGCGTGCGCTGACGGCATCCATATCGATTTTAACCCCCAGCGCGCCGAGCACATCGCTGGCGCCGGTTTTGCTGGAAACACTGCGATTACCGTGTTTCGCCACTTTTATGCCGTCGGTGGCGGCAACAATGGCGGCGGCGGTGGAGATATTGATCGTATTGGCGCCGTCGCCGCCGGTGCCGACAATATCGGCGAAAGCGTAGCGCGGAGTCGGGAAGGGGCGGGCGTTGGCGAGCGCCGCATTGACGGCGCCGCTGATTTCTTCCGCCGTTTCGCCGCGTAATTTTAACGCAATTAAGGCGCCGGCCAGCTGTTCGTTGCTTAATTCCCCGCGCATGATGGCATTAAACAGGGTTTCCGTTTGCGACTGGCTTAAGGTGTGTTTCTCAAACAGTCGGCTGAGAAGTTGAGCGGTTTGCATATTCTTTTCCTTTTTGTTGGTATATTTGTCGGTATAAAAGTGCGGTGGTTTTCAGCGATAAATACTGTAGGTCAAATCGGCGGCTTCGTCGCCGGTCATGCCCCGGAATCCCCAGCAATGCGCCGGTTGTTCCTTAATGGTGATTTCAAGGTCAATCGGCGCAATGCCGAGTTTGTCCTCCAGTTCACAAAACAGCATTTTAATCAGCCGTTTTTTGGTAAATTCCGTACGCCCCCGCATCAGGTTGATTTCAATCACGGTGAAATCTTCGCTGCGCCCTTCGGGGTAAAAATAGTCTTCCGCCTCCAGACCAATAAAGCGCAGGGCATGCTTGCGCGGCGGAATGCCTAATTCCAGTTGCAGGCAGTGAAAAATAATCGCCATTAATTGCTGTTTGCGCGGATTCAGCTGCGGTTTAAGTCCGTAAACGATAATCATCGGTTTGTCCTTTTTGGCTGTCGGGTTGTCCGTGTTGTTTGATATGCGGCAATATTATCGTGTCAGCAGCCAGTGAACGGCATTTTCCAGCAGTTTGGCGCCCTGTACGGTCAGAATACTTTCCGGATGAAACTGAAAGCCGCAGATCGGTAATGTTTTGTGGCGGATTGCCATAATAATACCTTGATATTCGGCGTTGGCAATCAATTCCTGCGGCAGTTCGGTTCCCATCAGCGAGTGATAGCGCGCCACCGGCATAGGATTGGCCAGACCGGCGAACATTGCCTGTGCGTCGTGCCGGATCGCGGAGACTTTACCGTGCATCACTTCGCCGGCATGCACCACTTTGCCGCCGAAGGCTTCAATTAACGCCTGATGGCCCAGACAAATACCGATCATCGGCACTTTGCCGCTCAGCGTTTTAATCAGCGGCAGCAAAATCCCCGCCTCACTCGGATTGCCCGGCCCCGGCGAAAGCGCCAGAATGGTATCGGATTGGCGGGTCGCCGCTTGTTCCAGCACTTTAATATCGCAATCGTTGCGGTAAACCTGCACCTGATGACCCAGCGCGCGGAATTGATCCACCAGATTATAGGTAAAGGAATCGAAATTATCTAAAAATACAATCGTTGCCATGATGAATTATCCTTGTTGCTGTGCCTGTCGGTTGGTCTGAATAATCGCGTTGAGCACCGCTTTGGCTTTATGACGGGTTTCATCCGCTTCCGCCTGCGGATCGGAATCCAGCACTTCGCCGCAACCGGCCTGAATATAAGCCACGCCGTGTTGCACAAAAGCGGAGCGGATAACGATACAGGTGTCGAAATTGCCGTCGGAGGCTAAATAGCCCACCGCGCCGCCGTAGCTGTGACGTTTTTGTCGTTCGAAGCGGTAGATTAACTGCATCGCTTTGATTTTCGGCGCGCCGGTCAGCGTACCCATATTCATACAGGCCTGATAGGCGTGCAGCGCGTCAAGCTCGGGACGCAGCTCGCCGACCACGCGGGACACCAGGTGCATAATGTGAGAGTAGCGGTCCACCTGCATCAGATTTTTGACCTGGCGGGTACCGCTGCGACACACTCGCGCCACATCGTTGCGCGCCAGATCCACCAGCATTAAATGCTCGGCCAGTTCTTTTTTATCCAGTCGCAGCTCCAGTTCTAAACGGGCGTCCAGTTCGGGATCGATCCGACCCTGCGCATCAAAACCGCGCGGGCGGGAGCCGGCAATCGGATAAATTTCCAACTGGCGGGTCGGCGCCGCATATTTCAGCGCGCTTTCCGGTGAAGCACAGAACAGGGTGAAATCCTCATCCTGCATATACACCATATACGGACTCGGATTGGTGCGTTTTAGCTGACGGTAGGCGGCCAGCGGATTTGGGCAATCGATGGAAAAACGGCGCGACGGCACGATCTGGAAAACATCGCCGATATTAATATGCCGTTTCAGGGCGCTGATAATGGCTTTGAATTTATCGTCGTCAAGATTGGTATGTACCTCCGTTGCGCCGTGCTGCAACGTTAAGTGCGGTTGAATTTTTTGTAATTTGCGGCAAATTTCCACCGCACTTTGCTGTAGCTGAGGTTGCTGCCGGGCGTGAAAACAGAAGGTTTGCAGGGTGGAAGTCTGCGCTTGGTGATCGAAAATCAGCAGATTTTCCGCCAGATAGAATATATAGTCCGGACAAGTTAGGCCGTCGTCTTGCAGCTCAATATCATGCATCGGGATAAAATTGGCCACTAAATCATAGGCGAATAATCCGCCTAACAATACCGGCGTGGTGCTGTGCGCATAGAGCGAGGTGATACAGCGCAATCCGTCAAACACGGTGGCGGCCTGTAATTTACTGTCTTCATCAAGATTCGGATCGGGCGGCGGAAAGGCGACGGTCAGTTGACTGTGACATTGGGAAAATACGGCAGCCCGACCTTGTAACATGCTCTGAATCAGCGGTAATACCGCCTCGCCGTTGGCGGTTAAGGCGTTAAATGTGACATGTTGGCCGCGGCAGGTAATTTTAACCGCCGGATTAATCAGGAACAGGCTTTTCAGACTGTTTTTACTGCTGATTTCCGCAGATTCCAGTAATAAGGTGTTTTTTTGCTCTTGGCACAGGGTGGCAAACACGGCGGTGGGATCGTTATGATAATCCACCGGCTGACTGAATACATGAATAAAGGGAACGGACATAATAACTTCCTTGCATCAAATGATAACTTGCACTATTAAACTAGTGCATTATTGTTTTGTCAAGTGTTATCTGCTATCCGCTACGGATTCGGAATAATGACGTGAATAATCGATGCGCTTAAGGCGCAATGGAACAGGCGGCCTGATGCCGCCTGAAGAGGTATTAGCTAAAGCCGTATTACAGGGATTTGACGATGTTGTCGATTTTGGCTTTAGCGCCAGCCTGTGCTTTGGCGATGGCGTCCGGGCCGAAACCGATGGCTTCGGCATAAACGAATTGAACGTCCGTAATGCCGATAAAGGCCAGGAAGGTTTTCAGATACGGGGTGACGAAATCCGTCGCCTGTCCTTGGTGAATACCGCCGAATGCCGCCAACACAATCACTTTTTTACCGTGAATCAACCCTTCCGCACCATTTGCGCCGTATTGGAACGTAACGCGCGGACGGGCGATAAAATCGATATAGCTTTTTAACTGCGTCGGAATATTGAAGTTATACATCGGCGCGTTAATAATAATGGTATCAGCGTTTTTGAGTTCGGCGATCAAGCTGTCGGATAAGGCCAGCAACGCTTGATCCTGCTCGGTTTTCGGCTCGCCGCGTAGTGCGTTGGCGGCGACACCGTCGAAATACGGCAGCGGGTTGGCACCGAGATCGCGTTCCACTACATTGGCGTCGGGTAATTTTGAGAGTAGGTAATCAGAAAGCTGGTTGGTTTGTGAATGCTCGGCAAGAATGCTGGATTTTAATACTAAGATATTGCTCATAATTGTTCCTTTGAATGAATTAACTGCGAATTGATTGTCATTATAAAATGTATTTTTAATAAATAAAGCCCGTTTAAGTAAAAAGATTATTAATAATAAGTAAAAAATAAAACGGGAAAATTGCACTTTAAACCAGATAAGTTATGATGAGCGCGGATTTATATTTGATTAATTGCAAGGAAAAATTATGTGGTCTGAATTGATGATGGGCTATGGATTATTTATTTTGGAAATCGTGACCGTTTTATTGATTATCGCCGCGATCGTGGCGATGATATTGGGCTTAAAACAGAAAAAAGCTCATCCGGCAGGCGAGCTGGTCATTACCGATTTATCGCAGGCCTACGAGGAAAACAGCACTAAGCTGCGTGACTTCCATTTAAGCGAAGCCGCACTGAAACAGGCGGAAAAAGCGCGTAAAAAAGCCGATAAGGCGAAAGCCAAAGCGGAAAAGGAAAAACTCAAACAGGGCGACAATGCGTCGTCGCGTAAACCGCACCTTTATGTGCTGAGTTTTAAAGGCGATATTGCCGCAACGGAAACCGCGGCGCTGCGTGAGGAAATCAGTGCGATTATCGCCGTGGCGCAGGCACAGGATGAAGTGCTGCTGCGGCTGGAAAGCCCGGGCGGAGTGGTACACGGTTACGGCTTGGCGGCATCGCAGCTTGCCAGATTGAAATCCCATGGCATCAAACTGACGGTGGCGGTGGATAAAGTTGCTGCCAGCGGCGGTTATATGATGGCCTGCGTGGCGGATAACATCGCGGCGGCGCCGTTTGCGATTATCGGTTCTATCGGCGTGGTGGCGCAGATTCCGAATATTCACCGTTTGCTGAAAAAACATGATGTGGATGTGGACGTAATGACCGCCGGCGAATATAAACGCACCATGACGGTGCTGGGCGAAAACAGCGAAAAAGGCAAGCAGAAATTTCAGCAGGAACTGGAAGAAACCCATCAGTTATTTAAAACCTTCGTGAGCCGTCATCGTCCGCAAGTGGATATTGAGCAAATCGCCACCGGTGAACACTGGTTCGGACAACAGGCGCTGGCGTTAAAGCTGGTGGATGAAATAATCACCAGCGATGATTTGATTTTGCAGGCCGTTAAAGACAAAACCGTGCTTGCGGTAAAATACGCGTTGAAGAAAACACTGGTGCAAAAGCTGGGAAAACAGGCGGAAGAAAGCACAGAGGCGGTGTTGACTAACTGGCTACAGCGCGATCGGCGCACTTTGCTGTAAATGTAAAGCATCCGGGATGTTGTGCGACAGCGTGTAAATTTTTGTAAGTTATTGCGTTTTTAATTTACTTCGATTTTAATTGCCATTACCATACGGCGCTGAAATAACACTGATTTCATTATTATACAACTGTAATTCAATACGGCGGCCGGCGGTTTTCGGCGTCAAGGTTTAAACCATCATTTTATGGTTGACGATTAAAGTAAGGAATCAAAAATTTAAGGTAACGCAAATGAAATTATCACATCTTTTATTATCTGCGGTTGCGGCGGCCGGCTTAGCGGCGTGCGGTAACTTGAGCAAAGTCACCGATGAAGGCACGTCCGATAATCTGGTATGGCCGAAAATCGATCAATCGGTGTTTAATCATGACGGCAGTCAGTTCGGATCCTGGCCGAACTGGGATAACGTACGTATGGTTGAACGCGGTATGAATAAGGATCAGATTTATAATCTGTTAGGTCGTCCACATTTCAGCGAGGGCCTGTACGGCGTGCGTGAGTGGGATTACGCATTCAACTATCGTGAAAACGGTGAACACAAAATCTGTCAATATAAAATTCTGTTCGATAAAAACATGAACGCGCAGAATTTCTTCTGGTATCCGAACGGCTGTAACGGCAATTCGTCATTTAATTTAAGCGGTGATTTCCTGTTTGACTTTGATAAAGACACATTAACGGTAAAAGGTGCCGAGGTGGTGGATAATATTGCCGCGCAGTTGAAAACCTCGAATGCCAAACAGGTGAAAGTGGCCGGCTTTACCGACCGTCTGGGCTCGGAGGCTTATAATCTGAATTTATCTCAGCGTCGTGCCGATCGCGTCAAAGCGCGTTTGATCCAGCAGGGCGTTAATGCGGATATTATGGCCGTCGGCTATGGTAAAGCGCAGCAGATTAAAGCCTGTAATAATGAATCCGGTCAGGCGTTAAGAGATTGTCTGCGTCCTAACCGTCGTGTGGAAGTTTCGGCCTCCGGCACCACCCTGAAACAATACGAAAGCGGCGTACAGGGCGGAAAAACCGGCCCGGCACCGCTTTATCAGAAATAATTCAAGACAGACCTTGATTTTCAGGAGCTGATCCGTTGAACGGATCAGCTCTTTTTTTATGCGGCGGCGCATGCCGGAATAAACGCTCGCCTGCGACGGAGATTATAACCGATGCAGGATCTGTTCGATCTGTTTCAGCCCGTTTAATCGTGTTGCGCTTAAGCGCTGCGCAATGCCCAGTTCGGCGAAATAAGCGGTGACATCGAAATGTTGCAACTGCTGCGCGCTTTTGCCGTTGATTTCCTGCACTAACAGCCAGAGCAGACCGTTGAGGATTCTTGCTTCGCTGTAAGCGTTAAAGGTAAAAGTGCGGTCGTTTTGCGGGCAGAATTGAAACCAGACCTTCGCCTCGCAGCCGGCAATCAGCTGCATTTGCGCCAGTTGCTGCGGCTCGGGGCGGGGCAGATTTTTGCCCGCCTGCATAATTAAACGATAGCGTTCTTCCCAATGGGTCGCTTGTCCGAATTGTGCTTTCATACGTTTTCCAGTAAGTTGAGCGCCTTATCCAATGCGGTGAAAAACAGCTCGATGTCCTGCGCGCTGTTATAAGGCGCCAGCGATAAGCGCAAGGTTCCCGCTTGTCCCAGCCGGGCCAGATAAGGCTGGGCGCAGTGTTGTCCGCTGCGCAGGGCGATATTCTGCTCCGCCAGCAGAGTGGTTAAATCGGAAAGGGCGATATGTTCAAAGACGAAACTGACTACCGAACTCGGCTGCGGCGATGCAAATACGCGGCAATCCGGATAATTTTTTAACCGCACTTTTATCTGTTCGCTTAACTGCCGGGTATAGTGTTCGGCGGCGGTTAAATCCCATTTCTCCAGCCATTGCAACACCGCGTTAAAGCCGATAACCGCCGCAATATTCGGCGTGCCGGCCTCCAGGCGGTACGGTAAATCGGCAAAACTGATGGCCGATTCCGATACCCGATCAACCATTTTGCCGCCGAAGATCAACGGTTGCAGCCGGTTCAGGCTGGACAATTTTCCGCTCAGCACGCCCAATCCGGTCGGCCCGTAGAGCTTATGGGCGGAAAAGGCGATAAAATCCGCATCCAGCGCTTGCAGATCAATGGCGCGATGGCTGATTGCCTGTGCGGCATCCAGCAAAACCAACGCTTCGGAATGGCGGCGAATCAGGCGGATTAACTGTGCCACCGGTTGCTCGCTGCCCGTGACATTGGAAACGAAATTTAACGCCACCAGTTTGGTGCGCGGATTCAGCGCATCAAGCAAGGTTTGCGGGTCAATCAGCCAGTTGTCGGTGATGGGCAGCACGATGATGTTGGCGCCGCTTTTACGCGCGATTTCATGCCAAGTGACGAAATTGGCGTGGTGATCCGCCTGACTGATAATGATCTCGTCTTGCGCCGATAACTCCGTCAGTAAACCGTTTGCAACGATATTGATCGCCTGCGTGGTACCGGCAGTCCAGATCACGGCCTGTTCGCTTTCGGCGTTGAGCAGTTTTTTTACCCGGCGGCGGGCCTGCTCATAAAGTGCGGTCTGTTTTTCATCATATTGGCTGCGGTGTACGGAGCCGGAAGATTGATAAAAGTCCACCGTTGCCTCAATCAGACATTGCGGTTTGAGCGCGGTTGCCGCGCTGTCCAGATAGACGGCGGCATTTTGCTGATTAAAATACGGAAACTGGCGGCGAAATTGCTGATAATCAAATAACATTATGTTTCTCTTCTGGATGAGGAATGTAATCTTTTGCGCCATTGACTCGGGGCAATCGGCGCGGGCGATTGCCATAATCCTATACGCCGGCGCTGTGCCTGTTGTTGCGCCCGGTGATAAGCCGGGTCGCGGACATAGCGGGCATAAGCCCACGCCATGCCCAGCCGAACCATTTTTAAATTAATATTGGTGCCCTGCAAGTCATACACGGTTGCCAGGACGCGTTGATAGCGATCATAACCGGACACGGACAAACGCACGGTCTTTTTATGGATCAGCCGGCCTAATGTGCGGCGCGCCTGGGTGCCAAAGGGCTGTTTTTTCTCCGGCGCGTCAATTTCCTGCAGGCGGACTTTAATTTGCTTTTTGTTGTGCAGCAGACAGGTAAACGTATCGCCGTCGGAAATCGCCACCGCCAGACAGGTTAAGCTGCGTTCGGCATGAACCGGTAAGATACCGATTATCAGCGCCGAGAGCAGAAAAACGTATTTTTTTAACATTTTATTGGTATAAGTTTGATCTGAAACAGCAGTATTGTACCGAAAAACGATAACAAAACTAGAAAATAAGAGTAAAATTATCCTATATTTTTTATCAGAAAAGTTGAGTGATGAGACGATGGGGCAAAAAATATTTCAATTATTGCGATCCTTTGCGATTCTTTACCTGATGCTTTATTTAGGGGAGTTGATTTCGCATTTTATCCCGGTCGGCGTGCCGGGCAGTATCTGGGGGCTGTTGCTGCTGTTTACCGGTCTGGCGACCAAGATCATTCGGATGAACTGGGTGTTTTTCGGCGCCAGTTTATTAATCCGTTATATGGCGGTGCTGTTTGTGCCGGTGAGCGTCGGGGTGATTAAGTATTCCGATTTGCTGCTCAGTCAGGCCAAGGCGCTGCTGATTCCCAATATTGTCAGTACCTGCGTGACGCTGGTGGTCGTCGGGCTGCTGTCCGATTATTTGTTTTCACAAAGTTCGTTTACCGGATTGCGTAAAAAAGTGCTGAAAAAGCGCGCCAAGGAGCAGGCATGATCTACCTTTATTCACTTTTAACCATTGTCGCCTTTTTGGTCGCGCTGCAAATCAGCAAAGTGTTAAAGTCCGTTGTGCTGAACAGTTTTGTCTTAACCGTGTTAATTCTGATTATGGTATTGCTGAGCGCCGATATTCCCTATGACGATTATATGACGGGCAATATGCCGCTGAATAATCTGCTCGGTGTGAGTGTTGTTGCGCTGGCGCTGCCTTTATACGAACAGCTGCGCCAGATTAGTCAGCGCTGGAAAATTATTCTGACCGTCACCACCGCGGCGTCGCTGTTGTCGATGGCAAGCGGTGCGCTGCTGGCATGGTTATTAGGAGCGAAACCGGAAATCGTCGCCACCATTCTGCCTAAATCGGTAACCACGCCGATAGCCATGGCGGTGGCGGAAAATATCGGCGGTATTCCGTCCGTGGCCGCCGTCGGCGTAATTATTGCCGGTTTGCAGGGGTCTATGTTCGGTTATCTGGTCTTGAAGAAAATCGGTTTGAAACATTCGCAGGCTATCGGTTTATCGGTCGGTTCCGTCTCGCATGCGCTGGGTACGGTCAGCTGTATGGAGCTGGATCTGAAAGCCGGCGGTTATAGCTCGATTTCTCTGGTGTTATGCGGTATTATCAGTTCCATTCTGGCGCCTTTGATTTTTAAAGTCATGTATCTTTTTGTGGCATAACGAACATGAAAAACCTCATTAATCCGGCTTGGCAGGCGCGTTTTGTGGCCGACAAGCCGCGCGAAAAAGATCACCGCCCGCCTTTTCGCCGCGATCGCGGGCGTATTTTACACAGTGCCGCGTTTCGCTGTTTGCAGGCAAAAACCCAGATTCATGCGGTGGGCGAAAATGATTTTTATCGCACCCGTCTGACCCATTCCCTTGAAGTGGCGCAAATCGGCAGCAGTCTGGTCTCGCAACTGAAATTTGCCGATGCTTTCGGCGCATTTACATCAGAAGCGGATAAAACGGCGCTGCAAAAACAGCTGAAATTATTGTTGCCCACCAATGATTTGATCGAAAGCCTGTGTTTTGCTCACGATATCGGCCACCCGCCGTTCGGGCACGGCGGCGAAGTGGCGCTGAATTATATGATGCGTCACCACGGCGGTTTTGAAGGCAACGGGCAGACTTTCCGCTTGCTCACCCGGCTGGAGCCTTATACGCCGACAGCCGGCATGAACCTTACCCGCCGCACCCTGCTCGGTATTGTGAAATACCCGACGATTCTGGATGTTTCCTCACCGCAATACGACCAGCTGCCGTCGGTTGAAAACACCGATCCCCGCTATGTCAAAATCGATGACTGGCGGCCGGGCAAAGGGTTATTCCGCGATGATATTGAAATGTTTCACTGGCTGCTGGAACCTTTGTCCGAAAACGACCGCACTTTATTCGGCGCCTTTACGGAAAATCGCCAAAATGCCGCGCAAATCTTGAAAACCCGTTATAAATCGCTGGATTGCAGCATTATGGAGCTGGCCGACGATATTGCCTACGGTGTGCATGATCTGGAAGATGCCATTGTGGTCGGCGTGGTAAACCGGCACCAATGGCAGGAGGCGTTGAACGCGCTGAAAAGCTGTCAATCCGGTTGGATCAGAGAACATATCGATGAGATTACACAAAAGCTGTTTTCCGATTTCCATTATGAGCGTAAAAATGCCATCGGCGCGTTGGTGAATTATTTTATTACCCATGTGCGCTGGAAAGTCACGGCGGATTTTTCCGAGCCTTTGCTGCGCTATAACGCCGAATTGCCGGCGGAGGTGATCGCGGTATTAAATGTGTTTAAAAAATTCGTCTGGCAATATGTGATCAGAGATGTGGAAACCCAGCGGATCGAATATAAAGGCCAGCGTATTCTGACCGAACTGTTTCAGATTTTTGAAAGCGACCCGCTGCGCCTGTTGCCGCGCAATACCGCAAACCGCTGGCGGAATGCGGCGGATAACTATAAAAAAAGAATGATCTGCGATTATATCGCCGGTATGTCCGATGCGTATGCGCTGAAAGTGTATCAGCAGCTGTAAGCACGGACAGGAAAGAGCGCCGATCAATTAAACCGGCAGCGAGGAAAAAAACACCAGTAAAACCGGCGGTACGATATTGGTGATAAAACCGAAGCTGATTGCCAGCGGTACCACTTCAATGCCGCCGGCACGCTGAATAATCGGCAGTGTGCAGTCCAGCGCGGTGGCACCGGCAATCCCGACGGCGGTAGAGCGGTGGTTAAACATAAAAAACGGAATAATAAAGAGACTGAGAATTTCCCGTGAGAGATCGTTGAAAAAAGCGATACTGCCGAATACGGCGCCCCAAGCGTCGTTGATAATGACGCTGGATAAAGAATACCAGCCGAAACCGGAGGCGATCGCCAGTCCCTGAGTGAGCGGCAGATTTAAAACATAAGCCGAGATAACGCCGCCCAGCAGCGAGGTAATAATAAAAATGACGCCGGTATAAATCCCGCGCCGGTTAAACAACACCTCGCGCAGCGAAATGCCGTTATTGCGCAGCTGAATACCGACAAAAAAGATCAGCGCAACCAAAATATACGTGCTGGTGCCGAAAGGCAGCGCTATCCATGCCTTTCCCAACAAGCCCGCCAGAAAACCGAACAACACCATCGAGCAAAGAATAACACTATCCAGCAACAGGCGACGGCGCGGCGGCATATCCGAACGCCGGTGCTTTAACGGGCAGGGAAAAAGCTTGTCGTAAGCCAGCAGACCGACAAGATTGCAGCTTTGAATAATCACCGCAAAGGTCAGCGCGGATAAGGCAATCCGCGGCAACTGGGTGGCAAGATCATCCAGCTGCCCCAATGAAAATCCCATCACGAATAAAATAATATACAACAGCAGCATCACGATCTGATTAATGCGATGCAGCAGTGCGGCGTGATGGGTTTTAATGCAGTAACCCGCAAACATCGGGCCTAAGACAATCAGTAATCCTTCGTACATAGTGAATAATATTATTTAACGTGAAAGTGTTAGGGGTTGTTGATCATTGTGTGTTATTTTACGTTACCGTGGCAGGAAACACAAAGAGGGGATTATGTATTTACGACGATTGGAGATAATGGGATTTCGCGGAATCAACCGCTTATCTTTCAGACTGTATCCGAATATGGTGCTGATCGGTGAAAATGCGTGGGGCAAATCCAGTTTGCTGGCGGCACTCAGTCTGATTTTTAATACCGAAAAAAAACTGTACCGCTTTACGCCGACGGATTTTTATCTCGCCGATGATAAAAATGAACAAACCAACGAAATCAATATTCTGTTTACCTTCTGCGAACATGAGACCACAGAGCGTTCGGCGCCCGCCAATCTTGCGTATCAACCCTTATTTGTTCACAACGACGACGGTTACGCGCGGCTTTATTTTCAGGTCAGCGGCGGCATTTACGACAATAGGGTGGTAACGGAATATGCGTTTTTGGATCAGGAAGGCAAAAAAATTCCGCTGCCGGACTGCGAACGCATCGCCTTATCCTTAATCGCCCGCCATCCGGTTTACCGTTTTCGTGACGCCCGCCTGAATCATCATACGCCGACTGTGCTTAATCCGCCGTTCTTGGCGCAAAACGGCCGCCAGCAGGACGCCCGGCTGAACAAAGAAATTCAGTCGGTGGGTTTACTGTTGCAGTATTATTTTCTGCGGCGTCATGACAGCGCCGATTTAATGCAGGATGTGACCGCACTTTGGAATGACGCCAAGGCGCTTTGTCTGAAACTGCGTCAGGATAAGACCCACGCATTACACAAACAGTTATTCCGTTATCTGGCATCGCTTTTTATTACCTCCGAGCAGATCTCGCTCAGTAAATTAATCCGCCCGATTATTTTATTTGAAGCGCCGGAATCGCGCCTGCACCCGCGCATGGTGGCCATTGCCTGGGAGCTGGTCAGCTATTTGCCGATGCAGCGGATTACCACGACAAATTCCGTGGAACTGATTTCTCAGGTGGAATTACGCGCCATCTGCCGCCTGATCCGAGCGGTGGATCGCACCAAAGCTTTCCAGCTGACATCCAAAACCCTGGGACGGGAGGATTTGCGCCGGCTGACGTTTCATATTCACCATAACCGCAGTCTGGCGCTGTTTTCCCGCCTGTGGCTGCTGGTCGAAGGGGAAACGGAAGTCTGGATTTTAACCGAACTAGCCGCATTAATGGGGATCGATCTGGCGATGGAAGGCATTCGTATCGTGGAATTTGCGCAGTGCGGTTTACGTCCGCTGCTGAAATATGTGAAAGCCATGGGCATCGAATGGTATGTACTGACCGACGGCGATGAAGCCGGGCGCAAATACGCGGAATCGGCGCGCAGTATGCTGGAGGAGGATGACAACGACAACAGCCGCATCACCATATTGCCGAAACGCGATATAGAACATTTTTTCTATTATGCCGGATTCGAATCGGTATTTATCCGGCTGGCGCGCGGGCAGACCTCGCCGGCGCACAACTATCCGGTCAGCCGCATCATTCAACGCGCCATTCAGCGTACATCCAAGCCGGATCTGGCCATTGCCTTATCGGCAGAAATCGAAAAACGCGGCAGTCAGTCCGTTCCGCTGGAATTTAAGCGGCTGTTTTCCAAAGTATTGACGCTGGCTCGCGAATAACTGTTTATTTATACAGTTTGTTGTGCTAAAGTGCGGTTAAAAATTTCGCTATTTTTGACCGCACTTGTTATGAATCTGACGACCCGCAAAATTATTCACATTGACATGGACTGTTTTTACGCCTCCATTGAAATACGGGATAATCCCGATTTACAGGACAAACCGGTGGCGGTCGGCGGTGCTTCGCGTCAGCGGGGCGTGTTGAGTACCTGCAATTATATTGCCCGCCGTTTCGGTTTACACAGTGCAATGCCGACCGCGCAGGCGCTGAAACTGTGTCCGGATTTAGTGTTGCTGCCGGTGAATATGCCGCTGTATAAACAGGTTTCGCAGCAAATCCGGCAGATTTTTTTGCGTTATACCGATAGGGTGGAGCCGTTGTCTTTAGATGAAGCCTATCTGGATGTGACGGACTGCCGGCAATGTTCCGGTTCGGCCACTTGGATCGCGCAAGCCATCCGCCGGGCGATTTTCGATGAAGTGGGGCTGACCGCCTCCGCCGGCGTTGCGCCGCTAAAGTTTCTGGCCAAAATCGCCTCCGATCAGAATAAACCGAACGGACAGTGTGTGATTAAACCGGAAGAGGTGGCGGAATTTGTGCGCACCTTAGCGCTGCATAAAATTCCCGGCGTGGGAAAAGTCACCACTCAACGTCTGGCCCGGCTCGGTTTACAAACCTGTGCCGATGTACAGCGGTTCGATTTAACTATCCTGTTGCATCAATTCGGTAAAATAGGGCGCCGCATCTGGTCTTTCAGTCATGGCATTGACGAGCGGGAAGTGCAACCGCACCGCACCCGCAAATCCGTTGGCGTAGAAACCACGTTAAGCGCAAATATTTCCCATTTTGATGACGGGCTTCGCATACTGGATCGCTTATACCCGATGTTATTGCAGCGCGTGCAGCATGCCTGTCCTCAACTGCCGCTGTCTGCGTTCAATAAAATCGGGGTGAAACTGAAATTTGCCGATTTTCAGATCACCACGCTGGAAAAAAGTGCGGTGGCATTTCAGCGAGAAAATTTTATTGCCTTACTGCGGCAGATTTGGCAGCGCTGCCAAGGGCGTGAAGTGCGTTTAATCGGCTTACATGTGAACGTGCCGGCGCAAAACCGTCTGCAACAGATGAGTTTATGGTAAATTTTTTCTGTTGACCCTTGAATTTAACAAATTTATAACTATTATTAACAACAGTTTACACACTACCCTGATTTATCAACGAGGAACTTTCTATGATGAGAATTTTGCTGTTTTTAGCAACCAATATGGCGGTTTTAGTCGTCTTCAATATTATTTTAAGTCTGACCGGCATTCAGTCGCAGGATGCGGCGGGCTTGCTGATTATGGCGGCGCTGTTCGGTTTTTCCGGCTCGCTGATTTCATTGTTGCTATCCAAATCCATGGCGCTGCGTGCGGTAAACGGACAGGTTATCGAACAGCCGCGCAACGAACAGGAGCGTTGGTTGCTGGAAACCGTGCGCTCGCAGGCAAACGCCGCGGCATTACCGATGCCGGAGGTGGCGATTTACCATTCTGCCGACGTTAATGCCTTTGCTACCGGCGCGAGTAAAAAAAATTCGCTGGTGGCGGTCAGTACCGGTCTGCTCAATGCGATGACTAAAGATGAAGCGGAAGCGGTGCTGGCGCATGAAATGAGCCATATCAAAAACGGTGATATGGTTACCATGACCTTGCTGCAAGGGGTGCTGAACACCTTTGTGATTTTCATTTCCCGTATGATCGCTAAAGTGGCGGCAAGCAACCGTGACGGCGAAACCAGTCAAGGCATGTATTTTATGATTTCGATGGTATTGGAACTGGTGTTCGGTTTTCTGGCCAGCATGATCGCCATGTGGTTTTCCCGTTATCGCGAATTCCGTGCCGATGCGGGGTCAGCCAGTTTAGTCGGCAAACAGAAAATGATCGCCGCTCTGCAACGTTTGCAGCAGATTCACGAACCACAGGATATGGAAGGCCAACTGGCGGCGTTTGCCATTAACGGTAAAACCGGCGGTTTAAGCGCGTTGTTTTTAAGCCATCCGCCGTTGGAAAAACGCATTGAAGCATTAAAAAATTTAGACAGTTTCAAATAATGCGAGAATAGCGGATAATGTGAGGACGTCCTTTTGACGTCCTTAATTTTTTTGATTGATTTGGAGTTTTGATGGAACATCGTCTGGAAGACATTATTGCGATTTTTAATTGGTGTTTTGCACGGAAATATAACACCCGGTTAGTCAAAGGCGGCGAAGAACCGCTTTATGTGCCGGCCAATGCGGATTGTCCGTACCACGCGATTTATTTCGCCCGCGGTTTTTACAGCAGCGCCCTGCATGAGATTGCGCACTGGCTGGTGGCGGGTAAGGAACGGCGTAAGCTGGAGGATTTCGGTTACTGGTATGAGCCGGACGGGCGGTCGGCGGCGCGCCAGCGCGAATTTGAAAAAGTGGAAGTCAAACCGCAGGCGATTGAATGGATTCTGGCTACGGCGGCCGGTTTTCGTTATATCGCCAGTGCGGATAATTTAAACGGTGATCCGGGCGATACGCAGCCGTTTAAACAGGCGGTTTATGCTCAGGTGAAAGCCTATGCGGAAAACGGTTTGCCGAAACGTGCGGAAACGCTGCGTCAGGCGCTGGCGGCATTTTATGCCACACCGGACGGCATTGATTTAACCCGCTTTGATATAAGCAAAATTTAATTGAGAACATTATGTTTGCATTAGAAATTAAAGGATTAACCAAAGAATATAAAAACGGCGTCAAAGCGTTGCACGGCATTGATTTAACCGTGCAGGCGGGCGATTTTTACGCCTTGCTGGGACATAACGGTGCGGGAAAATCCACCACCATCGGCATTATTTGTTCACTGGTGAATAAAAGCGCGGGCAGCGTGCGGGTTTTCGGCGACGATCTGGATAAGGATTTAAGCCGTCTGAAACAGCACATCGGTTTAGTGCCGCAGGAATTTAATTTTAATCAGTTCGAAAATGTTATTGATATTTTAGTCAATCAGGCGGGCTATTACGGCATTGCGCGCAAAACCGCTCTGGCGCGGGCGGAAATCTGGCTGAAGAAACTGGATTTGTGGGATAAACGTCATCAGCAGTCGCGCCGTTTATCCGGCGGGATGAAACGCCGGTTAATGATCGCCCGCGCTTTAATGCATCATCCGAAGTTATTGATTCTGGATGAACCCACCGCCGGTGTAGATATTGAATTGCGCCGCACCATGTGGGCATTTCTGCGCGAATTGAATCTACAGGGAACCACCATTATTCTGACTACCCATTATCTGGAAGAAGCGGAAATGCTGTGCCGCAATATCGGTATTATTCAGCAGGGGCGTTTGGTGGTGAATATGCCGATGAAAGATCTGCTGGCCAAACTGGAAACGGAAACCTTTATTCTGGATCTGGCGATAAAAAGCCCGATTCCTCAAATCCAGCATTACCGGCTGGATTATGTGGACGCCAATACCATTGAGGTGGAAGTCCGGCGCGAACAGGGATTGAACCAGCTGTTCACCCAGCTTACCGAACAGGGCATTAAAGTATTGAGTATGCGCAACAAAGCCAATCGATTAGAAGAATTATTTGTTTCCATGGCGTTGAATAAACCGCATGAAGATGGACAGGGAGCCTAACATGATACAATCCTGGATTGCCTTTACCACGATTTTAACCAAAGAAATCCGCCGCTTTACCCGCATTTGGGTGCAGACATTAGTGCCGCCGGTGATTACCATGACCTTATATTTTGTGATTTTCGGTCAGTTAATCGGCAGCCGTATCGGCGAAATGAGCGGTTTCAGCTATATGCAGTTTATTGTACCGGGGCTGATTATGATGTCGTCGCTGACCAATGCGTTCGCCAATGTGGCCTCTTCTTTTTACAGCACCAAATTCGCGCGCAATGTGGAGGAGTTGCTGATTTCGCCCACCTCACCGCATATTATCATTCTCGGTTATATGGCGGGCGGTATGGCGCGCGGCATCGGTGTCGGCATATTGGTGACTATGGTTTCGCTGTTTTTCGTTTCTTTTGATATTCATGCCTGGTGGGTGATTGCCGTCACCTTATTGCTGACGACCGCCACGTTTTCGCTGGGCGGGCTGATTAATGCGGTGTTTGCCCGTTCGTTTGACGATATCAGCATTATTCCCACTTTTGTGTTGACGCCGCTGACTTATCTCGGCGGGGTGTTTTATTCCATTTCATTGCTGCCGCCGTTCTGGCAGGCGGTCTCCAAACTGAACCCGATTGTTTATATGATCAACGGTTTTCGTTACGGCTTTCTCGGCATCAGCGATGTAGGGCTGACTTATACATTCGGCGTATTGGCGTTATTTATCACCGCACTTTACGGCCTCGCCTTTTACCTGATTAAACAAGGCGTCGGGTTGCGCAGCTAATAATGTTAAGAAGTTAGCCAAAAAGTGCGGTAGAAATTTTAACGTTTTTTGTTGAAAAATCGACCGCACTTTTTCTCGTTTAGCACCGCTTGGCATCAGGGCGGTTAGACATCGTAGGTTCCCATAACGCTCGCCTGAGCCAAAATATGCCCCTGCATGGCAAAATGCAGATCATTAAAGCGGAATCCGGCCGGCAGATCGAGTTCACAGTCCAGCGCATAGACGATTAGCTCATAGCGATGTCGGCAATTCGGCGGTGCCATGCCGCCGTAAAAAGCGGCTTCCGTAATATCGAATTTGCCCAGCACGCTGGCCCAGCTGTTGGCGCCCTGCACATAATCGGTGGCATGTTGGCTTTCATTTTCCTGTACCGAACGGCGTTTTAGATTAGCGATAAGCCAGTGGATCCAAACAAAGCCGCTGGCGGTAATCGCATCTTTATCTTCCAGCACCACGGCAAAGGATTTGGTTTCGGCCGGTGCATCCTGAATATCAAAGGGAATGGAGTAGGTCGGCATGCCGTTCGGGCTGAACTGTGTGCCGCGCTTGCCGTATTTATCTGCAAAAACCCCCTGTTGAATGGCTGAACTGGTGACGTGCATAGATCCTCCTTATTGGTTGAATGTGTGCCGATATAGCGTTTGAACCGCTTGAGTATAGCATAAAATTCCTTGCCGGCAGGGCATTAAACCCGAACTCAATTTAACAAACGCCGGCAAAACAGCCGTTTAAATTAACAAATTTAACCTAAAACTCACATAATATCACGGAAAATACAAAGTAAAACCGATTTGTTTGAATGCGATCACATTACAAATCATAGGTTTCCATTACAATCAAACAAGATATTAATTAACCAGCGGAGAGGTGTGTATGAATGTGGCGCAGTTTTGGCAGGCAATGAAAATCGTGCGTAACCGAAATGTTGTCTTGTTCTTTTTTTCTGTCATTTTTGCTTTGGGGATGACATTATTGTTTTCCGACGAGAGCTTTTCTTCGATCCAGAATTATGTGCTGTTTTTACTGTTTTTTGCGGTCTGCCTGTGGGTGACGGAAGCCATTCCGCCGTTTTCCGTCAGTATTCTGATCGTCGGCTTTCTGGTTCTGGTGATGGGCAAAAGCGAAGCCTATGATGCCTTTCAGTATCTGCAAACCTGGTCGGACAGCGTTATCTGGTTGTTTCTGGGCGGTTTTTTTCTGGCGGAGGCGATGAAAAAGACCAAATTGGATTTGCGCTTGCTGAAGATTGTTCTGCCGAAATTCGGTACCGAACCCGCCCGCGTGTTATGGGGCTTGATGCTGGTGACGGCGGTGATGTCCATGTTGATGAGCAACACCGCCACCACGGCGATGATGATTGCCACAATCAGCCCGTTATTTACCCGGCTGGCGAGCGGTTCGAACCTGTCCAAAGCATTATTACTGGGCATTCCGGCGGCGGCTTCGGTCGGCGGTATGGGAACGATTATCGGTTCGGCGCCGAATGCCATTGCCGTCGGCGCGCTGGAAAAACTGGGGTATCCGATTTCCTTTTTAGAATGGATGATGGTCGGCACGCCGCTGGCGCTGGTGTTACTGCTGATTTTCTGGCGGGTTTTAGTGAAAAAATATCAGGTGGATCGGGAAGCGCCGCTGGATTTTGCTTTTCTGCGCGAAACGGCGGCGGTACAGTCCAATCGGGCGGAAAATCTGCAAAAAACGGTCGTTTTAATCGTTTTGGCGGTAACATTATTCTGCTGGCTGACTTCCAAATGGATTGGCATTCCGGTGGCGGCCGCATCGGGTATTCCGATCGTCTGTCTGACCATTACCGGCGTTCTGGATGCAAAAGATATCCGCCAGCTGCCGTGGGATACGCTGATGCTGGTGGCCGGCGGTCTGGCGCTGGGCTTGGCGATTGAAGAACAACGCATTGCGGCGCATTTCGTGGAGCAGATCAGCCATATTCAGGTCAGTTTTATCACGTTGCTGGTTTTATTCGGCTTTATTACCGTCGTGTTGTCGAATTTTATGAGCAATACTGCGGCGACCACCATTCTGATCCCAATGGGCGTGTCTTTATTGGCGATGGTCGGCGGCGGGGCGGAAATTAATTCGCTGATTTTGCCGCTGGTTATCGGGCTGAGCGCCTCCTGCGCCTTGTTTTTACCGGTTTCGACGCCGCCGAATGCCATTGCCTTCAGTACCGGGTTAATTAAGCAGTCGGAATTTCGCTTAGGCGGAGTGATTATCGGCTTTTTGGGGCCGGCGTTAAGCATTATCTGGACGCTGACGCTAATCACCTTATTTTATTGACGGATTCTCGGCAAAAATAAACCGCACTTTAAGCCGGTCGGCACTAAAGTGCGGTAGTTTTTGGCGATGTTTTTTTGTTATGCGGCAAACTCGGCGCGTAATTTTTTGGTGACGTCAACCATCACTTTCAACTGCGCGACAGTTTCCGGCCAGCCGCGGGTTTTCAAACCGCAGTCCGGATTCACCCATAAGCGCTCTTTCGCTACCACTTTCAGCGCTTTGCGCAATAAATGCTCGATTTCTTCCGCTTTCGGCACGCGCGGGCTGTGAATATCGTACACTCCCGGGCCGATGTCGTTCGGGTATTTGAAATCGGCGAATGCGTTCAACAGCTCCATATCGGAACGGGAGGTTTCGATCGTGATCACATCCGCATCCAGCGCGGCAATCGCCGGCAGAATATCGTTAAATTCGGAATAACACATATGCGTGTGGATTTGCGTATCGTCCTGCACGCCCATATAGCTTAGCCGGAACGCTTCACCCGCCCATTGCAGATAGGCGTCCCAATCCGCGCGTTTTAACGGCAACCCTTCGCGAATCGCCGGCTCATCAATTTGAATCACTTTAATGCCGGCCTTTTCCAAATCCAATACTTCGTCGGACAGCGCCACGCCGATTTGCTTACAGACGGTGGCGCGCGGAATATCGTTGCGCACAAACGACCATTGTAAAATCGTCACCGGCCCGGTCAGCATGCCTTTCATCACTTTGTCGGTCAGGCTTTGCGCATAGGTTGACCAGCGCACCGTCATCGCTGCCGGGCGAACGACATCGCCGTAGATCACCGGCGGCTTTACACAGCGCGAACCGTAACTTTGCACCCAGCCGAATTTGGTGAAGGCAAAACCGTCCAGCAGTTCGCCGAAATATTCCACCATGTCGTTGCGCTCCGCTTCGCCGTGAACCAGCACGTCCAGATCCAGCTCTTCCTGACGACGCACCACATAGGCAATTTCTTTTTTCATCGCCGCTTCATAATCGGCCGCGCTGAGCGTGCCTTTTTTAAACTGGGCGCGAGCCTGACGGATTTCCGCCGTCTGCGGGAAAGAACCGATAGTGGTAGTCGGCAGCAGCGGTAAGTTTAACCAGGCATTTTGTTTTTTAATCCGTTCGGCGAACGGCGATTGACGTTGATCCGCTCCCGCCGGCAACTCGGCCAATCGCTGTGCCACCTGCGGACGGTGAATTTTCTGACTGTTCGCCCGAGCCTGTGCGGCGGCCTGACTGGCATCCAGCTCGGCGCTGACTGCGGCGCGACCTTGCTCAAGTGCGGTCTTAATTACGCGTAATTCCTGAATTTTCTGCAAGCTGAATGCCAGCCACTCATACAATTCCGGTTTGTCGGCTTGCAATTGGGTTTCGACGGCTAAATCGTACGGCGTATGCAGCAGCGAACAGCTCGGCGCGATCCATAAACGCTCGCCGAAGGTCGCTTTTAACGGTTCAAGTACATCCAGCACGTCGTTCAGATTGGCGCGCCAGATATTACGGCCGTCGATCACCCCGGCGGATAACACTTTGTCATAATCGCTGAAAGCGGCAAGCTGTTCCGGTGCGCGCACTAAATCAAGATGCAAACCGTCAACCGGCAAGGCTTTTAACCATGGGGCATGCTCGGCCACGGAACCGAAATAGGTGGCAAGCAGTAATTTCGCTTTGACGCCGGCAAGGGTGCGATACGCCTCCTGATAAGCGGCCAGCCATTCCGCCGGCAGATCCACCGCCAGTGCCGGTTCGTCGATTTGGATCCATTCGGCGCCCTCCGCCGCCAGCGCATTGAGGATTTCCACATAAACCGGCAACAGTTTAGGCAATAAATCCAAACGATTAAATGTCGAGCCTTTTTCTTTACCCAGAAAGAGGAATGTCAGCGGGCCGACAATCGTCGGTTTGACGTTAAACCCGAGCGCTTTTGCTTCACGGATTTGTTGCACATAATGCGCCGGATTGGCGTTAAATTCGGTCTCTTGGCTAAATTCCGGCACCAGATAATGATAGTTGGTATCAAACCATTTGGTCATTTCGATCGCAAATTGTTCTTGGTTGCCGCGCGCCAGCTGGAAATATTGCGCCAGCGTCAGATTGCGGCCGTCAAAACCGAAGCGTGCCGGAATCGCGCCGGTGGCAACCTGAAGGTCCAGAATATGATCATAAAAGGTGAAATCGGCGACCGCCACATAGTCCGCATTTGCCGCCGCCTGATGTTTCCAGTTGATTTCGCGCAGCGCTTTGGCAATATCCAGTAAGTCCTGTTCGGCGATGTCGCCGCGCCAGTAACGTTCCTGGGCAAATTTAAGTTCTCGTTTTGCGCCTACGCGCGGAAAACCGGATAAGTGAAATGTCGTCATGTGCTGCTCCTGTTTGTATTGTAAACCGTTTTCATTAAATAGACGTCTAAACGTCTCTGTGAGGTTTATAATGCCGAAAGACGGTGTATTATGCAATATCATAATTTTCACGAATTACATGAATGAAATTAATAAACCGGATAAAAAAAAGGGGAGCGAAAGAGACTGATTCGGATAAAAACGGTGAAAAAAATGACCGCACTTTAGATTAAACGGCTAAAGTGCGGTCATTATTGGCAAAGTTTATCGCCTTATTGGGTTGCCTGAATGGCGGTCAGCGCAATGGTGTAAACGATATCATCCACTAAGGCGCCGCGGGACAGGTCGTTAACCGGTTTGCGCATGCCTTGCAGCATCGGGCCGATGGAGACCAAATCCGCGGAACGCTGTACCGCTTTATAAGTGGTGTTACCGGTGTTCAGATCCGGGAAGATAAACACGGTGGCTTTACCGGCGACCGGTGAATTCGGCGCTTTGGAACGCGCTACGTCTTCCATCACGGCGGCATCGTATTGTAACGGGCCGTCGATAATCAGATCCGGGCGTTTTTCCTGCGCGATGCGGGTCGCTTCTTTCACTTTTTCCACATCCACGCCGCTGCCGGAAGAGCCGGTCGAGTAGGATATCATCGCCACTTTCGGATCAATCCCGAAGGCTTTGGCGGAATCGGCGGACTGGATAGCGATTTCGGCCAGCTGTTCTGCCGTCGGATCCGGATTGACCGCACAGTCGCCGTACACCAAAACCTGATCCGGCAGCAACATGAAGAAAATCGAGGAAATAATCGAATTGCCCGGTGCCGTTTTAATAATCTGCATCGGCGGACGAATAGTATTGGCGGTGGTGTGTACCGCGCCGGAAACCAGACCGTCCACTTCACCGGCTTCCAGCATCATGGTGCCGAGCACGACGGTATCTTCCAATTGTTCGCGCGCGGATTGTTCGGTCATGCCTTTGTTTTTACGCAGCTCAACCAAACGCGCCACATAATTTTCGCGCACGCTTGCCGGATCAATCACGGTAATACCCGCGCCCAGTTTCACGCCCTGCTCATCGGCAACCCGTTTAACATCCGCCGGATTGGCCAACAGTACGCACTCGGCAATGCCGCGTTCCGCACACAGCGAGGCGGCTTTGATGGTACGCGGTTCATCGCCTTCCGGCAGAACGATACGTTTTTTCGCCGCGCGCGCCAGTTCGGTCAACTGTAAACGGAATGCCGGCGGAGACAGACGCTGCAAACGAGAAGATTCGGCAACGATGTAGTTGATGAAATCGGCATCAAACTGTGTCGCCGTATATTGTTTGATGTTTTCGATACGATCTTTATCGTCAACCGGCACTTCCAGATTAAAACTTTGCAAGGTCAGCGCTGTCTGCCAGGTATTGCCTTCAATACGGAAGATCGGCAAGCCGGATTTTTGGAACGACGGCAGACATAATTTCTTAATTTGGCTGTCGATTTTATATCCGCCGGTTAGCAGTATCCCGCCCAGCGCAATCCCGTTGCTGGCGGCCAATGCGGCGGCGACCAATACATCGGGACGATCGGCGGAAGTCACCAGCAGGCTGCCGGTGCGGAAGTGTTCGACCATGTTGGTTAAGGTTCTGGCGCAGAATGTAATACCGCGGATACGACGGGTTTTGATTTCCCCTTCGTTAATGATTGCCGCACCCAAATGGTTCACCAGATCGATGACGCGGGTGGCGATAAGTTCGGCGTTCCAAGGAATACAGGCCAATACTTTAATCGGGCTGGCTTCAAACAGTTTGTACACTTCGGAGGCGTTATTATGGCTGTGCTGATAGGCGTCGAAAATTTCGTTTAGATCCGGACGGGTACGGCCGGTTTCATCGATTGGTGCGTTAAATTTATTAATCACAACCCCTAACAGATTCGGGTTGTGGCGGCCGCCGAACTGAGAAGCCGCGGCTTCCACGCGTTCTTTCAGTTCTGCCGGCGTTTCGGTAGCCGGTGCGGCGACCAGAATGATTTCCGCATCAAGCGCCTGTGCGATTTCATAGTTAATGCTGCTGGCGTAAGCGTGCTTACGGGTCGGGATCAGCCCTTCTACAACGATGATTTCATTGTTTTTGCAAAGGCGCTGATGATTTTCAACGATTTTTTCCAATAGTACATCGGATTGATTCTGACCGATTAAACTTTCCGCCACACTTAGCATGAACGGTTCGGCGGTTTCCAGCGTCGTGCTGGTGCGGACGATAGAAGTGGTGCGGTCGATTTTATCTTCGTCGGTATTCGGCTGGGAAATCGGTTTCATAAAACCGATTTTAGCGCCTTTTTGTTCCAGAGAACGGATTAAGCCGAGGCTGACGCTGGTCAGACCGACACCGGCGCTGATTGGGATGAGAATAATGGTGCGTGACATAATAAACCTTAATAATCTGTGTAATTAAAAACAAACTGCCGAGAATGTCGGCAGTTTGTGAGTAATGTTAGATACAAAGACGTGCTGTATCCTGTGCGATGACCAATTCTTCATTAGTCGGAATAACCATGGCGATAGGCGTATTGTCTGCGGTGATTACCCCTTCATTGCCGAAACGGGCGGCAAGATTTTTTTCCGTATCCAGCTGATAGCCGAATAATTTCAGATGCTGCAAGGTGATTTCGCGCACATGGGCGGAGTTTTCACCGATGCCGCCGGTAAATACGATGGCATCCAGCCGTTCGCCGATAACGGCCATGTAAGAACCGATATATTTGGCTAAACGGTAGCAGAATACATCCAGTGCGCGTTTGGCCGGTACTTCTTTTTCATAATTGTCTTCGGCGTAACGGCAATCGCTGGTCACTTCGGTTAAACCGAGCAGGCCGGATTTTTTGGTCAGCAGAATGTTGATATCTTCCACCGACATGCCCAGATTGTTGTGCAGATAGAAAATGATCGCCGGATCCAAATCACCGGAACGGGTACCCATCACCAAGCCTTCCAACGGCGTCAATCCCATAGAGGTATCGATACATTTACCGTGGCGAACCGCCGCAACGGATGCGCCGTTACCCAAATGGCAGGTAATGACGTTGACTTTATCTTCCGCAACGTTCAGACGCTGTGCCGCCTGACGGCTGACATAGAAGTGGCTGGTGCCGTGTGCGCCGTAGCGACGGATGGCATGTTCTTTATAGAGGGAATACGGCAGCGCGTACAGATAGGCTTCTTCCGGCATTGTGGTATGGAATGCGGTATCGAATACCACCACGTTTTTTTCTTTTAAGTGCGGGAACATTTTGAAAGCTTCTTTGATCCCGATTAAGTGAGCCGGATTGTGCAGCGGCGCAAACTGAATCGCATCTTCGATACCTTTAATCACTTCATCGGTAATAATGACGGAAGAAGTGAATTTTTCACCGCCGTGCACGATACGGTGACCGATTGCCACAACTTCGTCTTTTAAAGACGGATCCAATGAGAAAATATTATTCACGATAAAGGCGAGCGCTTCGCTGTGAGCCGCACCTGCGCCTAAATCCGCATTGCCTTTTTCGCCATGTAATTTCCATTTAATGCGGGCTTCCGGCAAATTAAACGCTTCTGCCAAACCGGACAGTTTTTCTTCTCCGGATACCGGGTCTAAAATGGAAAATTTCAATGAGGAGCTGCCGCAGTTAAGCACTAGGACTAATTTTTGTGACATAAATAACCTATTTTTGATTTGAGTTAAAAGAAATCAGCTCGAATACTGAGCCAGACACATAAAGTCGTGATTGCGCAATAGGATACACCTTTCGGCCGGCAAAATAAATTCTGAACGTTAAAAAATGCGATTTTTCTCGGAAAATGATTAAAATTTAACGTGCCGGAATAAAAATCAGCACGGCGATTTTGTGCTAGAATAGCCGCCGGGAAAATTTCAGTGATTAACGGGTGACGGTGTTATAACGATGATGGGCATTTATGCGATCTGTAAACGGGGACAGCGCTATTTAACCAGCTGGCCGGCGGAAAATAAACTCGGCATGATTTTTCCGGAAAACCGGATCATTAAAAGCACCCTTTTCGGGCAGAAATTTATGCCTTTTGTGGCGGTGTTTGCCGTGGCTTGGCAGCAGGTTTATAGCAAAGGTGACGGCGCGGCGCTGGCGATTGCGCTGTTGACCGCGCTGTTCGCGCTGAGCTTGCCGCTACAGGGATTATACTGGCTGGGAAAACGGGCGCAGACCCCGTTGCCGGCACAAAGTGTGGTGTGGTTTGATAAAATTTGCGCCCGTTTGCACGCGGTGAATGAAACGGTTGTGCCGCCGGCCCGGCCGACCTATCAGGACTTGGCGGAGGTGCTGAGCAAAGCGCAGAAAAAACTGCCGCCGGATTTCTGGCAGGAAATTTAACCCTTGTTTTGCCGCGTCATGAGCAGTGATCAGGCCGCGGTTTGGTATCAACCGAAGGAATTTATTGAAAACCGTAATTAAACTGCGCAAACGGTTTCGTTTTTTGCTAGAATAGTGCGGTCGTAAATTGTCCTGTTTGTTAGAGATTATTAATGAACAATTATATTGACCTGATTATTATCGGAATCATTATTTTTTCCGTGATTGTAAGTTTATTGCGCGGTTTTGTGCGCGAAGTGATGTCACTGGCCAGTTGGGTAGTGGCTTTTTTAGTGGCAAATCATTTTTATCCTTACCTCGCCAATTACCTCACCCAGATCGAATCGGTTTATGTGCGTAACGGAAGCGCTATCGGCATCCTGTTTCTCGCCACCTTAATTGTCGGCGCCATCGTCAATTACATTATCGGTCAGTTAGTGGATAAAACCGGATTAAGCGGAACGGATCGCGTGTTAGGCGCCTGTTTCGGCTTTTTGCGCGGCGTACTGATTGTCGCGGCGTTATTGTTTTTTGTGGATACCTTTACCAATTTCAGCCAGACCGAAGTGTGGAAATCGTCAAAATTAATACCGCACTTCGGTTTTATCGTCGAGTGGTTTTTTCAACAGCTACAGGCGAATTCAAGTTTATTAAATTCAACCTTAACTAAATAGAGGATCAGCACCAATATGTGTGGTATTGTCGGTATTGTCAGTCACAGTCCAGTGAATCAATCCATTTATGATGCGTTAACCTTGCTGCAACATCGCGGGCAGGATGCGGCGGGAATTATCACCGTTGATGATGAAAACCGTTTCCGTTTGCGCAAAGCCAACGGTTTGGTCAGTGACGTATTTCAGCAGGTTCACATGCTGCGTTTGCAGGGAAATGCCGGCATCGGGCATGTGCGTTATCCGACGGCGGGCAGCTCCAGTGTATCCGAAGCGCAGCCGTTTTATGTGAATTCGCCGTACGGCCTGACGCTGGTACACAACGGTAATCTGACCAATTCCGAACAGCTGAAAGAAACCCTGTTTAATCGTGCGCGTCGCCATGTCAACACCAATTCGGATTCGGAAGTTTTGCTGAATATTCTGGCCTATCATCTGGATCAGATTGATACCCGTCATTTGTCGGCGCAAGATATCTTCCGGGCGATTAAAGAAACTCACCGGGATATTCGCGGCGCCTATGCCTGTGTAGCGATGATTATCGGTCACGGCATGGTGGCGTTCCGCGATCCGCACGGCATCCGTCCGCTGGTGCTGGGCAAACGGGAAGAAAACGGCAAAACCGAATATATGTTTGCCTCGGAAAGCATTGCGCTGGATGTAGTCGGGTTTGAATTCGTGCGCGATATTGCGCCCGGCGAAGCGGTGTATGTCACCTTCGACGGCGAACTGTATGCCGAGCAATGCGCCGATAATCCGCAGTTGACGCCTTGTATTTTCGAATATGTTTATTTTGCCCGTCCGGATTCTTATATCGACGGCGTCTCCGTGTATGCCGCCCGCGTGCATATGGGCGAACGTCTGGGCGAGAAAATCGCACGCCAGTGGCGCGATCTGGATATTGACGTGGTGATTCCGGTGCCGGAAACCTCCAACGATATTGCTTTGCGCATCGCCCATGTGCTGGGAAAACCGTACCGTCAGGGATTTGTGAAAAACCGTTATGTAGGGCGCACGTTCATTATGCCGGGACAAACCCAGCGGGTCAGTGCGGTGCGGCGTAAACTGAACACCATTTCATCGGAATTTAAAGGCAAAAACGTACTGTTGGTGGATGATTCCATTGTCCGCGGTACGACCTCCGAGCAGATTGTGGATATGGCAAGAGCGGCCGGCGCAAATAAAATTTATTTTGCCTCCGCCGCGCCGGAAATTCGTTATCCGAATGTATACGGCATTGATATGCCGACCAAGCACGAGCTTATCGCTTACGGCCGCAATGTGGACGAAATCGCCCGCTTGATCGGCGTAGATAAACTGATTTTTCAGGATTTGGATGCGTTAACTGGTTCCGTTCAGCAGGAAAATCCGGCGATTCGGGCGTTCGACTGTTCGGTGTTTACCGGTGAATATGTGACCGGTGATATTACGCCGGATTATTTGGATACGATCGCCGGGCTGCGCAACGATAAGGCGAAGAAAAAGCGCGAGAAAGACGCCACTAACCTTGAAATGCATAATGAAAGATAAACAATCGCTGATTATCGGCATCACCGGGGCATCCGGTGCGATTTACGGCATCCGTTTGCTGGAGGTGCTGAAAAATCTGCCGGATATTGAAACGCACTTGATTATCAGTCACGCCGCGAAACGAACGATTGGCGCCGAAACCGATTATTCCGTCGCGCAGGTGCGCGCGCTTGCGGATGTGAATCATGATGTGCGGGACATCGGCGCGGCGGTGTCATCGGGTTCTTACCGCACGCTGGGGATGTTGATTGTGCCTTGTTCAATCAAAACCCTGTCCGCGGTGGCGCACAGTTACAGTGATGATCTGATAAGCCGTGCCGCGGATGTGTGCCTGAAAGAGCGTAAACCGCTGCTGTTGTGTGTGCGTGAAACGCCGTTGCATTTGGGGCATTTGCGCCTGATGACGCAGGCGGCGGAAATCGGTGCGCAAATAGCGCCGTTAATGCCGGCCTTTTATCATCGCCCCGCCAGCGTGGATGATCTGATTAATCAGAGCGTGAACCGGTTATGCGATCAATTCGGTATTGTCCTGCAAAAGGATCTGTTTCCGCGCTGGGGAACAGGGGAACAGGATAGGCGGTAGGCGTAAGTTCGGCAAGTGAAAAAAGCAAAGGGAACCTCGGTTCCCTTTGTTGTGTTAAGCGCAGGATCAGCGCGGGCCGCCGTTTCCGTGTCCGCCGGCGCCGCCCCCTTGCTGCATCATCGGGCCGCCGCCACCGCCGCCGTGCGGGCCGTGCCAAGGAAGAAAACAACCGCTCAAAAATGCGCTCAGCAGAGCCACTGCCATCAGTTTTTTAATCATACATACTCCTCAACTATAACGTATTGACTAATGGCGCAGGATTAAAACAGATAAATCTTAAGAAAAGCTTAAGCCGCCGCATTATCTTTTATGCCGGCAGTTTAATTTCCCGGACGTTCATATTGAGCCCGTCGATCATCAATAACCGGCCGCATAAATTCTTGCCGATATTTAACCGCACTTTTATCGCTTCCAGCGCCTGAATCGCACCGATAATGCCGACAATCGGCGACAGCACGCCCGCTTCCACGCAGCTGAGTTCGTTGTCACCGAATAAGCGGCTGAGACTGTGATAAGTCGGTGTTTGCGGCGCGTAAGTAAATACCGAAACCTGTCCTTCCATGCGGATGGCGGCGCCGGAAACCAGCGGCGTCCGACTTTGCTGACAGTGGCGATCCAATTGGTTGCGGGTGGTGACATTATCGGTACAATCCAGCACCACATCCGCCCGGCGGATTAATGCGGCGAGCGGTTCGTCATCCAATATGCGGCTGACGGTATGGATTTGAATGTGCGGATTAATCTGTTGCAGGGCGATTTTGGCGGATTCCACTTTTAGACTATCCAGACGGCTGTCATTATATAAGATTTGGCGCTGCAGATTGGATAGGGAAACTTTGTCGAAATCCAGTAAAATCAATGTGCCGACGCCCGCCGCCGCCAGATATTGCGCGGCGGCGCAGCCCAATCCGCCGAGACCGACGATCAGCATGGTGCTGTCTTTCAGTTTTTCCTGACCGTCGAAATCCACCTCTTTCAGCACGATCTGGCGGTTGTAACGGTATTCTTCCGCCGCAGTAAGTTCTGTCATAAATTAACCTAATATATCGTTGAACGGTTCGATCGTCACCGTTTCGCCGGCGCCGACATCGCCGCGTTCGGCCTCAAGCACAATAAAACAGTTGCTTTTGACAAATGAACTGAACATATGCGAGCCCTGAAAACCGATGGGCGCCACTTCAAGTTGTCCTTGTGCGTTCAGCCGGTAGTTGCCGCGCTGAAAATCCTGTCTGCCGGGGGCTTTTTTCAGCTTGACGGCGGCAACTGCCGGTAATCGGCGTGGCGGTTGCCAGGCCGTGTGTCCGCTTAATTTGGCGATGGCTGGCTGAACCAATTGATAAAAGGTCACCAACGCGGAAACCGGATTGCCCGGCAGCCCGCAGAACCAGGCATTTTCCAGCTTACCGAAAGCGAAAGGTTTGCCCGGTTTGATGGCGATTTTCCAGAAATTAATCCGACCGATTTTTTCCAGCACGGTTTTGGTGAAATCCGCTTCGCCCACGGAAACCCCGCCGCTGGTAATCACCAGATCCGCCTGTTGTTGGGCAGCGATAAACGCCTGTTCGAACTGTTGTTCATCGTCGGGCAAAATGCCGTAATCCAGCACTTCGCAGTTCAGTTTTTCCAGCATCAGTTTAACGCTAAAACGGTTGGTATCGTAAATTTTCCCTGTGCTTAACGGCTGACCTACCGGCACCAGCTCATCGCCGGTGGACAAAATTGCCACCTTCAGGCGCGGCAGCACCGCCACCTCGGCAATGCCTAGTGAGGCGAGCAGCGGCAGGGAAAGTGCGGTCAGTTTTTCGCCGCTTTTTAATGCCACTTCGCCTTGTTTGATATCCTCGCCGCAGCGACGGATATGCTGCCCGGCTTTCGGCATCTGTTTAAAGGTGACGGTACCATCGGCGTGACATTCCGCCTCTTCCTGCATAATTACCGCGTCGGTGCCCGGCGGAAGCATCGCACCGGTCATAATCCGCACCGTACTTTGTGCGCTCCATTCGCCCTGAAACGGATTACCGGCAAAGGATTTTCCGATTACGTTCAAACGCATGGAGCGGTGTAAATCCGACAGGCGCACGGCATAGCCGTCCATCGCCGAATTGTCGAACGCCGGAACATTGATGGGCGAAACCACATCCTGCGCGCAGATGCGGTTAACCGCCTGATCCAACTTGATGATTTTCGCATGAGCGGACGACGGGGAGGGCAGTTGTGCCAACATTTGGTTTAAAGCTTGATCGAGACTGAGCATAGCAGATTCCTTTTTCGATAAAATACCCGATTATTTTACTTATTTTTTTCATAGGATCTAACGATTATTCTCATTTTATTATTGTTTTGTTGTCTGGTAGAATAGCCGGATTAATCATTCATGGAGCGGGAAATGAGTAGTATTTCACCAGAAGCGGAGAAGGTGCGTCGTGCGCTGATAGAAAAAGGGATAGAAACGCCGACAATCGCACTTAACCGGACAAAAACACAACGGCGCGCGGGCATCGAACGGCATATGCGCGAAGTGATGAAATTAATCGGCTTAGACTTAAGCGACGACAGCCTTGAAGAAACGCCCGCCCGTTTGGCGAAAATGTTCGTCGATGAAATTTTCAGCGGTCTGGATTACGCCAATTTCCCTAAAATCACCAATATCGAAAACCGGATGAAAGTCAGCGAAATGGTGTTAGTGAATGATGTGACGCTGACCAGCACCTGCGAACATCATTTCGTGACGATCGACGGTATGGTTTCGGTGGCGTATTATCCGAAAAAATGGGTGATCGGCTTATCTAAAATTAACCGTGTGGTGGCTTTTTTCGCCCAGCGCCCGCAGGTACAGGAACGGCTGACGGAACAGATTCTGCTGGCGTTTCAAACCATTCTGGAAACGGAAGATGTGGCGGTATATGTCAAAGCCACGCACTTTTGTGTAAAATGTCGCGGCATCAAGGATACCAACAGTTACACGGTCACCTCGGCATTCGGCGGTATTTTCCTCAATGATCGGGAAACCCGCAAAGAATTTTTAACGCTAATTAATAAATAACCCCCACGCCGGCAGCCTGTTCCGGCGTTTTTTATTCCTTTCCATAAACTGAAGTTTAATATCAGATTTTATTTAATCATCTTTTCTTTACTCCAAAGTCCGTTTAATTTAAAATTAAAACGATAATAATTATCATTTATCTTATTTTATCTTTTAAGGGACCATTTAATGTTTAATTACAATAAAAATCTGGTTGCGGCGCTCATCAGTTCCGTATTATCCACCGGTTTACATGCCGCACAGGCCGGTAATGCCGATTCCAATAATAAACTGGCAGAGATTGTCGTCTATGGCGAGCAAAACCGCTCTTTATCCTCAACTCAGACCATTCGCCGCGAAGAGATGCGCAAAACACCGGCGGCAAACGGCAATATTTCCGATTATTTGGCTTCTGATCCGCATGTGCGCTATGAACACAGCGACAAAGACGGCTTGTCGCGCGGCGAAATTAAGCCGGAGAATATTTCGATTAACGGCGCGGATGCGAATCAAACCGCTTATTTTGTAGATAATGTAAACATCAATAATGATTTGACCGTTGACAGCGAAATTTTCGACGGCTCATTGCAGACGGTGCCGGGGCTGAGCAGCACTCAGGCGTATTTTTTTGATGCGACGATGCTCTCGAAAGTGGAACTGCACGACAGTAATATTTCCGCCAGTTTGGGCGGTTTTACCGGCGGTGCGGTGGTGGCGAAAACCAAACAATATGATGGCCACAATCGGGTCGGCTTAAAATACCGTACGACGCATTCGTCCTGGGCAAGAATGAAAACCGATGAGTCGTTACGCAAAACGCTGGCTCAGGTTCGGCCGGATAATAGCGGTGCGGCGATATTTCAGCCGAAATACGGTAAACAGTTTTTCGCTTTGACGGCGGAACAGGGATTAACCGATAACTTAGGCATGGTGTTCGGCTTCAGCCGCCGAACCAGCCGGATTGAACAGAACCGCTTGATTCGCCCGGAAAAAGATAAACCGGCTCAGCTGGATAAAGAAAACCATTCGCGTCTGGCCGATACGGCATTGCTGAATTTTAATTATACGCCGGATGATACGAATCGTTTCGAGCTGGGCTTGCGTTATTCCGGTTATAAAGAAACCAAATATTATCAGGATAATATCGACAATAACGTGGATGATTATCATAATGCCTACGGCATGACATTATCCTGGGTACACGCCTTTGATTCTGGCGTGTTAACCAACACGTTGGCCTATGATCAGTTTGTTGATAAACGTAAATCGCGCGCCGACAGTGTGGAAACCGTCTCTGTCTATGATGATAATTATGATGTGCTATACAGTTATGAAAAAGGCGGTTGGGGCGACAGCGAGCTGACGCAGCGGAATCTGCATTTTTCCACCGAATATGCCGTAAATCCGTTTCATTGGGGTAATGTCGGCCATTCCGTTTCCTTGGGCGCTATCTATCAGGCAACCGCTTACCGCTTTCACCGGCCGAAACCGGTGAAGACTAAAGTGATTGATATTTATCCCGATTCCGCTCCCAGAGTGTTGCTGGAAGAAACCGTGCCGGCCGGCAGAGTGAAAACCGACTATCGGAATATGGTCTTTTATGCGGAGGATTTAATCACATGGCGGAATGTGGAATTGCGTCCGGGTATTCGCGCCGAACGGGACGATTACTTAAAAAACAACAATATCGCACCGCGCTTTGTGGCGCGTTATAGCCCTTGGGCGGACACCAAGTTCAGTTTAGGTCTGAATCGCTATTACGGGCGGTCTTTTTCCTCCTTTAAACTTACCAATGAAATTTTACGCCTGAATAACGATACTTCAAGACAGCATCAGGCATTCGGTTCGCTGAAAACGCCTTATGCCGATGAACTGAGTTTAGGCTTTGAACAGCATATTGCCAACTGGGCGCTGAAACTGAATTATATTCACCGTAAAAATAAAAACCGCATCGTACTGAAACGCGATAACCGCAAAACCGTGTATCGTAACGGCAATGATTTCGGTGTGGATGTGTACACCCTGCAACTGAATAATATTGAGCCTTGGGAATGGGGAAACAGCTACTGGAACGCCAGTCTGGGCTTCGATTGGCTGAATACCAAACGCGCCGACCTGAATAAGGATCTCAATCCGGATGAGCGGGTTTATTTAGACGGCAAATTCATGACGCGGCGGCAAATGGAACAAAAAGTCAACAGCAGTACGGAAGACTGGATTGTGCGCGCCGGGCTGGATATGAGCATACCGGATTATGCGATCACTTGGTCGAACAGATTGTATGTGAAAGCACCGATAAGAGGTTATGAGCAGATAAATTCCGATGCCGAACCCATTTCGCGTTATCGCTCTTTTGACTACGGCACACATTATCAATGGGACAGCAGCGTGCGCTGGCAGCTGCCGCTGAGCGGTACGCATTCCGCCTATCTTCAGCTTGATGTGTTAAATGTGCTGAATAAAGTGCGGCAGAAATCCTCGAAAAGTCTTTCCACCTCCGATGAATACGGGATTTACAGTGCCGGTCGTGAGTTCTGGCTGGAAGTCGGCTATAACTTCTAACCGATGATCATAACAACATCTGCGCGATAATATGCGCAGATGATTTTTCTATCGTGATGTTTATGAAAAAATATCTATTTTATTACCTGACTTTATTGCTGCTGTCCGGTTGTCATAGCGCGCTGGTGCCGGATCGGGACGAACAGGCGTTGCCCTTTGATCCGGACATCGCTTATGGCCGTCTGGATAACGGGTTACGCTATTATATTATGCCCAATGATCAGCCCGCCGGCCGGGTGTATATTCGTTTAGTGGTGAATGCCGGTTCGATGAACGAAGAGGATGATCAGAAAGGCGTGGCGCATATTGTCGAACATATGGCGTTTAACGGCACCCGACGTTTTCCGCAAAATCAGATTATTGATGCGCTGGAACGGCTGGGGATGAAATTCGCCCGCGATATTAATGCCTTCACTGATTTTGAGAATACGGTTTATACCTTAAATCTGGCGAATAATGATCCGGCGCGTTTGGCGCTGGCTTTTGAAGTGATTAACGAATGGATGAACCATGTCACCGTTCTGCCGGATGATTTGGCGGCGGAGCGCGGCGTGGTGCTGGAAGAATGGCGTTCGCGCTTAAGCCCGATGCTGCGTCTGGGGGATAAAAAAAGTGCGCTGGAAATGGCCGGCTCGCGCTATGTATTACGAGATCCTATCGGCGATGTTGATGTGATAAAAACCGTGTCCGCCCGGCGAGTGAAGGATTTTTACCGCAAATGGTATCGTCCCGATAATATGGCGGTTATTGTGGTCGGCGATATTGATAAACGCCATATCAAAGCCTTGCTGAACACGAAATTAGCGGCATCGGCGGCGCCGTTGTCGGCGCTGGAAAACATCGACTACCGGATTCCGCTGATTAACCGTTGGCGTTTGGCCACCATTGACGAGGCAGGCATCAGTTCGCCTTCCATTGAACTGAGTTTATTCACCGAGTTTGCCGCGCAAAATACCCGCGCGGAATATCGTGCGGAACTGATTCGCCAGATTCTGATTCGGCTGGTGAATGTCAGACTGCAACAATGGGAAAACCGACAAAGTGCGGTCAGTTCTGCGAATTTTTATCAGCGCCATCCGGGCAAATATAATATTCAGCATCTGTTTTCCGTGCAGCTGTCCGATACCCGCTATCAGGATTCGATTACCGCGCTGTTCGGTTTTATTGCCGACCTCAAACAACAGGGCTTCAGTGAACAGGAATTGCAGGATGAAATTGCGCGTCTGCAAAAGCGGAATGAAAGGCAGCTGGAAATCCGGGTCGGCAGCCTAAAGCTGGCGGATGATTTGATCCCGGTTGCGGCAAACGAGCAGGTCAGTTTAAACCCGCGCGACAGATATGAATTAAACCGGCAACTATTAGCGACCGTGACGCCGGCGGAGGTGAACGCCGATTTTCGTCGGTTAATGGCGCAGCCGGCGAAGTTGCTGCTGATTACGCAACCTTATCCGGCGAAAAAGTTGCCGTTTAACGTGACGGATATTGAACGCCAATGGGAACATGCCGCTGCCACAACGCAAAAAACGGTAGCGCGCACGGAACATAACGCGTTGTTGCCACCGTTAAATCTGCCGCCGGCGCCGGTCAGCAAAGCGGTTTATCATCCGCAGGGCAATATTACGGAATTTACCCTACACAACGGCAGTCGCCTGATTTACCATTATTCGGATAAGCAACCGGGACAGGTGTATTTTAAAGCGCTGACCGACGGCGGATTGCGTTCCGTGGCGCAGGCGGATTATCATCGGCTGCGCGCCGCCGTGAGCATGGTGGACGAGACGGGAATCGGCACGTTGTCACAGGAACAAATGCAGCATTTATTTACCCAAAAGCAGCTGGTTTTTTCCACCTTATTAAATGATGATTATCAGGGCTTTGTGGGCGTTGGCAAAACCGATGCGCTGGAAACGCTGATGACATTGTTTCGTCTCAAACTGGCTGCCAGCCCGATTTCGCCGCGCGTGTGGCAGCAATACAAACAGGAAACCGCACAGTATTTTGCCGACGCCGATAAAGAAACCGAATTTATGCAGGCGGTGGCCGCACGGCGTTATCCCGGCTCGGAAACCGTTTACAGCCGGCATAAGGCGCAGAGCCTGAATGCCGACAGCGCAACCTTATCCCGCTTATACCAGAGCATGATTAACGGAAAAACGGATTTCACTTATTTTATTATCGGCGATGTGCCGGAGGCGACCGTTAAATCGCTGGCGGAAAAATACCTTGCCAATGTCGAGGTTAAACGCCAGCACCGCACTTTCCGGCCGTTGCGGGCCAGCGTGCCGGCGCAGCGCTTTGTGCTTAAGGGACTGACGGAGCCGAGAGCCGAAGTGGAATTGTATTTAACTGCGGAAAATCACTGGCGGGCGGAAGACGAATATCTACTGGAGGTGCTGGCCGATATTATGCAGGAAAAACTGCGCATCACGTTACGCGAGCAGCAAAGCGGCATTTATTCCGTCAACACTTGGTTGTCGCAGGAGCCGCACAGCACGCAGATTGAGGGCAAAATCACCTTCAGCTGTGCGCCGGAACGGGCGGACGCGTTGCTGGATTTAACTCACCGGATTTTGGATCAACTGGCCGAACAGGGGGTAAGCGAACAGGAAGTGGCAAAAAAACGGGCGGAAAAGCAAATACAGATTAAACAGCAGTTTGATTCGTTGCTGTATGTGGCGGAAAAGATCGAACAAAGCTACCGCTTGGATCATTCGCCGCGCCTGATTTATTTGTATCAGCAGCTGGATCAGATTGTCACGAAAGCAAATCTGGATAGCGCCGCGGCACGCGTACTGAAACGCAGCGGACGCTTTGAGGCCATCCTGACCCGTTAAAAAGTGCGGTAAAAAAAAGACGAATTTTTTAATAAAAAGACGCGCCGATTGTGATTAAAGCGGGTTAAAAGTGCGGTAAAAAAAGACGGATTTTTTAATCCGTCCTGCCGGCGGATTACAGATAGCTGACCAAGTGGCGGAAATCCGCCGCTTTCGGTTCGCGCGGAATTTTTTCCTCGCCGCGGCCCAGCATCAGAAACGCGATAATCTTATCGTTTTCAGCGCAACCTAACGCATTGCGCAGGTCGCTGCCGTTTACCCAAGGGCCGGTCACCCATACGTTGTCGAACCCCTGCGCATTGGCCGCCAGCTGCATGGCATAGGTTGCGCAGCCGGCAGCCAGCGTTTGCTCCCAGGCGGGCACTTTGGCGATGTCGGTATTAATTTTGGCAACGACGGCGATGATCATCGGCGCGCGAAAGGCCAAATCCTCGGCTTTTTTTAACCGCTCTTCGCCTAAATTAAATTCATGTACCGCACTTTTCAGCAGCGCGGCAAAGCGCGGTAAGCCGTCTTTTTCGATCACCACAAAATGATAAGGCTGTAATTTGCCGTGATCCGGGGCGTGCAGCGCGGCCTGAAAAATCTGTTCCAACTGTTGTTTATTCGGCGCCGGCGGTTGCAGTTTTTTTTCCGAACGGCGGGTGGTCAGCAAATGTAGTGCGTCCATAAATTCTTCCTTTCAATGTAGTAAAAAGTGCGGTCTAGTTTAGCATATTTTTTTAATTCGGATTTATTGAAATGGTGGGTTGTGATATGTTATGAACCTTGGTGACGGCGCCGCTTCGGCGCAAAATAAAACAGTGCGTCAATGGCGCTGAATATTGAGCTTGTTATTAAACCTGACAGAGAAATTATGCGACTTATTATTAAATGTCTGAAATTGTGTTGGCGAATGCTGAATTTTATTCGTGATTTGGTCATGAATGTGGTGTTTTTATTTTTTGTCTTATTCCTTGGGACGATAATCAGCCTGACGGCCGGACTGGTGTATAAAGAAAATGCGGCGCTTAACGGCGATCAGGGCGCGCTGATGCTGAATCTCGACGGCTATCTGGCGGATAACCGTGATGACAGCATGTCGTGGCGCAACACCCTGAAACAGCTGGATAACCAATATGTGCCGCGCCAGATTTCCACCTTTGATGTGGTGTATGCGGTCAGTACCGCTGCGCAGGATGAACGCATTAAAGGGCTGGTGCTGGATCTGAACCGCTTTGAGGGGGCGGATTTGCCGGCGCTGAATTATGTCGGCAAAGCGATTGAACGCTTCAAACAAAGCGGCAAACCGGTTATCGCTTATGCGGATAACTATACGCAGAAACAATATTTGCTGGCCAGTTATGCCGATGAGATTTACCTCAATCCGATAGGTCAGGTGGCGATCGAAGGTATGTCGGCGGAAAATCTGTATTTTAAATCTCTGCTGGACAAACTGGCGATAACCCCGCATGTTTTCCGCGTCGGCACCTATAAATCCGCGGTGGAGCCGTTTTTGCGCGACGATATGTCGGCGCAGGCCAAAGCCAATATGCAGCAATGGCTGGGGGAAATGTGGCACAGTTACAAAGCCACTGTTGCTCATAACCGCAGCATTACATCAGAGGCGGTTTTGCCGGAAGGTCAGACCTATCTGCGCCAATTGCAGGCGTTGGGCGGCGACAGTACGGCTTATGCGAAACAGCGTAATCTGGTCACTCAGATTGCCGACAGATTCACTTTAGAGCAAAAACTGACCGCACTTTTCGGCAAAAATGACGACGGTGAGGTGAAATCCGTTGAGCTGGATCGCTATTTGGCGAGTTTGCCGGATCGGATGACGGCGGACGGTGAGCATAAAATCGCCGTGATCAATGTGGAAGGCACCATTATCGACGGCGACAGTGAAGATCAGGATGTGGGCGGCGACAGTATCGCGGCGTTATTGCGTCAGGCTTATGAGGATGAGGCGGTCGATGCGGTGGTGCTGCGGGTCAACAGCCCGGGCGGCAGCGCCTTTGCCTCAGAGCTGATTCGTCAGGAAGTGGATAATCTGCAACAAGCTGGTAAGCCGGTGGTAGTGTCGATGGGCGGTATGGCGGCGTCCGGCGGTTATTGGATTGCAAGCACGGCGGATTATATTGTGGCGGATCCGAATACGATTACCGGCTCGATCGGCATTTTTGCGCTGTTCCCGACCTTTGAAAACACCATTAAACAGGCGGGCATTTCGGCCGACGGCGTGGCGACGACGGAACTGAGCCGCGGTTCGGCCTTCAGCGGATTGCCGTCGCTCAACGGCGAGATTATGCAGCTGGAAATCGAACACGGTTATGATCGGTTTCTCTCTTTAGTCAGCAAAGGGCGCAATATGCCGAAAGCGCAGGCCGACAGCATTGCGCAGGGGCAGGTTTGGCTCGGCACGGAGGCGTATAAGCATCAGCTGGTTGATGAATTGGGCGATTTTGATGCCGCGGTCAATAAGGCCGGCGAGCTGGTTAACCGCAAACGGAGCGCGGAAAAACAGGTGAAGCAGTTTGCCGTCGAATGGCTGACGGAAGAGGATAACTCTTTCTTAGGCATGTTGATGAGCGATTTCAAACGTGGCAGTCAAAGCCTGTTGAAACAGACGGTGGCGCAATTTATCGTTTTCCCGCAGGAATTCGGGCAAATCAGAAAGCAGCTGAATCTGTTGGAGCGGTTTAATGACCCGAAAGGGCAGTATCTGTACTGTATAAATTGCGCTACCGTGCGCTAAACGCAGAAAACGCAGAAAACGCAGAAAACGTAGAAAAAAATCACCGCACTTTTGAAAGCCGGATAGCATGTCATGTTATCCGGCTTTATGTTTGGCAAAAAGAAAAAAGTGATAAAAGCGGTTGAATTTTAGTGTATTTAAGTGTAATTTAATCCGTACATTTGATGTATATAAAAATTTACGAAAAGGAAAGCAAAAATGATGAACGTGACACACAAAGACAGTATCCATAATGTGAATATTGTGCATGAAAAAGTGTTGATTACCCCGCACGAATTAAAAGCGAAGCTGCCGCTACCGGCGGAACTGCGCCGCCAAATCGAACAATCGCGCCGCGATATTGCCGACATTATCCATAAAAAGGATAACCGTTTATTGGTGGTTATCGGCCCTTGCTCCATTCATGATCCCCTTGCTGCGGTGGAGTACGGGCAGCGGCTGAAAGCGCTGTCCGATGAATTGAAAGAGACATTATACATTGTAATGCGGGTGTATTTTGAAAAACCCCGCACCACCGTCGGCTGGAAAGGGTTGATTAACGATCCGAAAATTGACGGCAGTTTTGATGTGGAACACGGCTTGCACATTGCCCGCCAGTTGTTGCTGGAACTGTCGGAAATGGGCTTGCCGCTGGCGACCGAAGCGCTGGATCCGATTACTCCGCAATATATGGCGGATCTGTTCAGCTGGTCGGCAATCGGCGCGCGTACTACCGAATCGCAGACGCATCGCGAGCTGGCATCCGGGCTGTCGATGGCGGTAGGATTCAAAAACGGTACCGACGGCAGTCTGGCAACCGCGATTAACGCGATGAAAGCCGCGTCGATGGGACACAGTTTTATCGGCATTAACCAGCGCGGACAGGTGAATTTACTGCATACCGCGGGCAATCCGGACGGCCATGTGATTTTACGCGGCAGCAAACATCCGAACTATCAGGCGGAATTTGTCAGTCAGTGTGAACAGGCATTGCATGCGGCGGGGCTGGAAAGTGCGATTATGATCGATTGCAGCCACGGCAATTCCAATAAAGACTATCGCCGTCAGCCTGCGGTGGCGGAAGAGGCGGTGCGCCAGATTGTCAACGGAAACCGCGCCATTATTGGCTTAATGCTGGAAAGTAATCTTTACGCCGGTAATCAAAGTGCGGAGCAGCCGGTCAGCGACATGCAATACGGCGTATCCATTACCGACGCCTGTATCGATTGGGATACTTCGGAGCAGCTGTTAAGAACAATGGCGGCGGCATTAGGCAAAAAGGCATGATTTAAACCGCGCGAATTGTCTCGTTGTTGTTATAATGATTGCCCTGAACGGGATGGTTTATGTCATAAGGAAATCAATAAGTGGATGCACTGAAAGAACTGAGAACCGAAATCGATACTCTGGATCGGGAATTATTACAATTATTTGCCAAACGATTGGCGCTGGTAAAGCAAGTCGGTGAGCTCAAGCATCGGCACGGCTTGCCGATTTATGCGCCGGAACGGGAGGCGGATATGCTGGCGGCAAGACGGCGGGAGGCGGAAAAAATCGGTGTGCCGGCGGATCTGATAGAAGATGTGTTGCGCCGTTTAATGCGCGAATCCTATAGCCGGGAAAATCAGTTCGGTTTTAAAACCGTCAATCCCGCTATCCGAAAAATTGTGATTGTCGGCGGCAAAGGGAAGCTGGGGGCGTTATTCGGACGTTATTTAACTCTGTCCGGTTATACGGTGCAGGCGCTGGGCAGTCAGGATTGGGCGCAGGCGGAAACGATTTTAGCCGGCGCCGATGTGGTGATTGTGTCGGTGCCGATTGTCAAAACCGTGGAAACCATAGAACGGCTGAAACCGTATTTAACGGAAAACATGCTGCTGACCGATTTAACCTCGGTTAAACGTGCACCGTTAGCAAAAATGCTGGAAGTGCATCGCGGTGCGGTAGTGGGGTTGCACCCCATGTTCGGCCCGGATATCGCCAGTATGGCAAAGCAAGTGGTGGTGTGCTGTGAGGGGCGCGATGCGGCGCGTTATCAGTGGCTGCTGGATCAGATTCGGATCTGGGGAGCGACAATCTATCAGGCGGATGCCGCCGAACATGACCGCAGTATGACTTATGTGCAGGCGCTGCGCCATTTTGCCACCTTCGCCAACGGCCTGCATTTATCCAAGCAGCCGGTACAATTGTCTCAGTTACTGGCATTGTCTTCACCGATTTATCGGCTGGAGCTGGCGATGATCGGTCGCTTATTCGCCCAGGACGGCGCGCTGTACGCCGACATTATTATGGATAAACCGGAAAATCTGGCGGTCATCGAAAGTCTGCAACAAAGTTATGCGGAAAGTCTGGCATTTTTTGAAAACGGCGATAAACAAGGCTTTATCGATTGTTTTAACCGGGTACGGCAATGGTTCGGCGACTATTCACAGCAGTTTCTGAACGAAAGCCGCCAGCTGCTGCAACAGGCTAATGATAATCGCCGCCATTGACGGCACATGTTCTCAGGCGTCATCGCACGGCGCCTGATTAAAAATTCCGCACAGATAATTTAAATCTTTGATACATCTCACAGAATCGAATTTCCATCAGGGATTTTCGCCTCATTATTCTCTATGATAACCCTATTCCGGTTTATTCAGAGAGGAGCCGTTATGAACACTCAGGCACAAAAACACATTTCGCAGCGCATCCGGCAGGCGTTAAGTCAAATGGAAAATCAAACCCTGGCTCAGGATCTATGGCATATTCTGGGCGAACAGCATTTTCAGGGATTTTTACCGCACTTTGTGGTTCGTCATTTGTGTGAAAAATATCGCATCACGGATAAACAGCTGGCATTGGCGCTGTTGCCGCTCAGCGCCTGCTATGCCAATCCGACGATTTCTCATTTCAGCGTAGGTGCAGTGGCAAAAGGCGAAAGCGGACATTTTTATTTCGGCGCCAATCAGGAATTCTGCGCCACGCATATTCAGCAAACCATCCATGCCGAGCAAAGCGCCATTGCGCACGCCTGGATGCGCGATGAAACGCGCCTGACCGATATTACCGTAAATTACACGCCGTGCGGCCATTGTCGTCAGTTTATGAACGAATTGAACAGCGCCGACATATTACGCATCCATTTACCGCATAATCAGAATAATTTACTGGATCAATATTTACCCGACGCGTTTGGGCCGAAGGATTTGAATATTGCCCATCGTTTATTTGATCAGGAAGATCATGGATTGCAATTCTCCACCCAGGACATGCTTGTCCGCACCGCAGTTCAGGCCGCTAACCGTGCGCATGCGCCTTATTCCTGCTGTTATTCCGGAGTGGCGATTCAATTGCAGGATCAACAGATATTTCACGGCAGCTACGCGGAAAATGCCGCCTTTAATCCAAGCCTGCCGGCATTGCAAAGCGCATTGAACTATTTGTTACTAAACGGCAATGAAGTGGAAAATATTGCGCGCGTCGTACTGGTGGAACGACCGCTCACCCTGTCTTACCGCACAATGGCGGAAGAGCTGCTGGCGTATTTGGGCGAAGTAAAACTGGAGTATATTGCGCTATAAAAGTGCGGTGATTTTTAACGTAGTTTATACCTTCAGCAGAAAATGAAGAAAAAACGACCGCACTATCGCGTTTATGCTTAAATTCTGCGCTATTGAAACAATATCTGCATTTTGTAGTTAAATTTTCAAATTTGTTGTGCTAGAATTCATTCCATCAAAAGTTGACGTCCGTGTGGTGGAATTGGTAGACACGTTAGATTCAGGTTCTAATGCTTTCGGGCAGTGCAGGTTCAAGTCCTGTCACGGACACCATATTACAGTACTTTGAAATTTTCAAAGAGATAGAAAACCAGAACAGATAATGTTCTGGTTTTTTGTTTGTCCGCTAAAAATCCCTTTCTATAAGGATTAATTTTTATCTAAAAAAGATACCCCTCTAAATCAAGATTTAGAGGGGTAGAGCTTTGCGTTAATCTTTTCAGATAACTTATTGTAACTTGATTATAACACTGCAAAATATAAATGGGCGTTACAACTATTAAGATTAATTTATAAATTTCAATCAAAAAACCACCGCACTTTGAGTTTAACGCTGCGCTATTTTTTCCAGATGATATGGTATTCTCGCGCTTCTTCGCGGTGAGAAATCAAAAATTTAGCGAAAATATCGTCCATTTCATCCTGTTCGTTGAGCAGGCCGATCCAGACTTCGGCGTAGTCTTCGGGGTCAATCAGGACACCGATTTCCTGTTCCCAGTCTTCGGCGGTTTCGACGAATTCAACGGCGCCGCGTTCTTCAAACTGTAGGTTAAACAGCAGAATGTCTGCCGGATCGAGATTTTCTCCCGCCATTTCAAGAAAAATATCGTAGGCGATATCAATTGCGCTATCGGGATCAAGCGGCTGGATGTGATTGGTCATAGTCATGCTCTGTAAACCGGTAAAATTAAATCGGCGTTATGATAGCATAAAATAAAAAGTGCGGTCGATTTGATTTGCGTTTATCGCTTGCGGCAGACTAAGCATGCCGGCGCGTTGTGATGTATTTATGTCGCCGTCGTATAAGCGACGGACGGGCAAGGGCATAACGATGGCGAATCCGAAATTCGCCATTGCAGGCTGTCGGTCGGTTATTTTTCCGCTTTCAGAATACCGGAAGAACCCTCGGAATAATCCCGCGGCTGGCCGTCTTTATTCTGAGCGGTATTTTCGTCCGGTTCGTTATTATGCACGATAAGATTCTGCGTGAATAATGCCTTATCCGCCAGTTCGGGTAGCATTGCGGTGGATGATGAAGCCAGATGGCGATAAAGTTTCTGGTAATCCTGTGCCAGGGTTTTCAGCAGCTCGGCGCTTTCGGCGAAATGTTTTTCCAGCTGTTGTTTTTGAGTACCGAGTTCGTTTTTGACCTGTTGCAGTTCCGCTTCGGTTTTCACTTGTTTTTTCACCGAACCTTTGGTTAAACGTAACAGCAGATACCCGATAATTACGCCGACAACCAGACCGATAAGCGCAGCCTGCCACATTTCGCCAGTCCAACTTTGCATAATATACTCCTTATAGGTGTGAGCGAAAAAGATCGTTTGTTAGCATAACGTTAAATTGAATTGATTTCTTTGCGCCGGATCACAGTATGATAAATCGGCGCGCTGCCTTTTACGCGCCGATGTGCACAAAGAGCGGTTTAGCGCCAGTTTTCGCGTTTTGCTTTTTGCAGTTTTGCATAGGCGGTCAGCAATTTCTGATGGGCGTGAAAATGCTGCAGTCGTTCGTCGTCGGCGGGCAAATCGTAAAACGGATTGCCGCCCTGTATGGCTTGCCAGGCAAATTCCAGCGCCGTTTTACCGTACATTTTCTCAAATACCATGCGGTATTGTTCCGGTGTGCGGGTTCGGTCGGCAAACAGCTCCAGAGAACTGATTAAACAGCGGTAATAGTTGGCGCGCGCGGCGCTGAAAACCGAAGCATTCATATTTAATGTCCAGTTTGCCCATTCCAGCGCATTGTCCAGATCCTGCAAGGCCAGATACAGCATGGATTTTAATTCCCCGATGCGCAGCGTTGTCCAGCCCGATTGAGCGGGGGCGACAATACCGATAAATTCACGCACTCTGGTGGCATCGTCAATGCCTTGTTCATCCAGCTCCGTCAGCAGCTCCTGATAGGTTTCGCGGTCGTGATGGAAATGCGGCAGATCCAGCAAAATTTCCCGCCAGTCCATGCCCATGTTGTTATTGGCGTAGATCAGATCATCGGCAGGGTAAATATCCGACATGCCGGGTACGATAATGCGGCAGGCGTATACACCCAGATGGGTGTAATCCATAATATATACCTCTTTTTGCTGCGCCCGGAAAATTGCCATCAGATTATCGTATTCCTGATGGGTATCGCCGGAAAAATCCCAATCGGCGAACGGGTAATCCGCCTCTTGTTTGAACAAATCCCATGAAATCAGGCCGCTGGAATCAATAAAATGAGTTTCCAGATTGGCATGGTCGGCTACATCATCATTATTAAACGACGGCGGGGTGAACACATCCAGATCCTTTAAGCTGCGCCCTTGCAATAATTCCGTTACCGTGCGCTCCAATGCCACCTGAAAGTTCGGATGGGCGCCGAAAGAGGCAAAACAAGTGCCGTTGTGCGGATTCAGTAAAATCACGCAAATGACGGGATATTGGCCGCCCAACGAGGCGTCATAAGCCAAAATCGGAAAACCTTCCTCTTCCAGTTTCTGGATTGACGCCTGCACGGAAGGATAGCGCGCCATCACCTGTTGCGGGATCAACGGCAGGCTGATCGCCTCGGCGATAATTTTATTTTTCACATAGCGCTCAAACACTTCCGACAGGCCTTGCACGCGGGCTTCATACAGGGTATTGCCGGCGGACATGCCGTTGGACACATACAGATTTGCGATAAGACTTTGCGGAATATAAACCGTGCGTTGATCCGACTGGCGTACATAAGGCAACGCCACAATGCCGCGCGCCGCATTGCCGGATTGCAAATCGACCAGCAATTCCGGCGTCAGTTCATGATTGGGATCATAATAATTCAGCAGTTCCTGATTTAATATGCCTTCCGGCAGCTGGGCGTCATTTTCAATCGGAAACCATTTTTCCGACGGATAATGCACGAAATCGCCGTTGGCGATGTCCTGACCGAGATAAAAATCGGCGAAGAAATAATTGGTGGACAGACGTTCAAAATATTCGCCCAGCGCAGAGGCCAGCGCGGCTTTCTTGCTGGCGCCCTTACCGTTGGAAAAACATTGCGGGCAGTCTTTGTCGCGAATATGCACGGACCAGACATTCGGCACCGGATTCAGCCACGAGGCTTCTTCAATATGAAAGCCAAGTGCGGTCAGTTTTTGTTGAAATTTGGCGATACTTTCTTCAAGGGCGGCATCTTTACCGGGAATAAAGGTTTGTGCTGTCATGGGCTTTTCTCTTGTGGGTTAAAGCTGTGCATAATAGGGGAGTTTGGCGGGGCGGGCAAGTATAATCTATCGTCGCTTGCCCGTGCAGAGCGCATTTTGCCGTTTAGTTTTCCTTAATCTGCTTAAAGGCGCTTGCCGGTTCGAGATTGCCGGCGGTGCGAAAGGCCATTTTCTGCGGTTGCAGGGTAAGCGGATATACGCGTTTTTGCGCACAGATCACGGTTAATGGCGAAAACAGCCGCTGTTCAGGGCGCAGGGGTAAATGCTGTTGCGCCAGAATATCAAAATTCAGCAATTCCAGCCAATCGATAACCCGGCACAGTAAATATTGCCGGAAAGGAAAAGGCGTTTGATGTTTCAGACCGAGCGAGCGCTTAAACAACAGTCGGCTGAACGGGTTAAACAGTGAAATAAACAGATAGCCGTCATCACGGAGTACGCGGTTGACTTCGCGCAGAATCTGGTGCGGATCCTGACTGAAATTTAAAATATTGATCATCAGACAGGCATCAATGGCGTTTTCAACGAAAGGCAGCTCCAGCGGGCTTGCCTGTATCAGCGAGAGAGACTGAGCGGCGCAAAGTGCGGTCAGATTTTCATCGATTTCGGCGGACACGACCATTTGGTGACAGCGCGCTGCATCACAACGGATTGCGGCGCTAAGGCCACCGATTTTTAACAGCTGATCGCCGGGAATTTTCGCAAACCAGTTGGCAAAATAGCGGTTAAGTGCATTACAATACTGATCGCCGCGCTGTAACTGCTGCCAGCTGGTGGGCTGATTCATGGCGGTGGGATATTTTGCGTTCCATTTCATTATTAACCTCGAGGATGATTGCATGTTATTTCCGATTCCTGCGCTTCATGATAACTATATTTGGGTTTACGGACGAGAAAATTTGCCCGTAATTGTGATCGATATTCCGGAAACGAAGCCGTTGTTCGACTTTTTAGCACAGCATCAACTGACGGTGGAGGCGCTGCTGCTGACGCATAAACATGATGATCATGTAGGCGGCGTGGCGGCATTTAAGCAGGCTTATCCGCAACTACCGGTTTTCGGCCCGGCGGAAACGGCGGATAAAGGCGCAACCCGAATTGTTGACCAAGGCGAAATCCGCACGGCCCATTACCGCATTCAGGTCATCCCCTGCGGCGGACATACGGCACAGCATGTCAGTTTTGTGATCGACGGACATTTATTTTGCGGCGATACGTTGTTTTCCGCCGGCTGCGGCCGCGTGTTCAGCGGCGATTATGCGCAGATGTTTGCCTCGCTGCAACGGCTGAAAGCGCTGCCCGATGAAACGCTCCTGTGTCCGGGGCATGAATATACCCTGAGCAATCTGGCTTTTGCCGCCACGCTGGCGCACAATCAGACCGCAGTGCGCCGCTATCAGGAACAGGTTAAATTATGGCGGGCGGCGAATCAGCCCAGCGTGCCGACAACATTAGGCTTTGAGAAAACCATTAATCCGTTTTTGCAGGCCGCCACGGCGGCGGAGTTTACCGCTTTGCGCAAAGCAAAAGATAATTTCTAATCAAATCAGGTTATTCTGATCAAAAATAAAGAATCCGATTTGCTACAGTGAACATAATTGCTTAAAATGACAGGGATTTATTTTTCCGTTTTGAGTGTGTGGGGATGTTGAGCGCAAAGTGCGGTCAATTTTCAACAAATTTATGACAATTCTTGTGTTAGGTATCAACCATAAAACCGCTTCCGTGGCATTGCGTGAAAAGGTCGCTTTTTCTGACGAAAAGCGGCTTTTGGCATTACGGCAAATTCGGCAGTCCGCACTGGCCGACAGCGCGGTAATCCTCTCCACATGCAACCGCACGGAAGTGTATTTGCATAATAAACAGATCCCGCCGCAGGAGGCCGCGCAGTGGCAGCAACGCTGTATCAACTGGTTTGCCGGAGCGCATGGTTTAAACGTGGATGATCTGAACGATTGCCTGTATTCGGCGCAAAATCAACAGGCCACCGCGCATTTAATGCGCGTTGCCTGCGGACTGGACTCTCTGGTATTGGGCGAGCCGCAGATTTTAGGTCAGGTAAAACAGGCATATCAAATCAGTGAGCAGTTTTATCAGCGCCACGACGGTGCGGTATCCGGTGAGTTTTCACGGCTGTTTCAGAAAACCTTCGCCACGGCCAAACGGGTGCGCACGGAAACCGATATCGGTGAAAATGCGGTTTCCGTCGCTTATACGGCCTGTACGCTGGCGCGTCAAATCTTCGATAGCCTGCGCAAACTGAACATCCTGTTGGTCGGCGCCGGGGAAACCATAGAACTGGTCAGCCGCCATTTGCTGCGTCACGGAGTAAAAAGCCTGACTATTGCAAACCGCACCTTAGCCCGCGCGCAGGCGCTGGTCGAAAAACTGGGGACGGATCAGTATATTCAGGTGTTGTCATTACCTGAATTACAGCAAGGCTTGGATCAGGCGGATATTATTATCAGCTCGACCGGCAGCCAGCAGATTCTGATTACGCAGGATATGGTGCGGCAGGCACAGCAAAAGCGGCATTATCAGCCGATGCTGATTGTGGATATTGCCGTGCCGCGCGATGTGGAGGAAGCCGTCGGCGAGCTGGAAAGCGTTTATCATTATACGGTGGATGATTTACAGCATATTATCCAGCGCAATGTCAGCCGCAGGGAACAAGCCTCGGCACAGGCGGAAACGATTATCCGGCAGGAAAATCAGGATTTTTATCAATGGCTGAAAGTGCATCAGTTTTCCGGCTTGATCCGCACTTATCGCAACAGCGCCGAACAAATCCGTCAGGATCTGTTGGAAAAAGCGTTGTTATCCCTACAGCAGGGCGAAAATCCTGAGCGACTGTTACAGGAACTGAGCTATAAACTGACTAACAAGCTGCTTCACCAACCGACGAAAGCGATGCAGAATATGGTGAAATCCGGCAATGCACAGGGCTTGCAGGCATTTTCCGACAGTCTGGACGGCGTGAAGGACGAATAAAGGTCATGAAAAAAGTGCGGTGTTTTTTACCGCACTTTTTCTTTTCACCGTACTTTTTCTTTTTACAGCACGATAGTTTTATTTTGATAGACAAAAATCCGATCGTGCAGTGCAAGATCCAGCGCGCGGGTCAGCACGCTTTTTTCCACATCGCGCCCTGCGCGCATCATGGCATCGGCGCTGTAGGTATGGTCGATATTGATCACGTTTTGCATGATAATCGGGCCTTGATCCAGTTCGTTATTAATAAAATGGGCGGTCGCGCCGATAATTTTTACTCCGCGTTCATAAGCCTGTTGATAAGGTCTGGCGCCGATAAACGCCGGCAGGAAGGAATGATGAATATTTATCACTCGGTTCGGATAACGGGCGACAAACTGGGGATTAAGCACGCGCATATATTTTGCCAGTACGATGTAATCCGGGGCGTATTGGTCGATTTTTTCCGCCAGAAGCCGGTCATGCTCAACCCGGCTCAAGCCTTCGTGGCTTACGCAGTGAAACGGCACGTCAAAGCGCTCTACGAGGCTTCTTAGGGTTTCATGGTTGCCGATGACCGCGGCAATGTCCACATCCAGACCGCCGTAATAGTTTTTCATCAAAATATCGCCGAGACAATGGGCTTCTTTGGTAACCAGAATCACAATCCGTTTGCGCTTGGCGCCGATTAAGCGGTTATTGGTGCCTTGCGGCAGGCTGAATGCCAAATCCGCGAGTAAGGTTTCCGGATTAAAAATACCCTGTAATTCGGTACGCATAAAAAAATGTTTGGTTTCAAAATCCACAAATTGATTATTATGAATAATATTCAACTGGTGTTTATAACAAATATTGGTAATTTTGGCGATTAAACCTTTATCGTCAGGACAATCGGTCAGTAATATTTTATTTTCGATCATAATATTGTGCCGCAGTGCGTGTCAGGTGATAAAAAAGCAAAAACCCATAAATATAATTAAATATGGGTTTCAGATAAATAATAAATGCGGTTAAATTTCAAAATCAGTTAATGATTTTCCCGCATTCAGCGCATTTTGAATCGCGCGCGGCGTTCTTCCCTGACCGGTCCAGGTTTTGCTTTCGCCGTTTTCATCGGTATAGCGGTATTTGGCGGGACGCGGCGTTCTTTTTTTGCGTGGCGGGGTGGTTTCCGTGTTCAGGATTTCGGCTAATTCTTCGGCGGTGATGCCGTCTTGTTTTAATAATGCTCTGTATTTTTCAATCCGTTCCTGACGTTCGGCTTCCTGCTGTTGTAAGCGGGCGGCGGCTTCCCGTTTTTCCGTCGCAACGGCTTGTAATTTATCCAAAATACTTTCCAATTGTGGCAATGTTAATTCACGGGCCGCTGCACGCAGACTGCGAATATTTGTTAATGTTTTTAATATTTCGCTCATTTTTATTCCTCTGGAATGATTAAGAATTAATAAAAGAGATTTAAATCGGTCGCTGCATAATAACGAAAATATGCGGTAAGGTAAATCTTATTTTAAATTAAATCGCCTATTTTTTTATATGGGGAGGCGAAAAGTGCGGTTAAAAAATAAAAAATTTTTATTTTTGCTCTTGGCATTTTTATCAACTTATTGTAATCTTTGCTGCGTCCTATGTATGTAGAGGTGCAGCTATTATAAGTATTTTTTCTGAGTGGATAGCGATGAGGGAAAAGGAAAGGAATGGTTGCCGAAATCAGTTAAGAGTCATCTTAATTGGTTGGGGGCGTCATCGAAAGAGACGTCACTGTCATAGTCTTGTTAGTCACTATGGAGCGCTACTGGTTAGGTTAGGTCATGACTTGTTTACCTGCCTTTTTATTTTAAATCATACCCATCCTTTAAAATAGTTAACTTCAGTGGTTCTCCCTTATTTTTAGGTAGAACATAAATGGAACTTGTAGATTATTCCTCCTCCTTGTGGTCGGTTGTGCCGCCGATTCTGGCTTTATTGCTGGCAATTATTACGCGTAAAGTGATTTTGTCGTTAAGTGTCGGGATTATCGTCGGGTCATTCATGCTGGCGGATTTTCATCCCGGCGATGCGCTGACTTATTTATTCAGTAATGTGGCTTCGCTGGTGTATCGCGGTGAAGACGGTCTGAATTTCGACACCATCAATATCATTTTATTTTTATTATTATTGGGTATTTTGACCGCACTTTTAACCGCCTCGGGCAGTAACCGGGCTTTTGCCGAATGGGCGCAGAAGCGGATTAAAGATCGTCGCGGCGCGAAACTGATGGCGGCATCGCTGGTTTTCGTCACTTTTATCGACGATTATTTTCATAGTCTGGCGGTGGGCGCAATTGCCCGTCCGGTTACGGATAAATTCAATGTCTCGCGCGCCAAACTGGCCTATATTCTGGATTCCACCGCTGCGCCGATGTGCGTGATGATGCCGGTATCCAGTTGGGGGGCGTATATTATTACGCTGATTTCCGGCTTGCTCGCCTCGTATGCGATGACGGATTATTCGCCGATCGGTGCGTTTATGGCGATGAGTGCGATGAACTTTTATGCGATTTTTTCCATTCTGATGGTGTTTTTCGTGGCCTATTTCTCCTTTGATATCGGTTCTATGGCAAGACATGAGAAGCGGGCGCTGGAAAAGGGCAACGAAAGCGAAGACGTGCAGTCCGGCGTCACCGGCCATGTGCGTAATCTGTTTTTGCCGATCATCGTGTTAATCGCCGCAACGGTTTCCACCATGTTATACACCGGTAATCAGGCACTGGCGGCGCAAGGACAACCGTTTTCAGTATTGGGCGCCTTTGAAAATACGACCGTCGGCATTTCGCTGGTTGTGGGCGGTTCCGCCTCCATTGTGATGGTCACGCTGTGCATTTTGTTTGACCGTCAGATTAGCATGGCGGATTATGTGAAATCCTGGTCGGTAGGGATGAAATCCATGCTCGGCGCCATTTTAATTCTGTGTTTTGCCTGGACGATTAATAATGTGGTCGGCGATATGAAAACCGGGACTTATTTGTCCGGTCTGGTGTCGGGGAATCTGCCGGTCGCCGTGCTGCCTGCGTTGCTGTTTATTTTAGCCTCGGTAATGGCGTTTTCAACCGGCACCAGCTGGGGAACGTTCGGAATTATGCTGCCGATTGCCGCTGCCATTGCGGCAAATGCCGCGCCGGAGTTAATGCTGCCTTGTCTGTCGTCGGTGATGGCCGGTGCGGTGTGCGGCGATCATTGTTCTCCGGTTTCCGATACGACGATTTTATCTTCCACCGGGGCGAAATGTAATCATATGGATCATGTGACGACTCAGCTGCCTTATGCGCTCACGGTTGCCGCGGCGACCATTGTCGGCTATCTCATCGTCGGCGTGACGCAGTCGGGACTGTTAGGATTTATTGCGACCGGGGCGAGCTTAGCGACCTTGATTTTCCTGTTTAAGAAGCGCTGATTTGCGATCATTATCACGCTTTCGAATAAAAATATTTAATTTTGTGTAATTTATAAAATGCGGCATAAAGTCGCATTTTTTTGTATTTAAGTGATTTTTTATTTATAAAATTCTTTATTTTTCATAAAAACAATATTTAACTCTGTAAAATTTGTTATTTTATGGGGTTCGCTGCGCAAATTTTGATAGACAAGCCATTCTGATTCGGGTAAAAATATCGACAGAAATTAAACAGTCAGCCGGCAGGAAAAGTGCGGTGAATTTGAGAGGTGAAAATGAAAAAATTATCCGGTGCAGAAATGGTAGTGCAGTCCCTGCGTGATCAGGGCGTTAAATATGTTTTCGGTTATCCCGGCGGTGCGGTGCTGGATATTTATGACGCTATTCATACCTTAGCGGGCATTGATCATATTCTGGTGCGTCATGAACAGGCGGCGGTACATATGGCGGACGGCTATGCCCGCGCCACCGGTGAGGTCGGCTGCGTGCTGGTCACTTCCGGGCCGGGCGCCACCAATGCGATAACCGGCATTGCCACCGCTTATATGGATTCCGTGCCGTTGGTGATCTTTTCCGGTCAGGTAATGTCGAATCTTATCGGCAGCGACGCGTTTCAGGAATGCGATATGGTGGGCATTTCACGTCCGGTGGTAAAACACAGTTTTCTGGTTAAACGTGCGGAGGATATTCCCGCCGTCATTAAAAAGGCATTTTATATCGCCTCGACCGGACGGCCCGGCCCGGTGGTGATCGATATTCCGAAAGATGTGGTGAATCCGAACCATAAATATCCTTACCATTATCCGGAAGATATTGCACTGCGCTCTTATAATCCGACGGTACACGGGCATAAAGGCCAGATAAAAAAAGCGCTGAAAGCCTTGCTGGTGGCAAAAAAACCGGTACTGTTTGTTGGCGGCGGCGCGATTACGGCCAACTGCCATGAGCAGCTGAAACAGTTTGCCAAGCGGTTGCATCTGCCGGTTACGTCATCATTAATGGGGCTGGGCGCTTATCCGGGAACCGATGAACAGTTTCTGGGAATGTTGGGCATGCACGGCACTTTCGAGGCCAATACCGCAATGCATCACAGCGATTTGATTCTGGGCATCGGCGTCCGTTTTGATGATCGCACCACCAATAATCTGGCAAAATATTGCCCGCATGCCAAGGTGATTCATATTGATATCGATCCGGCCTCGATTTCCAAAAATGTGCCGGCGGCGATTCCGATTGTCGGCAGCGCCGACAGTGTGCTGGATGAATTTTTAGCCTTGCTGGAAGATGAAAATTTGGTTAGATCGCAGGCGGATCTGAGCGATTGGTGGAAACAGATTGAAGAATGGCGGGCAAGAAAATGTCTGAAGTTTGATCGCCATAGTCAGGTGATTAAACCGCAGCAAGTGATCGAAACCGTTTACCGCCTCACTCAGGGACGCGCCTATGTGGCGTCCGATGTGGGTCAGCATCAAATGTTTACTGCGCTGCATTATCCTTTTGCACAGCCGCGCCGTTGGATCAATTCCGGCGGTCTCGGCACCATGGGATTCGGCTTACCGGCCGCACTCGGCGTGAAACTGGCTTATCCGCAGGAAACCGTCGTTTGTGTCACCGGCGACGGCAGTATTCAGATGAATATTCAGGAGCTTTCCACCGCACAACAATATGGGATTCCGGTGGTGATTATCAGCTTAAATAACCGTTTTCTCGGCATGGTAAAACAATGGCAGGATTTGATCTATTCCGGGCGCCATTCGCAGTCTTATATGGATTCGCTGCCGGATTTCGTTAAACTCACGCAAGCCTACGGGCATGTCGGTATTCAGATAGATACGCCGGACGAACTGGAAGAAAAGCTGGCGCAGGCGTTTGCGCAGAAAGATAAGCTGGTTTTTGTGGATGTGAGAGTGGATGAAACGGAGCATGTTTATCCGATGCAGATTCGCGGCGGCGCAATGAATGAGATGATTTTAACTAAACCGGAGAGTGCATAATGCGTAGAATTTTATCAGTCTTATTGGAAAACGAATCGGGCGCATTGTCGCGTGTCGTCGGCTTATTTTCCCAACGTGCGTTTAATATCGAAAGCCTGACCGTGGCGCCGACCGATGACCCGACCTTATCGCGCATGACCATTGAAGCCTATGGCGATGAGCAGGTGCTGGAGCAGATCGAAAAACAGCTGCATAAATTGGTGGATGTGTTCAAGGTGATGAATCTGAGCGATTGCGACCATGTTGAGCGAGAAGTTATGCTGGTCAAAGTCAAAGCGCAGGGAACCTCAAGAGATGAGCTGAAACGTCTGACGGAAATTTTCCGCGGGCAAATTGTCGATGTGAGCCAGAAATCTTATACCATTCAATTAGTTGGTACTAAAGATAAGCTCGATGCTTTCGTGGCGACGGTAAAAGAAGAAAGCCCGATTATTGAAATTGTGCGTTCCGGTTTAATCAGCCTGTCGCGTGGTGAGAAGAACTGTTTGTAACCTGATTGATCAGGCGCTGAAAAGTGCGGTCGGATTTTTAACAGAAAACCGACCGCACTTTATTTTTAATTTAACAATGAATAAACCGGATTTTTGTTGACCGAAATTTAATATTTATGTTAAAAGAATATATGTTTTTTATTATTTTTATTAGGAGAGTAAATGGTTCAATATATTAAGTATTTTATGAAACTCGAGTCGTCCAGCGGTATCATGCTGCTGTTTTTCGCCGTATTTGCCATTTTGTTGGCAAATACTCCGTTAAGTCACTTCTATTTTGATTTTCTTGATGCACCGGTGGTGGTGCAATTCGGTTCGATCGTCGAAATCAACAAACCGCTTTTAATGTGGGTGAACGACGGGTTTATGGCGGTGTTTTTTATTCTGGTCGGGCTGGAAGTGAAACGCGAATTATTGGTCGGTGCGATTTCCAGCTATCAGAAAGCGATTTTCCCGGCTATCGGCGCATTGGGCGGTATGGTGGTTCCCGCGCTGGTTTACTGGTTGATTAACCGGGATTTTCCTGCTTATCAGGACGGCTGGGCGATTCCCATGGCGACGGATATTGCCTTTGCGCTGGGAGTGCTGGCTCTGTTAGGCAGCCGGGTACCTTTTGCGCTGAAGATCTTTTTGCTGGCGTTAGCGATTATTGATGATTTGGGCGCTATCGTGGTGATCGCTTTATTTTTCTCTCATGATTTGAGTACCCGCGCATTAATATTAGCGACCATCGCTATTATCGGGCTGATTTTGTTGAACCGTTTTAAAGTCTCTAATCTGGGCGCCTATGCGATTGTCGGGCTGGTATTATGGGTTTCGGTGTTAAAATCCGGCGTACATGCGACATTGGCTGGGGTAATCATCGGCTTTTGTGTGCCGTTGAAGGGCAAACGCGGACGTAAAGTGCTGCATGATATGGAACATGCGCTGGCGCCGTGGTGTTCGTTTTTTATTTTGCCGTTATTTGCCTTTTCAAATGCGGGCGTGTCTTTATCGGGCATGGGCTGGGAAACCCTGACATCGCCGCTGACCTTGGGCGTGAGCTTGGGCTTATTGCTGGGTAAACCGATCGGCGTGTTTTTATTCAGTTATTTCGGCGTCAAATTGGGGATTGCCAGCTTATCCGAGGGCATCAACTTTAAGCAGGTTTTTGCCGTGTCGGTATTGTGCGGAATCGGTTTTACCATGTCGATGTTTTTATCCGGTCTTGCCTTCGGCAGCAGCAACAGCGAATTAAATACCTTCGCCCGTCTGGGTATTCTGCTGGGTTCCGGTGCGGCGGCGATCATCGGTTATCTTTTACTGCGCTGTTTTACGCAGCCGAAAATACCGGAGCCGGAAAGCCGTTAAACAATGAAGGGCGACTGATTGTCGCCCTTTTTTATGCGCTAAATGCTGTCGCCCAAATGTATCTGATAGCCTAAATTGATCATACTGCTTTGCTGCGGAATACCATTGAGGCGGTTTAGCAGCTCTTGCGCTGCGGTTTTGCCGATTTCAAGCCGCGGCGTGATGACGGTGGCTAACTGCGGTGTCATGGATTGCCCCACATCATGCCCATGAAAGCCGGCGATGGCGATTTGCTGCGGTATTTTTATCCCTAACCGCTGACACTCAAATAACGCACCGATGGCCAAATCGTCGTTGGTGCAGAATATGCCGTCGGTTGCGGGATATTGATGCAGCGTCTGGCGTAACAGCGTAGCCCCCAAGGTAAACGACGAGGGTTGTTCGGTGATCAGGCTGTGCGGTTGCAAACCGTATTTGCGCATGGCCTGTTCATAGCCTTGCATTTTGAGTTTCGTCCGTTTATCCATACGGGCGGTAAAATAAACAACGTGTTTATGCCCGCGTTTAATCATCGTTTCCACCATGGAGTGCGCCGCGGCAATATTATCAAAACCGATGCTCTGGCGGATCCCCACGGCGCTGCAGTCCATAATTTCAATCACCGGAATATTGGCTACTTCCAGCATTTTCAACGTGCGTTTACTGTGCTGATTTTCCGCTAAAATCAGTCCGTCCACATTGTAGGACAGCAGACTTTCTATGCGTTGTTCCTCTTTTTGCTCACTGTAACCGTAGTGCGCCAGCATGGTTTGATAACCGGCATTATCGGTAATCAGTTCGATGCCTTTCAGAACATCGGCAAAAACCTGATTGGTCAGCGAGGGCAGCAGTACACCGATGGCACGGCTTTTCGCATTGGATAAAATATCCGGCGCCCGGTTCGGAATATAACCGAACTGTTCTATTGCCGCGGCGATTTTTTGTCGGGTATCCGGTGCGACGGAAGCGGGATTACGCAAATAACGGCTGATCGTCATTTTGGTAATGCCGAGATGATCGGCGATATGTTGCAGGGTCGGGCGTTTACGTTTATTCATTGCCATTCAGTAAGTGCTGTTTCGGAGTATTCTAACCCATTAATCGGAAGAGAAAAGAAAAATTTATTAAGCGACGGTCGAAGATGGCGTGAAGCGGCGCTGAAAAATTTTATCGAAATTAACCGCACTTTATATCTAAAAGCGTATAATGCAAAAACCACTTGTCATTTTATTACTCGCGGGAGAAAAAATATGGAAGCACAACATTCACCACAACATCTTAATGAAGTTCAAAGTGAACTGGAGGAAACCGTTGCGCATACGGTTCGGCTGACACAATACAGCCATGGTGCGGGCTGCGGCTGTAAAATTTCGCCGAAAGTTCTGGAAACCATATTGCATTCCACCATGGAAAAACGGCTTGACCCTCATCTGCTGGTCGGCAACGAAACCAAAGATGATGCCGCGGTTTATGACATCGGCAATAACATCGGGATTATCAGCACCACCGATTTCTTTATGCCGATTGTTGATGATCCGTTCGATTTCGGCCGCATTGCCGCAACGAATGCGATCAGCGATATTTTTGCGATGGGCGGCAAGCCGATTATGGCCATTGCTATTCTCGGTTTTCCGATTAAATTATTGCCGCCGTCCGTTGCCCGCCGGATTGTGGAGGGCGGTCGTTTTGCCTGTCAGCAGGCGGGGATTTCGCTGGCCGGCGGTCATTCTATTGACGCACCGGAGCCGATTTTCGGGCTGGCGGTAACTGGCATTATCGACACGCAAAAAGTCAAAAAGAACGCTTCCGCACAAGCCGGTTGTAAATTGTATCTGACCAAACCGTTGGGGATCGGCGTGCTGACTACGGCGGAGAAAAAAGGAAAACTCAAATCGGAACATGCGGGATTAGCCACTGAAGTGATGTGCCGCATGAACAGTATCGGCAGTCAGTTCGCCGAGATTGAAGGCGTGACGGCGATGACCGATGTCACCGGGTTCGGCCTGTTGGGGCATTTGTCCGAAATCTGCGAAGGTTCCCATTTAAATGCGAAGGTGTATTTCGATAAAATCAAAACACTGGACGGTGTGCCGCGCTATATTGAAAAAGGTTGCATACCGGGCGGCACCAGCCGTAATTTCGACAGCTACGGGCATAAAATCGGCCCGATGACGGAGCTACAGAAAGCGATTTTGTGTGATCCGCAGACCTCCGGCGGGTTGCTGATTGCGGTAAAACCGGAGGCGGAAGAGGACGTTTTCGCCGTCGCCGGTCAGCAGAATATTGAGTTATTTGAAGTCGGCGAACTGATTGAACCGCAGGACGATGCGGTGCTGATTCAGGTGCTCGGCTAAGTGCTGTAAACGGCAGATGGCATTTGCCGTTTGAAGGATATTTGAAGGATAAAGGGCGCATGGGGCGCCCTTTTTGCTGTGCGGCGATATTGTCGGCCGGGCGTTTACAGACGGGCGCAGATCAATTCCAGCATCATGTTTATATGCGCGGGCGCGGCGTTTAAGGCCGGAATATATTGAAACGACGTGCCGCCGCTGCGCAAGAACAAGGCGCGGTTTTCCCCATCGATTTCTTCCAGCGTTTCCAGACAATCGCTGGCAAATCCCGGGCAAATCACCGCGATTTTCTGTACTCCCTGTCGGGCGGCGATATGGGTTAATAGCTGGTCCGTATAAGGTTGCAGCCATTCCTCCCGACCGAAACGGGATTGAAAAGACAAGCCCCACTGGTTTTCCGTCAGCCCTAGGCGATCAACAATTTCCAGCACCGTTTGTTTGCAATATTCGCGGTAATTGTCGCCCTGATGTTCATAGCGCAGCGGAATTCCGTGAAAGGAAAACAGCAAAAACTCATCGGATTTGAACCGCACTTTAATCGACTGAAGCAGAGCGTGAATATAATGTTCATTCAGATGATAAGAATGGATAAACTCAAAGGGCACCACGCGCCGCTGTTTTTTCATTGCCGCAGCAAAAGCATCGAACACAGCAGCGGTGGTCGTGCTACTGTATTGCGGATACAGCGGCAGCACGATGATTTTTTCCACCTGCTGATCGGTCAGCTTTTGCAGCGCGCTTTCCATGGACGGATTACCGTAAGTCATGCCGATTTCCACCACCGCTTCGATCTGCCGGGCGTTTAAGGCTTGCTGCAACGCATGTTTTTGTTTTTCGCTGATCACCGCTAACGGCGAGCCTTGTTCCGTCCAGATTGCTTGGTAGGTTTTGGCGATACGCGCGGCGCGGCGCGGCAGGATAACCCATTTTAATAACGGCAGCCAGCGCCAGCGAGGCAGATCCACCACTCGCGGATCAGTCAAAAATTGTCGGAGATATTGCGCAATTGCAGGTGGTGTCGGGGCGTCGGGCGTACCCAGGTTGGAAAGAATAATGCCGGTTTTTTTACTCATTGATTAACCACGGAAACTGTTAAACGGGAACTACAGCATAGTTTATCTGTTTGATCTTTAATGTCAATTTGCCAGCATTGAGTGGATTTTCCCAGCCGAATCGGCGTGGCGCGCGCGGTGACATAACCTTTGCTGACCGGGCGTAAATGGCTGGCGTTAATTTCCAGACCGACGATCGCGCAGGGATCATCAACGCAGCAAAACGCAGCCATTGACGCCACGGTTTCGGCCAGTGCGGCGGAAATGCCGCCGTGCAGCAAGCCCATCGGTTGAGTGGTGCGTTGGTCCACCGGCATGGTGGCTTCCAGCCAGTTATCGCCTTGCGCACTGAACGTGATGCCGAGATGAGCCACCGCACAATGCGCATTCATTTGATTAAGCTGTTGTAATGTTAATGATTTTTTCCAGATTTTCATGCCTGTTTTACGATCCCCAATAGCGCTTGCAGCGGGTGTTTAGGTTGCCAGTGCTGCATGCGTTTAACCTGACTGCGGCAGGAATACCCGGTGACCAGACAACGCTCGGGGTCTTTGTCCGCCAGTTTTTTCGCCCATGACACCGCATAAATCGTCTTTGACATTTCAAGGTGCTGGGTTTCATGCCCGAAGGTGCCGGCCATACCGCAGCAGCCGACGGTTTCGGTTTGCAGCTGTTGACCGAAGGCAGAAAAAATCCGCTGCCATTCTTTCGGGCTGTTCGGCATTGCGGTCGTTTCGGTGCAATGCGGAAATAAATACCACGGCGACGATAAAGTGCGGTCATTTTTCGTGCAGTTTTTGACCGCACGTTGTAATTTTTCACTGTGCAGTTGGCTGTTCAGCCATTCGTGCGCGGTTATCACCTGAAAATCCCCGCGCGCATTGCCGAGCACTTCCTGATATTCGTCACGGTAGGAAAGCACGATGGCAGGATCAACGCCCACCAGCGGCAGGCCGGTTTGCGCCATGCGATTTAAAAACTCCGCCTGATTTTTGGCCGTTTTGGCAAAACGCGCCAGAAAGCCTTTAATATGTTGCGCTTTGCCGTTCGGTTTAAAGGGCAGCAGAATCGGTTTATAACCTAAGTGCCGGCTGAGTTCGATAAAATCGGCCACCACTTTGGCATCGTAAAATGAGGTGAACGGATCCTGCACAATCAGCAAAACATCCTGTTTTTGCACCGCACTTAGGCTTTCAAGCTGTTCCAGCGAATAGCCCTGATAACCGATTTCCACCAGTTGCTGCTGTAATGTCGGGGTGCTGAGCAAGGGTAAATCCGTCATGCCCAGCAGCTTTTCCGCCAGCGGTCGGCTTGCTTTGGCCGCGGTAAAAAAGTTGAAGAATTTCGGCGCTTTCGACATCCACGGGGCGGCGAATTCCACATTGGAGACTACATAGTCTTTCAGCGGGCGCAGGTAACGCCGGTGATAAAGATAAAAGAATTGCGCCCGAAAGGTCGGCACATCAATTTTTATCGGGCATTGGCTGGCACAGGCTTTGCACGCCAGACAAGTATCCATGGCGGCTTTGACTTCGTGAGAAAAATCGTATTCGCCGCGGCGTTTTCGCAGGCTGTTGCGCAGCCGTTGCACCAGATCGGTGAGTTTTACCTCGCGGTGACGAAAGTCCAACTGCGCCGGCTGTACATTTTCCTTTGCCATCAGGCGCAGCCATTCGCGCACCATAGCAGCCCGTCCTTTCGGTGAATAAACCCGGTTTTTACTGACTTTCATGGACGGACACATAATGCTGTGTTCATCAAAGTTAAAGCATAATCCGTTGCCGTTGCAATTCATTGCGCCGGGAAAGGCTTCTCGTATTTGAATCGGAATCTGGCGATCCTGATCGGCGCGCATCGGCGAAAGGATCGAGTAGAGCGATGCTTGGTGATTCAGCGGAGTACAGATTTTGCCCGGATTTAGGCGGTTGTCGGGATCAAACAGAAATTTAATGTAACGCAGTTCTTGCCATAATTCCGGCGTAAAGAAGGTTTCACCGTAATGAGAACGCATGCCTTTGCCGTGTTCGCCCCAGATTAAACCGCCGTATTTATGAGTTAGGGCGGCGATTTGATCGGAGATGTTTTTAAATAACATCACCTGCTCTTTATCACATAAATCCAGCGCCGGCCGCACATGCAGCACGCCGGCATCCACATGGCCGAACATGCCGTATTGCAGCTGATGACTGTCCAGCAAGGCGCGAAATTCGGCGATATAGTCCGCCAAATGTTGCGGCGGTACGCAGGTGTCTTCCACAAAAGGAATCGGTTTGGCGGCGCCTTGCGTATTACCCAGCAGGCCGACCGCTTTTTTACGCATGGCGTAAATGCGTTCGATGGAGGATAAATCGGTACACACCTGATAGCCGATAATGCCGTCCTGCGCGGCGGCGATTTTCTCATCTAAACGGGCGCATAGCTGGGCGACTTGATTGTCGATAAGAGGTTTATGATTGCCAGCATATTCCACAATATTTAAGCCGAGAATCGGCCGGTTTTCGTCTTCGGTCAATAATTCGCTGACGGAATGCCAGATAATGTCCTGCTTAGCCAGATTCAGTACGTTGCTGTCCACGGTTTCCACCGACAGCGCGTCTGCTTTAAGCATAAAAGGCGCATTACGCAGTGCGGCGTCGAATGAATTATATTTTATATTAATCAGGGTGCGGCATTGCGGAATCGGGGTCAGATCCAATGTTGCTTCACAGACGAATGCCAGTGAGCCCTCCGAACCGGTCAGAATGCGGCTGAGGTTGAATTCGGATTCGTCATCATTAAACACGTTTTTTAAATCATAGCCGGTTAAAAAACGATTGAGCTGCGGCAAATCATGGATGATGGTTTGCCGTTTTGCTTTACAGCGCTGGAATATTTCCCGATGCAGTTGTTTGCTTAATGCGGAAAGCGGCTGCTGAGCCAAATGGTCTAAAAATCCGTCGCTTTCGACCGCACTTGTGTCCAAGATTTCGCCGTTGATCAGCACGCAGCGTAAGCCCAGCACATGATCGGAGGTTTTACCGTATTTTAACGAGCCTTGTCCGGAGGCGTCGGTATTAATCATTCCGCCTAAGGTTGCGCGGTTGCTGGTGGACAGTTCCGGCGCAAAGAACAGACCGTAAGGTTTTAAAAAACGATTAAGCTGATCTTTGACTACACCGGCCTGTACTTTTACCCGACGCCGTTCGACATCCAGTTCCAGAATGCGCGTCATATGGCGGGAAAGATCGACGATAATATTATGATTAATCGCCTGTCCGTTGGTGCCTGTACCGCCGCCGCGCGGCGTGAAAGTCAACGAGCGGTATTTATCCTGCTGCGCCAGTTTGGTGAGGCGCACCACATCCGCCGTGCTTTTCGGAAACAGGATGGCTTGCGGCAGTTGCTGATATACGCTGTTATCTGTCGCCAGACTGAGACGGTCGGCATAATTGGATGCGATATCGCCTTCAAAATGTTGGTCGGTTAAATTCTGCAGATAATCGGAAACCAGCGGATCCAATTGAGGAATGTCTTTTAAACGAGGTAGCATTTTATTACTCTTTCTATAATAAAGCGGAAAGTCGGGTATTGGCAAAACGCTGAGATTTTAGCATAGATAAGCGGTTAAGTTAGAAAAATTTTCTGCCGGTGAGCCGCATGTAAAGCGGTTATCCGATAGCATAAAATACTTCGTATGAAGTTAATGAGGAATTGAGGAAAAGTTCAAAAAATAAACTATTTTACGGTTTGATTGTTCGTTTTTTGAGCTAAAAGAGGAAAAAAGGTTTGATTTTATGTTTTTTCGGGATGATAATGTACTCACTTTTGAACGGTTCCTCTAATAATGAATAAGAAGAACCGATTAATCAAAAGCAGAATAGAGACGGTTTTTCCGCTCTAGATTGATACAGGCCTTAGACCGGATAAACTGAAAAAAGTTTATTTCTTATAAAAAAAGTTTGTTTTTTTATAAAAAGGGTTTAAGATCGAAATAACACTAAATCGTGTTTAGGTTTCAGCTAAATTTAGATGGAACTTTAATTTTTAATATTATTGATGACTAAATAGAGGATCATCCAAATGAAAAAAACTGCAATCGCATTAGCAATCGCTGGCTTAGCAGCAGCTTCAGTAGCACAAGCAGCTCCACAAGCAAACACTTTCTACGCTGGTGCAAAAGCTGGTTGGGCATCTTTCCACGATGGTTATACACAAGCTGAAGACGCAGGTTACGGTTATTTGCGTAACTCGGTAACTTACGGTGTATTCGGCGGTTACCAAATTCTTAACCAAGACAACTTAGGTTTGGCTGTGGAATTAGGCTACGATGATTTTGGTCGTGCTAAATTACGTAAAGAAGGCGTTACTGTAGCTAAACACACTAACCACGGTGCACACTTAAGCTTGAAAGGTAGCTATGAAGTGTTAGAAGGCTTAGATGTTTACGGTCGTGTAGGTGCTGCATTAATCCGTTCTGACTACAAAGCTAAAAAAGGCGAAGAAATTGATTCTGTTGGCAACAGCCACGACTTAGTTCGCAACCACAGCCTGAAAGTATCTCCAGTGTTCGCTGCGGGTGTTGAATACAGCTTGCCATCATTACCAGAATTAGCATTACGCGTTGAATATCAATGGGTTAACAGTGTTGGTAAATTAGAAGACGCTCACGGTAACCGTGTTGACTATACTCCATGGATCGGTTCTGTAACTGCAGGTTTATCTTACCGTTTCGGTCAGGGTGCCGCACCGGTTGTTGCGCCTGAAATCGTAAGCAAAACTTTCTCTTTGAATTCAGACGTTACTTTCGGTTTCAACAAAGCTAACTTAAAACCTGAAGCGCAGGGCGTATTAGACGGTATCTACGGTGAAATCGCTCAATTGAACGCTCCGCAGGTTGCTGTTGCCGGTTATACTGACCGCATCGGTTCCGAAGCTTACAACCTGAAATTATCTCAACGTCGTGCAGATACAGTAGCTAACTACTTAGTATCTAAAGGTGTTGCTCAAAGTTCTATCTCTGCGACCGGTTACGGTAAAGCTAACCCTGTAACAGGCAACAAATGTGATTCAGTTAAAGCACGCAAAGCTTTAATTGCATGTTTAGCTGACGACCGTCGTGTAGAAATCGCTGTTAAAGGTAACAAATAATTTTTTGTTAACGCTTTAGTAAATTGATTAAAAGACCTGAACGAAAGTTTAGGTCTTTTGTCGTATTGAGGGGTTTCAATTTGATGAGCCTGAAGATAAAAATTAAAGCATGCATATTGTGAATGTAAAGGAACTATAAAATGAAAAAATGGTTAGTTGTTATTCTTGTCGTCATTGTGGCGGGTTTTACCTTAATGAGCAGCTATAATGGTCTGGTTCAGGCGGAAGAAAAAATCGACTCGGTTTGGGCGAATGTAGAATCCCAATACCAGCGCCGTGCGGATTTAATTCCGAACTTAGTCAATACCGTAAAAGGCCAGGCGAATTTTGAACAGGAAACCTTAACTCAGGTTATTGAAGCGCGGGCGAAAGCAAGCCAGACAAAAATTGATCCGAGTAATATGACGGAAGAACAGCTGGCGCAATTCCAGCAGGAACAGACAAATGTGGGATCTGCGCTGTCTCGTTTACTGGTTAGCGTAGAAAGATACCCCGAATTAAAAGCGCATGAAGGTTTTATGAACTTACAGGCGCAGCTGGAAGGTACCGAAAATCGTATTAATGTGGCACGCAATACGTTTAATGCGGCGGCGCGCGAATACAATCAGAAAGTCCGTCAGTTCCCGACCAAACTGGCCGCAATGCTTTTAGGGTTCAAAGAAAAACCTTATTTTAAATCCGCAGCAGGTTCGGAAAACGCCCCTGTGGTCAGTTTTAACTAAAAGCCGATTGATATTATGCCGTTATTCTCAAGCCTCCCCTTTGATAAACAACAGATTGAAGCCGCAATAGCGTACCTTGAAGCGCAAACCTCGGCGGAGTTGCGGGTTTATATTGAACGCCATATGACGCAAGCGGATAGAAAATTGTCTATAATCGAACGCGCATCGCAGATTTTTGAACAGCTGGAAATGTATGCCACGCTGGTGCGCAACGGCGTGCTGATTTATATCGCGTATAAGGATCATCAGTGCGCAGTGATCGGCGATTCGGGCATTCATCAATATGTCGGTGACGATTTCTGGCGACAGCAATGTGCGTTGATGACGGCAGATTTCAGACAGCATCAATATACCGAGGGTGTGGTTCGTACCATTGCGCGTATTGCCGATAAGTTGGCGCTGCATTTTCCGGTTCAGCCGGACGATAGCAATGAATTGGACAATGAGGTGATCATTCATGACTAAATGGATACAAAGTGCGGTGGTTTTTTTCTGCGTTTTGCTCAGCGTTACGGCTTCGGCAGCGAATTTTCCCGCCGCACCGAACCCGTTTCGTTATGTGAATGACTACACGAATCGCTTAACCGCAAACGAAAAGCAGCAACTGGAAACCAAACTGGTTGCCTATTCGCAGGAAACCAGCTCTCAGATAGCCGTGGTTCTGGTCGCCACCACCGGCGAATATGACATCGCGCAATATGCTTTCGAGTTGGGCGATAAATGGGGAATCGGACGTAAACAGCTGAATAACGGCGTATTAATGCTGATTGCGGTTAACGACCGCAAAATTTTTATCGCCACCGGACAGGGGCTGGAAGGCGTATTGCCGGATGCTTTTTTATCGCAGACTATCCGCAACAAGATTACCCCGCAATTCAAACAGGGCAATTATGCACGCGGAATCAGCAACGGTCTGGATGAGATTATTGCCGCCAGCAAAGGCGAATTTGACCCCGCGCAGCAAGCGCAGAACGATATGGGGGAATATATTCCCTTTATCATGATCGCGATTTTTGTGCTGATTGTGATTTTGGGGGAAATACGTTGGCGTAACGCTCCCTATATCAGCCCGACCAATAACCACAACGGGCAGATACTGCGCCGTCAGTCTACCATCGGGCGGCGCAGCAACCGCGGAATCGGCGGAGGATTCGGCGATGGCGGTTTTGGCGGTGGTTCCGGCGGCGGCTTCGGTGGCGGTAGTTTTGGCGGCGGCGGTGCCGGCGGTAGCTGGTAATAGTTGATTATGTTGGTCGGGTTATTGGTATCCGCCCGGGCTTATGCTACAATCAGCGCACTTCATTCGATACGAGGACGATTATGGAAACCCTAGATAAAATCAAAAAACAAATCAGTGAAAACCCGATTCTGCTTTATATGAAAGGCTCGCCGAAATTCCCGTCTTGCGGTTTTTCCGCCAGAGCGGTGGAAGCGCTGATCAATTGCAAAGTTCCTTTCGGTTATGTAGATATTCTGCAACATCCGGATATCCGCGCCGAACTGCCGGCATATGCCAACTGGCCGACCTTTCCGCAATTATGGGTTGAAGGCGAGTTAATCGGCGGTTGCGATATCGTGCTGGAAATGTTCCAGCAAGGCGAGCTGCAAACCCTGTTAGCCGAAGTGGCGGAAAGACACCCGCAGGCCTAACGGCAAGCGATAATATCCGCTTAGCATAAGCGGATTTTTACTCGCCACAAACGCCGACCGAAATACGATAATAATCGACCGCACTTTCAAAGTGCGGTCGTTTTTTTTACCATTTATAGGTAATTTCCGCTGTCACTTTGCGCCCTTCACCGTAGTAGCAGGAGTAATAACAGCCTGACAGGTATTTTTTATTGGTTAGATTGGAAATATTGGCCTGTAGTACCCAGTTTTTAGCCAGCGGGTATTTCAGCATGACATCCCACAACGTGACTGCCGGCAGCTTATATCCCGGATTGCCTATTTCATCATTGGATGTGCCGATATAGCGGAATCCCGCGCCTAATAGCAATCCGTCCAGCCTATTATGCTTGAAGGTATAACCGGTACGAACCGATGCCGTATGCCGCGGAATCAGCGGTTTGCGAACCTCCGTGCCGTCGGTTTTGTCTTGTTCGGCCCGGGTATAGGTATAAGCCAGCGCGATGGTAATATTGTCAGTCAGATTGAAATCTCCGTTGACTTCAACACCGCGGCTGCGTTGTTTACCTGCTTGCGTCGTGATTGCGCCGGTCTGTACCAAACCGTTTTCTTCCTTAAGATGAAAATAGGCAACGGAGAATTTCCCGTCAATAAAGTTCGGCAGATATTTAATACCGGTTTCATATTGCTTGCCTTTCAGCGGTTCATAACGTTTACCTTGACCGTCATTTCCTACAACCGGTTCGAATGATTCGGAATAACTGAAATAAGGTGATAATCCGTTTTCGGCAACATACATCATGCCACCGGAATAAGAAGTTTCATTATTTCGATAACTGTTTTTTTTACCGAACGTATCGGAATCGCCTCGCGCGCGATCATGGCGCAAGCCGGCGGAAAAACGCCAATTGGCGATATTGAGTTGATCCTGTAAATAGAAACCTAACTGGCGTTGCTTCGCCTCATAAGGATTAACGTTCGGTTCTGGGATTCCCGCATAAGTCGGTGCAAGCGCATTTAACGCGTTACCCGAACCATAGCCGTATTTACCGCTTGCACTGTTATGTTTATATTCAATACCGCCAAGCAAGGTATTTTCACCGCTGTCAAAATGCCAGGTTTTGCTTAACCGGTTGTCAAAGGTGTGATTACGGGTCAGGACATCAACGAACAGCGAACCTTGCTGAATCATTGGAAATGCGGATACCCAGCCGTAATAGCCGGACAATTGACGGCGATCATCCGCGTTAAAACGGTAGGTTTGAGTATAAATTAAATCGCCGCCGAAATCGTGTTTAAATTCATACCCGACGGAATATTCTTTACGATCCATATAATCCGTTGTCGGATCGCCAAGATTAGTACGACGGGAGATTGTGCCGGCAGAGGTATTCAGTGTGCCGATCAGCGGATAAAAGGATGTTGTCGGTACGCCCACATCCTTTTGTAGGCTGGCAAGCAGGGTTAACGATGAACGGGAAGAAATATCCCAGGTCAGACTTGGGGCAAAATAATAACGTTCCAGCCAGGTGCCGTTAGTTTCGCCGTGTTTTTTATTATAATTACCCACTAAGCGATAACGCAGATTATCCGCTGCGCTGTCACTGATATCCAGACTTAAACCGCGTTCGCTGCGGTTGCCTATTTTGGCTTTAAATTCGCCCTGTGGTTGTTGAGTCGGTCGTTTACTGACGAGGTTTATCAGACCGCCTGTTTTGGCCGAACCATAAGTTAAGGAGTCGGCGCCTTTGATAATCTCTATCGTTTCAAAACCGTATAGATCCGGATTCCAGCCGGAATACCCGCCTTTATAAAAGGAAGAACCGTCAAGCGTGACGGTGGCGTCGAAACCACGGATTTTTAACCAATCGCTGTCATCTAAATCCGCACCATAAGTTTGGGCGGAGGTACCCGATTCATAACGTAATGCGGCATCAAGCTGGCTGACGGCCATATCAGCGATCTGCCGGCTATCGATAGTATTGACGGATTTCGGCGACAGATATTCCACTTTGCCGCTTTTAACTACGGAACCGACGACTTCAATTGCTTCCAGTTCTTCCCGTTTATCTTCCGCATAGGCGGAATTAAGTGCAATCAGCACGGCGCTTGCAACGCCTGTATAAATACATGTTTTGTTCATTTTAGCCTTCCTATTATGAGTAAAGTAAAGCACGGCATACCGTGGGAAATTAAATTTTTCGCATTGCAATTAAGAAATAAGCCCCGCCGATTAAGGTGACGACCAAACCGGCGGGAATTTCATAAGGAAATAAGATTTGACGTCCGAACCAATCGGCGATGATCATAATCAAACAACCCAATAAGGCGGAAAACAGAATTTGTCGCGACGCCTTGGTTACCCCTAAGAATCGGGTTAAGTGCGGTACCAGTAAGCCGATAAAACTTAACGGACCGATAATCAATGTTGCGAGTGCGGTTAACAGTGCACTGAATAGAATCAAAACTCGCCGTGTCTGCAGCAGGTTTAACCCCAGCGATTGTGCAATCGGTGCCTGTAATGCCAGCAATTCCAGCCAGCGTGAGAAAATCAGACTCAACGCCAATAGACCGAGAGTGAGGAAGAAAAACGGTAAAGCGAATGTAAAATCTGTCTGCTGCGTAGAGCCTGATGTCCAGGCGATCAACTGACTGACACGCGGATCACCGCCGGCGATCGCGATGCTTTGCAGCGTACTGAACAGCGCCGATAAACTTATTCCGGTCAACAGCACTTTTTCCGGCCGCATGCCGTTGCGTTGATTTATGGCGCTTAATATAAATAATGCGATGATTGCACCGATGATCCCTGCCGCCCAAAAGGTCGCCGGCCGGATGGCGGAAAAGAAAAATAAGGCGACCAGAATACCCATACCGGTGCCGGAAGATACCCCTAGCAGTTCCGGGCTTGCCATTGGGTTTAAGGTCAGACGCTGCATGAGTACGCCGGCAGTGGCTAATAATACGCCCACTGCGGCGGCGGTCAGAATGCGCGGATAACGCAGTGCCAGTAACGGATCGGAAAAGGCTGACCAATGCCATTGGTTACCGCTTTTGCCGAGGCTAAGCGCGATACCGACGGCGGAGAATAATATCAGACTCAGGATAATCGGATAGTGCGGTTTAAATATTCGTTTGATTTGATATGGTGTTTGCGAAATCCGTCCGTCGTCAGGTAAAGTTTTGAACATCAGCCATAGTAGCAACGGCGTACCTAATAATGAGGTGACAGCGCCGGTCGGTAAAGTAATTTGTTTGAACAAGGTGAGTAATTGCAGCGATAAGTCTGTGATACTCAATAATAAGGCGCCGGCAGCAAATGCACCGATAAGCCGGCACGGGAAGGTACGAACGCCTAACTGGCGCACCAGCGTTGCTGCGGCTAATCCGATAAAACCCAGCATACCTACCGCACTGACCACCGCAGCGATTAAATATGCACTGATAAGAATGCCGATAAAACGCAGGTGGCCGACCGGCACACCCAGACTGCGCGCATTGTCTTCGTTCAGCGACAACATGGCGAACGGCCGTTGCAACAACGCGATCAGTACGAATAAAGGTAAGGATTGCATAAACAGCCATTGACTGTCGCGCCAGCTTTCCTGTACCAGAGAACCCGCACCCCATTGGGCTAAACCGCGGCTTTCTTCGGGATAAAACAACATCATCATGGCGCTGAAAGAGCCAAGGTAGAGATTTACCACTAAGCCTGCCAGAATCAATAATAAGGGTGACATGGTTTTCCGCCATGCCAGCGCCAGTACTAAAATCAAACTCAGACCGGCACCGATCACGGCAATAAAACTTGCGCCTTTTTCCAGCCAGTCCGGCATAAAAATTGCACAGACAAACAGGCTGAATTGCGCCCCGGCGCTGATACCGATGGTGTTATCGGAAGCCAACGGATTTGCACTTACCTGCTGCAATAAAAGGCTGGCGCTGCCCAATATACCGCCGGCGAGAAGGGCAATACAGATACGCGGTAAGGTATAGCTTTGCAGCAGTAATAGTTCCAGCGATTCGCTCGGCAGAAAAAGCGCGCATAAGGATTGATTATCCGGTAACTGGCGCGTTAATAACGTGATTAGCAGTATCACGAAAATTAAACTTAACGCACAGAAAAATAAACGCTGATTTTTTACCATGCTTCGCCTCCGTGCAATAAACCGTGCGCCAGTAACTCGGCAAAACGCTGCGCTGAAGGAATGGCGCCGAAAGTCCACACTGCGGGCAGAATCAGTGGATCCTGCGCCATGCCGAGATGCTGCCACAGGGTATTATGCCGCAGTGCGGTGGCAATATCGGCAGGATAAGGCTTTATAACGACAAATCGACTGTTGGCGGGAAATGCCGCCAGCTGTGTCACCTCAATAGTCTGAAAACCCCAATCATTATGTTCGCCCTGCCAGGCGTTGTGAAAACCGAGTTGCTGTAACACCGCGCCGAAAGGACTGTTTTCGGCATAAATGCGTAAATGGCGGATATCAATAAACTGCACCAAAATGATCGGGCGATCAGTAAAGCGTTGTAAGTGCGGTCGGATTTGGGCGAGTTTTTGTTGAAATCGGTTCAGTAACCGATCCGCATTTTCGGTTTTGCCAATCAAGCGTGCAATTTGATAGGTGGCGCGGATAATATTCTGCCACGCATTGCCCGGCCGATAAAAATCGACCGTTTCCACGGTCGCGAAGCTTTCTAAGATTGGTGTCACAGAGGCATAAAAACTGCTGTTAATAAAAGAAAGTGGTTTACCCTGTAATATTTGCGATAAGGCCAGTATTTGTTCAGGGTTAGGCTGCATACGAATACCGAGATCGATCAGCGTATCCGGCAGTTCGGGCTTCATGACCCAGCGTTGATAACTTTTCACCTCGCCCATCGCCAGCGGCGGTTGTTCTAACGCGATAAGGGTTTCCGCCACCGTCCAGTCAAGAGTGGCATAAGCGCTGTGCGATGGTGTTTGCATTCCTTGCACCAACAAGGGCAGCCAGCCGAAGATAAAAAGCAGCATGTAACGCATATCAATAAAAACTCACCGGACGATCACAATGAGGATGATCGATAACATTAAGCCGAATCCCGTAAATTGCCTGTAATGATTCGGTATTGACGATTTGACGCGCGTTTCCTTGCGCCAGTATGCGGCCGCTGTGCAATGCGATAAGTCGGTCACAAAAGCGTGCCGCCAGATTAATATCATGAATCACGATTACAACGCCGAGATTTAACTCCCGGCTCAGGTTGTACAATAATTGCATTACCTCCACCTGATGAGCTATATCCAGCGGTGCAAGGGGTTCATCCAGCAATAAAAAGCGGCTTTGCTGCGCCAATAACATCGCCAGCCAGACGCGCAGGCGCTCGCCACCCGACAGAGTATCAACAAATTGTTGGGTAAATTTTTCCGTCCGGGTCAGTTGCATGGCGCGCCGTATTGCCAGCTGATCCGTTTCAGTTTTGCGCCCGAACAAACCGTTCCAGGCATAACGCCCCATACCCACCAATTCGACGGCTGTCAGACTGGTACCTAAAGGCAAGTGTTGCGGTAAATAGGCAACCTGTTTGGCAAAATCGCGATGATGCCAATTGCTGAGCGGTTTACCGGCGAGCAGAATTTCTCCGCCGCTTGCCGGCTGCTGGCGTGCCATCAGTTTAAGCAACGTGGATTTGCCTGAACCGTTATGTCCGATAAGCCCGTAAACTTTGCCGGTTTGCAAAGACAGCGTGGTAGGCGCCAGTAAAGTGCGGTCGGAAATCGAAAAGAAAACCTGATTGAGTTGAAACACTGCGATTCACCGTTGATGATTACTTCATTTGAATCGCTGAATTATAGATGAAAATTATTCTTGTTTCAATTTGTATATGGGAAGAGAAAACGGGCGCAAAGACGCCCGCCGAGCCTTATTTCAAACTCTGAATATAATCGGCGACGGCCTGCATGTCTTCTGGATTGAGACGGGATTTGGCGGCGTTGCCGGCGCCGACGATTTCTCCGGCTTTGCGTTTTTCAAGTGCGGTGATAATTTCGTCAGTTTTCAGCGTATTAATGTGGATGGATTGATTTAAGGCGGATTTTTCGCCTTGTTTGCCGTGGCAGATGGCGCAGCTTTGATTAAACAGACGTTTGCCGCGCTCAAGATTAGTGTCCGCCTGTACGCTGGCGGCCAGAGAGGATGTCAGTAGTAATGTCAGGATAGAGTAGCGTGTTTTCATTATCAGCCTTTAAACAGTTGTTGTAGGGTCTCGTCGGGAATTAACCCCTCGAATTTATAAAGGATTTTGCCGTTCGGGTCAATGACAAAGGAGGTTGGCGTGCCGACTAACGCGTAGCGTTCGGCGGTGATATGCAGTTGATCCTTCACGATCGGCAGCTGAATCTGATGGTGTTCCGCCACCGCGGCGGTATCGCTTTTTTCACCGTCGATATTCACGGCTAAAATCTGCATTTTGGTCGGATGATGCTGTGCCAGTTTCTGCAATGTTTTCAGTTCGAAAATGCAGGCGCCGCAGGTTTCCGACCAGAAATTGAGCAATATCGTTTTGCCGTGCAGATCGGCCAGATGCACCGCATTGCCTTGCAGATCGAACACCGCAATCTCCGGTGCCTGCGCGCCGATCTCAGCAATGTCGTCTTTACAGGAAACTAAGCCGAAAATCACCGCACTTATCAGCAGGGTTTTGCGCAACAAATAAGGTTTCGTCATGAGTGATTATGTTCTTCGCGTAAAAATTTGCCGTGTTGCAGAAAAATGGTGCGATCGGTCAGTTTTCCCAGTTCCGGATTATGCGTAACCATCACGACGGTACGACCTTGTCGATTCAGCGTCGTTAACAGATCCAGCACCAGTTTTTCATTTTTTTCATCCAGATTGCCGGTCGGTTCGTCAGCAAAAATGACCGGTGGTTGATTAACCAAGGCGCGGGCAATGCAAACCCGTTGCTGTTCGCCGCCGGAAAGCTGACTCGGCCGGTGATCAATACGGTGTTCCAGCCCCACCTGTTGCAGCACGGCTTTGGCGGCCGCTTCGTCCACCACACTGTGATAATGCTGCGCCAGCATCACGTTTTCCAGCGCGGTCAGGTAAGGAATTAAGTGAAACTGTTGAAAAACCAGACCGATTTTTTCCGCCCGGAAGCGCTGCCGTCCGCTTTCATCAAGCTGCGCAGCATCAATGCCGTCTAACATCACCTTGCCTGCGCTGGCGGTATCCAGACCGGTCAGAATGTTCATCAGCGTCGTTTTGCCCGAACCGGAAGCGCCCATAATGGCGACGAATTCGCCTTCGGCTATTTGAATATTAATATCTTCAAGTGCGGTCACCTGACCGAATCTTTTATACAGATGCTGAGTTTCGATTACATAATTAGTCATTATTATTCGCCTTTTAATACATTGGCCATTTGGATTTGCAGCGCCCGGCGGGTCGGTACGATAACCGCGATAAACGCCACAATTAAGGAAAGCAGAACGGTAATCGGAATCACCGGCAGGCGCATATCAATATAAGCCTTAAAGACGGTGATGCCAAGCACCTGCGCCAGCAGATAACCGATGATAAGCCCGGCGACGATGGCGCAGATGGCGATAATCAGAATCTCGGTACCGATTTGGCGGATAATATCCTGTGGCCGGGCGCCGAGCGCTTTTTGCAGGGCGAATTCTTTCGCCCGCTCGCCGACAATAGCAATCAGCGTGGTATTGACGCACAGCGTTGCCAGCACCAGAATCACCAGTGAAATTAAGCCCATCAGCCCTTTAATTTTATCCAGAATCTGCCCCTCCGATGCCGATACTTTGCGAATCGGGCGGATTTCCAGATCGGGATAACGCTGTTGGAGGCGGGCGGCGAATTGTTCCACCTGCCCCTGATCGTTTTTCACATTCAGCAGCGCGTTGGTGACCAGCCCGTCTTTTTCCAGCCAATCCTGCGCAAATTCCAGACTGACAATCAGCATGTTGTCCGTGGCATCGCCGCTTTCGACGATCGCTTTTATGTTAAAGGTGTGTTTTTCAACGGCGTTTTTACTGAGCGTAATTTTACTGCCGACCTTGATATTAAGTCGTTCTGCCAGCGTTTTGCCGATCATCGCGTTGCGTTGGTCGAAATTCACGCCGATGGCCGAACCGTTGATTTGCCAGTACGGCGCCAGCGTGCGCATATCTTCAAACCATACGCCCATCAGCACGATTTTTTCTAAATCGGCACGGGCTACGCCATAAAGATAGGGGCTTGCCGCCGTAATCAACGCGGGCGGCGCATGGTGCAGAATCTGTTTGATTTCGCGTTCGTTGATCAGGCCACTGCTGCTGGAACCGATATAAAAATTGGCTCCGAACGTGCGCAGCTCCTGGCTCATTTTGGTATTAATGTCAAAATAGACTGCCGCCATGGCGGTAACGATACTGGCGCCGACGGTCAGCGCGGCAAAAATAATCAACACCCGTTGCAGGCGCAGCCGTAAAGCGCTGAAGATCAAGCGCCAGAACATTGCCTTTGCACTATTGACGGCCATACAGCACCTCCACCGGATATAAGCGTGCGATGCGGTGCGCTGGGAACCAAGTGCCGACTAAGGCGATGACCACCGACAACACCAGTACGCAGGGAATAACGATCCAAGCGAAACTGAGCGGTGCGCCGAACAGGGTAATGCCGATAAATTTCGCCAATCCCCAGCCCGCCGCACAGCCCAGTATGCCGCCGATTAGCGCGCTGATCACCGCTTCGCAATAAAACAGCAATACGATTTGCCATTGATAAGCGCCCAGCGCTTTCATCAAGCCGATTTCTTTGCCGCGTTCGATAATAGTGGTGGTCATCAGTGAGGCGATCCCCATTGCCGCTGCGATTAACGCGGCGACGGTCACCACCGCCAGCAGTAACTGAATTTTTTCAATCACCACGCCTTCCGAGGCCGCTACCTGCCAGATCGGCCGCACGACAGCGCCGGAAATGGCTTCTTCCAGTTGATGAGAAATGGAGGAGACATAAGCGGTGCAATACCAACGATCGTATTCTTCCGCCGCCAGCGCATCGGCATTGGCGCGGGCTTTGCGTGACAGTTCGTTTTCCGGCACGGTCAGTGCGGAAACTTTAATACCCTGAATTTTGCCCTCTAAATCCAGCAGATTTTGTACCGCCCTTAAGGGCAACACGAGTTGCTGATCTTCATTGCCGCCGGTGGACAGGATACCGCTTAACGCGATGCGGATACTGCGCCGGCTGTCGCCTTCATGATAATATAATGCCACCCGATCACCGATTTTCCAGCCGCTGGATTTCGCCAGTTGCGCGCCGATCAGCGCCGGCACAAACTCGCCGAACTGATCGCGGCTGTCGTCCACCCATTCTCCCTCCACTTGCCAGTAAGGGCTGATAATGCGCTGACCGGTGTGGTAATCCTCTTCGTCGGGAATGGCGATGTGATGATCAAAAAATGTGCCCAGCACCGCAACGCTTTGCCGTTTGTGCTGCGACAGATTCTCCGCCTCCACCTCGGCGCTCAGCAACGGGGCGAAACCGACGATATTATTGCGCCAGAAAATATCTTTCACATTCGGCAATTCTTTCTGATCCAGAAAATCCTGGGTGGAAAGGGCGCTGCTGCCGTTGACATCTTCAGGCAGCACGGCGCTGCTGGCGGGTTCGACCAGAATATTGGCGCCGTAGGATTTCAGTTCGCGCGCCATTTTATCGCCGATGTCGATAGAAACGGCAAGCAGGGCGGAAACCAGTCCCGCCGCCAGAAAAATGGTGATGATCGCCAGCAGTTTGCGCTTTAAGCCGTGCCGCCAGGATTGAAATAGCATACGGGTCAACATCAGTGCTGTCCTCCCGTTGCCGGTAAATACTGCTCCGGCGCGTCGCGGAAGCGGTTAAGATTCTGCTCGCTGGCAAAGAAATAGGTTTTGCCTTGGTGGGTATATTTATATTCTGTGGTGGTGTTTTTCAGTTTGCTGCCGTCCACCGGATCGACCACTTCCAGCTCAACAATGGTGGAGAAATAATTTAAACCGTCTTCCAGACTTTTGCGGCTGATGATCACCTCGTGTTCGGTTTGCTGCCAGTTTTCGATAGGAACGGGATTGCAGCCGCCCGGTTTACCGATGGACGGGATAAACATACGCACGCCGCAACCGACGCAAACCACTTGATCGCCTTCCATCACATAGCCCTGATCGCCGCACAAAATGCAGGCATCGAACACCGCGGCAAGACTGACGGTTTTATTGGAACGATTGATGATAAAAAAGCGCACCGCTTTACCGTCACCGGCGATCCAGACGAAACGGTGCAGTTTGCCGTCTTTAACCTGCTCGACCGGAATACGGATATTTTCATCCTGATCCAGCGATACCGGCGTGGCTTCGGAAAGGCGCGGCGGCTGCGAAGCGACTTTATCCCAGTAAAGCTGCGCGCTCAGCAGAATCAGCAGCGCCGCCAATCCCCAGACGAGCGTACGTTTGGCATTGCGCAACAACGCCGCTTTTTTGCGTTTTTCAATGGGGTGGTTTTCTGCTTGCACGGCGGCACGGCGCGGCGCATATACTGCGCAGATAAAGCAAATCAGCACGCAACACAGAATAAAGCCGTTGATATAATTGAAAAAGGTCGTTACATTGCCGGCTTTGGCGACAAAACTTAAACGCATTTTAGTCAGTTCAATGACTTGCAGTTTCATCAGGGTCAATAAGAGCTCACCGATAAGCGGCGTAACCAGCAAAAGGGTGACAAGCGTGATGACAAGCGGACGAAGTGCGGTCAGTTTTGGCGGAGTTTGACTTTGTTTAAACAGAATATTCAGCCATGCGAGAATAAAAATACAAAAAAACAGACCTAAAACGACCGCACTTACATGCAGAATAAAATCCGTATTGATCACATCGGTATTGGTGATGGCTTCAATATTCGGATCTTTCGCCCACAGAATGCCGGCGATCAGACAAAAGATAAACTGCCAGCCGTAAGCCAGCGGGGCGGAACGGAAAAACTGGCTGACATAAAACAGCACGAATGCGGCGAGCAGCACCAGATTCAGCGCCAGATTAGCCTGTTGGCCGGCAGGGTAGTTTAAACAAATCACTATTCCCAACGCAAAGCCCGACAGGCTGAGCCATACCAGTTTTTTTAATTTGATGTCGGCATAGTTTGCCCAGTTGCAGCCGAGTAACACGGCAAGCGGCAAAATAGCCTGTAAGAGAAAGACAAAGTAATAATTCATAATCGTTCCGTTACCGCCGGGAGATAAAAATTCGTTTTCTTCTAAAACGACAAAACACCTTATGCGACAGGTGTCTGTTTATGCGATCAATTGAAGCGCGAACTGCTGTCCGCGCCTGTCTCCGTCATTAATTTAAGCCGGTAAACTTAAATTCATAATTGACATCAAACGGTTTCCACCAGCGGCCCACGCCGGTTTCTTCGTCGGTATGACGATGCATCCCCGCTTTCGGCGGCGGATCGATATGATAAGTCAGTTTATAGTTACCGACGCCCATCATTTTAATATTGGCGCCATAGTGCGGGCCGTCGCCGGCGACCATCGGCATGAAGGTGCCTTCCTGTTTTTCACCGGTATCGGTATTGACCAGCGTGTAGTTAATTGTCAGATACGGCATCCATTCGCCTTCGCCGAATCCGTTTTTATTACCTTTGGTAGCATGAATATCCGCTTCGAGGTGAATGTCGGAATCTTTGGCCGACAGCCCCATGCCGCGCGGCTCCATATCCACCGGTTGCAGATAAACCGCGGCGATTTCCATTTCATTCATGGTCACCGCTTCGCCGATTGGATATTCTTTAAACGCCAATGCGGACGGGGCGGTTAAAATGCTAGCCAGTAAGGTTGCTGCTAACAAGGTTTTTTTCATAGGTGATGTCTCCTGTAAGTACATTGTGTGGTGAAACGAATTACGCCGATTTTTTGCTTTGATATTTCATATAGCACAGCGCAAATACGGCGGCAATCAGTAAAACGGCTTGTGGAATCAGCGTTTCCACATAAGGATAAATTCCTAACCAGGAAATTTCAGGAATGCCTGAAACCAGCGTCGGTTCAAATAATTTGCCTTCGATCAATTCCAGCACCGATTTACCGGCAAAGACAAACGCCATTAAATACATGAAAGAACCGGTGAACATAAAAAACGGTTTTAACGGCAGTTTGACCACGGTGTAACGCATAATGAAATAGCAGACCGCCAGCAGCAGGGCGCCGACGATAAAACCGCCGAAAAGATATAAATAACTGACCGCACTTGACGCATCGCCCGCCAGCGCATAATAGAACAGTACGGTTTCCGCCCCTTCACGGTACACTGCCAGAAAACTGGTCAGCCATAAACCGATTAACGAGCCGGTGGTCAGCGCGGCGGAAAGTTTGCCTTCCAGATAACGCTTCCAGTTTTGCGCTTCCACTTTGGACAGCAGCCAGTAACTCATCATAAACAGCATCACCACGGCGATCATCATGGTAAAGCCTTCAAGCAGTTCGCGGCTGGCGCCCGAGTTGGAAAACAGCAGCTGGAAGACGGCGGCCGTGATCACACTGGCGATTAACGCCACATAAACGGATTGTTTGATGACCGGCAGCTTATCCTGATGATTGTTTTTCACCAGATACGCCACGATAGCCGCGACGATAAGCAACGCTTCCAGCCCTTCACGCAGAATAATCAACAGGCTGTAAATAAACATCGACCAATCGCTTTGCTCACCGCCCTGTAACATTTCCACCGCTTTGCTTAATCCTTGAGCTAAACCGTCCGCCTGCTGATGTAACTTCTCGCTGCTTTCGCCGGCTTTCATCAGGCTGACCAAACGGGTGAAATAGCCTTCCAGCTGTGCTTTGAAGTTGCTGTCACGGGAACCGATTTTGTTTTCCATGCCGGTGTTTTCAAACACATCGAAATAGGTATCCTGCACCGCTAGCATGGCTTTTTTGCTTTCGCCTTGCTCAAATAAGGCAATGGCTTGGCGGATTTGCGTGTTCACCTCGGCGGCGACTTGCGCCCAATCCTGATCCGGCACATTATCGTCACTGTTTTGCGGCGCACTCTGCGCGCTCACCGCTTGGCTTTCACGGGTGGTCGGCAAATTCGGTAACTGCTCTTCAATATCCTGCAGCAACAGGGTAATCTGATAACCCAGCGCATTGATCTGATCAGGCTGTTCGCTGAGTTTGATTAAATCGTAAAATTGCTGGTTGATGGCGGAGGAAACCGCAGCGGAACGGTTCTGGCGGATAGACATTTCCATTTCAGAATTTTTATAGCCGTCATATTGCGCCTGCTGCACCTGTTTTTTTGCCGCGGCGTAATCGCCTTGCTGATACGCGCTGATGGCCTGCGCCAGAAGATCGTCGATAGTTTTAAAACTTTGCTGCCAATGCTGGGCGATATCCGGGTGATCATAGACTTCATGCTGAGCGGAGGCGTTCAGCTGATGGCCTTCCGCCAGCGAAGGCAACACTTCCTGCAATTCGGCTTTCAGCCCGTCAATTTTGGTTTTTACTTCGCTGAACGGCTTTTCCTGACCGATCATTTTGCGGATTTCGCCGAACGTGGCTTCCATTTGGTAACTTTTTTGGGCGGAAAAATTAATCCGAATCGGACCTTCCAGATTTTCAAACACTTCAAAATACGCCATTTGTACTTCGGTGCGGGCATCGTCGATATTATTTTGCTGATACAGCTCGGCGGTTTTATCCAGACGATGTTCAATGTCCGCGACCCATTGCTGGTAATTGTCAGCCGCATGGGCGGAATAAATAAAAAAGAAACTGAAAAGACAGAGGATATAACGATAACACTGAGGTGCGGACATATGACTTCCAATCTAAATAAAAGTAATTCTTATCTTCATTGCGATTATCCTCCGATTATTTTATTTGGCAAGCAAAATCTCGGCGTTGTTAGCGATTTGTGATTATCGCCACATTTTTTGTTATTAAATATTAATTAAATTGTTATTTTTTAGTGAACCGCATGCAGTCGATGACCTGTCATGCTCGGTTATTCGCCGCCGAAAAACAGCCGAAAAAACCACCGCACTTTTATGACAATAAACGATAGTGACAAGGATTGCGCTTTATCGGCATATAACGCGCTTTTTTGCTTAAAGTGCGGTGGTTTTTTCGGTATAATTCCGCCCATCTTTTTTTGCTTCCCCGAATGATTTTTAATGAAACCGATCTTTCTTGAATTACGCCATTTGAAGACCTTGTTAGCTCTGAAAGAAACCGGCAGCGTCTCTTTGGCGGCGAAACGGGTTTATCTCACCCAGTCGGCGCTGTCTCACCAAATCAAACTGCTGGAAGATCAATACGGTCTGCCGCTGTTTGAGCGTAAAACCCAGCCGCTGCATTTTACGGCGGCCGGCGAACGACTGATTAAACTGGCCAATGAAATTTTGCCCAAAGTGGTGGAAGCCGAGCGCGATCTGGCGCGGGTCAAGCAGGGCGAGGCGGGCGAGCTGCGGATTGCGGTGGAGTGCCACACCTGCTTTGACTGGCTGATGCCGGCAATGGATAGTTTTCGCCGCGATTGGCCGTTGGTGGAGCTGGATATTGTATCCGGTTTTCATACCGATACGGTCGGTTTGCTGCTGACGCATCGGGCAGACTGGGCGGTGGTGTCGGAAATTGAAGAAACCGCGGGCATTATTCATAAACCGTTGTTTTCTTATGAAATGGTGGGGCTTTGTGCAAAGGATCATCCGTTAGCGGTTAAAGCCGTATGGCAGGCGGAAGATTTTATCGATCAAACGCTGATCACCTATCCGGTGCCGGACGATATGCTGGATTTGTTGCGCAAAGTGCTGCAACCGCAAGGCATTAATCCGGTGCGGCGCACTAGCGAACTGACCATTGCGATTATTCAGCTGGTGGCCAGTAAACGCGGAATTGCCGCGTTACCGTTTTGGGCGGCGAAACCCTATTTGGATCGCGGTTATGTGGTGGCGCGCCAAATCACCGATAAGGGGCTGTACAGTAATCTGTACGCCGCGTTTCGGGAAGCGGATGCGGAGGTGGCGTTTGTGGATGATTTTTATCAAACGGTGAAAACACAAAGTTTTTCGACTTTGCCGGGATTATCTGTGTTAGCGTAGTGTGTAGTATGTCGGATGTAAAAAATGTCAGCCCGGTTTGGGCGGCGGCAAAAGCGGCGTTTCCTTATTCAGTGCCGATGATGATCGGTTTTTTGTTTTTAGGGATCGCCTACGGGTTATATATGAAAGCCCTCGGTTTTAATGTGCTGTATCCGGTGTTAATGGCGGCATTAATTTATGCCGGCTCGGTGGAGTTTATTGTCGCCGGCGCGCTGGTGGCGCCCTTTGCGCCGCTGCATATTTTTTTGATTACCTTAATGGTGAGCGGCCGTCAGATTTTTTACGGCATATCCATGCTGGAAAAATACGGTGCGCATATCGGGAAAAAGCGCTGGTATTTAATCAGCGCCTTGGTGGATGAAAGTTTTTCGCTCAATTATATGGCGAAAATTCCACCGCACTTAGATAAAGGCTGGTATATGTTTTTCGTGACCCTGTACCTGCAATGTTACTGGATTCTCGGCGCCGGTTTGGGCAATCTGTTCGGCAGCATTTTGCCGCTTGATCTGAAAGGCGTGGAATTTGCCATGACGGCGTTGTTTCTGATTATTTTCGCCGAAAACTGGATGAAAGAAAAAAATCACGAAAGCTCGTTGCTGGGTTTAGGACTGGCGCTGATTTGTTTGATCGCGGTCGGCAAAGCGCATTTTTTAATCCCGACTTTAGTCGGCATTTGGGGCATTTTAACCGTGCGGCGTCCTAAATTGGCAACAAAACTGGCAAAGGCGGAGGAGTAAATGACATTCGTCGAACAAGTGATCACAATCGGCGTTGCCGTGCTGGCCGTGCAATTATCCCGCCTGCTGCCGTTTTGGGTATTTCCGGCTAACCGCCCGATTCCCGAATATATCCGTTATTTGGGCAAAGTTCTGCCCGCCGCGATGTTCGGTATGCTGGTGGTGTATTGTTATAAAAATATCGATCTCACCGCCGGCTATCACGGCGCACCGGATTTTATCGCCGGCGCCGTCGTATTGCTGCTGCACTTTTGGAAAAAGAACATGTTTCTTTCCATGCTGGTCGGCACCGGATTATATATGTTTCTGGTGCAACGCGTGTTTGTTTAGCGCAGCGGCAACGATAAAAACTGTCAAAAAAACCACCGCACTTTTTGCCCGGCGCGTTATTGCATCCGGGCAGGATTGTCGGCAATCAGGCGGAAAACAGTTTTTTAATGACCGCCAGCAAAAGATTGCATTTCGGCACCACGGAATTGATCTCCAGATATTCCGTTTTGGCGTGCATATTGCCGCCGGTCGGGCCTAATCCGTCAATGGTCGGGCAGCCGACGGACGCGGCAATATTGCCGTCGCTGAGGCCGCCGGCATCAACCCAGCTTACCGGTATTTGCAATTCGTCTCCCGCCTGAGCGAAAATCCGTTTTATTTTCGGCAGATTAACTTCATCAATCATCGGCGCTTCGTCATTGACTAAGGTTTTCTTGGCGCTGACGCCCTCCACCCGCGGATTATTTAATAGGCGGTTTAAATGCTGATTGAAATAGTCGATCGAAGCGGGTTGCTTATAACGCATTTCAATGGTCAGCGAGGCGAAATCCGCAATCACGTTATGCGCGCTGCCGCCGTTTGTGATGACGCAATTGAAGGTATGTCCGGCTGTAAAATCGTTCAGTTTGGAGAATTCGACAATAAAATTGGCCGCTTCCACCAGTGCCGAACGGCCTTTTTCCGGGCAATTTCCCGCATGTGCCGCCACACCGTGAAATTCGATATCGTAGGTGATCACCCCTTTTCTTGTCGCCACCATGGAGCCGTCTTCACGCGCCGGTTCCATCACGAAACAATACCGGGATTTGCGCGCATATTGCCGAATACTTTCTTTGGCGTACAGCGAGCCGATTTCTTCGTGCGAGTTAAGATAAACGGCGATGTTATAGCGGTTCAGATCCAATTCCTGCAGAAGATAAAAGGTTAATAACGCACCGGATTTATCGTCGATCGCACCTAAGGCGTTGACTCGATCGCCTTGCCGGGTAAAGGGGACCTCTTGTTGCGTGCCGACCGGGAAAACCGTATCCATATGCGCGATAAAAAGTATATCGAACTGCGCCGCATCGGGATTATTGCTGATAAGCAAACTGTCCGCCACGTTGGGGTTTAAGGCAATTTTTCGGTATGCTAACCCTTGTTCGGTCGCTTTGCGGATAAACCAATCGGCGATCCGGTTTACTCCTTCAATCGAGGCGGTCGGGCTTTCTATCTCGGTCAACTCTTTTAATTCGGCAAGAAAGGTGCTCAGTTGTTCATTTTGCATAATCTGTCTCCTGATTAAACGATAAAGCGCATTAATAACATTGCCAGATAAGCATTGATCAGACAAATACCGAATAAGGCGGGATAATGTTTTCCCGGTATGCCCAAAACGCCCAGCACTCTGCCCATATACTGCACGGTTGAGCCGACCAGCGCCATACCCGGCAGCAGAATGGCGATATGCTGTGCATTTAAGGTGCCTTCCTGCACCAGTGCGACCAACACGCCGGCCGCGCCGCCCCAGCTTAAAAATGCGGCCAGAAAAACGGCGATGGATTCGCCCGGCAAGCCTAGCGGCGCCATAATAAAGCCGATATACTCGCCGATAAATTTTAATAAGCCCGAGGTGTTGAGAATATAAATAATCACAAATGCCATCAGCACGTTCGGCACGGTGCTGTGAATGGCGATATTCCAGCCTTTTCTGGCCCCTTCGACGAAGATGTCGGTGACTAATTTTGTTTCATTGCCGCTCATACGGTTTCCTCATCATCCTTAACAAATTTTTTCACATATAAACGCATCAGATTGGCGCCGAATATTTTGAAAATAAAAATAATGCCTAAACACATTGCGATAGATACCGGTGCAACGGCGCCGGATTGATCACTGACTTGCAATAACGGCGCAAAAGAAGATAAAAAGTTGGTTAATAATGCACCCGCACTGAATTGAAAGGCGGAAAAAATCAACAGTTCCTTATGGGTGATTTTTCTTTCGTTGTACAAAAATTTGGTGGTTGAACTGCCGGCATCGGTGCTTTGTGTACTGGCGATTAACGAAATGGAACAAACTCCCGGAATGCCCATTAAGGGTTTTAAAATCGGGCTTAGCCATTTTGATGCCGCCGCCAGCGCACCGTAATGTTCAAAGATCGCCACAAAGCCTAATGCCAGCATGACACTGGGGATCAGGGTGACGGCAAATAAGAAACCGCCTTTCGCACTCGAGCCGCCGGCGGTTTTCAGCCATTCCGGAAATTGTCCGGTCAGCTTGCCGAAATCGAAAATACCGCCCCACCAGTCTTTCGCAAAACCGCCGAAAAAGATAATGGCGCATAACAGGGAAATAGTGCCTGCGATCAACATTTTGGGATTGACTTCTTCTTTCATAGTTTCTCCTTTTTATTGGTAAGGTAATCAGATTTAAACGTCAATATACGCGAAAATAAGGTAAGAAAATGTGATTTATTTCACGAAATGGCGAAGGGAAAAACGAAAGAAATGAATGAATTACGAAAGCCGAGCACGATTGAGTGCGGTAATGGCGCAAAAAAGCCCTGTAAATTACAAGGCTTTATTAATACGCGATTCCGGTTTGAGTGACCGATCGCTTTTATATATCGCGCGGTTGGTAAACCGCCTGTTTAAATGCGGCTTGGTAAGCCAGCAGATCCGCCCGGCTGATGGCAAATACCCCAAGCCCGCCGTTTTTCAGTTCGAGCCACTGAAAAGGAACCTGCGGGAATTGTGCGATCAGATGCACCATACTGTTGCCCACCTCGCATATCAATACGCCGTCGTCTGCCAGGTAATCCGATGCGCTGGCTAAAATCTGTCGGGTAATATGCAGCCCGTCGTGCCCGGAGCCGAGCGCCATTTCCGGTTCATAGTGAAATTCCTGCGGCATATCGGCAATATCGTCGGCATCCACATAAGGCGGATTGGTGACGATCAAATCGTATTTATCCGCCGCTAAATCGGTAAACAGATTTGACTGAATCGGATATACCCGGTGGTTGAGATGATATTGGTCGATATTGATTTCCGCCACATTCAGGGCATCCAGCGAGAGATCCACCGCATCGACTTCCGCATGGGGAAATTGCTGCGCACAGGCAATGGCGATACAGCCGCTGCCGGTACACATATCAAGAATACGGGTCGGTTCTTTATTCAGTAATCCGCTGAAGCGATCCTGTATCAGGGCGCTGATTGGCGAGCGGGGAATAATAACGCGTTCATCAACATAAAATTCCAGACCGCAGAACCACGCGCGATTGGTCAGATAGGCCACGGGAATACGCTTTTGCAGACGGGCGACCACCAACTCAATGAGTTGTGTTTTTTCCGACCGGGTAAGCTGGGCGTCGTATAACGCCTGCGGTATATCGGGTGCGACCTGTAGCGCGGCGAAAATCAGCTGCTGCGCTTCATCCCAAGCGTTATCGTAGCCATGGCCGTAATAAATATCGGCTCGGTTAAACGTGCTGTATGTCCAGCGTAAAAAATCTTTAATGGTATGCAGATCGTCGTGCGGGCGGTCTTGAACGATCGTTTCGATAAGCGGTTGATTAAATGTTGCGGTATTCAATGGATATTCTCGTTTGTTACTATGTTTTCAGGTGCTATTTATATCATATAACTGTGATATGATTAAGCCCGATTTGAATGATAACAGAGATAACTATGCTGAAAGATGAAGATATCGCCTTATTTCGCGCAACGGTAAAGGGGGTTAAACCGTTGGTGCAGAACAATGTTGTGCTCCCTAAACTAAATCATGTAAAGCGCAAAGCCGAAATGCGCGCGGTACGCGAAACGCAGGATACCTTATTCTTTTTTTCTGATGAGTATGAACCGCTGCTGAGCGAAGAAAGTGCGGTGAAATATTTGCGTGAAAATGAAGATGCCTATTTGCTGAAACAGCTGCGGCGCGGTGATTTTTCGCCGCAGATCTTTCTGGATTTGCACGGATTAACCAAACAAGAGGCGAAAACCGAACTGGCGGCGCTGATTCAGGCTTGTGAAAAGGAACATATTTATTGCGCCGGCGTGATGACCGGTTACGGCACTTATACGCTGAAACGCCAGATTCCCCGTTGGCTGGTGCAGCACCCTCGCGTGAGAGCGCTGCATCAGGCGCCGAAACAATGGGGCGGTGATGCGGCGATTCTGGTATTACTGGATGTCTGAGGCCGGTTGTGCAGCGCCGTGGCTCTGCGATTGGCGTTGAAAGGCCGCATATAACGGCGGCAGAATCTGGCTTATCAGATTCAGCTGCTGGAGCGGAATACTTAATTCCGATTGGCTGACATTTTCGCTTTGATCGGCATTAAACTGGTTTAACGCCACGGTAATGTTACGCTGTAATTTGTCAAACAGGGCCGGCGTCAGTTCTTCAATATGTTCCAACGCATAAATTAATTTTTTGGCGATAGGGTAAAATTCGGCCAGAAAGCGAATATCCTGCTGCATTCGCTGCATATTGTTACGGTAAGCCCCGAGCGCGGAAATATAGCTAAGCAGCGAATAGTTCAGCTTCAGCAGTTCAAACCCTTCCTGCAGATAATCCCGATAACGTTGCGGCTCGTTATTCATATTGGATAAGGTCGCGCTTAATGCGGTGGCATATTCGTGGGCTCTACGCCGGGCAATACGGTATTTCAGATTGTCACTTTTACCGAACTGCAATTGGCTGATGATATGCAGTAAATACCGCGCATCGCTTTTAATCGCCTGACGAATCACTTTATTCAGTTGCAGATATTTCCAATCCGGCCATAAATAGGACACCGCAAGCCAGGCGATAAAGGCGCCGATTAAGGTATCCAGCAGGCGGGAATACATGGCCGTGTGAATATCGAAACCGATAACATCAAAGCTGATGAGCACCTGCAATGTAATAAAAAAGGTGGAAAAACTGTAATTATTGGTTCTGAAAAAGAAGAACAGCGCGCTGGTGGCAACGATTAAGCCGAGCTGTAATTCGATGGTCGGCTGGGTATAAGGCAGCAGCGAACCGACAATCACGCCTAAAATCGTGCCGATGATGCGTTGTTTAAGGCGTAATTTGGTGGCGGAATAATTTGGCTGGCAGACGAACACCGCGGTAAGCAAAATCCAATAACCGCGATCCAGTTGAAAAAATTCAACGATTGCGCAGGCAATAAACACGACGATGGATAAGCGGACGGCATGCCGAAACAGCTGTGAATCAAAGCTCAAATGACTGACAATGGCAAGCCGGATATTTTTTAACCCGGTAATCTGTTCCGTATGAATCTGTGCGTTTTCCGACCGCACTTTATCGGCGCTTTGTTCCTGTTCCAGATGCTTGAGCTGCCAATCGACGCCTTGCAGATTATTGATCAGATTTTTGATGCCGATCAGCTGTCGCGGTTCGGCCGTTTTAAATTGGGTGTAATGCTCTAAAGATTGATTGATCCCGGCAATGGCTTTTTCCAGCCGCGGATCATAACGGTAAGTCCGGGTCTGTTGCAGACTGGCGGCAATATCGCGGCAGGCCTGCGCCTGTAATTCGAGCAGCCGCTGAATGCGGAATATCAGATCCGTGTTTTTTAATTGTTCGGCGAGGATGTGATAATCGAAATGGCTGGAATTGACGCGTTCATGAATTTCCTGCGCGGCAAAATAATATTTGATCATTTTACTGGTGCGGCTGTGGCGATATTGCCCCCGAATCCGGTAGAACAGCGCGGTGCGGCAGGCATTAAACGCGGTAATCAAGTTACTGTTTTTCATGGCCAGCCGGATTTGTTTGTCTTCCAGCTGTTCAATATCGTCCGGGTCAAAAAACAGCGATTTGGTTTCCAGATATTCGGCTAAGGCGATAAAGGAACGCGCCACACTTTCCTGCACCGGCCGATTGGGGAAAAACAGGTAAACTACGATAGTCACCGCGCTGTAAAGCAGGGTGCCGCATAAAATAAGCAGCGGATTGAGGTACCACAGGGTGCCGGGAAAATAGGTCAGCGTGGTATAAAGCGCAACGACCAGCGTGCCGAAGGCTATCGTGCTGTAACGCTGCCCTAACGCACCGAGCATGGTGAAGATAAAGGTCAGCACCGTCATCAACAGGGTAAACTCGACCCCCTTGCCCAAGGTAAGCTGTACGCTGAGCGAGGAGATGGAAAAGGCGATCAGGGTGAAAAAAATATTTTTCAGCCGCCCGGTCAGGCGATTGTCCAGATCAACCAAACCGCCGGCAATAATGCCCAGCACCAACGGCATGCTTTGCTGGGAAAGATCAAGCCACCAGACGCTGACGGCGGCGATGTTGACGGCGATAAAAATGGGAATCGTCGCGATGACTTTTGCATTAAGCCAGTTATTCATTCGCATCTTGCTCACTTATTGCTTTTCAAGCTGGCGCTGTGCGTACTGTTGGCGAAGCAGTTCGGCAAATTCTTTCGGAACGACACGCTGACCGACGGGAAACAGGGCGATGCCCGCCAATTTAAAGTTGGCCAGACCGACCGGAATGCCGATCAGGGTCAGGCATTGGGTAATGCCCGACATAATATGCAATAAACACAGCCACCAGCCGAATAACACAAACCACAGCAGGTTTAATACCGAACCGACGGTATTGCAGACCGCACTGGTGGGTTCAAGGTATTTCACATGAACGATATCGTTACCGAACGGCACCAGCGACATTTTGGTGATTTCCCAGCAGCTGCGGGTATAAGGCAGCGTGATAATCAGAAGCGCGCTGGCGAAAGTGGCGAACAGCCAGCCTAATGTGGTGGCAAAGCCGCCGAGGATAAAATTCAGGATATTTAAAATTAACGCCATATTTTCTCCTTAAAGTGCGGTTATTTTAACCGCACTTTTAGATAATCGGCATAGTCGGGAATCCGGATATCGATCGCCTGATTGAAATAAGGCGAGCTTATTATAAAATCGGCACTGGCCATATTCATCGCAATGGGAATATTCCAGACGGTCGCAATACGCATCAGCGCTTTGACATCCGGATCATGGGGCACCGCATTCATCGGATCCCAGAAGAAAATCAGCAAATCAATGCGCTGTTCGGCGATTAGGCCGCCGAGCTGCTGATCGCCGCCCATCGGCCCGCTGAGCAGACTGGCGATGGTAAGTCCGGTTTCTTTGTTAATCAGATTGCCGGTGGTGCCGGTGGCGTACAGTTGATGCGGATGCAATAAAGTGCGGTTGTTTTTACACCAGTTTATCAGATCCTGTTTGCAGTGATCATGGGCGACCAGCGCAATGTGTTTAACTGGCGCTAATTGACGGGTAGTGGTTTGCATAGCGGTCTCCATAATAAAAAAGTGAGCAACCGGGCCCACTTTAAGATCAAGATAAGCATCAAAACAAAAAATTATTTTTGTTTTTTCGCCCAATCAAGGAAGCGGGCCTGAGTGTCTTTGTCCGCCTGCTGGAACCAATATTGCAGCTGCTGTTCAGCCACGTTTTCGCCCTGTACCACCACTTTACCTTTTTGCGCTTTGGCAAATCCCGGCACGGCGGCAGGAATCGCACTGGTTGCCAATGACGGCACGGAAGCCGTTGCACCGGAAGCGTTATATTCGGAAAGATTTTCAATTAAATTGGCGCCCGGCAAAAAGCCTTCCTGTTTTAACGTGTCCTGCTTGTTTGAAATCGCTTTACCGGATACGGTTTTCACCATAATTTCCGGTTTCTGATTAAAGGCGGCGGCATCACGTTCGGTTTCAATGCGCGGCGCGGAGATGACGATATCTTCGGCCGAACCTTGGAAGGTGACGATAACCGGATTGGATTCGAATAATGAACGATCGGAACCGGCTTTCACCACTTCGCTGACGCGAACCACAACCTGGTGGGTTTGAGTATCATTAACATTAAAAGATTTGGCTGATTTTAATAATGATTTACTTGCTTTTTGTCCGTCGATAGCCAGAAAATCAACGTTTGATGAGCTGCTCACAACACCTGCAAAGCTTGCCGTGCTGGTTAATAAAGCTGCGCTAGCCAATGCAGCGAACCGAAATTTCATACTTGCTCCTCTATGATGGGATAATGTCTTTTAATTCTAACGCACTCTATTCGATAAAGTGTTAGCCGTATGCTATTCTAATTTAAGAAAAATGGAAATAGGAAAATTCGTTTTCAAGGAAAAATTTTTATTTTTTTACCTGAGTTGAACGGCGATAAGCAAATGACGGAGGAAAATATGTTAAAGAAACAATTTACCGTTTATGGCATGGTGCAGGGCGTCGGTTTTCGTTTTTTTACTTGGCGCGAGGCGGTTAAAATCGGCGTGCGCGGTATGGTCAGAAATTTGCCCGACGGCAGCGTACAGGTGGTGGCCATCGGCTCGCCATCTCAGCTTGAGGCATTACGCGGCTGGCTGCAAAAAGGGCCGCGCACCGCCGTGGTGAAACGTGTCATCGAGCAGGATTATAGCGGTGAACAAACGTTTAATGAGTTTTCCGTGCGCCATTAACGGTTTTTCAGCTTGCTGTAGCATAATGCGAGCAGGAAGAACATCGCCTGTAACAGGATAATACAGGCGCCGGTCGCACCGTCGATATGATAGCTGATAATGGTGCCCAGAATACTGGTGGTAATCGAAACCGACACGGCGATGATCAGCATGGTGTCGAAGCGTTTGCTCAGGGTGTAAGCGGTGATGCCCGGTGAAATCAGCATCGCCACCACCAGAATCACGCCGACCACCTGCATTGCGCTGATAATGGTGAGCGCCAGTAAGATGAGTAAGCCGTAATGCAACAGGCGCGGAGACAGGCCGGCAACACGGGTATGGCTGGGATCAAAACAATAAAGCAGAAAATCCCGTCTTTTCAGTAAGATGAGAAGTAAAATCAGGCCGGCCGTGATAAAGGTCTGCCATAATTCGGCTGAACTGACGCCGAGCAGATTGCCGAACAGGATATGCATAAGATGCTGATCGGTATCCACTTTAGTAAACAGCACCAGACCTAATGCAAACATGCCGGAAAAAACAATCCCCATCACGGTATCTTCTTTAATACGGCTGTTTTCTTTTAAATAGCCGATGCTTAACGCACAGGTCAGACCGGAGGCAAAGGCGCCGACGGCAAGCGGCAGGCCGAGCAAATAGGCAAGTACGATACCGGGCAGCACCGCATGGGAAACGGCATCGCCCATCAGCGCCCAGCCTTTCAGAATCAGATAACAGGACAGCACGGCGCAGATAATCGCCACGATAAGCGCGGTTAACAGCGCGTTTTGCATGAAAGGGTAGGCAAAGGGTTCAAGAAACCAGTCGAGGATATTATTCATGCGGCACCGCCTGTGTGACCGGGCGTTTTTGTGCAAGTAAACCGTATTTAGGCGAGAACAAAAAAGCCATAAGAAAAAGTGCGGTCTGAAAACAGACAATTAATCCCCCGGTGGCGCCATCCAGATAGTAGCTGATATAAACCCCCAGTGCGCTGGTAACAATGCCGAGCGAGACGGCGATAGCGACCAGCGTTTTAAAACGATCGGTTAATAAATATGCCGTTGCGCCGGGAGTGATCACCATGGCGATGACCAAGATGGCACCGACAGTCTGCAAGGCGGCGACCACGCAGGCGCTGAGTAAGACGAAAAACAGCAGTTTATAATAAAACGGCGATAACCCGACGGAAGCGGCATGGGTTTCATCAAAAAATACCAATAAAAGATCTTTCCAGAAGATCAGCAGTAAAACCAGACAAATTGCAATAATAATGGCAACCTGAATAATGTCTTCGTCGGCAATACCGAGAATGTTGCCTAAAATAATTTCCTGTACGTTGACCGAGGTCGGATTTAACGAAATGATGAGCAATCCGATGGCGAAAAAGGTGGTGAAGATAAAGCCGATAATGGCGTCTTCGCGCAATTTTGAAATGGATTTGATCCACAGAATCGAAAGTGCGGCTAAAATTCCGGCAAAAAATGCGCCCAGCGCATAGGGCAGGGCAAGTGAATAAGCAATGGCCACACCGGGAACCACGGAATGAGAAAGGGCATCGCCGATCAGCGACCAGCCTTTCAGCATTAAATAGGCGGACAAGAATGCGCAGATTCCCCCTACGGTGGCGCTTAAAATCAGCGCTTTTAACATATAGTCGTAGGAAAACGGTTCGAGTAACGTCGCTAACATGCGTGGTTTTCCTTAGCCGACCGGCTTTTTTCATGCTCCGTCCCGGCCGGATGTTCTTTCGTGATCGGCGCCGGCGGATCATTTTTCGTCTGCCCGTAAAACACCGCCGGCAATTCATCATCCGTTAATACGGTCACTGAACGGCTGTCTTCATCATCATGCAGATCGCGTCCCAGCAGTTTAACATTACGCAGCACACCGCCGAACACCAATTCAAGGTGCTGCTGGGTGAAGGTGGTTTCCGTGCTGCCTTTTGCCAGTACGGTGCGGTTGATCATTACCACCTGATCGCAATAATCGGGAACGGAACCTAAATTATGGGTGGAAACTAAAATGAGATATCCTTCGGTGCGTAACTGCGCCAATAACTCCATAATCGCGTTTTCCGTTTGCACGTCCACGCCGGTAAAGGGTTCGTCCAGTAAAATAATACGGCTTTGCTGCGCCAACGCGCGGGCGAGAAATACCCGTTTTTTCTGACCGCCCGACAGCTCGCCGATTTGCCGCGCTGCCAAGTGTTCGATACCCAGCCGCTGCATAGCGCGCTGAATTTCCTGTTTATCAAGGGTTTTCGGTATCCGCAGGAAATTCATATAGCCGTAACGTCCCATCATCACGACATCGTAAACCGACACGGGAAACTGCCAGTCCACATCTTCGCTTTGCGGGACATAGGCCACCATGTTCTGCTTTAACGCCTGAGAGATAGGCAAACCGCATAACCGAATGGTACCTTGCTGCGGTTTGATTAATCCCATCAGGCTTTTAAACAGGGTGGATTTTCCGCTGCCGTTCACCCCAACCAAGGCACAGGTCGTGCCGCCCTGCAATTCAAAGGACACATCATGAATGGCAGTATGACCGTTGTTGTAACGTACTGTTACGTTTTCAACCGAAATCGAAGCTGGGGTTTGAGACGACATTATTTTTCAAATCCTTTTACAATGGTGGTGACGGTGGTATTGAGTAAATCGATGTATGTCGGTACCGGGCCGTCGGCGGCGGATAAGGAATCCACATAAAGCACACCGCCGTATTTCGCACCGCTTTCTTTTGCCACTTGTTGTGCCGGTTTTGGCGAAATGGTGCTTTCGCTGAAGACAACCGGAATATGATGTTTTTTCACCAGATCGATCATATGACGCACTTGCTGCGGGGTGCCTTGCTGTTCCGCATTAATCGGCCATAAATACACTTCCTGCAAACCGTAATCCTGCGCCAGATAGCTGAATGCGCCTTCGCTGGTCGCCAGCCAGCGTTGCTGCTGCGGGATCTGAGTCAGTTTTTTGCGTAGCGGCTCATCCAATGCTTTGATTTGTTGAGCATAATTTTCTGCATTGCGGCGGTAAGTATCGGCATTTTGCGGATCGTATTTCACCAATGCGTTTTTAATGTTTTCAATATAAATTAACGCGTTGGTCGGCGACATCCAAGCGTGCGGATTCGGGGCGTTTTTATAGGGGCCTTCAAAAATTGAAATCGGTGTAATCCCTTCGGTGACGACAACGGAAGGTTTATCCTGAACATTCTGGAAGAAACGTTCGAACCAGCGTTCCAGATTTAAACCGTTCCATAAGACCAGATCCGCGGATTGGGTTTTTACAATATCTTTCGGAGTGGGTTCATAATCATGAATTTCCGCACCGGGTTTCGTAATGGATTCGACCGTCGCGGCATCACCGGCGATATTCTGCGCAATATCCTGAATAATGGTGAATGTGGTGACGACCTTAAACTTGGCATAGCCCGGCAGGCTGAACAATGTAAATAATGCGGCACTAATCAATATCAATAAGCGTGACATAATTTCTCCTTTAAATATAAGTTGTTAAGTGCCGGCACATTATATAGGGTTATTAATTTATTGTAAATGATAATGATTATCAAATTTTAAATTACAGGCATTTTGCCGGTTTCGGTAAGCCGGCCAGTTTGGTGGCCTGTTTTGCCGGCCCGTCAGGAAAAAGGCGCTGTAGATAGCGGCTGTTTCCTTTCTCTTCTCCCAGCTTTTGCGCCATGGCCTTAACTAACATTCGGATTGCCGGGGAGGTTTTATATTCCTGATAAAACGCCCGCACGAAGTGAATAACTTCCCAGTGGGCGTCGGTTAATGTCAGATTTTCCTGCTGTGCGATGGCCAACGCCACCTCAGGACACCATTGGTTCAGATCAAGCAGATAGCCTTCCGAATCCGTTGCAATTTGTAACTCATTTACGATTAACATAATTTTACACTGTGTTGAATGTGATTATTATACGGAAACGCCCCTATAAAGGGGCGTCGAATTTACCTATTGAACCGATAACTAATCGTCGCTGCCAAAAATACGCAGTAAGTTTAGCAAACTGACGAAAATATTATACAGCGATACGTATAAACTGACTGTGGCACGAATATAATTGGTTTCGCCGCCGTGCACAATATTGCTGGTTTCATATAAAATCGCCATGCTGGAGAACACGATAAATAATGCGCTTAACGCGACATAAAATCCCGGCATATTAAAGAAGAAACTTGCAATCATTCCGACAATCAGCACGATGAAAAGGGTAAACATCATGCCGGATAGGAATGACATATCTTTTTTGGTGGTTAAAACATAAGCGGAGCAGGCAAAAAATACCGCTGCGGTACCGGCAAGCGCGAAAACGATCAGCTCACCTAATCCTGCGCCGACATAAGCGTTTAATATCGGGCCGAGGGAATAACCCAGAAATCCGGTCAGCGCAAATGTGGACAGAATACCCCATGCACTGTTAGCCAAGGCGTTGTTTAGAAACAGCAATCCATAAAAACCGATCAATAAAATACCGTAATGCAACGGCGGCAGATTAAATGCCATTGCCGCAAAAGCCACGAGAGCGGAGAACGTCAATGTTAAAGCAAGCAGAAAATAGGTATTCCGTAATACTTTATTGGTTGCTAAAACCGATGCTTCTCTGGTGTCAACAATAATTCGTGATTGCATAAAATCTCCTGTGTAATAATCAATACATTGCCATAAAGTACTGGTTAACCTATTAAAAGTCAATGTATCGGCGGCATCTTTTTCATTACTGTTGTTTGAAATTCACCCGAAACGAATAAATTATCAGCTTTTAATAGGCTAAATATGATTTTTTGATTTACTCGCGACCTTATCTGTACTATATTTTGCCAAATCGCATGGAGGAATGGTCGAGCGGTCGAAGGCACCGGTTTCGAAAACCGGCGAGGGTTTACGCCCTCCGTGAGTTCAAATCTCACTTCCTCCGCCATTTTATTAAACTGTAAGCAGAAGGGATTAAACCCAAGTGCTTGCAGTTTTTTATTTTCCGCTTTTTCTTTCCTTCTTGCATTTTGGCGGCTGTTTCAATCGGGTTTAAAAATGAGCTTGATGAACCTTATTGCGCTAAAAGTGCGGTGAAAAATTTCAGCGTTTTTGCAACATTCGTCGGAAATATATTGGCAATAAAAAAGACAAAATTATCACCCCATATATTATGAGGTGATGTTAAGCATCTATTTTAGTACAACAGATTGACCATTCCCACGGTTAAGGCCGGGATATAAGTGACCGCCATTAATGTAAACAACAACACTAAAATAAACCACAGGTTGTCTTTGGTGACGCTCCAGATATCTTTTTTAGCGATTGATGAAGCCGTAATGAGTACGCTGGCCACTGGGGGCGTTTGTTGTCCCACGGCGATATTTAAGGTGAGGATAATGCCGAAATGAATAGGGTCGATACCCAATTGGGCGATAAGTGGCATTACAATCGGCACGACCAGAATAATGGCGGCGGCACCGTGCAGGAACATGCCGATAATAAATAACATCATATTCAGCATCATGAGTACGATATATTTATTATCCGAGATGCCCAAAATCGCAGATGCCATATGCTGAGGAACTTCCTGCTCGGTCAGAAACAATCCCAAGGCGGCGGAAGTCGCGACCAATAACATCACAACGGAAGTACCGTTCACGCTTTCTACCACCGCTTTGCGGAAAGAAGCGAAAGTAAGCTCTTTATAGATAAAGAAACCGATGATCAATGCCAGCAATACGGCTAGTCCGGCGGCTTCCGTGGCGGTGGTGAAACCGCTGATGATACCGCCTAAAATAATTGCCGGTAGGGTTAATGCCCAGATGGCATCTTTAAAGGATTCGCACAATTTACGCAGGCTAAAGGATTCTTCCCGCGGTAAATTGTATTTCACCGCGTAATAGTAACAGACCATAAACATGCCGATGGATGCCAGTCCGCCGGCGGCTAAGCCGGCAATAAAGAGCTTGGAAATCGATACATCGGCCATGGCGCCGTAAATAATCATCGGCAATGACGGCGGAATAATCACCGCCAGTGAGGCGGAGGAAGAGGTTACGGCGGCAGAAAAGGTCGCTTTATAACCCCGTTTTTTCATTGCCGGAATTAAAATCGACCCCAATGCCGCAACATCCGCCACGGAAGAACCGGAGATTTCGGCAAAAATCATCGAGACCCCGACATTCACCATCGCCAGTCCGCCGCGAATAAAACCGATAATGGCATTAACAAAATTAATCAGCCTGACCGAAATGCCTCCGGTATTCATTAAGGTGCCGGCTAAGATAAAGAGGGGAATGGCCAATAAGGAAAAGTTGGCGGCACCGTCAAAAATCGATAATGCGATATTATAAACGGAATCGAAGCTGTTTGTGGCTAACATGCCCAGCACGGAGACCACGCCGATGGCAACTGCGATCGGCACGTTGATCATAACGAGTAAAATTAAGCCGATTAACACTAAAAATGCAATCATTGTATTTTCTCCTTAGCCATTTGCATATCCGCACTGTCGGTGACGTCTTTTAGCGCTTGTTCGATTTCTTCATCATCTTGCGTTTTACCCGCCATGATCGCATGAAATGCTTTTGGCATGGATAACAGCTCCGCAATAATGAATAATACGCAACCGATCGGTAAGGCGGATTGGGTGACCGCTAACGGTATAAAATCAAGACTGGTCAGCGTTTCTTCGCCGAAAACGGATAAAATGTAAAAACCGGCCCATGCCAGCAGGGCAAAGAAACCGATAATAATGATTTCATTTAAAACGAATACTGCTTTTTTCAGCGCAAGCGGCATTGAGGCGACCAGATTGCCGAATCCCATATGGCTGCGATTAATAGCGCATAATGCCCCGCCGTAAAAGGTGAGCCAAGCGAGCAAAATCGCCGCAATTTCATCATACCAATGCAGCGACACACCGAAAAAGCGGCTGAAAATGGACAGGATAATGATTATTGCCAACGCGACCAGAATTAATGAAGAAATGATGGTTAGAATTTTCTTCACGACATTAAATAATCTTTCCATAAGTATGATCCCAATGTGTATTATTTAATCGCGTCTTGAGTTTTTTCCAATAAGAACTTACCGTTAGGCACTTCGGTTGTAAATTCCTGATAAATCGGTTTACTGGCGTCAATAAAGGCTGAAATATCAACGACATTTAAGTGCATACCGCTTTCGGTGAGCTTCATTTCCAACTGTTTATCCAATTGTTCCGCTTCATGATATGCCCATGATTGCGCTTCTTTTGCCGCAGCTTCAATAATTTCTTTGACCTCTGCCGGCAGTTTTTTATATGACTGCGTTCCGGCGGTTAAATAAGCCGGAGAATAAACATGGTTAGTCATACTCAGATATTTTTGTACTTCCTGTAATTTTGCGGCATAAATATTGGTGAGCGGATTTTCCTGACCGTCTATTACACCGGTTCTTAACCCGATAAATACATCACCGAACGGAATCGGTGTCGGATTTGCGCCCCAGGCTTTAAACATTTTTAACCGCCATGAACTGTTCGGCGTGCGGATTTTCAAACCTTTTAAATCTTCCGGTTTATTAATCGGGCGGCTGTTATTGGTAATATTTCGAAATCCGTTTTCCCATAATCCGATAATTTTATAACCTTTTTTCTCCGCTTCCGGCGCAATATAAGGATAAAACACCTCGCTTTCGACTTTAGCTAATTGCGCGCGGTTGGTGATCAGAAATGGTAATTCAAAAATAGCCATTTGAGGAATATTGGTTGCTAAGGTGGATGATAATAAAGCGATATTAATCGTACCCAGTTTTAATTTCTGCTGGGTATCTTTATCGGAACCCAATTGGCCTGAACCAAAAAATTTGAGCTGGTAATCGGATTTTATGGCGGATAATTTTTTGTTTGCCGTATCAACAAAATGCTGGGTGGTATTGTATTGTAAAGAGCCGGCGCTGGCAGTGGTTGAGACAATCAGCTCTTTTGCCTGAGCAGAAAAGCCAATCATAGGGAGTGCCATTAATATGGCGAGGTGTCTGATTAACTTCATTTTCATATCAATCTCCTTTAGCTTATGCAGATAGAAATGTTAAATAAATCCGTTTATCGCAATGCGGGCTTCCTTATTAATATTATTTTGAACAAACTAACAAATAATGATTATTTGCTCAATATAGGAATCCCTGAATATATGATCGATCTCACATGGATTTAATAAAAAGATCTAAAAATCGTGAGATTAATCACAAATTTTAGGTTTTTGATAAACGAAGTAAAAATATTTACTGCTGAACTTTTGTAAAGGGATTGAAATTTAATATATCAAATGTTCAGTTTATTAACTTTTATTTCATTTAATGGGAAATGTTACGGCGCTTTATTATCGGACAGTTTATTTGGGTAATAAAAATTTAAGCGAGGATAGAGAATGATGAATAACGTTATATTTTTTATCATCTGTAAAAAAGCCGTAAGTATTATACTTACGGCTTTTACCGGGGAATAATAATTAAAGATGTTCGGCCAGTGCGGCGGCGATTCCGTCTTCATCATTGGATAGCGTAACCAGAGTCGCTTGCTGTTTGACGGCCGGTTCGGCATTGCCCATGGCGATCCCCAGTCCGGCGGAAGTCAGCATGCTGATATCATTATGATTATCACCGAAGGCAATGACATTTCTCGGATCAATTTTCCATGTATTCAATAATTCAAGCAGACGTCTGCCTTTACTGTTACCGTTTTTGGCGATATCGACGCGGTCTATCCAAGACCATTCACAACTGAAATCTTCCGCGGGCAGTGCCGCAACCGTTTGTTCCATAACAGTTCGATTCGGATGGCTGACGACAAATTTCCAGATCACCTCATTGTCTTTTTCCAGCAGCTGACGGAAATCCTGCACTTGCTGAAGGTGAGGGCGTACGGATTCGGGACAGCCGGCTACCCATTGGCTGAATTTTCTCATATGATCATTAAGTTGCAGGTAATTCATCGCATCACGGGAATACATTAATAAGTGCGTACCGTATTTTTCCGCCACTTCAATAACCTGCTCCGCCTGTGCCTTGGACAGCGGATTGGCAATCGGCATACTGTCCGTTTCGACATCGTAAATATAGGTGCCGTTACAGCAGATAATCGGGGTATCTAAGCCCAATTGATAATGATAAGGGCGAGCGGCGGTGTGATGGCGCCCGGTAACTAAAATAATTTTAATGCCTTTTTCACGGGCGTTTTGAATGGCGCGTTGGCTTGAAGTTAAAATCTGTCCCTGGCTGTTTAATAAGGTGCCGTCAAGGTCAAAAGCAATGGCCTGAAATGTCATGTTTTCCTCTCTCTTATGTTTTACGATAGTACAAGTATAGAGGCTTTGTTACTGAAAATAAACCAAAAACCGGCAAACAGGCGGTTAATCGGCGGGCATTTTATCTCGGCGCTGCCTCCGATTTGCCAGCGGAGGCAGCTTTTGGGTTCGGTTAAAACGGTGAAGGATGTGAGTTATCCGGCGTGTTATTTGGTGTCTGCGGCAGAGAACATAAACGGGTTCTGACCGCTTCGTGCAAAGCCTTTTTCTTCCAGTTCGATATCCAGAAAAATCGCCGCCAAATCGTCTGCCACCGGTTCCACATTGTGATCTTTTTCCTGAAAGAGAATTTTCAGATAACTATTGCAGTCGCCGCAGCTTTCCGCGCGCACCGCCGCCATTTCGTTATCTAATGTCCAATAGGAGACGTTACCGTCCTGCGCGCAGTTTGTGCATTGCGCGCGCATGACGTTCCATTCGCTTTCGCACAGGGAACAATGAAGATAACGCAAACCTTGTGACGCACCGAAATGGACCAGACTGGATACCGGCGCCGAGCCGCAAACCGGACAGTGATGCAGTTGCTGCGTATTTTCTAAATTATGCCCGTGCGGAATTTGCTCGGTGAGTTGTGCCCAGTACAGGGATAATGCCGCCCAGAGAAACACCGCCTTATCGGCAAGCTGTTCGGACAGATTTTGCGCCAACAGCGCATCGGCCATTTGTTCCAGCGCATCATCGGAGCACTGTTCAAGGCTTTCGATGACGTCTTTAACCGTCTCATTCGCCCCCATTTTCAGGCGGGCGAGCAGGGCGTGCAGCGCTTTAATCCAATAGGGATCGCGCTGCCAAGTGGCGGTATTGAGCGGCACATATTGCGCTAATGTTTGATTTGCCAGCTGATCTTTTGCCAGCGGCAGGGTATTTAACACATCCAGCTGGGCCTCCGCGACGGCGGCGGCGAAGTTAAGATAATCCGCCAACGGATGATTTTCCGCCAGCGCTTTTAAGCGTGCGGCGCGGCGGGAATAGATATTTTTCGGATTCGAAAACAGTAACGCAGGGCGCTGGTAGGAGTCAGTCGCCTTTTGAATTTCTGCTTCGGGTAAAATTCGGATTGCCATAATTGTCTTTATATTAAAAGAAAGTGCGGTGAAAAATTTAAAAATTTATAAAAATTCGACCGCACTTTTCAGGGTTATTTCGGGTTATTTGCCTGTTTTTCCAATTCAGGCAACACTTCTTCTTTAAACCATTTCGGATGGTGTTTTTTGGCCCAGCGCACCGTCACCCAGCCTTCCACCATACCGCGGATTGAGCCTTTTACCCAGAATGCCATGTAGATATGCACCAAAATGCCGGTAAACAGCGCAAACGCACTGGCGGAATGGAGCAAAATCGCAGCGCGTATGACCGGAATCGGGAAATTATGGGAAAAATACTGTCGCCACATAATGATACCGGTGGTCAGCAAGGTAAGCATGGCGAGGATCAACGTCCAGAACAGCATTTTCTGTCCGAGGTTGTATTTCCCGTTGTAAGCCACGGCATGTTCGTTACCGAGCAACACCTGTTTGATGCCTTTCAGCCAGCGAATATCGTTTTTCTCCGGAATATTATGATGCCAATAAATAAAGGCCAGAATAATAAACGAGATAAACATAATAATGCCGGTGAACGGATGCACGGCACGCGCAAGTTGCGGCGTACCGAGAATTTCATGCAACCAGGCGAAATCCGGGAAGAAGAACGCAACGCCGGTGAACATAGTTAAGAAAAAGCAGATCACGAGGAACCAGTGACTCACCCGCGCCAAAGGTTTATGGCGCACGATTTTCGTGTCATTGCTGAGATTGAATTTACTCATGTTTTCCCCCTCTGTCTTCTGCCTCAAACTGTTCGCTGTGGTCTTCTACATCTTCCTCTTCGTTCGGCCCTACGGTGAGGTAGTGGGCGACTTCGGCCAATGCCAGACCGCCCATGGCGATTGCCGCAACCGGTTTGAGTACGTCTTTCCACAATGTCACGGTCGGTGAAATGTGCGGATCTTTCGGCAAGCCGGAGTAAAGTTCCGGCTTGTCGGCATGATGCAGCACATACATCACATGGGTGCCGCCGACACCCGGCGGATCGTAAAGTCCGGCATTGTCGTAACCGCGCGATTTAAGATCGACGATACGTTGTTCCGCATAGACTTTCATTTCCTCTTTGGAACCGAAACGAATGGCGCCGGTCGGGCAGGTTTTCACACAGGCCGGTTCTTGGCCGACAGACACGCGATCGACACAAAGCGTGCATTTATATACCCGGTTATCTTCCGGATTCATACGCGGAATATTAAACGGACAACCGGCGATACAATAACCGCAACCGATACATTTATCCGACTGGAAATCCACAATACCGTTGGCATACTGGATAATCGCACCGGGTGCCGGGCAGGATTTCAAACAGCCCGGTTCGGTGCAGTGCATACAGCCGTCTTTGCGGATAAGCCATTCCAGACGATCGTTTTCCTCCACTTCGTTAAAGCGCATCACCGTCCAGGCTTTTGCGTTCAGATCGGTCGGATTGTCATAAACACCGACGCATTTCGCATCCACCGCCGAACGGATATCATTCCATTCGGAACATCCCACCTGACAGGCTTTGCAGCCGATACAGGTGGTCACATCGATCAGTTTCGCCACTTCAACCTTATGATCACGCGCATGCGGTGGCGGCGTATAGCCGGAGGTGGCGGAGACTTTGACGATATCCTGCGTCATTACCGATGATGTCATTTTGCACCTCCTGCGCTTTCAGTCACTTTTTCGATGTTCACCAGGAAGGTTTTGTATTCCGGTGTCTGAGTATTGGAATCACCCCATGACGGTGTCAGCGTGTTGGTGGAGAAACCGCGGTTTCCTTTACCGTTCAGCGCCTTCATATTCCAGTGGATCGGCATACCCACTTGGTGGACGGTCTGTCCGTTAATGGTTAATGCCTTAATCCGTTTCGTGACGACAGCGACGGCTTTAATATAGCCGCGTTTGGAGGTAACTTTGACCATATCGCCTTTCTCGATCCCTTTTTCCGCCGCCAGCGCTTCACCGATTTCCACAAACTGTTGCGGCTGCGCGATGATATTTAAGGCGGATTGCGCCGTCCAGCTGTGGAAATGCTCGGTTAAGCGGTAGGAGGTACCGACATACGGGAACTCGCTGCTTGAACCGATAAATTCACGGTCTTGCTGATAAATACGCGTAGTCGGATCGCTCACCACATTCGGGTGCAGCGGATTAGTGCCGATCGGGCTTTCTATCGGCTCATAATGTTCCGGCAACGGACCGCTGTTGATCTTATCCACCGCAAACAGACGACCGACCCCTTCGGCGGACATAATAAACGGCCCGGTATCCGCGCCCGGCGGAATGGCGCCGTAATCGGCCACATCCATCCAGTTCCAGTTTTTACCGTTCCATTTAATCAGCTGACGTTTCGGATCCCAAGGGTTGCCGTTAATATCCAGTGAGGCGCGGTTATACAGCACGCGGCGGTTTGCCGGCCATGCGAAGCCCCAACCGATATTACAACCCAGCCCGGACGGATCGGAATTATCACGGTTTGCCGTTTGGTTACCTTTTTCGGTCCACTGTCCCGCATAGAGCCAGTTACCCGATGAGGTCGTACCGTCATCGCGCAGGTGCGCAAATCCGTTGAGCAATTGTCCTTTTTTATACATCAGGTTGCCGTTGTCATCATAGAGATCGGCTAACGCGTAACCGTTCAGTTCTTTACATAATTCTTCCGCACTTGGTGAATGCGATTGAATGTAATCCCATCTCATCGCCTCAAACGATTCCAGTCCGCGACCGCCTTCGCGATGATACAGTTCCAGCATCTCTTCACGCAGCATCGAAAGAATATCCGCATCCGGTAAGGCTTCTCCCGGCTGATCGCAGGCTTTCCAGTGCCATTGCGCCCAACGGCCGGAGTTAGCGATTGAGCCGTCTTCTTCCGCAAAGCAGGTGGTCGGCAAACGGAACACTTCAGTCTGAATGTCCGCCGGGTTCACATCATTGGATTCGCCGAAGTTTTTCCAGAACTCGGAGGTTTCGGTCTGCAACGGATCTAAAATAATGAGATATTTCAGCTTGCTTAAACCGGCGATGGTTTTATTTTTATTCGGCAGGGAATTTAACACGTTAAAGCCCTGACAAATATAACCGTGCATTTTTCCTTCGTTCATTAAATGAATATGAGTAATCGGGTCGTAAAGCCGTTCGAATTTCGGTAAGAAATCAAATCCCCAGCCGTTTTCTTTGGTGGCGTTATCGCCATAGAACGACTTCATTAAACTGACGAAGAATTTCGAGGTATTGCGGTAATAATTCACCTGATTCGGCACGATATCTTTCGGTGTAATGGCGTCGATATATTGCTCGTAAGAGGTTTCTTTATCGTTCGGTAAACGCATATAACCGGGTAATGACGTCGGCAGCAAGCCCATGTCCGTAGTACCCTGTACGTTAGAGTGACCGCGTAACGCATTAATCCCGCCGCCCGGCATACCGATATTCCCCAGCAAGAGCTGGATAATCGCCATCGAACGGATATTTTGCGTACCGATGGAATGCTCGGTAAAGCCCAGCGCATACAAATGCGTCATGGTTTTATCGCGCGCGGCGGTTTTGCCGATTTCCTGACAGATATACGCAAAATCTTTCTGTTTTACACCGCACATTTGCTCCACCAGTTCCGGCGTGTAACGTGCAACGTGCTCGCGCAGAATATTCAATACGCAGCGCGGGTGCTGCAAGGTCATATCCCGTTTGGCATAACCGTTTTCATCTAATTGATAAGACCAGCTTGATTTATCGTAGCTGTTTTTTTCTTCATTAAAGCCGGAAAATAAACCGTCTTCAAATTTATAACCTTCGTTGATCAGGTAAGATGCGTTGGTGTAATGTTTGACATACTCATGCTGAATTTTATCGTTATCCAGCAGATATTTCACCACGCCCATTAAGAACACGATATCTGATCCCGAACGGATTGGGGTATAGAAATCCGCCACCGCCGCAGTCCGGTTAAAGCGCGGGTCAACCACGATGATTTTCGCACCGTTTTTCTTCGCCTCAATCGCCCAGCGGAAACCGACAGGATGTGCTTCAGCCGCATTACCGCCTTGCACAAGGATAAGGTTGGCGTTTTTAATATCAACCCAGTTATTTGTCATCGCACCGCGACCAAATGATGGAGCAAGACTTGCTACCGTTGGTCCGTGTCAAGTATTGGCCTGGTTGCCGACCGGCAACATGCCAAGCATGCGAATCCATTTATGGGTTAATAATGCCGCTTCATTGCTGATCGCTGAGGCGGTCAGAATGCCGGTGGTTGTCCAGCGGTTCACCGTATTGCCGGCCTCGTTTTTCTCGATAAAGTTGGCATCGCGGTCGTCTTTCATCAGACGGGCAATGCGTTTTATCGCATCCTGCCAGGAAATACGCTCCCACTTATCGGAACCGGGGGCGCGATATTCCGGGTAGAGACTGCGGCTGGCACTGTTGACATAATCCAGTGCGCCTGCGCCTTTCGGACATAGCGCTCCGCGGCTGACCGGATGATCGGGATCGCCTTCGATATGGAACAGTTTACTGCGGGTATTTGTGCCGGTATGAGAACTGAGACTGGTCGCCGGTTTGCCGGTGCTGTACATCAGCATACCGCAGCTTACCGCACAGTAAGTACAGGTATTACGTGTTTCTTGGGCGCGTAATAGTTTGTATTCGCGGGGAGCCGCCAGCGCCGTCGCCGGGGCAAAACCCAGCAATGCCGCAGATGTTCCCGCCATACCGCCTGCACAGATCTTAAAGAATTTTCTTCTAGTGATCTGCATAATCACTCCTTTAGTGTAAGTAGTAGAGTTGTTTTTTTGCCGAAAACTTGTATATTCGGCGAATAAAAATGGCGTAAATTCTTTTTCGTAGTCGGATAGATTTGATAGTATAGCGCGCGAAGCGCTAAAAATCCGACCTAGAATACCTATTTTTTGAGCAATAATCTATAACTAATTTTATGGAGTTGACAACAAAACGTGATATGGATCACAGAAATCGCAATTAATTTTTTCAAAAAATCAACAAACAAGGAACAATCCGGAAACGCGGAATCAACCTTTCATTATCAGCAAAAAAAGGAATCCGTCGCCGCGGAAGTGCCGGTCGCCTTGGTTTATAACGGCATATCGCATACGGTGATGATGTGTTCGCCGCATGATTTGGCGGATTTCGCACTCGGGTTTTCGCTGGCTGAAGAGATAATCCAAAGTCCGGCGGAGATTTACGACATTGAGATTGTGCCGGTTGTCAATGGTATTGAAGTGCATATCGAACTGGCGACGCGTCGTTTCGTTCTGCTGAAAGAAAAACGCCGCACGCTTGCCGGACGTACCGGCTGCGGTATCTGCGGCAGCGAACAGCTAAACCAGGTGTATAAAAACTTGCCGGTTTTAGACCGCACTTTTACGTTTGATTTAATGCGGCTTGACGATTGCCTGCAACAACTTTATGCCGCGCAGACCCTCGGCAGGCAAACCGGGGCGACCCATGCGGCGGCATTTTTTACCCCGAACGGCGAACTGCTGGCGCTGCGTGAAGATGTCGGCCGTCATGTGGCGCTGGATAAATTGCTGGGCTGGCATGCCAAACAGCACAAACCGACGGGGTTTGTATTAGTCACCAGCCGCGCCAGTTATGAAATGGTGCAGAAAAGCGCCACCTGCGGCATTGAAATGCTGATTGCCATTTCCGCGGCAACGGATCTGGCGGTGAAAATGGCGCAACAAAGCGATTTAACGCTGATTGGTTTTGCCCGCGAAGGACGAGCCACCGTTTACAGCGGAAAAGCGCGGTTGGTTTTTGCTTAAAATCTACTGTTTATGCCTTTCATTCTGCCTGCCGTCTCCGGTCTCTAAAAAAAGTGCGGACGCCGTAATATAGCGTCCGTTAAGCAGCGTTTCTAAGGCATTCCCGCCGAATAAAAAGAGTGAGAAAAATACCGCTTGACCTTAACCTAAGGTTAAGCTTTATGCTAAGCCGCGTAGATTAACCCATCTTGTTAACTAAGGAGTATCAACATGACAACCACAGTTTTAGCATTAAGCGAATTATCCTGCCAGCATTGCGTGAAATCGGTCACTAAAGCGTTGCAAGCGATTGACGGCGTACAAAGTGCAGATGTGACGCTGGAACGCGCCACCGTAGTCGGCGAGGTTGATCCGCAGGTCTTGATTCACGCCGTGCAAGAGGCCGGCTATCAGGCGGTGTTGGCTTCCGAGGCAAAGTAGCCTCGCTGCCGGAAAAAACTGCCGAACCGGTAGTGAATCTTGATCCTGTGGCAGCGGAAAATCAAGGGGATCAGGTGACATTATTGCTTGACGGATTAAGCTGCGCCGCCTGTGTGCTGAAAGTTCAGAAAGCGTTGCAGGCGGTGCCGGGCGTGAATAATGCGCAAGTCAATCTGGCGGAACGAACCGCACTGGTGTTCGGACAGGCACAGCCCGCTGCGTTGATTGATGCGGTAGTCGAGGCGGGTTACGGCGCAGAACTGATTGAAGATGAGCAGATCCGTCGTGAAAAACAGCAAACCCAGATTCGGCATGAAATCGCACAACGCAAATGGCAAGGCATCATCGCTCTGATCTTAGGCTTCGGTTTAACCTTCTGGGGCTTGTTCGGCGAAATGTCGGTGACTGCACAAAACCATTATTATTGGCTGTTGCTGGGGTTATTAACCTTGGCGGTGATGGTTTTCACCGGCGATCATTTTTATCGCAAAGCGCTACAGAATCTGCGTAAAGGTACCTCCACCATGGATACGCTGGTGGCGCTGGGCACCGGAACCGCATGGTTATATTCCATGTTCGTGTGCCTTTATCCGACCTTTTTCCCGGAAAATTCACGCCATCTGTATTTTGAAGCCAGCGCGATGATTATCGGTTTGATCAATATCGGTAAAATGCTGGAAGCCAAAGCCAAACAGCGTTCTTCCACGGCCTTGGAACGGTTGCTGGATTTAACGCCGCCCACTGCCAAAGTGGTGGACGAACTGGGCGAGCGTGAAATTCCGTTGCAGCAGGTACAACAGGGGATGCTTTTGCGTTTACAAACCGGCGATCGGGTATCGGTGGACGGTATTATTGAGCAAGGCGCCGGCTGGCTGGACGAAAGTATGCTGACCGGCGAACCGCTGCCGGTTGAAAAACAGCCGGGCGATAAAGTCAGCGCCGGTACCACCGTGACCGACGGCACCTTATTATTCCGTGCCGAGCAAATCGGCAGTCAGACCACGCTGGCGAATATCATCAGACTGGTGCGTCAGGCGCAAAGCAGTAAACCGCAAATCGGGCAGATCGCCGATAAAGTTGCGGCGGTATTTGTGCCGGTAGTGATCGGTATCGCTTTGCTTGCCGCGCTGATCTGGTATTTTATCGGGCCGGCACCGCAGTTATCCTATGCGTTGGTGATTTTCACCACGGTGCTGATCATTGCCTGTCCATGTGCGTTAGGACTGGCGACACCGATGTCGATTATTGCCGGGGTCGGACGGGCGGCGGAACTGGGCGTGCTGGTTCGTGACGCCGATGCGTTGCAAAAAGCCGCCTCCGCGGATACAGTAGTATTCGATAAAACCGGTACGTTGACCAAAGGCGAACCGCTTGTGACAGGGTTGCATTGTTTTAACGGTTTTGGCGATATGCAGGTTATCGAACTGGCAGCCGGGCTGGAGCAGGGCGCCGGTCATCCGTTGGCGAAAGCGGTATTGACGCTGGCGCAGGAAAAACAACTGACGTTGCAAAACCCAAGCCGTTTTAATACCTTAAAAGGGCTGGGCGTGAGCGGGATAATCGACGGTAAAAACTTATTGCTGGGCAACCGCACTTTAATGTCGCAGCAACAGGTTGATATTGCCGCCGCGGCTGAAACGGCGGAACGTGAAAGCGCGCAGGGCGCAACCGTGGTGTATTTTGCGGTGGAGCAGCGGCTGGCCGGGATTTTCGTGATCCGCGATCCGCTGCGGGAAGACAGTATTCACGCCTTACAGCGCCTGCATAAGCAGGGTTATCGCTTGATTATGCTGACCGGCGATCAGGAAAAAACCGCGCAGGCCATTGCCAAGGAAGCCGGTATTGATCAGGTCATTGCCGGCGTATTGCCGGAAGGTAAGGCACAGGCGATTAAGGATTTGCAGCAGCAGGGTTATAATGTGGTCATGGTGGGCGACGGGATTAACGACGCACCCGCCTTGGCGCAGGCGGATGTCAGCATTGCCATGGGCAGCGGCAGCGATATTGCCATCGAAACGGCGGAACTGACCTTAATGCGGCACAGTATCAGTGCGGTGGCCGACGGTTTGATTTTGTCCAAAGGCATTTTGCGCAATATGAAACAAAATCTGTTCGGTGCCTTTGTGTATAACGCACTGGGGATTCCGATCGCCGCCGGCGTGTTATATCCGATCGCAGGTATTTTGCTCAACCCGATGGTAGGCGGTGCCGCTATGGCCTTTTCTTCCATTACCGTGGCGAGCAATGCGAATCGTCTGCTGAAATTTAAGGTTGATGATTAAACGGATAATCGCTCAAAGAGATTGCCAAACCAAAAAGACGAAATCCCGTTTCGTCTTTTTTTTATATAAGCTGATAAAGTGCGATAATCAGCGGCATGGTGACGACGCACAGCAGTGTAGTGACACCGTAAATGGCGCTGGCTTTGGCGGCGTTTTTATTAAAAATCAGCGCCATCTGCGTAACGGTGGCCGCCGCCGGGCTGGTGGTGGCGAGAAAACTTATCATCGCAATGGTTTCGCCGTTTTCCACCCAGCGCGAGACGCCGGTCAGTTTAATCAACAGCATTAGGCAAAGCGGTACCAGTATCAGACGCAAAAACGTCACCAGATAAATCCGTTTCGAGGAAAAAATCGTGCGTAACGGAATGGCGGCAATCAGCATGCCGGCGATAATCATCGCATTCGGCCCGATCATCGCCCCGACGGCGGATAAGGTGCCGGTGATAATGCCCGGCAGCTTAATCTGAAAGGCAAACAGCGTGACGCCGACCAGAATAGACAGAATATTTACGTTTTTAAATATGGTCTTGAAGGTTAAATTGGATTTCCCGCACAGCAATATGCGGCAATGAGTCCAGAATAAAAAAGTCTGCACCACAATAAAACAGCTGGCGTAAATCACCCATTCCGGCCCGAACAAAGCCGCCACCAGAGGAATAATCAGATTGCCGGAATTGGAATAAATAGCCGCCGCCTGCTCCAGCGGGTCCAGCTTAAACAAGCGTTTGAACAGTCTGCCGAGGATGATCAGGATAAAATGCAACACTGCCGCCATGCCGAGCGAAAGCAGCAGACCGTTTAAAATGGCGGGGGTATAGGTGATTTGGAACGCGTTGATCATCACCGCGGGGCTGATGAGATATAAACCGACCACCGACAGCGGATAGCTGTCTTTCGAGCTGAGGACTTTGGATTTGACCAGCGCATAACCCATCAATACCGCTAATGTCAGTTCGGTGATTTTGGTCGCCAGAAGTAGTGCAATTTCCATAAAAAAGTTAATGGCTTACCGGAATTGAATTCATACTATACTTTTTTGCCCGAAAATGAAAATAAAACCGCAGAGGCGGGCAAAAATTGTTATAATTTCGCAAATTTCAGACCGCACTTTTATGCGCTTTAATAAAAAGTGCGGTCGGTTTTTTCACAGAATTTAAGGTGTTCGTTTCATGTCATTACAATTTAATTCCATCGCCTTATTACTGGTGGTGCTGATTTTGCTCGGTGTGCTGGGCAATAATAATTCCATCACGATTTCCGCAACCGTATTGCTGCTGATGCAGCAGACTTTTTTGGTGAAATATATTCCGTTTATGGAAAAAAACGGGTTGAATATCGGGATTATTATTCTGACCATCGGGGTATTAAGCCCGATTATTTCCGGTAAGATCCCGCTGCCGAGCTGGATTTCATTTATCAACTGGAAAATGTTTCTGGCGGTGGCGGTCGGTATTCTGGTGGCCTGGCTGAGCGGACGCGGCGTCAGTTTTATGGGCGTAAATCCCGTGTTGCTGACCGGGCTTTTGGTCGGCACTATTTTAGGCGTGGCGTTTTTCGGCGGGGTGCCGGTCGGGCCGCTTATTGCGGCGGGGATTTTATCTCTGCTGGTGGGAAAGGCATAACATGCGACATTATTGGCTGTTGATTGCCGCGTTGAGCGGTTTTTTCTGTGTCGCGTTCGGCGCTTTTGCCGCCCACGGATTAGCCCGCACTTTATCGCCCGACGCATTGGGGTGGATCGACACCGGGCTGCAATATCAAATGTTTCACAGTCTGGCGATACTGGTCGTGGCCTGTCTGCCGGCCGACTTTGCCGCCCGCCGCCTAATTCGTTTTAGCGCTCTTGCCTGGACGCTCGGTATTATTTTGTTCAGCGGCAGTCTCTACGCCTTAGCCCTCGGTGCCGGTCGGTTTATGGTCTGGCTGACACCGCTCGGCGGAACGTTGTTTTTAATCGGCTGGCTGCTGCTGGCTTACGGAAGTCTCAGATCTAATCAATCAATATGATGAAACATGCAGTAAAACATAACCCGTTTACCCCCTTACAACAGCGTCTTTTTGCCCGGTTAAACGAGATGATGATCATCGATCAGCGCCGTTTAAGCGCGCGGATTAAAGGGCTTAGCCGGATAAAAGACGATGCGGCGCGGGAGGCGGCGGCCGCGGAAATTTTACCGCAGATTGACGCGGCGCAGGCCCGTTTGGCACGGCGCAAAAGTGCGGTGCAAAATCCGCCGGTTTTTGCCGACAATCTGCCGGTCAGTCAGCGCAAAGCGGAAATTCAGCGTTTAATTGCCCATCATCAGGTGGTGATCGTCGCCGGTGAAACCGGATCGGGCAAAACCACTCAGCTGCCAAAAATGTGTCTGGAACTGGGATTAGGACAAAAGGGGCTGATCGGACATACTCAGCCGCGCCGGATTGCTGCCCGTTCGGTGGCGGCGCGGATTGCCGAAGAGCTGAAATGCGAACTGGGCTCGCTGGTGGGCTATAAAGTGCGTTTTCATGATCAAATCGGCGAACAGACTCAGATTAAACTGATGACCGACGGTATTCTGCTGGCGGAAATTCAGACCGATCGTTATCTGAATCAGTATGACACGCTGATTATTGATGAAGCGCACGAACGCAGCCTGAACAATGATTTTATTCTCGGTTATCTGAAACAATTGCTGCCGCGCCGTCCTGATCTGAAAGTGATCATTACCTCGGCCACCATTGATGTGGCGCGGTTTTCCCGTCATTTCAACAATGCGCCGATTATCGAAGTGTCGGGGCGCACGTTCCCGGTGGAAGTGCGCTATCGTCCGATTGCGGAAGACGAGGAGCAGGATCAGCTACAGGGTATTCTGAATGCGGTGGACGAACTACAGGCGCAGGGGCGCGGCGATATTCTGATTTTTCTCAACGGTGAGCGCGAGATCCGCGATACCGCCGAAGCCTTAGAAAAACAGCAGCTGCGGCATACCGAAATTCTGCCGCTGTTTGCCCGTCTGTCGGCGCAGGAACAAAATAAAATTTTCCATCCGGGCGGTTTAAACCGCATTGTGCTGGCCACCAACGTGGCGGAAACGTCGCTGACCGTGCCGGGCATAAAATATGTGATCGACCCCGGAACGGCGCGGATTTCCCGTTACAGTTACCGCACCAAAGTGCAGCGCTTGCCGATTGAACCGATTTCGCAGGCGTCCGCCAATCAGCGTAAAGGGCGCTGCGGGCGGGTCAGTGAAGGGATTTGTATTCGTCTGTATTCGGAAGAGGATTTCAATAATCGTCCGCCGTTTACCGATCCGGAAATTTTGCGTACCAATCTGGCTTCGGTCATTTTGCAGATGACCGCGCTGGGCTTGGATGATATTGAAGCCTTTCCGTTTGTGGATGCGCCGGACAAACGGCATATTCAAGACGGGGTTAAACTGCTGGAAGAGCTGGGCGCGTTCGAATACCGTACCATTCGGCACAAACAACAACGTCAATTGACGCTTGTCGGGCGCCGCCTTGCGCAGTTGCCGCTCGATCCCCGTCTGGCGAAAATGCTGTTAAGTGCGGTGGATTTCGCTTGTGTGCGGGAAGTGATGGTGATTACCGCCGCGTTGTCGATTCAGGATCCGCGCGAACGACCGCAGGACAAACAGCAGGCCGCCGATGAAAAACACCGCCGTTTCGCCGATAAGAAATCCGATTTTCTCGCTTTTCTCAATTTGTGGCGTTATCTTCAGGAACAGCAAAAAAGCCTGACTAAAAATCAGTTCCGCCGTTTGTGTCAGAAAGACTATCTGAATTATCTGCGCGTGCGCGAATGGCAGGATATTTATCAGCAAATCCGCCAGACCGTGCGGGAAATGGGGCTGCCGATTAATTCGGCGCCGGCAGAATATAGCCAGATTCATACCGCACTGTTAAGCGGGCTGCTGTCGCATATCGGCATGAAAGAGGCGGAAAAACACCAGTATCTCGGCGCCAGAAATGCGCACTTCGCCATTTTCCCCAATTCCGTATTGTTTAAGCCGCAGCCGAAATGGTGCATGGCGGCAGAACTGGTGGAAACTTCAAAATTATGGGGACGCATGGTGGCGGAAATCAATCCCGAATGGATTGAACCGCTGGCGGCGCATTTGGTGAAAAAATCCTATGCCGAACCGCGCTGGTCGAAATCGCAAGGCGCGGTGCTGGCCGATGAAAAAGTCAGTTTGTACGGCGTGCCGATTGTGGCGGCGCGCGCAGTGAATTACGGCGCGATTGATCCGGTGGTCAGCCGTGAGATTTTTATTCAGTCCGCTTTGGTGGAAGGCAACTGGCATACAAAACATCAATTCTTTTTTGCCAACCGGAAACTGATCCGCGAAGTGGAGGAGCTGGAGCATAAAAGCCGCCGGCGCGATATTCTGGTGGATGAACGCGCGCTGTTTGATTTTTACGATCAGCGGATTGGTGCCGAAGTGGTCTCGCAGAAACACTTTGACCAATGGTGGAAGCGCGCACAACAACAAGATCCGGAACGGCTGAATTTTGAAAAATCTTTCCTGATCAATGAGGAGGCGGAGCGGGTCAGTCAGCTGGATTTCCCTAACTGGTGGCAGCAGGGCAATCTGAAGCTGAAACTGAGCTATCAGTTTGAACCCGGCACGGAGGCAGACGGCGTGACGGTGCATATTCCGCTGCCGTTACTCAATCAGGTGGAAATGAGCGGATTTGACTGGCAGATTCCCGGTTTGCGCCATGAATTGATTGTGGCGCTGATCAAATCGCTGCCGAAGGCCTTGCGGCGCAATTTTGTACCGGCACCCAATTATGCCGACGCGTTTTTAGGCCGTGCAACGGATATACATAAACCGCTGCTGGAAACGCTGAGCCATGAGCTGCGCCGTATGACCGGCGTGACGGTGGCGCGCGAACAATGGAATCTTGCGCAAATCGCACCACACTTAAAAATGACCTTTCGGGTGATTGACGATAAAGGCAAGAAAATTGCCGAAAGCATGGATTTGGACGAGTTGAAATTCAACCTCAAAGATCAGGTGCAGGAAAGTCTTGCCGCGGTGGCGGACGACGGCATCGAGCAAAGCGGCATTCATGTGTGGAATTTCGATACTTTGCCGCAAAGTTACGAGCAGAAAAAACAGGGTTTTACCCTGAAAGCCTTTCCGGCGATCGTCGATGAGCGGGATGCGGTGGGTATTCGCCTGTTCGAAACCGAATACGAACAGGCGGTGGCGATGGGGCAGGGATTACGCCGTCTGTTGCTGCTGAACGTGCCGTCACCGATTAAATATCTGCATGAAAAACTGCCGAATAAATCCAAGCTCGGGTTATACTTTGCGCCCTTCGGCAATGTGACGGCGCTGATTGACGATTGCATCGCCTGTGCTACGGATAAACTGATAGCGGATTTCGGCGGCGTGGTCTGGCGGCAGGCGGAATTTGACAAACTGCGGGATTTTGTCCGCGAAAATCTGAATCCGATTACCGTGCAGGTGGCGCAGCAAGTGGAAACGCTACTGACCCTCACCTTTGAGATCAACAAACGCCTGAAAGGCAAAATGGATTTCACCATGGCCTTTGCGCTGTCGGATATTAAATCTCAACTGGCGGGGCTGATTTATCCCGGTTTTGTGGAAAAAACCGGTTATTCCCGCCTGCCGGATCTTCAGCGTTATTTACAGGCGATTGATAAGCGGATCGACAAACTGGCGCAGGATATTAACCGTGACCGCGCCGCCATGCTGCGTGTCGAACAGGTCGCTGCCGCCTATGCGCGGCTGTTGAGTAAACTGCCGAAATCCAAACCGATGTCGCCGCAAACGGCGGAAATCCGCTATATGATCGAAGAGCTGCGCGTCAGTCTGTTCGCGCAGCAACTGGGCACCAAATATCCGGTGTCGGACAAGCGGGTGCTGGCGGCGATTGAAAGTGCGGTCTGATTTTTATGCGTTTTGATTAATTTGTGTTTGATGATATAAAGGCACCGCGCGGTGTCTTTTTATTGTTGTTAGGATGTGTAATGGGAAGCAAAACCAACAGTAAATTATTTCTGGTGCTGTTATTGGGCGTATTATCCGCCTTCGGGCCTTTTGTAATCGACCTTTATTTACCGGCGTTGCCGCAGCTGGCGGCGTTTTTCCGTACCAATGCGTCGATGACCCAACTCAGCCTGACCAGCGCAATGGTCGGGCTGGCGGTCGGACAATTGTTTTTAGGGCCGCTGAGTGATAAATACGGGCGCAAAAAGCCGTTGATGATATCGCTTGCGGTATATATTTTCAGTACCGCCGCGCTGATTTTCGCACCGACGATTGAGGCCTTTATTCTGTTGCGCACGGTGCAGGGATTGGCCGCCGCGGGCAGTGTGGTGATCGCCCGCGCAGTGGCCACCGATTTATATCGCGGGCGGGAAATGACGCGCTTTTTCGGCCTGCTGATGACGGTCAACGGGATTGCGCCGATTATCTCGCCGGTATTGGGCAGTTTATTGCTGGAATATATGAGCTGGCGCGGAATTTTTATTTTTTTGACCGCACTTGGGGTGACATTGTCACTTGTCTGTCTGCGTTTAGCCGAATCCTTAAAGCCGGAAGCGCGCTTACAAAGCACGCTGTTCGCTAGTTTCAAGGTGTTTGTGCCGATCCTCTGCAATCGGCGCTTTATGAGGTATGTTGCGATGCAGTCATTTGCACTGGCGAGCATGTTCGCCTATATTGCGGCATCCCCCTTTATTTTTCAGAATTTTTATGCCCTGAGCGCCTTCGCCTTCAGTTTATGTTTTGCCGCTAACGGCGCGGCATTGGTTATCGGCTCGAATATCGGCGGGAAACTGGCAACCAGCAGGGCGCTGCGGCTGGGAGCCGGCGGGATTTTTATTTTGGTGCTGTATGTGGCTGTTGCGCTGGTATGCCGGATCCATGTCTGGCTGGTTGAAGCGGGATTTTTTATGCTGTTGTTATTTACTGGTATCACCTTGCCGACGGTATCTGCGTTGGCGATGGAAAGCGAGCGCCGCTATGCAGGCAGTGCCTCAGCATTGTTGGGCTTTTTCCCGTTCTTTTTAGGTGCGCTGGTTTCCCCGTTGGTGGGCATCGGTAACATTTTTTATGCCACCGCGGCGGTGATGTTAATCTCAGGCGGTTTGGTCGCCGGCATTTATTGGTCGGTAAGAACGCAGGTAAAATAGCGTCGATAAAACCACAACCGGGCGGGCAGAGCATGCTTTCGTGGCATTGCGTGCCGCACCCGGTAACGCAGCGGTTCTCGCCGTTTTATCTGACGATTTCATAACAAGGTTCGTAAGCGTCGCCGCCCGGCAGTTTCATGCGATCCTGCTCAATGAAATTCTGCAACAATTCATCGACTTTGTGCATTAATGCCGGATCACCGTGCAGGCGGAATTTGCCCAGCTCGGCAATTTTGTCCTGCGTATCCGGTTTGATATTGCCGGCAACGATACCGGAGAAAACCCGGCGCAGGTTAGCGGCAAGGGACACTTTGGACTGATTCGGATGCAGATCCAGATTGGCCATATTTTCATGGGTCGGAATAAACGGCGTCTGAAATTCTGCTTCGATCTTTAATGTCCAGTTAAATCCGTAGGAATCGTTTTGCCGATAGCGGAAATCCCGGACTTCCTGCATGGCGATATTCATATGGCGAGCGACGGCAACCGGATCATTAATAATGATTTCATACAAGGATTGCGCCTCCGGCCCCAGCGTTTCGCCGATAAAACGGTCAATGGCGGCAAAATAGTCGGCGCTTTCCTGCGGGCCGGTCAGAATTAACGGTAATTTCTGCCCTTTATTTTCCGGATTCAGCTTAATGCCGAGAATATACAAAAATTCTTCCAGCGTTCCCGGCCCGCCCGGGAAAATAATAATGCCGTGTCCCATCCGCACAAAGGCTTCCAGACGCTTTTCGATATCCGGCATAATGATCAGTTCGTTAACGATCGGATTCGGCGGTTCGGAGGCGATAATGGACGGTTCGGTAATGCCGATAAAGCGGCTGTTTTTATAGCGCTGATCGGAATGTCCGATAGCCGCCCCTTTCATCGGCGCTTCCATCACGCCCGGCCCGCAGCCGGTAACGATGTTCAGCTCGCGGTGGCCGAGTTCCAGCCCGACAGCGCGGCAGTACTGATATTCGGTCTGATTAATGGAATGTCCGCCCCAACAGACCACCAGATTCGGTAATTCGCCGACGATCAGCGCTTTGGCGTTGCGCAAAATGGCGAACACCTGATTGGTAATGTGCGCGCTGTCCTGAATATCACAGGGATTAATCCGCTGACTGAGCACATTCACAAACACAATATCGCGCAATACCGCAAACAGATGATATTGAATATTGCGGATAATGCGATCATCCACAAAAGCACCGGACGGCGGGTTATGCAGTTCAAGGGAAATGCCGCGTTCTTTGGCAATCAGGTTAATATCGAAATCGGGGTAGCGGCTCAGCAACGCCCGGCTGTCATCGGTGACGGCGCCGGAATTCAGCACCGCCAGCGAACAGTTGCGATACAGGGTATAAAGTTCGCTCTGCGCCTGTTTAGTCAATAGCTCCACTTCCAGATGGGAAAGTTGATCCATACTGCCTCTGGGATTGACGTAATGAATATCAGTCATACAAACTCCTTTTATTGTCTGGCTAAACGGCAATTTGCCGGAACGGGTTCAAAATTCGAGCGAAACGGATTAATATCCAGCCCGCCGCGTCGGGTATAACGGGCATATACGCTAAGTTTCTGCGGTTGTGCAAAGCGCATCAGATCACAGAAAATGCGCTCCACGCATTGCTCATGAAATTCGTTGTGCTGACGGAAAGAAACCAGATAGCGCAGCAGTTTTTCCCGGTCGATTTTTGCGCCGAGATAATGGATCTGAACGCTGCCCCAGTCCGGCTGTCGGGTGATCAGACAATTGGATTTCAGCAGGTGGCTGACCAGCGTTTCTTCTGTGATCACCTCCCCGCGGCAACCGGATAATAGTTCGGGATTAAAGGCATAATCCGTAATTTCGATATCCTGTTGATCGATACAGTCGCCGTACAAGGCGGCAATCGGTTTGTCCGTATAATCCGCCAGTGTATTTAACCGCACGTTGACTTCACCGTCGGCGCAGCGGGCTAAATCCTGCCGGATAATCTGTTCGACGGCGGTGATATCAGGAAATTTACTTTGGTTAAAACTGTTGAGATACAGTTTGAAGCTTTTTGATTCGATCAGATTCTGACTGCGGAAATCAATGTCCACCTCGGCAATGGCAACCTGCGGCAGCCCTTTCGGGTTCAGCCAGGAGATTTCATAAGCGGTCCAGAGATCCGCCCCGAGGGTAAAAGGCTGCCGTGCGGTGATGCCCAAGCCGTCGCGGTTAAGACTGCGCGGCACGCTTTGCAGCAAAGTGCGGTCATAATCGGCGGCATATTCCGTTTGCCGCCCGAGTTTAAGTGCGCTCAGGCTGGCGTCATGATAATGCATGATGATTGTCCTTAATGTTATGGCTATTGCCAGTGCCAGGATAAATTGGATACGATGCGGCAATGATCACATTTAAAATAAAACAAGTCAAATAACGGGCGGGGCAGCGCCCATGGTTGTCCGCATAAAGGGCAACGGCGCTGCTGTTCGCCGGCTAAATTATCACCGCCGAGGCGGTACAGATAATAATAGGTCGCAATGCCGCTGATGCGCTCAATATCACGCGCCAGATAATAACCGTGCTTAAACAGGTTGCTGTCGGTATCCGCTATTTCCCGCAGCGCCTGTTGCTCCAGCACTGCACCGTTCATTTGCAGCTGATCGCAGGCCTGCCAGTTTTCCTGCCATTTGATAATATCCATGCTCAAGTGCGGTACGTTTTTCAGCTGTTTATACAGCGGAATCGGCAGGAAATCGTCCCCGCTGTGTAACGGCGAGCAGGATTGCAGATAAGTGGTATAGAGTATCTGCCAGCTCGGCGCGGCGCCGCTATGGGTGGTGTCGGAATTCAGATCGTCGGCGATAATCTGAAATCCGTCGAAAAAAAGCCCCGCACTTTCCGCCGTTTCCAGCGCGCTATCCACTTCGGTGTTATTGTATTCGGTCAGCAGGCTTTGCTGTTCGGGACAAACCACGCGTACCGCCAGCCCCGTTTCGCCCGCCAGTTCGGCTCTGAACAGCGGAATTTCCCGCCCGATAATCTGCCCGTTATAACGCCATTGTTCAATAATCTGATTGACCAGATAGCTTAGATCGGCAATATGCTGACGCGCCCGGCTACGCGGGGTAAAAAAGGCTTCAATAAGATACATATTTTTTCACTTTTAAGTTGGTATTGCGGTCTTGCTGATGGATTAAGATAGACAAATTGCATAAAATACGCAACGGTAAAAACAACCGATTTTAAGGATAAATGATGCGAGCCCAGACCCGAATCCATCTGCACAATTTACAACAGGCCATGCAAAAGCTCGGCCTTTGGCAAACCATGCCGCCGCAGGACAGCGCCTTTTTAAGCAGCCAGCCGTTTGCGCTGGATACCATGGCGGCGCACGAATGGCTGCAATGGATTTTTATTCCGCGCATGTATGCGTTGCTGGAAAGCGGCCAGCCGCTGCCGCAGCAGATTGCAGTGGTGCCTTATGTGGAAGAGGCGTTAAAAGAGCTGGCGGGGCTGGACGAATTATTAACCCCGATCAGCGAAATTGAGCGCCTGTGTCAGAAGCAATCATAATGCCGCTGGATATTCTTTATCACGATGATGATATGCTGGCGGTGAATAAACCGGCGGGCATGCTGGTTCACCGCAGCTGGCTTGATCGGCATGAAACGCAATTTGTGATGCAAACCCTGCGAGATCAAATAGGCCGCCATGTGTTTCCGGTGCATCGTCTGGACCGCCCGACTTCCGGCGTGCTGCTGTTTGCTTTAAACCGCCGTATGGCCAACCTGCTGTGTCAGCAGTTTGAGCAAAAACAGGTGGAAAAACATTATCTGGCGGTGGTGCGCGGTTATTTATCGGGGCAGGGGCGCGTGGATTATCCGTTGAGCGTGCGGGAAGATAAAATCGCCGACAAATTCGCACAGCGAGATAAACCGCCACAGCAGGCGGTGACGGATTATTACGGCTTAGACAGGGTGGAAATGGCTTATCCGGCGGGGCGTTATCAGACCAGTCGTTATTCTTTGCTCCGGTTAATTCCGCATACCGGTCGCAAACATCAGTTACGTCGTCACTTAAAGCATCTTTTTCATCCGATTTTAGGCGATACGCAATATGGGGACTTGCACCAGAATCGTGCGCTAACGGCAAATATCGGGGTAAACCGTTTGATGCTGCATGCGCATAAACTGATTTTCAGTCACCCTGTCACAAATGCTAATATTGAAATTTGTGCGCCGTTAGATTCGCAATGGCAGTTGCTGTTTGAGCGCTTCGGCTGGCAATATCCGTCGGAGTAGCGGGCAAGTAGCAAGCAAATCATGGACAAAAAGTGCGGTGCAAATTTCAGCGGTTTTGCATAAAAAATACAGGAAAACGGGCAGGAGCTTCCCGCCCGTCGCCGGCAATGAACGATTACGCCAGCGCGGCGACCATCACCGCTTTAATGGTGTGCATGCGGTTTTCCGCCTGTTCAAAGGCGATGTTCATTGGTGATTCGAATACTGCTTCCGTCACTTCAATGCCGTCGGCCAGTTGCGGATATTGCGCGGCGATTTGGCGCCCGACTTCGGTTTCGCAGTTATGGAACGCCGGCAGACAATGCATAAATTTCACATTCGGATTACCGCTTCGCTGCATCAGTTGCGGCGTGACCTGATAGGGCAACAGCAGTTTAATGCGCTCGCCCCAGGTTTCCAGCGGTTCGCCCATGGAAACCCAGACATCCGTATGAACGAAATCGACGCCTTTCAGCGCGGCATCAATATCCTCACTGACTAAAATGCGGGCGCCGGTTTGGGCGGCAATTTGCCGACACCGTTCTACCAGTTGGTTTTCCGGCAACAGAGCTTGCGGCGCGCAGATGCGGACGTCCATACCGAGTTTGGCGCCGAGCAGCAGCAGAGAATTGCCCATATTATTGCGCGCATCGCCGATATACACATAGCTGATTTCATTGAGCGGCTTGGTCGAATGTTCGATCATGGTCAGCGCATCGGCCAGCATCTGAGTAGGGTGAAATTCATCGGTCAGCCCGTTAAACACCGGTACGCCGGCATAGTGCGCCAGTTCATTAACCACGGCTTGCTTGAAACCGCGGTATTCAATGGCGTCATACATGCGTCCCAGTACGCGCGCGGTATCTTTCATGCTTTCTTTGTGGCCGATTTGGGATGAGGCGGCATCAATGTAAGTGACGTTCGCGCCCTGATCATAAGCGGCCACCTCAAAGGCGCAGCGGGTGCGGGTGGAGGTTTTTTCAAAAATCAGCGCAATATTTTTGCCTTTTAACCGCGGCTGTTCGGTTCCGGCATATTTGGCCCGTTTAAGATCGCGGGCGAGATCGAGCAAAAAACGGATTTCACGCGGGCTATGATTGGCCAGACTCAGTAAATGGCGGTTTTTTAAGTTAAAAGGCATTGTGTTACTCCTGTTATATTGTGTTTCGTGATTTTGTTGGTATATTACTGGTTTCTTTGATGTTGATAAAGGTAAAAATATGTCGGATAACCCATTACTCGGCCTGACCCACGAACAGCAGCAGCGCGCGGTAGAAAAAATTCAACAACTCATGCAGCAGGGATTGAGCAGCGGCGAGGCGATTGCGATGGTGGCGAAGGCATTGCGGGAGCAACATGCGGCACAGCAAAATGGGCAGTGATTTTTCTGCACGAATTAACTGCTGAATTGTATAAGCAATGAATATATAAAGAAATTTTGTGATCTCTGTTTGATTTTAAACTATTTTTTATTGCCAAATAGCTGAAATTCATTGAATATCTGCTCGGAAATTCGGGTGATAAAGCAGACCTGCTTTATTAGGTAATAAAATAGTCTATTCAGGACGTTAAATCCATATTAGAGGTCAATGTTATGGAAGTTGGTGTTGTTAAATGGTTTAATAATGCGAAGGGATTCGGTTTTATTTCCGCAGAAGGCAACGATGCGGATATTTTTGCGCACTATTCGGTGATTGAAATGGACGGTTATCGTTCGTTGAAAGCCGGTCAGAAAGTGAATTTCGAAGCCGTACACGGAGACAAAGGTTCTCACGCAACCAAAATTGTGCCTATTGTAGAATAATAATTATATTTTCCTTTATTTAGTCAATCTCTTTTAAGACAAGGTTAGTCGCCTTGTCTTTTTTCATTGGATAAAAAAAGGAAAGCCTGCGGACTTTCCTTTTTCTTTAAACTGGGCAATATTTGTTTCAGCGCAAGCAAAAACTGTCGCCCGACCGTTTATTTCACCGAATAATACCCGCCCATTGAACTATATACGGCATTTTCGCTCTGAATCAGGCTGTATTTCGCATTCAGGATCGAAAGCTGCGAGCTTTTTTCCGTATTGGCCGCATTCAGCCAGTCTTTTAATTCGGAAATACCGGCATTATAACGGTTTCTGTAATATTGCGTGATACGCACGTTATAGTCATGGGTCTGTTGCAGATTGGACAGATTCTGGCGCGCCTGATTATAGGCAAAATAGTTGGTGTCAACATCGTTCAGTGCGCTGGTAATGCTTTGTTCAAAATTCACCAAGGCGGTTTCATAGGCGGCCTCGGAGATTTTCACATTCCATTTCACCGTATTCCAGCTTAAAAACGGCAGGCTGATGCCTAATGTTCCGCCGGCAAGCGGGGTGTTGAACGCGTTGTTGACTTTATCCCCGCTGGAACCTAAGCTGCCGCCCAGCGTTACGGTCGGGAACCAGCTCTTCTGCATCGCTTTGGCGTCTTTAAATGCGCTGTTCAGACGGTATTGATAGCCTTTCACATCCGGGCGGTTGGCAATGGTGGAAAGCGGCACGTTTAAATTCACACCGACATTTTTCACCTCCATAATATGCGGATAATTAACCTGTAACACATCGTTCGGTTTTAAATTCAGCAGATTGCGCAATGTCTGTTCGGCGGTTTTTTTCTGCGTCTGATAGCTAATTAAGGTATTGCGCGCGGTGAGCACCGATTGCTGCGCCTGATCGGTACTGGCGCTGTCCGCCACGCCTTGGGTTAATTTATTCTGCATAATGCGGTTGATTTGCGCGTAATAATCGATCGTCTGATTAGTGACGGCAATGGCGTCATTCAGATAGGCAAGCTGATAATAAGTGACGATCACCGAGTTGATTAACGAAACCCGGGTATTTTCCAGATCCTGCGCGGTGGCCGCATAAGTCCATTCCGCAGCAGAGGCGGCATCGGCCAGACGGCGCCATAAATCCAGCGTATAGCTCACTTCCAGCGCGCCTTTATGGACGATGGTCGAATTGCCGCCGGTTTTGATGTTTTTCTGCGCACTTGATGTGGTCGAACCGCTGAACGACGGCACCAGATCCGCGCCGACCAGATTGGCGTTATACAATGCCGAGTTGACGGAAATTGCCGCTTTGGCTAAATCTTTATTATTCGCCAGCGCCTGTTCCACCAAACGGTTGAGCTGCGGATCACGGTACAGCGTCCACCAGTTTTCCTGAATATTATATTGTTTGGTAAGTTCTTCGTATTGTTGGAAATCTAATTGAGACGCTTTATAAGAATCATCGATATTCGCACAACCGATTAATACCGTTGACAGAGTAACGGCAAAGGCGACTTTTGAAAGTTTTAGCATGGTATTTTCCTTGAAATAATGAAAGTGCGGTGATTTTTACCGCACTTTTAAGTGAACGAAATTGTATCAAAAAATCTATTCCTGTGCTAACGCTGTAATCGGGTTTAACTGCGAGGCGTTTTTCGCCGGCATATAACCGAACACCACGCCGATTAAGGTCGAGCAGAGCACCGCCGCCACAATGGAAAATGTGGAGAAGATCATGGTGAAATCGGTCATCAACAGGTTAAACAGCGTACCCAGCAGCATTGACAGCACGATGCCGGTAATTCCGCCGATTAAACAAATCAGCACCGCTTCAATTAAAAACTGCTGCAATATATTAAATTGTTTAGCGCCGATGGCCATCCGCACGCCAATCTCTTTGGTGCGTTCGGTAACGGAAACCAGCATAATATTCATTACCCCGATGCCGCCGACAATCAATGAGATCACGGCGATACACGAAATAAGTAATTTCATCGTGTTGGTGGTGCTTTCAATGGTTTGTTTAATGGTATCGGTATTCATCACGAAAAAGTCTTTTTTACCGTGCCGAACGGTCAGCAAATGGGTCAGATCTTTTTCCGCCACCGTTGAATTGATATCATCGCGCACTTTGACCGTGATGGAATCGATTTTCTGATTACCGGAGATTTTATTCATCGCCGTGGTGTAGGGAATATAAATATTCAGCGTGGTGGAATTCATGCCCATATTATTGGAAGTGGCGGCGACACCGATGACTTTCAGCGGTTTTTTGTTCATCATCAGAATTTTACCGATCGGATTTTGTCCGCCGAACACATCTTTCAGCGTATTTTCATCAATCACGGCGACCTGTTCGTTATGTTTGACATCCTGCGCGCTGAACAGCTCGCCCTGTTTCAGGTTTAACCCTTTCACATTAAAATACTGCTCGCCGACCCCTTTGACCTGTGCAGTAAAGCTTTCGCTGCCGTAAGTCAGGGTACCGCTCACCGCGCTGTTCGGCGTTGAGCTGACGATATAGCTTTGTTTGGCCAGAATATCGGAATCGCTGACGGTCAGATTCTGGTTTTTCTCCGCCCGGCGATCGCCGAATCCCGTCCCGTTATAAATATCCATGGTATTGGTCCCCATGGCGTTGATATTGGCGAGAATTTTCTGCTGCGATCCGTTACCCAGCGCCACCACGCAAACCACGGAGGTAATCCCGATAATAATCCCCAGCATGGTCAAAAGCGAACGCAGTTTATGGGCAATAATGGCATTGACCGACATTTTAAACGATTCCATAAACTGATCTTTATAGAAGCTGAAACGGCTTTTATGGATTGGCGGATTGTCGGTTTTCTGCACGATAAGATCCGATTTCCGCGTATCTTCAATAATGCGCCCGTCTTTGATTTCAATAATCCGGTTGGCAAAAGCGGCGACATTTTTATCGTGCGTAACCAGAATAATGGTATGACCTTCGCTATGCAGCTGAGTCAGAATTTCCATTACGGTTTCGCCGCTTTTACTGTCCAGCGCGCCGGTCGGCTCATCCGCCAGGATAATATCGCCGCCGTTCATCAGCGCACGGGCGATACTGACCCGTTGTTGCTGACCGCCGGAAAGCTGATTCGGTTTATTTTCCAGCCGATCGGACAGCCCCAGTTTTTCCAGTAATTGTGCGGCGCGCGTCAGACGGGTTTGCTGATCCACACCGGCATAAATGGCCGGCAGCGCCACATTTTCCACCGCACTTAAGGTGGACAGCAGATTATAGCGCTGGAAGATAAAGCCGAATTTCTTCTGGCGTAAATCGGACAGTTCATCGCGGCTTAAGCGGCTGACTTCCGTGCCGTCGATGTTATACGAGCCGGAAGTAGCGGTATCCAGACAACCGATAATATTCATTAACGTGGATTTACCGGAACCCGATTGACCGATAATCGCGATGAAGTCGCCTTTTTCAATTTCAAGATTAATCTCTTTTAACACCTGAGTGCGGTTTTCACCGGCGCCGAAATATTTATTAATCGCTTTAATTTCAATAATATTCATAAAACTAACCGCACTTTTTAGAACATTCTCGGACCACGATTGGAATTGCCTACGGTCTCACCGCTGGCAACCTGAGAGGAAATCACTTTTTCGCCTTCCTGCAGGCCGGACAGAATCTGCGTGTTCACATCGTCGCTTAAACCTGTGGTGACTTCGCGCTGTTCCGTCTGATGATTCTCGTTCAGTACATTGACATAGGTTTTATCGCCTTGTTTATGCAGGGTCAGGGTCGGCACCACCAGCGCGTTTTTGACATCGGCGATGGTAATGGTGTTCTGAATGGTCATGCCGATCCGCAGCTTGTTATCCTGATTATCCACCACCACATTGGCGTAATAATACACCGCATCGGTATCGGACACGCTTTCGGAATATTCGTTGTCGGTCAGCGTAGTCATGGCCGGATCGACGGAGGCAATGGTGGATTTATAGACGGTATCCGGTTCCGACAGCGTAGTAAACGCCACCGGCATACCGGCTTTCACTTTGGTCACATCGCCTTCGGAAATTTCCGGTTTAATCAGAATTTTGCTTAAATCCGCCACCTGTACGATGGTCGGCGTGGTTTGATTGGCGTTTACGGTTTGCCCTTCGGACACGGGAATGGAAATCACCGTGCCGTTAATCGGCGACAGAATTTTGGTGTAGCTCAAATTGGTTTGTGCGGTGCTGACGTCGATTTCAGCGGTTTTAATGGAGGCTTCGATTTCTTCAATCGCGGCTTCTGCGGCGGCAAAGGTGTTTTTCGCCGTATCCAAATCATCCAGACTGACGGATTTTTTGGCATACAAGCCCGACATGCGGTTATAGGCCGATTTCGCCACCTCGTAAGCCACCTTTTTCGCTTTCAGCTGTGCCTGATAAGAGGCGAGGGAAGCCTGCGCGGTGTTTAAATTATTGACTTGGGTTTTGGAATCGATTTCCGCGATTAAATCGCCTTGTTTGATTTCCTGACCCAGCGTAACGTGAATTTTTTCGATTTTGCCCGAGACCTGCGCACCGACTTCGACCCGGTTATAGGCACGCACGGTACCGCTGGTAATAACGGATTTTTGCACGTCGCTGCGCTGCACGGTTTCGGTCAGATAAGTCGTGTTATTGTTATTTGAACGGCCGAAATAACTGTACGCACCGATGCCGATGGCGGCCAGTAGGATAAATGAGAGAATATGTTTTTTTGTCATGGAATTCGCTCCGGGAATATACAAGATTAATTTGGGTCGCAATGATAAAAAAAGTATCTTAAGAAAAACTTAAGAAATGAAAACCGACAATTTTCCCTTTTATCTCTCACTGAATGAACGTTCGTTCATTTTTTGCGTTGCGGATTTTACCATTAATTTGCTGAAAAGCAACCGCACTTTTGTATTCTGATTGTAAACAGGGTAGAATAAGCGCCAATTTTTGAATGAAAAAAGATTAAGTTAATTGAGGTCAGAATGAGCCATATTGATACAGCACAGAGCGAGCATCGCCCGACGAATTTTATCCGCCAGATTATTGATGAGGATCTTGCCAGCGGGCGGTTGAATAATGTTTATACCCGTTTCCCGCCCGAACCCAACGGTTATCTGCATATCGGGCATGCCAAGTCCATTTGCCTGAATTTCGGTATCGCGCAGGATTATCAGGGCTTGTGCAATCTGCGTTTTGACGACACCAACCCGGTGAAGGAAGATGTGGAATATGTGGATTCCATTAAGCAGGATGTCAAATGGCTGGGTTTTCAGTGGCAGGGCGAGGCGCGTTATGCCTCCGATTATTTCGATCAATTGCATGGATATGCCGTCGAACTGATCGAAAAAGGATTGGCTTATGTGGACGAACTGTCGCCGGAACAGATGCGCGAATACCGCGGCACCTTAACCGAGCCGGGTAAAAACAGCCCTTATCGTGATCGTTCGGTGCAAGAAAATCTGGCGTTATTCGACAAAATGCGCCGCGGGGAATTTGCCGAAGGCACGGCAAGTCTGCGTGCCAAAATCGATATGGCCTCGCCGTTTATGGTGATGCGCGATCCGGTGCTGTACCGGATTAAATTCGCCAGCCACCATCAAACCGGCGATAAATGGTGCATTTATCCGATGTACGATTTCACCCATTGTATTTCCGATGCGCTGGAACGCATTACGCATTCGTTATGTACGCTGGAATTTCAGGATAACCGCCGGTTATACGATTGGGTGCTGGAAAACATTTCCATTGCGCGCCCGCTGCCGCATCAATATGAATTTTCACGCCTGAATCTGGAATATACCCTAACCTCCAAACGGAAATTGCTGAAACTGGTGGAAGAAGGCGTGGTGGACGGCTGGAACGATCCGCGCATGCCGACCATTTCCGGGCTGCGCCGCCGCGGTTATACGCCGGCGTCCATTCGTGAATTCTGTCGCCGTATCGGCGTGACCAAACAGGATAACGTGGTGGAATACAGCGCGCTGGAAAGTTGTATCCGCGATGATTTGAATGTGAATGCGCCGCGCGCCATGGCGGTATTAAATCCGCTGCGGGTGGTGATTGAAAATTTCGATGCGGATAAAAAAGAGATGCTGACCGTGCCGAATCACCCGAACCGGGAAGAACTGGGCACGCGTCAGATTCCGTTGACCCGTGAGATTTATATTGATCAGGCGGATTTCCGCGAAGAAGCCAACAAACACTATAAACGCTTGGTATTGGGCAAAGAAGTGCGCTTGCGCAACGCCTATATTATTAAAGCGGAGCGGGTGGAAAAAGACGCCGAAGGCAATATCACCACAGTGTATTGCAGCTATGACGCGCAGACGCTGGGCGCCAATCCGCAGGACGGGCGTAAAGTAAAAGGGGTGATTCACTGGGTGTCGGCGACGGATAATCTGCCGGCGGAATTCCGCCTTTACGATCGGCTGTTTACGGTGCCGAATCCAAGTGCGGCAGACGATATCAATGAGGTGTTAAACCCGCATTCCTTAGTGGTAAAACACGGGTTTGTGGAACGCAATCTGGCAAATGCCGAAGCCGAAAAAGCCTATCAGTTCGAACGTGAAGGCTATTATTGTGCCGACAGCAAAGACAGCCGGCCGGAACATCTGGTGTTTAATCTGACGGTGAGCCTGAAAGAAGGGTTTTAGTTTCCCGTCGGACAAATTAAGTCGTTTCTCAAAGTGCGGTGTAAATTCTCGTTGAAATTAAACCGCACTTTTATCTATACAAGAATCATATTATGCAGTTAGCGCCGAAATACTGGGAAACCAAATCCCTGCAAGACATGAACGACGCGGAGTGGGAAGTGCTTTGCGACGGCTGCGGTAAATGTTGTTACCGTAAATTTATTGAGGGACGCGGAAAACGTCAGCGCCTGTATTTCACCCGAATCGCCTGTAATTTATTGGATCTGGACAGCGGAAAGTGCGGTCATTATCAACGCCGTTTTCAGCTCGAACCGGACTGCACCAAACTGACGAAAAAAAATCTGCCCGATTTCGGCTGGTTGCCGCGCACCTGCGCTTATCGCCTGTTATATGAAAATAAACCGTTATATGACTGGCATCCGCTTATTTCGGGCGATCCGGCTACGGTCAAAGCGGCGGGCATTTTTATTGCCGACGGCGTGCATGAGCGGGAGGTGATCGACTGGTGTGAATTTATTGTTAACGATATTGTTGACGAAGATCACTAAATCAAACTAAAAGCGTTGTATTTGTAACCTGCTGCTATAGAATAGAATTCATTCTCCAGTTTGTATAGTTGTTGGAAACAAAGATGAACATTCCCATTTCTGTGCGTTTACAACCTCCGGGGGAGGCGACCCGGTTCCGACTGCGGCCTGACAATGTTATGCCGCGACAGGCGCGCGAACGGGTAACTACAATCACCTATTGGGCCGACCGTTTGGGTGTACCCGATGACGGTGTTTCAAATGGTTTGTTACCCGATAAAGCGGGCCGCATCGCAGCCGAATACACATTGCCTTTTCCTCATTTTTTTTCGTTTCCTTTTCTTTCTTTCCACAATGACGCCTTAAACACTGACGCGGTGCGGCAAGCTGCCTTTCCCGCTTGTTTATATGCGGCTCATTCACTGCGGGATAAATCACATCGTGACGGTCGGGAGACCGGGGAGCAGGGTGACGGGCGCTGTCGAAGGGAAATGGATTTTTCATTTGCCGGAATACTTTGCGCTAGCGTCGGAATAACCTGACAAGCCGCATAGGGCGGCCTGTGTTGCGGCATAATCAACAGCCGTTGCGCGACGAAAACGGATCAACCAATATAGAGAGGCAGTAAGGGGTTATTATGACAAGATTAGTTTCACAAGATGTAATTAATGCGTTTTTTGACGGCAATCATGCCGATCCTTTCGCCGTGCTGGGCATGCACGAAACGGATAACGGCATTGAAATCCGGGTGTTATTGCCGGACGCAAACCGGGTCACGGTATTAAATAAGGAAACCCATACTGCGGTGGCCGAGCTGGATTATGTGGACGAGCGGGGATTTTTTAGCGGCGTAATTCCGGATACCCGCAGCTTCTTCGTTTATCAATTACAGGTTTATTGGGGTAACGAGCCGCAGATTATTGAAGATCCTTACCGTTTCCGTCCTATGCTGGGTGAGCTGGATAACTGGCTGCTGGCGGAGGGATCGCACTTACGTCCTTATGAGGTGTTAGGGGCGCATTTTATGGAATGCGACGGCGTATCCGGGGTGAATTTCCGCTTGTGGGCGCCTAACGCGCAGCGTGTTTCCGTGGTGGGGGATTTTAACTATTGGGACGGACGCCGCCATCCGATGCGTTTTCATCCGGCGAGCGGTATCTGGGAGCTCTTTCTGCCGAAGGCTTCATTAGGACAATTGTATAAATTCGAACTGATTGATTGTCATGGCCAGTTACGTCTGAAAGCCGATCCTTACGCTTTCAGCTCTCAGCTGCGTCCCGATACGGCGTCACAAATCAGTGCGCTGCCGGAGATTAGCGAAGTAACGGCACAACGGCAAAAGGCCAATCGTGCGGATCAGCCGATCGCCATTTATGAAGTGCATTTGGGCTCGTGGCGGCGCAATCTGGCGAATAATTTCTGGCTGGATTATGATGAGATTGCCGCCGAATTGATTCCTTATGTGAAAGAGATGGGATTTACCCATATTGAATTTTTACCGTTATCCGAATATCCGTTTGACGGTTCATGGGGCTATCAGCCGATTGGGCTGTATTCCCCGACCAGCCGTTTTGGTACGCCGGACGGTTTCCGCCGTTTGGTAGATAAAGCCCATGAGGCCGGGATCAATGTGATTCTGGACTGGGTACCGGGCCATTTTCCGAGCGATACCCATGGTTTAGCGGCTTTTGACGGCACCGCATTATATGAATATGCCGATCCGCGCGAGGGCTATCATCAGGATTGGAATACACTGATTTATAATTACGGGCGCAACGAAGTGAAAAACTTCTTAGCCGGCAATGCGTTGTATTGGCTGGAGCGTTTTGCACTGGACGGTATCCGCGTCGATGCGGTGGCGTCGATGCTCTACCGTGATTACAGCCGCGCAGAAGGGCAATGGATTCCGAATCAGTACGGCGGACGGGAAAATCTGGAAGCCATCGAATTTTTGCAGCACACCAACCGTATTATCGGTACGGAAGCGCCGGGCGCAATTTCCATTGCCGAAGAATCGACCTCTTTTGCCGGCGTGACCCGACCGCCGCAGGACGGCGGACTGGGATTCCATTTTAAATGGAACATGGGCTGGATGAACGATACGCTTTCCTATATGCAAAAAGATCCGGTTTATCGCCAGTATCATCATAATCAGATGACCTTCGGGATGATCTATCAATACAGTGAAAATTTCGTGTTGCCGCTTTCGCATGATGAAGTGGTGCACGGGAAATTATCTTTGCTGGATAAAATGCCGGGCGATGCCTGGCAGAAATTCGCCAACCTGCGCGCTTATTACGGTTATATGTGGGGCTATCCGGGCAAAAAATTATTGTTTATGGGCAATGAATTTGCGCAGGGACGCGAATGGAATTATGAAGAAAGTCTGGACTGGTTCCTGCTGGATGAGGCGATTGGCGGCGGCTGGCATAAAGGCGTGCAGCATTTCGTGAAAGATTTGAACCGCACTTATAAAGCCTATGCGGCACTGTATGAGCTGGATTGCGACCCGCAAGGATTCGAATGGCTGGTGGTGGATGATTATCAGAATTCCGTATTTGCCTTTGAGCGCCGCAGCCGTCAGGGCGAGCGTGTGATTGTGATCAGCAATTTCACGCCGGTACCGCGTTACGATTATCGGATCGGGGTTAATGTGGGCGGCGCATATCAGGAAATTTTAAATTCCGATTCGGGCTATTACCAGGGTTCGGATACGGGCAATCAGGGAGAAGTCATCTCCGAAGGGGTTGCAAGTCACGGTAAGCCGCAGTCAATCAGCCTGACGCTGCCGCCGCTGGCGACGATTTATTTAGCTTTAAAGAACGGGTAATTTTGCGATAAACGGAATTTTTACCGCTTAGGCGATACACGCGCTCGACACATAGTTCCGTGGCGACGTTTCGATAAGCGGTAAACAATAAAGGATTTGGATAACGGAATAATGACAAGAATCAACGTAGGCAAACCTTATCCCTTGGGTTGTACTCAACAGATTAACAAAGGGATCACCGGATTTAATTTTGCGCTTTATTCATCGCAGGCGACGGCTGTTGAGTTATGTCTTTTTGATGATAAAAACGATGTGCAGGAAGTTCGCCTGCCGATGCACTGCACCCATGATGTGTGGCATATTTGGCTGGTTGATGTGTATTATGGGATGAAATACGGCTTTCGGTTATACGGTAAAGACGGCGAAACCTTGTGTAACCCGCACAAACTGATGCTTGACCCTTACGCCAGAACCGTGCAGGGCAAACCCGATTTAAGCTCGGCGGAAAGTCGGGCGTGGTTTTTGCTTGATGACAAGCGCGATAATGCGCATTTAGCGCCTAAAGCGGTGATCACGAATGAACGGTTTAACTGGAGCGGAGACAAGGCGCCGCAAACCCCTTGGGCGGAAACGGTGATTTATGAAGTTCATGTCAAAGGGTTTACCCGCTTGCGTGAGGATTTACCACAGCATATCCGTGGCACTTATGCCGGATTGGCGCACCCGACGATGATCGCCTATCTGCAAGAACTGGGCATTACCGCGGTTGAACTGCTGCCGGTAAATTATCATCTGGATGAACCGCACTTACAGGAAAAAGGGCTGCATAATTATTGGGGATACAACCCATTGGCGATGTTTGCGGTAGAGCCGAAATATTGGTCGCAGCAGCCGCACACCACGCCGCTGACGGAATTTAAGAGCATGGTTAAAGCCCTGCATAAAGCGGGTATCGAAGTCATTCTGGATGTGGTGTTTAATCATTCGGCGGAGGCGGAAAAACATTTTCCGACTTTCAGCCAACGCGGTATTGACGATAAAACCTATTATTGGCAGAACCAAACCGGTGATTATTTAAACTGGAGCGGTTGCGGCAATACCCTGAATCTGTCGCACCGCGTCAGTCGTCACTGGGTGATTGATTGTTTGCGCTACTGGGTGGAAAAATGCCATGTGGACGGTTTTCGCTTTGATTTGGCCACCGTGCTGGGGCGGGATAGTCCCGCTTACAATCAGCAGGCGTTGCTGTTTCGGGAAATTGCCCAGACTCCGAGTTTACGTCACTGCAAGTTTATTGCCGAACCTTGGGATGTGGGCGAAAACGGCTATCAACTAGGGCATTTCCCGCCGTATTTTGCAGAATGGAATGATCGATTCCGTGACGATATGCGCCGTTTCTGGTTATGGAAAAGCGGGGAGTTGGATTTGTTTGCCGAGCGCTTTGCCGGCTCCGGCGATATTTTTAAACAGGCGGAACGCCTGCCGCACCATTCCGTGAATTATATTAGCTCCCATGACGGCTTTACCTTGCGGGATTTAGTCAGTTATAACGATAAGCATAATTTAGCCAATGGTGAGGATAACCGCGACGGCAGCAATAAGAATTACAGCTACAATCATGGTTTTGAAGGGTCAATGAATGCGGCGCGAACCGTGGATTTAGAACGCTTTCTAACCAGCTGCGGGATGTTGACCGCTTTGCTGCTGGCGAACGGAACGCCGATGCTGTTGGCCGGAGATGAATTCGGTAATACCCAGTTCGGTAACAATAACGCGTACTGTCAGGATAACGAAACGACCTGGCTGAAATGGAGCTGGTTCAAAGCGGACTTATTTCACGCGGTGAAGCAAACGATTGCCTTAAGAAAGCGGATACACAGTTTGCGCCGCGACGGTTGGTGGAATGATAGTAATGTGCAATGGCTGAACCCTCAGGGCGCCTTAATGCCGATTGTCGATTGGCACAACCGTGAGAGCAAAGCGTTACAAATACGGTTGGATCAACAGTGGTTATTATTGATTAACGCGAAAGCGGGGTTGCAAACATTTCGCTTGCCGGAAGGTGAATGGAAGGTGATATACAGCGCGGCAGCGGCGACAATCCGGGAAAATCAGCTGGATGTCGATGAGCTGGCGTTTTGTATATTGCAGGATGTGAGTTGTCGATAAAGTCGATATTGTTGTCAGTTAAATTAATGCGGAGGTAAACATTATGAGCAGCATTTCTAAATTACCGAGTAAATATGAGGTCGTTAAGGATACCTTAGTCCTTATTCTTGCCGGCGGGCGGGGATCTCGTCTTTATGAATTGACGGATAAGCGTGCGAAGCCTGCGCTGTATTTCGGCGGTAATCGCCGTATTATCGACTTTGCGTTATCCAACTGCATTAATTCCGGTCTGAACCGTATCGGCGTAGTGACGCAATATGCGGCGCATTCGTTGCTGCGCCATTTACAGACCGGCTGGTCTTTTTTACCGCAGGAACGAGGGGAATTTATTGATATGCTGCCGGCTCGCCAGCAAATTGATGATTCCACCTGGTATCGCGGTACAGCCGATGCGGTGTATCAGAACATGGCGATTATCCGTAACCACTATTGTCCGAAATATGTGCTGATTCTGGCCGGCGATCATATTTATAAGCAGGATTATAGTCAGATGTTGCTCGACCATGTATCAAGCGGTGCGAAATGTACCGTAGGGTGCATTGAAGTGGAACGCGAAAAAGCGACGGAATTCGGCGTAATGGCGGTAAACGAAAACCTGAAAGTGAAATCCTTTGTGGAAAAACCGAAAGATCCGCCGGCGATGGTCGGCAAGCCGAACACCTCGCTGGCTTCGATGGGGATTTATGTATTCGATGCCGATTATTTATATGATGTTCTGGAGCGTGAGGTGCATACGCCTTATACGTCTCATGATTTCGGCAAGGATATTATACCGAAAGCATTAGAAGACGGTGTGTTGTATGCTCATCCGTTCAGCCGATCCTGTATGGGACGCAATACCGAGGGGGAAATTTACTGGCGCGATGTCGGCACGCTGGATAGTTTCTGGCAATCTAATATTGATCTGGTCTCGGAAAATCCGCAATTGGATATTTATGATCAAAGTTGGCCGATCCGCGGCAATCCGGTGCAAACCTATCCATCGAAGTTTTTCTATAAAAACGCTAATGTCAAACCGGTGGATAATTCGTTGATTTCCGGCGGTTGTGTGATTATTGATGCCTCAATCAGTAATTCCGTACTGTTTGATCGCGTAAAAGTCAATGAAGGTTCCGTCGTTGATCATAGCGTCGTGCTGCCGCAGGTGACTGTCGGCAAAAACTGCATATTAAAACGCTGTATTATTGACCGCCATGTGGTCATTCCGGACGGTATGCAAATCGGCGTGGATCCGGAGGAAGACAGCAGACGCTTTCGCGTCAGCAAAGGAGGCGTCGTATTGGTAACGGAATCCATGCTGAAAAAACTGAACGGTGAAGCCGTGGCGTCAGAGTCGCATTTGGACTAACCACCGATTTATCGAATACGGTGTGATTTCGCACCGTATGATGATTGTTTTAAGGAAGATGAAATTAAATGAGAGTATTACACGTTTGTTCAGAGTTGTATCCGTTACTGAAAACCGGCGGACTGGCGGATGTTATGGGGGCGTTGCCCTTCGCGCAGCAGGATATCGGCATTGACAGCCGTATTTTGATTCCGGCATATCCGGCGATTTCGGCCGGTATTTTGAATACGGCGGTGGTGGCGGAATTTGATGACGGGTTCGCCGGTCATGTTATTTTGCGTTACGGCGATTATAAGGGCGTTGGAATTTATTTAATTGACGCACCGCACTTATATGCCCGCGCAGGCAATCCCTATCATGATCAATGGTATAACGATTATGCCGATAATTATAAGCGTTTTGCCTTACTGGGGCGGATTGGCGCCGAACTGGCCTGCGGTCTTGACGCCTGGTGGCGGGCTGAAATCGTGCACGCTCATGACTGGCATGCCGGCTTGGCCAGCGCTTATTTGTTTAATAAAGGACGACCGGCGAAATCCGTTTTTACCATTCATAATTTGGCTTATCAGGGACAGTTTGCCTATCATCATTTATTCGAGCTGGGGCTGCCGGCCGACATGTTTGATGTAAACGGTTTGGAGCTGTACGGTCAGATTTCCTATCTGAAAGCCGGTCTGTACTATTCCGATGCGGTCACGGCGGTCAGTCCGACTTATGCCAAAGAAATTACTACGCCGGAATTCGGTTACGGTTTGCAGGGATTATTAGCCGCGTTGTACCGCGAAGGACGTTTAAGCGGAATTCTGAACGGCGTCGATGCGCACATCTGGCACCCGAGCAGTGATGATTATATTGAGGATCATTACAAACTAAAATCCATGGCCGGAAAACGCAAAAACAAAGCAAAGTTACAGAGTTACTTTAATTTGCCTCAGCAGCCGAATGCGCTGCTTTTCGTGATGGTTACCCGTTTAACGGAACAGAAAGGCGTCGATCTGTTGATTGACAGTGCCGAAACGATCGTTAAACAGGGCGGTCAGCTGGTGATTCTCGGCTCGGGCGCACCGCACTTGGAAGAAGGCGTTCAGCGGTTGGCGCAGCAATATCCGCAGCATATTGCGGTGAAAATCGGTTATGATGAAGCCTTATCGCACTTGATTATCGCCGGCGGTGATGTCATTTTAGTGCCGAGCCGATTTGAACCTTGCGGTTTAACTCAGCTATACGGGCTGAAATACGGTACCTTACCGCTTGTCCGTGCAACCGGCGGCTTAGCCGATACGGTAGTTGACAGCACCTCAGAAAATATTAAAGCCCGGCGGGCTACCGGTTTTGTTTTTCAGGCGGCGGATAGCGCGGCGTTGTCTCAGGCGATCAGTAACGCCTTTGCGTTATGGCAAAAACAACGGTTATGGTTTAGTGTCAGAACCGTCGCCATGGAACAGGATTTTAGCTGGCACAGTTCCGCGGCGCATTACCGGGATTTATATCAGTCTCTTTTATCAAATTAATGCAAAACAGGGCAGCGCAGACTGCCCTGATTATTATCACCTGTGTAAATAAGCGTAATTTTTGTTGTATTTTTGTTCGTAATGGATAAAAATACGCCATTTTTTATTAATAGCAACTAGGAGCAATCTACATTATGGTAATCGATAATATTGATTTTCCATTTTTCTATGATCAACCACAGCATTCAACCGAATCCCTTAAACATGCGATTGTCTATAAATTAATCTTTTCTATCGGCCGTTCACCTCAGGAAGCCAGCCAGCGCGACTGGTTAAACGCAACATTGTATGCGGTGCGCGATTTAGTCACCGAAGGCTGGATCTCAACGGCTCGCCAGTCCAGACATGAGCAAACCCGCCGGGTGTATTATTTATCCATGGAATTTCTGATGGGACGAACCCTGTCTAACGCCCTGATCGCAGAAGGCGTGTATGAGCTGGCTAAAGAGGCGCTGGCGGCATTGAACGTTTCTTTGGAAGATGTGCTGGAAAAAGAAGTGGATCCGGGGCTGGGGAACGGCGGTTTAGGCCGTTTAGCCGCCTGTTTTATGGATTCCATCGCCACCTTAGGCATTCCCGGCATCGGATACGGCATTCGCTATGAATACGGCATGTTCCGCCAACAGATTGAAGACGGCCGCCAGATCGAAAAACCGGACACTTGGTTGGAAAAAGGCATGCCGTGGGAATTTATCCGCCCGTCCAAACGCTTTCCAATCCGTTTCGGCGGACACATTTATTTTGAAGGTAAAAAATGTATCTGGCATAGCAGCGAAGAAGTGACCGCACTGGCTTACGATCAAATGATCCCGGGCTACGGTAATAACAGCGCGGCCACCTTACGTTTGTGGAGCGCCCATGCCGGTGACACCTTCAGTCTGGATAATTTCAATAAAGGCGATTATTTCGGCGCGGTGGAACAGCGTTCCGCCATCGAAAACGTGTCACGCGTGCTGTACCCGGACGATTCCACCTGGGCCGGCCGCGAATTACGGCTGCGTCAGGAATATTTTCTGGTTTCCGCTTCATTGCAGGATATTATCAAACGGCATAAACGCACCCACGGCTCGGTGGAAAATCTTGCCGATAAAGTGGCGATTCATCTGAATGATACCCACCCGGCACTGGCGATTCCCGAATTGATGTATATCTTAGTGGATCAGGAAGGCTACGGCTGGCAGACCGCTTGGGATATGTGCCGCCGGATTTTCTCTTATACCTGCCATACGTTAATGTCGGAAGCGCTGGAAACCTGGCCGGTGGAAATGATGGCTAAAATTCTGCCGCGGCATTTACAGATTATCTTTGAGATTAACGACTATTTCTTAGAATATGTCAGAACATATGTCACCACCGATCAGGATTTTATTCGCCGCGTCTCTTTGATTGAAGAAGGGGATTGGCGCAAAGTGCGCATGGGTTGGCTGTCCGTTGTGGGTTCACACAAAGTCAACGGCGTGGCGGCGATTCATTCCGATTTAATGGTCACCTCAACCTTTGCCGATTTTGCGCGGATTTATCCCGAACGTTTCACCAACGTGACCAACGGCATTACGCCGCGCCGCTGGATTGCCGTTGCGAATCCGGATTTATCCGCCCTGTTCGACCGCTATATCGGCAATCAATGGCGCCGTGATTTATCCCAACTGGAAAATTTAAAGGCGCATATTAATGAACCGGAACTGAAAAACGCCATTCCTCAAATTAAACGGGCCAATAAAGTCCGTCTGGCGGATTATGTGAAGAAAAAACTGGGTATTGAGCTGAATCCGGATGCGTTGTTTGACGTACAGGTAAAACGTATTCACGAATATAAACGTCAGATCTTAAACGTACTGCATATTGTGGCGCGCTACAACGACATGCTCGCCCATCCGGAAAAAGACTGGACGCCGCGGGTATTTATTCTGGCGGGTAAAGCCGCATCGGCTTATTATGCCGCAAAACAGACGATTCACCTGATTAACGATGTCGCGAACGTGATCAACCGGGACGAACGTCTGCAAGGGCGTCTGAAAGTCGTGTTTATTCCTAATTACAGCGTAAGTCTTGCTCAACTGATTATTCCGGCTGCGGATATTTCCGAACAGATTTCCCTGGCGGGAACGGAGGCCTCCGGTACCAGCAACATGAAATTCGCCTTAAACGGTGCGCTGACGCTGGGTACGTTAGACGGCGCAAACGTGGAAATTCTGGCTAATGTAGGAAAAGACAATATCTTTATTTTCGGAAATACGGTGGAGCAGGTTGAAGCGTTACGTCGTAACGGATACAGCCCGTTCGATGTTTATCAGCAGGACGAACAGCTGCGCACGGTAATCGATCAGATTTACGCCGGACGTTTTTCCGCCAAAGAACCGCATCGTTATCACGATTTATTGAATTCATTGCGTTCTTATGATTATTATCAGGCATTTGCGGATTTCCGCAGTTATGTCGAGGCGCAGCAAGCGGTAGATGAAAAATATCGGGATCAGGCGGCATGGGTTGACAGCGCGCTGCAAAATATCGTGAATATGAGTTTCTTCTCCTCTGACCGAACCATCGCGGAATATGCGGAGAAAATCTGGAAAATCAAACCGTTAGAATTCGATTAATACCCGATATCGTTTTTGTGAACCTAATCCGACAAACAAAAAGTGCGGTCAAAAAAATAACGATTTTTGACCGCACTTTGTTATGTCATCGACGGCTTAATCGGAAGCGGTGTTCTGTTTTTTACTTTTTTTCCATTTCCAGAATAAAAACAGCACCAACGCGGCAATAATAATATAAATGGCAATTTGTCCTTTTTTAATTTGGGCGTGCAGCCAATCCAGATTGCTGGCGCCGAAATGCCCCAAATACACCCAAATCGGTACCGAAATAATGGCGGCAAAAAAATCGATCAACACAAAACGTAAAAAACTTACCCGCCGGGTAATGCCGGAAACCATATAAATCGGCGCTCTTAATCCCGGCAGAAAGCGGGCGGTGAATAATACGCGGTTGCCGTATTTATCGAATTGCGTGCGAACCATTTTTAACCGTTTCAGGGTCAGGATTTTACGCACGGGGCGGAAACGCAGAATTTTGACGCCGTAAATCCGGCCGAGCCAGTACATTGTGCTGTCGCCGATCAGTACCCCCAACATACTGACCAATACCATGATGTGCGGATCGGTATAGCCCAGCCCGGAAATCACCCCGCCCGATACCAAGGTAATGTCTTCCGGAATCGGTGCGCCGAAGCCGCAGATAATCAAAACAAAAAGTACAGCGAAATAACCGTAATCGGTGAAAAAATTAATCAAAAATTCCATTGTAAATCCCGTATCTTTAATTAACAGAACAACTTATAAATTAAGTTTGTCATTGTAGCTTGTTTTATATGCAAATGGCTATAAAAAATTTGCCCTTAAAACGAATTAAATGAATGATTTTATTTGATTTAATGCAACAAATTGATTACAATACGCGACCTCAAAGTGATTCTTTGGGCGGAATATGGAAAATCGCTGGGTCGCCTGCGGTTTTTTAAGATTAATTTTTTATTTTAAGAGAACATTATTATGGCATTTAAATTTAACGCTGAAGTTCGTACGGCGCAAGGTAAGGGTGCGAGCCGCCGCCTGCGTCACAACGGTCAAATTCCGGCAATCGTGTATGGCGGAACCGAAGCACCGGTTTCTATCGTATTAAACCACGATGAATTAAACAACGCACAAGAACACGATGCGTTCTACTCGGAAGTCATCACATTAGTGATCGACGGTAAAGATGTGGCAGTGAAAGTACAGGCGATGCAGCGTCATCCGTTCAAACCTAAACTGGTACATATCGACTTCAAACGCGCTTAATTCGTTTTAAGCGATAAAAGCACTTCGCGTGGCATGCCGAAGTGCTTTTTTATTTCTCCGTTTACTTATCCGCAAACTGTTTCATCAGCTTATTGATTTGTTTGCAATGTTGCTGGAAGTTACGGCAATGCGGACAGAATAGCAGATGGGCTTTCATCCCGATTTTTTCCTGTAGATTAAGCGTTCGTTCTCTCGAATCGGAAATTAATTTAGTGACTTGCCGGCAATTCATATTATTCTCCCTGACGAAGTGTTCCGGATAAGCAATGCTGTAGCTGCAATCGCGCCCGATAAAGCAATGTGTGTAGGTTTTCCCTGCTGATATTGACCGTATGGCAAATTTCGTCAGAGGAAAATTCCAAATACTCACGCATCATAAAAACGCGCCCCTGGCGTGCCGGCAGGTGGGTCAGACAGACTTCAAACAGCTGCCAGAATTCCTGCGAATAAATTTCGCTTTCCTGCCAGTCCGTCGGGCAGTATTCCGCTTTCCAATGACCGTGATAATCAAAAAAATGATTGGTTTCTTCGCTAAAATCCAGATCACTTTCTACTACAAACCGATCTTTTTGGCGTAAATAATCCATAATTTTATTTTTCAGAATGGCGAAAACCCAGGTTTTTAACGCGGCCTGACGTTTAAATTTATCAATATTTTTGACCGCACTGAGTAACGCTTCCTGGACGAGATCTTCCGCCAGATTGTTGTCCCGTAGCTGAAGCCGGGTGAATTTTAACATTTGATCTCGAATATCTGCGAGTTGCTGTGCCGAAAAACCGGAATTAATTTCATTGATTATCATATAGTTATAATTTTTTTAAAAATTTGTCATTTTTTTTGTCAGCATTTTAAGACTTCTCCGACTAATGATAATGTGAAGGGTATTCTTTCATAAAACGCAATTAACATAAATTAAAAGGAAAAATGATGAAATCTTTAATGCACACTTTAAAAGTCTTAAGTTTTGCCGGTTTATTGTCTGTTGCCGCCGTCAGCGTGAACGCCGCCGATATGAAGCAGGCGCATATGCCGGAAAATACGATGATGCAGCCGCAACAGATGGAAAAGGATAACATGATGAAATCGGAAATGAAATCCGATCATATGAAAAAGTCCTCCATGCAGGAAGATGAGATGAAGATGAAAAAAGGAGACATGAAAAAAGAGGAGATGAAAAAGGAGGAAATGAAAAAAGGAGATATGAAAAAGGAGGACATGAACGGAAAAAAGATGTAACAAAATAATATATAACTGTTCGCAGTTTTAACCGTTAACGGCGGTCGTAGCCGGGCCGCCGTTCATAACGATAGGCGTTGTAATAAAAGGAGAACATCATGAAATACAATAAACTGTTTTTATTATTGGTGTCGGCCGTGGTGTTGCATTCCCCGGCCATGGCAAATGAAACGCATTCAGACAGGGTGAATACGATGACAAAAACCAGCGAAAATCAAAAAGAAGATATCCGCGATATTTATTTAGCCGGCGGCTGTTTCTGGGGCATTGAAGCCTATATGGAAAAAATCTATGGGGTAAAAGACGCCACATCCGGGTATGCCAACGGTAAAACGGCACAAACCGCATATCGGATTATCGGTCAGACCGATCATGCCGAAACCGTGCATGTGACCTATGATGCCAATAAAATCTCATTGGACAAATTGTTGAAATATTATTTTCAGGTGATTGATCCGACCAGTGTCAATAAGCAGGGTAATGATCGCGGCAGACAATACCGCACCGGCATTTATTATCAGAACGAGCAGGATAAAGCGGTGATTTCAGCCGCAATTAACGCATTGCAGGCGAAATATAAAGATAAGGTTCAGATCGAAGTCGAGCCGTTAAAACATTATATTCTGGCGGAAGATTATCATCAGGATTATTTAAAGAAAAATCCGAACGGTTACTGCCATATTGATCTCGAACAGGCAAATCATGTGATTATTGACCCGCAGGATTATCCGAAACCGAGCGATGCCGAGTTAAAAGCCAAACTTACTCCGTTGCAATACAGCGTCACGCAACATAAAAATACCGAACATTCGTTCAGTAATGATTATTGGGATAATTTTGAGCCCGGCATTTATGTGGATATTACCACCGGCGAACCGCTGTTTTCTTCGGCGGATAAATTCGAATCGGGCTGCGGCTGGCCGAGCTTTACCAAACCGATTGTTGATGAGGTGGTGACTTATGCCGAGGACACCAGCTTCAATATGCTGAGAACCGAAGTATTAAGCCGCAGCGGCAAAGCGCATCTGGGACATGTGTTTAACGACGGCCCGAAAGAAAAAGGCGGATTGCGTTATTGCATCAACAGCGCTTCGATTAAATTTATTCCGCTGGATCACATGGAAGCGCAGAATTACGGTTATTTAATCAATCTGGTGAAGGGAAAATAAGATGTTCGATCAGAATTTATTAGTCGGCAGCGTTTTTTTAGCCGGGCTGGCATCGTTTTTATCGCCCTGTATTTTCCCGATCGTCCCGATTTATTTCGGTATTCTGAGCAAAGGCGGGCGGAAAATATTAAACACCTTACTGTTTATACTGGGTTTATCGCTGACATTTATCGGGCTGGGATTCAGCTTCGGATTTTTAAGTGATCTCTTATTTAATGATACCGCCAGAATTGTGGCGGGAATTATTGTGATTATACTCGGCGTACATCAGCTGGGGATTTTAAAAATCGGTGTGCTGGAACAAACCAAGCTGGTTGAGATCAAAACGGATAATAAAAGTGCGGCGCTACAGGCGTTTGTTTTGGGACTCACCTTCAGTCTGGGCTGGACACCTTGTATCGGCCCGATTTTAGCCGCCGTACTGGCCTTATCCGGTGATGAAGGTTCGGCCTTATACGGTGCAGGCATGATGCTGGTTTATGTTTTGGGATTGGCGACACCGTTTATGCTCTTTTCGTTCTTCTCCGACAGTTTATTGAAAAGAACCAAAGCGCTGAATAAACATCTGACCAAATTTAAAATTATCGGCGGAATATTGATTATTCTGATGGGCGTGTTATTAATCACCAATAATCTGCACATCGTAATGTAATAAAAGGAGAAATAAACATGAAAAAAATAGTCGCTCTGATGGTATTACTGTTCAGTGTTAATGTATTTGCCGCAGGAGAAGTGAATTTGAAAGGGATTACATTTAAAGATCTTGATAACCGTAGCGTAACGCTGGATGCCTATCAGGGTAAGAAAACCTATGTCAAAATGTGGGCATCCTGGTGTCCGATTTGTCTGGCGGGCTTAGCTGAAATTAATGCCCTCAGCGCTGAAGCCGGTGAAGATTTCCCGATCATCACCATCGTCTCGCCGGGGCATAAAGGCGAAAAACCGCGCGCCGAGTTTATCGAATGGTACAAAGGATTGGATTACAAAAATATTGTCGTGCTGCTGGACGAAGAGGGCGAAGTCATAAAACGCGCCAAAGTCCGCGGCTACCCGACCAATCTGATTCTGGACGGCTCGCTGAATGTCACGAAAACCATTCCGGGACATTTGGGCGGCGAACAGATTAAACGCTATCTGGCGGAGTAACTTCGCGCGTAAAATCCCTGTATTCCGTGCAGGGATTTTATGTTACACCATAACCTGCAACTGCGATGCAACGGAAAATTCTTCCGGCAAAGGCTGATTGCAGATAACCACATCAAAATCGTTTAATTCACCGAGTAATGCAAAAAGTGCGGTCGGATTTCGGCATGTTTTTCAACTGAAAAATACACTGAATTCCGACCGCACTTTTGTTATTTTTCCGGCGCAGGGGCGGGTGTATGCGGTTTAGCCTGACGGCCTGATAGTTCAAAGTGCTGCGGTATTTTTTAACAGCCAGTCTTTTGCCTCACCTTCACAGTGCGCGGCGAGTTTGTCGCGTACAGCGCGGTGATAATCATTCAGCCAGTCGATTTCATTTTGATTTAACAGCGATTTATCGATTAATCGGGTGTCAATCGGGCACAGCGTGACGGTTTCAAAACAAAGAAATTGGCCGAACTCGCTTTCCTGCGCATGGGCGACCGGTTGATTGACTACCAGATTTTCGATGCGGATGCCCCAGCGGTTCGGGCGGTATAAGCCCGGTTCGTTGGAAGTAAGCATTCCGGCCCGCATGGCGTGTTGCGGCTGCGGTGCGGCGTGATAGGAGATAACCTGCGGGCCTTCATGAACGTTCAGGCAATAGCCGACGCCGTGTCCGGTGCCGTGGCCGTATTCGCGCTGCGCTTGCCATAACGGTTGGCGGCAGATGGCATCCAGCATCGGCGCTAAAATACCGTCGGGAAATACCGCCTGCGCCAGCGCAATATGGGCTTTCAGTACATAAGTGAAATCCCGTTTCTGTGCATCGCTGACTTCACCGACGGCAACCACGCGGGTGATGTCGGTCGTGCCGCAGTGATACTGCGCGCCGGAATCGATCAGCAATACGCCGTTGCCCTCGATTTTGCTGGCATGTTCGGGCGTGGCGGAATAGTGGGGCAGCGCCGCGTTGGCGTTAAAACCGGCGATGGTGTTGAAACTCGGTGAAATATAGTGCGGTCGCTGTGAGCGGTGTTTAATCAGCATTTCGCTGATATCCAGCTCCGTCAGTGTGCGGTGTTGTGCCATCATATGTTCGAATTCGGCAAAAAAGCCCGCCAGCGCCACACCGTCCTCAAGCATAGCCTGACGGATAAAGGCGATTTCCTGTGCGGATTTCATTGCTTTGAAACAAGTGCTGGGGTTAATCGCTTCAATCAGCTTAACGTGCGCGGGCAGTGTCGCCAGCGTGCTGATTGCCACTTTATTCGGGTCAAGCAATAACGCGCCGTGCAGCTGCGCGAGGCTGTCGGTAACGGCGTGATAATCCGCCACCTGAATGCCGGCGTCATCCAGCAGCGCCGAACATGGCTCGTTCAGTTTGCGTTGATCAATAAACAGCGTGGCGTTGTGTTCTTCAATCAGCAGATGAGCCAGAAAAACCGGGTTATAAGGTACGTCGCTGCCGCGTAGATTGGTCAGCCAGGCAATATCGTCAAGGCTTGAAATTAAATGTGCGTTTGCCCCTTTTTCCTGCATCACCGCGCGGATTTTCGCCAGCTTTTCCGCGCCGGATTGCACCACAAATTCGGCGGCATGGGGATAAACCGGGTTGGTGGGCAGCGGCGGACGATCCTGCCAGATGTCGGCGATAAGATCCCGTGAGGTACATAATCTGATTGATCTGGCGGCAAAAGCCTGTTCAAGCTGGCGTCGGGCGGATAACGACAGCCCGTCGGCGGCGATACCGACCACGGCATTGGCGGGAAGCGCTTGTGTCAGCCAGTCGATATGGGTTTGCCCCGTACCCAGTTTGCCGAGGGTAATGCCGCTGCCGTTCAGTTGTTGTGCCGCCTGTTCCCAGTAGCGGCTGTCCACCCATAAACTGGCCTGTGTGGCGGTGACCGCCAGCGTGCCGACCGAGCCGGTAAAGCCGGATAGCCAGCGACGAGCCTGCCAGTGTTCGGGCAGATATTCCGAAAGATGCGGGTCGGCGGACGGTGCGATCCAGCCGTCAAGTTGCTGTTGCTGCATGGCTTGCCGCAATCGGGCAAGCGGTGAATGTTGATTTGTCATAATTCCTCCGAATCAGTCGATACCGCTGAGCATGCGGTTTAAGTTATTGGTGAACACAAGTAGCAATACGCCGCAGCCGATGCCGATAGCGCCGAGCAGACCATAAAAATGCAACAGTTTGTCGGCGTGATAAAACCACTCGAAAATCAGACCGCCTAACGTGAAGCCGATAGACAACGACAAAAAATTCAAGGCGACCATTTGGGTTTTAAAATGCGGCGGGGCGATTTTGGTGGCAAACGACAGGGAAATCGGCGAAATCAGCAGCTCGGCAAGGGTGAGCACAATGATCGACAGCGCGATAATGATCAACGGCATCACACTGTCGCCCAAAAACGGCATATACAGCAGATAAAATACGCCGACAATAATTAAGCCGTAAGCAAATTTATCCGGTGTTTTCGGCTGCTGTTTGCCCATTTTCATCCATAAACTCGCCAGTAAACCGGAGAATATAATCACCCAGAAACCCTGCAAAGCACTAAACCACGCCACCGGAATTTCAAAGCTACCGAGCATACGCTGCGCCTTTGCCGTTTCATCGATATAAATGGTGATCACGGTATAAAACTGAAACCATAATGCCCAGAAAATGCAGGAGGTTAAAAACAGCGGCAGATACGCCTGAATATATTTTTTCTGCGTAGCGGTGCTGTGTTTGCCTGTCAGCAGACGGGTAAAGTAATACACGGAAAGCAGGATAACCACCGCCAAAAGCACGGATTTAAAATTACCGAAATGCAGCCAGCCAAGGGCAATGGCTAAGGCGAACACGACCAACCCCAGCAAGGTGAAGCGGAAGAGAGTCGGTTTTTCATGGGATTGCAAAGGGAAGGGAGCAGGGGTTTTCGGCAGGAATTTTCGGCCGCGGCTGTATTGCCATAAACCGAACGCCATGCCCACCGCGGCGGCTCCGAAACCATAATGGAAACCGATATTGCTTTGCAGCAGACCCGTCAGCAACGGCCCCAGCAGCGCACCGATATTAATGGCGATATAAAAAATGGAAAAACCGGCATCGCGCAGGTGGCGGGTCTCTCGGCTTTCATAAAGCTGTCCGACCATAGAGCTTGCCGAGGCTTTTACCCCGCCGCTGCCGAAAGCGATCAATACCAAACCGGCAACTAAGCCGACGAAATCGGGCAGCAGCGCCAGCGCAATATGACCGGACATCACCACCACACCCGACCAAAACAAGGTGCGTTCCGCGCCGATTAAGCGATCCGACAGCCAGCCGCCCAGAATCGTGGCTAAATAAATACTGCCGCCATAGGCGCCGACAATGCCGCCGGCCACGGTTTTATCAATGTTCAGCCCGCCGCTTGTGGTTTGGTAGTAAAGGTACATCATTAAGATGGCTTGCATGCCATAAAAAGAAAAGCGTTCCCATAATTCAATCTGAAACAGCTTGCCCAGTTGAAACGGATGCCCGAAAAATGTCCGTGTGGTTGGGGTCGGTGACATATCGTCCTCCTCGTGGTTAAGTCAATAAGCGTGTCACATCCTGCGTAATAAAAGTATTGGGTTTAAACTTAACAAAAATTTAACACAAAACCCCAAAAAGAAGAATGTTTTTTTGATCGATTCAATATTGTGTCGGACAACAATGGTAACGGCGGAATCAATGCGGTTCGGCGCGTAAACGGAAAGAATAAAGTGCGGTGCATAATCAACCGTTTTCCGATGTTAAAAACCGGCCGCAAAACGACCGCACTTTATGCTTGCCGGACAGCGTTAAACCGGCTGATTTACATAGCGTTTCAGGTTTTCCAGTTCTCGCGTTGCATCAGTAATGCCCAGATCATACATCGCCTGAATTTTGTCGGGATTTCTTTCAATGCGGCCGATGGACAGCGCCTGAGACGGGCGGATAACAAAAATCCGGTTTTGCTGCTGCAAACGGATAATTTCCTCCACCTGACGATTATAATCCTGATGCCGGCGGATTAAGGTTTCGACCAGATTCGGATAACGGCGATAGCACGCTTTAATCAGATAAGGGTTGGCCGCCGTTTTACGGTAATCGAGCGGGCGGGTCAGCACCACAAGAATTTTCTCATAGCCCAAATCAAGGCATTTCTGCAACGGGATACTGTCGGCAATGCCGCCGTCCAGATATTTTTTGCCGTCAATCTCGATCATTTTCGAGACGAACGGCATGGCGGAAGTGGCACGCAGCAGCTCCATTTGAGCAAACACATCGGTGATCCGAACATATTCCGCCCGCCCGCTTTCCACATTGGTCAGGGTAACATAAAAATCCGTCGCAGAGGCTTTAAATGCCGCGTTATCAAAGGGATCCAGCGTCATCGGCACCTGATAAAAGGCGAATTCTTTATTAATGATATTGCCGGTCGTCAGCAGGCTGTGCAATCCGAGGTAACGCTTGTCATTGAGATATTTCAGATTATAACGAATCGCCCGCCCGCGCTGGCAGGAGGGATAATTGGCGCCGAACAGCGCACCGGCGGACACACTAACGATACCGTCAACCCGGATATTTTCATCCATCAAGACATCCAGCACGCCGGCGGTAAACATGCCGCGCATTCCGCCGCCTTCCAGAACCAAACCGATTTTCATTCGTTCACCTTTTATGCAGTTAATGAATGCCGGTCATAATATCATCCCGGCTTCATTCTATAAATCGGAAATTTACCCTATAATAGCGCGATTCGATCAACGGACAGGACTCAGAATATGAAAATCGCGCTCGGCATCGCCTATAACGGCAAACATTATTTCGGCTGGCAGCGGCAGGAAAAGGTCGCCAGCGTGCAGGCCGAACTGGAAAAAGCCATTGCGTTCGTCGCCAATGAAGAGTGCGCGGTTTTCTGCGCCGGGCGTACCGATTCCGGCGTACATGCCAGCGGACAGGTGATTCATTTCGAAACCGGCGCCGAGCGGCCGGAAAAAGCCTGGTGTTTCGGTGTCAACGCCAATTTGCCCGACGATATTGCCGTGACATGGGCAAAGCGGGTGGACGACGATTTTCACGCGCGTTTCAGTGCTACGGCACGCCGTTATCGCTATTTGATTTATAACCATAAATTGCGCAGCGCCATTTTGCCCGACGGCGTTACCCATTACCCGGCGCCGCTGGATCATCGTCTGATGCACGAAGCCGGGCAGGCTTTACTGGGCGAGCATGACTTTTCCGCATTTCGTGCGGCACAATGTCAGTCGCATACCCCGTGGCGCAATGTGCATCATTTGCATGTGGTTCGCCGCGCCGAGTATATTGTGATTGATATTCAGGCCAATGCGTTCGTGCATCATATGGTGCGTAATATCGTCGGCAGTTTGCTTGAAATCGGCTGTCAGAACCGGCCGGTGAGCTGGATGGCCGAATTATTGGCCGAAAAAGACCGCACTTTAGCCGCACCGACCGCAAAAGCGGCGGGATTATATTTGGTCAATGTGCGTTATCCCGAGCGTTTCGCCTTGCCGCGGACGCGCTTAGGGCCGCTGTATCTGGAAGATGAACTTTGGTAGTCATGTCAGACCTTTAGCGCTGGCATATTCGGTCGAATTATGGTGTAATAGCCGCAATTTTCCTCGGATAAAAAAGGTTAAACATGAGCTGGATTGATAGAATTTTTAGCAAAAACACCTCGTCTTCATCGCGCAGAGCGAATGTGCCGGAGGGCGTGTGGACAAAATGCACGGCCTGCGAACAGGTGTTATATCGTGACGAATTAAAGCGCAATCTGGAAGTCTGCCCGAAATGCGGACATCATATGCGAATCGATGCGCGCGAGCGTCTTCTGGCGCTGCTGGATAAAGACAGCGTACAGGAACTTGCCGCCGAGCTGGAACCGAAAGATGTGCTGAAATTCAAAGATTTGAAAAAATATAAAGACCGCATTTCCGCCGCGCAAAAAGAAACCGGCGAAAAAGATGCGCTGATTTCGGTATTCGGCACCTTATACGGCATGCCGGTTGTGGCGGCGGCGTCGAATTTCAGTTTTATGGGCGGTTCTATGGGATCGGTGGTCGGCGCCAAATTCGTCAAAGCGGCAGAAAAAGCTATGGCGGAAAACTGTCCCTTCATTTGTTTTTCCGCCAGCGGTGGGGCGCGGATGCAGGAAGCGCTGATCTCGTTAATGCAGATGGCGAAAACCAGCGCCGTGCTGGCGAAAATGCGCGAAAAAGGCGTGCCGTTTATTTCCGTGTTAACCGATCCGACGCTGGGCGGCGTATCCGCCAGTTTTGCCATGCTGGGCGATATCAATATCGCGGAGCCGAAAGCCTTAATCGGGTTTGCCGGTCCGCGCGTGATTGAGCAGACCGTGCGGGAAAAATTGCCGGAAGGCTTCCAGCGTTCAGAGTTTTTGCTGGAAAAAGGCGCCATTGATATGATCGTCAAGCGTGCCGATATGCGCGAAACGCTGGCCAGTTTATTAAGCAAACTGTGCAATAAACCGTCGCCTTTCGTGGAAGCGGAATTAGTGGAACAGCCTCTCGTTGCCGAACATGAATAATCCCAATAGCCGATTAACCGCCACTTCGACCCTTCAGGAGTGGCTTTCTTATTTAGAACACAGTCATTTTAAAACCATTGATCTGGGACTTGCGCGCATTACGGCGGTTGCCCGGGCGCTGGATTTATTGCATCCCGCACCTTTCGTGATCACCGTCGGCGGCACCAACGGTAAAGGCACCACCTGCCGTTTGCTGGAAACCGTGCTGCTGAATGCCGGGTATCGCGTCGGCGTTTATTCGTCGCCGCATTTAATCCGTTACAACGAACGGGTGCGGATTCAAAACCGCGAACTGGACGATGCGGCGCATTGCCGTTCCTTTGCTTTTATCGAACGGCATAAAACCGAATCCTTAACTTATTTCGAGTTCAGCACCTTATCCGCGCTGCATTTGTTTAAGCAAGCGGCGCTTGATGTTGTGATTCTGGAAGTGGGGCTGGGCGGTCGGCTGGATGCCACCAATATCGTTGACAGCAATATCGCGCTGATTACCAGTATTGATATTGATCACACGGATTTCCTCGGTTCGACGCGCGAACAAATCGGTTTTGAAAAAGCCGGTATTTTCCGGGCCGGCAAACCGGTGATTATCGGTGAGCCGGATATTCCGGCCTCCATGCTTGAACAGGCGCATCGCCTGGGCTGTCTGCTGTCCTGTCGCGATCAGGACTGGCGCTTTACGCTGCAAGATGAAAGCTGGTGCTGGCAGGATAAAAAAGTGCGGTGGGAAAATCTGCCGTTTCCGCAGATTCCTGTGGCTAATGCGGCAACGGCGTTGGCGGCGATAGGGCATTTGCCCTTTGCGATTTCGCCGGCGCATATTCGGCAGGCCTTATCGCAGGTGGAATTAACCGGACGCTTTCAGACGCTAGCGGCGGAAAACCGGCAGATGTTGGCAAAAAGCGTCGCGAAACCGCCGGCCGCATTACCGCGTGTGATTATCGATGTCGGGCACAATCCCCATGCCGCACGTTATTTAGCGCAAAAACTGACCGCACTTCACGCCGAAACAGACGGCAGAATCATTGCGGTGTGCGGCATTCTGAAAGATAAAGATGCCGCCGGCGTCGTGGCGCCGTTGTTGTCGCTGATCGATTATTGGTATTGTGTGAGTTTGGACGGCGAACGAGGACAACGCGGCGAGGCATTATTTGTGACGTTGCAACAGACCGCGCAGTCACAGCAGCAACCCGTTGCGGGAGAAAGCGCCGACAGTGTGGCGCAAGGGGTGAAACGTGCGCTGGAACATGCGCAGCCGAAAGATACCGTGCTGATATTCGGCTCTTTTCATACCGTCGGGGCATTTTTGGCGATGCGGTAACCATGACGGGCGGCCTTATGGGATCGCCCGTTTCTTAACGCCGTTACAGCAACGGGCTGAACAGGAAAAACAGGCGCTCAATAATGCGGTGATAAACCGGGCGGGTTTTCCAGGCGGCATAATCCAGCGCCACCGAATTGCGCAGATAATTTTCATGCAATACGGTGATTTCATTGGCAAAGGCCAGATCTTCCACCACCATGGTGACTTCAAAATTCAACAGAAAACTGCGCATATCCATATTTACGGTACCGACTAATGCCAGCCGATTATCGATCAGTATGCTTTTTGTATGCAGCAAGCCTGTTCTGAATTTATAAATTTTCACGCCGGCCGCCATTAAATCTTCAAAAAATGTGCGGCTTGCCCAGCCGACCATGACCGAATCGTTTTTTTCCGGCAGAATCAGCGTCACTTCCACGCCGCGCAAGGCGGCAATCTGCAACGCCTCGGCGATGCTGTGGCTGGGAACGAAGTAAGGCGAGGTGATGGTGATACTTTTACGCGCCGAGAAAATGGCAAGGGATAGGGATTGTGCCATCAAATCATCGGGAAAGCCCGGGCCGGTGGCCAGAATCTGCACGGCATGGGAATTGTCGCTGTCTATCGGCAGCAACGGGCAATCCGGCAGCGCCAGCGGTAATTCGCGTTCGGTTTCAATTTCCCAGTCCCAGGCGTGCAGGCTGTTCAGCACCGGCGAAACCGGCCCGTTGATGCGTACCATAATATCGATCCATTCGCCCACATGGCTGTCCTGTTTGAAGTATTTCGGATCCACCATATTCATGCTGCCGGTGTAGGATAATTGATTATCGATTACGATAATTTTGCGGTGCTGGCGCAAATCAATCCGGCTGAAAAACATACGCAGTAAATTCACATGCAGGGTTTCGGTGATTTCAATCCCCTGTTCGCGCAGGGTGCGGCAGGCCGGGCTTTTCAGAAAACTGCGGCTGCCTACGCTGTCGAGCAGAATCCGGATTGCCACGCCGCGGCGCCGGGCCTGAATCAGCGCCGTTTGCACCTGATTGATCAAGCCGCCGTCGGACCAAATATAAAACACCATATTGATGCTGTGGGTCGCGGCGTTAATATCCTGAATAATACTGTTGATAATGCTGTCCGGCGTATCCAGAATATGCAGTTCATTGCCCAGCACACAGGGAATATGCAGGCGTTTGTGCGCCAGATCGAACAGCGGGCGGTACAGCAGATTATTATGCGTATTGATCAGATTATGGCATTGGGCAAACTTATCGAACCATCGGTTAAATTTAGGCAGCAGGCTGCGAAAAGCCTTTGCCCGCCGGGTACCGAGATTGATTTCGCCGAAAATCAGATAGGCGATAATGCCGACAATCGGCACCAGATAGATCAGCATCAGCCAGGATAACGTGGCGGAGACCGATTGTTTTTTAATAATCAACCGCAACGTAATGGAAATGCTCAGAATCCAAATTATGGCGGGGATGATGTATGGTATAATCTGTTCAATGGAAAAACGCATTATTTTTTAACCGCACTTTTATTTAATCACATATGCAACCTATCGAAATAGTTTACACCCATCCGGATTTTATCATCATTAATAAGCCCTGTGGCATCAGTGTACATAAAGACGACGGTGACATCGGTCTGACCACAGTGGTTGCCCGGCAGCTTAATGTGCCGCAGGTGTGGCTGGTACACCGTCTGGATAAAGTCACATCGGGGCTATTGATACTGGCTTTAAACAGCCGCTCCGCCGCGCAATTATCCCATCTATTCGCCCAACATGCCATTCAAAAAACCTATCTTGCCTTATCCGTGCATAAACCGAAGAAAAAACAGGGCGTAATCCGCGGTGATATGGTAAAGGCGCGGGGCGGTGCATGGAAATTAACCCCGCGCGGCGAAAATCCCGCGCTGACGCGCTTTTATTCGGTGAGCTGCGAGCCGAATTTGCGCCTGTTCGTGTTATCGCCGCGAACCGGCAAAACCCATCAGCTGCGGGTCGCCATGAAAAGCCTCGGCAGTCCGATTCTGGGCGATACGCTGTACGGCGGAAATGGAGCAAAATCCGACCGCACTTATCTGCATGCTTACGGACTGGATTTCACCTATCAGGGACAGCCCGTTTCACTGCGTCTGATGCCGAAGTGCGGTGCTTTTTTTAACCGAATTTCCGTGATGGCGGCGATAAGGGCGCAAAAAGCGAAATAATCGCCCAAACTACGCATTAAAGGCGTGATTTTTTAACATGTTAGTATTATCATTGATAGCATTTTTTGAATTATTTAACGTAACAGAGGACAGGTATGCAAAACCTTAAAGAACTTACCGAACAGGCCAAAAAGGCGATTGACGGGCTGCACGATAAAAGTCTGGACGCGCTGGACGCCATTCGCGTGGAATATTTCGGTAAAAAAGGACATTTTACCCAGTTAATGCAGGGGCTTCGCGATGTGGCGGCGGAAGAACGTCCGGCCGTCGGCGCCAAAATTAACGAAGCGAAACAAAAAGTGCTGGACGCATTTAATGCGAAAAAAGCCGAATGGGAACAGGAAGCCTTGAACGCGCAATTGGCGCAGGAGCGGATTGACGTCAGCCTGCCGGGGCGCAAAACCGAGCTGGGCGGTTTGCACCCGGTGTCGATCACCATTGAACGAGTGGTGAAATTCTTTGCCAATTTGGGCTTTACCGTCGAAATCGGCCCGGAAGTGGAAACCGATTATTATAATTTTGATGCGCTGAATATTCCCGCCCATCACCCGGCGCGCGCCGATCACGATACTTTCTGGTTCGATGCACAGCGTCTGCTAAGAACGCAAACTTCCGGCGTGCAAATCCGTACCATGGAAAAACAACGGCCGCCGATCCGCATTATGGCGCCGGGGCGGGTATATCGTAACGATTACGACCAAACCCATACGCCGATGTTTCACCAAATCGAACTGCTTTATGTGGATGAACACGCCAACTTTACCGAATTAAAAGGGTTGTTGCATGATTTTCTGCGCGCCTTTTTTGAGGAGGATTTGGAAGTGCGTTTCCGTCCGTCCTATTTTCCGTTCACCGAGCCGTCCGCCGAAGTGGATGTGAAAGGTAAAAACGGCAAATGGCTGGAAGTGCTGGGTTGCGGCATGGTGCATCCGAACGTGCTGCGTAATGTCGGCATTGATCCGGAACAGTATGCCGGCTTTGCCGTCGGTATGGGGGTGGAGCGTTTAACCATGCTGCGTTATAACGTCACGGATTTACGTTCGTTCTTTGAAAACGATCTGCGTTTTTTAAAACAGTTTAAATAATGAAACGACAGGCGGAATATGCGCCTTGGTAATGTAAACGAATCAGACAGAGAAATATTATGAAATTTAGCGAATTATGGGTGCGTGAGTGGGTCAATCCGGCTATCGACACCGCGCAGTTATGCGAACAAATCACCATGCTGGGGCTGGAAGTTGACGGCGTAGAGAAAGTGGCCGGCGATTTTAGCGGCGTGGTTGTCGGTGAAGTGGTGGAATGCGCGCCGCATCCGGATGCGGATAAATTGCGCGTCACCAAAGTCAATGTCGGCGGTGCGGCATTATTGGATATCGTCTGCGGTGCGCCGAATTGCCGGCAGGGGTTAAAAGTCGCCTGTGCGGTTGACGGTGCGTTGTTACCGGGCGATTTTAAAATCAAAAAGACGACATTACGCGGTCAGCCGTCCGAAGGCATGTTGTGTTCTTATCGCGAATTGGGCATTGCCGATGATCACAGCGGTATCATTGAATTACCCGCCGATGCGCCGATCGGCACGGACTTACGCGATTATCTGCAACTGAACGATAATGCGATTGAAATCAGCCTCACCCCGAATCGTGCCGATTGTCTGAGTATTGCGGGGATTGCGCGGGAAATCGGCGTGGTAAACCGTATGCCGGTGACAACACCGACCATCGAACCGGTTAACGCGACCATTGCGGATAAGGCGCTGATCGAGGTTTCTGCGCCGCAGGCCTGCCCGCGCTATTTGCTGCGGGTGATTAAAAATGTCGATGTCCATGCGCAAACGCCGGTCTGGATGACGGAGAAACTGCGGCGCTGCGACATTCGTTCTATCGATCCGATCGTAGATATTACAAATTATATTTTGCTGGAACTGGGTCAGCCGATGCACGCCTTTGATGCCGCTCGCGTCGCTCAGCCGATTCAAGTGCGTATGGCGAAAGAGGGCGAAGAGCTAGTGCTGCTAGACGGCAGCACGGCAAAACTGCAACCCAATACACTGGTTATCGCCGATCAGAACGGGCCACTGGCAATGGCGGGTATTTTCGGCGGCGAAGGCAGCGGGGTAAACGGCGATACCCGCGATATTATTCTTGAAGCCGCATTTTTCGCACCGCTGGCTATTACCGGCCGAGCCAGACAATATGGTCTGCATACGGATTCCTCCCACCGTTTTGAGCGCGGTGTGGATTTTGACTTACCGCGCAAAGCACTGGAAAGAGCGACCGCACTTGTGCTGCAAATTTGCGGCGGTGAAGCGGGCGAAATCTGCGAAGCCACCAGCGATGAGCATTTACCGAAAGTTAAACAGGTTCGGTTACGTCGTCACAAATTAGATGCGTTACTCGGTCATCATATTGAAACGGAAACCGTGACCGATATTTTCCGGCGTTTGGGATTTGAGGTGAATTATGCCGCGGAAGTTTGGACAGTCACCTCGGCCAGCTGGCGTTTCGATATTGAAATCGAAGAGGATTTGATCGAAGAAGTGGCGCGTATTTACGGCTATAACAGCATTCCGAATCATGCGCCGCTGGCGCATTTGCAGATGAAAATGATTCCGGAACATCTGCTGGAACTGATTCGTGTGCGTACCGCGTTTGTGGACAGTGATTATCAGGAAATCGTGTCTTACAGCTTTGTCGATCCCGATGTTCAGCAATTGCTTTATCCGGAGCAGGAAGCGTTAATGCTGCCGAATCCGATTTCACGCGAAATGTCCGCTATGCGGGTATCCCTGTTGCCGGGTTTACTGACCACCATGGCTTATAATCAGAACCGCCAGCAGAGCCGGATTCGGATTTTTGAGGGCGGATTGCGCTTTATGCCCGATGCGGATGCGCCGTGCGGCGTTCGTCAGGAATTTATGCTCGGTGCGGCGATTGTCGGGGATAAACGTCCCGTACATTGGGAACATAAAGGCGAAAATGCAGATTTCTTTGATCTGAAAGGGGATTTAGAGCGAATTTTATCCTTAACAAAGGCTGGAAATCGTCTGCGTTTTGTTGCAAAATCATATCCGGCGCTTCATCCGGGGCAATCGGCGGCAATTATGCTGGACGATAAGGAAATCGGCTTTATCGGAACGGTTCATCCGAAAATCGTACAGCAACTGGGATTATCCGGTAAACCGATTGTGTTTGAAATCGAATGGGCGGCGATTGCGGAACGTAATGTTCCGAATGCAAAAGAAATTTCCCGTTTCCCGGCCAATAAACGCGATATTGCCGTGGTGCTGGATAGCGATATCCCGGCCGGCGATATTTTGGATGCGTGCCGTAACGCTGGCGGAAAACAATTGATGAACGTCGGTTTATTCGATGTTTATCAAGGGGCGAATTTACCCGAAGGGAAGAAAAGTCTGGCCATCAGTCTGACAATTCAGGATACGGAAAGAACGCTGGAAGAAAAGGATATCAATGCTGTAATTTCTGTTGTATTATCCGAACTGAAACAACGCTTTAACGCTTACTTGAGAGATTAGATTATGACACTGACCAAAGTAGAACTCGCAGACAGCTTAATTGAGAAACTCAATTTAAACAAACGCGATGCCAAAGAATTGGTTGAAAGTTTTTTTGAGGAAATCCGTGTGGCATTGGAAAGCGGACGGGATGTCAAATTATCCGGTTTCGGTAATTTTGAGCTGAGAGATAAATCCTCACGTCCCGGGCGTAATCCGAAAACCGGGGAAAGTGTGCCAGTTTCCGCACGCCGGGTCGTCGTGTTCAAACCCGGTCAGAAACTGCGCAACAGAGTAGAAAAAACCAAACCGAAAAACTAATCTCCTTTCATAAGCTATCCGTAATGTGCGGATAGCTTTTCATTATATCGTTGGCAGGGAAACTCAATGCGTTTAGTTAAATCTCTTTTCATAACAGGCTGCATTGCCTTTTTAGCCGCGTGTTCCGGCTCCGCTCCCCGTTATTCGTCCATTGATTATCAAGGTCAGCTGGATGATCCGATTATGGTGATCGCACTATTAAGCGAACAGCAGTACGAATGGGCGGGAACGCCTTACATGCTGGGCGGGCAAAGCCGCCGTGGCGTGGATTGTTCCGGTTTTGTGCAAACCACTTTTCTTGACCGTTTCGGCATCCGCCTACCGCGCTCGACCAGAGAACAGGCGAACTACGGCACCAAAATCAGCAAAAGCGAAATTCAGACCGGCGATTTAGTGTTTTTCAAAACCGGCCGCGGCCCGAACGGTTATCATGTGGGGATTTATGTGAAGGACGATAAATTTCTGCACGCCTCAACCAAAGGCGGAGTGATTTATTCTTCCATGAACAGCCCTTATTGGCAAAAAGCCTACTGGCAAACCAGACGGATTTAACCGGCGTGTCGGTTGAAACGCAAAAGTGCGGTGAAAAATTCCACGTTTTTTTACCGCACTTTTCTTTTCTCAAACAACGATTAATTCACTTCTTTAATCCCGATCATATTGCCTGCGGCGAAATCGGTACGTTCGTCTTCATCGTTATCGGCAAACAGCGGGGCGGTCGGAAGATCGGGCTTGTCAAAGGCGATATCGCCTTCTACGCCATCCAGCGGCTGACCGTGGCGGATTGCGTTGAAATCGAACAACGCCGTATCGCAAAGGTGAGACGGCACGATATTCTGCAAGGCGCTGAACATGGTTTCGATCCGTCCCGGATATTGGCGATCCCATGTTTGCAGCATCTCTTTCACCACCTGACGCTGTAGATTCGGCTGCGAACCGCACAGATTGCAGGGGATAATCGGAAATTGTTTCGCCGCCGCGTATTTTGCAATATCCTTTTCTTTGCAATACGCCAGCGGGCGGATAACGACATGTTTGCCGTCGTCGCTGATAAGTTTAGGCGGCATGGATTTCAGTTTTCCGCCGTAAAACATATTTAACAACAACGTTTCCAGCATATCGTCGCGGTGATGGCCGAGGGCGATTTTGGTGGCGCCGAGTTCGCTTGCCGTGCGGTATAAAATACCGCGCCGCAGACGGGAGCACAGGGAACAGGTGGTTTTGCCTTCTGGAATTTTTTCTTTCACGATGCCGTAGGTATTTTCCTGCACGATATGATAGTCCACGCCGATTTTCGTCAGATATTGCGGCAGCACATGCTCCGGAAAGCCCGGCTGCTTCTGATCCAGATTCACCGCCACGAGATCAAAGTGAATCGGCGCATTGAGGCGCAGATTGAGCAGAATATCCAGCAGCGTGTAGCTGTCTTTGCCGCCGGACAGGCACACCATCACTTTATCGCCGTCTTCGATCATGGTGAAATCGGCAATGGCGTTGCCCACATTACGGCGTAACCGTTTTTGTAATTTATTCAGATTGTAGCTTTGTTTTTTGTCTTTTTGCTGTTGTGCGTTGATAGATTCGATCATAGTCATCTGTGTCAGGGTTAAAATAAAAACCTGCGTATAGTAAGGGGTAACGGGCTTTTTTCCAATAAAAATATTTCGCGGCGGGCAAAAGTGCGGTGGTTCTCGGGGGATTTTTGCGCCATAAATTCGCGCTATTAGATCCCTTAAAAATCCTGTATAATTGAGCGCAATTTTATCTGTATTTTTATCTAGTTGTGAGAGAAACGAAATGCTCGAAACTTCACAAACCATCCCGGAATTAGTGTCCTGGGCGAGGGAGCGCGAGTTCTCGTTGAATTTACCGACAGAACGCCTGTCTTTTTTACTTGCTATCGCCATTTACAATAATGAACGTCTGGACGGCGAAATGCTGGAAACCGATCTGATTGATATCTTCCGTCATATTTCCGCCGCTTTCGACCAATCACAGGAAACCGTTGCGACCCGTGCCAATAACGCCATCAATGAGCTGGTTAAACAGCGGTTTTTAAACCGTTTCAGCAGCGAGTTTACCGAAGGCCTGGCGATTTACCGCTTAACCCCGCTCGGTGTCGGGGTTTCCGATTATTATATCCGTCAGCGCGAGTTTTCCGCGCTGCGTTTGTCTGTGCAGCTGTCGATCGTGGCGGATGAAATTCAGCGCGCCTCGGAGGCGGCGGAAGAAGACGGCGACGAACATCACTGGCGGCGGAATGTGTTTGCGCCGCTGAAATATTCGGTGGCGGAAATTTTCGACAGCATTGATTTTTCGCAGCGGGTGATGGATGAAAATCAACAAACCATTAAAGACGAAATCGCTGAATTATTAACCAAAGACTGGCAGGCGGCCATTGCCAGCTGCGAAAAGTTACTGGACGAAACCTCCGGTAATCTGCGCGAGTTGCAGGATACCTTAAATGCCGCCGGCGACAAGCTGCAAGCGCAATTGCTGCGCATTCAGGATTGCGTTATCGGGCGCGGCGAGCTGTATTTTATTGATCAGCTGATCACGGATCTACAGGCCAAACTTGACCGAATCATCAGCTGGGGACAGCAAACCATCGACTTGTGGATCGGCTACGACCGTCATGTGCATAAATTTATCCGCACCGCCATCGATATGGATAAAAACCGCGTCTTTTCGCAGCGTCTGCGCCATTCCATTCATCAGTATTTTGATAACCCTTGGTATTTATGGGCCGCGCAGGCGGAGCGTTTAATCGATCTGCGCGACGAAGAGCTGGTGCTGCGGGAGGAAGATGCGCTGGGCGAATTGCCGGATGCGCTGCAATATGAAAGTCTGGCGGATGTGCATGAACAAATCGTGGAACATATGCAGGACTTATTGATTGGTTACCGCGAGCACGGCCGCCCGATTGACCTAAGTCTGGTGCTGAAAGCGCAACTGGAGCAATATCCGCTGTCCCGTCATTTCGATGTGGCGCGGATTATTGTGGATCAGGCGGTGCGTTTAGGGATGGCGAGTGCGGATTTGGCCGCCGTTTACCCGCAGTGGGAAGACATCAATCGCTATGGTGCGCAAGTGCAGGCGCACAGTATCGATGAGTACAAATAACAAGAGATCAACCAATGACAGACAATCTTCAAGATATCATTTCGATTAAACAGGCGCAGGCGCTTGCCAATCCGTTATTTCCCGATGTGGACAGCCAGCTGCGCGCCGGCAGACATATCGGCACCGAACAGTTGGATCATCATGCGTTTTTAATGGATTTTCAAACCGAGCTGGATCAATTTTACCGCCGTTATAATGTGGAACTTATCCGCGCGCCGGAGGGATTTTTCTATTTGCGTCCGAAAGCCACCACGCTTATCGCCCGTTCCGTATTAAGCGAGCTGGAAATGCTGGTCGGCAAAGTGCTGTGTTATTTGTATTTAAGCCCAGAGCGTCTGGCGCAGCAGGGGATTTTCAGCACGCAGGAAGTGTATGACGAACTGCTGAATCTGGCCGATGAAGGCAAATTGCTGAAAGCGGTGAATCAACGTTCGTCAGGTTCGGATCTGGATAAACAAAAACTGGCGGAAAAAGTACGCGCCGCGTTAAACCGCCTGCGTCGTATGGGTATGATTTATACCGTCGGCGAACAAAACAGCGGGAAATTCACGATTTCCGAAGCGGTGTTCCGCTTTGGGGCGGAAGTGCGTGCCGGCGATGACCCGCGTGAGGCGCAGCTGCGTCTGATTCGCGACGGGGAAGCGGCTACACCGGCCTCGCTGCAACTGGAAAAAAGTGCGGTGGAAAAAACCGAAGAATCCGATGAGCAAGTGCAAGATGATGGGGAAGAAGAATAATGTCTGATATGCTGGAACTGGAACATAATATGCAACACCCTGAGAATGAAGCGATCTCACAGCCATTCGACGACGCCTCACCGTCGGCGAATCCTGTTGAACGCGGCAAATTCCGCTCTTTAACCCTGATCAACTGGAACGGTTTTTTCGCCCGCACTTTTGATCTGGATGAACTGGTCACCACGCTTTCCGGCGGTAACGGGGCGGGGAAATCCACCACCATGGCGGGCTTTGTTACCGCGCTGATTCCGGATCTGACCTTACTGCACTTCCGTAACACCACGGAAGCCGGCTCTACCGGCGGTTCGCGCGATAAAGGGTTGCACGGCAAACTGCGTCCTGGCGTATGTTATGCGGTGTTGGATACGGTCAATTCCCGTCGTCAGCGGGTTTTAGTCGGAGTGCGCTTGCAGCAGGTGGCCGGCCGCGATAAAAAAGTGGATATCAAAACCTTTTCCGTTCAAGGGCTGGAATTGTCCTTAAACCCGACCACCGTGTTTACCGAATCGGTCGGGGAACGTCAGGCGCGGGTGCTGAACCTGAACGAGTTAAAAGATAAAATCGAAACCCTCGGCGCTCAATTCAAACAATATCATTCCATCGGCGATTACCATTCGATGATGTTTGATCTGGGTATTATTCCGAAACGCCTGCGTTCGTCTTCCGATCGCAGCAAATTCTATAAATTAATCGAAGCCTCGCTCTACGGCGGGATCTCCAGCGCCATCACCCGTTCGCTGCGCGATTATTTATTGCCGGAAAATTTAGGCGTGCGCAAAGCCTTTCAGGATATGGAAAGCGCACTGCGCGAAAACCGCATGACCCTGGAGGCGATTAAAGTCACGCAGGCCGACCGCGATCTGTTTAAACACCTGATCACGGAAACCACCAATTATGTGGCTTCCGATTATATGCGCAATGCCAATGAGCGGCGTGGCAATATTGAAACGGCGCTGACGTTTCGTAAAGACTGGTATAGCGCCAAAGCCGAGCAGGATTTGGCGCAGCACCGTCTGGTGGATTTAAGCCGTGAAGTGGCGGAACTGGCGGAGCGCGAACAGGTGCTGGAAGTGGATCACCAAAGTGCGGCGGATCACCTGAATTTAGTGCTGAATGCCTTGCGCCATCAGGAAAAAATCTCCCGTTATCATGAGGATGTCGCCGCACTGCGGGAAAAGCTGGAAGAACAGAAAGCCGCCGTAGAAGAGGCCAATGAGCAGCAGGCGGAAAGTCAGGCGCGTTTTGAGCAAACCGAGCAGGAAGTGGATCAACTGCGCGGCCAGCTGGCGGACTATCAACAGGCGCTGGATGCCCAACAAACCCGTGCGCTGCAATACCAGCAGGCGATACAGGCGCTGGAAAAAGCCAAGCAGTTGTGCGGGCTGGCGGATTTGTCCGTGAAAAACGTGGATGATTATTATGCCGAATTCGCCGCACAGGCGGAAGATATTACCAACAATGTGCTGGATTTAGAGCAGAAAATGTCGTTATCGGAAGCGGCAAAATCGCAGTTCGACAAAGCCTATCGGCTGGTGTGCAGCATCGCCGGCGAAATGCCGCGCGCCGGCGCGTGGGAAAGTGCGAAAGCATTATTGCGCGAATACCCGACACAACGGCTGCAGGCACAACAAACCCCGCAACTGCGGGCGAAGCTGCATGAACTGGAACAACGCTACGGCCGGCAGCAAAGTGCGGTGCGTTTATTAAACGAATTTAATCAGCGTGCCGATTTAGCCCTGCAAAGTGCGGATGAACTGGAAGACTATCATGCGGAGCAGGAAAGCCGGCTGGAAGAACTCGAGGCCGAATTATCGGAACAGGTGGAAAGCCGTTCGACCCTGCGGCAAAAACGCGAGCAATTGACCGCACTTTATAACGAAAATGCCAATAAAGCGCCGGCGTGGCTGACCGCGCAGGCCGCGTTGGAACGCCTGCAGGAGCAGAGCGGGCAGCATTTCGCCGACAGTCAGGATGTGATGAACTTCATGCAGCAACAGCTGGTGAAAGAACGAGAGCTGACCATTCAGCGCGATCAGCTGGAACACCAGCGTCAGCAGCTGGATGAACAGATTTCACGCCTGAGCCAGCCCGACGGTTCGGAAGACGCCCGGCTGAATATGCTGGCGGAACGCTTCGGCGGGGTATTGCTGTCGGAGCTTTACGACGATGTGCCTTTTGAAGACGCGCCGTATTTTTCCGCCTTATACGGCCCGGCGCGTCATGCCATTGTCGTGCGCGATCTGGATGCCGTGAAAGGGCAGCTGGCGCAGCTGGAGGATTGCCCGGATGATTTATATTTAATCGAAGGCGATCCGAGCGCTTTTGATGACAGCGTATTATCGGCGCAGGAGCTGGAACACGGCGTGGTGGTTCAGGTCTCTGATCGTGAATTGCGTTATTCGAAATTCCCGGAAATTCCGTTGTTCGGCCGCGCCGCGCGGGAAAAACGGTTGGAAGCGTTGCAGTTGCAGCGTGAAGAGGTGGCGGAACATTATGCGCAACGGGCGTTCGACGTGCAGAAATGCCAGCGTTTACATGAGCATTTCAGCCAGTTCGTCGGGCTGCATTTAGCCTTGGCGTTCCAGCCGAATCCGGAACAGCGAATGGCGGAAATCAACCGTGAACGGACTGAGATCGAGCGGGAATTGAACCAGCTTTCCGGCAGCGAACAGCAAATCCGCCTTCGTCTTGATGAGGCGAAAGAGCAAATTCAGCTGCTGAATAAACTGGTTCCGCAGCTGAGTTTACTGGCGGACGACGACTTGCTTGACCGCATTGAAGAATGCCGCGAGCAGCTGGATGCGGCGGAACAGGATGAAATTTTTATTCGCCGTCACGGCGCGACGTTGTCACAACTGGAACCTATCGCCAATACGCTGCAAAGCGATCCGGAAAATTATGAGCGCCTGAAAGCGGATTACCAACAGGCAATCAGCCGGCAAAAACAAATGCAGCAACGGGTTTTCGCGCTGGCGGACGTCGCACAGCGTAAAAACCATTTCAGCTACGAGGAAACGGTGAAATCGGAAACCTCCGAACTGAACGAACAATTACGTGCGCGGCTGGAACAGGTTCAGCAACAACGGGAACAGCAGCGGGAACAGGTGCGTCAGAAGCAGGTGCGTTTTGCTCAATATAATCAGGTATATATTGAACTGCGCAGCGCCTATGAAGAAAAAAATAAAATGTTACATGAGCTGATCGATGAAATCAGCCAGCTGGGCGTGCGGGCGGACGACGGCGCGGAAGAACGCGCCAGAGCGCGCCGCGACGAATTATATCAGCAACTGTCCGCCAGCCGTCAGCGCCGCACCTATATTGAAAAACAATTGACGTTAATCGAAAGCGACAGCGAAAACCTCAGCCGCCGCATTCGTAAAGCCGAACGGGATTACAAAACCCAGCGCGAACTGGTGGTAGCCGCCAAAGTCAGCTGGTGCGTGGTGTTGCGCCTGTCTCGCAACAGCGATGTGGAAAAACGCTTAAACCGCCGCGAACTGGCTTATTTATCGGCGGACGATCTGCGTTCCATGTCGGATAAAGCGCTGGGTGCGCTGCGCACGGCGGTGGCGGACAACGAATATCTGCGCGATGCGCTGCGGCTTTCCGAAGACAGCCGCAAGCCGGAAAATAAAGTGCGGTTCTTTATTGCGGTATATCAGCATCTGCGTGAGCGTATTCGTCAGGATATTATCAAAACCGACGATCCGATTGATGCGATTGAGCAAATGGAAATTGAGCTTTCCCGCTTAACGGATGAGTTGACCGGGCGCGAGAAAAAACTGGCGATCAGCGCCGAAAGCGTGGCAAATATTATGCGCAAAACCATTCAGCGCGAACAAAACCGCATTCGCATGCTAAACCAGGGATTACAGAATATTTCCTTCGGGCAGGTGAAATCCGTGCGTCTGGTGGTCAATATCCGCGATACGCACGCCATGCTGCTGGACGCGCTTTCCGGCAATCAGGACGATTATCAGGATTTGTTCAGCGACAATCGCATCACCTTCTCGGAAGCGATTGCGAAATTATATCAGCGTTTAAATCCGCATATTGATATGGGACAGCGCACCGCGCAGACGATCGGCGAAGAATTGCTGGATTACCGTAATTATCTGGATCTCGAAGTGGAAGTTTATCGCGGCGCCGATGGCTGGCTGCGCGCGGAAAGCGGCGCATTATCCACCGGTGAAGCCATCGGTACGGGGATGTCGATTCTCTTAATGGTGGTGCAAAGCTGGGAAGAAGAAAGCCGCCGTATTCGCGGTAAAGACATTGTTCCTTGCCGCTTGTTATTCCTCGACGAAGCCGCCCGTTTGGACGCCAAATCCATTTCAACGCTGTTTGAATTATGCGAACGGCTGGATATGCAGCTGCTGATCGCCGCGCCGGAAAATATCAGCCCGGAAAAAGGCACCACTTATAAACTGGTGCGCAAAATCGCCGGCAACCAGGAACACGTTCATGTGGTCGGATTGCGTGGGTTTGGCGTGACAGAGTAGAGCTATAGCATAAACTTTCATCTAATTTGATTTTATAGGAAATATATAATGACAGCGAATCAACAACGCGCCGAACTTCAACGCCGTATCTGGCAAATCGCTAATGACGTACGTGGTTCGGTGGATGGCTGGGATTTTAAACAATATGTGCTGAGTGCATTGTTTTATCGTTTTATCAGTGAAAATTTTACTAACTATATTGAAGCCGGTGATGAAAGCGTCAATTATGCCGCTTTACCTGATGAAGTGATTACACCGGGAATTAAAGCCGATGCGGTAAAAACCAAAGGTTACTTTATTTATCCAAGTCAGCTGTTCAAAAACGTGGTTGCGAGAGCTAATACCAATCCTAATCTTAATACCGAATTAAAACAAATCTTTACTGATATTGAAAATTCCGCCACAGGTTTCCCTTCTGAAAACGATATTAAAGGCTTATTTGCTGATTTTGACACCACCAGCAATCGCCTTGGCAATACGGTTGCCGATAAAAACAGTCGCTTGGCTGCCGTATTAAAAGGGGTTGCCGAGCTGGATTTTGGTAAATTTGAAGACAATCACATTGATTTATTCGGCGATGCGTACGAATTCTTAATTTCTAATTATGCCGCCAATGCCGGCAAGTCAGGCGGTGAATTTTTTACCCCACAAAGCGTCTCAAAACTTATTGCCAAACTTGCCTTACACGGGCAAGACAAAGTAAATAAAATCTACGACCCCGCAGCAGGTTCGGGATCCTTGCTTCTACAAGCCAAAAAACAATTTGATGAGCATATTATTGAAGACGGCTTTTTCGGGCAGGAAATTAATCACACCACCTATAACCTTGCGCGTATGAATATGTTTTTGCATAACATTAACTACGACAAGTTTGATATTGCCTTAGGCAACACCTTGCTTAAACCACAGTTTGGTGATGATAAGCCTTTTGATGCCATCGTTTCTAACCCGCCTTATTCGGTGAAATGGATTGGCTCAGACGACCCGACACTGATCAACGACGAACGTTTTGCGCCGGCGGGCGTGCTCGCGCCAAAATCGAAAGCGGATTTTGCTTTTATTTTGCACGCATTAAGTTATCTTTCGGCAAAAGGCAGAGCGGCTATCGTTTCCTTCCCGGGAATTTTTTATCGTGGCGGCGCTGAGCAAAAAATTCGTCAATACTTAGTCGACAACAATTTTGTGGAAACCGTTATTGCCCTAGCGCCGAATTTATTTTTCGGCACCAGCATTGCGGTGAATATTTTGGTGCTTTCCAAACATAAAACCGACACTCAAACACAATTTATTGATGCCAGTGGTTTGTTTAAATCTGCCACCAATAACAACATTCTAGAAGACGAACATATTGAACAAATCCTAAAACTGTTCGCCGATAAAGAAGACGTGCCCCATTTGGCAAAATCTGTTAGCAATGATGAAATCGCCAATGATGAAAATAATTACAATCTTTCAGTAAGTTCTTATGTAGAACCAGAAGACACCCGAGAACTCATTGATATTGACCAATTAAACGAAGATATTCGCAAAACTGTCGCCAATATTGATCGTTTGCGTGCCGAGATTGATAAAATTGTGTCGGAGATTGAGGGGTAAAAAAACATCATGAAAAACAACCGCACTTTTTTAGATAAATTATTGGATGGGGCTGAGGTTAAATGGGAACCTTTGGGTAACATTGCTGATTATGAACAGCCAACCAAATATCTCGTTAATTCCACAGTATATAGTGATCACTTTCCTACACCTGTATTAACCGCAGGAAAAACCTTTATTCTGGGATATACTGATGAAAAAGAAGGCATATACTTAGCATCTAAATCACCAGTAATTATTTTTGATGATTTTACTACAGCTAATAAATGGGTAGATTTTGATTTTAAAGCCAAGTCATCAGCAATGAAAATGATTACATCAAAAGATGAAAATATAGCTTTATTAAAATATATTTACTATTGGTTAAATACATTACCTAACAATCAAGTAGATGGTGATCATAAACGTCAGTGGATTTCAAATTATACAAATAAATTAATCCCTATCCCCCCACTTCCCGTCCAAACCGAAATCGTGCGAATTTTGGACGCATTGACAGCGCTTACCAGCGAGCTTACCAGCGAGCTTACCAGCGAGCTTATACTACGCAGAAAACAGTATCAATACTATCGTGATAAATTATTGAGCGAAGAAGAACTTGGGAAGGCTGGGTTTGAGTGGGAAAGTTTGGATTCAATTTCCGAATACTCCAAAGCAAGAATTAAAGCTAAAAATCTTAATGAAAATAACTATGTTGGTGTAGACAATCTTTTACAAAATAAAGCAGGGAAAACAAAATCAAATTACGTTCCAACTGAAGGAAATCTTACCGAATATCTTCCAAACGATATTTTAATTGGAAATATACGACCTTATTTGAAGAAAATTTGGCAAGCTGACTGTACTGGTGGAACAAACGGAGATGTATTAGTTATTCACCCAACAAGCTCAATGATAAATCCGCGTTATCTATATCATATATTAGCCGATGACCGATTCTTTGAATACAATACGCAACACGCTAAAGGTGCTAAAATGCCTCGAGGTAGTAAGTCAGCAATTTTACAATATAGATTTCCGCTTCCTACTAATCCTAAGGAGCAGCACCGTATCGCTTCAATTTTAGATAAATTTGAAACCTTGACCAATTCCATTACCGAAGGCTTGCCTTTGGCGATTGAACAAAGCCAAAAGCGATATGAGTATTACAGAGAATTGTTATTGAATTTCCCTGGCTGAGAATAATATGAGTAAAAGTTTAGATGAAATTGCAGAACAGTTAAGAGATTCCAAGAAAAAGGTTAATCTGATTTACGCCTTTAATGGTAGCGGAAAAACCCGCTTATCAAAAGCCTTTAAGAATCTTATCGCACCTAAAGAAAATCATGACAATGAAGAAGAGCTAACACGAAGAAAAATACTTTATTTCAATGCATTTACCGAGGATTTATTCTATTGGGATAATGATCTTCTTAATGACACTGACCTGAAATTAAAGATTCAACCTAATTCTTTCATCAGTTGGTTGATTAAAGATCAGGGTGATGAAGATAAGGTAATTAGCAAATTTCATCATTATTGTGATGAAAAACTTATGCCTAAATTCGATATTGAAAATAATCAAATTACATTTAGTTTTGCGCGTGGCGATGATACGCCCGAAGAAAATATAAAACTGTCAAAGGGTGAAGAAAGCAATTTTATCTGGAGCATTTTTCATACGTTCATTGAACAAGTTGTTGCAGAATTAAATATCCCAGAGCCTAGTGAACGCTCTACCAATGAATTTGATGAACTTAAATATGTTTTTATTGATGATCCAGTAAGTTCGTTAGATGAAAATCATCTTATTCAATTGGCTATTGATTTAGCTGCACTAGTCAAGGAAAGCTCAGATATTAGATTTGTTATCACAACACATAATCCTTTATTTTATAACGTATTATATAATGAGCTGGGAGTAAAATCGGGGTTTATTTTAAGAAAAAACGAAGACAACACATTTGAACTTAAAGAGAAAAAAGGCGATTCTAACAAGAGCTTCTCTTATCATCTCTTTCTGAAAAAACTATTGGAAGATATTGAGGCCAAGGATATACAAAAATACCATTTTATGCTGTTGCGCAATTTATATGAAAAAACAGCTGGTTTCCTTGGTTACTCTGGTTGGTCAAATTTGTTGCCTAATGATGATGCCAAACAAAACTATTACACTCGTATTATTAATTTTACCAGCCACTCTACTTTGTCGAATGAGGTGATCGCTGAACCTACAGATGCTGAAAAAAATATTGTTAAATATTTACTTGAACATCTAATTAAGAATTATGGTTTCTATATAGAGGAAAATATTGAAGAACCACAAATTGATAATACAGCAGAGTAAAAATATGAATGATTTAATCATCTATAACACCGATGACGGCAAATCTCACGTTGCTTTATTAGTTGTCGAAAATGAGGCTTGGTTGACCCAAAATCAGCTTGCCGAACTTTTTGACACCTCTGTACAAAATATAGCCTTTCATATAAAAAATATATTAGAAGACAATGAACTAGACAAAAATTCAGTTATCAAGGATTACTTGATAACTGCCCAAGATGGTAAACAATATCAAGTAAAACATTATTCCCTTGATATGATTCTGGCAATCGGCTTTCGTGTGCGTAGCCCACGTGGTGTGCAGTTTCGTCGCTGGGCGAATACCCAATTACGTACTTATCTAGATAAAGGTTTTCTATTAGATAAAGAACGATTGAAAAACCCGCAAGGCCGATTTGATCATTTTGATAAATTACTGGAACAAATTCGTGAAATTCGAGCCAGTGAATTACGGTTTTATCAAAAAGTACGGGAATTATTTAAATTATCCAGTGACTACGATAAAACAGATAAAGTCACTCAAATGTTTTTTGCCGAAACACAAAATAAGTTGATCTATGCCATTACACAACAAACCGCCGCGGAACTCATTTGTAAGCGTGCCAATGCCGAATTACCTAATATGGGTCTCACCTCTTGGAAAGGTGCTGTTGTACGTAAAGGTGATATTATTACCGCTAAAAACTATTTAACTCATGATGAATTAGATTCTTTGAATCGTCTAGTGATGATCTTTTTAGAAAGTGCCGAATTACGTGTTAAAAACCGTCAAGATCTGACATTAAATTTCTGGCGTAATAATGTAGATAATTTAATTTAATTTAATTTAATTGAATTTAATGGTTTTCCGTTGCTCATCGGCAATGGAACCCGAACTGTGAAACAAATGGAAACTGTTACCCAAAAACAATATGCCTTATTTGATCAAGCTAGAAAACAGCAAAAACGCATACAGGCTGATAGTGAAGATTTACAAATTTTAGAAAAATGGCAAAAAGATCTGAAAAAGCAAAAGAATTAATAATTAAGGAACACTAATGACCCAATACAAAACCATCGCCGAATCCAATAATTTTATCGTTCTGGATCAATATACCAAATGCGTGGAAGAGTCACGGGCTGGTTATCAGACGGAAGATAGTTTAGAACGTGAATTTATCCGCGATTTACAAGGTCAGGGTTATCAGTATTTACCTGAAATCAATAACCACGAAAAATTACTGATAAATCTGCGTAATCAGTTGCAAACGCTGAACCATGTTATCTTTTCAAATGCCGAATGGACGCGCTTTTTAGAAGAATATTTGGATAAACCTGCCGATAACCTCATCGAGAAAACCCGCAAGATTCATGATGATTATATTTATGATTTTGTCTTTGATAACGGGCGAATTCAAAATATTTATTTGCTGGATAAGAAAAATATTGCCAATAATAAATTACAAGTGATTAATCAATTTGAGCAGACCGGAAATTATGATAATCGCTATGATGTAACGGTGTTGGTGAATGGCTTGCCGCTTGTGCATATTGAATTAAAAAAACGCGGTGTGGCAATTCGGGAAGCCTTTAACCAAATTCACCGCTATAGCAAAGAAAGTTTTAATAAAGACAATTCTCTTTTTAAATATATTCAAATTTTTGTTATTTCCAACGGTACAGATACCCGCTATTTTGCCAATACCACCAAACGCGATAAAAATAGCTATGATTTCACAATGAATTGGGCAACGGCAAAAAATACCGCTATTCGTGATTTAAAGGATTTTACGGCGACATTTTTCCAAAAAAATACCCTATTAAATATTCTGATCAATTATTGCGTGTTTGATACCACCGATACACTTTTGATTATGCGCCCTTATCAAATCGCCGCAACCGAACGGATTTTGTGGAAAATTAACAGTTCTTATCAATCTAAAAACTGGAGTAATCAAAAAAGCGGTGGCTATATTTGGCACACCACAGGTTCGGGCAAAACTTTAACCAGTTTTAAAGCAGCGCGCCTTGCAACGGGGCTAGACTTTATTGATAAAGTGTTTTTTGTGGTGGATCGTAAAGATCTGGACTATCAAACCATAAAAGAATATCAGCGCTTTTCACCTGACAGCGTCAATGGCTCGGAAAGTACGGCGGGGTTAAAACGCAACATTGAAAAAGAGGATAACAAAATTATTGTTACCACCATTCAAAAACTCAATAACCTAATGAAATCAGAAGATAAGTTACCGATTTATGATAAACAGGTAGTCTTTATTTTTGATGAATGCCATCGTTCGCAATTCGGTGAAGCGCAAAAAAACTTAAAGAAAAAATTTAAAAAATTCTACCAATTTGGTTTTACCGGCACGCCAATTTTTGGCGATGATATTGTTGATGGAAAACTCATCCGTAAAGGCAACGCATTAGGTGCTGAAACCACAGAGAGTGTTTTTGGTATTCAACTACATTCCTACATTATCACCGATGCCATTCGTGATGAAAAAGTACTCAAATTTAAAGTGGATTACAACGATGTTCGTCCGCAATTTAAAACCATCGAAACGGAAAAAAATCTTGAAAAACTGACCGCACTTGAGCAAAAAGCGGCTTTTCTACAGCCCAAACGCATTGAAGAAATCACTCAATATATCTTGAACAATTTCAAACAAAAGACACATCGTTTCAACGCCGGTAATCAAGGTTTTAATGCGATGTTTGCGGTGAGTAGCGTAGAGGCGGCAAAGTTTTATTATGAAGCATTTAAAAAGCAACAAAGTGCGGTAGAAAATCCGCTTAAAATTGCCACCATCTTTTCTTTTGCCGCCAATGAAGAACAAGACGCAGTAGGCGATATTGCCGATGAAAGTTTTGAAGTGGAAGCCATGAATTCGAGCGCTAAAGAATTCTTAAAATCGGCCATTGATGACTACAATAAGTATTTTGCAACCAACTATGATGTGGATGGAAAATCCTTCCAAAACTACTATCGAGATTTAGCAAAACGGGTCAAAAATAAAGAAATTGACCTGCTTATTGTTGTCGGCATGTTTTTAACCGGGTTTGATGCGCCGAAATTAAACACCTTGTTTGTCGATAAAAACCTACGTTATCACGGGTTAATTCAAGCCTTTTCCCGTACCAATCGAATTTATAATGCTACCAAAACTTTTGGCAATATCGTGACTTTCCGCGACTTGGAGCAAAATACCATTGATGCCATTACGCTTTTTGGAAACGCCAATACGCGTAATGTGGTACTGGAAAAAAGCTATCAAGAATATATGGAAGGCTATACCGATCGCCGCGGCTATTTAGACGTCATTACCGAACTCAGTGATCGCTTTCCTGATCCGACTGAAATTGAGACAGAAAAAGATAAAAAAGACTTTGTTAAATTATTCGGTGAATATCTACGCGTTGAAAACATTTTACAAAATTATGATGAATTTTCCGCTTTACAAGCATTTCAATCCGTTGATACAAGCGATGAACAATCACTTCAGGCATTTAAAGAAAAATATTATCTTAGCGATGAAGCTATTGTCGAAATGCAAAAAATTAATGTGCCTAGCGAACGGGATATTCAAAACTACCGTTCTACTTATAATGATATTCGTGATTGGCTGCGTCGGCAAAAAGATGTCGAAGAAAAGGGAAAATCAACCATTGATTGGGATGATGTGATTTTTGAGGTGGATCTATTGAAATCTCAAGAAATCAATCTGGATTATATTTTAGAGCTAATTTTTGAACACAATAAAAAAACCAAAGATAAAGCGTCATTGGTTGAAGAAATTCGTTCAATTATCCGCTCAAGTTTGGGAAATCGTGCCAAAGAAAGTTTAATTATCGATTTTATTCATCAAACAGATTTAGATGCTATTGCCGATAAGACAAGTATCATTGAAGCGTTTTTTAAATTTGCTCAAGCCGAGCAACAGAAAGAAGCTAATGAACTTATTGCTTCGGAAAATTTAAAAACAGAAGCGGCTAAACGTTATATTAATGTTTCGTTAAAACGTGAATATGCCAGCGAAAACGGCACGGATTTGAATGAGGCACTACCTAAAATGAGTCCGCTGAATCCACAGTATCTTACTAAGAAACAAAGCATTTTTCAAAAAATCGCAGCATTTGTCGAGAAATTTAAAGGGGTAGGAGGAGATATTTCATAATGTCAACTATTTTTAATTTGCTCGTATTTAATGGAAACCTTAAAAATAGAAACGTCCATTTTTGAATTAAAAGAAACTAACATACAAAAGTGCGGTGGGAAAATGAAAAATTTTCAGAAAAAACACCGCACTTTTTGTATCAATGAGAACCGGCGGAAAACAGGTTGATCACCAGCACGCCGGCGATAATTAATCCGATTCCGATCGTGCTACCGAGTAAAATCCAATGCTCACCGCTTATTCAATCCATTCGACGATTTCGTCAATCGGTTTGCGGTATTTAGTTTTGATTTCTTTGGCGCGATAACCGAAGGTCACCATTACGGAAACGCCCCATTCAGCCGGGTCGAAAGCGCCGGCTTCAGCCAGAATGCGGTTGACTTCCGCATAATTAAAACCCTCTACCGGGCAGCTGTCGATGCCGATAAGCGCAGCGCCGGTCATCATATTCGCCAGTGCGATATAGGTTTGTTTGGATGTCCAGTCAAAGAGGGCGCGCTCGCTTTCCAGCAGTTTCATATCATCAGTCTGAAAAGACTGATAACGTGAAACGGCTTTGTTGATCTGTTCTTCAGTCAGGCCGCGTTTTTCCAGCGCGTTACGGAAATAGGCGGAATCATAACGCGCGTTTTTCTTGGCTAAAATCACGACTAAATAGCTGGCATCATCAATTTGTGTTGCAATCCCCCAGCCAACTTCTTTGATTTTGGCGCGGATTGCCGGATTTTGCACTACCAGAAATTTCCAAGGTTCGGAGCCGACTGAACTCGGCGATAAACGGGCAAGTTCCAGAATATATTGAAAATCGTCTTTACTGACTTTTTTATGCGGATCATATTTACGGGTTGCGGCACGGAAATGAAAGCCGTCCAGCACTTGCTGTTTGGTGATTTGGCTCATCTTTATTCTCCTGATTGAGCGATGACAATTCGGATTATTATAAAGGAAACGGGGCCAATTGTATTAAGATATTACTTAAAATTGCACCGCACTTTTATGCCTCGATTGCATAATGAGGCGTTTGCCGTCAAAATTTCCGGCCAACCGTTGGCCGACCGATTAACGCCGGCTGGGATAACGGGCGAAAACGGCGCGTTATAACGTGCAGCGCATGCCCGTTCGGCGTTGCCGTATCCGTGAAAAAGGCATTACAGCAATCTGCTTGGTTATGTTTTGGCACTCATCGCATGGTTTTTCTTTCTTATTGATCTTGCAGTGAGATAGTGCATTGCTATATATTTCACAACCATAATATAAAAGTGCGGCCGTTATGGTAATGGCTTGTGAAATAGATAACGTCTTATAAAAAGGATTATTCATGCACTATCTCATTTTTGCGGTGCTTTGCAGTGTTGCGGTGTCCGTGTTGTTAAAAGTGGCGCGTAAAACAAATATTGTGATCGAACAGGCAATTGCGTTTAATTATATTGTGGCGCTTGCATTGGCGTATTATCTGCTGCGGCCTGATTTTAACGGCATGGGATTAAGTCAATTTATTATACGGAGCGAACATGCGCCGATTTTTCTCGCGCTGGGGATTTTGCTGCCGTCGGTATTCATTATTATGTCGAAAGCGGTGGAGTTTGCCGGCATTGTCCGTTCCGACGCTGCACAGCGATTATCTTTGTTTCTGCCGATTCTGGCGGCCTTTTTGATTTTTGGTGAGCAGCTCAGTCAAGCGCGCTTAATCGGTGTTGTGCTGGCGTTTTCTGCGCTGTTTTGCCTGATTTCCAAACCGACGCAAACCATGTCCGGCAGCACGACAAAGGGCGTTATCAGCCTGATTCTGGTCTGGCTGGGTTATGGCGTGATTGATATTCTGTTTAAACAAACGGCGAAAATGGGCGGCGCGTTTCCGACCACATTATTTATCGCCTTTGTGCTTGCGGCCTGCGTGATGTTTATTTATTTACTGCTGAAACGAACGCACTGGACAACCCCAAGCCTGATCGGCGGAATGGTGCTGGGCGGGTTAAATTTCATGAATATTCTGTTTTATATTAAGGCGCATCAGAGTTTTAATCAAAACCCGACGCTGGTTTTTGCCGGGATGAATGTCGGTGTGATCTGTCTGGGAACCTTGGTCGGCGCGTTCGTATTTAAAGAAAAAATCGGCAAAATCAATGGAGTAGGGCTTATTCTGGGCGTTTCGTCAATTATCTGCTTATTCTATTTGGATGCTATTCTGGCTTAGGGCAAATTGTCATGACACACAATGATTTTTCATTTTTTATTTACGACTACGAGAGTTTCGGTATAAACCCGGCCACCGATCGTCCGGCACAGTTTGCCGGTATTCGCACCGATATTGAGTTTAATATTATCGGCGAGCCGGTGATGTTGTATTGTAAACAAACCAATGATTATCTGCCGGCGCCGGAAGCGGTGCTGGTTACCGGCATTACTCCGCAGCAATGCAATGAAAAGGGGCTGCCGGAACCGGAGTTTGCCGCGCGGATTGCGCAGGAATTCAGCCGGCCGAATACCTGCGTGATGGGGTTTAATAATATTCGCTATGACGATGAAATGACCCGTTATACGTTTTATCGCAATTTTATCGATCCTTATGAATACAGCTGGAAAAACGGCAATTCCCGCTGGGATTTGCTGGATGTGGTGCGCGCCTGTTATGCGCTGCGTCCGGAGGGCATTAACTGGCCAGCGGATGAGGATGGCATGCCGTCTTTTCGGCTGGAAAATTTAACCCGCGCCAACGGCATTGAACACAGCAACGCGCACGATGCGATGGCAGATGTGTACGCCACGATTGAAATGGCGAAACTTATCAAGCAGAAACAGCCGAAACTTTATCAGTATTTTTTTGAAAATCGCGGCAAGAAAGCCATTGAAGCGCTGATTAATACCGCAGAAATGACGCCGTTGGTGCATGTGTCCGGCATGCTGGGCAATTATCGCGGCAACACCACTTGGATCGCCCCGCTGGCATGGCATCCGACCAATCAGAATGCGGTAATTGTCTGTGATTTGGACAGTAACATTGACGATCTGCTGAGCAAAAGTGCGGTCGAATTACAACAAAATTTATACACCAAGAAAAGTGAACTGGAAGCGCGCGGCGTGCCGCCGGTACCGTTAAAACTCGTGCATATCAATAAATGTCCGATTATCGCGCCGGCCAAAACACTGCTGCCGCAAACCGCCACCCGTTTAGGTATCGACCGGGAGCATTGTCTGGAGAACCTGAAAAAACTGCGCGCCTCAACCACCATTCGCGAAAAAGTGATGGCGATTTTTAGCGATGAGCGCGCATTCGAACCGAGCGATAACGTAGAAACGGCGCTTTATAACGGTTTTTTTAACTATAACGATAAAAATAATATGGCGATTTTGCGCGATCTGCCGCCGGAAAAATTAGCCGACTGCGGTCTCACCTTTCAGGATCCGCGCATCGGCGAATTGCTGTTCCATTACCGCGCCAGACATTTTTATAAAACCTTAACCCGGGCAGAGCAGGTGAAATGGGATAAATATCGCCGTCAGAAACTGGAAAAAAGTGCGGTGGAATTTCAGCAAAGTTTGCAGCGTCTGGCAGAGGAGCATGCCGATCAGCCCGAAAAACTGGCATTGTTGCAGCAAGTTTATGACTATGGCGTCAGATTGCTGGGTTAAACAGGCCACCGCAAAAAGTGCGGTATAAAAACGCGACGTTTTTTTACGCGCTACACCGCCGTGACATAAAGCAAAGTATAAAAAAACGGTGAACTCGTATCCACCGTTTCGTTATTGGTTATTCGGCTAATTCGGTTTGTTCGTGCGCCATTAATTCCTGTCCCACATCATCCAGCAGACTGAGATAACGTTCGTATTGGGTCAGAATATCGGCGATCAGTTCGTTGCGGGTCATATACTGCACATCGTAACCGGTTCTGCCGTCAAAGAAATAAGTGATCGGCTGATAGGTCATCGTGTGCCGAATATGTGGCAGATGATCATCATCAATCAATTGTTCGGAGACTTCATGACCCACGGATTTAATGCCGTACATAAAATCCCGCATTGATTCTTTTTTGATGATAATTTCAACGCAAGGTTCTTCCGCCTCAAGATAGGGAACGACATCAACATTCAGATTATGCACGCCGATCAACTCCTGACGCAGCTCACGCATAGCCGGTAAGGCAATGTGTTTGAGGAATTTTAAAATGTCTTTTTCCTGCGTCTGATTCAGCATTTGACCTAAACGGGCTTTCCAGGTATCGCTGTTCCAGAAGATGCTGGTCGGTGTGATCTGAGTTTCAAAATATTTCTTATCAATCGACAACCCCTTCCATAAACTGAAACACATAATCAGCATTAAAACCGCAAAGGGCAGTGCCACAATCAGCGTCATTGTTTGCAGCGTGGCCAAACCGCCGGCTTTCAGCAAGACGATCGCAACAATGGCGATCAGGATGCCCCAGCTTGCGGCCTGCCAGCGCGGCGCAACCAAACTTTTATCGCGGGAAGCCATATTATTTAAGACATAAATCCCCGAATCCGCCGAGGTAATAAAAAACAGCGAGATAACCAGCAGCGCAACAATGCCGGTCAGCGTCGGTAATGGTAAGAATTCCAGAAACTTGAATAATAATTTTTCCGGCGTGGAGGTCATTTCATGTAACATACCGTCGGCCACGTTGATGTCCAACCATAGCGCGCTGTTACCAAAAATCGTGAACCACAACACACAGAATAAACTGGGTACCGCCAGCACGCCGAAAATAAACTCGCGGATAGTCCGTCCGCGTGAAATTCGGGCGATAAACAAGCCGACAAACGGCGCCCATGAACACCACCATGCCCAATATAAAATCGTCCAGCCGGTAAACCAACCGGTGTTTTCTGACTCGTAAGCATAGGTTTTAAAGCTGAGTTCAATCAGATTGCTCAAATAAGTGCCCAAGTTGTCACTGAATGTGGCAAATAAATGCAGCGTCGGGCCGGTAAATAAAACGAACAGCATCAGACCGATAGCCAAGGTCAGATTGATTTCGCTTAACATTTTAACCCCTTTGCCCACGCCGGAAATAGCCGACATGATGGCCAGCGTCATAACCACAAGAATAATGCCTACCTGAATCGAAAAATCACTGTGATTTAACCAACCGAGCTGTTCCAACCCGGCGCCTAGCTGTGTTGCGCCGAACCCCAGCGTGGTGATAATCCCGAACAGGGTGGCGATAAGCGCCATAATATCAATTACATCGCCGATTTTGCCGTTAATCCGTTCTTTTAACAACGGATAAAAGCATGAGCGCAATGCTAACGGCAGTTTATAGCGGAAACCGAAATAGGCGAGTGATAACGCAATCACGGCATACACCGCCCAGGCGTGCATACCCCAGTGAAAGAAGGTGTGCAAAAGGGCTTCCTGCTGTTTATGTTCCATATCACCGGTTGTAATTGAAGAGAAGGAATGAATCAACGGTTCGGCAACGCCGAAAAACATCAAACCGACCCCCATGCCGGCGGCAAACAACATCGCCACCCAGGAGGGAAATGAAAATTCGGGTTCTTCTTCGTCAGCACCTAATTTAATATTGCCGAGGCTACTGATAGACAGGATCAGCAAAAAACAAAGAAACACCGAAAAAACCAGAATGTAAAACCAGCTGAAATTAGTAAAGATACCTGATTTTGCCCAGTCTAATAGCCATGCGGTTTGCTGCGGTAACAGTAATGTCGCCAGCACCAGTAAAACGACGAGCATCACCGTAATACTGATGACAAACGGATTAAATGACGATTTTTGCTGAATAAGTTTTGAAAAAAACAAAACGTTCATACTCCTATATTTATCGATAATCATTATGCCGGAATCATTACATAGTGCAGAACTTGCAACGCGAAGTCGGCACAACAATTTATCTTAAAAGAAAAACTTAATAATCAATAAGATATGATATTAATGCAAATACCTTATCTTAGTATGATTGAGCATCCATGATGGATGAATGGAAAGAAATTACAGGTATAATTTCGAAAAAAGCGCGGCATTATAACATAAAGTTATTAAAATTTTTATTCTTTTCGATGATAAGACTTCGATCTTATTGGGTTCATGATTACGGATAGGGAGATTCCTATTCAGACATTGTGACATCGTCACAACTATAAGAAATTAAAGTCATGCCGAGAATATGTTTCAAATTTAAAATCCGGCGTTTAATTCTTGGTTAATTGTCAGATTTTACGTAGCGTTGCCAAAAATAAACCCGCATGACCGGCATTAAATTGCCATTTCCCAATTAGCTTTTGTGCATCAATTATGTTTTCTAAAAATTCAGATTAAATGAAATAAAAAACCGCACAGAAATCAACATAACAAAATCATTATTTTTCAGTATCAATGCCGTTTTAGGGTAGGCTTAGAAAATCCATTTACCCATGTGACATTATTTTATATGTTATTTAACATAATATACATTATGCGAAATTAGTGATGAGGTGAGCAGAAACTACGGATTAAGAAAATCACAAGGTTATGCACAGGTCACTTTTACTGGTTAAGCTAGACAAAATCGCATTCAAAGACGCGCCGTCACGCGGTTATTTTATGGTTTATGCAATGATCAATAACAATGTAAAGGTTATGTAAATAATATTTATTCACTATAGGAACGATATGTAGTTAGAATTTTCCGGATTGGCGATATTAATAATAATGCGGCGTAAAATCTGATATGGATTAAGCGTATTTCTTCTTTAGATTAAATTCTCATTGATTGGAGAAATGATTGTAAACCGGTAAGCATTTTTATTTTGGAACGCCGATCGAAATAACATCTCAAGTGCGGTTGAAAATAGTGAATTTTCTGACCGCACTTTTTCAATAATATTTTAGTGACATTGTCACTTAACCTCCTCCCGGAGAGTCCATTTGAAAATTGTGAGTATTATCACAAAAGCAAAAGCTGGTTATTTACTTGCAACATATTGATTGCTAAATTTTAACAACCCTTTTACATTGAGGACTATGCCATGAAATTTAAACTGTCAAAGCAATATAGCAAACTCCGTAGAGATATTACCGCTTACTATCGTCTCGATGAAAAAACCGCCGTTGATGCCTTACAGCAATCCATTGATTTTACACCGGAACAGGAGGCTCGCATCCATAACAATGCGGTGACGCTGATCAATAAAGTGCGCAAAATCAAGAAAAATCAATACGGTGTAGATGCCCTGATGCAGGAATTTTCATTGGGCGATGATGAGGGCATTGCCTTAATGTGTCTGGCTGAGGCTTTGCTGCGCATTCCGGATAATCAAACGCGTGATGAGTTAATTCATGACAAACTGAAGGAAGGCGATTGGAAATCTCATATCGGTAAGTCCGCTTCCCTCTTTATTAATGCCGCGGGATATGGGCTTTTACTCGGCAAAAAAGTCAGCCAGACGTTTGATGAAAATGACCTATCGAATGCGCTGACCCGCAGTTTTGCCCGCCTGTCGGCACCGGTTATGCGTCTTGCCATGGTACGCACCATGAAAATTCTGGGTGAACAGTTTGTAACCGGCACGGATATCGGCAGTGCATTGAAACGGGTGCAAAAACGTATCGCCAAAGGTTATGCCTACTCCTTTGATATGCTTGGCGAAGCTGCGATGACAAAAGCCGATGCGCAACGCTATTTTCAGGATTATCTGCAGGCAATCGCCGTGGTCGGCAATGAATCGAAAGAACGCGATATTTATCGTTCAAACAGTGTGTCGGTAAAATTATCCGCTATTCACCCGCGTTACAGCCGGGCGCAGTATGATCGGGTAATGGACGAGCTTTATCCTAAGCTGAAGCAGCTCTTTATTACGGCGAAAGAATACGACATCAGCGTCAATATTGACGCCGAAGAGGCCAATCGCCTCGAACTTTCTTTAGATTTGGTCGAAAAACTGTTGGACGAACCGGAACTGAAAGGTTATCGCGGAATCGGATATGTGGTGCAGGCTTATTCCAAGCGCTGCCCGAAGGTCATTGATTACTTAATTGCGTTGGCCAGAGAAAAACAGGCGTATCTGATGATTCGGTTGGTGAAAGGCGCTTATTGGGACAGTGAAATTAAATGGGCGCAGACCGACGGTTTAGACGGCTTCCCGCTCTATACCAGAAAAAATCATTCCGATATTGCGTATATTGCCTGCGCAAAAAAACTGCTGGAAGCGCAGGATGTGATTTATCCGCAATTCGCCACGCATAACGTGCAAACCCTGTGTACGGTTTATGAACTCGGTCAGGATAAACAATATGAATTTCAATGTTTACACGGAATGGGCGAAACGCTGTATGACAATATCACGGGGAAAGAAAATTTTGATCGTCTGGTGCGCGTTTATGCCCCGGTAGGTACCCATGAAACCCTACTCGCCTACTTAGTTCGCCGTTTATTGGAAAACGGCGCCAATTCCTCTTTCGTTCATCAATTAGTGGATGAAACCATTCCTGCCGAACAATTGGTTACGCCGCCATGGAAACGCTATACCGAATCGCAAGGCCACAGTAACAAAGCGGTGCGTCATCCGCTGGCATTATTTAGCGACCGCCAAAATTCCGCCGGCTTTGATTTAACCAACGAGCTGACGCTGGAACAACTGGAACAGGCATTTAATCAGGCGGAGATTCATGATGCCAAATCACTGGTGGCGTTTGCCGATGAGAATTGCCACGCCGCCCCGCACTCGGTTATCAATCCGGCGGATTTACAGCACGAGGTGGGACAGGTTTCCTTCTTTCATAAAGCGCATTTAGAAACCGTCTTTTCCATGGCGAAAAGCAGCGACTGGCCGCAGAAAAGTGCGGTGGAAAAAGCGACGATTTTGCGCAAAACCGCGGATTTATACGAGGCCAATTACGCGTTATTAATGAAATTAGCCGTGCTGGAAGCCGGAAAAACCTTACCGAATGCCATCGCGGAATTGCGTGAAGCGGTGGATTTTTTACGTTATTACAGTCAGCAAATCGAGCAGTTGGAAAACGATAAACAAGCCGCCCCGCCGCGCGGAACCGCACTTTGTATTTCGCCGTGGAATTTCCCGCTGGCGATTTTTACCGGGCAAATTGCCGCCTCACTGGCGGCCGGCAATGCGGTGGTGGCAAAACCGGCGGAGCAAACTTCATTAATCGCCTTTGCGGCGGTCAATCTGTTTTATCAGGCCGGACTGCCCCGCTCTGCCCTGCAGCTGGTGCTGGGCGCCGGCGATATCGGTGCGGGATTGGTCGCTTATCCTTTTGATGCGGTGGTCTTTACCGGTTCGACGGAAGTGGCCAAATCAATTAATCAACAGCTGGCGCAAGCCGATCACGATCCGGTTCTGATTGCCGAAACCGGCGGGCAAAATGTTTTGGTCGTGGATTCTTCCGCGTTATCCGAGCAAGTCACCGCCGATGTACTGAGTTCGGCATTTGATTCCGCCGGCCAGCGTTGCTCCGCATTGCGGATTTTGTTATTGCAGGAAGACGTTGCGGACAAACTCTATACGATGATTACCGAAGCCATGCAAGAGCTGACCGTAGGCAATCCGGCATTGCTGGCGACCGACGTCGGCCCGGTTATCGATAACGAAGCGAAAGAAAATCTGGACAATCATAAAGCCTTAATGCGGCAGATTGCCCGCCGTTATGTTGAACTGGACACGCCGGCTTCAGGACATTATGTAGCGCCCGCCGCATATTGGCTGGATAATCTGGATCAATTAACGCGCGAAGTATTCGGCCCGATTCTGCACATCATTACCTATCGTAAAGATGAATTAGGCGCCACATTGGCCGCCGTTAACGCCAAAGGTTACGCCTTGACCGGCGGTTGCCACAGCCGTATCCGCAAACAAATCGACTTTGTGGAAAATCACCTGAACTGCGGTAATTTCTATGTTAACCGTAATATTGTCGGTGCGGTGGTCGGCGTACAGCCTTTTGGCGGCCACGGTTTATCCGGCACCGGGCCGAAAGCCGGCGGTGAATTTTATTTACAGCGCTTAACCAAAACTACGCAATATCACAGCCGGTTTGGTGATGGGCAAACCTTATTAAGCGCAAAACCCGTACTGGACAGCATTACCGGTGAGGAAAATACGCTGGCCTATTTACCTTGCGAAGTGGCTATTTTAAACGGTGATGAAATGCAGGCTGAAAAAGCGGCGCAAAAACTGCTTGCGCACGGCTTTACCGTCTTGTTACAGCCGGAACATCCGTTGGCAAAACGCGACGCGTTAAACGGAATCCGTGTTTCTGCGGATTTTAAAGATTGCCAAAAAGGCGTATTTTTAACCGCACTAAGTAAAGATCAGCGGTTATGGTATGCCCAACATTGCCGTGCGATTTTCAAATGTTATGACTGGCGTGATACTCAGGATATTATTCCGCTGTATGACGAATTTTCACGCAGTGAAAACACCACGGCGGCGGGCGGAAATGCCTCCTTAATGGCAGCGCAGGAACAATAAGACGAACTAAGGAGCATTTTATGCAGAATAATCAAATATATATCACTTTCGGCCTTTACCTGATTATTATTCTGGGGATCGGGATTTATGCCTATCGCTCAACCAATAATTTTGACGATTACATTCTCGGCGGACGAAAAATGGGCAGTTTTGTCACCGCCATGTCGGCGGGCGCGTCGGATATGTCAGGCTGGTTGCTGATGGGCTTACCGGGGGCGATTTTTCTTGCCGGTTTGTCGAAGGCTTGGATTGCCATTGGATTAACTATCGGGGCGTATATGAATTATCGCGTGGTTGCGGGTCGGCTGCGCATATTCACCGAAAATTATGCTAATGCGCTGACCTTGCCGGAATTTTTCGCGCAACGTTTTCCGCGCCAAAAGAAAGCGCTGAAAATTATTTCTTCGGCCATTATCCTGTTTTTCTTTACCATTTATTGCGCATCCGGGGTGGTTGCCGGTGCCAAATTATTCCAAAGCCTGCTGGGGCTGGATTATTCCACCGCACTTTGGTTCGGTGCGCTGGCGACCATTATTTATACCTTTATCGGCGGTTATTTAGCGGTTTCCTGGAGTGATACCATTCAGGCAACATTAATGATCTTCGCGTTATTGCTCGCGCCGGTCATGGTGTTGCTTAATCTGAGCTGGGAAGAAATCAGCCAGGCGCTGGAAAATAAATCCGCCCTGACTCAGATCCCCTATTCCAACTGGCTGCATAACGTTTCCGGTATCGGCGTTGTTTCCGCATTAGCCTGGGGATTAGGATATTTCGGTCAGCCGCATATTCTGGCGCGCTTTATGGCGGCCGATTCCGTACAGTCTTTAGTGAAAGCCCGTCGAATCGGTATCGGCTGGATGTTTTTATGTCTGGGCGGCGCCGTTGCGGTCGGCTATTTCGGTCTCGCTTACTTTACCGCCGGTAATATCGCGCTGGATAATGCGGAATCCGTCTTTATTGAGTTGTCGAAACAGATGTTTAATCCGTGGATTGTTGGCATCGTGTTATCCGCGATTCTGGCGGCGATTATGAGTACCCTTTCTGCGCAGTTGCTGATGTGTTCCGCAGCGATTACGGAAGATTTTTATAAAGGCTTTTTCCGTAAAACGGCATCCAGTCTGGAGCTGGTCTGGGTCGGCCGGCTTATGGTGTTGGTGATTGCCGTGATCGCAATGTGTATTGCACAGGATCCGAATTCTAAAGTAATGAGTCTGGTTTCTTATGCCTGGGCGGGCTTCGGCGCGGCATTCGGCCCGGTAGTGATTTTATCGCTATTCAACCGTAACATCAGTTCCAAAGCGGCGCTTTGGGGTATGCTTTCCGGTGCGCTGACAGTTGTCATCTGGAGCCCGCTAATGCAATATTGGGGTTGGGACGATTTAGCCAAATTATATGAAATTATCCCGGGCTTTTTAGTCTGTTCGTTTATCACTATCACCTCTTCTGTTTTTGCGCCGGTGAATACGCAGGTTGCCGAAAAATTTGATCAGGCACTGGCAGAATTTAACCGCAGAAGCCGGGCTTAATTGCCGGTGAATAAAATTGCACCCTAAAATCGATCGAAAAATCAACCGCACTTTAGGGTGCAAATTTTTTTATAAGTGGTGGAGCTGGGGGGAGTTGAACCCCCGTCCGAAATTACTCTACCTTCAGTCCTACACGTTTAGTCTGGTCTTTGATTTCATTTATCCCCTGCGGACAGACACGCGAAGAATAAACTAGCTATCTTCAATTTAGCGCTTCGATCCTATAGCTGCGGCTTCCACGCGATCTCGTTTGAATTTGACTCCTCTTGATCCCCGTCTTACGAGCGGAAGCTGGGGAGAGAAGGCGATGAGCAGGTTATTAAGCTGCTAAAGCGTATTGTTCGTCGTTTGCGACTATTTTTTTGCGGTTTATTTACGAGGCCTACCGCACCTCGACGTGCACCTTGGGCTTCGCTAATCCCGTCGAATCCAGAATCAGCCCCAAAATCGGCTTAATTCTAACAAAAATCGAATGAAATACAAAATAAATAATGTGTGATTCAAGAAAAAAGCCGGAAATACGGATTCCGGCTTGCTATTTTACAGTTAAGGATAAAAATTATTCGGATTTCACTGCATCTTTAACTTCAGCTGCTTTTTCGTCAGCAGCGTCTTTAACTTCTTCCGCTTTTTCTGCGGCGGCATCTTTCATTTCTTGTGCGCTGTCTTTCACTTCTTCCGCTTTATCTGACATTGCGTCTTTAACTTCAGAGGCTTTATCCGACATTGCATCTTTCATTTCGGCAGCTTTGTCCATCACCGCATCTTTAGCTTCTTCCGCTTTCGCTACAGTCGCGTCTTTAACATCTGCCGCAGCCTGAGAAACGGCTTCTTTAGCTTCGGATACGCTTTCTTTCGCTTGTTCAACCTGCTGAGAAGCGTCATCTTTCTTGTCGAAACAACCGGTTACTGTTAATGTCGCACCTAATACTAATGCTGCTAATAGTGATTTTTTCATCATTACTCCTATAATTGATTAAATCATCATAATGCACAAACTCGGTTTGCGCTGGTTGCTATTGTGTAACAATTTTTTTTGAAAGGGAACTTTTATTTTGCATTTTCCGGCTGAAAATCTCTGGCATCATCAGCAAAGTAATGCAAAATCAGAGATTAACTGACTGAATCTATTAAGAATAAATTTTTCTGTAAATAAAATGTTAGACTATGTAAATCTTTACCGCCACGAAAACATGTTCGATTTTTAACCGAAATATAGCTTAAACAAAGAGAATCAGACGACAAAAGCCCGTTAAACCAATGGCGTTAACGGGCTTTCAGACAATAAAAACGGCTATTTTACCCACTCGGTTTGCATATAAGTCAGCCGTTCGATATCGGTAATATATTGCCCTAATGCCTGAGTTTCCGGCTTATGCACATAGGGAATCTTTCCTAATAACGGCGCATCGATTTTTGCCGTCAGCATATCGATAATTTCGGCATAATGCCCTAAACCCGGATTAATCCGATTGGCAATCCAGCCGACCAGAGGCAGCCCTGACTGCTGTATCGATTGTACGGTTAATAGCGAATGATTAATACAGCCTTCTTTTATTCCGACCACCAAAACAACCGGCATCTTTCGGCTTTTGGCCCAATCGGCAAAGGTGTAATCTTTATTTATCGGCGTCATCCAGCCAAACGCACCTTCAACCAGAACCGACTGATAAGTGCCGGTCAGACGATCCAAGTCCGCGTTAATCTTAGCGATATCAATTCGTTCGCTTTCTGCCGATAACATCGGCATGGTATGTTCAAAACTGTAACTGTTTATATCCCGATAACCGACCTCTTGGCGGGTGGATGACATCAGCGTCAGCACATCGGGATTGTTTTCTGAGCCATAATCACTTTCGGATACGCTTTGTATTTCCGTATATACCGGATCATCCTGACCGCAGGCAACAGGTTTGTAACCGACAATCTGAATACCCTCCTGCTGTAATGCCTGAATAATCGCACGGCTGGAAATGGTTTTACCGACGTTGGTATCAGTACCGGTGACAAAAAAGCTACTCATTATCCTTCCTCTTGTTATGTTATTCGGAGGGATTCTAAAGTAATTTTCAATTACAGATATTGAGCTAACACAAGATTTAATGCATTTTATCGCTGATCTTTAATTAAATGCGCCAGCAGACTGCCGTCATAAATACCTTGTTTAACGGCGGCGGTAATCACAATTGGGCTTTTCCAGTCGTATTGACTGACGATCACTTCGGATTTGCGCTGGTAAGGTTTGAGATAATCGGCCAAACGTGCGTTCAGACGCGGTAGAAAAATCTCTTTGGCCGCCAATAAACTGGTGCTGAGCATAATTTTTTTAGACGCAAACAGATTGACCAGATTCATCAGCAAATAAGCCAGCGCATCGGCAATATGAGTTAAAATATCGCGTGCCGGCTGCTCGCCCTGCTGCGCCTTTTGGCATAAAAAGTGAATTTTTTCCGCATTGTCAGGCAAACCGTTTTCAGGGTAAAACCGATCCACCAATTGATAAATCGCACGATGCGTAATTTGGTTGCAAGCCTGATAGCGAGCAAGCGCCGGCAAATCCGGATTTAATTCATCCTGCAGCTTACTCAGCGGCGGCACAATCATTCGGTCGATATTCATGCGCGACTTATCATACAAAATCCGCCCCTGCGACAGAACATTAAGATTAATGACATCGTCTAATTGCAGAAACAGGACATTATCACAGCCGATTACGCTGCCTAATGTTCCTTCCGCCAACAGCCAGTCCTGAAAATATTCAGTCACCAGAACCGGAATATTAAAGTGCGGTTCAAATAAGGCTTTTAAATCCAGTTCCAGTTTGGTTTGTCCCAGTCGACGTAGTTTATTGGTGCTTCGATCCAGTTCACCGACCACGGCAATAGAAAAGGTGATCGGGTGATTTAATTGCGGTTTAATTTGCTGCGTAAACTGTTGCAGACAGCGAACCAATACCTGATCCAGCCGGATTAAATCCGCGTCGGTCAGGGGATAATCCGTTTGCTGTAGTAACGAGCCGTCTAATCCGTATAAAAGAATATTGAAATGATCTTCAAACAAAATGGCGCATAAGGATTGCCAGTAAAACGGCGAAACGCATAATCCCACCGCTGGACGTCCCCGACTTTCGGTATTTCGCACCGCTCTTTCGATGATTAACTTTTCTTCTATCAGCTTACGGGTTAATGCCGTAATCGTGGCCGGGGCTAAACGGGATAATTTCGATAAATCAATGCGTGAAATTTCTTCAAACTGTTCAATTAAACGGTAAATTTTGCCGAGTTGTTTTAATTTTAACGGTAATTTATCTTCTCTTCTTACCTTGGTCATAGAATGCTCGATTTAATTCATATAATAAAATTATTTCATTTATACCAGTTAGGCTTTTAAAAACAAGATTTTTACTCCAATTATGTGTACCAAGTCACAAAAACAAAAAATGAATTCATTTTGGTAAATTGACTAACTTGCGGTAAACTAAGCGCGTTTTTATTCGAAATTATTTAATCTGAGGTTGATATGACAAAAATTGCATCAATTGTTGATGTATTGCAGGGAAAAGTCGCCATTGGCGACAGTGTAACGGTGCGCGGTTGGGTGCGTACCCGGCGCGATTCCAAAGCCGGGCTTTCTTTTCTGGCTGTTTATGACGGTTCTTGCTTTGATCCGATTCAGGTTATCGTCAACAAGGATATTGCCAATTACGACAGTGAAATTCTGCGCTTAACCACCGGTTGCTCCGTGGTGGTTACCGGCACCGTTGCGGCATCACCGGCACAGGGACAGGCGGTTGAACTGCAAGCCGAACATGTCGAAGTCTGCGGCTGGGTTGATGATCCGGAAACCTATCCGATGGCGGCAAAACGCCACAGTATTGAATATTTGCGCGAAGTGGCGCATCTGCGTCCGCGCACCAATATCATTGGCGCCGTAGCCCGCGTTCGTCATTGTCTGGCGCAGGCTATCCACCGTTTTTTCCACGAACAGGGCTTTTACTGGGTCGCCACGCCGTTAATCACCGCATCCGATACGGAAGGCGCCGGCGAAATGTTCCGTGTTTCCACCCTGGATTTAGAAAATTTACCGCGTAATGCCCAAGGTGCGGTGGATTTTTCGCAAGATTTTTTCGGTAAAGAATCCTTTCTGACGGTATCCGGACAGCTTAATGGCGAAACCTATGCCTGCGCATTAAGCAAAATCTATACCTTCGGCCCGACCTTCCGGGCAGAAAATTCAAACACTACCCGCCATTTGGCGGAATTCTGGATGGTTGAACCGGAAGTCGCGTTTGCCGATTTGAATGATAATGCGAAATTAGCGGAAGCAATGTTGAAATATGTATTCCGCGCGGTTCTGAACGAACGTCAGGATGATCTGAAATTTTTCGAAAAACATGTAGATAAGGATGTTATTTCCCGTTTGGAAAACTTTATTCATGCCGATTTCGCACAAATCGATTATACCGACGCCATCGACGTGTTATTAAAATCGGGCAAAAAATTTGAATTTCCGGTGGCTTGGGGCATTGATCTTTCCTCCGAACATGAACGCTATCTTGCGGAAGAACATTTTAAATCTCCGGTTGTGGTGAAAAATTATCCGAAAGATATTAAAGCCTTCTATATGCGTTTAAATGATGACGGTAAAACCGTGGCCGCCATGGACGTTTTAGCGCCGGGTATCGGCGAAATTATCGGCGGTTCGCAACGTGAAGAGCGTTTGGACGTGCTGGATAAACGTATGGCCGAAATGGGGCTCAATCCGCAAGATTACTGGTGGTATCGCGATCTTCGCCGTTACGGCACCGTGCCGCATTCCGGTTTTGGTCTCGGTTTCGAACGCTTAATTGTCTATGTGACCGGATTGCAGAATATCCGTGACGTCATTCCATTCCCGCGCGCACCGCGCAACGCGAATTTCTGATAAAAATATCACGGGCGGAAAATATCCGCCCGCTTTTTGTCTGTTATCCGCGCGTTATGACACTGCCAAAGTGCGGTTCAAATTTAATAAGAATTTCTATTTAACAATTCTCAGATGAGAGGCTCGTTGCTTGTCAGCTTTCGGTTTTGCCGCGGTATCGGGCTTATCCACCGCTTCGGAAAAATCCGCAGGTTGATCGGACGTCACTGCAATATCCGCTTCAGTATAAGCCGCTTCCGGCTCAAACATGACGCCGTCACCGTTTTCACGGGCATAAATGGCCAGCGCAGCGCCCATCGGAATATAAATATCCTGCGGAATGCCGCGAAAACGCGCATTAAATTGAATAAAATCATTGGTAAGCTGCAAATTTCCGGTGGCGTTAGCCGACAAATTCAACACGATTTGACCGTCTTTGACATATTCGACCGGCACTTTGACACCGAAATAAGTGGCATCCACCACCAAATAAGGCGTAAATTCATTGTCCACCAGCCAGTCATAATAGGCTCTCAATAAATAAGGACGTTTCGGCGACGATTGATATTCCATTGCTTAACCTGTCTTTATTTCTCATCCATTAAATTTTTCGGTGCGGATTCGCCGACCGATTGTAAAAACGAATCGCGTTGAGAAACCCGTTCGATATAAGCTTTCACCGCTTTGCTGCCGGCGCCGGTGAATTCTACGCCTAATTGCTGCATACGCCATAACAGCGGCGCAATATAGCAATCGACCAGACTGAACTCCTCGCTCATAAAATAAGCGGTTTGGTTAAAAATCGGCGCAATGGCTAAAATTTCTTCTTTTAATTGTTTTAATGCTGTCGCACGTTCCGCATCGGAACCGTTTTCCGCTTTCACTAATACAGGGTACCAATCCTGTTCGATACGCATCATTAACAAACGGCTTTTACCGCGCGCCACGGGATATACCGGCATTAACGGCGGATGTGGAAAGCGCTCATCAAGATATTCCATAATAATACGGGAGTTAAACAGAACAAGATCACGGTCAACCAGCGTCGGTAGTGTGCCATAAGGATTTAATTCCATTAAGTCTTCCGATAATGCCTGCGGATCTACAATTTCCGTGTCATAAGCAACTCCTTTCTCCGCCAGTACGATACGCACCTGATGGCAGTAAATATCTGTTTTATCAGAAAAAAGAGTCATTATTGAACGTTTATTTGCAGCGCTTGTCATCTATTCCTCCGACGACCTTGGGTAATTCATAAAAAGGGCGTCCATTTTACCACAAACCGAATAGGGATTTCCAAGAAATCCCCCAAAAATTTTCTTTAGGCAAAAAAAATTGCAAGCCCCAAAAGGACTTGCAACTTGCGAATAGAAACGAAAAAATTAACGTTTGGAATACTGCGGGCGACGACGCGCTTTGTGTAAACCCACTTTTTTACGTTCAACACGACGAGCATCGCGGGTCACGAAACCTGCTGCGCGTAATGCCGGACGTAACGTTTCATCATATTCGATTAATGCACGAGTGATACCGTGGCGGATTGCACCCGCTTGACCTGAAATACCGCCACCTTTTACAGTGATGTAGAGGTCTAATTTATCTGTCAATTCAACCAATTCTAACGGCTGACGTACAATCATGCGTGAAGTTTCACGGCCGAAATATACATCTAATTCACGTTGGTTGATAGTGATTTTACCACTGCCCGGTTTGATAAATACACGAGCTGAAGAGCTTTTGCGGCGACCTGTGCCGTAGTTTTGATTCTCTGCCATTTTCCTAACCCCGTGATTAAATATCTAAAACTTGTGGTTGCTGTGCTGCGTGTTGGTGTTCTGCCCCCGCATACACTTTCAATTTACGGAACATTGCACGACCTAATGGGCCTTTCGGCAACATACCTTTAACCGCAATCTCAATCACTGCTTCAGGACGGCGTTGGATCATTTCTGCGAAAGTCGCTTGTTTGATACCGCCGACATAGCCTGTGTGCCAGTAGTAAATTTTATCGCTTTCTTTTTTACCGGTGACGGCAACTTTGTCCGCATTAATCACGATGATGTAATCACCGGTATCAACATGCGGCGTATATTCGGCTTTATGTTTACCACGAAGACGACGTGCTAATTCGGTGGCTAAACGACCTAACGTTTTACCTGTCGCATCCACTACATACCAGTCGCGTTTAACCGTTTCCGGTTTTGCTACAAAAGTTTTCATTAATTTAATTACCAATTAAAAATATTAATACCCAGTGTCAAAAAGACACAACCATGAATCTCAATCTTCACCCCTTCGAGTGCGATCTCGATAAAATAATGCGCGGTGGGAATCCGCCACATTCACAGGGTCGGGCGATTATACAAAAATTTACACCGAAAGCCAATCATTTATCTATAAAACAAGACAAATTTCGACCGCACTTGTTGATTTTCGACAGCCGACTCAGGGTTTACGTCCCAGCAGACAGATGACCGAGCTCGGCCCGATATGACGGTTTCCTTCGTTCATCTCGCGCTGACTGTGCTCGGCGATCAGCCAATCCAAACCGGATAACGCCTGCTGCATTGCCGGCAATGTACCCAGCATCTCGACATTACTCGGCCCGCCGGTGCCGAAACGGATCTGCTCCGGGTGATAAAACACTCCGGCAAATAAACCGCCCGGTTGCAATGCGTTTACGATGCGCTGCATAATGCGGGTGCGCTCGGGTTCCATAAAATGACAAAAGACCAAACTTATCACCGCATAATGCTGCTTGGGCATCGGCATTTGGGCAATGTCCGCCAATCTTGTGGTAAAAGGCACATGATACTGCTGCGCCAGTTTTCGTGCCTTTGCCAAGCCGACCTCGGACATATCCACGCCTTCGGTTTCCAGTCCGTGCCGGGCCAGAAATATGCCGTTGCGCCCCTCCCCCGTCGCCAGATCCAGCGCCCGCCCGCAAGCCGGCAGATAAGGGCGGATGCGGGCAATAAACTCATTCGGCTGGGTACCGAAAATATATTCTTCGGTTTGATAGCGTTCGTCCCATTTTGTCATAACTGTCTCCTGAAAATATTGAATATCATTTGGCCGCTGAAACCGCCTGTCAGTTCAAACCGCACCGGCTGAAACGCGGTGATTAACCTGACGAACGGGATAAATGTTCCGTCAGTTTTTGCACGAACTTCGGCACGATTTCACTGGCTCTGCCGTATTGTGTTTGTTTGAATTTCGAACCGACCAGACTGGGTTCCAGATTCAGTTCGACGGTTTGACATCGGTGCGGCACCGCATCCACAAATCCCGCCGCCGGATAAACGTTACCCGATGTGCCGATGGCGATAAAATAATCCGCCTTTTCAAGTGCGGTGTAAATGCTGTCCATTTCCAACGGCATTTCACCGAACCACACGATATGCGGGCGTAACGGCTGCGGCGGTTGACAGCACATACAACGGTCCTGCTCGGTCACATCGTTATGCCGGTCATAAATCCGTCCCGAACGGGTACAACGCACTTTCAGCAATTCGCCGTGCATGTGGATAATATTTTTCGAACCGGCCCGTTCGTGCAGGTTATCCACATTTTGTGTAACCAATAACAGATTGTCGCCCAGTTGTTCTTCCAGTTTGGCTAAGGCGATATGGGCGGGATTCGGTTGCACGGCGGGATCGAACAATGCGCGGCGACGGGCGTTATAAAAACGCTGAACCAATTGCGGATCGCGCCGGAATCCCTCCGGCGTCGCAACATCTTCAATCCGATGTTGTTCCCACAATCCGTCTGATGCACGAAACGTTCGGATACCCGACTCGGCGGAAATTCCCGCGCCGGTCAGAATAACAATTTTACTCTGTTTCATCATTATTTTCCCCCAACATAGCCTCTAACACATGCCCTAACCCGCTTTGCCGTTTGGTCTGGGTGCTTACGGCATAGTCCCAGCTCAGCCTGTTGGCAAAGACGGTAATTTTCTCTTTTGCGCGGGTAATGCCGGTATACACCAGTTCTTTGGACAATACCGGATTCGGTTCCGGCGGCAGAACCAACAAGGTATGCTCAAATTCCGAACCCTGCGATTTATGCACCGTCATCACAAATGCCGGCTCATGTGCTGGAATACGGCTTGGCAGTTCGCTGTGGCCGTTCTCAAACCAAAAGCGCCCTTTGGCTTCGCCGTTTTTATCCAGCGTTACCAGATATAACCCGATATCGCCGTTAAACAGCCCTACATTGGCATCATTCTGCGTGATCAGAATCGGTTTGCCCACATACCATTCCCGGCTGTGATTAAAGCTCAGCCAGCCTTTTTGCCGCAGCCCCTCGGCAATATATTGATTTAGCATTTCGCTGCCGAATTCGCCGACCCGAAGTGCGGTCAGATAACGCACTTTATTAAACAGCCGGAAAATGTAAGCCAAATGTTCGGCGCTCAGCATTTGCCGCTCTAAGGCCATCTGTCTAATTTCGCGTAAATATTCGGCGTAATTTTGCACCGCACTTCGTACGATTTCCGCCGTGTAGGTTTTGTAATACGCGGCAAGAGGACGTTGCGGCGAACGCTCTGTTAACGAGTCATCGAAATCAATCAGTTCAATTTGCCGCGCCGTATTTGTGACAACATCACAATGTTCGGCAAATAACGCCCAGCTGCGCGCCGCCTGCGCTTGGTTTACGGCCTCGGCCAAATAACCGATATAAGGTTTAGTGCCGAAACGACGACTGACGACCAGATTGCACAGACAATCGCGAATCGGGTTTCCTGCGCCGGCGGTGCTAAGATGTTGCCCGGCAGTTTGCGCTAAATATTGCGTCAGCGCCGCGCTGTATCCCTGTCCGATAAATTTACCCAATTCGCCCAGAATGGCGCCCGCCTCCACCGAGGCCAGCTGATCCTTATCGCCGAGTAAAATCAATCTGGTTTGCGGTGTCAACGCCTGCAGCAGTTTCGCCATTAAGGATAAATCGATCATGGAGGCTTCATCCACCACTAACACATCAATCGGCAACGGATGCTGGCTATGGTAACGCGGTTTCTCGCTGAACGGACGCACGCCCAGTAAGCGGTGTATGGTTTCCGCCTGTTGCGGTATGGATGCCAGCAATGCCGGCTCGGGCGTCACGGAGACAAATTGAGATAGCTGCCGCAGCGATTGCCCGATACTCTCGGTCAGGCGGGCGGCGGCTTTGCCCGTCGGGGCGGCCAGTTTAATGCGCAACCGGTAGTGGTTCAGTTCCTGTAAGACCAGCAATATCCGCGAAACCGTGGTGGTTTTTCCGGTGCCGGGGCCGCCGGTAATCAGGCAAAACTGCTGGCGCAGCGCAACGGCAACCGCAATTTTCTGCCAGTTCGGTGTGTCGTCTTTTTCCGGCGGGAAATAGCGGGCTAAAATGCGTGTCATCGCCGAACTGTCGAAGGGCGTTTCAGCGCGATTTTTCACCGCACTTGCCAGATATTGCGCGACACGGTATTCATCCTGCCAGATACGGTAAAAATATAAGGCGTTATATTGAAACACCAGCGGCGCGTGTTTTTCTGTCGGATGATGGCTGAATGCAATATGTTCCGCCAACGCATTCTGCCAGCGGCTGACGGGCAGCTGATCGATTTTTTGTCGTATCTGACCGAGAAAATGGCGCTCGCCGTAAGGCAGGGAAAACAGATTGTGGTTAAGGCTGTCGTCCAGCAGCAAACAGGTATGCCCCTGCTGATAATTGAAATTGCATAACGCCGCCAGCAACACGGCCAGATTCTGTAGCGCCGGCGGATACGCAAAGGGTTGCTGTTTATCGGCAATGAACCGGGCGAAATAATAATCGCCCGCACTAATTAAGGCTTTTTGTTTTAATTGGTGTAGAAGCGCCAGCATTAAAATAATGTCTCCAATTCCTCGATTAAACGCCGATCCGGTTTATCGAAATACACGCCGGTGGCGTCTTTACCGTTCATCCCGCGCAGAAAAGTATAAATTACCCCGCCGAAATGCCGCGTGTAATCATAATCCGCCTTGCGTTGTCCGAGATAACGGTGCAGCGCCACGCTGTAAAGCAGATACTGCCAGTCGTAATGATGGATCAGCATTGCCTGCTGTAAATTTTCCGCGCCGTAATACTGCGCGCCGGCGCCCAGCCAGTTTGATTTATAATCCATCAAATAATATTTGCCGTCATGCCGGAACACCAGATCAATAAAACCGCGCAGCATGCCTTTAATGCGGTTGAAAATTAACGGCTGATAAGGCAAATGGTGATATTGCTTTAATGCCCGGTTAAAGGCGCCGACATTAAAATCGTGCGTTAATTTCAGATAAAACGGCATTTCTTTTACACGCTCGCGGCGGTCAATTTTCGCCAGATTCAGCGCCTGCCCCTCTATCGGCAACGGCGTATGCACAATTGCGCTCAGCCACTGCCGCAACGGAGCAGCCCAAGGCTCATCCAGTTGTAAATTGCGGCACAATTTAGCCAGCTGCTCATCACCGGGCGGCTGGCTGAACTCCGCATTTTCCAGATAACGGTGCAACTCCGTTCCCACCCGAGCGCCGTGCGGAAAGGTAAAAGGCGAATAGCCCGGCGGATAATCGTCCGCAATATGCGGCGATTCTTCGCTGTGCAGCGTTTCCATCGTATCTTCCGGCGCGGGCGGCGTAAAATCATAATCTCTGGCCGAATCAAAAACCGGCAAAATTTCCACCGCACTTTGCATCGTATTATCCTGCTCGCACCGCGTGCTGAGATAATCGTGTTTCTGCGCCATATCACTGAAACTGGTTACCTGCCAGTTATATTCGATGTGTCCGCTGAACTCGGCGGCTGACAACGCTTCGCTTTCTGCCGGCTGCGTTAATGGATCGCCTGCGACCAGCGTTGCGGCATCCTGTAGCAAAATGTTATGCGCGCCGACTTTCTGCTGCAACCGTTCGATAAGCGCCTGTGCCTGATACTGCGGTGTTTTAAAGGTTAAGTGCTGACCGATTTCGCCTTCGCTCAGGGCATACAGCAAACTGTTCCATTTGCCTTCAAAATCGGCCGGCAGCGCCATTACCACCTGATATTTGGCGCGGGTCAGCGCCACATACAGCAGGCGCATTTCTTCCGCCAGATTTTCTTTAATCACCGCATCCTGATGTCGGCCTTCCAAATCCCATAAAACCTGCTGCCGTGATGGACAATAATAAGTGTGGATAGCCTGTAGGTCGGCTCTTTTGGTGCTTTCTTTTGCCGGCATGGCGATAAAAGGCAACCAGACCAAATCATAGGCCAGCCCTTTGGATTTATGAATGGTAACGATTTTCACCAACTCCCGCTCGCTTTCCAGACGAATAATCTCCTGCAAGCGTTCCGTGCCCTGAATCTGTTTCTCAAACCAACGCAGCAACGCCGCTTCGGTTTCGTTCAAACGGCTTGCCTGCTGCAATAATTCCGCCAAATGCAGAAAATCCGTCACAATCCGCTCGCCGCCCGCACTGGCCAATAAGCGTTCGCTGAAGCGGCGGTCAAGCAGGATTTTATGCAGCATCACCAACACGCCTTGTTTGTGCCATATCTGCCGGTAAGCCACAAACTGCTCCACAGTATTTTCCCACTGGGTTTCGTCTTGTCTGAGGTGATAAATTTCAGCACTGGTTAAACCGAACAGCCCGGTGGCGACGGCGTTTAACACCGCCCGTTCGTTTAACGGATTTAAACAGGCCGTCAGAATCAACGCCATATCCCGCGCCGTTAGGCTGTCGAAAACATTGCTTTTATCGGACAGATACACAGAGGCCACGCCCAATTGTTGCAACGCATTTTTCACCAGATCCGCTTCATAGCGGTTTTTCACCAGCACCGCGATATTTTTCGCCAGCAACGGACGATCTTCAATAACGGCTTGATTTTGCACCGCACTTCGCAGCCAGTGCCAGACCGACACCGCACAGGCGCGGGCAAGCGCCGCACGATCACCGTGCTGGGTAACATACACTCTTAACGCCGGTTCGACGGCGCCGTTTAACTGAAAAGGCGCCGTTGCTCTGCCCGCTTTCACCGGTAAAAAACGAATATTGTCAAATAAAAACGGTGGTGCCGCTGAAAAATCGAATATGCCGTTGACACAATCGATCAGATTCTGTCCCGAACGCCAGTTATATTCCAACGTAAAACGGCTGTTCGCCTGCTGGGCGGCAGTTAAATAAGTGAAAATATCGGCGCCGCGGAATTTATAAATGGACTGTTTGGGATCACCGATCATAATAAAGCCGGTATGCGGCGGCTGATCCTGAATATAGACACGGGAGAAGATTTGATATTGCTGCGCATCCGTATCCTGAAATTCGTCGATCATCGCAAAAGGATACTGATAACGGACAAGCTGCGCCAGTTCCCCGCCCTGCGGAGCGCAGAGCGCATCGCGCACCAACCGCAGTAAATCGTCAAAACCTTTCTGATTATGATGCCGTTTATAATCGATCAGTTTTTGCCGTACATCGCGCAGGCAATGATATAAAATAATCGCACTGTTCAGCGCGGCGCAAGGCATGGTCTGTTCGACAAGCTGTTGTACCTGCTGAAACAGCGGATGAGATAATGTTCCGCCGTTTTTCAGCCCAGCGTCAATCGCCGCTTGGGTAAAATATTTAGTCAGTTTTTCCGGCAAATCGATTTCCGCCGGATTTTCCGCCCAGCGGCGAATATCGCGCAAACGTGAACGCAGATAATCGTCACGATACCCTTTAATACGCGCTTTATTGTCTTCCAGCAAATGACGGACGGTCTCCTCCTGCGCCAGCCATTGCCGTTTAAACTGTTCGATACCGGCCAGCTGCGGAGCTAAATGTTCGGCGAAAAATGTCGCCAACGGTATTTGCAGTAAATCCGGCCGACTGATTTCCGCCGTCAGTGCATCCCCGGTCATATAAGTGCGGATCTTTTTGATTAAATTATCCGGTGAACCGAATTGCTGTCGGATAAATTCGGTGATATTCACCGGCTGCGGATAAAATTGTTCGCGCCAGAATGTATTGACCATACGCTGCAGCAGCTCGCTTTCATCGGTAACCAAATCCAGATTAAAATGAATCCCCGAATTGAATGCGTACTGCATTAAAATGCGGCGGCAAAAACCGTGAATGGTATAAACCGCCGCCAAATCCATATTCTGTTCCGCCAGTGTCAGACGGTGAATTGCCGCCTCAATATCGTCAATATGATCGATCAGATTCGATAAAAAATCATCGTCGAAAATGCCTTTATCCTGTGTTTCCCGATAGCGTATAAACTGCTGTCTGGCCTGATGAATCCGCGCTCGGATACGTTCGCGCAACTCCTCTGTGGCCATGTCGGTAAAGGTCACCACCAGAATCTGTTCGACGCTCAACGGGCGGGCAAAATTATTCTCCCCCGCTTGCAGCAGCAAACGCAGGTACAACGAGGCCATAGTATGAGTTTTTCCGGTGCCGGCGGAGGCTTCAATCAGGCTAACGCGGTTAAGCGGAACGGTAACAGGATTCAGCGGTTCGGATTGATTCATAATTTATCACTATTGGAATGGGTCGGTGCCTCTGCTCACCAATAATATCAAGAGGTTAAGTTTTTCGCTCACGGACGGGACGCTCGCCCGTCCCGCCAGTTAAAAATTCAGCACTTTATCGGCCGCCACCGTCCAGTCGGCCAGCTCCGCCAAGGTGCCGATTTCCACCCCCGCCGCTAACGGCAGTTCGGTAATGCCGCGGGCATTGGTACAGGTTTTACATAATTTCACCGCCGCGCCCTGTGCGGTCAGAATTTCAAGCATTTGCTGCAAATGATAACCTTCGGCCGGCTGCTGTCCGGCTAACCCGCCGGTTACCGCATCCGACATTAAAAATAGCTTAATTTCCACCGCACTTTTGTGCTGCTCCTGGATCTGTAGCGCCAGACGCAGTGCACTGAAAAAACGTTCATTGCCGTACGGCGCGGCATGAACGATAAATACGATTTTTTGCATATAAACTACCCTAGTTATATATTGGTAAAAGAGAAAGACGGGCTGTAATACCCGTCCGTGTTAATTTAACCGACCCATACGAATTTTGCAATAAACAGCAGCGCAACGACCCAGACCGGCGCATTGACCTCTTTCCAGCGGCCGGTGCCAACCTTCATCACGCAATAGCTGATAAAGCCGAATGCAATGCCTTCGGTAATGGAATAGGTAAACGGCATCATCGCCGCGGTAATAAAGGCCGGTGTGGCTTCCGTCAGATCGTCCCATTGCACGCGGATTAAACTGGATGCCATCAAAATACCGACATAAACCAAAGCGCCGGCGGTCGCATAAGGCGGCACTAAACTTGCCAGCGGCGAAAAGAAAATCGTTAGCAGGAATAATAAACCGACCACCACGGCGGTCATACCGGTACGTCCACCGACGGAAACGCCCGCACCGCTTTCAATATAAGTACTGATTGCCGAGGTACCGATATAAGAGCCGGTCACTGCGCTGATACTGTCCACATACAGCGCCTGTTTCATTTTCGGGAAACGCCCCTTCGCATCGCTGATGCCGGCTTTGTCGGTTACGCCCAGCAAGGTGCCGGAAGAATCAAACAGATTCACCAAAAGAAAAGAAAAAATAATCCCCAGCAACGCCGTATCCAGCGCGCCGGCAATATCCACTTTCCCGACTACCGGTTCCAGACTCGGCGGCATAGAAATAATCCCGTTGAATACTACGCTGTCATCAAAGAGCAATGCCAATACCGTGACCAGCGCAATTGAAATCAGCACGCCGGAATAAATATTGCGCGCCGCCAGTACCACAATAATAAAAAAGCCCAAAATGCCCATTAAAACCTGCGGATTATGTAGCTCGCCCAGCGCCACTAAGGTGGCCGGATTCGCCACCACTAACCCCATATTTTTAAACCCGATCAGGGAAATAAAAAAACCGATTCCCGCGCCGATTCCCACCCGCAGGCTGAGCGGAATGGATGCCATTAACCAATACCGGATTTGAAAAACGGTCAGCAACAGCAGACCGACGGAGCCCCAGAAAATGGCGCCCATGCCGACCTGCCAGGAATAACCTAATTTGCCGACCACCACATAAGCAAAGAACGCGTTTAATCCCATTGCCGGCGCCAGCGCAATCGGCAAATTACTGAAAAGCCCCATGGCAATGGTGCCGAATGCGGCAATCAGGCAGGTGGTGACAAACACAACCTGTTTATCCATTCCCGCATCCCCTAACACCGACGGATTGACGAAAACGATATAAACCATGGTGAAAAAGGTGGTAATACCCGCGATAATCTCGGTTTTTGTCGTCGTGTTGTGCTGATTTAATTTAAATAATGTGTGTAGAAAAGATTGATTTTCCATTTTTTAATCCATAATCCAGACTGATTGAGAAAAAAGATGAAAAACAATTCTTAGAAGAAGGGTGTTTTTCCTGCTGATTTTAGCAAAAGAAAGCCGAATCTGCGATCTGTTTTTGTTAAACGCGATAAATCCGCCCAACGGCAGCCTCTCCGGCCGCCGCTGTCCGCAAGGTAAACATTAATAACCTTCGCGATAAATGGCCTCCGCCAGTTTTACCGCCATTCGGGCTAAGTTAAAGCGTTGTTCGTCGGCAACCGTCCAGAATCGAACGCCGTTTTCCAGCTGATCAACCGCACTGATATGCAATTGTACGTTGTCTTCGCCGCTTTCGTGTTCGCCATTAATGACCGGCGTGACGATATTTTCCGGGTGATATTGCAGCAATTCCGCCTGCTGCCAGCCCGAAATGTATTGCGCGCGGTCAAATTCGTAATCGGAAAGTGCGGTGATATATTGGCCGATTCCGTAAAACACCGGCACCTGAACGGAATGGAAAATTACATTATCCGCTTGCGGAAACAGGCGCTGCATCTGAGCCGATAAATCGGCGGTGGCAAGCGGAAAGGTATCGAATGCCAGACGCGGCTGTTCTTCATCAAGAGGAATACCGTTCAGTAACTGCGCGGTCTGCCCGGCCAGTTTGCTTACGGTTTCCGCATCCCGGTAAGAGGCCGGTAATAATGAGGTGATCGTCACCTGCTTTAACAGCACCGTTTGCATCAACGGCGCCAATGCCAGTGCGGCCTGAGTAACCTGCGGATCCGGCAGAGCGACAATGTTACGTTGTCGCAACTCCACCAATTGTGCTTCGTTAAGGGTCGGCACGATAAGCGGCACATCCGGCAGAGAGGCGCAAACGCCCAGTAAATCGATCACGATACAACCTGCCTGCGCCGCCTCGGCCAAGATTGCCGCCTGTTCGATCCGAGCGGCAAAAAAGACATAATGAAATGCGGCCCAATCCGCTTCCTGCGGAGCAATTTGCGCCACTGCCTTATTATTAAAACGAATGCCCTGCTCTTCGCTGAACGGATAAATCTCAATCACCGCCAAACGGCTGATCGCCAACGCGCTTTGTTCTAATGCCTGCGCGATTTTTTCACTTAATTCAAATTCGGCCGCAATGGCAATATTTAACATTTGTTCTCCCATCCTATTGATAATCGGCGTAAAATAACCGGCGTATTTTACAGAATAATCGTGAGAAAAGAAAATGACACCGGCAATCGATTTATTAAAAAAACATAAAATTCCTTTTATATTACATAGTTACGAACATGATCCGACTAACACGCATTTCGGTGATGAAGCGGCGGAAAAACTGGGCATTGCGCCGGCACAATCCTTTAAAACCTTATTGGTGGCAGAAAACGGTGATCAGAAAAAACTGGCCTGTTTTGTATTACCGACCGCCAATATGCTTAATCTGAAAAAAGCGGCAAAAGCCGTCGGCGTAAAAAAAGTGGAAATGGCGGATAAAGAATTCGCCCAGAAAACTACCGGTTATCTGGTCGGCGGTATCAGCCCGCTGGGCCAGAAGAAACGGTTAAAAACAGTGATAGAACAGACCGCACTTGAGTTCGAACGCATTTATGTTTCGGGCGGAAAACGCGGGTTAAGCGTGGAGTTGGCGCCGCAGGATTTGGCTGCGCTGCTGAATGCCGGCTTTGCGGATATTGTCGACTGAAAAGCCGCGCACAAAAAAGGGCTCAAGCAACAAAGGGAAAACGAAGCTTGAGCCAAAAATCTGTCTTGATGTCATTAAAATGGCGTCAGAATGCCGAAGTATCCTGAAACAGACCGACTTTTAAATCTGTTGCGGTATAAATAACGCGGCCGTCCACTTCCACTTCGCCGTCGGCCATGCCCATCACTAATTTACGGTTAATTACCCGTTTCATATTAATGCGGTAAACGACTTTTTTCGCCGTTGGTAAAATCTGTCCGGTAAATTTTACCTCGCCGACGCCGAGCGCCCGGCCTTTGCCTTTACCGCCGACCCAGCCGAGGAAAAAACCGACCAGCTGCCACATGGCATCCAGCCCCAAACAGCCCGGCATCACCGGATCACCGATAAAATGACAACCGAAAAACGGCAAATCGGGACGAATATCCAGTTCCGCTTCAATATAGCCTTTATGGAAAGCCCCACCGTCTTCATTCATTTCAACCACGCGATCCATCATCAGCATTGTCGGTGCCGGTAATTGAGGGCCTTCCGCGCCAAATAATTCTCCGCGCCCTGAGGCTAACAGATCTTCATAGCTGTAACTGCTTTTCTTATTTGGTGTACAACTGTTCATTATTTTTAATTCTCCTGATTATGGATAACGCTATATTAATTATAACTTCTGCATTGTAACAGGATTATTCGAATTTTAAAACAGCTAACACATGTTCGCTTAACTTATCGGATCAGTTATCCCCGTTTTGCAGCGCCAATAAAAAAACCACCGGCATATAAGGTGGTTTATCGTTGGCAATAAAAAAACGGCGTGAATATCAGCCGTTTTGTTCATGTAAATGGATTACCGTTTACGGAATAATATATCCCACAGGCGGGCGCGTTGCTGTTGTTCCGCACGCTGCTCTATCCGCTGACTGATCAGGCGGGATAACGGCAGATTTTCTTCGGTGTAGAGATAATCCGCTTGTTCGGATAAATGACGCTGAAACAAAATCTCGCAGGCCTGAAACACATCATCCACAATCCAGACCGAAAACCGGCCGTTTTTGACCGCACTGATTACCGGCGCCGATAAACTGAGCTGGTTGACCACCGTGGACGGAATAATCACGCCCTGACTGCCGGTCAGCCCGCGGCGTTGGCAGAGGGTAAAAAAGCCCTCGATTTTATCGTTCACGCCGCCGACGGAATGCACCAGACCAAACTGATCAATGGCGCCGGTAATGGCGATAGACTGCGGCAACGGCAGATTCGCCAGCGCGCTGACCAGCACGCAGAAACTGGCAAGCGAAGCGCTGTCGCCGTCGATTTCGCTGTAAGATTGTTCAAACACAATGGAGGCGGAAAACGGCAGCTGCGACGGAAAATCCAGAATATTGGCCAGACAGACTTCCGCAATCATAATGCCTTTGCCGTGAATATTGCCCGCCAGTTCGTTTTTGCGTTCCACATCCACCACTTCCCCGTCGCCGAACTGCACGATACAGCTGATACGGGACGGCTCGCCGAAAGATAACGGCGTGCCGGGATATTCGATCACCGATAAGCCGTTAATCTGGCCGACAATTTCGCCCTCCGTCGCCACATAAACCTGCTCATGCAGAATATCGGCGTAGGTCTGTTCACGCAAAAAGCCCTGCTGCTCGGATTTTTGCTTGAAATATTGCGCAAAATCCACCGCACTTAATTCATTTTTTTGCGTTAATACGGCGGTGTCGGTCAGGATATTTTTTAACCTTAAAGGTGAAATATTGATTAAATAACGGTCTTCGCTGTCCCGCACCAAAAGCCGGTAAAGTGCTTGCAAGCCGTCAAGGGTCGGTGGCGCCAAACGATTTTGCCGCGCATAATGCACGACATAATCCGCCCACTGTTGCTGCTGCTCGGCCGCTTGCAGCGAAAAATAACTGTCGATTTCCGCATAATCGGCCAGGGAATATAAGGTTTCATCCAGCTCATCCAAAGCGGCCAGCTCGCTGCGATCGCCCAGCAAAATCACTTTCAGGTTTAAAGGACAACCCGGAATCTCGCACGGCAGGGGCTTATACGGATGCAGCGCATACCAGTCGAAGGTTTTTGCCGTTAACATCCGTTTCAGGCGCGCCCACACATCAAATTGCGCCAATAAGGCGGACAGACTTAAAATCAGCACGCCGTTATTTAGCTGATGTACCAATCCGGGAGTAAGCTGAATATCCTGCGAACCGGGATGTACCCGTACCGCGCCGAACAGGCGGGTTTGATCAAAATATAACGCGCTTGCCACCGATTGCCGGGAGGCAAAATTATCGTGACGGCTTTGTGCCGCTTCCACATGCACGGTCGGGAAAGAAAAGCTGTCTCCCTGCTCCACCGTATAACGCACGCCGGAAAGCGGCAGCTCGGCCGGTTGCCGGGCGCGAATGTACTCTTCCAGCAACAGCGCATAATGGCTTTGATCATCGGCTTTCAGCACCAGTAAAGTGCGGTCGGAATTTTGTAAGAATTGGTCAATTGCCGATGCGGCACGCGGTTGCAGGGCAAAAAAATCAACGGGTCGGTCACCAATATGGTCAACGCTCAGTTCGGGACGCAGCGCCTGCCAGGCTAAACGCTGATTAGATAAAGAAGACAAAGTCACAGCTATTCTCTGGTTGTTATTATCGGAACGCGCATTATCGCACATTTCCGCACAACTAAATAGACTTAAAATTTACTGGCAAAAGCGGGGGGAAACGCGTATATTATGGCAAGGTTACAATGTCACTTCAACGGATAAAAAATTATGAAATATCAGAAATTAGAAAATCAGGAAGCGCATTGGAAATGGCTGTATCTTATGAAAAAACAGCGCGAAGGGGAAAATATTACCCGCTATGAAGAACGCAGTTTACGCGATGATATCGTCTCACAGCTGTCCGCCGCGCAGAATTACCCCGCACAAATCGAGCAATGGATAAAAAACCATTTGTCACCCGATTTAACCGTCAAACTGGATCAGGCAATCCGCGCCAGACGCAAACGCTTTTTCAACGCGGAAAAACAATCCACCAGAAAAAAATCCATTGATCTGGAATATTCGGTCTGGCTGAGATTATCAAAATATTCGCGCAAAATGAAAATGACCTTATCGGAGACCATTACTTATATGATTGATGAGCGGGAAAGCAAAGCGCTGTATGAAAATCAGATGTCCGCCATGAAAGCGGGATTGAAAGATTTACTCAAATAAATAAAAATTTTGTTAACTGCTTCACAGTTTTACCGGCTTTTTCGCCCTCTTTTGGTTTGTGTTGTTATAATATTGTTAAAATTTGTAAATTAAGGATTATCAATAATGACAACACAACAACTGATCACCACGCTTACCCGGATTGTCGGTTCTCGACATATCATTACCGACCCCGCTAAAACCGAGCCTTATCGCAGCGGTTACCGTTTCGGAACGGGCAATGCCGTCGCCGTCGTCCGCCCTGCCACGCTGGTGGAATTCTGGCAAACCTTAAAAGCCTGTGTCGCCGCCGATGCGATCATCATTACACAGGCCGCCAATACCGGGCTGACCGGCGGTTCAACGCCCAACGGTAATGATTATGAACGGGATATCGTGATTATTAATGCCATGCGGATTGATGGCATTCAATTGATCAACCGTGCCGAACAGGCGGTTTGCCTGCCCGGTTCCACATTAAATGAGCTGGAAATTCAGCTGAAATCCTACGGGCGAGAACCGCACTCGGTGATCGGCTCTTCCTGTATCGGCGCCTCCGTAATCGGCGGCATTTGTAATAATTCCGGCGGCGCACTGGTTCAGCGCGGCCCGGCTTATACGGAAATGGCGCTGTATGCCCAACTCAACGATAGGGGCGAACTGGAATTGCATAATCATTTAGGCATTGAGCTCGGCGACGAACCGGAAGAGATATTGCGCAATCTGGAAAATCAGCGCTATCAGCCCGCCGATATTATGCAAAATTGCGGTAAAGGCCACGACCATGCTTACTGCCAGCACGTCCGTCAGGTTGATGAAGATACGCCTGCGCGCTTTAATGCGGATCCGGCGCGACACTATGAAGCGTCCGGCTGTGCGGGAAAGCTGGCGGTTTTCGCCGTACGTCTGGATACCTTTCCGCTGGAAAATAACACCGCAGTTTTTTATCTCGGCACCAATCACACCGAGGTATTAAACGATATTCGCCGTCATATGCTGGCTCATTTCGAACAACTGCCGATTTCCGGTGAATATATTCACCGCGATGCGTTTGATATGGCGGCAAAATACGGCAAAGACACCTTCTGGGTGATCAAAAAATTCGGCACCCACCGCTTACCGAAACTCTTTGCGCTGAAAGCCAAAACGGATCGTATCGCCAAAAAGCTGCGTTTTCTGCCCCGCGATTTCAGCGATAAACTGATGCAGGGGCTGTCCAAATTGTTGCCGCAACATTTACCGCAGCGGTTGCGGCGATACCGTCATCAATATGAACATCATTTGATTATCAAAATGGGCGGCAGCGGCGTGCAGGAAGCGAAAACTTATTTGCAGCACTATTTTTCCGATCCTCAAAAGGGCGCTTATTTTCAATGCGACGCGCAAGAAACGCAGGCGGCGATGCTGCACCGCTTCGCCGTCGCCTCGGCGGCCGTACGCTATCGCGCCGTACATGAAAAAACCGTTGAAGACATTGTTGCGCTCGATGTTGCGTTACGTCGTAACGATCAGGACTGGTTCGAAACGCTGCCGCCGGAAATCGAACATAAACTCAGCCACAAACTCTATTACGGCCATTTTATGTGCCATGTTTTTCATCAGGATTATATCGTGAAAAAAGGCTATGACTGCACGGCGGTGGAACATGAAATGCTGGCGCTGCTGGACCGCCGCGGCGCGCAATATCCGGCGGAACATAATGTGGGGCATTTGTACCAGGCCAAGCCTGAGCTGCGCAAATTTTATCAAACGCTGGATCCGACCAATAGTTTTAATCCGGGCATCGGTCAAACCTCTAAGCGAAAACACTGGGCATAATCGCCGTAAAAAAGCCTTCCGACCGGCAGTCGAAAGGCTTTGTTAGGAATAAACCGAGTCGGTCGGTAAGCCGGGTTCTGTCGCGGACAATCATTCCTCTAGGCGTTTATTTACACAAACGCTCAAGCGACCTACCCGAACTCTGAGCGGGCACACTCATTGAGTTCCTATTTGGTCTTGCTACGAGTGGAGTTTACCCTGCCGTGATATGTTACCATTCACGCGGTGCGCTCTTACCGCACCCTTTCACCCTTACCTGATCTCTTGCGAGCCATCGGCGGTCTGCTCTCTGCTGCACTGGTCGTAGGCTCGCGCCTCCCGGACGTTATCCGGCACTCTGCCCTATGTAGCCCGGACTTTCCTCTCGTTTACTTGTCCCGCTAGGTCGTTATCCGTATTCACTTCAAACGGTTAAGGGCTTCAATAAACCAGCGATTGTCTGACCGACTCGGCGCGCAGTATAACGTAAATCCGATAGAAAATATAGAGTTAAATCTTAACATGGGTTAAAATGAGCGCACTTTTTTCATTAAGGATCAGACTATGGATTACTTACAAATCGCACGCGATACGCTGCGTGTTGAAGAGCATGCGCTGGCTCAACTAAGCCGCAATCTGGACAGCAGTTTTAATGAGGTGGTGGAGCTTATTTTGCACTGCAAAGGACGCTTAGTCGTCGGCGGAATCGGCAAATCCGGCTTAATCGGCAAGAAAATGGTCGCCACCTTCGCCTCCACCGGCACGCCGAGTTTCTTTTTACACCCGACGGAAGCCTTTCACGGCGATTTAGGTATGCTGAAACCGATTGATATCGTGATGCTGATTTCTTACAGCGGCGAAACCGATGATGTCAATAAACTGATCCCAAGTCTGAAAAATTTCGGCAATAAAATCATTGCATTAACCAGTAATAAGCATTCCACGCTGGCCTCCCACGCAGATTATGTGCTGGATATTACGGTAGAACGCGAAGTCTGCCCGAATAACCTTGCCCCGACCACCTCCGCATTGATTACCCTCGCCTTGGGCGATGCGCTGGCGGTATCATTAATCACCGCGCGCAACTTTCGTCCCGCCGATTTTGCGAAGTTCCATCCGGGCGGCAGTCTGGGGCGTCGCCTGTTATGCCGGGTGAAAGATCAAATGCAGACCCGTTTGCCCATCGTTCAGCCGGCAACCGGCTTTACCGATTGCCTGACGATTATGAATGAAGGCCGTATGGGCGTGGCGCTGGTCATGGAAAATAACGTGCTGAAAGGCATTATTACCGACGGCGATATTCGCCGTGCCCTGACCGCCAATGGTGCGCAAACCCTCAACAAAACGGCACAGAACCTGATGACCTCCAATCCGAAGATCATTAACTACAATACTTATCTGGCGGAAGCGGAACAGTTTATGAAAGCGCATAAAATTCATTCTCTGGTTGCGGTGGATGATGATAATCAGGTTGTCGGTTTAATTGAATTCTCGAGCTAACGATATGATTAACAATGAAAAATTACAGAAAATCAAACTGGTGATTACCGATGTGGACGGCGTATTGACCGACGGATTACTGCATTATGACGCCAACGGCGAGGCATTAAAAAGTTTTCATGTGCGCGATGGTTTGGGTATCCGTATGTTAATGGAAAACGGCGTACAGGTCGCCGTGCTGTCCGGGCGCGATTCGGCGATTTTACGCAAACGCCTCAATGATCTCGGCATTCGCCTGTTTCTGCTCGGCAAACTGGAAAAAGAAAGCGCCTGTTTTGAACTGATGAAACAGGCGGGCGTTGCGGCGGAACACACCGCCTATATTGGTGACGACAGCGTGGATCTGCCCGCTTTTGCCGTGTGCGGACTGGCGTTTGCCGTCGGTGATGCCATGGATTATGTGCGGGATTGCGCCGATCATGTGCTTGAACGCCACGGCGGCAAGGGCGCCTTTCGGGAAATGTCGGATCTGATTTTACGCGCGCAGGGCAAAACCGATGTTTATGCCACCGCGCAGGGCTTTCTGAAAACCGTAGAAAACATGGCACAATAAAACGCCGAAAAAACCGACCGCACTTTTGCAAGCCGCGTAACAAACTGAAGTGCGGTGAGTTTTAATGGCGTTTCCGGCGTAATACATGTTGTTAATTATTCGTATCTTTATTTGTTAAATAATAATAATTTTTATTAAAAATATCCTTTAAAATGAACAACTTATTTAAAAATATCGCTTGCAATATGTAAAAAAGCGGTTACACTTAACCCGCTGTGATCAATTTAGCAAAAAAGGAGTATGTGATGTTAAACCATGCGATTACCGAAAAACTGAACGAACAAATTAATCTGGAATTTTATTCGTCCAATATTTATTTACAAATGAGTGCTTGGTGCGATGCTCACGGTTATGAAGGTGCGGCGGCATTTTTATTGCGCCATGCCGATGAAGAAATGGCGCATATGCAAAAATTATTTACTTATATCAGCGAAACCGGCGGTTTACCGCTGCTGGGCAAAATTGAGGCGCCAAAAAATGATTACCAATCGCTGAGAGAAGTGTTTGAAATTATTCTGCAACATGAAAAATTCGTGACCGCCAAAATTAATGAACTGGTGGAAGTCACGTTCGCGCATAACGACTACTCCACCTTTAACTTTCTGCAATGGTATGTGGCGGAACAGCACGAAGAAGAGAAATTATTCAGCAGCATCCTCGATAAATTCAACCTGGTCGGCGAAGACGGTCGCTCCCTTTACTATATTGACCGTGATTTAGCCACTTTATAATTAGGAGAAAGACAATGTTATCGGAAAATGTAATTAACTTATTAAACGATCAAATGAATCTGGAATTTTATTCTTCCAATTTATATTTGCAAATGAGCGCATGGTGCGAAAAACAAGGCTTTAAAGGTGCGGCGCAGTTTTTATCCGCGCACGCGGCGGAAGAAATGCAGCATATGCGTAAATTGTTCACTTACCTGAACGAAACCGGCGCGCTGCCGGTGATCGGCGAAATTAAAGCGCCGCCGCATGATTTTTCATCGCTGAAACAGGTGATGGAACTGACGTATCAGCATGAGAAATTAATCACCGGCAAAATTAATGAACTGGTGGGCAAAACCTTTGAAGAAAAAGATTTTTCCGCCTTTAATTTCCTGCAATGGTATGTGGCGGAACAGCATGAAGAAGAAAAATTATTCAGCGCCATTCTGGATAAACTGAATCTGCTCGGCGATGACGGAAAAGGCCTGTTCTTGGTAGACAAAGATCTGGCCGGTTTAGCGACCGCCGGTTAATTGCGCTGAAATCAGCTTGGTATAACCCCAAACGCCGGAATAATTACCGGCGTTTTAGTTATCGGAAACCTGCTGATTTTCCACCGCACTTTGCGGCGGTTTTTCGTAATGACAGGTTTTATAAGTAAACGCCGCCAGCAAAATACACAACATCAGCAAAATTTGCATCACACGCTTTTTGGTCAGTTTTTCCGCCGCCATTTCTTACATCCTTAACATATTTTTAACTATTTAAATCTTCTTAATTTTTCGATTTAATGCTATTATTTATTGAGTTAGATCAATTTTACCACGATTTCTTTTTTGCTTTATCACGTTATTGAGGATTAGATGAAAATTTTAGCCAGCGAACCTAAAATCGGGCGCCGGGTTCAATCCGGCGGTTGCGCGATTCACTGTCAAGATTGCAGTATCAGCCAGCTTTGTATTCCTTTTACCTTAAACGAACATGAATTGGATCAGCTTGATAATATTATTGAGCGTAAAAAACCGATCCAAAAAGCGCAAGTGTTATTTCAGGCCGGTGACGAATTAACCTCCCTGTATGCTATCCGTTCCGGCACAATTAAATCCTACACTATCAGCGAAACCGGCGAAGAACAAATCACCTCTTTTCATCTTCCCGGCGATTTGGTCGGTTTTGACGCCATTATCAATATGCAGCATCCCAGCTTTGCGCAGGCGCTGGAAACCGCGATGGTCTGCGAAATCCCTTTTGATATTTTAGACGATCTGTCCGGCAAAATGCCGAAATTACGCCAGCAAATCATGCGGCTGATGAGCAATGAAATCAAAAGCGATCAGGAAATGATTCTGTTGCTGTCTAAAATGAATGCCGAAGAACGCCTTGCCGCATTTATTTATAATTTATCCCGCCGCTACTCCGCCCGAGGTTTTTCCGCCCGTGAATTCCGCTTAACCATGACCCGCGGCGATATCGGCAATTACCTTGGACTCACCGTTGAAACCATCAGCCGCCTGCTCGGGCGCTTCCAGAAAATCGGGATGTTATCGGTGCAGGGAAAATATATCACCATCAACAATATGGCGGAACTTTCCGAGCTGGCCGGCGCCACCAAATCGCGCATTCAGATGATCAGTTAATTCAGAAAAATCCCCTTCCGCGCCGATGCAATATTAGATGCAATGTGATTTGTTGCGTCGGCTCACTTTTTTCAAAAACTCTTCTTGTTATTTCAACGAATCTTTTCTATTCTATAGCCACTAGAGCATAGCATGGAGGTTGTTATGAAGTTTACAAATATTCTTGTTGTACTGAATCCTGAAAATGAAAAACAATATGCGCTCGCCCGCGCGGTGCGTTTGGTTAAAGAGCAAAAAAGCGAAACAAAGGTAAAAATTACGACCTTTATGGCGGTTTACGATCTTTCTTATGAAATGTCCGCGCTGTTGTCCGCCGAAGAGCGTGAAAGCATGCACCGCGGCGTTATCGAGCAACGGCATAAAGCGGTGCAGCCTTATCTGGAAAAATATGCCGATCCGGAAATTGAATTTCATTCCACCGTGGTATGGAACAGCAACGAAGCGGAAGCCATCACGGCAGAAGTGGAGCGGCAACATTATGATTTAGTGGTGAAATACACACAGGAAGAAGAAAGCATTACCTCCCTGATTTTCACCCCGATGGACTGGCAGTTGCTGCGCAAATGTCCGGCACCGATTATGATTGTTAAAGACGGCGACTGGAAACATCAGCGCCGTATTCTGGTTGCGGTCAACGTATCCGACGATGAAGATTATCACAGCATTTTCAACGACGAATTAGTCGCTTTAGGCATTGATCTGGCCGATATTTTAGAACGCGGCAACGTACATCTGGTCACCGCCTACCCGCCGACACCGATTAATATGGCCATTGATTTACCGGAATTCAACACCGCCGAATATAACAACAGCATCCGCGGTCAGCATCTGATCAACATGAAAGCACTGCGCCAGCAATTCGGCATCGATGAAGATCACACGCATGTCCGTGAAGGCTTCCCGGAAGATGTCATTCCTGCCGTAGCGAAAGAAATCGGCGCGGAAATGGTAGTGTTGGGCACGATCGGACGAACCGGTCTGTCCGCCGCTTTTTTAGGCAACACCGCAGAACATGTAATCAGCAAACTGAATTGTAACTTACTGGCGATTAAACCGAGCGAAAAAGAATAAATTCGCTGCGATAAACAGACAAAGTGCGGTCAAAAAAATAAAAATTTTTGACCGCACTTTTTTGTTTGCTACGGGCTATTTCGCCCGTTCAACCCATTGACCGTCGATATAATCCACCAGCCATTTCGTCGCCTTGCCGTTTTTTTCCGAGGTGACATATTGCCGTTTTTCTTTACGGCTGTAGCGAATAATCGCGGCGTTTCCTTCGCTGTCCTGCTGCGGCGCATCCGCCAGATAACGCAGTTTTTCCGGCAAACGGTCACGATATAATGCCAGTTCGGCGACTTTTGCCGGACGGGTTTCGCGTGATTTCGGGAAATTATGCGCCGACATAAAGACGCCGCTGGCACCGTCACGCAAAACAAAATAAGCATCGGATTTTTCACATTTCAGTTCCGGGAAATGCACCGGCTCTTCTTTCGGCGGGGCGACATCACCGTTTTTCAGAATTTTACGGGTGTTGTCACACTGGGTGCAAGCCATATATTTGCCGAAACGGCCGAGCTTTAAGTGCATGTCCGCACCGCATTTGTCGCATTCCACAATCGGACCGTCATAGCCTTTAATTTTGTATTCGCCCTGCTCCACCACATAGCCGTCACAATTCGGGTTATTGCCGCAAATATGCAGTTTGCGGTGGGCGTCGATAAGATAGCTGTCCATCGCCGTACCGCATTTCGGACAACGCTTCCGTTCCATTAATGCTTTGGTTTCCGAGGCATCATCCAACACATTCAGCAATTCCGCTTCAGGAATCAGGTTAATGGTGGTTTTACAGCGTTCTTTCGGCAGCAGCGCATAACCCGAGCAACCTAAAAATACCCCGGTGCTGGCGGTGCGAATCGCCATTTTACGTCCGCAGGTCGGACAATCGATATCCGTCAGCACTAAGCTGTTCGGTTTCATGCCGCCCGCCTGTTCGTCCAGCTCCGCTTTGCTCAGTTGTTGCGAAAAATCGCGGAAGAAATGGTTCAGTTCCGCTTTCCATTCTTTTTTTCCTTTCGCGATCTGATCCAGCACATCTTCCATATTCGCGGTAAAATCATAATTCATCAGCTCGGCAAAGGATTGATCCAGGCGATCTGTGACAATTTCACCCATTTTTTCCGCATAAAAACGACGGTTTTCCGTACGCACATAACCGCGCTCCTGAATGGTGGAAATAATGGACGCATAAGTGGAAGGCCGGCCGATACCGCGTTTTTCCAGCTCTTTAACCAATGCCGCTTCAGTAAAACGCGCCGGCGGTTTGGTAAAGTTTTGCTGCGCAATCACTTCGTTTAACGCCAGCGTATCCCCCACGCGCACATCCGGCAGTACCTGATCTTCCGCGCTTTTACCCATTTGCGGCAGCACTTTGGTCCAGCCGTCAAAACGCAGAATCCGCCCTTTAGCTTTCAGCACATAATCGCCCGCCGAGACCGTCAGAGTGGTGCTGTCATATTGCGCCGCCGGCATTTGGCAGGCGACGAACTGACGCCAGATCAAATCATACAAACGCACCGCGTCTTTATCCATGCCGTTCAGATCGTCCGCGTTGATATTGACATCGGACGGGCGAATGGCTTCGTGCGCTTCCTGTGCATTATCCTTGCTGGAATAAAAATTCGGTTTTGCCGGTAAATACGGCTGACCGAAATGTTTGCCGATATAATCGCGTGCCATGCCTAACGCATCCTGACTTAAATTGGTACTGTCGGTACGCATATAAGTGATATAGCCCGCTTCATATAACCGCTGTGCCAGCATCATGGTTTTCTTCACCCCGAAACCCAGCCGGGTGCTGGCCGTTTGCTGTAGCGTAGAGGTAATAAAAGGCGCACGCGGTTTGGAACCGGTAGGTTTGGTGTCCAGATCCGTGACCCGGTAAGCGGATTGTTGTAAAAAATCCACCGCACTTTTCGCCTGTTGCGCATTTTTCGGTTCGAATTTCTTCCCTTCAAACTCCGTCACATCAAGGCGAATCGTCGCCTGCTGCGCGGTGTCGGCCAACACATCCACTTCCCAGTATTCCTGCGGTTTAAACGCTTTGATTTCACGCTCCCGCTCCACCAGCAGTTTTACCGCCACCGACTGCACACGGCCGGCGGATAATCCGCGCGCCACTTTTTTCCATAATAACGGCGATACCATAAATCCCACAACCCGATCGAGAAAACGCCGCGTCTGCTGCGCATTCACCCGATCCAGATTCAGGTGTTCCGGTTTGTCAAACGCCTGTTTAATGGCATTTTTGGTGATTTCATTAAACACCACGCGGCTAAAGCGCGCCTCATCACCGCCGATAACCTCACGCAAATGCCAGGCAATCGCCTCCCCTTCTCTATCCAAATCGGTCGCCAGATAAATATGATCCGCTTTTTTGGCCAGCGATTTTAACTCGGACACCACCTTTTCCTTGCCCGGCAGAATCTGATAATTCGCCGCCCAGTCATGATAAGGGTCGATCCCCATCCGTTTGACCAGCGCATTACGTTCTTTTTCCTGCTTGATTTTCTGTTTTTCCTGCGCGCTTAATCCTTTGGTAGAAACCGGTTTGGCTTTTTCGCCGTTGCTGCTGCCGACGGTGGGTAAATCGCGGATATGCCCGACGCTGGATTTCACCACATAATCACTCCCTAAATATTTATTAATGGTTTTCGCCTTTGCCGGCGACTCCACAATAACCAAGGATTTACTCATCTTTTATTTACCTAATTTGTTTTATTTTGTGTAAAATTGCCGATATATTGCTGACTATCTGTGGTTAGGTCAACCATTTTTTAAAAAAAGACATATAAAAGGCATATAAATGGACAAACTGAATGCAATTTCCGTATTCTGCAAAGTGATTGAAATGCAAAGTTTTACCCAGGCCGCGGCGCAACAAAATATGTCCGTCGCCATGGCGAGCAAACTGGTTTCCCAACTGGAAGAACAGCTCAAAACTCGTTTACTGCAACGCACGACCCGCAAAATCGTACCGACAGAAGCCGGCCTGATGTATTACCGACGCTGTCAGCCCATTCTGGCTGAGTTGGAAGATGCGGAAGCCAGTATCAGCAATCTGGCCACCACTTTGCAGGGCAACCTGACCATTTCCATCCCGCGCGATTTCGGTTTGCGTTTTATCGCCCCGAATCTGCCGTCATTTATCAAAGCGCATCCGAATCTGCATATGGAAATTGAATTTAACGACCGCATGGTCGATTTAGTCTCCGAAGGATTTGATCTCGCCCTGCGTATCGGCTATCTGCAGGACAGTTCGCTGGTGGCAAAAAAAATCGCCACCGCCACCATGCACTTTGTGGCCTCGCCGGACTATCTGGCGCAGCACGGTATTCCGCAAACCCCGCAGGATCTGGAATGCCATGACTGTTTGCTGTATAAAGCGACCGGCAATCAGATTTACTGGGAGTTTACCGACGGAAACCGCATTCAGCGGATAAAAATGCGCTCCAAACTGATTTGTAATAACGGATTAACCCTCGCCGAACTGGCGAAATCAGGGCTGGGAATTATCAATTCGCCGCGCTTTTTTATTGAGCAAGAATTACAATCCGGACAGCTGGTCGAAATTCTGTCCGACTACCGCCAGCAACAGTTGGATCTGCATATCGTTTATCCGCACCGCCGTCATCTGGCCGCCAAAGTCAGAGCGTTTATTGACTTTATCAGCGGATTACCTCTCTGCGCTGATCAATAAACTGCCTGCTCAATCCAGCGAAAGTGCGGTCAAAACCACCGCACTTTCCACTTTCGCAGCCTCACAAACAAAAGCCTGACCGCGTTATTTTTCCCAGCTTTGCCAAATCGGCGTGCACTCGGCAGACAATTGCAATGATCTGCCCAGCTCCACCCAGCTACAGGGATAATGAAAATCCGAGCCGACGGAACTTTGCAGGCCATATTCCGTTGCCCAACGAGCCAATAACTGACGTTGATCGTCACGCTGTCCGCATCCCGCCGTTTCTATGCCATCGCCGCCCCATTGTTTGAACTCGGCAATTAATTTTTTAATCCATTTGGCCGTTAAAGTATAACGCAGCGGATGAGCCAGCACTGCCAGCCCGCCGGCCTGATGAATCACCGCCACGGCCTCTGGAATACTGGCCCATTGCGCCTTCACATAGGCGGATTTGCCTTGGCCGAGATAACGTTTAAATGCCTGTCCCTCATTGGCCACTTTACCGATTTGCACCAGATAACGGGCATAATGAGCGCGGGTTACCTCCCCGTCGGTGAGTTTTCGTGCCTGCGCAAACGCATCAGCCACACCGGCTTTCGCCAGTTTATTGCCGATCTCAACGGCTCGCTGATAGCGTTTCTCCGCCTGTTCGGCCAAAAGTGCGGTCATTTTTGCATGGGTTTCATCAAAATGCAGCCCGACAATATGAATCACCCGGTTTTCCCAAACGGTGGAAATCTCAACCCCACTGATTAATTCCAGCCCCGATAAAGCCGCCTGCGCACGCGCCGGCGCCAATCCCGCCGTGGTATCGTGATCCGTCAACGCCAACACCGCCACGCCCTGCTCGACCGCCCGCAACACTACCTGCCTCGGCGTCAACACCCCGTCCGACGCGTTACTGTGACAATGCAAATCATAAATTCTCGCCATTTATACTCTCTGAAAATTAAAGTGCGGTTGGTTTATTGCAAATTTCTAATAATTTTTCACTCGCCATTCTTTATACAATATTTTAACAATTGGTTCAAATGGCTATTGTAAAAATACCTTTATCAATTTAACGTATTGATAAAGGTATATATTTTTTCGTCCATTATTTCGAATACAAATGGCTTAATTTAAATATTAATTCATTAAAACATAATCAGTGATTCCCTGTATCATTACAAGTCCGGCTACAGCACCTTGATCGGCAATCCCTTCAGCAATATTTGCATATACTGCTGCCTTGCCAAATTTAGGTTTCATTGTTTTAGTCGCCTCAACGCCTTTTTTAGCACCCTCTAATGCGGCTAAACAGACTTCTTTTAACGATGCTCCCAGCTTTTCCGATATATATTTCTTTGACTCATCGGCAGCTTGTCCGAGACTATCTAACACTGTACGATCGCCCCGATGACATTTTCCTCTTTTTATAATTCCTTCACAAAATCCATGTAAAAATAATGGGATGCTTTGCGCATCTAACTCCGTTTTTCCTGACAGTGCTTTACCTGCGTAAGAAATACCGGTCCCCATAAGCATTCCCATCGTCGAAGGGACTAAATCAGTCAATTCTATGCCCGCGTACTGGATCTTTTTAGCCAAATCCGTTTCATTGATACGTCGGAAAATTGCCGGCAGCCCACCAAAGCCCTTTTTCATGGTAAGTCCTAAATCACCATCCCCCATTCTGCTATCCATTTGACACAATATATCTGCATTTTTCGCAAATTGATCCGCTATTGCTTCAAACAATTGCGGAAGCTGCTCTATTGTAATTTTCTCCATGATTTACCTACCTTGCAGATAATTAATTCTGCGTATAAAAAGGAGTACAAACCGGCTCATCAAACCAGCTTTTCAATTCGCTATCTACCCGGCAAAGAGATATTGAAGCACCGGCCATTTCCATACTAGTAGCAAATTCGCCTATCCAGCTACGATATACCCGAATATTTTTATTATTCAAATAAGAAATCGCGTTATTGGCAAGAATGTACAGCTCATCTAAAGGTGTACTGCCTAATCCGTTAATTAACAAAGCCACTTCCGTTTCCGGTCGGCAAGGCATATCTTTCAGAATTGTATCGAGACTTTCCCGAGCGATCTCATCGGCAGTTTTAAGTGGCCCGTTCCAAATTCCCGGTTCCCCGTGGATCCCCATTCCCATCGACATTTCATCTTCTGCCAAAGTAAAATTCGGTACACCTTTTTCCGGGATAATACAGGGAGATAAGGCAAATCCTACAGTACGTGTATTGTCTTTCGCTTTTTGCGCCGCTCTAAACACCTCATCTAAACTTCCCATTGCTCTGGCTTTAGCGCCGGCGGCCTTATACATAAAAAATATTCCGGCAACCCCACGACGTACATTCACATCCATACTGCTGTTTACATCATCCGTGCCGACAATACTACGCGTTTCAATTCCAGCCATTGCACAACGTTCCGCGGCATCCTCAAAAATCATAATATCGCCGGTATAATTTCCATATAGATAGAGAACACCCGCTCCACTTTCTACTTCCTTGGTAATCTGATAAATCTGTTTCCCCGATGGAGATTGAAAAACATCGCCGACTCCACAGCCATCTAACATGCCGTCCCCTACATAACCTAAAAATAGCGGTAAATGCCCATTGCCACCTCCGGTGACGATAGCCACTTTACCTGGTAGTTTTTGCCGTGTGCAATAACATCTTAAATCGTTCGCCACATATTTGACTTTATCCTGATGAACAGCATAAATTCCCTTTAGCATATCATCAGTATATTGATCTGTATGATTAATTATTTTTTTCATTATCGCCCCCTATAAATTTATAGCCGAACAGTTTTAAAATCTTGTTTATCCATTTCCGTTAACAGCCCTTTTATTTGTTCCGCCGTTAAGTCCTCCATCGGACGGCGCATTTTTGTAGTCCGGATAATACCTTCCCGTTGAAGCAAAACTTTATAAGCCGCAATATTTTTTCCTGTGCTCATCATAATACTATTTAATATATTAGTTCGTTTTTGAATTCGAGCTGCCAGAGGGTAATCTCCGCTTATCAATGCATTCCACAGCGCCGTATAATGTTCTTTAATACACATGGCATTACCTGAAACAGTGCCTTTACTTCCCATTGAATATGTGGCGGTCAACATATGATCTGATCCAACAAGCACGTCGAAAGTACCGTTTTGCACTGTCATCAGCTCTTGTATTCTTGTCATATCAGGAAAACTATACTTTGCCCCGATAACATTTTTGCATTGATAGGCGACTTTCTCACAAATATATTTATTAATATCATTCACCGCATTTTGTTTAATACCATATAAATATACTGGAAAATTTTCCGGAACACTGTTTGCCACAGCCATAAAATAATCAATTAATCCTCTGTCGGTTAACGTATAAAAGGCAGGTGTAACAACGCCTATTCCATCAGCACCAATAGCCACAGCATGTCGAGCCAATTCAATGGTATCCATTTGATTCCATGCACCGACATGAACAAATACCGGTACACGACCGGCCGCTTTTTTCACGACAACTTCAGCGATAAGTTTTCGTTCTTTTACGGATAAATACATCATTTCACCAGTGGTGCCACAGGGATAAAGGCAATGCAAGCCATTACCAATACAATAATCCGTTAACTTTTCTAGTGAAAAAACATCAATATCATCATCATTTGTTAATGGGGTAATCATTGGAATAACGATACCGTATAATTTGTTCATAATATTCTCCTTGCTGTTGTAATACATTGAATAATCTACTTTATTGGTACACAGAATCTGTATTTAATGACTTTCTGTAAAGTTTTTGATTATGCCTCTCACCTGCAATGCCATTACAAGTAGAAAAAAGCAAGCCAAGACGGCAGATACGGGTCTTTCTACAAAAGCAATCAAATTACCGTCAGATTTCGTCAGAGAAGCTAATAAATTTCTTTCCAGCATTGGTCCTAAAATCATCCCTAAAATAATTGGCGAAATCGGATAACCATTTTTTTGTAGGATATATCCGATAATTCCCATTATTAACATTACAACTATAGATTCTAAAGAATTATTAATTGCGTAAGCACCAACTATACTGAAAATAATAATAATCGGATAAAGAATATCTTTATTAATCTGAATAATTTTTTTCAGAAAATTGACGACAATGAGCGCTAAAGGAATAAGAGCTAAGTTGGCAATCAGAAAAATTATAAATACTGCGTACAGTTTTTCCGGTTGAAATAAAAAGAGCGATGGGCCGGGTTGCATATCTTTCATATACAATACCCCAATAATAATTGCTGCTGCAGAATCACCCGGAATACCAAATACTAACGATGGGATCCAACTACCGGCAAGACTGGCATTGTTACTGCTGGACGCATCTATAATAGCGTCTTCCGCACCTTTACCGTACATCTCGGGATGCCGAGACGTTTTTTTCGAGACGGCATAGGAAATCCAAGCGGCAATATCTGCACCAGCCCCCGGTAAAGCGCCGATTAACGTACCTATCACACTACTGCGTAAAATACCGAATTTACGTTTAAATAACGTATTGCCCAGTCCGTTAAAAATATTCAAAGAGCCTTTGTGAATAAGTTCATCAGATGTTTTAATTTGTATCGTTTTATGCCGGTTTGCATAATATTCTATGGCGCCGGAGATAGCGAATAAACCAATCATTGCAGGAATGAAGCTCATACCTTCATATAAAGAAACTAAACCGAAGGTGAACCGGGCTTGCCCTGTAAACTCATCAAAGCCAATCGTAGAAATTAAAATGCCAAATAACAACGTTAACAAACTTTTGATAATAAATTTACTGGAAATTAAAGTAGCGCAGCTTAAACCTAACAATGAAAGCCACATATATTCAAAAGAGCTAAATTTTAGTGCGAATCTGGCTAAATTCGGTGCGGCGGCAGCTAAAATAATCGTCCCAATCACTCCGCCGATAACCGAACTGGCAAGACCTAATCCCAATACACGGTTAACCTTGCCCTGTTTGACCAGTAAATAACTATCTTCTACATAAGCGGCAGATGCCGGTGTCCCAGGAATTCTCAACAGTGCACCGGGAATATCTCCCGCATAAATAGATGATGCGCCTACCGAAATCATTAATGCTAAAGCGGGAATCGGTTCCATAAAGAAAGTAAAAGGCACCATTAAAGCCACTGCCATTGTTGCGGTAAGTCCCGGAATAGAACCGACAAATAGCCCGAACAAACCGGCAATAACCACAGAAATAAGTGCATTGAGATCGATAAATGCCAATGCGTTTATTAAAATATCCATATCACCTCCTATCTAAAGAACATACTACTCGGCAGGTTGACTAAAAGAATATGGGCAAATAAATAATAAATACCGACAGAAAGAATAATCAGAAAAAGTGCGGTTAGAATTTTACCTGTTTTTAATAGCGGTAATGTCCAGACAATTAAAATAATTGAAGCGGTTAAAATAAAACCTAGATACTCGACACAAAAAATGTAAAAAAATACAAGACCACACATTAATAAAATGGTTTTACCATCTCGTAATAAATTAAAGCGCTGAAAGATATACTGTTCTTTCATTTTTATTTCCATTACGAAATCAACCAGAGAAAAAAAGAATACCAAACCACCAATGACTGTCGGATAAAACGCCGCGCCATAACTATTAAAATCCCCATAGGTACTATAACTGTAAATAGAAATGACTAAACCGAATATACATAAAATAAAGGGCATGATTAATCTGACCATAATATATTAACGGCTCCCGTTAAGAGAGCCATTCTCCAGTTCGTTATTGGGCTAGAATCAATTTACCGAATTTTTCATCTTCATCCATCATAAATTTTTCTAAGTCTTGATCATATAAAGCGCTGACTTCAAATCCCTGCTTGCTGGCAAATTTTTGTAGTTCGCCATTCGAATAAACTTTTTCCATCGCTTTGGTTAATATCTTCCGAATATCATCCGGCAGATTTTTCGGTGCGGATAATACATTCCAAGCATTTAATGTCCATTTATAGGGCGTCACTTCCTGATAAACAGGAATATCAGGATATAATGCGCTTTTCTCTGCGCTAACAATCGCTAAATGCTTAACCATTCCGGCATTGGTCATACTTTGCGCTTCTCCCGGCGATGAAGTTACAAAATCAATCCCACCGGAGACGAGTTCCTGCAAAGCTGCACTCGCCCCTTGGGAGGGTACAAATTTCACACTGTTTTCGGCCAGTCCTGCGCTTTTTAAAATACCTAATAGATTCAAATGCCAGATAGAATTTAATCCGCTACCAGATGCTTTCAATTTTCCCGGATTATCTTTGATAGCAACAAGTAATGCGTTAACATCATTGTAAGGAGAGTCTTTTGCAACCTGTATCCCTCCGGATATCACGGCTAAACGTGCAATCGGCGTATAATCCTGATAGCTCAAATCCGTCATTTTCTGGTGATGCATCATAGCAATTTCCACCGTGGTAATCCCTAAAGTGTACCCATCAGGTTTAGCCTGTTTAATCGCATTATGTCCAACGACTCCGCTACCGCCGGTACGATTAACCACATTGACATTAACATTAAGTTCTTCCTGTAGCCCTTTAGCAACCAGACGAGCCACCGTATCTGTATTTCCTCCGGCTCCCCAAGGCACAATAATCGTAATCGGTTTTTCGGGATAAGCCGCCAATGTATTAATTGAAAAGAAGACGGAAATTACAATTAGTGTTTTAGCAAATAACTTTTTCATCTTTCACCTCATTGAGTGGATTATAAAAAACTAAGCACATGACCTAGCCTATTTCATTCTTATCTTAACTAATTCTCCGTTCGGCATACTTGAAGCGCCGAATCGTTCAATGCATAACGATGCATAAGCACAGGCATAATCAGTCGCGGTAAACAAATCATCACCGGCAACTAAACGAGAAAGTAATGCGCCATTAAAGCCATCACCAATACCCGATTTATCTACAACGATTGCCTTATAAGAGCTAAATCTTTGATAGCGTTCTTTTGTTGAGGCAATCGCGCCTTTTTCTCCCAACGTCAAGACGATATTTTCAACTCCCATTTTATGTATCATCTGAACTGCCGATATCGCATCCGTATCATCCTTAATGGTTATACCCGTAATCTTTTCAGCCTGACTGATATTGGGAATCAACAAATAAACCATTGATAAAAAGTCAAGGATCTCCGGTACAAAAGGCGTCGGATCAAGAACAATTTTTCGTTGCAATTGATGTGCGAGACTCATTAAAGTAATTGTCGCATCTAAATTGTTTTCCATCTGTAATGAAATAAATTCTGCCTGCAAGATCTCATCACTGATAGAAAAGATATCTTCTTTTTTGATTTTTTGATTTGCACCGGGATTAACAATAATTTCTTTTTCACCGTCCTCACGAACTAAAACAACAGCCATACCCGTCGAAAATTCTTCTGATTCAAAAATAATACTTTTCATATTTTTACGAGAGCTTAAATAGTTTTTCACATACCGATAAAAATGATCCCTACCGATTTTAGTGACATAAGTTACAGCCGTATTATTCGCACATATGGCTTGAGCCTGATTAAACCCTTTTCCTCCCATCATATAATCAGTTTCCTTACTTAATATGGTATCTCTCGGTTTGGGAAACTCTGTAAGTTTAATAAGAATATCAATATTAAATGCACCAAAAATTAAGATTTTATTTTTAGTTAATATATTTTGATTCATAGTTTCTAAATGCAAACTGAATAAAGTTTCATCTAGCCTTTCTGCAAAAGCAGATTGAATATCCTGGAAACTTAAATTTACACCTTCTCTCTTTCTGATTCCGCCATGAACGCGAGAAACTAAACCAAGACTACTTAATTTTCTAATATCCTGGCGAATTGTTTTCGGAGAAACATTAAACTTTTCAGCTAACCGTTGTGCGGACAAAAAAATATCTTCATTAGCTAAAAGTTTTAAAATAAACAACTGACGTTCATTCTGAGTTAAATTCTGCATAGTAAGGATTCTACCGATGTTAAATAAATAAGAATGTGATATAAGAATCGTTTTCGTATATAAAACGAACATTCAGGTTCGATTTTAAGAAAAATAGAAGAAATATTAGAGTAAAGGTGTTGGATGCAGTCGTATTTTTCCAACAAATAAAATAACTTATTATAAATAAAGGAATTTAGATATTACGGTTATAATATAACTATAAAAACCCCCATAACACCATCCGGTCTTATGGGGATATTAAATGATGATATATCAAAAAGTGGCGTTTGCACTTGGCACAACAATGCTATTTAATCGCTAAAACCAACTCTTTTATCAGGGCCGGGCCGTGGTAGATCAGGCCGGAATAGACTTGTAATAATTCTGCGCCGGCGTTGATTTTTTCCTGTGCGTTCTGTACGCCGTCAATACCGCCGCTGCCGATAATCGGGATGTCGCCTTTAAGTTCCTGATATAAGCGCGCGATGATTGCCGTGCTTTTATGTTGCAGCGGTTTTCCGCTCAGGCCGCCGCTTTGTTCGGCATTTTTCAGGCCGGAGACGGTATCACGGGAAACGGTGGTATTGGTGGCGATCACACCGTCGATGGCATGGCGCCGTAGACTGTCGGCGATTTGCACTAATTCCGCTTCGTTTAAATCCGGTGCGATTTTAACCGCAATCGGGACATATTTATTATATTGCTCCGCCAGAATCTTCTGCCGGGCTTTAAGGCTTTGCAGCAAATCCTCAAAGGCGTCGCCGTATTGCAAGCGGCGCAGATCCGGCGTATTCGGCGAGGAAATATTGACCGTAATATATCCGGCGTAATTGTAGGCTTTATTCAGACAATAAATATAATCGTCTTTGCCGTTTTCGATCGGGGTCGCTTTATTCTTGCCGATATTGATCCCGATCACGCCGCGATATTTGGCGCTTTTGACGTTTTCCACCACATAATCGATACCTTTGTTATTAAACCCGTTACGGTTGATAATGCCTTCCGCATCAGGCAAACGAAACTGGCGCGGCTTCGGGTTTCCGTCCTGTGCCAACGGCGTGACCGTACCGACTTCAATAAAGCCGAATCCCATCGCACCGAAACCGTCGATCGCTTCTGCGTTTTTATCGGCGCCTGCGGCTAAACCGATAGGATTGCTGAACCGAACGCCCATCACCGTTTTTTCGTTTCCTTTCGGACAGGCCAAAGCCGCTTTAAGCAAGGGTTTTAACGGTGAATTGCCGGCGATTTTCAGCAACTGAATGGTTAAATCGTGGGCATTTTCCGCATCCAGGGAAAAAATCGCTTTTCTGATTAATGAATACATGGTTGTTTGTCTCTCGTAGGATAATAAGGGCGAACATCACGTCCGCCGCAGTATGTCATTGTAAAGTGCGGTCGATTTTCGCGCACTTTTCGGGAAGAATATCCTCAGCGCCGCTGACGGATTATCGCAGCGCTTTTTCTATTTTCTCATATAAATCTTTAGACAGATTTTCCACTTCGCTTAACCGTTCCAATGCCCGTTTCATCAGAGTCTGCCGTTGCGCGTCATAGCGCGCGAAACGAATCAGCGGTTCTACCAGACGCGAAGCCACCTGCGGATTTTTCTCGTTCAGACGGATCAGAATATCGGTTAAAAAGCGATAACCCGAACCGTCGGTGGCATGAAACGCTTTCAGATTCTGAGCGACAAAGCTGCCGATCAGCGCGCGTACCCGGTTAGGATTGTTAAAATTAAAACTCGGATGATCCATCAGCTGCACGACATGGGATAAGTTATGTTCGTCGGGGCGGGTCGCCTGTAATGCGAACCATTTATCCATAACCAACCCGTCCTGCTGCCATTTTTGCTCAAAATCGGCCAGCAAATTATCCCGACAGCCCAGCTGTGCCTGAGTGGCGGCGTTCAGCGCTGCGAGGCAATCGGTCATATTATCGGCATACGAATAATGTTTATGCACCAGATTATTGCCCACCGAAGTGTAAGCCAGATAATTCAGGCACAGATTCCGCAGCCCGCGCAAGGCAATATCCTGCTGCTCGACGCGATAATCTTCCAGCCGAATCTGATTGTAGGTTCTCAGCAATAATTCTTTCAGATTATCCGCGATGGTACGCTGCATAAAATCGCGTACCGCGCTGATACCGTCCGGATCGATCACTTTAAACAATTCGGCAAATTCCGTTTCTTTCGGCAGGGTTAAAATCAGACAGGTCAACGCCGGGTTAGTCTGATACTGCGCCAGAACCTGATAAAGTGCGGTTAAAATTTCCGCTGAAAAATCCAGTGCCTCACCTTGCTGATAGCGGGATAAGTTACGACGTAACTCCGCATTGAACAGCATTTGTACCGCATCCCAGCGCACAAAATCATTTTTCGCAAATTTCAGCAAGGTAATCAGCTGCTTGGTGCTGTAATCATAATCCAGTTTTACCGGCGCGGAAAAATCGCATAATAACGCCGGCACCGGACGGGTATAAATATTGTGGAATTCAAAGGTCTGATCTTTATGCACCACATCCAGCACATCGCTGACCACCTGCCCATCGTGCTGTAGCGTCTGAGCAATGCCGCTTTCATCATATAATGCGATTTTCAGCGGAATATGCAGATTCACTTTATCCATTTGATCCGCGGTCGGCGGTGTCATTTGCGAAACGTGCAAACGATAAATGTGCTGTTTTTCATCATAACTGTCACTCACCGTCAGCTCCGGCGTGCCGGACTGACTGTACCAGCGCCGGAATTGGGTTAAATCCACGCCGGAAGCCTGTTCCATGGCTGAAACGAAATCTTCGCAGGTGGCGGCCTTGCCGTCATTTTCCGCAATATACCGTTTCATCCCCGCCTGAAAGCCTTTTTCCCCCAGCAAGGTATGCATCATCCGAATCACTTCCGCCCCTTTTTCATAAACCGTCATGGTATAGAAATTATTCATTTCGATCACTTTTTCCGGCCGGATCGGATGGGACATCGGGCCGGCGTCTTCGGCGAACTGTGCAGTGCGTAAAAATTTCACGTTATTAATCCGGTTAACCGCTCTTGAACCGGTATCGGAAGAAAATTCCTGATCGCGGAACACGGTCAGCCCTTCTTTCAGGCTTAACTGAAACCAGTCACGGCAAGTGACCCGGTTTCCCGTCCAGTTATGGAAATATTCGTGTGCGATAACGCTTTCGATCGCCAGATAATCATCATCCGTCGCGGTTTGCGGATTCGCCAGCACATATTTGGCATTGAAAATATTCAATCCTTTATTTTCCATTGCGCCCATGTTGAAGAAATCCACCGCCACGATCATATAAATATCCAAATCATATTCCAGATCAAAGCGCTGCTCGTCCCATTTCATCGCCTTTTTCAGGCTCTGCATCGCCCAGCCGGCACGGTTCAGATTACCGCGATCCACATAAAGCTCCAGCGCCACTTCCCGGCCGCTTTTCGTGATAAAACGGTCTTGCAGTAAATCGAAATCGCCCGCCACCAGCGCGAACAGGTAACTGGGTTTAGGGAAAGGATCATGCCATTCCACCCAATGCCGCCCGTCTTCGGTTTCGCCGCCGTCCACCCGGTTGCCGTTGGACAGCAGATAAGGATATTGCTTTTTGTCGGCGGTGATTCTGGTAGTATAACGCGCCAATACATCCGGTCGATCCAGCATATAGGTGATTTGACGGAATCCTTCCGCTTCGCATTGGGTACACAGCGCCTCGCCCGACTGATACAGCCCTTGCAGCGAGGTGTTTTCCGCCGGCACCAGATTGGTGATGACTTCCAGTTCGAATTTTTCCGCGTCAATCGCGCTTAAATTTAACACCAGACTTTCGCTGTTTTGTTGGTAATCTTTAAAGGTTTTGCCGTTTAAGCGAACCGACGCAAACTGAAAACCATGCCCGTCCAAACGCAATGTCTCGGCATTCGGGTTTAAACGTTGGTATCGGCTGGTCGCGGTGACGACGGTTTTTTGTGGGTCAAGTTGGAAATCAAGAAAAATATCGGTAACGGTAAAATCGGGGGTTTTATAATCTTTTCTGTATTTAGCTTTAGCGAGCATAATCACGACCTAATACGACCTGAAATAGAATGGAAAAATTGCCGTTAGGATATGATTTTTAGCCCTAAGTTGCAAGTGAGATTTCGTTTGTCCGCAGAGGAAGTTAGAACATTTTGACTGTAAAAAAACAGACTATATGATGTCGCATAAATGATTATATTAAGACCCCAAAATCGATAAAAACTGATAATAATGCTCTCTGTTCTTACTGGGTTAAATTTCAAAATATTTTCCATATGAATTTACCATTACACAAACATATAAATATTATTTTCTAGAACTGCAAGCAACAATTTTTCTATAGTTCAAGATTAATATTCACACATACTGGTCAAGTAAAATAAAGCAATATAAAATAACAAAATTGTTAAGTCTTTCTAATAATTAAGGTATAGAAAATGAATCAACGTCAGTCAGTCAGTCAGTCA
>CCMQ01000005.1 GCA_000751835.1 Necropsobacter rosorum | reverse complement strand
GGCGGGCATTATTCGCGGCATAATTCTTTTTTTAACCCGCTGCACCTTAGCGGCGAATTAGACCGCATCTGCACCACCAAGGCGTTTATTTCCGCCGCCGGGGTGGATATCAAACAAGGCGTCACCTGCTTTAATTTTGACGAGGCGAAAATAAAAGCCAAAGCCATGGCGAAAACCCAACAGGCCATTCTGGCTTTCGATCACACCAAGCTGCACAAAGTGCGACAGGCGTATATCGGCGAATTAGGGCAGTTTGATCTGATTGTGTCGGATCACACGCTGCCTGTGGAATTTGCCGCTGATCCGGCAAAAATTCTGTCTTAATTTCACCGCACTTTTTCCATTCCGGAGCTGAAACCGTCATAACAAACTGACCGTTATGACCGTTTTAGCACTAAACCATAAGGCTGACGTTAGTCTTATTATTCTCAATGTTAAAAACAGTTTATTGATTTATCATATAATTATTAAAAATATCGTGATTTAACGCGCTATTTCCGTTTCACAATCCGAAATGCCCGATTTATCAAACAAATCCCTAAAATCGGTCATATTGTGATTTTTCTTTACCGTTTTTTTGTGACCTGATTCACAGAAAAAGCACAAATCGGCAAAAAAACTGTTTCCGCGCTGTCTTTTAGTCAACAATAATCTTGTCAGCCACACTCACTTCACTTATCAATGAAAACGAGGAGATAACATGACTCAATGCAAAGCAAATCCGGTCAAAATCGGTATCCGTCCAACGATCGACGGTCGTCGGCTGGGCGTACGCGAATCCCTTGAAACCCAAACCATGACGATGGCGCAATCCGTCGCCCGTTTATTAGAAAGCCAGCTCAGACATACGGACGGCAGTTTTGTCCAATGCGTGATCGCCGACAGCTGTATCGGCGGAGTGGCGGAAGCGGCGGCTTGTGCGGAGAAATTCAAATTAAACAATGTGGGATTAACCATTACGGTGACACCGTGCTGGTGCTACGGTTCGGAAACCATTGACATGGATCCGCATATGCCGAAAGCCATTTGGGGCTTTAACGGCACCGAACGTCCGGGTGCGGTCTATCTGGCGGCCGCCTTAGCGGGCCATTCGCAAATGGGGCTGCCGGCGTTTTCCATTTACGGCACGCAAGTGCAGGAAGCCGATGACAGCGCAATCCCGCAAGACGTACAGGAAAAACTGCTGCGTTTCGCCCGCGCCGGTCTGGTGGTGGCCACCATTCGCGGCAAGGCGTATTTATCCATCGGCTCGGTTTCCATGGGCATCGCCGGTTCTATCGTCAATCAACCGTTTTTCCAGGAATATCTGGGCATGCGCAACGAATATGTGGATATGAGTGAAATCAAACGCCGTCTGGATCGCAAAATCTATGATCAGGAAGAGGTGGATTTAGCCTTATCCTGGGTCAAACAGTATTGCAAAGAAGGCGTGGATGTCAACAGTCCGGCACACCAGCGCGATGCCGAAGGGCGCGCCGAAGTATGGGAAACCGTGGTGAAAATGGCGATTATCACGCGCGATTTAATGGTCGGTAATCCAAAACTTGCCGAACTGAATTACGGCGAAGAAGCGCTGGGCCATCACGCCATCGCCGCCGGATTCCAAGGCCAGCGCCATTGGACCGATCATTTGCCGAACGGCGATTTTATGGAAGCGATATTAAATTCCACCTACGACTGGAACGGAGTGCGCCCGCCGTACATTCTGGCCACTGAAAACGATTCCCTGAACGGCGTCAATATGTTATTCGGTCACCAGCTGACCGGTCAGGCACAGATTTTCGCCGATGTGCGGACATACTGGAGCGAAGACGCCGTCGAACGAGTGACCGGATTCCGGCCGCAAAGCGGGTTTATTCATCTGATCAATTCCGGTTCGGCGGCATTGGACGGCACCGGTCAGCATCAGGATAAAGACGGCAAGCCAATCATTAAGCCGGTGTGGGACGTCAGTGAAGCAGACGGTAAACGTTGTCTGGAACATACCCGTTGGTGTCCGGCGGTGCATGAATATTTCCGCGGCGGCGGTTATTCGTCTCAATATCTCACCAAAGGCGGCATGCCGTTTACCATGCACCGCCTGAATCTGATCAAAGGCCTCGGCCCGGTGTTACAGATTGCCGAAGGCTGGTCGATCGAGCTGCCGCCGGAGGTTCACGATACCTTAATGAAACGCACCAACGAAACCTGGCCTTGCACTTGGTTCGTGCCGCGTTTAACCGGTAACGGCGCCTTTACCGACGTTTATTCGGTCATGGCGAACTGGGGCGCTAACCACTGCGTCGCCACTTACGGCCATATCGGCGCGGATTTAATTACGCTGGCTTCCATGTTGCGCATTCCGGTCTGTATGCACAATGTGGCGGAAAAAGACGTGTTCCGTCCGAGTACCTGGAACAGCTTCGGTCAGGATAAAGAAGGTCAGGACTATCGCGCCTGCGCCAATTTCGGCCCGCTGTATAAATAAGCCTGTTGCGATCGGTCACCGACCGATTGCACTCCCCGCTTCCGCTTTTGATTATGTTATAAAAGTGCGGTTATTTTGACCGCACTTTCGAGGAACTTTATGGCTATTGCACTGATTTTTGACTGCGGTGCCACCAATTTACGCACCATCGCGATCAATGAGCAAGGCGAAATTCTCGCCGCTCATCATCTCGCCAACAGCACCCGGCCGGATGCCAACAATCCTGATTATCATATTTGGGATTTCGCGGAAATCTGGCAAAAACTGACCGATTGCGCGGATCAGACTCTCGCCGGCTTAAGAGCAAAACAGATTGATCTCTCGCAGATTGTCGGGATCGGCGTCACCACCTTCGGGGTGGACGGCGCGCCGTTCGACAGCCAGGGAAATCCGCTTTATCCGATAATTTCCTGGAAATGCCCGCGTACGCTGCCGGTGATGGCGCAGCTGTCGGACTATCTGGATGTCGAGGCGCTGTATCGGCGTAACGGCATCGGGCAATACAGCTTTAACACCCTGTTCAAACTGCTGTGGCTGAAAACTCAGCGGCCTGACATTTATCAGCGCATGGACAAATGGGTGTTTATTTCTTCCATGCTCAGCCAGCGGCTGACCGGCGTTTTTACCACCGACCGCACCATGGCCGGCACCTCCATGATGACCAATCTTGCCACCGGCGATTGGGATCACGATGTGCTGTCGGTGCTGGAGCTGACAACGGCACATTTCCCGCCGCTGGTCAATGCGGGAGAGCCCGTCGGTTTGCTGTCCGCATCCCTTGCCGCACAATGGGGGTTAAATCCGGTGCCGGTAATTTCCTGCGGGCATGATACCCAGTTTGCCGTTTTTGGTTCCGGCGCCGGTCTGCATCAGCCTGTTCTCAGTTCCGGTACTTGGGAAATTCTGATGGCACGCACCGAACGGGCGCAGCCGCGCAGGGAATTCGTGGCACAGGGATTAACCACCGAATTTGATGCCCGCCCGAACCGGTTTAATCCCGCCGTACAATGGATCGGTTCAGGCGTTATGGAATGGATGGGCAAATTGCTGTTTGCCGACGTGGCCGGCACCGATCAATATTATCCGACCATGATTGCAGAAGGCGGCCGGGTACCGCCCGGCGCCAACGGCGTCTGTTTACAGGGCAGTTTCGCCGCAACGGACAACCCATCCGGCGAGGGGCAGATTTTAGGCCTGTCAATGCACAATACCCGTGGTCAGCTTTATCGCGCCGCGCTGGAATATATGGCGCGACAGCTGAAAAACGGCTTAAACGTTTTGCAACAGGTCAGCGGTTTTCAGGCGGAAAGCCTGCTGTGTGTCGGCGGCGGGTCGAAAAACCCGCTATGGAATCAAATCCGCGCCGATGTTTTAAATCTTCCGCTGGATATTGTGGATGTGGCGGAAAGCACCGTGCTCGGTGCCGCCATGTTCACCTTTGCCGGTGTGGGCGTTTATCCGTCTCCCGAACAGGCGCAACAAGCGATGCACCCGCGTACCCAGCGGATTTATCCGTCTCAACAAGCTGCCGATTATCAACAATGGTTAGCACAAATAAAACAATAAGAGGTTTCACCATGAATAAAAACGCACTCTCCCGCAAAATTATCGATACTTGTCTGGAAATGACCCGACTGGGATTAAATCAGGGCACCGCCGGTAATGTCAGCGTACGTTATAAAGACGGCATGCTGATCACGCCGACCGGCACGCCCTATGAATTACTGACCGAAGACAGCATCGTTTATGTGGATAAACACGGCAAACACGAAGAGGGTAAATTGCCTTCCAGCGAATGGCATTTTCATTTGGCGGTGTATGAAGCGCGCCCCGATGCGGACGCCGTGGTGCATAATCATTCGCTCAACTGCGCCGCCGTCTCCATTCTGGAAAAACCGATTCCGCCGATTCATTACATGATTGCGGTCGGCGGCACCGATCATATTCCTTGTGTTCCTTACGCCACATTCGGTACGCATAAACTGGCGGAATACGTCAAACAAGGCATTAAAGAAAGCAAAGCGATTTTACTGGCTCATCACGGTTTGATTGCGGCGGAAAAAAATCTGGATAAAGCCTTATGGCTGGCGCACGAAGTGGAAGTGCTGGCAAGCTGGTATATCAAGCTGCTCGCCACCAATCAGCCGATTCCGCTCTTACCAGCGGAAGAAATGCAGGTGGTTTTAGAGAAGTTTAAGTCTTACGGACTGAGAATCGAGGAAAAATAATGCCACGCGGCACATTATTTCCGCTCACATCATTGAAAGAAGGAACATGTTATGACTGCCAAAGTACTTGAAAAGAAATTTGTTGTCCCTTTTATTTTAATTACCAGTTTGTTCGCCCTGTGGGGATTTGCAAACGATATCACCAACCCGATGGTGGCGGTGTTTCAGACCGTGATGGAAATTCCCGCCTCCGAAGCGGCGTTAGTGCAGTTCGCCTTTTATGGCGGATACGGAACGATGGCAATTCCCGCCGCACTTTTTGTCAGCCGCTACAGCTATAAATCCGGCGTGCTACTCGGGCTGGCGTTATATGCCGTCGGCGCATTTTTATTCTATCCGGCCGCGTTATATGAAGAATTTACTTACTTTTTGCTTTCTTTATATATTCTGACCTTCGGCCTAGCGTTTCTGGAAACCACCGCCAATCCTTATATTCTTTCCATGGGTGATCCGCAAACCGCAACCCGACGCTTGAATCTGGCACAATCCTTTAACCCGCTCGGTTCCATCACCGGGATGTTTGTGGCCTCACAAATCGTGCTGACCAGTCTGGAATCCGACAAACGCGATGCGACCGGTAATCTGATCTTCACCACCCTGTCCGAAGCGGAAAAAGCCGCCGTACGCACGCATGATCTGGAAATTATCCGCAATCCTTATCTGGTTGTCGGTCTGGTGGTGCTGGTCGTCATGCTGATTATCGCCTTATACAAAATGCCGAAAACCAAAGTGGAAGAAGGCACGCCAATCAGTTTTAAAACCTCTTTCAACCGTTTATACGCAAACGCCAAATACCGCGAAGGCGTTATCGCGCAGGTGTTCTATGTGGGCGTACAGATTATGTGCTGGACGTTTATTATTCAGTATGCGGAACGTTTAGGTTTTACCAAAGCGGAAGCGCAGAATTATAACATTATCGCCATGGCGCTGTTTATTACCAGCCGCTTTATCAGCACCAGTATCATGAAATTCTTAAGAGCGGAACTCATGCTGTACTTATTTGCCTTAGGCGGTTTCTTCAGCATTCTGGGCGTGATGTTTATCGACGGGATCTGGGGATTATACTGCCTGATTTTAACCTCCGGCTTTATGTCGCTGATGTTCCCGACCATTTACGGCATCGCGTTATACGGCTTAAAAGAAGAATCCACCTTAGGTGCGGCGGGGCTGGTAATGGCAATTGTCGGCGGCGCACTGATGCCGCCGCTGCAGGGCATTATCATTGACCAAGGCGAAGTACTGGGCATGCCGGCGGTCAATTTCTCCTTCATCCTCCCGCTGATTTGCTTTGTCATTATCGCCATTTACGGCTACAGAGCATGGAAAGTATTGAAATAAGATAAGCAATCACCTTAGAGAAAAAACATGCTGCACCGACATGCAGCATGCTTTAACCGTTCAGGCACTGTCTCGGTCGATTAAAACGGTGGGGAGTTCGATTCGTGTTTCGTCAAACAGGCGCTACATCTTTGCCGGTAAGCTCGCGGGCGTTGCGGTTTGATAAGTCGGCGGGCACTTCCGCCGCTTTTATCATACGAACGCCCGTTATGCGGCATTATGACGATTCGCCTTTACCCAGTCCCATTAAAATCGAGCAATCCGGGCTGTCGTTGCCTTTACAAGAACAATGCCAGCGTTGCAGTAATTTGAGCATGTTCTGCAAATCGGCGATTTTTTCTTGCAGTTCAAGAATATGCTGTTCAGTCAGGGCTTTTACTTCGCGACTGGTGCGATGCGGATCGTCGTTTAATTTCAGCAGTTGCGTAATCTGATGCAATGAAAAACCGACTTTACGCGCATTGCTGATAAAGGATAAACGGGTGAGATCCTGCGCCGAGTACGCGCGGTAACCGGTTGCCGTACGTTGGGTTTTCGGCAGTAATCCGGCTTTCTCATAATCACGAATCTGCTTGGCCGATAACCCGGTTTTTGCTGCTGCCTGACTGATGTTCATGCTATTTCCTTTGTTATTAATCAATGCTAAGTCTAACCAAAGCGCCGCGCTTAAACAATCACTAAACAGGATAAAAAACCACCGCACTTTACCTCTCAGAAAAAGCACGGCTCGCCGAAGTCTGCGCGTTGCCATGACGGTTATTTTAAAGAAATGTGATCAACATCACACTAAACGACAACAAATTGGGAACGTTCCCATTGCTAAAAAATCAGAACCTTTTATAATCTGCTTAATTTTTATCATCTCACCACCCGGCATCGAGGTTCCCATGGCGAAACAACCTATTAATCCGCACAATGTGGATAAATTAATCGAATATATCGGCGGGCGCGAAAATATCGCGACGGTCACCCATTGCATTACCCGCTTACGTTTTGTATTACATGACGAAAGCAAAATCGACAGCAAAGGCCTGGAAACCCTGCCGATGGTTAAAGCAAATTTCTCGACCGGCGGACAATATCAAGTGGTTATCGGTCAGGAAGTGGGCGATTATTACAACATCCTGCTGCAAAAAACCGGTTTGGCAAGCGTGGACAAAGAACAGGTGAAAGCCGCCGCCCGCCAAAATCAAAAATGGTACGAAAGTCTGATTTCGCATATGGCGGATATTTTTATTCCGTTACTGCCGGCCTTAATCAGCGGCGGTCTGATTTTAGGTTTCCGCAACGTTATCGGCGATATTGCGATGATCGACGGCAAAACCTTAACCGAGACCAGCCCTTTCTGGGCCAGCATTCACAGTTTCCTCTGGCTTATCGGCGAGGCGATTTTCCATTTCCTGCCGGTGGGTATCTGCTGGTCTATCGCGCGCAAAATGGGCACCTCGCCGATCCTCGGCATTGTGCTTGGTATCACGCTGATTTCACCACAATTAATGAACTCCTATGCGTTAGGTGTGCAGCTGCCGGAAAGCTGGGATTTCGGCTGGTTCGCCATTGAAAAAGTCGGCTATCAGGCACAGGTAATCCCGGCCATTATGGCGGGCTTAACCCTGTCTTATATTGAACGGGCGATGAACAAAATCGTGCCGGATTTTCTCAACCTGATTATCGTGCCGGTGGTATCGATTATTCTGGCGGTATTTCTGGCGCACACCATTATCGGCCCGCTCGGACGCGAAATCGGCAACGGCGTCGCCTTTGTGGTACGACACGCCATGACCGGCAGCTTCGCCCCGATAGGCGCGGCGCTGTTCGGTTTTCTGTATGCGCCGTTGGTGGTCACCGGCGTACACCAGACTTCGCTGGCCATCGATATGCAGATGATTCAAAACATGGGCGGCACGCCGGTGTGGCCGCTTATTGCGCTGTCAAATATCGCGCAGGCCTCCGCCGTGCTTGCCATACTGTTCATGAACAAAAAAGCGTCAGTGCGCGAAGTGGCGCTGCCGGCGGCGTTATCCGCCTATTTAGGCGTAACTGAACCGGCGATGTACGGGATTAACCTGAAATACCGTTTCCCGATGTTATGCGCCATGATCGGCTCCGCCTGTGCGGCGCTGGTATGCGGTTTAGCCGGCGTGCTGGCAAGCAGTATCGGAGTCGGCGGTCTGCCGGGGATTTTGTCCATTCAGCATCAATTTTGGGGCGTGTTCGCGCTGGCGATGCTGGTGGCGATTCTCGTTCCGCTGTTACTGACCATGGCGATGTACAAACGCAAAGCGCTGCAAGGCGAAATCGAATAGCCGCACTGCCGGCATAAAGTGCGGTGCAAAAAACGGAAGAAAAAACCACCGCACTTTTTACTGACTATCAACCGATTTAAGGAACATAATATGCACGCAGACTGGTGGAAAAACGGGGTGATCTATCAGATTTATCCGAAATCCTTTCAAGACAGCACCGGCACGGGAACCGGCGATATTCAAGGCATCATCCGGCGGCTGGATTATTTGCAGCAGCTCGGTATCGACGGCATTTGGCTGACGCCGATGTACGTTTCGCCGCAAATCGACAACGGTTATGATATCGCGGATTACCGCAATATCGATCCCAGTTACGGCAGCATGGCGGATTTTGAACAACTGGTCGCCGAAGCGCACCGGCGCCACATCCGCATTATCATGGATATGGTATTTAACCACAGTTCGACGCAACACCCGTGGTTTAAACAGGGCGAAGATCCGCACAGCGATTATCACGATTATTACCTCTGGCGCGAGCAACCTACCAACTGGGCGTCCAAATTCGGCGGCAGCGCCTGGCAATGGTCGGACAAAGCGCAAAAATATTATCTGCACCTGTTCGCGCCGGAGCAGGCGGATCTCAATTGGGAAAATCCCAAACTGCGACAGGAACTGTACGATATTTGCCGTTTCTGGGCGCAGAAAGGGGTGGACGGTCTGCGCCTGGATGTGGTTAATCTGATTTCCAAACCGGCGGTATATGCCGACGACAACGAAGGCGACGGCCGCCGTTTCTACACCGACGGGCCGAAAATTCACCATTATTTACAGGACTTGAATAAACATGCCCTGACACCGTTCGGCTTAATGAGCGTGGGCGAGATGTCCTCCACCAAACTTGAACATTGCCAGCAATATGCCAATCTGGCCGGCAGCGAGCTTTCCATGACCTTTAATTTTCATCATTTGAAAGTGGATTACCCGAACGGCGAAAAATGGACTTACGCCAAGCCGGATTATGTTCAGCTGAAAGCCATTTTCAACTATTGGCAGCAAGGGATGCATAACCGCGCCTGGAACGCCCTGTTCTGGTGCAATCACGACCAGCCGCGCATTGTATCGCGCTTCGGCGATGAGGGCGCACGGCATAATGTCTCGGCGAAAATGCTGGCGATGCTGCTGCACGGCATGCAAGGCACGCCTTATATTTATCAGGGCGAAGAAATCGGCATGACCAATCCGAATTTCCGCACAATCGAGCAATATCGCGATGTGGAAAGCCTGAACGCATATCACGAGCTAAAGCAGCAAGGTATTGAAGAAGCCTTGATTCTAAAGATTCTGGCACAAAAATCGCGCGATAACAGCCGCACGCCGATGCAATGGTCAAACGCCGCACAAGCGGGATTCAGCAACGGCACGCCTTGGATCAGCGTTGCGGAAAACTATCCGCAGATTAATGTGGAAAACGCGTTAGCGGATAAAAATTCGGTCTTTTACTGCTATCAAACCCTTATCCGCCTGCGCAAACAATATCCGATTTTCACGGACGGCGATTATCAGGATCTGAACCCGACTCATCCGTCGCTATGGTGTTATCAGCGTCAGGCCGACGGGCATACCTTGCTGGTATTGGCGAATTTAAGCGACCGGCAGGATGTCTGCACCTTGCCTGCGGCATTACGGCAAAACAACTGGCGAAATTTAATGAACAATTATCCCGAGCCTGTTCAGTTCGACACCACAATCACCTTAAAACCCTATCAGGCGGTGTATTTGTATTGTTAAAAACAAAAACTGACGAAAAAACCACCGCACTTTTACCATCGCAAACGAGATCTAAACGCCGCGCGGCGTTTAGATCCGCCGCCATGACGCGTCATAAAGCTGATAATCCATTGATATACTTCATTAATTAACACGATTAAAACCATTTATTGATAGTGCGGAAAATATTTTTGCATTTTCTTATTTACGTCATATTGCTTTAGTTGTATGATACAACTCAATCAACACAATCTAAATAAGGAAACTCAGATGAAACGCAACACATTATATCTTTTTGACGTCAATGCCATTCTGCTGGATAACAACCTCAACTGCTCCACCGCTTCGTTTGTTCCCGGTTTTCCTGAATTTCTGGCTAAAATCGGCGGTGATAACATCAGAATATTCGTGCCGGCGCAGGATATTGCGCAACTGCCCGACATTGAACGCAAACTCGCGGTACTGAATATCCGCGATAAAATCGCCATTGTACATACCGACGACGAGATCCTGCAGCACATCGCACATTCCTACGCCGCCAACCATTACTTATTTATTCACCGGATCAGAATACAGCCGTCGCATTGCAAAAAACCGACCGCTGTGATTCTGATAGATAAACATGATGATCTTCTGCCGCAGAAAGATTGTCTGAACGTGCAAAACTATAATGAAATAAGCTATTTATTTTAAGCTGAAAAGATGATTTATGCGTCATAAAGGGATAGAATAAGCGCTGTCCCTTTGACTTTGCCAATACATGAAAAACGCCAATGACCGATATTTATCAACATTTTAAAGATCATTTCATCCTGAACTATACCAGCGACATACCGCTTTATAAACAGCTTGAAAATTACATCGTCGCCCAAATCCGGATCGGCACCTTCAAAGAAGGCGATAAAATGATTTCTGAAAATGAAATCTGTCAGTTATTCGATATCAGCCGCACCACGGTGCGTCAGGCAATGAACGGGTTGTATGAAAAAGGCGTGATCATTCGTATCCGCGGTAAAGGCACTTTCGTGGCGAAAGAAAAAATTCAGTTTAATATCAATAATCTGTTCTATTTTACTCCAAGTATCATGGCGCTGGGTTTAGAGCCGTCCTCCACGATTGTCGGCTGTGAAGTTATCGACCCTACGGATGAGATCATGGAAAAACTGAAACTGACGGACAAAAGCCAAAAAGTCTTCCGCCTCACCCGGGTGAGAAAAGCCGATAATATTCCGGTTTCGCTGGATATCGCCTATATGCCTTATTATCTGTGTCAGGGCATTGAAAAAATTAATTTTGAGCACCGCTCTTTGTTCAATGTGCAGGAAAAAATCTACCAGCTCAGCCCGAAATATGCTAATTCGACCATTAACGCGATTTTGATTGATAATCCGAAAACCGCGAAATTATTGGAATCGAAAAAAGGTGCGGCGGGATTTCATATTCAGCTGACCTATTATCTGGAAGACGGCACCATTATGGAATTTACCGACTCTGTTACCCGCGCCGACAAATGTTCTTTTCAACTGACCATTACTAACGGTAAAAAAGAAGATTTGTCATTTTCTCAGTCATTTCATATTTAAAAGGAAAATATGGCCTTACACCGTTGCCCCGAATGCCGCCGCAAAATCAGCCAAAGCGCCCCGCTCTGCCCGCACTGCGGTTTCTCCTTTCAGGAAAAAGATCTGGCGCTTTACCGCCAAAAACTGGCACAACGCCGCCTGCACAATCAGGAAATCAACCGAAAGAGCGTAAAAATCCATCTATTCTGGTTGACAGTCTTTTCACTCGTCATCGGCATCGCCGCGTGGTGGCAGCGTTAGCCCAGATCCGCTTTTAGTAACGCACTGTTATTAATGATAGATAATCTACCGTCATTCCAGATAAAATACTTGCTCCAGCTCTTCAGAAATCGGGCTATTATCAGGATTAGACTGCATAATATCACGCATAAATGCCCACCATCGCTGACAGGCCGCCGTCTTGGCCATCGCGTTCCAACGGGCTTCATCCTCTAGTTCTACATATGCAAAGAGTAAATTACGCGTTTTATCCAAAAAAATAGAATAATGATGTGCACCATGCACTTTTAGTTCGGTCACTAATTCAGGGAAAATTTCATCGTGGCGTTTTTTATATTCATCATGACAATCAGGATTTACCTGCATAACAAAACCTTTTTTCAACATAATAATATTCCTTAATCAAATGGTATGAAAATATTAGCTCGCCATGCCTAAACCTACGATATTGGCCGCTAATACGATAATTAAACAACCGATACATAACACCCGGGTCGGTTTTACGCCTGTGTTTCTCCATTCGTTTAAAACCAGTCCGACAATACCGCCACAGAGGACATAGAAACTCATATGTAACATCCAGCTCATAAAGCCGTATTCAGCCGGGATATTGGCATGCCCCCAGGCATAGAAGAAAAACTGGAAATACCACATAACGCCGCCTAATGCGGAGAATAAAAGATTGCTGCTTAACAAGCCTTTTGCTATATGCATATCCTTTTTAAACGATAACTCAGGTTTAATTGCCAAGCGGATAAAACAATAGCCTAAATTAATAAGCGCACCGCCTCCCATAATCACCACATAACTCGGTAATGCCACATATAACGGATCAACACCTAATTCAGCCGCCGTCTCATGCATCGGTGTAGCCGCGCTCATAGCAAAAGACATACCGGCAGAAAAAATACCGCACATAACGGCAAGCAATAGACCTTTTTTCAGATTAAATTCTTCTGCCGTAATTCCTATTGCTTTTTCTTTTAAAAGACCGGCATAGGACACGACGGCAACACCGATAACGGCAACAATCACCCCCAGCAGCGTCATTTTTCCACCGGTTGAAGCAATCAGGTCTCCAAAGCGTCCCTGAATGATCGGTGTCATTAATGTACCGACAATTAAAGTGATACCGATAGCGATACCGATCCCCATTGACATTCCGAGATAACGCATAGTTAACCCGTAACCGATATTTCCGATTCCCCACATGGCGCCAAATAAGAAAACCGGAATTAACACACTGCTGCTAAAAGATGCATAATAATTACAAAAATCAGGCAACAGAAAATAGCTAATCGACCAGGGTAATAAAATCCAGGAAAACAACCCTGCAACTGCCCACATAGTTTCCCATGACCAGCCGGCGACTTTTTTCAACGGCGCATAGAAACAGGCTGCCGATGTTGCACCGATAAAATGCCAGAAAATACCTAATAGAATCGAACCACTCATAATATTTCTCCTCTAATTCCTTTATAAAATTCGGCTCAATCCCGATGAAGGGATTGAAGCATTGTTCATTTATAACGTACCTTCCATCGGTACCACATCAAAACGTGCCGCCAGTAATTTAAATTGTTCATTGCTGATGGTTTGCCGTTTTCCCCCCATCGCAAGCACTTTTACCGCGATTTCCGCTGATTTTTCCGCAGTATCGATTAACCCAAACGCGTCATCTAAAGTGGCTCCCGTAGCAAATACGCCGTGAAATGCCCACAGTACAAGAGAATGTTTTGCCATCTCCTGCGCTGTGGCATAGCCAATTTCGTCTTTTCCCGGAACCATCCAAGGCAATACGCCGATACCATCCGGGAAAACCACCAAACATTCAGTACTCATTTCCCATAATTCTTTAGTAATGACTTCGCTTTTTAATTCCAGTACATAAGTCAATGCAATCAGGTTGGTCGCATGGCAATGCATAACAACCCGATCATGATTGCCGCTCACCCGCATACGCACAATATGGGATTGCAAATGAGCAGCCAGTTCTGAAGTCGGTACTCCGCCATTTATCAACCCCCACATAATGTAATAACCTTTACCCTGTTCATCGACTTTAATTACGGCTAACGTATCCGCAGGATCCAATTCGACATTACGGAAAAATTTACCGGAGCCGGTAACAATAAAGTAATGATTGGCTAACACGGAAACATCCTGAGTTAAAGGCTCATGACGGGGCTCCACATAAAAATCTGAGGCAAAAGAGGCGATATCATCATCTAATAGACGTAAACTAATATTTCCGCCATTGCGTTCATCCCAGCCTTTTCGCCACATATCACAAGTTGCTTTTACCATTGCCCGGACAAACCAAGAATTTAAAATACTCTGCATTTGAGCCCCCTTGAATTAACGTTGACTTAGTACATTTGCTTCATACTGACGAATATCATTTAACCAACGGCTGCCTACAGGCACATTGTGACGTTCACAATACATATCCCATACAGCCTGCCAAGGCAGTGATTTCTGTTCTTCCAGTAATGCCAGTCTGGTTGTAAAATCTCGCGCATTTTCTGCATCAATCAATGTCGGAGTTGGTTCAAGCAGCGCTCGCAATAATGCTTTTTTCATATTGCGAGCACCGATAACCCAAGCGGCGATACGATTAATGGAAGCATCAAAAAAATCCAGACCGATATGAACCCGCTCAAATAATTTATGGCGAATAATTTCATTTGCGATCGCCTGCGTCTCATCATCCAGCAGCACAACATGATCGCTATCCCAGCGAACAGGCCGGCTGACATGTAATAACAAATGTTGAATAAATGGTAGCAATGCCGAAATTTTGTCCGAAATGACTTCAGTCGGATGATAGTGTCCGGCATCCAAACATAACGCAGTATGACGGGAAGTCGCATATGCCACATAAAACTCATTAGAACCCGCAGTATAAGATTCAACACCGATACCGAATAATTTGCTTTCCACGGCATCTAAATGATATTTCGGATCAATTTTTTCACGCATAATTTCATCCAGAGATTCCACTAAACGTTGTCTTGGGGCAACTTTATCCACAACCAAATCTTTGCTACCGTCAGGCAGCCAGATATTCATAACAGAAGGGGTACCAAGTTCTTTACCAAAATATTCCGAAACCTTGCGACAGGCTTTGCCGTGTTCAATCCAAAAATCACGGATTTCTTTGTTTTGATGTGTTAATGTCGCGTCAGTGCTGAGCGGATGCGAAAAATAGGTCGGATTAAAATCTAAACCCAAATGTTGCTTCTTTGCCCAATTCACCCAATTAACAAAATGCTCGGGGTTAACTTCATTCCGTTCAACTTTCATGTCCGCCTCCAGATAGGAAGCATGCAGATTCAAGCGTTTCGGCCCCGGAATCAAACAAAAAGCCGCCTCTAAATCCGCGCGCAGTTCTTGCGGAGTCCGAGCTTTCCCCGGATAATTGCCGGTCGCCTGAATTCCGCCGGTTAAGCTACTGCCTACGGATTCAAATCCCCCGACATCATCCCCCTGCCAGCAATGCATTGAAATCGGCAGTATATCCAGTAATGCCATTGCGTTTTCAGTATCTACGCCGATATCGGCAAATTGTTGTTTCGCAAGTTGATACGTTTGATTTACCATTGTCATAATATGGTTCTCCCTGATTAGTTGAACTGATTAAATGCCTGCCATTGCTGATTAAAATCAGTATTTTCAAGCGATTGAGGATTTGCATAGAAATATTTAAGCGGAAATTTTTTGCTCACGATATTTCTGAATGCACGAACGTTTTTAATTTGATCCAATGCCATTAACTGACAACCTATATTCCCCAGTACGGAAGCTTCAACAGGGCCACTGACTACATTAACGTTGCATACGTCCGCACAAAGCTGATTTAAAAACGCATTCTGACTACCACCGCCAACAATATGTAAACAACTGATTGGTTTTTGTTGTAATGTGGCAAGTTGCTCAAAAACCTGACGGTATAACATGGCAAGGCTATCGAAAATACAACGCGCTAACTGCGCAGTAGTGAGGGGAATCGGTTGATGGTGCCGATAACAATATTGCTGAATACTTTCCACCATTGAAGGAGGATTCAGAAAACAGTCCGCATTAGGGTTAATTACGCTGCGAAATGCCGTTTGCATCTGAACCTGACATATCAGTTCGGCAATATCCGTCACCTGACGTTCACTGCATAACCGGTTAAACAGCCAAAGCCCCATAATGTTCTTTAATACGCGATAATGCCCGTCAATACCGCCTTCATTGGTGATATTAATATTCATGGCAAATTCATTATTACAAACCCGTTCGGTATCTAAGCCCATTAAAGACCAAGTTCCGGAACAGAGATACGCCGCCTGTTCATCAGATAACGGCGCAGAAATGACCGCACTTGCCGTATCATGACTGGCTACTGACATAACCGGCACGTTCACCGACTGATAGTGCCATTCGCCGACTTGATGACCGGGGTGGCGAATCTCGCCGAACCAACTATGCGGCAATCCCAGATAATCCAACAAATCAGTATCCCAGTTATCGGTATTGACATTAACCAGCTGAGTTGTCGTTGCATTGGTATATTCTTGATTGAGACTGCCGGTTAAACGGTAATTAAGATAGTCGGGAAGCATGACGAAGTGCCGTACCTTCAATAACCACTCCGGCTTTTCATCTACCATCACTTTAAGCTGGTACAAGGTATTAAAGCTTAAAAACTGAATACCGGTCTTCTGATAGATTACCGTTTTTCCCAGCGCCTGTATTACACCGGCCATCACGCCTTCCGTACGGGCATCACGATACGCATAAGCCGGTCCGACCAAACATCCCTGTTCGTCCAGCAACACATAATCCACACCCCAGGTATCAATACCAATACTGTGTAACGCCGTACCCGCATCCACAATCTTTTGCAATCCGGTAATAATTTCCTGTTCCAGGTACATCAAATCCCAGCAACTGTGTCCTTCTTTCTGCTGTAATTGATTTTTAAAACGATGAATTTCTTGCAGACTGATGTCATCATTATCCGATTGATAAGATGCAAGCATCACACGACCGCTTGATGCACCAAGATCTATCGCTGCAATATTAAATATGCTCATCTTCAATGCTCCTTTCACTGTAAGTCAGCTACAGTTTAGGTATCTTGCCGATGAGAAACCTGAGAATGGCTGCCACAATTTCCAAACCTGTGGCAATATTTTCAACTTTGATGTGATCCCTATCACAAATTTGAATATTAGCGCGGTTTCCTTAAAAATTTGATCCGCCTTCGCCTTTTACTGCGCAAAAATTCAAGATCTTGCAGCGCGAAATTCAATAAAATAGTTTCATGAATTTGCTGCATAGGAGACGAGCAATGATTCTTACTCTACTAGCATCAGAATTTTTCGTCGCGAAAGAACAACCGCTTACGGTTGAACCTCGCACTCCGCAACAGAACTTCCCCGAGCATACACATAATTTCGATGAGATCGTTATCGTTAGCCAAGGCAACGGCAGACATATTATCAACGGTTACCCACAGACATTACGACAGGGGATGATTTTATATATTGATGCAAAAGATCATCATCTTTATGAAAATGTCGATAATCTGTATCTCACCAATATTTTATTTCAATCCTATGATTTTCAGTATATCGCCAATATTTTATTTCAATCCTATGATTTTCAGTATATCGCCAATATCAGTCAGGTGATAAACGCCATTAAAACCAACAATAACGGTAGCCAATGTATTAATCGAAAAGCATTGCACACATTGAAAAATCTGCTGGAACGACTGGAAAAAGAAACGGATAACTCCTTGCAAAAAGAATGCTTATTGCTGCGAATACTTTCTTTTTTACAAAAACATCAATATGCTATTGAAGGCTTTGGTAATACGGAAAGAAAAATTCAGCAATTGTTACAGTGGCTGAAACATAACTTTACAGAAGAAATCAACTGGGAATCATTAGCACAACAATTTGATCTTCCGTTGCGCTCCCTGCACCGCTATATCAAAAATAATACCGGCTGCAGCCCGCAACACTATGTGACTAAATTAAAGCTCGCCGAGGCTTACTACCAATTACGTTATACAGATAAAAACATTACGGATATTGCTTATCAATGCGGCTTTAACGACAGCGGCTATTTTGCCACCTGTTTCAAAAACGAATTTATGATCAACCCGAAAGCACTAAGAGCAATGTGAAATGAAAACACCGATGACTTTATCTCATAGTAATTATTTCATTGCTGAAGAAAACCCGATTACGATAGAACGTCGTCATAATCAGGATTATTTTCCACTGCACAATCATGACTTTGACGAAATTGTTATTGTTTGTGCCGGAAATGGCATTCACGTCTGGAATAACCGGGTTTACCCGATTACCGCCGGCGATGTGCTGTATATTAATCATAGCGACGTGCATGCTTACGAAACGGTCGATCAGCTAAAACTGGACAATATTCTCTATCGCCGGGAAAAACTCACGCCGAATAATATTTTATTCGACTATCTGCCCGATGAACGGCTCACCGAGCAACAACGCCACACCAGAATCAATTTATCCTGTCTGCAGGAGCTTCAAGCCTTAGTGGCACAATTGGAAGCAGAATCTAAAAAAACCAATCAATCTTCCATTTATCTGGCGGAAACATTATTTACCCAACTGATTTTACTGTTGGACAGATACAGTTACACAGAAACAGTGCAGGATTCCGATGAACAGAAAATGGACAAATTATTCACCGCACTTTCACAGCATATTGACACCGCATTTAATCTGGAAAATTTCTGCGGCCAAAACAACCTTTCCGCCAGCTCATTACGCAGACTGTTTAAACAACAGACTCATATGACCATCGGCCAATATTTACAACGGCTACGTTTATGTCAAACCATGACATTACTCAGAAACACGCAACTTTCCATCACGGAAATCGCCATAAAGTGCGGTTATGAAGACAGTAATTATTTTTCCACGGTTTTCCGTAAAGAAACGGCCTATTCACCTTCCGAATACCGAGCCCAATTAATGCAGAAGCACTAAACACGGCTCACAGCAAAAGTGCGGTAAAAGTTTAACTTTTTTCACCGCACTTTTGCCCGTATTATTTTTTCATCTCTTCCGTTTTGTGCAGGCGTTGTTTATAGGCATAACTACCCCATAACGCATAGGCTAAGGCTTCTTTTTTGATTTGTTCGGGAATATCCGCGCTGCTCAGCTCGCCTGTGCGGTTATTGTAAATAAACCCGCGCGCCGGTTGTTCCTGCTGTAAAATCGCCACCTGATCGCCGCGCATATAAGCCAGCGTTTTGTCGAATTGCATCAGGGCGCGGTTCGGATCGGCCGGTTGGGTGAGGTCGTAGCCGAGCATCGGGTAATTACCGCTGATGCCGATTAAAGACAGCAAGGTGGTCGGCATATCAATCTGACTGACCAGACGCGGATCCCGTTTCGCCTCAATGCCGTCGCCGAGAATCAAGGCCGGAATATGAAAATGCGAAATCGGCACCAGGCTGTTGCCGTACACCCGCGAATCATGATCGGCGATAATCAGAAAGACCGTATCTTTCCAGTAGTCGGCCTGTTTGGCTAATTTGAAGAAATAGCCCAAGGCATAATCCGCGTATTTCGCCGCATTGTTGCGAGTGGCCTGCGGCTGTTCATACAGCTCAATTTTGCCCTCCGGAAACTCAAAAGGATCGTGATTGCTGGAGGTAAATACCAGACTGAAGAACGGCTTGCCCTCCTGATGCAGGCGTTTGAAAGTGTCGTCGGCTTTATCGAATAAGTCTTCATCGCTCATTCCCCAAGTGGCGACAAACTTCGGATGCGGAAAATCCTTTTCATCAATAATCTGCTGAAAACCGTTGCCATAGAAAAAACTCGCCATGTTGTCGAAATGCTTTTCGCCGCCATAAATAAAGGAGGTCTGATAGCCTTGTTTCGCCAGTAAATCGGCGATGGTAAAAAAGCCGTTCTGGCTGCCGGATAATTTCACCACCGAACGCGCGGGCGTCGGCGTAAAACCGGCAGTGACGGCTTCAATGCCGCGTACCGAACGGGTGCCGGTGGCATACAGATTGTCAAACAGCCAGCCTTGTTTCGCCAGTTGGTCGAAATTCGGCGACAGCGGTAAACCGCCCAAAGTGCCGATAAATTGAGCGCCCAGACTTTCTTCCAGAATAATCACCAGATTTTTCGGTTTGCCCTGATAGGTCGCGCGGTTTTGCGTCAGCATCGGCAATGTGTCGGAAATATAATCGCTCTGCGGGCGGCCGCGCGCCTGTTTTAAGGTATCGACCACCTCTTCCAGCGACATTTTACCGTAGATTTCCGACGATTTATCTTCGTCTTTCATTTGTTGAATGGCAAAAATTACCGAATAACCGGAATTCAGCACCAGCGAATTAACCAGCGGATCGGAGGAAAACGCCACCATGGCAGGATTGATTCCGCGATGCTGAAAACTCGAACGCGCGCCGATAAACGTCAACGCCGCCACCACCACAAATAACAGCGGGCGCCAGCGCCATGCCGGATAAGCCAGATTTCGCGTCACTTTGCCGGACAGTTTCCAGCAAAACAGGGCAAAAAGTGCGGTCAGAATCGGCGTTAAAATTAACGCGGCCGGATGCCCGTTCGCCAGCATCGTAAACACTTCTTTCGGGCTGACCAGATATTCTATAAATAAGCGGTTCGGGCGGAAATCGTAAGTATCGATAAAAGCCGGCGTGCACAGCTCCATAAATACGATAAAAACGCTGCTTAAGGTCAGCCAGAGGCGAACGAAAAAGCCGGCGGCACGCCCCGCTTTGCCCGCCCCGGAAAACAGACAGGCCACAATAATGGCGACGGAAAACAGCCAGCACAAACCGGCAATATCAATTCGTACGCCTTGCAGCAACAGCGGCAGCCAACCGTCAACCGCCTCGACCCGCTGCGCCTGCCACAACGACAAGCCGAGACGGCTTAAAGAAAGTATGAGCAAATTAAGACAGAAAAAAACAATAATCGGATAAAGCGGTCCGCAAGATTTTTTAAATGAGTACATTAAAGTGTCCTTTAGAATGGTTTTGGGCACCGAGTTAGACGGGAAAGTCGCGGAAAAGTTCTGCTCGCAAACAAGAATATTTTTTGACATAAAAAAAGATTTCCAGCCCAAAGGAGGAAATCTTTCTATTTTCAGACAGTGATAAGCGGTTAATTTTTCTCTACTTCCAGCCGCTCAAACGCCAGCACGCGACGTTCCAGCTGACGCAGCAGCAAGGTGGCGATGCCGGTAATCAGCAGATAAATCACGCCGGCGATGCCATAAATGGTCAGCGCATCATATTCCGTTCCGTAAAGCTGTCTGGCATAGCCCATAATATCCAGAATGGTAATGGTCGAGGCCAGCGAAGTGCCTTTGAACACCAGAATAATTTCGTTGCTGTATGACGGCAGCGCACGCTTTAAGGCATAAGGAATCAGAATTTTTAAGGTTTGCCAGCGGCTCAACCCCAGCGCGGCGCAGCTTTCCCATTGTCCTTTGGCGATCGCTTTCACCGCACCGTGAAATAACTGCGCCGAATAAGCCGCGCTGTTTAACGCCAGCGTCAGCATCGCACAGAACCATGCGTTGGACAGCAACGACCAGAACGGGCTGTTCACCACCCATTGAAACTGACCGGGGCCGTAATAAATCAAAAAGAACTGCACCAATAACGGCGTGCCGGTAAATAATGTCAGGTAAATATTGACCGCACTTTTCAGCAGCTTGTTTTGCATGGAAAGCAGAAAGGTTAAACCGACCGCCAGCACAAACGCAATCGCCAGCGCCACGACGGTGAGCAGCAGGCTGGTAGGAATCCCTTGCGCGATAGTCATAAAATAATCGTGAATCATTATTCCGTACCTCGCTCAAAACGGGTAAAGCGCCGCTCCAGTTGACGGATAATCACCTGACTGACCAGCGTCACCGCTAGATAAATCAATGCGGCGAAACCATACCAAGTAAAAGGCTGATGCGTGTTGGTATTGATTAATTCCGCCTGTCGCATTAAATCCTGCACGCCGATCAGCGACACCAATGCGGTGTCTTTCAGCAATACCAACCACTGATTACTGAGACCGGGCAGCGCATGGCGCCAGACCTGCGGCATAATGATATGCACAAAGGTATAGCTGCGGCTTAAGCCCAGTGCGGCGCCGGATTCCCATTGCCCCAGCGCAATGGCCTGAATCGCCCCGCGTAACGATTGCGACGCATAAGCCGCGAAAATAATCGACAGCGCCACTACCCCGCAACCGAACGGACCGAATTCCACATAGCGACCGGTAATAAGCTCCACCACTTCCGGCGCACCGAAATAAATTAAAAACACCACCAGAATTTCCGGCAGACCGCGCAGTAAAGTAACGATAACCGCCGTCGGCCGGCGTACGCATGTCCATTTGCTGGTTTCCAGCACCACGAACAGCACCGCCAGAATCAGTCCCAATAATAACGAACACACCGCTAACCCGACCGTCATCAGGGTTGCGGTGTACATTAAAGGAAGATAATCAACAAACATACTGATTATTTCGTCATCCATTTATCATAAATTTTCTGATATTCGCCATTGGCTTTAATCGCGGCAATCCCTTTATTCAGACTGTCCAGCAGCGCAGTATTGGATTTATTGACCGCAATGCCCAGACCGTTATTGAAATAACGCTTATCCGTCACCCGTTCGCCAACGAAGCTCAGATCCGGATTTTTTTCAAACATATCGCGCAGCACGTCGGTATCCCCGAAAATCAGATCGATACGGCCGTTTTTCAGGTCAAGAATGGCATCCTGTACGCTGGCATAAGATTTCGCCGCATACTGTTTGGCTTCCGCATTCACATATTGCTGATAGGTGGTGCCGTTTTGTACGCCGACGGTTTTGGCGCTGGCTAAATCCGCTTTGCCTTTCACCGCAATAAAGCTGGCAGAACTTTCATAGTAAGGCGCGGAAAAAGCCACTTGCTTGGCGCGGGCTTCGGTAATATCGATGGCGGAAATTGCCGCATCAAAACCGCGGCCTTTGATTAAGCTCGGAATCAGGGCATCAAACGCCTGCGCCTTAAAATGGCAGGTCGCGTCGATTTCTTTACAGATCGCATTGGCGATATCCACATCAAAACCGATAATCGCGCCTTTGTCGTCAGTGGTTTCAAACGGCGGATAACTCGGCTCCATCGCAAATGTGATGTCATGTGCATTGGCAGCCAGCGCGGCGCCGGCTAATACGGCGGTTAAGACTAATTTCTTCATAATCAATTCCTTAATTCGAATGAGACAAATATTGTTTAAACTGTTCCGTCTGCGGATGGGCAAAGCAACCGGCATCGCCGATTTCCACAATATGACCCCGTTCCATATAAACCACTTTGGTCGCGACCTTTTTAGCCACCGCCACTTCATGCGTAACGATCACCTGCGTAATACCGGTTTCCTGCAACTCGCGGATAATTGATACAATCTGCGCGGTAATTTCCGGGTCCAGCGCGGCGGTCGGTTCATCAAACAACAACACCTGCGGTTTCATCATCAAAGCACGGGCAATCGCCACCCGCTGTTGCTGCCCGCCGGATAAATGCAGCGGAAAACGCGCGCCGAATTCCTCCAGCCGTAAACGTTTCAGCAGATCTACGGCATGGGCTTTGGCGTCTTCTTTATCCATACCGAGCACTTTAACCGGCGCTTCGATTAAATTCTCGATCACCGTCAAGTGCGGCCACAGATTATATTGCTGGAAAACCATGCCCACATCCTGACGCAGATGACGCATTTGTTTCGGGTTCGCCTTGGCGACGGAAAGATCGAATTTATTGTTGGCGATACTCAGCTCGCCGGATTTCGGCACTTCCAATAAATTCAGGGTGCGGATAAGGGTGCTTTTGCCCGCCCCGCTGGGGCCTAATAAGACGACGGTATCGCCGTCTTCAGCGGTCAGGTTAATATCAAACAACGCCTGCGACGCCCCGTAAAAAAAATTCAAATTTTTAACACTAATGGTCATGTTTATCGGTTATCTCTGTCTTTCGCAAAACTGAAAGAATATTAATATTTTTTGCATAAATATGCAATAAAATTTTATCCGGCAATAAAAAAGTGCGGTCGAAAAAATCAAAATTTCCACCGCACTTTCGAACCGGTCATCGCGCCGGTAAACAACGTCGCTTATTGGTGCTTCGCCATTTCAAATTCGATAATCATCATCAGAATATGAATCACTTTAATATGAATTTCCTGAATGCGGTCGGCATAACGGAAATGCGGCACACGGATTTCCACATCCGCCAGCCCCGCCATTTGCCCGCCGTCTTTGCCGGTCATGGCGATCACTTTCATGCCTTTTTCTTTCGCGGCTTTAATGGCGTTCAGCACATTTTTCGAATTGCCGGAAGTGGACAGCCCGAACAGCACATCGCCTTTTTGACCGACCGCTTCGATATAACGGGAAAATACATAATCGTAACCGAAGTCGTTGCTCACGCAGCTTAAGTGGCTGACATCGGAAATGGCAATCGCCGGATAGCCCGGACGGTTTTCACGATAACGCCCGGTCAGCTCTTCGGCGAAATGCATGGCATCGCAATGGGAACCGCCGTTGCCGCAGGACAGCACTTTACCGCCCTGTTTGAAACTGTCGGCAATCAGCAACGCCGCCTGTTCAATCAGCTTAATGTTATTGTCGTCATTGACAAAACGATCCAATACGCTCTGGGCTTCCACCAACTCGGCTTTAATTTGATCCAAATACATTCTGTTGTCTCCTTTTCGATCTATTGCATTGGTTTGATCAAGCATTTCGGCTTGTAAATGCGAATAATTCTAAACTATTCCCGTTGCTTACGCTATTAAAGATTTCACCAAATCCGTCAAAAATGCCAACCGCACTTTATTCTCGCTCAAGGCTTTGACGAAGCGGAATTTGGTCGGGCCGTCGAAACGGTAAACCGTCGGTTCGGCGTTAATCAGGTGCAGAAACTTCATCGGATCCGGATCCGCCGTCGGCGCAAACTCAATAAAACCGCCGTGCGCCGTCGCATCGATTTTAATGATTTTTAACGCTTTCGCCTGTAAGCGCAGCTCGGCGATTTGCAGCAGATTTTTGGTCGCCTCCGGCAGCAGACCGAAACGATCGATCAGTTCCACTTTCAGCTCGTCCAGTTCCTGCTTGCTGTCCGCACCGGCGATACGTTTATAAAAAGACAAGCGCATATTCACATCGCCGAGATAATCTTCCGGCAGCAGCGCCGGCACGCGCAGATCAATGTCCACCTGTTGCTGGGTCAGTTCGTCCAGCGACGGCTCGCGCCCTTCTTTTAAGGCGTTGACCGCACTTTCCAGCAATTCCATATATAACGAAAAGCCGATACTTTCGATTTGTCCGCTTTGTTCATCACCAAGCAGTTCGCCGGCACCGCGGATTTCCAGATCATGGGTGGCCAGTACAAAACCGGCGCCGAGATTGTCCAGACTTTCCAGCGCTTCCAGTCGTTTCAGCGCATCTTTGCTCATCGCTTTCGGATGCGGCGTGAGTAAATAGGCATACGCCTGATGATGCGACCGCCCGACCCGCCCGCGCAACTGATGCAGCTGCGCCAGACCGAAATTATCCGCCCGTTCGATAATAATGGTATTCGCCGTCGGCACGTCGATACCGGTTTCGATAATGGTGGAACACACCAGCAGATTAAAACGCTGATGATAAAAATCCGACATCACCCGCTCCAGCTCGCGTTCACGCATTTGTCCGTGGCCGATGACAATGCGCGCCTCCGGAATAAGTGCGGTCAGTTTTTCCGCACAATTTTCAATACTCGCCACATCGTTATGCAGATAATAAACCTGCCCGCCGCGCAGAATTTCGCGCAATACGGCTTCGCGAATAATCACATCGTCGGTCTGACGCACGAAAGTACGAATGCTCAAACGGCGCGCCGGCGGGGTGGAAATAATCGACAGGTCGCGGATGCCGTTCATCGCCATATTCAGCGTGCGCGGAATCGGCGTGGCGGTGAGGGTTAAAATATCTACATTGGCGCGCAGCCGTTTGATTTTTTCCTTTTGCCGCACGCCGAAGCGGTGTTCTTCATCAATAATCAGCAGCCCCAAATCATGAAATTTGACTTCCGGTTGAATCAGTTTATGGGTGCCGATCAGAATATCGATCTTGCCCTGCGCCAGCTTTTCCAGAATCTGTTTCTGCTCTTTTGCACTGCGGAAACGCGACAGCATTTCCACATTAACCGGCAGATTGGCAAACCGGTCTTTAAAATTATCATAATGCTGCTGCGCCAGTAAGGTGGTCGGCACCAGCACGGCGACCTGTTTGTGATTCATCACCGCCAGAAAAGCGGCGCGCATCGCCACTTCGGTTTTGCCGAAACCGACATCACCGCACACCAGACGATCCATGGCTTTCGACTGACACATATCGGCAATCACCGCATTAATCGCCATGGTTTGATCCGGCGTTTCCTCAAACGGGAAGGTGGCGGCAAACTGCATAAATTCGGCGCGATCATAATGAAAGGCGAAGCCCTGCTGCGCTTCCCGCTGCGCATACACATCCAGTAATTCCGCCGCCACGTCGCGGATTTTTTCCGCCGCTTTCTGGCGTGAACGCGCCCACGCATCACCGCCCAGTTTATGCAGCGGCGCGTTGTCTTCGGCGCCGCCCACATAACGGCTGATTAAATACAGCGAGGTGACCGGCACATACAGTTTGGCATCGCCGGCATATTCCAGCAGCAGAAACTCCGCTTTCACACCGCCGTTTTCCAGCGTCACCAGCCCGCCGTAACGCCCGACGCCGTGATCCAGATGCACCACCGGCTGGCCGATTTTCAGCTCCGCCAGATTACGGATTAAGGTATCCGGGTTGACGGCTTTGCGTTTGTCGCGGCTGCGCTGCTGCACCCGCTCCCCGAACAGTTCCGCTTCGCAGATAAGCGCCAGCGAACCTTGTTCGCGACGAAGGATAAAACCGTGTTCCAGACTGCTGATTAGCAAACTTTGCGCCGCTTTGCCGGCATTCAGGGAATGGATCTGCTGCGGTTTGAGTTTCAACGGCGCCAGTAAATCCAGCAAGGTTTCGCGCCGCCCTTCGCTTTCCACCGCAAAAACGATTTGCCCGTCAAACTGTTGCATAAACTGACGCAGCGCCCGCAGCGGTTCTTTTTGCTGCGCCTGCACCGTCAGCGGCGGCAATGCCTCCAGCGGCAGGTTTTTCTGTCTGACGGAGGCGCGGGCGACTTTTTCCCGTTGCAGGCTGATACGCGGATACTGTTTAAGCTGCCGGTTCATTTCATCAACGGACAGCCATAACGCATGCGGCGGCAACAGCGGGCGCATCGGATCCACCCGACGGCTGGTATAACGGTGTTCAATATCCTGGTAAAAACGTTGCGCCTGCGCCGGATTGCCTTCCAGATCCACCACTAAACAGCCGGCGGGCAAATAATCGAACAGCGTCGCCATATGCTCAAAAAACAGCGGCTGCCAGTATTCAATGCCGGATACCAGCGTGCCTTTGCTTACCTGCTGGTAAATATGTTCCGGGTCGCGACGGATTTCGCCGAAGGTTTCGCGAAAACGGCTGCGGAAAAATTCAATGCCTTTGCTGTCGCTCGGAAACTCGTGCGCCGGCAATAAATTCACCGCGTCAATGGCTTCCGCCGTGCGCTGGCTGTCCACATCAAAGGTGCGGATGCTGTCGATTTCATCATCGAAAAAATCCAGCCGGAACGGCACCGCACTGCCCATCGGAAATAAATCCAGCAAGGCGCCGCGCACCGCATATTCGCCATGCTCCAGCACCTGCTCCACCGCGCGATAACCGGCATTTTCCAGCTGTAAACGCAGTTTGTCGATAACCAGCCGATCGCCTTTTTTAATCAACAGCACATGATGTTGTAGAAATTCCGGCGGACACAGACGCTGCATTAAGGTGGTCACCGGCAGGATAAAAATGCCTTGTTTGCTGTGCTGCAAGCGGAATAAGGCGCTTAAACGGGCGGAAATAATTTCCTGATGCGGCGAAAAATTATCATACGGCAAAGTTTCCCAATCGGGAAAGATGCTGACAGGTCGTGTGCTGAACTCGCGCAATACTTTTTCCAAACGCACCGCACTTCGCATCTCCGGCGTGATCACTACGGTCATCCCGTTGTGTTGCTGAGCGATTTCTGCGATCACCAACGCATCGCTGTCGGCGATAACATTGGCGAGAATTTTGTGATCATGCGGGCGGGCCGGAATATCAGGATTAAAATACATCATAAAAGTGCGGTGGTTTTTTTCAACGTTTTTATTACATTCAAGTGTGGAATAGTTTAGCGGAAATTACAAAACTTGCAATGAAATACCTGTTTAAAAAAACAGGTATTTCAAGTGACTTTGCGGCTTACTTCATCCCGCTTTCAAAGGCTCGGATTTTACGATAAGTCACCTCCAGATTGGCGCTGAAGATAATTTTTTTAATTTCTTTGACTTTGGCGGATTTGACAATCGTGCGCAGCGGCTGAAACTGCATATTACACATATACAGCTGCTGATGCGGCAGCATATTCTGCACAAAACGGGTAAGCGCGTGAATGCCGCCGGCATCCAGTACGGTCACCGCATCGCACTGCAAAACGATATGCTTGATTTCATGATCCGTATGCACGGTTTTTTCATGCAAATCGGCAAACAAGTTATCCGCCGCGGCAAAAAACAGCGGGCCGCTGATACGATATACCAGAATATCGCTCAGATCTTCCGGATGGGCGATTTCGATGGATTTGGTCATTTCCGCCACCGTGCGGATAAACAGCAGGCTGGCCAGCAACACGCCGACAGTGATGGCAATCACCATATCGAAAATCACGGTCAGAATTAAGCAGGTCAGCAAAACCGCAATTTCATTACGTCCGGAGCGGCGTGTCAGCTGGATAATCTGCGGCAGATTCGCCATATTCCATGCCACAACCAGCAATAACGCCGCCATGGAAGACAACGGCAGGTAAGACAGCGCGCGGGCAAAAAACAGCAATGCGAACAGCACCAGCAACGCATGCACGATAGCGGCAAGCGGCGAGACGGCGCCGGCTTTCACATTGGCGGCGGAACGCGCAATCGCCGCCGTTGCCGTAATACCGCCTAAAAACGGCGAGGCGATGTTTCCCAGCCCTTGCGCCAGCAATTCATTATTGGAATGATGTTTGGTGCCGGTCATATTATCCAGCACCACCGCGCACAGTAACGATTCAATCGCGCCCAATACCGCCATGGAAAATGCAGCGGGCAACAGCGCCTGCAATGTGTCGAAATTCCAGTTCACCGTTTCTCCCTGCGCATTCGGTATATTCCACGGCAATACCCACGCCGGCAATACATTCGGAATGCCATAGCCGGTCGAGCCGTCGGGTAAGCTGTAACTGAACGCCGAGCCGATTGTGGCGATCTGAAAACCGAAGTGCAGCAAAACCAGCGACAGCAGCGTGCCGACAATCACCGCCGGCAAATGACCGGGCACCGGTAAACGCAGCTTATGCCACTGAGTCAGTACCAATAACGTGACGACGCCCACCAAGGTATCCGCCCAGTTAATCGTCGGCAACGCGACGAAAATAGTCTGAACTTTGCCGATATAATGCGCCGGCATCTCACCGATAGTCAGCCCGAAGAAATCTTTAATCTGCAACGTGGCAATCACAATGCCGATACCGCAGGTAAAGCCAAGCGTCACCGGCAACGGGATATATTCGATCAAACGCCCCAAACGAAACAACGCCATCAGCACAAGAATAATGCCGGACATTAGCGTTGCCATCAACAAACCGCTTAAACCGAATTGCTGCGTGATCGGATAAAGAATAACCACAAAGGCGGCCGTCGGCCCGGAAATATTAAAGCGCGAACCGCCGGTTAACGCGATCAGCGTCCCCGCCACAATCGCCGTGTATAACCCGTGCTGCGGCGGCACTCCGCTGGCAATCGCCAGCGCCATGGATAACGGAATGGCAATTACGCCGACGGTTAAACCGGCAATAATATCTCTGATCAAATGTTGTTTACTGTAACCCGCACGAAAGCTGTCGCGCAAAGCACTGAACGGTTTGACCGCAAGAAACACATTTTTTGTTAAAAACCATTTTTTTAACATAACTACCCTAATAGCATAAGCATAAAAAATAAGGTCGTATTTTAGCTCAAAATTGGATAAAAAATGCTGTTTTAGCGCAATAAAAACAAAAAATACTTGACGAAAGATGCGGAAATCTTTATATTTTCGCCCTGTCCGGAACCGGTGAGATGTCCGAGTGGTTGAAGGAGCACGCCTGGAAAGCGTGTATGTGCGAAAGTGCATCAGGGGTTCGAATCCCCTTCTCACCGCCATGTAGCTTGTCAAATAACGTCTTTCCTGTCAAAAAACAACGTAAAAACAACATATTAACAACTTTCTATTTGTTGTTTTCGTTCGCTATTGTTTGTCTTTGTTGTCGTTTTTAACTCCCTGATTAACTCCCCAACATTTTGGGCCTGTTTTTTGGGGAGTTAAAACGGCTAATGTTTAATCATAACAAAGGCTTTTCATTATGAAATTAATTAAACCTCTCTCCGATTCCACTATTCAATCTCTTAAACCTCAAGAAAAGGAATTTTGAAAATATGACGGCAAAGAATCCGGGCTTTTTATCCGTGTAATGCCAAGTAAAAAGAAAACATTTTATTTTGAATATAAATTTGCGCGAAAGCTGAAGAAAATCAAGCTGGGCGACTATCCCGTGCTTTCGCTTACTGATGCGCGTGATATGGCGCGGGAATATAGGGGGCTTGTTTTTCGCAATATGGATCCGCGTGCATACCGTGAATCTTTACTCAATCCGGTAGAAGAAAAGAAAATCACCTTTGCGGAAATGGCGATAAGATGGCGTGATAAGCGGTTGAAATTGGGGAGACTCAAGACGCAGACAATCAATGAGGCATTCCGCCGTATAGAATTGCATTTATTCCCTAAAATCGCAGATTTGCCGATTGATGAGGCAAATTATGAGACTTTTGCGCCAGCGCTTTCGCCGCTGAAAAATTCCAATACGCTTTATAAAATCAATATTGCAATTAATCAGATTTTTAGAATGGCAGAGGATGAAAATTTAATCGTAAAAAATCCATTTAGAAAGATTCACGATGAATTTACTTATGTGGAAACAAAGAATCATCCAACTATAACCCCCGAAGAATTGCCGCACTTATTTAAGGTTTTACAAAATTCAGATATTAAAAAACCGACCGCACTTTTAATCGAATGGCAGCTATTAAGCATTTTGAGAAGTTCCGAGGCGGTAACGGTTGAATGGGCTGATATTGACTGGGAAGCAAAAGCCTTACATATTCCGGCAGAGCGAATGAAAGGCGGTAAACGTGCGCATAGTGTTCCGCTTTCTTCTCAAGCTTTGAATGTATTGGAGCAAATGCGCCGTTATACGGGCAATCGTAAATATGTGTTTTGTAGCCGCGTTGCGCCCTATAATCGCCCTATGAATAGCGGTGCGGCTAACGTGGCATTGAAACGTATGGGATTTAAAGATTTGTTGGTTGCTCACGGCTTACGCAGTATTGCCAGCACTTATTTACATGAATTAGACCGCTTTTCGTCTGAGTCAATCGAATTATGCCTTTCTCACGAGAATAGGGGCAAAGTTCGCAAGGCATATGATAAATCTAAAAAATGGAAATCAAGACAAGCCATTATGCAATGCTGGGGCGATTATGTAGAGCAATGTAAGTTAGAGGCGATGAAAGCTTAAGCAATCATAGGGCGGTATGTTCCGCCCTTCATTCTTCTTCGCATTCTTCATCATCCTCGCATTCTTCATCATAGTAAGGCTCAACGTAGTGATCTTGGGGTTTATTCTTCGCTTGTTGCTCTTCTTTTTTGTCTTTGTAATGCTTGACGACTTTATAGACAGCATACGCAATCACGGCTTTCTTAATTATGCCGCTGCCTTTCTTTTGTTGTGCGCTGGCCGGATTAACCGTGCATAATCCTATCGCTATTACAAGCGCCAAAGTAAACAAACGTTTAATCATTGATAAACCCTTGTGATTACTGGTTTTTCTTATGTTTATTATATCAAAGATGCAAGCCCCACAATACTAAAAACCCTAATTTTCCCTGATTTTTAAATGATTTTTCCCTTGTGAAAAATCGCCCCCCTCGCACGCCCGCACTCTTTTACTAGAGAAACCACTTTAAACGCAAGCATAGACAAGCCTTAACGCCTTAATAACACTGGGATTTGATGACTTTTTTATCTCAAGTTTATTAACGCAAATCAACGCAAGATAACGCAGATTTACGCGTTAAAAATGAGAGAAAGTGCGGTCGATTTTTTATCGATTTTTACGGTTAAGTCGCCGGCAGATCAAAAACAACGATTTTTTACGTTAGAAAGCCCCGATTTTTGTTACATGCCCTTTCACAACCTATGCAACATGACAAAAAAAGCCTTGTTTTTTATGCTTAATCCGAACGAATACGAACGCCTGCGAAACAGGGCGGAAATAAAAATAAAAGAGGTGAAAAATGTGACTGACAGCCCAAAAAAAGCGCGTTTTATTAATATTGATGAGGTAATCGACCGCACCAGTTTAAAGAAAACGACCATTTACGATTTAATGAAAAAACAGTCTTTCCCGCAGTCTATCAGACTTGCCCAAAACCGGATTGCTTGGTTAGAAAGCGAGATAGACGACTGGATAGAACATAAAATCAAAGCCAATAAAGAGAGTTAAAAATGGAACAATTTAAACCACAAATCGACGAATTTCAAAACCAAAAAGCCCAATATCTTGCAGAGAAAAAAGCACTTGATTCATTAATTGAAGAAAGAACCAAAACCCTCAACATTATTGAAGCATTAAAAAATGAAATCAAACAAAATACTGAAAACGCAAGATTAAACTTAGATGCGAAGCGCGCATTTTCCGTTGATGATTTTATCGAATTTAAACAAGCAAACACGGAATTAAATGCACGTTCAGAATACTATCTTGCGTTAATTGAAGAACTGGATATTAAAATCTATAACAAAAAAGAAGAGATTTATTTTCAGCGAATAAAACTCAATGAACTACGCGGCAATATCTTCAAACAACAAACTGAAATTTTGTTAACGGAGTTTATCTCACAAAACAAAGATAAATTAACCGAAATCTATCAAAAAATTATTTTTGGCAATATAGTTGAAGGAAATTCATTTATAGGCGGCTATAAAGGCTCTTTAGAATATGCAGCAAAAGAATATATTAGCAATAAAATTCTAAGTGGCATACAAACCAATTTGCCTATTGATGATATTTACTCACTACCTACTTTTGTAAAAAAAGATGAAATTAAAACGCCAACACAAAAGCATAAAGAAAGTTTTAACCATAACCCAAAAGGGTTTGAGAAATTATTCAATCATTAATAAACGGAGTTAATAACATGGAAAATAAAAACACTTATAAAAAATATAATGACTATATCAAAATGTTATCTGAGGATTTAGGCAATGATTTATCTATTCTCAAAGACTATTATCATTATAACGAAAAACAAACTAAAGAATTTATTAACAATCTGAAAAAGAATCGCTTTTTTAACGCAATTAATATTCTTTTAACGCACAACCGTTCAGGCAATGCGAAAGGGTTATCGATGCCAATGCCAAGCCGAACCGACACCGACGTCGAAGAACGCAGCGCAGAAAAATGCTTTATTTCGCCATACGAGCGATTTAACTGTGAACAAATCAATATCGACGGCTTTATCACTTACGACAAAATCGATACGCTGGCCGGAACGGTTGATATCAATTTTGAACAAGCCTTTGATGATGCCATGGATAAGCAAAAAATCATTTCCCTGTTAATGGTAGCATTTAACGGCGAACGCCTTGCAAAGACCAGCGATAAAAACGCTTATCCACTGGCGCAAGATGTGCATAAGGGCTGGCCTCAAAAAATTCGGGATAATGCGCCGGCGCGCGTATTAAGCCGCCCGACGATTGATGAAAACGGCGACTATAAAGATATTGATGCCGTCGTTAAAGCGGCGATTAAAAAAATTAATGACCCTATCCGAATGAGTGCCGGATTAGTGGCCATTTGCGGGCGTAATGTTCTTTCTGATTATCCGATTTTAAACGACAACGGGGATATTTCGGAAAATACAGATATTATCCTTTCAATAAAACTTTTAGGCGGTTTAAAGGCCTTTATTGCCCCGTTTTTCCCGGAAAACAGCATTCTGATCACGGAATTAAGCAACTTATCGCTTTATATTGAAAATGGGACGTTGCGGCGTATCTTTAACGATAATCCAAGAAAGAACCGGTTAGAAAATATGATCTCGATGTCGATCGATTTTGTTGTCGAAGACGTTCAGAGCGCCTTTTTAATTGACGATATTCAGTTTTAATCACCTCATACCAAACAAGGGCAGAAATGCCCTTTTTTGTGCCTATTTCCTTCTGACATGTTAAGATAAAAATGCACCATAAAGCTCAATAAGCGCATTTATCTTACTGATTTAAGAAAGGAAACAACCATGAAAAAAACCAATGTGCCGACCTTACCGCCAAGAAAATGGTATAGTTTGCAACAAGCAGCGGATAAATTAACAAGAGAATTTAATGAGCCGGTAACAATAGAGGATTTAATTCATTATGCTGCCATAGGAAATATTCAATTTTGTATTAAGGTTTTAACGGTTCAAAATGATATTATTTTCCCTATTTTTAAGAAAGAAGATATTTCATTCCAATTTTATTTTAATAAGCGCATAATTGCTTGCAATTATTTACATATAAAAAGTAACGAAGAAACAACAAAAGAAAAAATAAAACCCAATAGCGGAAAGATGATTCACTTGCCTGAATACAATCAGAAGAATAAAAACATATCAATAAATGGCTTTTTGGGTATTTGCCCTAGAGACTTTAAATATTCGACATTTGAAGCAGATCTACTAAAAAGAAAATTATCTGGATTTACATTAGAAAATCCTAGAGTTTTATTAAAGTATGGCGTACCATTTCACGAAATCAAAATTTACCTTTCTGATGAAAAGATAAAAAACTTATTTATTGAATACGATGATATTTATATTTTAGAAGATGAATTAACATTTTTTATAAATACAGGTGGAAAACTAAATATAACAAAAGGGAATATCACCCCAATAGCCCCAATTTCAACCCGTAAACAAGCCAACCAAACCGAATTTATTAAAGCCTTACTCAAATTGCACTATGGCACAGATGAACCGGAAAAAGCGAGAAGCCTTTTAAATAACGGCGAATTAGCAAAAAAATTTGCCTGTGCTGGCATAGAGATTAACATCACGCCGGAAACGCTTAGAAACTGGCTTAATACAGAAAAATAACCTTTCATTTTTTGGAAATTTCCAAACTATTTTTGGAAATTTCCATTCTTCAAAAAATCCATTCCCTACCATTACACCCCGACAAACAAGACAAAAAAGCACGTTATTTGACAACACCAACGACCAAAGAGGAAACGTATGGAAAAAAACACCGATTCACAACCACGTTATTACTCAACAGCCACACTTTGCGAGATGCTCGATGTTTCACGCAGCTGGCTATGGGAACAATCAAAAGCCGGCAAATTCCCGAAGCCGGTAAAATTGGGGCGTTTGGCTCGCTATCCCGTGGAAGCCGTGGAACGTTATTTAGCCGAGCAAAACCACACCGAAGAAAGTCAAAATGCGCACTAAGGGGGAAACATGGGATTAACGATCAAATGCCCGCTATGCAAGGGAAAAGTCAATATCAGAACGTCTAATCGCCCAACGCCGACCAGCGTCACAGCGGAACTGTATTGCACCAATTGCGGCAATTTTAAAGGCAAATTCATTGGTGAGATCACGGATATTAAAATCGCCGAATGGAAAGACAACAACAAAATGAAAATGCAGACATTTGACGAAAATAAACACAAAGAGACAGGCGGGAAAACCGGCTATTTTAAATTTCCCCCCGAATAGACCCCAAAGGAAAAGGCTTGCGCTGCAAACACAAGCCTCAAAACACGATAAAACTGATTTTTAATATTATTCACCAAAGGAAACAACTCGATGAATAACATTCATAATATACACAATCTTAGAAAAATCAAGGGGAAAGGTGACCGTTTTATAAAGTGCGGTCGTTTTTCTAAAATGTTTTTATTGACAAACCACGCTCAGAGAATCTATAGTGCCTGTGCAGTTAAAAAGTCTGCAACCGAGCCTGGAAACTCGAATAATTTATCACTGGCGCATAGCACGCCGAAAGCGTGTTTTTTTATGCGTGATTTACACACACCTAAAGAACGCCTAGCGCGTCTATCTATGGTAGCGTGTAGCGGGAAAGGTTTCGCCCTTTGCTGTGTTCCAGTGATCGCAGTTTTCCAGCCCGTTACACGTTACCGCCCAAGCCTGGAAACTTTAGCGGTAACTCTTGAAAATTTATTCACTGGAGTTACGCAAATGTACCAATTCATTTTTGCGGCTATACGTCGCACCGATTTAACCAATCAAATTCAGAAAATCCGCATTAATGCCGACAGCGAAACGCAAGCCCGCGCGATATTAGCCCGCGAGTTCGTGTTAATCCTTGCCGGCAAAATCAACCTTAAAAATGACCGCACTTTTACGGGGGTGAGCTATGCGTAATTTCTTCTTTGCTCAAGCTGAGCTACTTTTCCAAATGGAAGAATTAATCCGCCAGCTGGAGCAAGGCGGGGTAGAAGTTGACGAATCACGTCTTGCCGACCTGCTCAGCATTAACGAAACACTGTTCAACCGTGCAACGGAGTTACATTACAAGACCGCTATTTTGGTTAAGGGGGTGGCGCATGCGTAATTCCATTTATATTGACTGCCCGCCGGTTAAAGGCGAGGTGATTCATACTGCTGACGCAATTATCATTCGTGATCCGGAAATTCGGAAAGCGTTAAATCATTCCTGTCAATTAATTGAAGATTTAATGCGTCATTTTAATCTATCGCCCCACGCTGCAGAACGCACTGATAGCGAAATACAGAATTTATTGCATGATCTGGCTTTCGCTTGTATTTGCTATCACGCCTTATTTATTGAATTAAAAGGAACGCCGACAGCAGAATGGATAAAACAAAACCTTTCAGATATTTATCAGCATAACGCCGGGCTACCTTTGGCGCAGCTACTGGAAAAAGTGGCTAAACTGCAAGGGGAAAAAGAATGAAAACACTTCAACCGATTTATCCGGATATCACACAAGTAGAAAAGGCGATAAAAGAAATCGAGTTTTTTCTCTCTTTTGCGAAAGATTATGTACACAACGGGCACGAGCGCGGGGCATATCATGCCCTGAGCGCTATCAAGTATTCTGTCATTAATCATATTGAACCGGCTATAAACCAAAGGGGGGCGCATGAGCTGCAGTAAATTACCTTTATTCATGGCCTATCTGGCGGAACATGTTCCGCCGGAATCCCCCTTAAATCGCTGCAAAAAGGGGCCGCTGCATAAAAAACGCAAACCATCATCTGCGCCAAGAAAACGCCGGGCCACGTTGCCACCTTTTGTTCGCAAGGTTTATCCAGAAGGGATTTACCGCGGTATTCTGAAAGAAAAAGGCATGATCATATAAGCATAATACCGCCTGCTCTCAGGCGGTTTATGAAATAAAAAGGTTTAATTATGATGAACGGAAAAACAAAATATAAAGCCACAAAACCCAATCCGATGCACGATATGATCATTTTAATCGGCCCGGAAGCTTGGAACATATGGGACAATGGGAACGGAACACAATGGCTTATGCTGAATGACAACCTGCTTAAATTAAGCAGTCAGTTTAAACCGTATATTTTCGGTGAAAATCCGCTTAAAAACATTCCGGCGCTAACCCTTGCACCGAAAAATCAGCGTTATATTAAATTATTCGAATGCGGCACCTTAACAGAATCACAAAAAACCGCCATTTGCTACAATCTGGCCACCAAAACAGAGGCGACCACCGTGAGCCTACATAGCGCCCTGACTGGGGAACTGATTGAAAACTGGAGCGGTTATCTTGATGATATTCGCCGGGACGGTCAGACAGCGCGTACTATTGCCGAAAGCAGTATAGATAAAAATGCACCGAAAACCACGCCTTATATAGACTATCGTGACACTAACGCATTGCGCGGATTATATTATGTCAAGCCGAAGTTTTCCCGAGAGACAGGGGAAATTATTGAAGAAGAGAAATGGGTTTGTGACGATCTGCAAATGGTCGGTAAAGGCAAAAATGAAAACGGGGATTATTTTTATATTTTCCAATGGCAGAACAGCGATGAAAAAGCGCCAAGAATCGAAGCAATTAACTGCGGCGATTTTGGCAGCGATGCCGCATGGCGCTTGTTGAAAAACCAAGGCTTGAAAATGACCCCAAAAGCAAATATAGCACAAAATCTTGTCGAGCATTTTCATGCGGTCGGTTTAACGGTGGATAATTGGACGGTAACGCATTCTACCGGCTGGCATAACGGCGCCTATTTACTGCCAAGCGGGGAAATAATCGGCGCGCCAACTAAACCGATTATTTTCAAAAATAAAAGTGCAAATGCCAGCGGTTATGATACTAAAGGCACGCTGGAAAGCTGGCAGCAGGAAATTGCCCTTTATGTGAATAAAAATACGTCTATGATGTTAGGCGTCGCCACCGCGCTGGCCAGCCCGCTTTTGCGCTTAATTAATGCGAAAAGTTTCGGCGTACATTTGTTTAACGCCTCAAGCAAAGGGAAAACGACAACCCTGAATATAGCCAACAGTATTTACGGCAATCCCGATCTTATTGATTTAAGCTGGAACACTACGCCGACAGCGCTCAACAATGAAGCCAGCGCACGAAATGACGGTTTTATAACGCTGGACGAATTAGGACAAGCGAAGAAAATCTATGATGTGGAAAATATCGCTTATTCCCTTTTCAATGAGAAAGGGCGCGCGAAAGGCGTAAAGGAGGGCGGGAATGATGAGCTTTCCCGCTGGAAAATAACCGCACTTTCCACCGGAGAAAAAGACGTCGAAGGCTTTTTGAAATCGAAAGGCGTTGATATTAACGCCGGGCAATTAATTCGTCTGCTGAACGTTCCTTTAATCGAGGCGAACCATCTGCACGGCTTTATCAATAACAAAGCCCACGCTGACCACTTAAATGAGGCCTGCGCAAATAATTATGGCGTAATAGGCCGCGAGTGGATTAGATATATTTCCGACAATCAACAGGCCGTAAAAGAGGCCTATAAACGCTTTAAGTCGATATGGGCGGACAGATTAACAGAAAATGCCGCCTCACAAGTTCAGCGGGTGGCCAGCAATTTTGCAATACTGGAAACGGCGCTGCATTTATCACGGCATTTAACCCAGTGGAACGAAGAAGATAACCGGGAATGCTTGATTAGATCCTTTAATGACTGGTTAGCTGACTACGGCACCACTGATCGGGAAGAAAGCCGCATTATAGAGTTTTTTAACGGCTGGCTTGATGAAAATGCGGAAAGCGGTTTTATTCAGATTCCACAACCGCCGGCGCCGAGAATAATCAGTAAAATATTAGGCTATCGAATTTTAGAAGTCAGCGGATTGGAAAGAGAACATTTTTACATTCACCCGAAAGCCTTTAATGACGTAATTTTATTAAGTGGATTCCCTAAAAAGATTGTATTTGAGAAAATGGAGCAGCATAACATGCTGAGGCAAGGGAAAGAACAGCAAACACGGCCCTATCAGCACAAGGCCCCGCGCTCACTTGAAAAACAGATTAATAGCAAAGGTAAACGATTTTATATCGTCTATCCGGCGTTAATAGAAGACGAAGAAGAATGAACCATAAAGCCAGCTTTTTTCAGCTGGCTTTTTATTTACCTGCTGGATAAAAATAAAAAAATTTACAGAGATAATGATAAACTATGGGAAAATTGGGAAAATCATTATATTAACTATATATACCATATATAAATCAATAAGTTATATAAAAAGTATTTTCCCAAACTTTCCCAAAACCCCTTAAAATTTTCCCATTTTTTCCCAAGTATGCTTTTTATACAATTAGAACAAAAAATAATCTATTTCAAAATTTTCCCAAATTTCAGGGCAATATTTCCCAAAAATTTGGGAAATTTTCCCAAAACAGTTTTTCATTAACCTATTGAATATAAACATAAAAAATCAAATTTTCCCATTTTCCCAATTTTCCCAGTGTTTTTCACCCATATGGAAAAAATAATTAAAATGTTATCTTCAGCCTCTATCCAATTTTTCAGAAATCAGACAGGCCACGATAAAAAAATGAAATTACTTTGAATTCATTTTCATTATTCCAAAAGAATGGAAAGGACAATAAACGAGATTAAACGAAATTTAAAGATTGACCGAATAGCCCCTTTTCTTGAAAATGTATCCAAGCAAAGACAAATTATAGATTTTAACTCCCTGATATACTCCCCAAACAATAAAGGGCAAGTTAAAGAATCTAGATATACCAAGGCTTGACAGCAAAAAGTGATTGTTCCTTCTCACCGCCAGAACACAATTCATCAACGTTCACCCATGTTCATATTTGATAAGAAATCGTTGTAGTTTCAATGAGTTACGCTCCATCAATGTTCATTACTGTTTATTTCTGGTTGTTTATAGCCGCACTTTTTAGATCCCTGTTTAGATCCCTCACTGTTTAGGGCTTTTTGCGAGGGATCTAAAAATGCGATTACACCTTATTCTTTATGAGATGATGTGATATGAGCAAAATAGTTAAACCTTTAACAAATACAACGATTCAAAATCTTAAAGCCGCCGAAAAAGAATACATTAAATCAGATGGAGGCGGGCTTTATATCAGAATGAAACCCAATGGTGCTAAAATTTGGTACTTTGCCTATAAATGGCAGGGAAAACACAGAAAACTTAGTTTAGGTGCATTCCCTGATTTATCTCTTATCCATGCACGCGAACTAGCACGGGAATACCGGGGGCTTATTTTGCGTAATGTCGATCCGTTAAAGTATCGCCAATCTTTAAATGAGGTTGTAGAAGAAAAGAAAATCACCTTTGCTGAAATGGCGATAAAGTGGCGTGATAAGCGGTTGAAATTGGGGAAACTCAAGGCACAAACCGTAAATGAGGCATTCCGCCGCGTGGAGTTGCATTTATTTCCTAAAATTGCGGATTTGCCGATTGATGAGGCGAATTATGAGACTTTTGAGCCAGCGCTTTCACCACTGAAAAATTCTAATACGCTTTATAAAATCAATATTGCGATTAATCAGATTTTTAGAATGGCAGAGGATGAGGATTTGATTATTAAGAATCCTTTTCGCAATATTCATGATGAATTTACGTATGTAGAGACGAGGAATCACCCGACCATTAAGCCGGAAGATTTGCCGCGCCTATTCAAAGTGTTACAAGGGGCTGATGTGAAGAAACCGACCGCACTTTTAATCGAGTGGCAGTTATTGAGCATTTTGAGAAGTTCCGAGGCGGTGACGGTTGAATGGGCTGATATTGATTGGGAGGCGAAAGCCTTACATATTCCGGCAGAGCGAATGAAAGGCGGTAAGCGTGCGCATAGTGTTCCGCTTTCTTCTCAAGCTTTGAATGTATTGGAGCAAATGCGCCGTTATACGGGCAATCGTAAATATGTGTTTTGTAGCCGCGTTGCGCCCTATAATCGCCCTATGAATAGCGGTGCGGCTACGTGGCATTGAAACGTATGGGATTTAAAGATTTGTTGGTTGCTCACGGTTTACGAAGTATTGCCAGCACTTATCTTCATGAGCTTGATATTTTTTCATCTGAAGCTATTGAGCTTTGTTTATCCCATGAAAACCGCGGTAAGGTGCGCGCGGCGTATGATAAATCAAAAAAATGGCGTTCCCGACAAGAAATTATGCAGAAATGGGGCGATTATGTAGAAGAATGTAAATTTAAGGCACTTTGCTCTTGATCATTCATTAACATCTCTAAAATCTCTTGCTTTTTGCCATCCGGTAAACAAGTGAGGATATATTTAAAATAATCCTGTTCTTTTAATTTACTAGGCTTTGTTGTGTGGCTAAATTCTAAATTTAATACGAATTTATGCCCACAATCCTGATTTTTACAGGTGCAATAGAGTTTAGTGAGCTCTTTATGTTCTCTTTGGCTTTTGTTTATTAGGGCTTTTGAGCCGCATATTTTACACTCTACCATTTATATCCTTTTCCCTCTTAACTGAAATGTTTTTTTGCTATTTAGCCCATGTAAAACCTTGAAATCTATTATAAATCAAATGGTTATACTTTATATAAAGAAAATCAAACTTTTTCTTAACTGAAAAATAGTGAAAAAATGTGTAATTTTTACAGTTAAGAATTAATTAAAGTAGAGCATCTAAAGCTAGATATAGCAAGGGTTTTCGCTATTTTAGCGACTGAAAATTAACTGTAATTTGATCAATTTTTAACGCAAATTCGGCGGGGGAGGAAGTGGATTTTCCGTGGCGTGGGATTTTCCGTGAAAAATTTCCGTGGCATGCCGGCTAACTGTTTATTTTTTATTCTTTTATTGTGGTTCGTCATTTCACAATTAAATTTTCTATTCGATCCGAGATAAATATTTTATTTTTGCCCTATCCAATGAGATGAATTTGGATACCTATGAATTTACTTTTTTATGATAAGGAAAGTTATGGCCGAGAAGACAGCACAGGCGGAACGATTTATTAAACTACCGGAAGTGATGAATAAAACAGGCTTAGGGCGCTCCACAATCTATCGAAATATGAAAGCCGGTGAATTTCCTAAAAATATTCAACTGAATAAACAAAATTCAGTTTGGCTTGAAAGTGAAGTGAATGCCTGGATGAAAGAACAAATTAATAAACGAAACCAAAAGGAGATAAACCAATGACACTACAAAACCCGGAAAAGCAAGCAGAACTAGAAAAACTGATTGCGGAACTTAACAAAAATAATCAAGCCTTTTTAGCTGTTCAAGATAAGGCTTTAACGATTAAATCAAACATTGAACGCAATCAAAAAATGGTTGAGGCACTGGAACAGGAAAACCAAGAGGCGCAAAAAGAAATTGATAGCCTTCAAGTCAGCGATACCGGCGAAATTAATTTTGAGAACTTTGATGAAGTTTCTGAACGTGTGAGTAAAAATACATTGAAGATTAATGCGCTGAATAAAGTCATTACAAAATTTGATGCGAAATTAAAACTTCTATTAATCACAGAATATAAAGCATTTTCAGATAACTCTATCAGTATCAAAACAAAAGCCTTAGATTTAATTGCTCAAGAATTCATGGAAGAGTTTTTCAAAAGTGAATCTATGAAGAAAATCAATGAAATCTATTCAGTTCTATTTGAAAATAAAAGTAGTGTTCTATTTGGGAATTATATTAACTATGATTATAGAGATGCTTTCTTGAATTTATTTGTTAGTAAAATTAAAACTCATTTAGATGAAAAAATTGATATTAGCCATTTAAAAATTAATATGCCGGAGATTAAATTTAGCATTCCTAACCCGGGCGACGGTTCATGGCAAAAGCGTGAATATATACGCAAACTAGAAGAGCTGGCTAATCAGTAGTTGAAAATTTTAGATAGTGCAACGCCCCGTAGAAAATACAGGGCTTTTTTTATACCGTTTTGAACGATCTGGGACGAATTTAGATGACCTGAGACTATCCAGAATCTTTATGATATGCTATCTTCATACTATATAAAAATACAGTAAAAGGAAGATTCTATCATGGGGTTACAATCAATTGAACAAGACCATATCACCCTATCTGATTTTATTAACACCCTAAATAAAACTAATAAAAATAAAATAGATTTAGATTATCTACTAAAACTTTTTGTAGATGAAAAACTCAATTTTTATTTAAAAATAAAGGGTAACCATAATGAGATCTATATATCGGATCGCCCCTATCATTGTTTAACCTATATCGAAACATGCGGCAATTCCGGCAATAATCTTTATGTTACAAGCAGAACAGCAAAGAGCTATAATAAAGGAGAAAAAATTAACTTAGAAAATAATTCATTTCATTTTGAATTGAATTATTTCTCATGCGATCTAATAGCTGATGAAGCATATAAATTTAACTCTAGGGGAAATATAATCATATCTGATAATTTTTCTTTTGAAGGTTTATTTAAAATTAAAATAAGCCAAGATTTTCTAAGTGAAAGATCCTTAGATAAAGAGAGTTATTGTAATAATATAAGAAAATCAATTTATCTTTCTAAAACCGGATTAGCGAGACTTATTTGCGAAACGATAGAAATCAACGAAGAACTTTTATTTGATTCCGATATTAGCATAGATCCTGATTATGATAAAATTTTCATTAATTACTTAAATGAAATTTATTTATCAAAAGTAGAAATTGATATTTTAAATAAAGACTTTGGATTATTTACAGACGTAAACACCAAGAAACCGGATGAAAAATTAAATAATGGCTCAAACGATGAAATGTATCAAAATATTATTAACGCCTTAGTTTTTATGCATCATCCTAAATTCCAAAAAGTAAACCGGAAAGACTTTTTTATCACAGATAAAAATCGCCCTTCATTTAACGCCATATCCGAAGCAATTAGTGATATATTGGAAGAGATGGAAAGTAAAATGGGCTATTCCGGAAAAGTGAGAAAATCCAAAACAATTGCCCCATTTTTAGAAAAATTCTTAGAGAGAAGCCAATACCCCTGATTATGGGGCTTTTTTTATGCCACTCTTTTTCTAAATATTAGAAATTTTTTCTAAAAAATGCCAAATTTTTCCAAAAATAACCGAATTATTCTAATTTCCTCACATGTTTCTTTTTACTTCCTACAATCCTCAACGCAATCGAAATAAATGAAAGGTGAACGTTGATGGAGATTGCGGAATATATATAAACACTGATTTTTAAAGAGGAAAACAAGATGACAACATCCCCACTAAAACAATATGCCAGCCAATTGGCGGCAAAATATCAAGGTAAATTGGCTGAAAAAGAAGGCATTTTATTATCTATTTCACTCAATGACAAGGCGCAACAAGAGCTGATGAAAGATTTTAAAACCCGTTCCGATTTTCTCAACGCGATTAACTGGATGACGGTGAGAGATCAAAAAGGTAAAAAAATCTTTGGTGCATTAAAAGGCACAACAACCGGGCGTAAATCTATGGGGCGTAATCGTTCTATTGTGGAATATGGTGAAACCTATCAAATGCAACAAATCGACAGCGGCGTGCAAATTGATTGGCGTTTAATTGATGAACTTGAAGCGATTCAAGATAACTTTGCGGAAAATTTCACACGCTTGACGGAACAGCAATTTATTTTAGATATGTTGCAAATGGGCTGGTATGGTGAAAGCGAAGCAACAAACACACAAGCCGAAGATCTATCAGATGTGGTGAAAGGTTGGCTTGCTCAATTTAAAGAACAAAACCCAGCAAATATCATCACCGGCGGAAAAAATACGGGCAAAATTACCTTATTTTCTGAACAAGCCGACTATAAAAATTTAGACGAATTGGCGACCGCACTCCGCAATAAATTGCCGGCTCAATATCAAGAACGTAATGATCTTATTTTCTTTGTGGGGGCGGATTTAGTGGCAAAAGCGAATGCCAATATTCAAGGGACGTTTAATTCTTCAGAAAACAGCGGTATTAACAATCTTTATTTATCAAATTATTTTGGCGGTATGCCGGCAATTATTCCGCCGCAATTCCCACGAAAATGCGCCGTAGTTACCACGTTAAAAAATCTAAGCATTTATACACAAAAAGGCAGTTGTCACCGCTCAATTTATAATGATGAAGAGACAATGGATTATATCAGCGCTTATTTAAGACAAGAATGTTATATCGTGGAAAATCTTAATTTAATGGCAGTGATAGAACACAAAAACGTGGTATTTGAAAATGAGTAAATCATTATCCCTCATGATCCAGTTATCACACTTACCAATATCACAACAACGCCTTTTTATAAATGAAACGAAAGGTGAGTTATTAGAAAAAGATATTGTAGGCAACACCCTGATTTAATTTAATAAAAGTGAGGTTTATAACTCACTTCAATTAGAGGAAAAAATATGACATTAAAAGCCTTATTAACCATTCAAGAATTAGAAGAAATGGGGATCGCCAAGCGCACAAAAATTTATTATTTAGTGAAACGGGGCGATTTTCCCAAACCGCTAAAATATGACAGAACAAACCGATGGGCGCGTGAAGATGTGCAAGCCTGGTTAGATAAACAAAACCCCAACCATACAAAAGGCGGCGAAGATGGCAGGCTTGCGGCTTGATTGCCCCGAATGTGGCAAAGCGATGAAAATTCGCAGTTCCACACGCCCTAGCGCAGTTGTAACGGTTGCTCATGTTTATTGCGAATCATGCGAATTGAAAGGCATTGTTCGCGCCGGATTTGAACAAGGGCAATTTGCGCAATTTTCGCCCGTAGCTCAAACGCACCGATGGGCGCAAGACGACAAAGCGAAAATTTCAAACAAAAAATAAGGGCTTACCTTTTCGGAATAAGCCCTTAATCTCCCAATAACATAATCGAAGAATAACAAAATGAATTGCTTAAACAACAATCTACCGTTTAAAACGGTGGCGTGCAACCTTTTCACGCCTAAAAACAGAAAATTTTTAAAAAGCGGCTTGACAGTTAAAACGAAATTAAACTATATTAAATCCGCTTTCAACAAAGCACCAAAAAACGAGCGTGACAACTCGAACAATTTATCAACGGCGCACAGCACGCCTATTTTCTATGCGTGTTTTTTTGTGCATAGCGTTTACGCACACCCCAACATAGATCTATTTTCTGATAGACTATGCCCTATGGTAACGCGTGGCGGGAAAGGTTTCGCCCTTTGCCGTTTCCCGTTGATAACGGTTTGTCACCCCGTTGCGCGTTACCGCCAAAGCGTGACAACTTTCGCGGTAACTCTTGAATATTTAATCAACGGAGTTACGCAAATGACCCAATTCATTTTTGCGGCTATTCGCCGTACCGATTTATCAAATCGTATCCAAAAAATCCGTATCAATGCCGACACCGAATTACAAGCCCGCGCTATTTTAGCCCGTGAATTTGTGCTTGTCCTTGCTGGCAAAATCCCCGAAAAAAACACTTCAAAATTTGACCGCACTTTTACGCAAGGGGGGATTTATGCCTAATCTTTCCCTTTCTTTTCTTGATGAAATCCAAACGGAAGTTTCACGCCTTGAAACTCTAGGCACGTGCTTAGAAATGGCTGGTGCTGCCGATTATTTGAAAGATGTAAACGAATTGTGCGGCTTTATGTTGAATATTGCGCACTTTCAACAGTTACAGATCGACCGAATTCAAAGGAAATTAGATCAATGTTTTCCCAAATCCCAATCCACCGCAACAAAGGGGGCACAAAATGATCACGCATAGAATCACTTTACCAAATGGCACGCTGATTGAAATTTTTAGCGATGAAAAAGGGATCGCCCTATGGCAGAAAGCCGAACGACGGGCACAACAAGCACAATTTATCAAAACCAAAGCGCAACGCCGGAAGAAAAAACAACGTTCTCAACAAAAACAAGCAAGACGGCAACAACGTTAGGGGGAAATATGGAAAATAAACCAAATACGACCGATTTTTTATTAAAGGAATTAGAAAACCTGAAAGCCCGTGTACAGACCATAGAAGCGCAACAATTAAACGCCGATAAAATATGGACACCTCACGACATAGCCGACTATGCGGGCTGTTCTTATGGTTATGTGATTCAAACCTTAATTAAATTGCCGGGCTTTCCGGCAACGTTAGGCGATCCACGGCCACGCAGCCCGAAAAAATACCGCGCCGGCGATGTGGTTGCGTTTTTTAAGAATAGAAATATTAAGGAGTGCTCACAATGAAACTAAAAAGAGCCCCTAATTTGAAAAATGTATTAAAAGAAAACATATCACCGACACAAGAAATCTATATTTTAATGGGCGAGCCTTGGAAGTTTTACCGCCAAAACCCAAAAGACGAAAAAACCAACGGACAGGGCTTAAAATGGCAAATATTGGCAGATTTACGGGATCCCGATAATCCCAATCGATACAATGAGAGCCCCATTATTCTTGATGATAACACGCTGGGGAATTTATTTAACCTTGCGATTTTGCCTGACGATCACGAAGTGGCTAGTATTATCGACACGAGCGATTTTTTCAAAGTCAAAAGCAGTGAAAACGGCGTAACGATTCGTGAAAATCAACAGATTCTGACCGATTTATGTAATCATCTAGCCAAAACAAGCAAGGTTAAATCTTTTACATTAAAAAATAGCACTGGCGAACTATTAGAAGATTTAAGCGGCTATATCGGAAGAATCCGCCAAGATGTGGAATTTTCTGATTTGACTATATCGCCGGAAATGATAGAACTTGATGCGGAAACATTAAAAAAACTTTCTGCTGCAGAAGTGGCAGAATATTTTTACAAGTGGCAGAAAAAGCCCCTTTCTTATCATGCTGAACAAGGCATTATTTACGGTTATAACGGTATCATTTGGGAAGTGATTGGAGAAAATGAGTTACAACGCAAAGTGAAAGCCTTCTATGAAGAATACAACACGAAATACAAGAATGTTGATACGCTTAATAATGTGATCAAATGTTTAAATGTGGATTTACCTTTATTTGAACAAACTGATGCTAAATTATTGGCATTTAAAAATGGCGTGCTAAATAAAAATACGTTGGAATTTATGCCACACCGTAAGGAATATTATTTAACCGGCTTTAATCCTTGCGATTATTTAGAAACGCAAACGCCTACACCGAATTTTGACAAGTGGATTGATTTTATCAGTAACGATAGCAAAGAGCGGAAAAAATCATTATTAGCAGCGCTTTATATGATTTTGAATAATCGCCATGACTGGCAATTAACGTTAGAACTAATCGGCGAGCCGGGCGGCGGTAAAAGTACCTTTTTACAAGTCGCCAAAATGATAAGCGGTGAGGGCAACCATACCGCAATCGACTTGGAATTATTAAAGGATGAAAAAGCGCGTGATATTATCTTAAATAAAACCTTTTTATTCTCACCGGATCAGGCACGTTTTGTTGGTGATTCCTCTATTATTAAACGAATTTCCGGCGGCGATGAAATTACATTCAACCCGAAAAATAAGAAATCATTCAGTGCGAAAGTGAATGCCATTATTGCGATTTGTTCAAATACTTTGCCAATTTATAAAAATGATGGGGGCGGTATGGAACGCCGCCGTGTATTATTTCCTTTTACGCGCGCGGTTGAAGATAAAGACAAAGATGAACACCTTGTAGAGAAAATTCAACGTGAATTAGGCGGCATTATCCGAAAACTTTATGATGAATTTAGCGATCCGAATGAGGCGAAAGAAGCATTAAACCGACAAAGAAAGAGCAAAGAGGCGTTAGAAATGAAAAGAAAGAACGACCATATTTTAGAATTTATTGAAGAATTTACCTTGCTGGAACAAGTGACAAATCAAGGGCTTATTTTTGGCAGTTCTCGAGGTATGCCGGCAAATGATAGCCCGCAAATTTATACGCGGCTTTATTGGGCATATTTGCTTTTTTGCGACATACACGGCAGACCGGAAAAAGCGCGATTAAAACCAAACGATTTAAAGCAAGAATTAGATATTGCATTCAAAACAGCCGGATATAAAACCCGATTCCAAAATAGAAATTTAAAAGGAGGCTATAATTACACAAACGTTAAATTTAAGGATAAAGACAGCACGATGATAAAGTGGCAAAATCTATAAAACCCACCTAAAAACGCATTTTTTAACCCAAAATGCGTTTTTTTATGGCATTTTGAAATTTTTCTGAAAGTGATTTTTTTTATTCACTTTTTCACTCTAAATATGAATAAATAATTGATATATAAGGATTTTATAAAAACTATTCTAGGGTGAAAAAGTGATAAAGTGATAAAAAGGGTGATAAAGTGAATAAAACGACCTCATTGGAGAATAATTTATTTTATTCACCCTAAATTTTTATATTGAAAATCAATATGTTACTTTTGTTTAGGGTGAAAAAGTGAAAAAGTGAATAAAAAAATGAAATTACTTTGGATTCATTTCATGATTTACCCAAAATAATGACCGCACTTTATCCTTTTCTTTTCGTATCCCAAAGGATACAATAAGGACAATTAATGAGAGAAGATACAAATGCACGAAATCATCAAAATTGAAATCACGGATACGTTTGCCCGGTGGCTTGAAAAACTTAAAGATCCCATTGCTAAAGCTAGTATAGCCCGAAGAATTTACAATGCCAAACGGGGGAATTTTGGCGATTGGAAAGCACTGGGGGATGGCGTGAATGAAATGCGCTTAAGTGTGAGCAAAGGCTATCGCATATACTATACTCAGCAAGGCGAAATCGTCTATATTTTGTTAAATGGCGGGCACAAAGGCACGCAACAAGCGGATATAGAAAAAGCGAAAGCCTTATGGGCAGAATTAAAATCAGGAGGGAATAAATGACTATTAGCCAAGAGATGAGAGAAAAACACGGCATCAGAGAATTTGATGTCGCCGAGTTTTTAACAGATGAGGCAACAATCAGCGCTTATTTAGCCGAAGTGCTAAAAGAGGGCGACCAAGGCGAATTTTTACAAGCCTTAGGTGATATTGCCCGCGCCCGTGGGATGACAGAATTGAGCGAAAAAACAGGGCTAGGGCGTGAAAGCCTTTATAAAACCCTTTCTAAAGACAGCAAACCAAGATTTGACACCATTCAAAAAATCTTAGCCGCGTTCAATATTGAGCTTGTTCCCACAGTCAAAAGTGTATAACTCAAGGGCGAGAATATCGCCCTTTTTCTTGCCTGATATTAAACGAGATTTAACGATATTACTTGATTATTGCTTTTCTCTCATTTAGATTTAGTTGGGATTTTAGATCCCTGTTTAGATCCCTCTAAACAAAAGCAATCAGTAAAGAACCCAGTAAAATCAAGGCTTGCGCGTTAAATGTTGTTGTTCCTTCTCTACTTTCCAACGCATTGAAAAACAATATTTTTGGCTTTTATATTTTCCCCGAGCCGTTTTGATTTCAGAAAAAATCCCGAATGATCCCGTTTGTCATGTATAACAAATAAAAAATGATGTTTTAATTTTCAGGGATCATTTCGTAAAAAACTTAGCAAAATCAACAAATAATATCGGCACACAAAAAAAGCCTGATTAAATAACAGGCTTTTCGGTGATTCGGATACGTTTGGTATTAACGCGGCGGTTTACGAGCCGTTATTGTACGACAATCAAACCGAGGCAGCCTTTGTCCGCCAGCATTAAATCCGACGCGCCGAAAATAAACGGATAATTGTTCGACGACATATTGTCGAATTTAATCAGAATCCGTACCGTGCCGTTCACCCGAACCGTGTCTTTCCAACCGATTTCACTTTGCGCCAGCGGCTGGTCGTCAATACTTTCAACAATGAATTTCGCCCCCTGCACCTTAAAGCCTACCGGGGCTGAAGCGGTCAGCGTCCAGCGTTCGACAGAGCCGAGAGTGGCATTCACATCCACGCGGCGCGGGTCAAACCGCTGTTGATTGAGCAGCGCATTGCCCGCATCAAGATGAAAAGTGCGTTCATTGGCGATATGACTGCTCAACAATGTCGGCGCTTCGGTATTAAATTGCTCCGCCGGCTTGCCGTTAAAGGCGGCCGCCAGCCCTTCCGGCCGCAGTTCGAGTACCGTATTATCAATCAGTTCATCATCGGCGCTAAAAAACTGACTGATTTTATTGATAAAATTACGTTTTTTGCCGGTAATCAGCGTTGCGTTGCCGCCTTCGTTCAAATCCACCAGTAATTCGATTCGTTCGCCCGGAGCCAACGCCACCGCATTGACGGTTTTCGCCTGCGGCAAAAAACCCAAATCCTGCGCAATAATCTGGAAATCCCGTTCATCATCAAAACGCAGTTCATAGGCTCTTGATAAAGAGGCGTTCACCAAACGCAACCGAATCCAGCCCCGCGTCACGGTGATATAAGGCGCTTCCTGCCCGTTCACAAACAGCCGCTCGCCGAGAAAGTGCGGTTGATTTTGGTGAAATAATTGCACGCCTTCCGCATTAAGCCGCATATCCTGCAAAATCAGCGGAATATCATCCACGCCGTATTTTTGCGGCAGGGACAGTTTCCGGCTGTCCTCATCTTCAATAATCCACAGCCCGGCTAAGCCGCGATAAGTCTGATAAGCCGAACTTGCCAGCGTGCAGGCATGATACCAGCAGGTTGCGGCGGGTTGGTTAATCGGCACAATCGGCGCCCAGATTTCGTTCGGTTTGAACGCGCGCGCCACGCCGCCAAATAGCTCTGCGCTTGCCTGCAAGCCCTGAATATTAATCGCCACGATCTGCGGCAAGTTATTGCGATAGTTTAATTTAGCAAAGTCACCGCGACGAATTTTCACCGTCGGCCCCAGATAGGAGCCGTTAAATCCCCAGACTTCAGTATATTTTCCGGGAATCAGCTGGGTTTGCGTGCTTTCCATACCGAGAAACAGCGGTTTTCCGCGGCGGATTTCAATTAATCCCGGAATACGCAAGGGCTGGCGCTCGGCCGCCAGCAACGGCGCGGGAATGGCGGAAAATGCACCGGCCAGCAATGCGGTTTTTAAAAGCTGACGACGGGAATAATGTTTCATGCTGCGTACCTGTCAGGATTAAGCCGGCGGATTGGACTGCGCCAGTTCGGCATCCAGTTCGGCGATGCGACGCTGCATAATCTGATAACAATGTTCCGCCAGCTCGCGCACATTTTCTTTGCTATAACCGGATGTATCGACAGGGTCTAAAATTTCACAAATGACCTTGCCATTATGCCAACGGTTAAGATCCACCTGATTATGCGTGGTGGAACACACCACCGGCACAATCGGCACTCCGGCGGCGATGGCGGCATAAAAGGCGCCGGTTTTAAACGGCAGCAATCCGCGTCCGCGGCTGCGGGTGCCTTCCGGAAACATCCAGATAGAAAGCTTGTCATCATTGATCCGGCGCGCCAGTTCAGACATGGTGCTGTGCGCTTTGGTGCGGTTATCGCGATCCAGAAAAATATTTCCCGTCGCCCAATATAAAATACCGAAAAACGGCACCCAGATCAGGCTTTTTTTCCCGACACTCACCGTGCGCGGCATCACCATATAGGAAATGGTGACCATATCATAGTTATTCTGGTGATTACCGATATAAATGCAAGGGCCGATATTGCCGGCATTCGGCGGGAAACGATGCTCGACCGCCAGCCCGAACAACGGGTATAAACGCCCGAACCAGCGCGCCACCGCACCGACATTGCTCGGATTCCGAAAGCGGATAAAAGAATAAAGCGTGCCGAGCAGGCAAATCAAAATACAACAACAAGTGATGACAACAATTCTTAGGATTTTCAGCATAATTCAAGACTCGAAAAAAATTTGCTCAAGTATAGCGAAAATAGGCAAATATGTGTAGAAATCGGGAGAAAAAATGATACTCTACGGAAAAAAATCACATCACCGACAGTTATGAAAAAAACATATTTTATCGCGGACTTACATCTCAGCGAAAACCGACCGCACTTAACCCGCCTGTTTACCGATTTTATGCGGCAAAAAGCGCCGCAGGCAGAAAAACTATATATTTTAGGCGACTTATTCGATTTCTGGATCGGCGACGATGAACGCTCTCCCCTGATTGAACTGGTCCGTCATCATATCCGGCAACTGACGGACAACGGCATTCCGTGTTATTTTATTCACGGCAACCGGGATTTTCTGCTCGGGGAAAACTTCGCCCGCAGCTGCGGCCTGCAGCTCCTGCCGGAATATCAACGTATTGATTTATATGGCACGCCGACCTTAATTTGCCACGGCGATACGCTTTGCACCGACGATCGCGCCTATCAGCAATACCGCCGCAAAGTACACCAACAATGGCGCCAACGGTTATTTCTGTGTTTACCGCTCAAAGTGCGGTTAAAAATCGCGCAGAAAATCCGGGCCAAAAGTCAGGCGGACAAAAAACAAAAATCCGAGCAGATTATGGATGTCACGCCGGATTTCGTATTGCAAATATTTGACCGCTTCCATGTCCGACAGCTGATTCACGGGCATACGCATCGGCAAAATATTCATAAAATCGAACCGCACTTTACCCGCATCGTGCTGGGCGATTGGGGCGAAACCGCCTCCGTACTGGAAGTTTCCGCGCACGATTTGCACTTTATCAACGAAAATTAGAAACGAATATTAAAAAAGGAGACCACAATGGCAGACCCGCATATTAAATCCCCGATGGACTTTTGGGATTACCTTACCGTAATCCTCTACCGCAGTGGCTTCGTTTTAGCCGCCATCATGACCGCACTGCTGCCTTACTATCCCGAACAGGCCTATACGGGATTATTAATCGCCGCCATGTGCTGCGCCTCATCCCTGCATATTTATCTGAAACACTTTCGTCTATTGCTACAGTTCGCCACCTGGAGCGCCCTGTTGTGCCACTTATTCGGTTTTCATGAACTGGCGCTGGGCGCGGTTTTCGTCACGCTGGGCGGCTTGGCTTACAAAGAATACTTTTGTTTTAAAATATTCTGCCTCAACCTGCAACCGTTGTTCCTCGCCCTGCTCTGGTTCAGCGCCGTATTCAATTTCACCTTTATTTTCAATATATTATCCGTTATCAGCAGCATTTTATTCTTGCTTACCGCAATACAAAAATGGCGCATGCCGTTACATTTTGATATTGGTGATAAAACGAAGTATCAGGTTTAAACGCAAGCCAATTTTATCTGACGGTGATATTTTGAAGCGGCGATTGCTATGTTAGCGAGTAATGACTAATGCAGGAAAAGTAATAAAGTGCGGTAATTTTTAACGTAATTTTCGCGGTGTGCTCATCCGAAAAAACACGCGTAAAAAGCACCGCACTTTTGGGGTAGGAGGTCGGGTTAATATTTTACGATATGGCCGTAGCCTTCCAGAATTTGTTTGATATGTTCGAGGGATTCTTTAGTCGGCGGTTTGACATCTTCCAGCTCATATTTTTCGCCCATGGCCGCCCATTTATGCGCGCCCAGACGGTGATAAGGCAGCAGTTCCACCTTTTCGATATTGTTCATGCCCTGAATGAACTGGCCCAGCAAATGTACGTCATGATCGTTGTCCGTCCAACCGGGTACCACGACATAGCGGATCCAGACCTTTTGATTGCGTTTTTGCAGGTATTTGGCGAATTCCAGCGTGCGTTTATTCGGTACGCCGATTAAATTCTGGTGAATTTTGTCGTTTAATTCTTTCAAATCCAGCAACACCAGATCCGTCACGTCGAGTAATTCGTCAATAACATGATCATAATGGCGCACAAAACCGTTGGTATCTAAGCAGGTGTGAATTCCGTTTGCTTTACAGGCCCGAAACCAGTCGCGTACAAATTCGGCCTGCAAAATCGCTTCTCCGCCGGATGCGGTGACACCGCCGCCGGAAGCGTTCATGAAATGGCGATAAGTCACCACTTCTTTCATAAGCTCTTCGACGGTAATTTCTTTGCCGCCGTGTAAATCCCAAGTGTCGCGATTATGGCAGTATTTACAACGCATCAGACAGCCTTGTAAAAACAGGATAAAACGAATCCCCGGCCCATCCACGGTGCCGCAGGATTCATAAGAATGATAACGAGCCACAACAGACATAATGTTCCTTATTGATAAATAGCTGAGTAGAAAATAAAGTAAAAATCGATAGCATAATATGGGAAAATTCCCCTCTGTCAGACATAAAGGGGAATTTTCTGAAATAGTGCGGTTTAAAATCCGCAAAGATTATTTACCGTCCCACGCTTTGATCGCGTCATGGCGGATTTTAACACGACCTTGCGCGTCGTTTTTATAATAATCTTTTGCCAGTCCGCCTTCCCAGTCGCCGTAATTCGGGTTCGGCAGAACAATAAATTTTGTGCCGAACGCTTTACTGTTTTCAGCCACAAAAGCACGGCGTTCCGCATTGGATTTACGGTAAGTGGCATCGCCGAAATCGTTTAAGTTATCGCCGATATACAGCACGATTTCATAACCTTGCTGCTCAATTTCGGCAAAACGTACTGACTTATTCGATTTGTCTTTTTTCAGATATAATGTGTCGTCACCGACGCCGGTAAAGCCTAATTTTTTCATGTCATCCACAGTGCCGGCTTTTTCTCCCGCATCTTTCCGGTTGGAAACATAGAACATTTTGCCGCCGTGCGCATTGACATAATTATTGAATTCCACCGCTCCGGCAATGGCACCGGTCTGCCGCGCTTCAACCCAGCGGGTCCAGTCTGCGCCGTCGAAGGCTTTGCCGTTTTTCACCTGCCAGCCTGCATAAGCGCTGTTATCCACCATGGTTTCATCAAGATCGACGACAACGGCTTTTTTCTTTCCTTTGCTGACTTTAGCGTTATCAAACGCGACTTTTGCAATATTAAACGCTTGATACGCCAGCGCCTGATACTCACCGGACTGCTGCACCCAGTTCAGCCCCAATACGGCCTGTTCCTGCAGGCGGGCGTCACCTTCGATTTTATTGCCGCAGGCGGTCAACATAAAAGCGGATGCCAAAGCCAGTGTTGTGAGTTTAATCTTGATGTTTTTCATTCGATGTCTCCTTACATAAGGTGGAATAGTAGTGTTACGGATAATAAATAGACGACTGAATACAACGTTTACAACTTACATAAATGTAAGGGAACACTATATTTCATATATGTTCCCTTAGCAATCAATTACTTTATTCGGCGATAAGCGGTGCTGAAAATACCGTCTGTCAGCACGGATAATTATGATAAAACCACCTTACATAATTAACACTTACCGCCTTAGCATTCACCGTTTACATTGACTGAGTAAATGTACGGGTAATGACGTCTTGCTGCTGCTCTCTGGTTAGCGAGTTGAAACGTACCGCATAACCGGAAACACGGATTGTCAGTTGAGGATATTTCTCAGGATGATCAATCGCATCCAATAAGGTTTCACGGTTTAATACGTTAACGTTCAAGTGCTGACCGCCTTCCACGGAGGCTTCGTGGTGGAAGTAACCGTCCATTAAGCCGGCAAGATTGCGTTTTTGTGCGTCAATGTCTTTACCTAACGCATTCGGTACGATAGAGAAGGTATAAGAAATACCATCTTTTGCGTAAGCGAACGGCAGTTTGGCAACAGAAGTCAATGATGCAACCGCGCCTTTCTGGTCACGACCGTGCATTGGGTTGGCACCCGGTCCGAATGGGGCGCCTGCACGACGACCATCCGGCGTATTACCGGTTTTCTTACCATACACCACGTTAGAGGTAATGGTCAGCACGGATTGTGTCGGTGTCGCATTGCGGTATGTTTTGTGAGTCTGAATTTTCTTCATGAAACGTTCGACTAAATCAACCGCTAAGTCATCCACACGGCTGTCGTTGTTACCGAATTGCGGATATTCGCCTTCGATTTCAAAATCAATCGCCACATTGGAAGCCACAACATTGCCGTCTTTATCTTTGATATCACCGCGAACCGGTTTAACTTTCGCATATTTAATTGCTGCCAGAGAGTCTGCCGCCACGGAAAGTCCGGCGATACCGCAAGCCATGGTACGGAATACGTCACGATCATGGAACGCCATTAACGCCGCTTCATAGGCATATTTATCATGCATAAAGTGGATAATGTTCAATGCGGTCACATATTGGGTTGCCAACCAATCCATAAAATGATCCATACGATCCATCACGGTATCGAAATTCAGCACCTCATCGGTGATAGGTGCGGTTTTAGGGCCGACCTGTACGCCGGATTTTTCATCAACACCGCCGTTGATCGCATACAGCAGGGTTTTCGCCAGATTCGCACGGGCACCGAAGAACTGCATTTGTTTACCGACCACCATCGGGCTTACGCAGCAGGCAATCGCATAGTCATCGTTATTGAAATCAGGACGCATTAAATCGTCATTTTCATATTGTACGGATGAAGTATCAATAGACACTTTGGCGCAGAAACGTTTGAATGCTTCCGGCAACTGTTCTGACCACAGAATAGTTAAGTTCGGTTCAGGCGACGGCCCCATGGTATACAGCGTATGCAGCATACGGAAACTGTTTTTAGTCACCAAGGTACGGCCGTCCAAGCCCATACCGGCTAAGGTTTCAGTTGCCCACATCGGGTCACCGGAGAATAATTGATCGTATTCAGGGGTACGCAAGAAACGCACCATACGCAGTTTCATGACTAAGTGGTCGATTAATTCCTGCGCTTCCTGTTCGGTAATTTTGCCGGCTTTTAAGTCACGTTCAATATAAATATCCAAGAAGCTGGATACGCGACCGAACGACATTGCCGCACCGTTTTGTGATTTCACTGCCGCAAGGTAGGCGAAATAAGTCCATTGTACCGCTTCCTGCGCGTTAGTCGCCGGATTGGAAATATCACAACCATAAGAGGCCGCCATTTCTTTGATTTTGCCTAAAGCACGGTGTTGTTCGGCGATTTCTTCACGCAGCTGAATGGTTGCCTGAATATCTTCACCGCTTTCCAGACGAGGCTGTAATGAAGTAAATTGTTTGAATTTATCTTTCATTAAGAAATCAACGCCATATACCGCCAGACGACGATAGTCACCGATAATACGACCACGGCCGTAAGCATCCGGCAGACCGGTAATCACGCCGGATTTACGGCAGCGCAAAATATCCGGCGTATAAACGTCAAATACCCCTTGGTTATGGGTTTTACGGTATTCCGTAAAGATATGTTCGATTTCAGGTTTTAATTCGCGACGATAAACCTGACATGAACCTTTCACCATCTTAATTCCGCCGAATGGCATGATCGCACGTTTTAACGGCGCATCGGTTTGCAAACCGACGATTTTTTCCAATGCTTTGTTGATATAACCAGCTTTGTGCGAAGTAATGGTTGACGGTGTATCGGTGTCAATGTCATACGGTTCGTGTGTTTTATTCTCAACTTTAATTTTTTCCATGACATCATTCCATAATGCGGTGGTCGCTTCGGTTGCATCCGCTAAGAATGATTCATCGCCTTCATAAGGTGTGTAGTTTTTCTGGATAAAATCGCGTACGTTTACTTCGGTCTGCCAGTCTCCCGGCACAAACCCTTCCCACGCTTTCTGTTGAGCTTCTGTTAATTGAGTCATTGCTATAACTTCCTTCTCTAGTAGATAAATTTCAACAATGTAAAAACGGTGCCAAAATCAACCGCTCTTACCCCTAAACTAATGTGCATGCGGTTTATTGGTAAACCACTGCAGCAATGCGATACAAACCCCGCCGCCGACAATATTGCCCAAGGTAACGGGAATGAGATTTTTTACCACGAAATGATAAACGTCCAGATCCGCGAACTGCGCCGGATCCATTTCAATCGCCTGCCAGAATTCCGCCGGGCTGAAATATGCGGTGAAAATTCCCATCGGAATCATAAACATATTCGCCACGCTATGCTCGAAACCGGAAGCCACAAACAGCCCGATCGGCAAAATCATAATAAAGGCTTTATCGGTTAAGGTTTTGCCCGCATAAGCCATCCAAATGGCGATACAGACCATAATGTTACACAGAATCCCTAAACAAAAGGCTTCAAACCAGGTATGGTGAATTTTATGCTGTGCCGTGTTTAAAATGGTCAGCCCCCATTGCCCGTCAGCCGCCATTGTTTGACCGGCAAACCACACCAACAGAACAATCACGATTGCACCGACAAAGTTACCGCAATATACCACTGCCCAGTTACGCAGCATCTGGAAGGTATTAATCCGTCCGCCGGCGCGGGCAACCAGCGTCATGGTGGATGAAGTGAATAACTCACAACCGCATACCACGACCATAATCACACCGATGGAAAAAACCAATCCGCCGACCAGTTTAGTTAATCCCCATGGAGCACCGGCGCTGCCGGTTTGAGTTGTCGTATAGAAGATAAATGCAAGGGCGATAAATGCGCCGGCGGAAATTGCCGATAAGAAAGAGTAGAATTGGTTTTTAGTGGCTTTATATGCACCGACGTCCTCGCCGATTTGCGCCATTTCTGTCGGGGTTGCCATCAGGCTGATTGAGTTTTCCGTTTTCATTATGTATCCCACAAGAATTAACTCCGTCTATTCTAAGGCATTCGGACAAAACTTTAAACTAAAAAAATTTTTATTTTTTATAAATTTTTTTAAAAATAGTCTTATTTAACATTTATTTAACATCGAGACCTGAAATAAATTTCTTGATTAACATTAACTTAACAAACACTTTCTCAAATTGCTATTTTAATGATTTTCTGCTAAAAATGTGCTCCATAAAACCCGTTATAAACCAAGGATATTACTATGGCAGAAGAAACAATTTTCAGTAAAATCATCCGCAAAGAAATTCCCGCCGATATTGTCTATCAGGATGAACTGGTCACCGCTTTCCGTGATATTTCACCGCAAGCCAAAACCCACATTCTGATTATCCCGAACAAACTGATTCCGACCGTTAACGATGTCACCGAGCAGGATGAAATCAGCCTGGGACGACTGTTTACCGTCGCCGCTAAACTGGCGGAACAGGAAGGCATCGCACAAGACGGTTATCGCCTAATCGTCAACTGCAACAAACACGGCGGGCAGGAAGTGTTCCATGTGCATATGCACTTGGTCGGCGGCGAACCCTTAGGCAAAATGCTGGCGAAATAAACCTCATGAACAAAATACTTGCCTGCAGCATTCTGTGCGTTATGTTAACCGCCTGCGGTTCTACGCCGACACCGAATCTGGTGCACACCACAAAACCGATTCTGAATATGGAAGCGAATCTGGTCGATTTGATTGACGCCAGCGCCGAGCCTCATTCCGCCCGGATAAAAAATAAATCCGCACAACCGGTTAGCGTCGCCTATCATTTTTTCTGGTATGACAAAAACGGCGTAACGCAAAACCCGGACAGCGAGCTGAGCGCCTCGCCATCGGTCAGCCTCATGCCGCAACAACAAACCGCACTTGAACTGCGCCGCCCGACAGTCGACAGCGTCAACTATCGTCTTTATTTACGCTTAAAATAAGGTTTACCATGTCCACACTGCTTATCGATTTGGCGGGTCAGACGCTTACCCGGGAAGATGCGGAATTATTAGCGCACCCACTGGTCGCCGGCGTCATTTTATTCAGCCGCAACTTTCACGATCGGGCGCAAATTCAAGCGCTGGTCAGTGCCATTCGCAACGTGAAACAAGACTTGCTGATCACCGTCGATCAGGAAGGCGGACGCGTACAGCGTTTTCGTGACGGCTTCACCCAACTGCCCGCGATGCAGGCTTTCGCCTCACTGATTACCGATCCCGCCCGACAGGCGGAAACGGCCTTACAGGCGGGCTGGCAAATGGCGGCGGAAATGACCGCACTTGGCATTGATTTAAGTTTCGCGCCGGTGCTGGATCTCGGTCATCAATGCAAAGCCATCGGCGATCGCAGCTTTCATACCGAATGCGAACCGACAATCCGCCTCGCCGCACAGTTTATCGCCGGCATGCATCAGGCGGGCATGGCGGCCACCGGCAAGCATTTTCCCGGCCATGGTCATGTACTGGCGGATTCTCATCTGGAAACCCCTTATGATGATCGCAGTCAGGCGGAAATTTTCAGCCGGGATATTCAGCCGTTCCGCCAACTGATCGCGCGCGGCTGTTTGGATGCGGTCATGCCGGCACATGTTATCTACACGCAGTGCGACGCCCAACCTGCCAGCGGTTCCGATTATTGGCTGAAGCAGATACTGCGCGAAACATTCCATTTTCAAGGGGCGATTTTTTCCGATGATCTGGGCATGAAAGGCGCCGGTTTTATGGGCGATTTTGTCAGTCGCTGCGCAAAAGCGCTGTACGCCGGCTGCGATTTACTGTTGCTGTGCAATGAACGCGACGGAGTGATTCAGGTGCTGGACAATTTCAAACCGCAGGAATCGGCACAGCAGGCCGCATTACGCCACACGCGGCGACAACGGCTGTTTAAACGGAAAACGCTCAGCTGGGATGAACTGCAACAGTCTGCCCGTTGGCGGGAAAATCATCAAAAACTGACCGCACTTCAGCAACACTGGCTGAGCGCGAAGGAATAACATGCCGCTTACGATTCCCTGCCGTCATTATCAGCAACAGGATTGCCGTTCCTGTCAATGGCTGGAAAAACCCTACGCACAGCAGCTGGCGGACAAAACCGCGCACCTGCAACGGCAACTCGCCGCGCTGGATCAAACCGCGCTGGTTTGGCATTCGCCCTATGCCTCGCCGCTAAACCGGTTTCGCAACAAAGCCAAAATGGCGGTCAGCGGTACGGTAGAACGCCCCGTGCTGGGCATTGTGCCGGATCCGGCTAATCCGCAAAGTGCGGTGGATTTATGCGATTGTCCGCTCTACCCCACCGCTTTCGCCGGGGTATTTCCAATCTTAAAGGATTTTATCGCCCGCGCCGGGCTAACCCCTTACAATACCGCCAAACAAAAAGGCGAGCTGAAATATATTCTGTTGACCGAAAGCCGTATCAGCGGCGAACTCATGCTGCGTTTCGTGCTGCGTTCGGATAACAAACTTCCGTTAATCCGGCGGGAGTTGTCTGCTTTGCGGGCAAAACTGCCGCAGCTGAAAGTGATCAGCCTGAATATTCAGCCGCAGCATGCGGCCATTCTGGAAGGCGAAACGGAAATCCTGCTGACCGAACAGCACAATCTGGCCGAATCCTTTAATCGTATTCCATTGTTTATTCGCCCGCAGGGATTTTTCCAGACTAATCCCGTTGTGGCGCAGGGATTATACGGCACCGCACAACAATGGATTAAGCCATTGCCCGTCCGCGGCGTTTGGGATTTATTCTGCGGGGTCGGCGGTTTCGGTTTGCATTGCGCCCATGCGTTGCAGCAACAGGGAAAAAAGGTCGAGCTGACCGGTATCGAAATTGCCCCTTCCGCCATTTTTGCCGCCGGGTTATCCGCTCGGCAACTGAATCTCAAAAACGTCAGCTTTCAGTCGTTGGATGCCGCGCAATTCGCCCTCGCCCAAAAACAAACCCCGGATCTGCTTATCGTCAACCCGCCCCGACGCGGCCTCGGCGCACAATTAGCCCAATTTCTTAACCAATTACAACCGCACTTTATTCTCTATTCCAGCTGCAACGCGGTTTCAATGGCAAAGGATCTGACCTTCCTGACAAATTACCACATGCAGAAAATCCAACTTTTCGACATGTTCCCGCATACTGCGCATTATGAAGTACTGGTGTTGTTAACCAGATGTTCTTAGCAATTCTCTCTTGATTATGTATTCTTTCCCACTGACATTTTATAACAAGACGCATGATGACTGACATGCGTCTTTATTTCGCCAAGGCTATGCTTTTTGAACTGCCGCTTCTTCAGCTGCAATTTTTTGGCCCGCCCATCCTTCAGCGGAATAAATACCTAGTTTATTTTTACGCATTTGTCGATCGAAAAATGCAACAATAAAAGGGCAGAGGAATAATGTAATAATTGAAGCGGTCGCACATTGAGCGGTTGCTAACGGAACATGAGGCGCAAACATAGGGTCGGCATCAGCAACGGCAGCAGGTGTCATGGCTGAATTTAATGCTGTTGTGCCAATGGCCGCCCCCATTGCATTACGTTCCCTCTTCGGTAAGAAAATATTAAAAATATAGAAAAATACCGCCGCAGTAAGCGTGGATAACAAACCTAAAATAATACCTGACGCCCCGGCAACCAAAATGGTATTAATATCGGTACCGGATCCAATGGCAATCGTCATAAAGAAAATAATGACCGGTTGCGCTTTAGCACACAATGCTCGGAAAGTATTATCAATATTGCCCCAAATGAAACCTATCAGTAGCGGAATTAATGTCGCAACGACCGCCATAAACGGAATATTGGCTAAACCGCTTGCACCTAACGCAATCAAAGTAAAAAATGGTCCGTCATTCAGTGATAGAATAGAAATTGCCCCTGTATCGGTAGAGTTTCCAAATTGCGATGAAAGGGAAATATAAAGCGAACCGTTGGAATTTGTAATAGCAGCAATTAATACTATCGGAGATAATCCCCAAATGCCTTCCGGTCCAAAAAACATCCCCACAGACAATCCGACAGCGACACCTAAAACAAATTTAATCCCTGTTAATACTACACCTTTATACAGCGGCATTCCCACTTGTCTTATATTGATAGATGCACCGCATAAAATTAGAAAAATCCCCATCATGGCCGGTTGACCATTTTTGAACAGCCCGCTGGTAAAACCGCCTATCTCAAAAAAGCCTGGGAAAAAATGTCTTAATGAAAACGGCAAGTAACAAAGGAATAATAACAAGCCCGCCGGGAATTTTCATCATTTTATCCATTAATCCAAGATCGATATGTCCTTCTTTATTACGTTTCAATTTAAACATAACTTGTCTCCTAATTATCATTCAGTAAGATCACGCTTTAATTAATAACGTTATTTTTTACGATACTTCGTATCAATCTCATTAATTCGTTTTACTTTGGGTACGGATCTTCCCTCTGCAAAGCCACACTTCAACCATACATCAATTAAAGATTTTGCTAGCTCAACACCAATGACACGTTCGCCCAAGCACATAATTTGGGCATTGTTACTTTTTCTTGAGCGTTCAGCAGAAAACACATCATGACATACCGCCGCCCGAATACCCGGTATCTTATTAGCGGTAATACACATGCCTATACCGGTACCACAGGTTAAAATACCTCGTTCATATTTTCCTTCAGCGACTGCAATTGCCACACTCTCGGCAACGTCAGGATAAAGAACAATGTCGCCTTCACCGGCACCGAAATCATCATATTCAACACCTAATTCATCCAAATGTTTCATAATTTCAACCTTTAAACGATAGGCCGCTTCATCACAACCAATTGCAATTTTCATATCCATTCTCCTGTTTATTAATTATCCGCGTCCCGACAAGCTTCAAGGAACAAGCGATCAACGATTTCACATGCCGTATTTTCGTTACCGGTCAGCCCGCCTTTTCCAATAATCGGCATGCTGTTATTAAATTTACCAATTAAACGTCCCACATCAGCTTGCGGAATAACATAATCAATGACTTCAATCGCGGAGACATCCAGTTGATTACATATATTCACCATCGTATCGCCGCCCGTTGCGTAAATACCGGCAAAACGCTCGAAACCGACAACGCTGAAAATTTCGGCAATAATCGTACCTAATCCCGCATTAATACGTTCAGCACTTTCACCATGAATATAATTACGTTTCTCATCTTCCTCATTTAAATTAAGTAAAGGCCCGTGTAGTGCAGTTTCAAGTAAGATTGCTCTTGGCGGCTGTTTATCTGACATGTAATTTTTAACGCGATTAATGATGCGTTTCGCCTCTTTATCCGCAATTTCGCCCCCTTCTATCAATAAAAGAGGATCGACGGAAATCACAGCGTTACGTTTATCACGACACAGCGCCTCCATCTGAAGTTTCGTCACAGAGGTTGCACTACCGGCAACAACCAACGCGGTTTTCCCCTCCGCACATTTATCCCCGTTTTTAGGTATATTCGGTTCTTCTTTATGAATAATTCCCCGATGAAAATTCAACGCGACCGTAAATGGACCGGGATCAACGGCTAAAATATTATTTTCAAGCAGTAAACAAGCATGTGCGATATTAGAAACGTCCTCTAACGTAATGGCGTCCACTACAATAATCTGATTGCCCTGCTTAATTTGCTCCATTAATGCGATCTTGATATCGTAGATACCGTGCATTACATCATTGAGCCCGATAAGTCCGATTTTACGGTGCGTCTGAGTAGCCAATAGCGCGGGAATATACCCCTCTTTCACCGGAGTTCTGACATCTTGTGCCACCGGCGTACTTGTTAGTGCAACACCATCAATAACCGAATACCCACCAACCATAATGCGTCGGGATTGAGGCATCGCAGGCACAACAACCGCAATAAAATCTTCGGACAGAAGATCCAACATTGCGTCAATTTCCACGCCAATCCCGCCTCGCATAGTCGTATCAATACGTTTGGTAAAAAATTGGACGCCCATATTTTTTAAAACAGAAGTTGCGTCTTGCACATATTTATATGCTTCATGTTTCATTAACGGACGGCTGTTAGTACTGATTAAAACCGATTCAGAATCCATTTCGGAATTCAGTTTTTGAGCCGCTTCAGTATTAAAGAATACAGTGGTTTTAGAACCTGAACGCGCCAACAACACACCTGTTGTGGTCGCACCGGTCAAATCATCTGCTATAACTCCAATGACAGGCATAATATACCTCCTGAGATTTAAGAACTTTGCTGTTTATACACATTCAAAAGTGCGGTCAAAAATAACAACGTTTTTATATTGAGTTCCTTTTATTCATATATTTAGATGTGTATTCCGCGAGTACTTTGGTCGATTCAATCATACTGATGCCATTGGCAATATTTTTCCCTGCAATATCAAAAGCAGTACCATGGTCAACCGAACTACGCATAAACGGCAAACCAAAAGTAATGGTGACGGATTTTTCAAAATCATAAGTTTTACAGGCAATATGTCCCTGATCATGGTAAAGAGAAAGAATTGCATCATATTTACCCGATTTACCGATATGAAAGAGTGAATCGGCAGGAAGCGGACCAACCGCATTAATACCATGTTGTTTCGCTTCTTCCACTGCCGGAATCAGTTCGTTAATTTCCTCGCGCCCAAATAATCCGTTGTCGCCACCGTGCGGATTTAGCGCCGCAACTGCAATTAAAGGATTCTCAATACCGATATTTCTTAACTCCTGATCAATATTAACAATGCAATTCAAAACATTTTCTTTATTGGCGTATTTACATGCATCGATTAGTGACATATGACGACTAACGAAAAAAACTCTTAATTTATGACAGCTGAACATAGTCAAGCCATAAGATGAATTAGTCTCATTTTGATAAATTTCGGTATGTCCGGGTTCTTTCACGCCGACCAGTTTAATGGCTCCTTTGTGGATCGGCGCTGTTGAAACCGCATCAATTTTTTTTGCTAATCCCAGTCGAATAGATTTAATGATCCAATCGTAAGACATTTGTCCAGCCAGAGCCTGAACATCCCCCCATTTAATAGAGTCGATATCGTAATTACCGGTTTCCAAAACGTCTAAAGTACCAAACTCATAATCAGCTTCCGCAGGATCATTAATCTTTTTATATTTTGGAAAAACCCCTCTAACCTTGGCCGCTCTCTCTAAAATAGCAATGCTGCCAATAACAAAAGGTTTACAAACATCATGAATTTCTTTACACAGCATAGTGTCCATAACAATTTCTGGTCCGATACCAGCCGGATCACCTAGCGTTAATGCAATAACAGGTTTTATCATAAATCACTCCTTTCGATTTATTTTATACAAAGAAAATCGAAAATTATATTTGATCTTTCTTAAATGCTTATCAAGTCTTTTTTTATAAAAAATCATCACAATTGGATCTGGATCACAAAAATTATGTCAATTATATCCATTTATTTTCGTTTGCATTTAAAACGAAAATATTAGAGAATATAAAAAATCTAAGCGAGAAAGAAACCTATGAAATTTAGCGAAAAAGAGCAGAAAATTTTAGATTTACTGGAAGAACAAGGTCATGTGGACAATACGGAATTAAGCCATTATCTACAATGTTCTACAGTAACCATACGTACGATGATGAGATCACTGGAAAAACAAGGGCTATTGATCCGAACTCATGGTGGTGCAAGAAGTCTAGATAATCACTTAACTCTGACTGTTCCGGCCGGGAATATTTTTAAAGACAGTGAGAGTAAAATGAAGATTGCAGAACGCGCTTATCAATATATATCAGATAGGGATACGATTATTATCGATGAATCATCCAACAGTTATTACCTTGCGCAAGTAATAAAAAAATATGCAAATAAATATCTTATTGTCATTACCAATTCACTGGCTGTAGCGGCCGAACTATCAGAATGCGATTCTGTGGATGTCATTTCAATTGGAGGTATGCTTACTAAAAATCCTCCCGCTTTCGTTGGTGACTTTGCAATTAATACATTAAAAAATTTTAAGGCGGTAAAAGCATTTATCGGCGTACACGGGATCGATCCAGAAATAGGCATCACATCAATTGGTAATGAGCAGATGATGATCAAAAAATTAATTTTTGAAATCACTCAACAAGTCTATGTACTAGCTTGCAGCAATAAATTTCGTACCGGATACTTATTGGTTTCTGCAAAATTGGAACAAATACACAAAATAATTACTGATACCGATATCAATCAAGATCACTATAAACAGATCTGTCAAAAAGTAAATTTAGACCTCGTTTAACCCATAAAATCAAGGCACCCTACCCGGATGCCTTGATGATACAGATGAGATAAATCAGAATAACCGTTTCGACATGGCCATTAAATCGGCTTTAAACTCACGGCGCATATTATTAATGGCGTCAATAATATCGTGGTGAACCAGTTGTTCGTTTTGGATGCCGACGCAATAACCGCCTTTCCCTTGCAGCAGCAAATCCACGGCATACACGCCCATACGGGAGGCCAGAATACGGTCAAAGGCGCAAGGCGTACCGCCGCGCTGGATATGCCCCAGTACAGTGGCACGGGTTTCATGGTGTACGCGCGATTCAATTTCTTTCGCCAAGGCATTCACATCACAAATTAATTCGGTAATCACAATCAGCGCATGTCGTTTGCCGTTTGCGATGCTGCGTTCAATCTGTTGGATCAATTCTTCGCGGTTAAATTCCACTTCGGAGGCGACGATATATTCGCAGCCACCGGCAATTCCGGCGGAAATGGTTAAATCGCTGCAATGTCTGCCCATAATTTCCACAATGGAAATACGCTGGTGAGAACTTGAGGTGTCGCGCAACCGGTCGATGGCTTCCACCGCAGTTTGCAAAGCGGTTTGATAACCGATGGTATAATCCGTTCCCGCCACGTCGTTATCAATGGTGCCCGGAATGCCGACGCAAGGAAAACCGTGTTCTTCGGTTAATAATTTCGCCCCCATATAGGAACCGTCACCGCCGATCACCACTAATGCGTCGATACCGTGCGAGCGCAGAATTTCCGCGCATTTGGCACGCACCGCAGGGTCTTTAAATTCCGGAAAACGCGCCGAACCTAAGAATGTGCCGCCGCGGTTAATCACATCGGATACGCTGTAACGGGTCAATTGTTTGATTTTATTGTGATATAAACCATGATAGCCGTCATAAATACCATACACGTCCAGCCCTTCCGCCAACGCAGAACGCACAACGCCGCGAATCGCGGCATTCATTCCCGGCGCATCGCCGCCACTTGTCAATACAGCAATTTTTTTAATCATAAATATACCTTATTAAACGTTACAATATAAAAACTGTCGCTAAGATTACACCATTCACCTAAGCGGCTCTAGCAAAATTTTTGTGAATTCTCACATATTTTGATTTAGGTCTAATTATGTTGCGCGGCGCTGAACGCTTATGGTTTGCCTTGCTGTTCCGTCTGCACCACACTGGTCGGTTCATGGTGAATCACAATATCGACCTGCGCAAACAATTCTCTTAACCGGCGTTCCAACTGATCCGTAATGGCATGCGCCTGCAAAAAAGACAGGTGATCATCCAGTTCCAGATGAAACTGGATAAAACGCACCGCACCGGAGCGTCGGGTGCGCAGGTCATGAAAACCGAGAATCTGCGGATCGGATAAAATCAGCTGTTCGATGCGTTGGATTTCTGTCGGCGGCAGCGCCTGATCCAGCAATAACTGCACGGCATCAAATAACATTTTGCCCGCATTAAACAGAATATAAACCGCGATAAGAATCGCAAACAGCGCATCTGCGGCAATAAAGCCGTATGCGCTCAGCCCCAGCGAAAGCAGGATCGCAATATTCATCAGCAAATCGGTCTGATAATGCAAACGATCCGCTTTAATCGCCGGACTGTCCGTCTGCCGGATTACGCGGCTTTGATAGCACACCAACCCTAATGTGGCGACAATGGAAAAAAGCGTCACCGCAATCCCCAACGCCGTATTGCTTAACGGCTGAGGCGTATTTAAGCGGTGAATGCCCTGCAATAACAGGAAAATGGCGGAACCGGAAATAAACGCGCTTTGCGCCAGCGCCGCCAGCGATTCCGCTTTACCGTGTCCGAACGAGTGATTATGATCCGCCGGCATCAGCGCGAAACGCAAAATCAGCATATTCATGCAGGATGCCAGCAAATCCAGCAGGGAATCCGTAATCGACGCCAGCATACTGACGGACCCGGTCTGCCACCACGCAACGCCTTTAGCTAAAATCAGCACCAAGGCCGTCAACACCGCCAAATTTGCGGCTTTTTTTACCTGTAACGAATAAGTCCGCACTATTTTTCACAGCTCCACGGCCAGCTTGCCTGCTTCAGCTGCGCCATTTCCTTATCCGCAACATATTTTTTCAGATAACTGACGATTTTGCTTTTGCTCATATTCATCAGCTTTTTGTTCTTGGCGATTTTTACCGAATACTGATATTGAATAAAGCCGCACAGCGGCACATCTTTGCCCTTCGACACATCCACCCGCCAATCCTTATTCTGTGCGCTCGGCGGATAAATCACAAACCCATACAGCACATCATCCTGACGATAAAGATCAAAACGCGGCACGGCTGTATTTTGATACACCCGCCGGCGCAGCTGAATACGATCATCTAACGTCCGTTGCTGGCGGTTGCGATCCAATAATAATTCCACCGCACTTTTCCAATCCTGCGGCGTATCCTCTTTGGTAACATAAAAATAGCGCGCCATACTGCCTAAATCCTGCTGCGCGGCAAGATAGTAAGTACGATTATTATGCCCGACCACCTGCGGCACGGACAATTCCGGCTGCGCGGCGCAGGCGGCAAGCAAAAGTGCGGTGCCGAAAAGCGATATTTTTTTTAACATCGCAACGATAGTCGGCAAGCCGCCGATATTCACTTTTTCTGTCATCTTATTCGCCCAAATCCCGTTTAAATACCAATTCATGGTTTGTCGATGCCGCACGGTCAAACCAATAACCGCCCAAATCAAAATCTTTCAGCTGCTCAACGGCGGTCAATCGGTGCTGAATGATGTAACGGCACATTAAACCGCGGGCTTTTTTGGCATAGAAACTGATGACTTTATAGCGACCGTTTTTATTGTCGAGAAAAACCGGTTTCACAATATCCGCTTTCAGCCCCTTTTCCTGCACGGCTTTATAATATTCATCGGAGGCCAGATTAATCAGCAGGTTGTCGCCCTGCTCGTCCAGCGCCTGCCGCAGGGAGCGGGTAATAATATCGCCCCAGAAATGATACAAATCACGCCCCTGCGCATTGGCAAGTTTAGTGCCCATTTCCAGACGATAAGGCTGCATTAAATCCAGCGGACGCAGCAGCCCGTATAAACCGGACAACATTCTTAAATGCCGCTGTGCAAACCGAATATCCTCGCACGACAGGCTTTCTGCCTCCAGCCCGGTATAAACATCGCCTTTGAAGGCATAAATCGCCGCGCGGGCGTTTTGTTCGTCATGATGTTTCTGCCATTGTGCAAAACGGGCGACATTTAAGCCCGCCAGTTTATCGCTGATCGACATCAGAGAGGCAAGTTGTGCCGGCGAAAGCTGACGGCAAAGCGCGATCAACTGTTCGCTGTAATCGGTTAAGTGCGGTTGAGAAAATTCGAATTTCGGCACCGCACTTTTGAAATCAAGGGTTTTCGCCGGAGAAATAATCGCGAGCATACTTCTTCCTTTTTATCTTTGTTATTCAACGGTTAACGGCAGCTGCCAATCGATAACCGGTAAATTATGCTGTTGTAAATACTGATTGGTTTTGGAGAAATGCCGACAGCCTAAAAAACCGCGGTGAGCGGAAAGCGGGGAAGGATGCGGCGCCGACAAAACGCAGTGTTTCGCGCGATCGATAAACTGCCCTTTACGCTGCGCATGGCTGCCCCATAACAGAAAAACCAAATGCTCCCGCTGCCGATTTAAGGCGTTGATCACATGATCGGTAAAGGTTTCCCAGCCGAAATTGGCGTGGGAATGCGCCCGCCCGCGTTCGACCGTTAATACGGTATTGAGCAGCAGCACGCCCTGCTGCGCCCATTGCGCCAGATAACCGTGCTGCGGAATCTGAAAACCGGCAATATCAGCGGCAAGCTCTTTATACATATTGACTAACGAAGGCGGCGGCACAATGCCCGGCTTCACCGAAAACGCCAGCCCGTGCGCCTGATTAGGCCCGTGGTACGGATCCTGCCCTAAAATCACCACTTTAACCTGATCAAACTCCGTCAGTTTAAACGCATTAAACACCTCGGCGGCCGGCGGATAAACCGTTTTCCCCATTGCTCTTTCATGCTGTACCTGCTGTAAAATATGCTGAAAGTAGGGTTGTTCTTTTTCTTTGCCGATTGCGTCTTTCCAGGTTTTCATATCACGCCTTATCCATTTATAATAGTGCAGAGATTATAAATAACCTGAGCTGAAATTAATAGTTCGTATTTGGAATAAATTGTTAAAATAAAGTTAAATAAAAGTTAATAAACATATCACAAGAATACCTATTCTTGCTACAAATTTGATACATATCAAAACAACCATTTTTCTTACGGTAAATTAATCTGATCCATATCAAAATAATTGAAAAGATAAAATTTCTTGATAAAATTTAGCCCAACTTAGCTTAATTAACACACAGCCAATCAGGAGGCACTTTATGATTAAAGGTATTCAAATTACTCAAGCTGCTAACGACAATTTATTAAACTCATTCTGGTTACTGGACAGCGAAAAAGGCGAAGCCCGTTGTTTGGCGGCCAAAGCGCAATATGCCGAAGATCAGGTGGTTGCAGTGAGCGAATTAGGTCAAATCGAATATCGCGAATTACCGGTTGACGTCGCACCAACCGTCAAAGTTGAAGGCGGTCAGCACTTAAACGTTAACGTATTACGTCGCGAAACCTTGGAAGATGCGGTAAAACACCCGGAAAAATATCCGCAGCTGACCATCCGCGTTTCAGGCTATGCCGTGCGTTTCAACTCCCTGACACCGGAACAACAACGCGATGTCATCACCCGTACTTTCACGGAAAGTTTGTAATTTTATCTATTCTACCCTTTGAGTCAGATAAAAATCACACCCCGAGGCATGCTCTTCGGGGTGTTTTTTATCGCTTTAAAAAAACAGTTGATTTTCTTACCGCACTTTCGCGCAATTTTATTGCCCGATATGGCATATCCGTACATATTCAGGTACAATCCACCAGTTAAACTTTAGTGAAATCATGCTAACTGAAATATGAAGAACATACGTAACTTTTCTATTATTGCACATATTGACCACGGTAAATCCACCTTGTCGGATCGGCTGATTCAAACCTGCGGCGGGTTGTCTGATCGCGAAATGGCTGAGCAGGTGCTGGATTCCATGGATTTGGAACGTGAACGCGGAATTACTATTAAAGCCCAAAGCGTCACGTTAAATTATCGGGCTAAAAACGGCGAAACCTATCAACTGAATTTTATCGACACGCCGGGGCATGTTGACTTTTCTTACGAAGTGTCCCGTTCTCTCGCCGCCTGTGAAGGTGCGCTGCTGGTGGTCGATGCCGGTCAGGGCGTGGAAGCGCAGACGCTGGCGAACTGTTATACCGCCATTGAAATGAATCTGGAAGTGGTTCCGATTTTAAATAAAATCGACCTGCCCGCCGCCGATCCGGAACGTGTCGCGGAAGAAATTGAAGATATTGTGGGAATCGATGCGCTGGATGCGGTGCGCTGTTCCGCCAAAACCGGGGTCGGTATCGAAGCGGTGCTGGAAGAAATCGTGCGCAAAATTCCCGCCCCGCAAGGAGATCCCAACGCACCGCTGCAAGCACTGATTATTGACTCTTGGTTTGATAATTATCTCGGCGTCGTCTCGCTGGTGCGGATTAAAAACGGTACGCTGCGCAAAGGCGATAAAATCAAAGTGATGTCCACCGGTCAGTCCTATAATGTTGATCGTCTGGGTATTTTCACCCCGAAACAAGTGGATACCGAACAGCTCAACTGCGGCGAAGTGGGCTGGGTAGTCTGTGCGATTAAAGATATTCTGGGGGCGCCGGTGGGCGATACCCTGACCTTACACAATCGCCCGGCAAGCTCGGTTTTACCGGGGTTTAAAAAAGTCAAACCGCAGGTTTACGCCGGGTTATTCCCAATTAGCTCCGATGATTATGAGGCTTTCCGCGATGCGCTGGGCAAATTGAGCCTGAACGATGCCTCCCTCTTCTACGAACCGGAAAACTCCAGCGCGCTCGGTTTCGGTTTCCGCTGCGGTTTCCTCGGTTTGCTGCATATGGAAATCATTCAGGAGCGGCTGGAACGTGAATATAATCTGGATCTGATTACCACCGCACCGACCGTCGTTTATGAAGTGGAACTGACCAACGGCGAAGTGGTGTATGTGGACAGCCCGGCGAAACTGCCGCCGCTGAATAATATTGCGGAAATTCGCGAACCAATCGCCGAATGCAACATGTTGCTGCCGCAAAGTTATCTCGGTAACGTTATCACCCTTTGCGTGGAAAAACGCGGCGTGCAGACCAATATGGTATATCACGGCAATCAGGTCGCCCTGACTTATGACATTCCGATGGGCGAAGTGGTGCTGGATTTCTTTGATCGCCTCAAATCCACTTCGCGCGGTTACGCCTCGCTGGATTACGGCTTTAAACGTTTTCAGGCGGCGGACATGGTGCGCGTGGATATTATGATCAACGGCGAACGAGTGGATGCGCTGGCGCTAATCGTGCACAAAGATAACGCCCCGTACCGCGGTCGCGAACTGGTGGAAAAAATGCGCGAACTGATCCCGCGCCAGCAATTCGATATTGCCATTCAGGCTGCCATCGGCAACCATATTATTGCCCGTTCGACGGTTAAACAGCTGCGTAAAAACGTGCTGGCGAAATGCTACGGCGGCGATGTCAGCCGGAAGAAAAAGCTGTTGCAGAAACAGAAGGAAGGTAAGAAGCGCATGAAATCCTTAGGCAACGTGGAAGTGCCGCAGGAAGCGTTTCTGGCCATCTTACATGTGGGCAAAGATAAGTAAGGAACCATCAATGTCTAAATCAAATCTCGCTTTTATCATTCTGATTGCGGTCGGCTACGCGCTCTGGAAACTGCTTGATCATCTGGCGCTGCCGAATACCTTTACCATTTTATTGATTTTATTGACCGCACTTTGCGGCATATTATGGTGCTATCACCGCTTTGCCGTTTTGCCGAAACGCGCCAGACAAATCGCGCGCGCGGAACAACGCAGCGGCAAAACCCTAACCGACGCAGAAAAAAGTCAAATCGAGCCGATCTCCGAAGGCGCGGAGTTTTTAGCCTCGCTGTTTCCGGTGCTGGCTTTTGTGCTGATTCTGCGCTCCTTTCTGTTCGAACCGTTTCAGATTCCTTCCGGTTCTATGGAACCGACTTTACGCGTGGGCGATTTCCTGCTGGTAGAAAAATACGCCTACGGGATTAAAGATCCGGTGTTGCAGAACACGCTCATCGAAACGGGCAAACCGCAGCGCGGCGATATTATCGTCTTTAAAGCACCGCCGGAGCCGAATGTGGATTATATCAAACGCATCGTCGGCATTCCCGGCGACCGGATTCAGTATAACGAAGTGGATCGCCACATCACGCTGACCTACGGAAAAGACGGCAAAGAATGTACCGCCGATTGCATCAGCAAAGAGTTTGATTACAGCACGCCGCAGGAAGATACGGATTTCAACATTATCGTCGGACAGGATAACGCCGGCCTGCCGATTTACAGCAATCTGCATCCGCTGAAACTTACCGAAAGCGGCGATGTGACGCATCAGATTCACTGGGATCCGCAGCCGCCGAACGCCACCTATATGTACCGCGATTACGATTCGCAGCAAAATTATATTACCGAATGGGTGGTGCCGGAGGGTGAATATTTCGTGATGGGCGATAACCGCAATCACAGCGCAGACAGCCGCTTCTGGGGCTTTGTACCGGAAAAAAACATCGTCGGTAAAGCCTCGTATATTTGGTTGAGTCTGGACAAAAAACAAGGCGAATGGCCGACCGGCATCCGAACCGAACGTATGTTCAGCAAAATCCGATAATCCTTATGAAAAATTTAGAACGACTACAACACAAAATCAATTACCGGTTTAACCGCAGCGCACTGTTAAAACAGGCGCTGACACACCGCAGCGCGGCGAAAAATCACAATGAGCGGCTGGAATTTCTGGGCGACGCCATCCTCAATTACACCATTGCCGACGCCTTATATCACCAGTTTCCGCACTGTGATGAAGGGGAACTCAGCCGCATGCGCGCCACTTTGGTGCGCGAGCCGACCCTGGCCGAACTGGCGCGCGAATTTGAACTGGGCGATAATATGCTGCTTGGCCCCGGCGAGCTGAAAAGCGGCGGTTTTCGTCGTGAATCCATTCTTGCCGACTGTGTGGAAGCCATTATCGGCGCCATTTCGCAGGACAGCGATCTCAACACCGCCACCGCCACCGTTCGCATCTGGTATCAATCGCTGCTGCGAGACATCAAACCGGGCGATAATCAGAAAGACGCCAAAACCCGCCTGCAGGAATATCTACAGGGCCATCGCCTGCCCCTGCCGACCTATCATGTGGTGAATATTCAGGGCGAAGCGCATTGCCAGACCTTTACGGTGCAATGTAACGTGCAAAATATCGACCGCACTTTCAGCGCGACCGGCTCAAGCCGGCGTAAGGCGGAACAGGCCGTGGCGGAACAAATATTGAAACAACTGGACATCAAATGACATCAACACACCAAACTGACACGCCTGAAACCTATTGCGGTTTTATCGCCATTGTCGGGCGTCCGAATGTGGGCAAATCCACATTATTAAACAAAATTCTGGGGCAGAAAATCTCCATTACCTCGCGCAAAGCGCAAACCACCCGCCACCGCATTGTCGGCATTCACACCGAAGGCGCCTATCAGGCTGTGTATGTGGATACGCCGGGCCTGCATATTGAAGAAAAGCGCGCCATTAACCGTTTGATGAACCGTGCCGCCAGCAGCGCCATCGGCGATGTGGATCTGATTATTTTTGTGGTGGACGGTACCCACTGGAACGATGACGATGAAATGGTGCTGAACAAACTGCGTCAGGCCAAAGCGCCGGTGGTCTTGGCGATCAATAAAATCGACAACATCAAACACAAAGACGAACTGCTGCCGTTTATCACGCAGCTCAGTGCAAAATTCGATTTTAAAGACATTGTGCCGATTTCGGCCCAGCGCGGCAACAACGTGCAGAATTTGCAAAAAATCGTGCGCGGCTCCCTGCGCAAAGGCATTCACCACTTTCCGGAAGATTACGTCACCGACCGTTCGCAGCGCTTTATGGCCTCGGAAATTATCCGTGAAAAACTGATGCGTTTTATGGGCGAAGAATTGCCTTACGCCGTCACGGTAGAAATCGAGCAGTTCAAAACCAACGAACGCGGCACCTATGAAATCAACGGACTGATTTTAGTCGAGCGCGAAGGCCAAAAGAAAATGGTTATCGGCAATAAGGGACAAAAAATCAAAGTGATCGGCACCGAAGCCCGCGCAGATATGGAGCGCCTGTTTGACAATAAAGTGCATCTGGAACTGTGGGTGAAAGTCAAATCCGGCTGGGCGGACGACGAACGTGCGCTGCGCAGTCTGGGTTATATGGACGATTAACGCCGGCATATAAACGCAGAAAACGGGGCGAGGTTATTTCGCCCTGTTTTTTTATCTGCCGTCAAATCCGATCGCGCTTACCAGCGCCGACAATTGACGGGCGAATGCCGCCGGATTTTCTTTATGCGCGTTATGGCCGGCGGCCGGAATCCGGGTCAGCGGCAACCCGCTCTGTTCAGCCATGCAGCAGAATTTTTCATCTTTTTCGCCGCAGAAATAAAAAATCGGCCATAAATTCGACCGCACTTTGGTGCGAAAATCCGGCTGTTTGGCAAGGGAGGTGGCGCGCAACATGCAGGCAATGTTCTCGCCACAATTTGCCGCCCGCTCACGGATCAACGCCTCGCGCTGATCTTCATGCAAATGGGCAAACACGCCCTGCCGATACCAATCCTGCAGCACCTGCTGCGGTGGCTGTGTGGCAAAACGCTGCGCCCAGCGACAATCATGTTGCCAGCGCGCCTGTTTTTCCGGCGCCGATTGCAGCCCCAGATTTGCGCCTTCTAAAATCAGCCCCTGTAAATTGCCCTTGGCGCATTGTGCCTGCAACGCATAATATAAGGCTATCCGCCCGCCCAGCGAATAGCCCACCACAACATACGGGCGCCGCCCCACCGTTCGTTTAATGTTATCCGCCAGCCAATCCGCGCTCTGTTCAAAATCGTCAACCGCGATATTGCGCGCTTTACCGTGATAAGGCAAATCCAGCGCAATGCAGTCAAAGTGCGGTAGTTTTTCAATCAGTTTCCGCCAGTCGGCAGCGTTGCCGAGCAAACCGTGCAGAAACACCAGACAGGGCATCTCAGGCTCCGATAACGGCGTAACTGATCTGTTCGATCAGGCGTTTATAAATATTGCTGCCGTCGCTGGAGGCGACTTTGATCTCAATTAATGTGGTTTCGCGGCGCGAATAGGCATGTTTCAGCACCGAACTCAAATCCGCCCAAGTATAAGGACGGGCGTATTTCAGATCGAACATCGATGCCGCCTGCGAAAATTCCAGATTGTGCGGCATGCGGTAAAAACGATCTTTTAAGTCGGCGTCAACCGGCAGCATATCGAAAATCGCCCCGCCGTTATTATTGATAATAAAAATAATCGTCGGTTGGTTGACATATTTAAACAAAGCCAGCGAATTCAGATCATAAAGCGCGGAAGTATCGCCGATCATCGCCACCAAAGGCTGATTGGCGCCGACACCGAGCCCGGCGGCGGTGGCAAGCAAACCGTCAATGCCGCTGGCACCGCGGTTGGTATAAACCGGATAGCCCTCCGGCAGCTTGGTCAGCGCATCCACCAGACGCACAAATAAACTGTTGCCCAAAAACAGAATTCCGTTATTCGGCAAGATCCGTTCGATATGATGAGCCAGCGACGCCTCGTTCAGATTGCCGCCCACCTGCTGTTCCACAAAGGTGGCGCAGAATTTCGCCAGCGCTAAAGGTTCAAGCAGCCAAGGCTTTTGCCGCAGCGGCGGATGGGCGCGCAGCCAGTGGTGAATTTTGGCATTAAAACGGGTATGCGCGTGATGATAAGGATCCACCGCCTTGCCGCTTTCTTCCACCACCCAGTATTCACCGTGAAATTCACTTAAAAACTGATTAATGCGCTTGCTGATAAACCGGGAACCGAGCTGGATCACAATATCGGCATCCAGCAATTTTTTTCTTACCGTTTGATTGGCAAGCCAGATATCCGCATACGGCAGGCTGGGTTCGACACCGGACTGAATGTCCGTCAGCAAAATCCAGCCCATGGTATTCGCCCAGGCGCTGATGCCCATCGCTTGTTCCAACGGCATTTTGCCCGCCGCAATCACCCCGCGCTTAGTGCGCCAGTGATCCCAGTGTTCGTGCATCAACACTTCCTGCTGCAACGGCAAATAAACGCTGCGGGCTTTGTGCTGGCTCAACCAGCGCTGCACCTTCGCCAGCCAAGGGTGGCTATCGATTTCCTCGGGTTTCGCCGCATACAAGGGTTCGGCGAACGGCACATTGATATGCACCACGCCCGCCTGCCGTTTTTGCCGGTAACAGGCCTGTTCCAGCACGGAAATCAGCCAGTCCGCCGCATAATCCTCGCTTGGACGCGGCAAATTCAGCGCGGCGATCGGATAATTGGCGAACATATGCGCCTGCACAATCGCCTGATTCGCGCCGCATTCCAGCAATTCCGGCGGACGATCGGCGGTTAATACGATTAAATTCACCGCACTTTGGCGCGCCTCCACAATGGCGGGATACAAATTCGCCGCCGCGGTGCCGGAGGTGACGATCACCGCCACCGGCGCGCCGACGGCTTTCGCCAGTCCGAGCGCAAAAAAGCCCAGTCCGCGCTCATCAAAATGAGTATGACAAACGGCACGGCGACCGTCCTGCAAACGGGCGGCCTCAAGCGTTAACGGGGTGGAACGGGAACCCGGCGCGATACAAAAATGACTCACGCCCTGCCGGACAAGCGTTTCTAAAATCACTTTTGACCAACAACGATTAAATACACTGACAGACATAGTTGTTCTCCGTTTTTCATTCTTGTAATAATGAGACTAATCCTAACGCTTTACGTTCGATCTCCTGCCATTCTAGCAAGGGAACCGAACCTTCAACAATACCTGCGCCGGCAAATACGCGAATTTTATCCCCTTCGATAAAGGCGGAACGAATCGCCACGCAAAACTCCGCCCGCGCCGCCTCCATGATGCCTAATGCGCCGGCATACCAATCGCGGTTAAACCCTTCCGTGCGGCGTAAAAAATCCAGCGCCGCCTGCTGAGGCAGACCGGCGACCGCGGCCGTCGGATGTATCGCCCGCAGACAGGTGTCATCCCCATAGCCGCTGTGCAGCTCGGCAACGATACGGCGTCTTAAATGCTGTACCTGACGCAGCCGTTTTAAGCCCAGTTCGGACACCGTCAAACGGCGAACATAGGGCTGTAGCTTGTGCCGGATATCATCCGCCACCAGTTGATTTTCATAAATATTTTTCTGATCCTGCAACAGCCATTGCCCCTGCTGACGGTTAAACTGCGCATCATCCGTCATCAGTGCCGTGCCGGCCAGCGCTTCGGTCTCCAGTTGTGTGCCTTCGCGCTGATATAAACGCTCCGGCGGCGAACCGACAAAGGCGCGCTCGGCATCCCACGCCCATAAAAAATGGTAACAGCCCAGATTGCGGCGTTCGCTTTCCGCCAGAAAATCCTTGGCGTTCAGGCGGTGCGCCGTCTGAAAACAGGTTTCGTTCGCCAGTACGCTTTTGCGCAGTTCGCCGCCGCGAATCGCCTCCAGCGCCCGTTCGACCCATTGGCACCAATTGGTCTGCGTCGCTTTTTGCGCATACAGGCGGATTGTCTGGTGAACCGGGCAAAGTGCGGTCGTTTTATCAAACGTTTCCAGACAGCGCAACGCCGCCTGATATTCCTGCCGCAGCGGTTTGTCGTTATCGATAAACAGACTGACCGTCAATCGGTTGTCCTGTTGGCGCAGCAACAGGCGCGGCAGAAAAAACTCGCCTTCGCCGTAAAATTTCAGGCCGCCGAGCAAAGGCAGCGCCAGCCGGCGCACAAAACGCTGCGCCTGATCCGGAGTCAAAAATGACCGCACTTTTCCTAACGCGGCGATTTGCCGGTGGCTGTCACGGCAATGAAAATAGAATTGGGGATAACTCTGCTGCGCTTTCAACCAACTCAGCATTTCCGCCGTCACCGCGGCCTCTATCCGAATCTCGCTGATTGGCCGCGTCTGCGGCTGATGAAGGCGAATCCGTTCCATTAACCGGTTCTTGATCGATTGCAAATTATCCATTGAGAAAAGCGTTGTTTTTAGCGATGAAATAAGTTAAAAATAAGCGTTAATTCTACCGCACTTTATAAGAATTTTTTACAAAATCTTTTCATCTTAAAAAAATAAGCGTAAAGTGCGGTGACAAAAACGCCATTTCCGTGCGCGAAGCGCGTCGAGTGCGGTATAACACGTCATTGACGGCCATTGTGTTTTCTCAATCACAAAGATATAAGGATTACCACCATGAAAACATTTCCTAAATCCGATAAGCTGGAACACGTCTGTTACGATATCCGCGGGCCGGTACATAAAGAGGCGCTGCGGCTGGAGGAGGAAGGCAATAAAATCTTAAAACTGAATATCGGCAACCCCGCGCCTTTCGGCTTTGAGGCGCCGGATGAAATTCTGGTGGATATTCTGCGCAATCTGCCCGCCGCGCAAGGCTATTGCGATTCCAAAGGGCTGTATTCCGCGCGTAAAGCCATCGTGCAGTATTATCAGTCGAAAGGTATTCACGGCGCCACGGTCAACGATGTGTATATCGGCAACGGCGTTTCCGAGCTGATTATGATAGCCATGCAGGCGTTATTGAATAACGGCGACGAGGTGCTGATCCCGATGCCGGATTATCCGTTATGGACGGCGGCGGCAACGCTGGCGGGCGGTAAGGCGGTGCATTATCTGTGCGATGAACAGGCCGGCTGGTTTCCGGATATTGATGATATCAACAGCAAAATTACCACGCGCACCAAGGCGATTGTAATCATTAACCCGAATAATCCGACCGGTGCGGTGTACAGCAAAGCACTGCTTGAACAGATCGTAGAAACGGCGCGCCGGCATAATCTGATTATCTTTGCCGATGAGATTTACGACAAAATTCTGTATGACGATGCGCAGCATCATCACATTGCCACACTGGCGCCGGATTTGCTCACCATTACCCTTAACGGCCTGTCGAAAGCTTATCGGGTCGCCGGTTTCCGGCAGGGCTGGATGATTCTCAACGGGCCAAAAAAGAACGCCAAAGGCTATATCGAAGGGCTGGATATGCTGGCGTCCATGCGTCTGTGCGCCAATCATCCGATGCAGCATGCCATTCAAACCGCACTGGGCGGTTATCAAAGCATCAATGAATTTATTCTGCCGGGCGGGCGTTTGCTGGAACAGCGCAACAAAGCCTTTGAGCTGATTAACCAGATTCCGGGCGTCAGCTGCGTTAAGCCAATGGGCGCGCTGTATATGTTCCCGAAAATCGACAGCAAAAAATTCAATATTTACGATGATGAAAAAATGGTGCTGGATTTATTGCGGCAGGAAAAAGTGTTGCTGGTGCACGGACGCGGCTTTAACTGGCACGAGCCGGATCATTTCCGTATCGTCACCTTGCCTTATGTCCACCAGATCGAAGCCGCATTGACCAAATTTGCCCGTTTTTTACAGCATTATCGGCAATAGGCCGTGCAATCCCGTCGTCTAACCGCCGCTGCAACATAAAAACGGCGGTTTTTTATTCGCCGAAATCCGGCGGTAAATGATGCAGCATGGATTTCCAGATCCCGCTGCTGCGCTCGCGGTTTTCATTCAGATAAGCGGCGGCTTTGTCCGCATCCCCCGCCTGACAACTGTCTCGTAATGCCTGATAAAACTGCAAAGTAAACTTTCTTGACTGTGCTTCGGAAAAGAATAACGAGGCGACCTGATGATATAACTCTTTAAAACTGTTTAAAATCAGCCCGTATACCGGCTTATTGGCCACAAAGGTGAAACTGCGGTATAAATTATAGTCGAATTCCGCATAAGCCTGCGGGGTATCTTCCAACTGCGGCAGGTTTTTAAATAAGGCCAGCGAGGCGGCCGCATCCAGTTGAATGGCTTCGGGAATATAATGTTCCCCCATTCGGGTACGCAGCGACACCACGTTGGTAATAATCACCGGAATGATGGATTTGTCCAGCTGAATCAAGGTGCGGATAATATTCGGCCCGGCCGTTTCCCACACATTGTTGACCCGGGTCGGTTTACCGTGCTGAATAATCAGCCAGCCGTCGCGCGCCAAACGTTGCAGAACCTCGCGCAGTGTGGTTCTGGTGACGCCGATTTTATCCGCCAGTTCCCGTTCGGCCGGTAGATCCGAGCCCGGCGGAAAATGATTATTCCAGATGCTTTTAACAATATATTCTTCGGCCAGACCGGCAGGGCTCTGCGCTTTGAGCAGCGGTTGATGATTATTCATGCGTTTCTTCTATATGAGATTGAAAAAATTGTGATATAGATAACAAAATAAAGATTTCTTATTATCCTTGAAAGCAGTATATATTACAATTACATGGATGCATTTTTTTATGTTAAGGTTGTAAATATTATGAGTTATACACAAGCATTTCTTAAAAACTTTTTAGGTTCCAGCCCCGATTGGTATAAATTATCTATTGTCGGGTTTCTTATTCTGAATCCGTTATTATTTTTTTTCGTCAGTCCCTTTCTTGCCGGTTGGGTGTTAGTCGCACAATTTATTTTTACCCTCGCCATGGCATTAAAATGCTATCCGTTGCAACCGGGCGGGCTGCTGGCGCTGGAAGCGGTGATCATCGGCATGACCAAGCCGGAGCATGTGAAAGCCGAAATTATGGCTAACTTTGAAGTGATTCTGCTGCTGATGTTTATGGTCGCCGGCATCTATTTCATGAAACAACTGCTCTTATTCGTGTTCACTAAACTGCTGCTCAGCATCCGCTCCAAACTGGTACTTTCCCTTTCTTTTTGTCTCAGCGCCGCGTTTCTCTCCGCCTTCCTGGATGCGCTGACCGTCATGGCGGTAATTATCAGCGTCGGTATGGGCTTTTACGGGGTATATCATAAAGTCGCCTCCGGAAAAAACTTCGACGATTCCGATGATATCAATGATGACAAACATATCGGCAATCGAAAAGAAACGCTGGAACAATTCAGAGCGTTTCTGCGCAGCCTGATGATGCACGCGGCAGTGGGTACCGCACTGGGCGGCGTCATGACTATGGTGGGCGAACCGCAGAACCTGATTATCGCGGAACAAGCGAAATGGGGCTTCGGCGAATTTTTCCTGCGCATGAGTCCGGTTACCGTGCCGGTATTGGTATGCGGCGTGCTGACCTGCGTATTGGTAGAAAAATTCCGTTTATTCGGTTACGGTGCAAAACTGCCGCGTAAAGTCTGGGGCGTATTAGCCAGATTTGATCGCAGCCGCGAACTGAAAATGAACAAGCAGGAACGCATTAAACTGGTGATTCAGGCGCTGGTCGGCATTTGGCTGGTTATCGGTCTGGCCTTTCATCTGGCAGCGGTCGGGCTTATCGGTTTAAGTATTATCATTTTCTGTACCGCACTTTGCGGCGTAACCAGCGAACATGCTTTGGGCAAAGCGTTTCAGGAATCCTTACCGTTTACCGCCCTGCTCGTCGTGTTTTTCTCTGTAGTCGCCGTGATTATCGACCAGCAACTATTCGCACCGATCATTCATTTTGTGTTGTCTGCCAGCGAAAGCGCACAATTAATCTTGTTCTATATCTTCAACGGCGTACTGTCTGCGATTTCGGATAACGTATTCGTCGCCACGGTTTACATCAACGAAGCCAAAACCGCACTGGAACAGGGCGTAATTTCTCTGGGACAGTTCGAACTTATCGCGGTGGCGATCAACACCGGGACGAACCTGCCGTCGGTTGCCACACCGAACGGACAGGCGGCATTTTTATTCTTGCTCACTTCATCATTGGCACCGCTTATCCGCTTGTCTTACGGCAAAATGGTTTATATGGCATTGCCATACACCATTGTACTGTCATTGATAGGCCTACTTGCGGTAGAATATGTACTGCCGGCGGCCACTCAAATGCTGACGCAGCTGGGGCTGATCATGCCGGTATAATAAAAAGATAAAGGACAAATAATGCTGAACTATTTAAAAGACTTATCAATACATCGCGCAGGCTGGCTGCTGCTGTTGCTGTCCGCACTGGCACTGGAAGGCAGTGCGCTTTACTTTCAGTACGGCATGGATTTGGCGCCCTGCGTCATGTGTATTTACGAACGTGTAGCATTATTCGGTATCGCCGTTGCCGGGCTTATCGGGCTTATCACGCCCCGTCTGCTAATTTTACGCCTGACCGCGTTATTAATCGGACTGGGCAGCGCCGTAAAAGGGCTGCTTCTGGCCCTCAAGCATGTCGATTATCAACTGCACCCCGCCCCTTGGAATCAATGTGCTTATAAAGCGGAGTTTCCCCACACCTTACCGCTGGATCAATGGTTTCCCGCAGTGTTCAGCCCTTACGGCTCCTGCTCGGATGTAGTGTGGAAACTCTGGGGACTGTCAATGGCACAATGGATTGCCGTGATCTTCGCTTTTTACACCCTGCTTTTCATCCTGCTGCTGATAAGCCAGCTGAAAACAACTAAAAAGCGCCGCCTGCTGTTTAAATAATCTAAAAAAAGTGCGGTTTTTTTACCGCACTTTTCCAACTTTTTACCATCAACCTAACAACAAATATCCTGCACCACAAACTGCAGGGAGTGTCTTGCCCATAGTCGGGTTTTTCGTTGTTTCAGGCGTTTCAGACGCAGTGCGCGTCCCTGCGATAAGCTGAACAGTTTACGGTTATTTTTTAAAAACGTTTTTCTTTTTACTGCCATAACAACCTCTTCGTTTATTTATTTTCCACTTGGTTATGTTTAATATCGTCGTCCGTCGCCGAAAGCGGTGTATATTGCGTCGCCGCGCCGTCATGCTGTGCCGTCGGTTGTGCGTCATTCTGTTCGGTCTGACTTTGCTGCACACGGTGATAATTGACAATACTGTTCATATACCGACGGATATTTTCCACATATTGAAACGCCTCGTAGCCGCGCGCATAACCGTATTTCAGATTAGTATAATGCCGTCTTTCCGCCAACAGCGGTAGATTTTTTTTCACATCCAGCCAATTATCCGGATCGCCGCCCAGATTTTTGGTCAACCGGCGCGCATCCAGTAAATGCCCCAGCCCCATATTATATGCCGCTAAGGCAAACCAAATCCGATCTTCCGGCAAAATGCTGTCCGGCATTTGCCCCAGTAATAAATGTAAATATTCCGAACCGGCTTTAATGCTCTGCTCCGGATCGCGCCGATTGCCGATTTTCATTCGATCGGCAGTGGCCTTGGTCAGCATCATCATGCCGCGAACGCCGGTGGGCGAAGTGGCGTCCGGATTCCAGTGCGATTCCTGATACGCCACCGCCGCCAGCAAACGCCAGTCCAGCTCCCCCTTATATTTTTCGAACAACGGCGCGAATTTAGGCAGGGTCGTCTCAATCGCCGTCAGGTAAGAGCGGGTATCCACATAATCGAATTGCCCTAGATGATTAAAATATTTTTCTTCGATTCGCGCGATTAATCCGGTTTCAATCGCACCGTTCATAAAATCCAGCAATGCCGCCTGCAATTCGCTGTAAGAATTATTCGGCAAATACCAGTGTACGGTGGATTCGTCGGTGACATCAAAGGCGACGGCGAGCTGAGGTTTAATTTGCTGGGTAATAGACACATCAATGGAATTTGCCACCGTATAATCAATTTTACCTTCCGCCACCTGCAACAATAATTCTTCCTGCGTGTTATCCGCCACCGTCCAGCTCAACTGCGGATACTGCTCCTTAAAGGTCGCTAACAGCCCGTCAAGTTCCGAACCGGCAGCGATCACCAGTTTGCCGTTTAGCTGCTGTAGCGAAAGCGGACGATTCTCCCCTTTGCGGTAAGCTAGCTGCCAGGATGCGGAATAATAAGCCGGGCCGATTTGAAAATTCTCCAGCCTGCCGGGCTGATACAGTAAATTGGCCGCCGCAATGTCGATCTGATGTTTCGCCAGCGCAGAAAACAGTTCTTCGCCGGTAGCCATCGGACGCACTTCCAGCTCCACATTCAAATAATCGGCGAACGCTTTGCTTAATTCGTATTCCAGCCCGGACTGCCCTTCAATGCCGATAAAATAAGAAATCGGATTATTGATCGTGCCGACAATCAGCTTGCCGCGGGATTGGATCGCGCTGTAGCGGTTTTCTTCCGACAGCATGATTTTCTGCCACGGAAACACCATGTCGATGGCCCACAGCAACAATGCAACGGCACCGATAATGCGTAGAAATAACCCTTTCACATGACACCTGCCAGATTAAAAACCGTTAACAATTTCACCGCACTTTTCAGGCGTCTTCGGACGGCCAGGCATGCACGACCGCTTTTACCAGCGTCGCTAACGGAATAGCAAAAAACACGCCCCAAAAGCCCCACAATCCGCCGAAAATCAGCACCGCAACGATAATGGTCAGCGGATGCAGATTAACCGCTTCGGAAAACAAAAACGGCACCAGCAAATTGCCGTCCAGCAGTTGTATGACCAGATAGGCGATCATCAGCGACCAGAATGTCGGCGTCGCACCGAACTGGAATATCGCCACCAGCACCACCGGTATCGTCACCAGCACCGCACCGATGTAAGGAATCAGCACCGAAAGCCCCACCGCCACCGCCAGCAGCAACGGATAATTCAAACCGAAAAACAGAAAGATGACGTAGGTGATCACCGCGACAATCAGAATCTCGAAAATTTTACCGCGGATATAATTGGCGATCTGCAGCTGCATTTCCTGCCACACTTTATACGCCAGCGTGCGGTTGCGCGGTAAAAAACCGCTGATATAAGTCATCAGTTCCTGTTTATCCTTCAGCAGAAAAAACACCATCAGCGGCACCAAAAAGGCGTAAATTCCCAGCGTGACCAGACTGAGAATAGAACTGACGGAAAACTTCAACGCAGATTCGCCGAAGCCCAGAATTTTACTTTTAATGCTGCTGAAAATTGCATCAACCATTTGATAATCAACCACTTCCGGGTAATCTTCCGGCAGAGAAAGCAGCCATTCGTTAAGCCGGTTGAACATGTGCGGCAAATCGCTGAACAGATTCACAGTCTGATTGACCAGCGTCGGAATCAGCACCAGACTCGCCACCAGCACCAGTCCGGTAAAACTGCCCAGCACCAGAACGGTGGCCAACAGACGCGGACATTTCAGCTTTTCATTCAGAATGCGAATCGGCCATTCCAGTAAATACGCCAGCACAATCGCAATCAGCAACGGCGCCAGCAAATCACTGAAAAAATAAATCGCCACAAACCCAAACAGCAAAATGGCAAGCAGCGCCATCGCCTGCGGATCACTAAAACGGCGGTTATACCAATTTCTTAACATTTCCAGCATAAAATATCCTTACAACGAGCATTTCTACTGATTATAAGGTAAAATTTCAAGGATTTGTATCTGCAAAGGAGTTTTTCTATGAGCGTTAAAATCTATCATAACCCTCACTGTTCAAAAAGCCGCCAAACCTTGGCTCTGCTGGAACAGCACCACATCAACCCGGAAATTGAGCTATACCTGCAAAAACGCTATGGCGTGGCGGAACTGCAAACGCTGGCGGACAAATTACAGGTCGGCAGCGTACGGGAAATGATGCGCACCAAAGATGAGCTGTACCGCACATTAAAGCTGGACGATCCAACACTCAGCGAACAACAGCTGCTGCAGGCCATCGCCGACCATTCCGCATTACTGGAACGGCCGATTGTGGTCAACGGTGAAAAAGCGAAAATCGGCCGCCCGCCAGAAAGTGTTTTAGCAATTTTATAATTTCGTTTATAATGACGCCCGCCCGAAACAGGGCGTTTATTTTATCAGGAGCGCTTATGAGCAACAAACATCAACCGCATTTAGCGGTCAACAGCGAGGCCGGACTGCCGCCTGTCGCCTACCGGCACCATAAAGGCACGATTCGCGATAACGCACTGCAGGCCTTACTGCACGATCGCCTGTTTCGCCAACGCATCGAGAAAAAACGCAAGGGAAAAGGCAGCTATCAGCGTAAAGCGAAACATGCCGGGAAATTACTCGAAAGCCCGATTATCAGATTTTTGGTGACAAAGATTTTATAATCGGGCTTTTTTTATTATGCAAACCACAGAGGTCATTATTATGTCAATAAAAACGGAAGTGTTATTCAGCAATAACTGGAATGTGCGTATCAGTGATCCGGGCGAAGAAGGCGCACGCAGCCATTTTTTTGAAAAAATTTATCTGACGCTGGAAGCCCATATTGACGGCGAAACGATCAGTTATGAATTTACCCGCAAAGTGGAAGATCAGGTCAAAATCAACCGCACTTTTACCGATTTGCAGGCATTATTTAAATTTTTGGGCGATTATCTGGATCCCGTCTCGCTCGGTTTCCTGGGCGTGAAAATCGGCAATCTGGGGGTCACGGTTTGATGTGAAAAGTGCGGTGAAAATTTTGGTATTTTTCACCGCACTTTTAACTTGCTAATTCCTTACCGAATACACCTTAAACTTTCCGGTTTTGGCCAGTACCTGATGCCGACCGAAATGTTGATCCAGTAAATCGGGGTACGGCAGGAAGGCGTTTGCAACGAGGCGCAGTTCGCCGCCGGGGGTTAAATGCCATTTTGCCTGTCGGATTAATGTTTCTACCGCGCGGTAGGCGGTGTCGATGCCGTCATGAAACGGCGGATTGGAAATAATCAGTTCGAATTTATCCGAAATGCGGGAGAACACGTCGCTTGCGATAACTTTGCCCTGCAATTGGTTTGCCGTCAATGTCCGCTCAGCGGAAGCCAGCGCCATGGCGTGAATATCCGTCATGGTGAGGTTGATTTGCGGGTTGCGCCGTTTGATATAGCTGCCGATCACTCCGGCGCCACAGCCGAGATCCAGCACGTTGCCGCGTATGGGTTCATCGAAGGTGGAAAGCAGCAGTGCCGTACCGGCATCCAGTTCGTTGGCGCTGAACACGCCCGGCAGGCTGTAAACGGTAAGATTATCAAGCGGTCGATAGGTTTTCCAATAATGATCGGCTGCAAAGTGCGGTCGGTTTTGCAGCGAAAAATGATACAGCCCGCAACGACGGGCGCCGTCGATTTTCGCAATCTCACCGTAAGGCGTCAGCAGCGTTTCCGCCGAGCGCACGCCGCAACGGTTTTCTCCGATAATCAGCATTTCCTGCCCTTGCGGCGCCTGTGCCAGCAGCTGCATCAGCTGGAAATTGACTTCCTGTTTGTTTTTTGTCCAGTAATAAATCAGCAAATCCGCCTGTCCGCTAAAAAAGACGGAAAAATCCACCGCACTTTTGCCGTCGGCATAATCGAAATAACACGACCAAATCCGGACGGACTGCGCCGACCGTGCAAGCTGCGCCGGAAAATCATCATGCATCCCGCCGGCAATCAGCAGGCTTTTACCGGCCAAAAAAGCCAAATGGCGTTCCAGAACCTGACTTTCGAGAGAAATCACCCTATCAATCCTATACATTATTGGTTAAAATTGGCGCCTATTATAAAGGAAATCACATACCGATGAACAGACGCGATCTTCTCTTACAGGAAATGGGCATCACCCAATGGCGGCTCAGCCGTCCCGCAGCATTGAAAGGTGCGGCGACGATGTCCGTCGGCCAGAATATCCGGTTGGTAATTATTGCCGAACAGGAAATTGCCAAAACACATCCGCTGCTCAACGACATTTTGCGCAGTATCGAAATGCCCGCGCAGGATTGCCTTTGCATCAATTTTGATTTTGCGCCGCTGCTTAACCTGCAACATTCGGTTCATTACTGGCTGCTGAGCGATAATGCGCAAAAAATCGACCGCACTTTGATTTACTGTAAACAGGCGTTGGCGCAGTGGCAGTCGCCCGACTGGCCGACGCTGCAACAGGATCCGCAAGCCAAGCGCCGTTTATGGCAACAAATTCAACGGCAGGTCGATTGATGAAATTTAACGTTGCTGATCTTGAAGAGGCGGATTTTCCGCGCCTGTTCGCAATCGAACAAGCCGCTCACCTTGTGCCGTGGTCGTTCGGTACATTAAAAAACAATCAGGGCGAACGCTACCTCAATTTGAAAATCCGCAATCATCATGGCGAAATTCTCGGGTTTGCCATCTGCCAGACCGTGCTGGATGAAGCGACGCTGTTCAACATCGCCATCGATCCGCCGTTTCAGGGGCAGGGTTTAGGCAAGTTGCTGCTGGAGCATCTGATCGCACAATTGCGTCAGAAAGGCATCGCAACGCTCTGGCTGGAAGTGCGCCAATCGAATACCGGCGCCCAACATCTTTACCAACAATGCGGCTTTAATCAGGTGGATATGCGCAAAAATTACTATCCGACCCCGCAAGGCGGACGGGAAAACGCCATCGTCATGGCGTTATGTTTATAAAAGTGCGGTGCTTTTCGGCGCAGAATCGGCTAGCGAACTTTGGCCACCACTTCGCGGGTTAAGCGCCCAATTTCCGCCCAGTTTTTCGCTTCAATCAAGGATTTTTCCACAAACCACGAACCGCCGCAGGCGACGACATTGGCAATCGCCAGATAATCGGTAATATTCTGCACATTAATACCGCCGGTAGGCATAATCTGTAGTTGCGCATAAGGGCCGAGCAGAGCTTTAATCATTTTCACCCCGCCGCTGGCTTCCGCCGGGAAGAATTTCACCGCACTTAAGCCCATTTCCAACGCCGCTTCAATCGCCATCGGATTATTGACGCCCGGCGTAATCGGCAAATCCAGCGCCTGACAAAGCCGCACGATTTTCCGGTTAAATCCCGGCGTCACCACAAAATCTGCGCCGGCATTTTTCGCCTGCACTACCTGCTCGGCGGTCAATACCGTTCCTGCCGCAATCAGTATCTCCGGCTGCTGACGGCGCAGCAAACGAATCGCCTCCGCCGCCGCGCCAGAACGGAAGGTAATTTCCACCACCGGCAAACCGTTTTCCGCCAAGGTTTGCGCCAGCGGCAGAATATCTTCCGCCTTATCCAGCGCAATCACAGGCACGACTTTAATCTGTCCGAGTTTTTCGATAATTTGTGCTGTTGTGTAAGTCATTAGCTATCCTCATTAAATGGTTTGATAAAATGCTGCGTCGCACAAGGCGGAATGATTGCGCCCTTGTGCTGAATGACAATGCCCGCCAGCTGATTTCCCTGCCGGCAACAATGCACCAAATCCTTTTGCAGCAGATAACCGTTTAAAAAACCGGCATTAAACGCATCGCCGGCAGAAGTGGTGTCCACCACCTGCGCCACCGCGGTCGTCGGCACGACGGTTTGTTCACCCTTATGCCACAAAATTGCACCGCACTTTCCCCGTTTCAGCACGATTTTACTCATGCCGTAGGCCGCTAAACGCCGCAAACATGCCTGCTCATCCGCATCGCCCCACAGCAAACGTTCATCGTCAACGGTGACCAACGCCACATCAACCTCCGGCAATAATGCCGCATAATACCGCTGTGCCTCCGCCTGATCCTGCCACAGAGACGGACGGTAATTACTGTCGAACACAATCTCAACGCCCGCCGCGCGTAACGATTTCAGCTGCTCAATCAGCAAAGTGCGGTCGTTTTGCGGCAAGATTGCCAGACTGATACCGCTTAAATACAGAATATCAACCTTGGCCAATTCCGCTAAAACTTTAGGATAATCAGCATGTTGCAACAAATAGCGGGCGGCAGACTGCGCACGCCAGTACAAAAACGTCCGCTCCCCGTCGTTATCCAGCTGAATCAGATACAGCCCCGGCTGACGAACCGGATCACACAGCACCCAATCGGTGTTAATGCCTTCCGCCCGCCAACGCCGGCGCATCCCCTGACTTAATTTATCCGCCCCCAACACCGACACATAATGCACCTGAATCCGCTCCGGCAATGCCGTACGCGCCAGATAAACGGCGGTATTCAACGTATCGCCGCCGTAAGTCTGCCGCATCTCCCCGAACGGCGCACCATTCAGCTCAATCATACACTCACCAAGCAGGGCTATTTTTTTCATGTTATGTATTTCCATTAATGATAATTTTCTATTTCGTTCATACCCCGCTATAAGCGGAAAAACCGCCGTCGATCGGCAATACCACACCGTTAATGAAACTGGCGTAGTTTTCATCCATTAGGAATAAAATCCCACCGATCAATTCATTTGCTTCGCCGAATCTTGCCATTGGGGTATTGGTCAGGATTTTATGCGCGCGCGGGGTTGGATTGCCGTTCTGATCAAATAACAACGCTCGGTTTTGATTGCCGACTAAAAAACCCGGCGCGATGGCATTACAACGAATTCCGACATGAGAAAAATAAACCGCCAGCCATTGGGTGAAATTGCTGATCGCCGCTTTGGCACCGGAATAAGCCGGAATTTTAGTCAGCGGAGTATAAGCGTTCATGCTGGAAATATTAATAATGTTCGCCCCTTTTTTGCCGATCATATCTTTAGCAAAAACCTGCGTCGGTAATAACGTCCCCAAATAATTCAGGTTAAACACAAACTCGATCCCGCTTTTGTCCAGCTCAAAAAACGATTTGGTCGTTTCGCTCAGATCAAATTCATGGAATTCATTATCCGTGGTCGCTTTCGGATTATTACCGCCGGCGCCGTTAATCAGAATATCGCAAGTACCGAAATCTCTTGCAATAGCATCTCGCGCCGCCTGAATACTTTCCAGCTCCAATACATTGGTCTGATAGGCTTTGGCAATATAACCCTGCTGAACAATCTCCTCCGCCGATTTACTTGCCGCCTCCAGATTAATATCCAGCAACGCCACTTTTGCTCCGGTTTTAGCAATTTCTTTGGCAAAATAAGCACATAACACGCCGCCGGCGCCGGTAATGATGACTAATTTATCTTTAAAATCATGATTTTTGGCAATACTATTCATTACATTCTCCGTATTAAATACTCTCATATCTTTATTTTAGGATAACCAATTCATTGGCATAATTACGATGTTCGGAAAAAAAACCATAAGCAGTAATATGGCAAAATAGACTAATAAAAAAGGCACTATACCTCTTGAAATTTTACTTATTCCCAATTTAGCAATACCAGATCCTACATAAAGAACGGTACCTACAGGTGGTGTGATCAAACCAATTGATAAGTTGATTACCATCATTATTCCAAAATAAGCAATATCAATATTGTAGGCTCTTAATAGCGGAAGAAGAACCGGCACGAAAATCAAAACCGCCGGAATTAAATCCATCACACAGCCAACAAGTAGTAAAAAAACCATAATAACTAGCATTAAAACCGTCGGACTATCTGTCATTCCTTTAATAAAGCCTACCAGTTCATTAGGAATCTGAGCTACCGTAATTGCAAATGCCGAAATCATTGCGGCGGCGGCAACGAACATCACCATAGATGTAGTCTTGATCGTATTAATAAATACTTCCTGTATCTTACTAAATGATAAAGTGCGGTATAAAATGCTCACAATTGCGGCATAAATCGCAGCAACAACCCCCGCCTCAGTCGGTGTAAATATTCCGCCACGGAGTCCAACAATAATAATGACCGGAAGCAATAATGGCCAAAACGCCTGCTTAAATGCGAACCAGCGTTGTTTACCGCTTTGTTTCGGCGCTAAATTACTTTCTTCTTTACGATATAAGAATTTCCAGATAATCCATAAACCAGCCACCATTAAAAGTCCGGGTACAGTTCCTCCCATAAATAATTTAGTGATTGATGCACCTGCCGTGATTCCATAAATAATCATCGGAATACTTGGTGGTATCACAACAGAAATAATTCCGGCTGCACAAATTAATCCCGTTGAACGTGCCGTATCATATTTTTTCGCAACCATCATTGGTATCAAAATAGCCCCTAGTGCAGCAGTGTCTGCCACGGCAGATCCAGATAGTCCGGCAAAAATTAATCCAGAAATAATTGCGACATATCCTAATCCTCCTTTAATATGTCCAACCATACTCATAGCAAAATTGATTATACGTTCGGATATTCCTCCATGTTTCATTATTTCACCAGTTAACATAAAAAACGGAATTGCCATTAATGGGAAATTATTTGTTCCCATTACAAAATTTTCCGTGATCAACTGAGTGTCAAACATGTCCATCTGAATTAACATCAAACTCGCGCTTAATAGCATAGATAATGCGACAGGCACCCCCAGAAAAAGAAGTAAAAATAAACTTCCTAAAAATAACCATAACATTATCTACCTCCTTGTAATGCCCATTTAATATGTTGCCATAAGTTTGTAAACACAACTAAAAAATAGGATATGGATGAAATCACTGCTGCTAAGTACAGAAACGCCGAAGATATTCCTGTTGCAGGCATTTGTTGGTTATAAGTCAATAACATTAATTGATAAGCACCGATAGTAATAAACGATGTTGCAACTAAGACTAAAATATCGGCCAAAAATAAGGCAATCATTTGGTATTGAGCAGGTAATACTGCAATTACAATATCTACGGTTAAATGCCCCCTTTCTTTTGCAACTAAAATGATGCCTAAAAAAATCATATACACAAAACAAATTCGCGCAAATTCCTCCGACCATGCTATTCCGGAATCAAAGAAATAACGCAGTACCGCATTAAAAAACACTAAGATAATCATAGTAATTAAGGCAAGGATGGATAACATTTTCAAAGTATTATCCAACGCTTTAGAAACGTTCATTCGAATATCTCCTTTAAACTATTCTGTTCCAGATCCATATGACAAAGAACAAGACTATAGAAGAGCAAAAAACTACTCTTCTACAAACCTATATACTATAAATCACTTAGCTGCATTAATTTGCTGTATAGTATCTTTACTCCAGTCATATTTTTGATAAAAATTTTCATATACTCTTTCAGAAGCTTTCAGCATGTCAGCCTTAAATTCTTCATTAGGAACAATTATCTCTTTACCATTTTGATTAAAGAAATCCTTAACTTCCTGTTCCATTTTTATTGCCAACTCCCATTCTTTTTCTTGGTAAAGCTTAGCTGCTTCTATGAAGATATCTTGATCTTCTTTTGTCATTTTATTCCAGGTTTTTAAACTAATTTGTAATAAACCAGGAGAAAAAATATGGTTAGTCTGAATAATATATTTTTGCACCTCATATAATCCAGAATCCTTAATTAACATATATGGGTTTTCCTGACCATCAATAACTTTTTGTTCCAATGCTGTGAATACTTCACTTAATGGCATACTCTGTGGGTTAATATTCATTGCATTAGCCCAATCAACAAATAATGAATTTAGTGGAACTCTTAATCGTAATCCTTTAAAATCATCAAACTTTTCAACTTTTTTATTCGATGAAATAACTCTGAACCCATTCATGCCGTAAGCCAATAACTTAATGCCATAATTTTCCATTTTATTGCCGATTTCTTGTGCAATAGGTGATTCTAAAACCCTTTTCGCCTCTTCATTATCTTTAAATAAATAAGGCCATTCCCATACTCCAAAAATAGGATCAACATTTTGTAGCAGCAAACCCGTAATACCAGCCTCAATCGTACCATTACGTAAACCATTAACAATTTGATCCTCTCCACCTAACTGATTATTTGGATAGATTCTGATTTCATAACGATTATTCGTTTTCTCTTCAATTGTTTTTTTGAAGTATTCTTGTAGTGCAATATTTGATGGGTGGGCATCAGAATTATAATGCCCTAATTTTATTATCGTCTTAGCCAAGACTGTGCCAGAAAAAAATAAACTGGAGACTAAAATTGTTTTTACAAATGTATTAAATTTCATATAGATATCCTCATTTAATTAGTTTGATATTAGAAACTAAAATATTGCGTTAATTTTTAAATAATCAGATGGATTATCTGAAAGCTCTTTTATATACTCAGGGATTTCGTCAAATTTAATAACTTTACTGATAATGTTGCTAGGTTTAATTCTTCCACTAGATAATAATTCCAGCGCCTCTTCAAATTCTCCCTTACTTGTCCTTGAACCATAAATATTCAACTCCTTAAATGTTATCAAATTCGTGGCTAATGCAGTTTCAGTTTTAGGCCAACCAGTTAATCCAATCCGACCTGCGAAAGAGGCATATTTCAGTGAATTCTGAATAGATATATTTGCACCTGATGCTTCTATTACGACCTCTGCCATTCTTCCATTAGTAATGTTTTTAATAATCTCAATATCATTTCCTTGCTGAGGATTGATGGTGTGTCTTATACCTAAAGAACGTGCATATTCAAGGCGCTTATCCAAAACATCAATAAGAATTGGTACTGCACCATATACCTGAACGGCTAAAGCTGCCATTAAACCAATCGCTCCGGCTCCGATAATGACAACGTGCTCTCCGGCTTTTACTTGAGTCCGGTGGATTGCGTGTAATGAAATAGTCAATGGTTCAGCTAACGCCAACTCTTCAATTGGCATATCGGGTACCTTTACTATTAAGTGTGCCGGGTGTTTAATAACCTCCTGCATGGCTCCATCAACATGTACTCCTATTACTTTTAACGTTTCACAACAATTGGTTCTTCCAATAGAGCAGGGATAACATTTACCACAATATATATATGGATCAATAATAACTCTATCTCCAACTTTAATATTATCAGGCATACCAATCCCTGTTTCTAATACGATACCTATAGCTTCATGACCTAAAATCCGAGGATATGTAACTAATGGGTTAATACCTCTATACGCACCAATATCAGAACCACAAATTCCTACACTCTCAATTTTAACTAAAACGTCTTTATCCCCTTTTACTGGGTAAGGAACAAATTTAACACCAAATTTTCCCGGCTCATCAAGATAAATTGCCTTAAAATTTACCTGCATAGATTATTTCTCCTTAGTATGAAATAAATCGACATATTAGTGATCTAGTGATATTTTATGTTGCAGATTATAGATCGAAAAAAGCTTATTTGGCATGCCAAATTTTAAAATCTGTGATCTTGTTCATAAAAATAAAATTTTGGTATTCCAATATTGAGGAAATTTATGGAAAATAACGGCAGAACATATATCCGTATAGGTAAATTGCTAAAAGAAGAAATTTCACAAGGCAAATACAAAATCGGCGACAAACTACCACCTGAAAGAGATATCTCAGAAAGATTAGGGGTAAGCAGAACTATTGTTCGAGAAGCGATGGTTATGCTGGAAGTAGAAAAGCTAGTAGAAGTAAAAAAAGGTTCCGGAGTGTATATCATAAGAACTCCGGAATTAATTGAGAACGAAACTACCACTGAATTTAAAGATGTAGGTCCGTTTGAACTATTGCAAGCAAGACAACTTTTAGAAAGTAGTATTGCCGAATTTGCGGCTCAGCAAGCAACGAAACAAGATATTTTACAACTAAAAAAGATCCTAGATAGAGAGAAAGAATTACTGACTCAGAATTTAGATGATTATAGTGCAGATAAAGATTTCCATCTGGCTCTAACAGAAATTACTGGTAATGATGTCTTGATCCAATTACAAGAACAATTATGGAAATACCGTTTTAATAGTGCCATGTGGGCACAATTACATGCTCGCATCTTACAAAACGATTATCACTATTTATGGGTTCAAGATCATGAATCTATTTTAAAAGCAATACAAAAAAAGAACCCTGCATTGGCGCGAAAAGCCATGTGGCAACATCTGGAAAATGTTAAGGTAAAACTTTTTGAACTATCCGATGTTGAAGACCCTTTATTTGACGGATACCTATTCAATAAAAATCCTGTTGTCGTAGGTATCTAATACTTACTTACACAACAAGGAGTTTTCTATGGAACAAACCTGGCGTTGGTACGGGCCGAAAGATCCCGTCTCATTATCAGATATCAGACAAGCGGGGGCGACCGGTATTGTGACCGCACTTCATCATATTCCGAACGGGCAGGTCTGGAGTATCGAAGAAATTCAAAAACGCAAAGCGTTAATCGAACAGGCGGGGCTGAGTTGGTCGGTGGTGGAAAGCGTGCCGGTGCATGAAGAAATAAAAACGCAGACCGGCCGCTACCAAACCTGGATTGACAACTATAAACAGACGTTACGTCATCTGGCGCAATGCAGTATCGATACGGTTTGTTACAATTTTATGCCGGTTTTAGACTGGACAAGAACGGATTTGGCATACCAAATGCCGGACGGTTCCAAAGCCTTACGTTTCGATCAGATCGCATTTGCCGCTTTTGAACTGCATATTTTACAACGTCCGAACGCTGCGCAGTCTTATACGCCGGAAGAACAAGCCGCGGCGAAAACCTATTTTGAGCAAATGACAGCGCATGACATTGAGCAGCTCACTCAAAACATCATTGCCGGTCTGCCGGGCGCGGAAGAAGGTTATACGCTGGCCGAATTTCAGGGGCAGCTTGACCGTTATAAAGAGATTTCGGCGGAAAAATTCCGTACCCATTTGGCTTACTTCCTGAAAGAAATTATCCCGGTGGCACAGGAAGTCGGCATCCGCATGGCGATTCATCCCGATGATCCGCCACGCCCGATTTTAGGTTTACCGCGGGTGGTTTCCACCATTGAGGATATGCAATGGTTTGTTGAAACCGAGCCGTTGCCGGCCAACGGCTTTACCATGTGTACCGGATCTTATGGCGTTCGTTCCGATAATGATCTGGTCAGCATGACGGAGAAATTCGCCGATCGCATTTATTTTGCCCATTTACGTTCCACCTGCCGTGAAGACAATCCGCTAAGTTTCCATGAAGCCGCTCATTTAGAGGGCGATGTGGATATGTTCCGGGTCACGAAAGCCTTATTAACGGAAGAATATCGCCGCAAGGCAAACGGTGATTCGCGCCTGATTCCGATGCGTCCGGATCATGGTCATCAAATGCTGGATGATCTACATAAAAAAACCAATCCGGGCTATTCCGCTATCGGCCGTTTAAAAGGGCTGGCGGAATTCCGCGGGTTGGAGCTGGCGCTGAAAAGAGTCTTTTTTGACAAGTAATTCCACTGACTGCACAGGACAGGCTTTCACTTATAAAGCCTGTCTTGCTGCGATGATCTAAGCACAGGCTATGAATATCAAAACATATCGCGGTGAAGCGATATTATTTATCGTGACCCTGATCGCCGCTTCAGGCTGGTTCTTCTCCAAATATTCCATTGCGGAATTTCCGCCGTTGGGCTTTATCGGGCTGCGCTTTTCTGTTGCCGCGCTATTATTTCTGCCCTTTGCTTACCCGCAATTGAAACAGCTCTCCAAACAGCAGATAATACGGGCCACCGCGGTCGGCCTGTGTTACACCTTTTATCTGACATTATGGCTGTTAGGCCTGCTAAACAGTCGCCACTTCGGCGAAGGGGCTTTTTTGGTCAGTTTATCTATGCTGATTGCGCCGCTGTTATCCTGGTTGTTTTTCAAACAAGCGCCGCATAAACTGTTTCGCTTATCCTTGCCCGCTGCCGCCTTGGGCTTGTATTTACTGTCTTATAAACCGGGCGGATTGAGCTTATCCCTCGGCAGTCTGATTTTTCTTTCCTCATCTCTGTCTGCCGCAATTTATTTTATTCTGAACAATAAATTCGCCCGCAATATTCCGATTCTGTCATTAACCACCATTCAAATCGGCGTGGTCGGCCTTTGCTGTTCGCTGTATTCGCTGTGTTTTGAAAGCTGGTCGCAGCCGATTTCCGCTCAGGCGTGGCTGTGGTTTGCCGCCAGTGTGCTGATCGCAACCAATTTGCGTATGCTGTTACAAACGATGGGACAAAAATATTGTGATGTGACCAACGGCGCAATTATTATGATTTTAGAACCGGTGTGGACATTAATGCTGAGCGTGCTCATTCTGCACGAGACGTTGAGCGTTTATAAACTTGCCGGCTGCGCCTTGATTTTACTGGCATTAATCATTTATCGTCTACCCTGGCTGCGCACCAAAACAGACCGCTAGCGGCTTTACAACCAACGCCGCACTTTGCGGCAATAGGCTCGGTATGCCTCACCGAACAGATTATTCAGCATGTTCTCTTCCGGTTTGATCTGCAGATAATTCATCAGCAGCACAAATAACGGCAGACCGATTACCGCACTTAACGCGCCCAACCAGAGAAACCAGGCAATTAAAATGAGGAGCAGACTCAGATACATCGGATTGCGGCTGAAAGCATATACCCCGTTTGTCACTAAAACGGACGATTTTTCAAGGCTTATCGGGCTGATCGTGGTGCCGCTACGGTAAAACTGGCCTAAACCTGCTACGGCAATGCCTGCGGCAAGCAGTAATATGATAAAAACCCACCAAACAGGTACGGAAAAAACATAAACGGGCGGCAAACACCCCATCAATGCGGCGCAGGCGATAAACAGCAGCGGTGGCGGAATGCGTATTCGTTTCATGGCAATGACCTATTTTTGAATTGCAATGCTTAAATGAGTATCACCATACCAACAAAAAAGGCCTGAGGAAATACTCAGACCTTATGATAAAAACTATAAATTATTTAACCGCACTTGAATCAGTTGGGCTTCCAGCGGGCTGGCGTTGTGCAGCGCGTTTTCAAAACTGGTTTTGGCGCCGGCTTTATCGCCTTTGGCCAATAAAATATCACCGCGCATTAACTGTTTACGGCTTTCCCAGCTTTCGCCTTTCACCTGCTGCAAACTGTCCAGCGCCGCATCCAGCTGTTGCTGCTGGAGCTGAACCGCCGCTAAACGCAACAGACTGACTGAGGTCAGAATATCATCGGCGGATGCGCTTACCGCTTGTTTCAACAAATTTTCCGCTTGTGCAAAATCTTGTTTGTTCACCGCTGATTTGGCGGCATCCAGTAATGCGAACACCGCATAGCTGGTTTTATCATTATCTTTCACGAATTGCTCAAGCTTGGCATTCTGCGCAGCGGCATCTTGCTGCGCGCCGTAAATCAATTGATCATATTGGGCCGAAATCCGCTGCATTTTACTCACCTGATGATCCTGCCAGTAGCGCCAGCCGAACACGCCGGCAAAGGTAAGCACCACGATCACAATGATGGATTTATAATTTTCTTTCCACCAGTTTTTCAGTTCGTTGAGTTCCTGTTCTTCTTCGACGGTGTACGCCATTTTTCTGTCCTCTTAGTAAAATTTCTCACTTAAATACTCAATCAGCGCAGATTGTGCCACAGTTTGCTGCTCGCCGCCACCGCGTAAATCCTTTAACACCACATTTTGCGCGGCCACCTCGCTTTCGCCCAGTACCAGCGCAAATTTTGCGGCAAGTTTATCCGCACGTTTAAATTGTTTTTTAAAGTTTCCGCCGCTGCAATGGGTCATAATTCGCAAGTGCGGTAGCGCGGTGCGCAGTTTTTCCGCCAGACGGAAAGCGGCAAGCGTCGTCCCTTCGCCAGCATACACCAAATAAATATCCACGGCATTAGGTAATACAATGTTTTTATTGACTTCCTGCACCAGCAGCACCAGACGCTCCAATCCCATGGCGAAACCGACGCCCTGTGTGGCATGACCGCCCAGTTGTTCCACCAGCCCGTCGTAACGTCCGCCGCCGCAGACCGTCCCCTGTGCGCCCAAAGCATCGGTGACCCACTCGAATACGGTTTTATTGTAATAATCCAGCCCGCGCACCAGTTTCGGGTTAATCTCATAACCGATTCCCATGCCGTCCAGTAATTCGCACAACTGTTGGAAATGGGTACGGCTTTCATCATCCAGATAATCCAGCAATTTCGGCGCATCATTCAGCACCGCCTGCAACGCCTGATTTTTAGTATCCAGAATCCGCAACGGATTTTTCACCAGACGTTCTTTTTCTTCCTCGCTCATCAGTGCGGTGTGTTTTGTCAAAAATTCCACCAAGGCGGAACGATAATTCGCCCGCGCCTGCGGCGAGCCGATAGAATTCAGCTGCAAAGATACATGCTGATCAATGCCGAGCGCTTGCCAGAGACGGGCGGTCAACAGGATTAATTCCGCATCGATTTCCGGATTCGGGATACCGAAAATTTCCACGCCGGCCTGATGGAACTGGCGATAACGCCCTTTTTGCGGCCGTTCGTGGCGAAACATCGGGCCGAGATACCACAGCCGCTGTTCATTGTTGTAAATCCAACCGTGTTCGATCGCCGCACGCACGCAGCCCGCCGTGCCTTCCGGACGCAGGGTTAATTGCTCGTCATTATCCCAAAAGGTGTACATTTCTTTGGACACCACATCCGTCACTTCGCCGATCGCGCGGGCGAATAACGGCGTCGCTTCCACAATCGGCATCCGCACTTCGGAATAACCGTAACCGGCAAGCACGGTGCGTACTTTCTCTTCAACCCATTGCCATAACGGACTTTCTGTCGGGGAACAATCGTTCATTCCCCGAATTGCTTGAATGGTTTTTGCCACAATATCTTCCTTAAATAATTCGGTTTTTCGAATCCTGTTGCGCCACTCTGGCACGGATTTTCGCCTCTAACTGATCAATCAGCGCGTCATTGTCGAACCGCTCTTTCTGCCGCTCGCCGTTAAGATAATAGCCGCTTTTTTTATTGCCGCCGGTCACGCCTAAATCGGAAACCAGCGCTTCGCCCGGGCCGTTTACCACGCAACCGATAATGGACACGTCCATCGGCGTAATAATATCTTCCAGACGCTGTTCCAGCGCGTTGACCGTGCCGATTACATCAAATTCCTGACGGGAACAGGTCGGACAGGCGATAAAATTAATGCCGCGCGAACGGATGCGCAGGGATTTAAGAATATCGAAACCGACTTTGATTTCCTCCACCGGATCCGCCGCCAGCGAAACCCGCAGGGTATCGCCGATACCTTCCGCCAGTAGCATACCCAAACCGATGGCGGATTTCACCGCACCGGCACGCGCACCGCCCGCCTCGGTGATCCCCAGATGCAGCGGCTGTTTAATGGCTTTGGCTAATAAGCGATAACTTTCCACCGCCAAAAACACATCGGAAGCCTTAACGCTGACTTTAAACTGATCAAAATTGAGGCGATCCAGAATCTCCACATGACGCAGCGCACTTTCCAATAGCGCTTCCGGAGTCGGTTCGCCGTATTTTTCCTGTAGATCTTTTTCCAGCGAGCCGGCATTTACCCCGATACGAATCGGGATATTGTTATCTTTGGCGCAATCCACCACTGCGCGGATCCGATCTTCACGACCGATATTACCGGGATTAATGCGCAGGCAATCTACGCCGTATTCCGCCACTTTCAGTGCGATGCGGTAATCAAAATGAATATCCGCCACCAGCGGAACCTGCACCTGCTGCTTAATGGCTTTAAACGCCTCGGCGGCGTCCATCGTCGGCACGGAAACCCGCACGATGTCCGCGCCCACACGTTCCAGCGATTTAATCTGCGCCACCGTCGCCGCCACATCGGTGGTGCGGGTGTTGGTCATGGATTGCACCGCAATCGGCGCATCGCCGCCGATCGGCACATTGCCGACATAAATTTTGCTTGATTCACGGCGCTTAATCGTCGGTTTTGCTAACATCTTTTACTCTCTGCCTATTGCAATTTAAATTTCGCGACGCGACCGTCAACGGTTAACGGATAAAGCTCGCCTTTATAGGTGATTTTCACATTGCCCGGCGCACCGATAATCAGGGCATAAGGCGCGCCTTCATTAAAGCGGAGCACTTCACCCTGTTTATATTCTTTTTGCGCCAATACTTTGCGGTTGCCGTCTTTAACGCTGATCCAGCAATTCGGCCCGGTGATTTCAATTTGCAGCTCGGCGTTTGCCGTTGCCGAAACAGCGGAATTTTCCACCGCACTTTGCGCCTCGTTACCCGGCATTTCACTGGTGCCGGTTGCGTTGATTTTATTCATTTCCGATTGCAGGGTTTGCGCCGATGTCCCCGCCGTGCTTTGCGGCTCCTGCGGCGAAACGCTGTTCATGTTCCCATCGGTCGCCGCGTTAACGGCAGGCGGTGCAATCGGCTCGGCCGTCACCGGCGCGCTGACTGTCGCGGCAGTTGTCTCCGGTGCTTGTTTTGCATCAGGAGTCGGCGTTTCACTGAGCGCCGGAGAAGCCGAATTTTCAACATAATGCTGCACCAGATGATCGCGCTCCGCATTGGATTTCTGATAATTTTCCCACCACCACATGGCGGTCATGCCGGTCAAAATCAGGATCACAATCACCGTAATATAGCCGACCCAGTGATTGTGCGAAGAATACTGATTCACCGCACGGGTCGCCCGCGCGTTTTTACCCAAATCGTTATGCGTGGTTTCGCTGAGCGAAGTCACGGTGCCCAGCCAGTCCTGTTCCGGTAAACGCAGAAATTTCGCATAGTTTTTCACATAGCCTTTCATAAAAGTGGACGGGATCGACTTATGCGTAAATTCATTATTTTCAAGACATTGTAAAATTGAAGGACGTAAATTAATTTTTTCGGACACCTCTTCCAAAGAAAGGTTAAGAGCCTCTCTGGCTTGGCGAAAACGTTCGCCGAGGCTGAGTTCCGAATGTTCCTGACGGTGGGTTGGCGCGGTCATATGGGTTCTTCTTTAGTGTCTGATTTGAGTTAAAATTCAAATGCTAAAGTTTAAAGTCGCAGGGCATAATTTGCAACCGTTATTGTCGTGATCCGGCAAAAACCTGTTATTGCGACCGGCAAGGCAGCGCAATTTAACGCGGCGGCGTTGGTCCCGAAAGCGCCTGCAACGCCTCCGCCCGGGCGGGAGAAAGTTTCCCCAATAAAGCCTGATATTGCCGATAAAGTGCGGTGTTATTTTCCGATAATGCGCACAGCGCGATATTTTCGTAGGTATCGGCCTGATGATAGTAATCCGGCGTGTTCAGGGCGTGCTGAAACTGGATATAAGCCTGTTCGAATTTGCCTTGCGAGCATAAAAACGTACCATAATTGTTATACACATCACCCTGCTTTTTATCCGCCTTAATGGCGGATAAGTAGGCGCGTTCGGCTTGCGCCACATCGCCCTGCCGCTGATAATAATACGCCAGTGCGGCATGCACCAGATAATAATCCGGCGCATAAGACAAGGCTTTATCGAAATTCAGCTTGGCCTGCGTCGGATTTTGCCGGTTCAGATAGCCCAGCCCCAATTCAACCCGCGCTTTGGCCGCCTGCTGTTTGTCGAAATCCGCCGGCGCGGGCGATTGCACGCTGCACGCCGCTAAAATCAGAGAGAAAACCAAGAGAAATAAACGGTTGAATGTCGGTAGCATGTTCCTCTCCTTTTGCCGTCAACGCTATTGCACCTGAACGGCGTCAATCGACGCACCGAAACGTTTTTTCTGTGCCGTGCGTTTGGTGCGGTCAATCACCTCTCCCGCCAACTGGCCACACGCCGCGTCAATATCATCCCCGCGGGTTTTACGCACGATAACGGTAAAGCCATATTCCATCAGGGTTTTCTGGAAACGGTCGATACGCGTATTGGAGCTTTTCGCATAAGGCGCCTGCGGGAACGGATTCCACGGAATCAGATTGATTTTACAAGGCGTATTTTTCAGCACCGACGCCAGTTGGTGAGCATGTTCGATACCGTCATTAACATGATCCAGCATCACATATTCGATAGTGACTTTGCCGTGGTTGGCATTGGATACGCTTAAATAACGATTAACCGATTCCATCAGCATTTTAATATTGTATTTTTTATTAATCGGCACGATCTCGTTACGCAGTTCATCGTTCGGCGCGTGCAGCGAAATCGCCAGCGCCACATCAATCGCCTCATGCAGTTTATCCAGTGCCGGCACCACACCGGAGGTGGATAAGGTTACGCGGCGTTTCGACAGCCCGTAAGCGAAATCGTCCAGCATAATTTCCATCGCCGGCACCACATTCGCCACATTCAGCAACGGTTCGCCCATGCCCATCATCACCACATTGGTAATCGGACGCACACCGGTGAGGCCGAAATTACCGATAATTTTCGATGCCCGCCACACCTGCCCGATAATTTCCGAGACCGTCAGGTTGCGGTTAAATCCCTGTTGTGCGGTAGAGCAGAAAGTACAGGCCAGCGCGCAGCCGACCTGCGAGGACACACACAGTGTGGCGCGATCCGCCTCCGGAATATACACCGTTTCCACCTGTTGATCGCCTACCTGCATCGCCCATTTAATCGTGCCGTCGGCCGAGCGTTGTTCCACCGCCACCTGCGGCGCGCGAATTTCCGCCACCGCTTTCAGCTTCTCGCGCAGAGGTTTGTTGATATTAGTCATATTATCGAAGTTATCTTCACCAAAATGGTAAATCCACTTCACCAGTTGATCGGCGCGGAATGGTTTTTCGCCCAGCGCTTTAAAAAACTCGCGCATTTGCCGGCGGGTTAAATTCATTAAATTGATTTTTTCTGACATACTGTGCCTCGTTATTACACCTTGCGGCAATCTAAAAACAGGCAGCGATTGTACTGATTTCACCCCAATTAATCTAGCAGTTTTACGCCGCGATACAAAACAAAAGAAAAAACCACCGCACTTTTTTGCGATCCCGATCGTAATAATCACAAAAAGTGCGGTGATTTTTTTGTCCGTTTTTCTTATTTATCCGGCGTTTCCTGTGCGCAGAACTGTTTTACATCGCCCAGCAATAAGGCATATTTGATCGTTGCCGGACTGGCTTCCAGCGCAATTTTCAGCACCATGGTTAGCGGTACGGACAAAAACATGCCGACCGTGCCGAGCAGCCAGCCCCAGAATAACAGGGACAAAAACACCACCAGCGTGGACAACCCCAGTGTACGCCCCATCATTTTCGGCTCCAGCATGTTGCCCATGACCATATTGATGGCGATCACCCCGGCGGTTACGCTAAAGCCCGTGACAAAACCGTTCAGCAGAAAGGCCTGCAGGATAATCGGTACCGCGGCGATAATCGAGCCGATATTCGGAATATAGTTGAGTAAAAAACTTAACGTCGCCCACAGCACGGCATATTGCACGCCGGTGATTTTCAGCAGCACGAAAACCAGCAGCCCGGTGGCCAGACTGACCAGCGTTTTCACCCCCAAATAGGTGATCACGCCCTGTAAAATCCGATCAATATACACACTGTGCTGATTATCCTGATTTTCTGCACTGAACACTAACGCCAGTTTGCGTTTTGCCATCGGCGCTTCCAGCAGCATAAACACCACCACCAGAAACAACACAAAAACATTGGTGACTACGCCGGAAAAACTCAATAAAAAGTTACTGACGAAATTCATCAGCACGCTCGGATCAAAATGCTCCATCACCTGTTCGCGCGAAATGCCGAAAGACAGATGAAAACGCCCGGCCAGCGCGGTGATATCCGCCAGACGCTGCGATAACAGATCCTTATACTGCGGTATGGAACGGGTAAATTCCTGCGCGGTACTGTTAATTAAGCCGATCAGAAAGAAAAAGATGATCAGAATCATCACAAATAACGCGCCGATTGCCAGCCAGTGCGGCACCTTGCGCGCGGTCATAAAATTGATAATCGGCGAACAGATAATGGCGATAAACAGTGACAGCAGAAACGGAACCGCAATTTCACTGGCGGATTTTACGCCGGCTAAAATAATCACCAGCGCGGCAATCCCTACCAGCAGCCTCAGTAATGTCGAATGCGTCTTATCCATCGTTTAAACCGCTTCCTCGTTTTCTTCGCCGGTACGGATGCGGATCACCCGTTCCACTTCATAAATAAAAATTTTGCCGTCACCGATTTTACCGGTCTGCGCGGTATCGATAATCGCCTCGATACATTGTTCCGTCAGCTCATCAGGGATTACGATTTCCATTTTGACTTTCGGCAGAAAATCCACCATATATTCCGCCCCGCGGTATAATTCGGTATGCCCTTTCTGGCGACCGAAACCGCGCACTTCGGTCACTGTCATGCCGGTAATGCCGATATCCGACAACGCCTCACGCACATCGTCCAGTTTGAACGGTTTGATAATCGCTTCGATTTTTTTCATCATAAAACTCCTCGCTTTTGTACCGCACTTTTTGCTTTGCCGCCGACACGGTTTCGGCTGCCGCTAACGTCGGGCGGATTTGGGTCTGAAACTTTCGATCACCGCGGCGTTGGTGTCAATATAAATGCCGTCGATCAATTGTAAGCAATAGGGTACCGCGGCGAAGATCCCGCGCACCAGCACGTTGCCCTGCTCATCTTTCACCCCTTCCAGCGTTTCCTGAATCGCTTTCGGTTGTCCCGGCAGATTCAGAATCAGGCTGTTTTTACGGATAACGCCCACCTGACGGGATAAAATCGCGGTCGGCACAAAATGCAAACTCACCTGCCGCATCTGTTCGCCAAAGCCCGGCATTTCCCGATCCGCCACCGCTAAGGTCGCATCCGGCGTCACATCCCGTTTGGCAGGCCCTGTGCCGCCGGTCGTCAGCACCAGATGGCAGTGATGAACATCCACTAACTCGCATAACGTCCGTTCAATTATCTCCTGTTCATCCGGGATCAAACGGGTTTCCAGCGTAAAAGACGCACTCAGCGCCCGTTCCAGCCAAGTTTGCAGAGCCGGGAGTCCTTGATCCTGATAAACACCTTGCGAGGCGCGATCAGAGACGGACACCAAGCCGATTTTTAAAAGTGCGGTCATTTTTTTCCTTATTTCTTAACGTTAAACATGATTTTCAGCCTTTCATTTGCCATCTTTCTGCGTAAACGCCGCGTTCTCAGAACGGGAATAACACCGGCACCAGGAAGATGGTCACCAGCATCACTAAAATCGTAAACGGCACGCCAACCTTAACAAAATCACTGAATTTATAATTTGCCGGCCCCAACACCATGGTATTGACCGGTGAGGAAATCGGCGTCATAAAGGCGGCGGAGGCGGCAACCGCAACGGTCATCGCAAAAGGCACCGGCGACAGATTCAAATGCTGCGCCATGGTGATGGCAATCGGCGCCATTAAAATCGCCGTCGCGGTATTCGAAATAAACAATCCGATCACGGCGGATAAAATAAACAGGCTGATTAAAATCCAGTGCTTACCCATTTCGCCGACGGTATTGATCATAAAATCCACAATCAAGTCTATGCCGCCGGTTTTCTGCAAGGCAATAGAAAACGGCATCATCCCGACAATCAGAATCAGACTTGACCAATGAATCGAACCGTAGGCGCTTTTGGCATCCACACAGCGGAATTTAGCCAGCAGCAGGCAGGCGATCAGTGCGGCGACCACATTCGGCACCACGCCGCTGACCATCAGCACCACCATCACAAAAATCGAGAATAATGCGTGCGGCGCCTGACTTTGCGCCGGCACCGCGCGCTCGATTTCCGCCGGGTAATCCAGCACAAAGAAACTTTTCGTCTTATTGCGCATATCGCGGATCAGTTTCCAGGCGCCGATCACCAGCAACAAATCCCCGGCTTTCAGCGGTTCTTCCACTAAATTACCGGTTAAAATTTCGTTATTGCGCTTAATGCCCACCACATTTAAGCCATAGCGGGAACGAAAACGCACTTCCGCGACGCTGCGGGTTAAATAATCGCTGTCGGGAATCGGCGTAACTTCAACCATGCCCATGGATTTCGATTGCTGGCTGAAATCATAACCGCGGATTTCCGCCGGTTCCAAATTATGCTGACGACAGAATTCATCCAAATCCAGCTCCGGATTACTGATGTCGATTAATAAAATATCTTTTTCTTTGACTTCTTCTTTACCGAGGGAAGACAGCAGAAACACCGGGCGGAAACGTTTCCAGCGTTCAATCGCCAGCACATTGAGCCCGTAATTGGAACGCAAATGCAATTCTTCCAGCGGCTGACCGATAAAATCCGAACCGGCGCGCACCACAAAGCGCTTCGTCCGCGCCTGCAAATTATATTCATCAATCAGTTCACGAATGGAACGCCGGCCGGCGGATTGATTGCGTTCATCCTCCGCACCACCCAGCCAGTTGCGCGCGATCAGCATATATACGATGCCCATGATCAATACCACCAGACCGATAGGCGTAAACGAAAAGAAACTCAGACGCTCGCCCGTAGCCCGGATTAACTCGGCGTTCACCACCAGATTGGGCGGCGTGGCGATCAACGTCATCATGCCGCTGATAAGCCCGGCAAAACTGAGCGGCATCATCAAACGCCGCGCCGAAATATTCATTTTCTGGCAAATCACCAGCACCACCGGAATAAAAATCGCCACCACACCGGTAGAACTCATAAAGGCGCCGAGGCCGGCCACCGCCAGCATCAATAAAATCAGCACGCGGGTTTCGCTGTTTTTCGACATTCTCAGCAGCCATTCGCTCACCTGATAGGCAATCCCGGTGCGCACCAGCCCTTCACCGACAATAAACAATAACGCAATCAGAATAATATTCGGATCACTGAACCCCGCCAATACTTCCTGCGTGGTGAGAATTCCGCTCAGACTGAATGCCAGCATCACCAGCAAGGCGATCACATCCATGCGGATTTTATTGCGTACAAATAAAACTATCGCAACGACAAGAAATGAAACCACCCAAAACAGAGGATCTGAAAATATCGTTTCCCGCCAATGTGCAAACAGTTCCGCCACCCTAACCTCCTTTTTGCTTTAATCTTATATCCGGTGTTTGATTATACTTGTTCTAACAGTTTTCTGACAGGAGAAAAACTGCGCCGGTGCTGCGCCAAAGGGCCGAATTGCGCCAGTTTTTGCAAATGCAGTTTGGTCGGATAACCTTTATGCTGCGCAAAGGCATATTGCGGATACAAGCGATCCAGCGCCTGCATTTCCCGATCTCTTGCCACTTTGGCCAGAATTGAGGCGGCGCTGATTTCCGCCACCAGTCGGTCGCCTTTCACCACCGCCCGCGCCGGCATGTCCAATTGCGGCGTGCGGTTGCCGTCCACCAGCACAAAGTGCGGTTGAATTTTCAGCTGTTTTACCGCGCGTTGCATCGCAAGCATGGTGGCATGCAGAATATTGAGGCGATCAATTTCTTCCGCCTCGGCACGCCCCAGCGCCCAAGCCCGCGCTTTTTGTTTGATTTCCGCCTCCAGCAGCAAACGCTTTTTCTCCGATAAGGCTTTACTGTCGGCCAAGCCCTCAATCGGATTATGCGGATCTAAAATGACCGCCGCGGTCACCACAGCGCCGACCAACGGCCCGCGCCCCACTTCATCCACACCGGCGATGAGTTCATAATCAGGATAAATAAATGCGCTCATCGGCTATGCCTCCAACAAATCAATGACGGCCTGTGCGGCCTGTTTGTCCGCATCGCACTGAATTAATTGATGCAACGCGGTAAAACGCTGAATTAAATGATGCCGGTTTTGCACCGCACTTTCCGTTGTCGCCAGATAAGGCGACAGCGCCGCCGCCAGTTTTTCCGCGCGGCAATCCTGCTGAATCAGCTCCGGCACCAGCATTTCGTCGGCCAGCAGATTCGGCAATGAAATATACCGGCTTTTTACCAGCCGTTTTGCCAGAAAATAGGTCAGCGGCTTCATGCGATAGCCCACCACCATCGGTGATTTACACAGCATACATTCCAGCGCCGCCGTGCCGGACGCCAATAAGGTCGCCTCGGCGGCTATCATCGCCTGACGGGCGTTGCCGTCCAGCAGCATAACCGCCAGCTCCGGCGCCACGCGGGCTTTAATCTGCTCAAACTGCTGACGGCGTTTATCATTAATCAGCGGTACTAAAAAATGGACATCCGGATAACTTTGCTGCAGCAATTGTGCGGCACGCAAAAAAGGTTCGCTTAAAAATTCCACTTCGGCGCGACGGCTGCCGGGCAGCAGCGCAACATAACGCCGCTGCGGATCCAAACCCAATACCCGACAGGCCTCGGCACGATTCGGCTTCAGCGCAATCGCATCCGCCATGGTATGTCCGATAAAACGGCAAGGCACGTTAAAACGGTCATAAAAGGCTTTTTCAAAGGGCAAAAACGCCAGCACCAGATCCGTGGCTTTGGCAATTTTATGAATGCGTTTCTGGCGCCATGCCCATACCGACGGGCTGACATAATGCACGGTGCGGATGCCGGCGGCTTTGAGTTTTAACTCGATACCCAGATTAAAATCCGGCGCATCAATACCGATAAAAATATCCGGTTTCTGCGCCAGCATGGTATCGATTACCTGCCGGCGGATTTGCAGCAAACGGGGCAAATGTTTCACCACTTCCGCCAGCCCCATTACCGCGATCTCGTCCATATCCACCAACGTTTCGGCGCCTTCTTCCTGCATGTGTTTACCGGCGATCCCGATAAAACGCGCGTTCGGATAACGGATTTTCAGACTGCGGATCAAACCGGCGCCGAGAATATCGCCGGATACCTCGCCGGCGACCAGTGCGATAAGCGGTTGCTTAGTGATTGCTTGCATGGGTAAATTCCATAAAAAATAACCGCACTTTATGTTCCCAAAGTGCGGTTAAAAAATTAAACGTTTTGTGATCCTTAACGGATAATACCGCGCGTCGAGCGTTTGAAGAAATCCAGAAAGAAACTGATCGATGCCTCAGTCTGAGCATATTGTTCGATTTGCGGCATCGCTTCTTCTAAGGTTTTGCCGCTGCGGTAAATCAGTTTATACACGTTGCGGATCGCATGCAGCGCCGGTTTATCAAAACCGCGGCGTTTCAATCCTTCGATATTCACGCCGAAAGGCTGCGCATGGTTGCCCTGCGCCATCACATAAGGCGGCACATCCTGACTGACCATAGAGCCGCCGCCCAGCATAACGTGAGCGCCGATGATCACAAACTGGTGAATCGCCGACATGCCGCCGACCACAACAAAATCATCCAGTTCCACATGGCCGGCCAGCGTCGCGTTATTGGCCAGAATACAGCGGTTTTTGATTTGGCAGTCATGGGCGATGTGGGCGTTGATCATAAACAGGTTGTCATCTCCCACCCGGGTCACGCCGCCGCCCTGTACGGTACCGCGATGAATGGTGACACTTTCACGGATACGGTTACGGTTGCCGATCAAAGTTTTGGTCGGTTCGCCCTGATATTTCAAATCCTGATTAACTTCGCCGATGCTGGCAAACTGAAAAATCTGATTGTCTTCACCGATTCGGGTGACGCCTTTTACCACGACATGTGAATGCAATACGGTTCCCTTACCGATTTCAACTTCCGAACCGATAATACAAAAAGGTCCGATAACCACGTTTTCACCGATTTTAGCCCCGTCCTCGACAATTGAAGTGGGATGAATTTTCGCACTTGGGTGGATCATTTTCGCTCCTTATCTGCGGGCACACATTAATTTTGCTTCACAGGCGATCTCGCCGTTTACCGTCGCCACGCCGGTAAATGCCGTTACCCCGCGACGTTCTTTAATCACCGTCACATTCAACTCCATTTGGTCTCCCGGCAGTACCGGGCGTTTAAAGCGCGCTTCATCAATACCTGCAAAATAGAATAATTCTCCGCCTTTCAGCTCGTGCGTTTTGAACGCCAGAATCCCCATTGCCTGCGCCAGCGCTTCAAGGATCAACACACCGGGTAAAATCGGTTCGGCCGGAAAATGGCCGGTAAAACAGGGTTCGTTCACACTTATATTTTTTACTGCCTTAAGCCATTTCCCTTCTTCAAAATCCATAACACGGTCAACCAGTAAGAACGGATAACGATGCGGAAGCAAAGTCATAATCTCTTTTGCTTCAATAATTCTGCCTGCAGTATGTTCAGTTGTCACAATAACACCTTTCTTAAATAGAAAAATAATGAGAGAGTAAATCGGGTGAATTATACGATAATTAACAAATTAATACAAAATATCGCCGCGACAACAAAAAACCTTCTTGCTGTTACAAGAAGGTTTTTTAGTCAGCCCAGTTTTTTCTCAACCGCTTTCAGACGTTTATTCATTTTATCAATGTCCAGCGTTAAGGCCGCGGTTTTACGCCACGCTTTATTCGGCTGCAACGGAATGCCGGAAGAATACACCCCCGGTTCGGTAATCGGACGCATCACCATCCCCATGCCGGTAACGGTGACTTTGTCGCAGATTTCCATATGTCCGTTGAGCACGCTGGCGCCGCCAATCAGACAATAGCGGCCGACCTTCAGGCTGCCCGCCATAATCACTCCGCCGGCAACGGCCGTACCGGTGCCGATATGCACGTTATGCGCGATTTGACACAGATTGTCGATGATCACATTATCTTCGATCACCGTCGCGTCCAGCGCGCCACGATCGATACAGGTACAGGCGCCGATCTCCACATGATTGCCGATAATCACCGTGCCGGTCTGCGGAATTTTAATCCAGCGTCCGCGATCATTGGCATAACCGAAACCGTCAGCGCCGATCACCGCACCGGACTGAATCAGACAATGCCGTCCGATTTGCACCTCATGATAAACGCTGACATTGGCCCAAAGCTGTGTGCCGCCGCCGATGCGGGCATTTTTACCGACAAAACACCCCGCCCCGATGATCACATCGTCTTCCAGCACGACGCCCGCTTCAATCACGCTGTTGGCGCCCACGCAAACATTTTTGCCTAAACTGGCGGCGGAAGAAATCACCGCGCTCGGCGCAATGTCGGTCGCCGCTTTCGGCGTCGTGTCCATATATTGAGCTAAAACGGCATATGCCACATAAGGATCTTTGACAATCAACAGATTGCTGTGCGCGGCACAAAATTCGACGTCACTTTCGCTGACAATCAGAATGCCGGCCTGAGATTGAGATAACAGTTCGCGGAATTTCACATTGGAAATAAACGTCAGCTGTCTTTCGCCCGCTTTATCCAGCGGCGCAATACTTTCCACAACGACATCGGCGTTACCGCGAACGGTAGCGCCGATTTGTTCCGCCAATTCCTTAAGAGAATATGCGCGCATTATTATTTAGCCTGTGCCGGTGCCGGAATGGCTTTTAACACCTCTTCGGTGATATTTTTGCCGTCGGCGGTATAAATCGCGGCTTTTTCATCAAGCACGGCGGTATAGTTTTTCGCTTTCGCCACTTCGGTCGCTGCGGTCTGAATGTCGCTCAGCAATTTTTGCTGAATCGCCATTTCTTTTTTCTGGCCGTCTTCGCGGAATTTCGCGACATTTTTCTGATGTTCATCCACTAAGGCTTTAAATTCGCCGTCACGTTTCGCCGCTAATTTGGAAATTTCATCCTGACGTTTTTTGATATCCGCCTGACGCAGTTTAGGCGCGTCTTTTTCCAACGCCTTCACTTTACCGTCGATTTCTTTCTCAAAGGTGGCTTTCTTTTCCTGTAACGATTTTTCGACCGCCTGCAGTTTTTCCGCCGGTGCTTTAAATTCATCATCTAATTTCTGTAATTCGATTTTACGCGCCGGGTGGTTGGCAAATAAATAATCCACATTGATAAATGCGATATTATCTTCGGCCATCGCCGCTGTGCTGAACGCTAACGCTAAAGAAAGTGCGGTTAATTTTACTGCTTTTTTCATTTTTATTTTCCTTAAAATAAAATAGGGTTAATTAATTCTGTACTGCGCGCGGCAGTACAGACTTTCACTTAGACTGTATGACCGCGAATAAGTTCCGCTTAGAAGGTACCGCCGATACTGAACTGGAACTGTTCGATTTCGTCGCCGTCATATTTTTTAATCGGTTTCGCATAGGAGAACACCAACGGCCCGATCGGTGATTGCCACTGGAACGCCACGCCGGCAGCGGCTCTTACCCGCGAAGGATCACCGTAATCCGGCAGATTCGGATACAGCGATTTACCGTCGGATTTCCATTTCGTATTCCACACGCTGGCCGCATCCACAAACACCGAGGTTCTGACCGAACGCTGATTTTTATCCGCCACGAACGGCGTCGGTACGATTAATTCCGCGCTGGCGGTCAGCATTGCGTTCCCGCCGGTAATATCGTTATTGACATAGCAATAACCATTGGTGCCGCCCTGACAACTGCCTTCTTTCCAATAAATCGCCTGCGGGCCGACCGCACCGTAGGCAAAGCCGCGTAAACTGCCGATTCCGCCGGCGGTATAGTTCTGATAAAACGGCAGCCGTTTACCGCCGAAACCGTTGGCATAAGCCGCGCCGGCACGGGCGGACATCACCCAGGTCTGATCGCGATCCAACGGATAAAAGCCCTGCACATCGGCGCTGACTTTATAATATTTATTGTCGGAACCCGGAATCGTCACTTTACCGCCGAGCGAGGCTTTCACCCCGGAAGTCGGGAAATAACCGCGGTTTAAGCTGTTATAATTCCAGCCGAAAGACAATTCAAAATCATGGGCTTTAAATTTCCAGCTGTCATAATTCATCGACTGACGGTATAAATTACGGGTAAACTCAGGGGCGACATCCTTTAATTTATTATAAACGTAGCCTAAGCCCACATAATACGAGTTATTTTCATTGACCGGGAAGCCGAGCGTGCCGTTAATGCCGTAAGTGGTACGGCTGTATGAGGCGGAGGTACTGCTTTTCGAGTTATCATAATCTTCAAAGAAAATATTCCCGCCCAGACTGACGCCGTCTTTGGTGAAATACGGTTCGGTATAGCCTAAATTCACGCTGGTACCGTAATCGTTACGGGAGCCGCCCAGGCTTACGGTGGATCCCATGCCGAGGAAGTTATCCTGTTTGATGCTCGCCTGATAGCTCAAACCGCTTTCGGTACCGTAACCGATACCGAAGTTGATGCTGCCGGTATTGCGTTCTTTGACTTTGTAAATCACATCCAGTTCGTCATCCGTACCGGCGACATTTTCGTTGCGGGAATCCACGGTTTCAAAAAATCCGGTGCGTTCCAACCGCACTTTACCCAGTTCCACCAGTTTGGAAGACAGCCAAGTGCCTTCCTGCTGGCGCATTTCCTGACGCAAGGTACTGTCGGCACTGATGGTGTTACCCTCGAAACGGATTTGGCGTACCGAATAACGGCGTCCGGCATCCACGATAAAGGTTAATGCCACGCTGTGATTTTCATCATCGAATTCCGGGCTGACGTTAACCTGCGCATTGGCATAGCCCTGTTCGCCCAGCACCGATTTAATCCCCTCTTCGACCGCCGTGACATCGCTGCGGCGGAAGGTATCTTCAATTCGAATTTGTTGCAGAAGCGGTGACAGACGTTCCGACATCCCGCCGACGTTACCGATAATACGGGCGCTTTTTACCGTATATTTCTCGCCTTCATTGACTTTAATCAGCACCCGCGCTTCGGTCTGCTCATCGTTGAGTTGCACATCTGCATCGTCAATCCGGAATTTGGCATAACCGTTATCCAGATAATACGAACGCAGGGTTTCCAGATCCTTACCGAACTGGGTGCCGTCGAATTTATTACCGAAAAACTTCCACCAGGCATCCGGTTGCAATTCCATCTGTTCCTGCAGTTTACTGCTGCTGAACGCATTATTGCCCTCGAAAGTCACTCCCTTTAATAGCGCCACGTCATTTTCTTTGATCTGAATTTTAACTTCCGCCCGGTTATTCGGCAGCGTATTGACTACGGTTTCTACTTTGGCGTTATAGCGGCCGACACTTTTATAATGCTCCAGCAGGCTCTGACGAAACGCCTCCAGTTTTTCCCGGTTCAGCACATCGCCGGCGGCAAACCCATTGGCGTTCAGGTTTTCTTTCAGCGCTTCATCGGGAATGGATTCGTTACCGTCTAACACCACATCGGCAATAATCGGCTTCTGCTGTACCGAAATCACCAGCGTATTGCCTTCCCGTGCGGCTCGTACATCTTCATAACCGCGCAAAAACAGCGTTCTCACCACATTGGCAATATCGCCGTCCGTCGCCCGTTGTCCGACACGTACAGGCAAGCCCGCCAGCACATTGGCCTCCGCCCCGGCCTGTACGCCGTCAACCCGAATATCCTGCACAACAAAAGGCGCGGCAACAACCGTTGTTGATCCGAAAAGTAAACTTGCAATTAAAAGTTTTTTCATTGTGACTTTTATCCTGTAAAAAGAAATAAATTATTATAAACGTAAAATATCGTTAAACAGCGCAAACGCCGTCAGCATTAACAGTAAAACCGCACCGATTCTATACGCAAAATTCTGAACCCGTTCCGACAGCGGCTTCCCTTTAACGGCCTCCGCCGCCAAAAACAACAAATGCCCGCCGTCTAATACGGGCAACGGAAACAAATTCATGATACCTAAATTGACACTGATCAGCGCCATAAAACTTAAGTAATAAACCAAACCGATTTCGGAAGACATTCCGGCGCCCTTCGCAATAGAGATCGGACCACTTAAATTGTTCAGAGAAAGATCGCCGCTGAATAATTTACCGATAACCTTAACCGTCAGCCAAGACAGCTGCACGGTTTTTTCCACGCCTTTTTGCAATGCCTCAAAAATACCATATTTTAGTTCACTGCGATATGCCTCGGCAACGGGATGCAGCGTCGGTGACACGCCGACATACCACTTGCCCTTCCCGTCTCGCTCCGGTATCAGCGTTTTAGCCAGCCACTCGCCGTTGCGCTCGACGTTCAGCGCAAAAGGCTCCCCTTTGGCCACAAGTTCGACAAAAGGCTGCCAGTCAATCGGCAAACCCTGTTCGTTATAAAGCTTATCACCGGTTAACAGCCCGGCTTTGGCGGCCGGCGAATTTTCCGCAACCTTAGACAAGGTCATCTCGACTTTAGTTCGCACCGGCACAATGCCCAACGCACCGAAAGCGCTTTCTTTTTCCGGGTCGAAACGCCAATCGGTTAAATTTAATACCTTATGCTGTTCAATGTTCGAACCGAAAGGCGATACGGTGATATCCACGCTGGCACTGCCGGTTTTGGTTGCCAGCAGCATATTAATGGTTTCCCAGTCAGGCGAAACGGTGCCGTCCACCGCAAGAATCTGGCTATCCGGCTGCATATTCGCCTGCGCGGCAATGGAATCCGGCCGGATTTCCGCGATCACCGGTTTTACGCTCGGAATACCGACGGCATACACCAGCCAGTAAGCCAGTACGGCGAAAATAAAATTCGCCACCGGCCCTGCCGCCACCACAAACGCCCGCTGCGCTACGCTTTTGCTGTTAAAGGATTGGGATTTCAGGTGCGCCGGTACCGCTTCGTTGCGTTCATCCAGCATTTTGACATAGCCGCCGAGGGGAATTGCCGACAGCGCAAATTCGGTACCCTGCTTATCGACGCGCGACCACAGCACTTTACCGAACCCGAGAGAAAAACGATGCACTTTTATACCGCACTTTCTGGCCGCCCAGAAATGACCGTATTCGTGCACGGCAATCAATACGCCGATAACAATAATAAAAGAAACTAACGACCACAGAAATGACATGAAAAACCGTTCCTACAGGTAAAAATAAAAATAGGTAAAAAACGGTACCGCCGCGGTCAGACTGTCAATACGATCCAAAATACCGCCGTGTCCGGGGATCAGATGACTGCTGTCTTTGATCCCGCTTTCGCGTTTAAACATGCTTTCGGTCAGATCGCCCAGAATCGACACCGCAACCGTGCACACCGACAGCACAATAAACGGCGCAGTGGCGGAAGAAAACAGCTCATCGGGCACCAGTGCGATAAACAGCGCCGCCAGCACGGCGGCGGTAATCAGCCCGCCGATCACCCCTTGCCAGCTTTTATTCGGCGACACTTTCGGCGCCAGTTTATGCTTGCCGAACCGGCGACCGGCAAAATATGCGCCGGAATCCGCCGCCCACACCAGAATAAAAACATACAATAGCAGCATCACGCCGTGATAAGGGTGAGTAATATAGGCATCCAGCCGCAGACGCAGTACGCCGACTAAAAAAGGAATTAAGGTTAACAGGGCAAACACAAACTGCAACAGCGCAGACTTACCCCAGATTTTCGCACTGGCCGGATAACTCAGCACAAACCCCAGCGCCACCAGCCACCAAATCACGGCAACCAGCAAGAGCGGCTGTGCATAGCCGCTGAATACCCGCCCGACATTCAGATAATCCGCCTCGCCGAAAAGCCAGAGAAATAAAAACGCACCGGCAAGCCCGGTAATCAATAAGCGCCAGAACCCCGTCTTAACCCGGGCAAACTGTGTCCATTCCCAGATTCCTAAAGTGACGACCGCGCCGACCGCCAGCGCAAAATAAAACGGTGAAAATAAAAATAAAGCGGCAAATACGGCGGCGATTAACACAATCGCCGATAACACGCGTTGTTTAAGCACAGTATGTTCCCCTTATTCGGTTCCGCCGAAACGACGGTTGCGCTGCTGATAAGCCACAACAGCCCGATTAAATTCCTGTTGGTTAAAATCCGGCCACAGCACATCGGAAAAATACAATTCCGCATAGGCTATCTGCCATAATAAAAAATTGCTGATCCGCTGCTCGCCGCTGGTGCGGATCAATAAATCCACCATGGGCTGCGCTTCGGTCACCAAATAACGCTGAAAAAGCGTCTCCGTAATCTCTGTGATCGCCAGCTGCCGTGCCTGAACCTGCGCGGCGATTTTCTGCGCCGCCTGCACAATATCCCAGCAACCGCCGTAATTGGCGGCGATATTGAGCGTAAGTGCGGTGTTTTTTTCCGTTAAATTTTCCGCATCGGTGATTTTTTCCCGCAGCCCGGCGCTGAAACGCGACGTATCGCCGATAATTTTCAGGCGAATATCATTTTTATGCAGTTTTTTCACTTCTCTCTCCAGCGCCTGCATAAATAATGTCATCAGCGCGTTGACTTCCTGCGCCGGCCGGTTCCAGTTTTCGCTGCTGAACGCATACAACGTTAAGACTTTTACCCCGATTTTACGGGCATACGTCACCGCTTCGCGCACCGCGGAAACACCGTTTTTATGCCCGAAAATACGCATTTTCCCTTTCTGTTTCGCCCACCGGCCGTTACCGTCCATAATAATGGCGACATGTTGCGGAATATTATTCGGATCAAGTTCTATCATGTTAATTTCGTTGTGGATTATCCAGCGTCATTTTGCCCGCCACTATACCACAGGGATGACAAGGTTAAAAAGCCAAAATCACTTGTTTTGCCAAAAGTCGCGCATTTTGATCCAATTGCAGCACATCCTCAATACTGTCAATCGGTTGCGGTGCGATTTTCTCCAGCACGGCGGCATTCACCGCGGCAATTTCGGTAAACCGGAGCCGACCGTCTAAAAACGCTGCCACGGCAATTTCATTCGCCGCATTGAGCGCCGTGGTCGCATATTGTCCGGCGGCGAACGCCTCGATCGCCAGTTTCAAACAAGGATAGCGGCGGTAATCCGGCGGCAGAAAAGTCAGCCCGCTCAGCTGATAGAAATCCAATGCGCCGACACCGGCAAAAGTGCGGTTCGGATACGCCATGGTTTGCGCAATCGGCGTGCGCATATCCGGTTTGCCCATTTGCGCAATCACCGAACCGTCGCGATAGCGCACCATAGAGTGAATGATGGATTGCGGGTGAATAATCACTTCCATCTCGTCCGCCGAGGCATTAAACAGCCAGCGCGCTTCGATATATTCCAGTCCTTTATTCATCATCGTGGCGGAATCCACCGAGATTTTCCGCCCCATGGACCAGTTCGGATGCGCCACCGCCTGTGCCGGCGTAATGCTGTCGAATTGGCTTAAATCGGTATAACGGAACGGGCCGCCCGAACCGGTCAGCACAATTTTATCAATGCCTAATTCATGCAGCGGGCAAAACCCGATCTGTTGCTGGGCCTGCGGCGGTAAAGACTGAAAAATCGCATTGTGTTCGCTGTCCACCGGCAATAATTGCGCCCCGCTTTTTTTCACTTCATGGATAAACAGCCGACCGCAGGTAACCAGCGTTTCTTTGTTTGCCAGCAGTACCCGTTTACCGGCTTTCACCGCCGCAAGCGTAGGCAACAATCCCGCCGCACCGACAATCGCCGCCATCACCTGATCGGCCTCAGGGTGCGCCGCCAGCTCACAAATCGCCTGCGTGCCGGCCAGCACTTGCGTCGGCACACCAAGTGCGGTCAGTTTTATGCGCAAATCCTGCGCCGCCCGTTCATCATTCAGCGCGGCAAAGTGCGGTCGGAATTTCACGCATTGTTGCAGCATTAAATCCACGTTGCTTCCGCCTGCCAGCGCAAAAGCGCGGTATTGTGCGGGATTATGTTCGATCACAGACAGCGTGCTGGTGCCGATTGAGCCGGTTGAGCCGAGAATGACAAGATTTTGTTTATTTTGCATCATATTTTGACCGCACTGTTACAGACATTGCCGGTTGGCATTCCGTCCGCCGGAATCCGTCAACCAGTCAATAAAAAGCGTAAAAAGGACGCTGAGTGCGTCCTTTGCCGAAAGCGAGGAAAATCAGAAGTCCATCAGCTCTTTTTCTTTTTCCGCCAGCGCTTCATCCACTTTCTTCACGAAAATATCGGTGATTTTCTGGATTTCATCCTGCGCTTTGCGTTCTTCATCTTCGCTGATTTCTTTGTCTTTCAACAGCGCTTTGATTTGATCATTGGCATCGCGGCGCACGTTTCGTACCGCAATTTTCCCCTGTTCCGCTTCGCCTCTGACGATTTTAATCAGATCACGGCGGCGTTCTTCCGTTAACGGCGGCAACGGCACACGGATTGTCGTCCCGGCCGAGGCGGGGTTCAGCCCGAGATCCGAGGTCAGAATCGCTTTTTCCACCGCGCTGATCAGACTGCGATCAAACACTGTAACCGCCAGCGTACGCGCATCTTCGGCCACCACATTGGCCAACTGGCGCAACGGAGTCGCCGCACCGTAATATTCCACCTGAATACCGTCCAGCAGGCTTGGCTGCGCGCGGCCGGTTCTGACTTTTGCGATATGTCCTTTGAAGGTTTCAAGACTTTTTTCCATACGCGCTTGCGTATCTTTTTTAATTTCGTTAATCACAGCAATTCCTTTAATAAATAAGAATAATCAATCGACATGGCTTAATATGCGGTTTAATCGCAGATTAAAGTGCCTTCTTTTTCGCCCAGAATCACATTGCGCAAGGCGCCCGGTTTGCCCATGTTAAACACGCGGATCGGCATGCCGTGATCGCGCGCCAGCGTAAACGCCGCCAAATCCATTACCTGCAATTCTTTTTCAATGACTTGGGCGTAAGTCAACTTGTCAAACAACACCGCCGCCGGATTTTTGGTCGGATCGCAATCATACACGCCCGCCACTTTAGTGGCTTTCAGCACCACATCCGCTTCAATTTCAATCCCGCGCAGACAGGCTGCGGAATCGGTGGTAAAAAACGGGCTGCCGGTACCGCCGGAAAAAATCACCACCCGTTTTTCACGTAGCATTTTGATGGCTTCGGACCAGTTATAAGTATCGCAAATTCCGTTAAGCTGAAACGCCGACATCAGTTTGGCATTGACGTCCGCGCGATGCAGCGCATCACGCATTGCCAGCCCGTTCATTACCGTCGCCAGCATCCCCATATGGTCGCCGACCACGCGGTTCATGCCGGCTTTCGCCAGTTTTGCCCCGCGGAACAGATTACCGCCGCCGAGTACCACGCCGACTTCCACCCCCATCGCCAGCAATTCTTTAATTTCAATCGCCATTCTATCTAAAATCGACGGGTCGATGCCGAAACCTTCGGCACCTTGCAGGGCTTCTCCGCTTAGTTTGAGTAAAATACGTTTATAAACAGGTTTGCTCATTGCTTCCTCACAGAACTTGGACATAAAATTCTGCCTATTATAGAGCAACATCCGCTCACTGAAAATAGCTGCGGCTAAAAATAGCCATGGAAGCGCTTGATAAAATTCAGTAAAATAAGCAAAAAAGCAGACACTCAGCCAAGGAACCTATCGTGTCGTCCACCCCGACCAAGCCGCACCGCCGGATACCGAATTCAATCTCGTTAATTATGGCGCTTATCGCGCTGACCTCGCTTTATGCGGCCGTCCGGCTGGCCTTAATCGGCTCCGGATATTTCCCCGAACCCTCATTGCGGGATATTTTATTATTCTCCTCGCTGATTATTATTCTCAACGCGTCGAAAACCTTATTTTATTTCGTTCTGTTGCCGTTATTATCCGTTTATGCGCTGTATTCTCCCGTCGGTTTAACCTTCGGCGCGCCCTCCTACCAGTACATCGCCTCGGTATTTGCCACCGATCTGATGGAAGGACGGGAATTTCTCGCCCAGCTGCCGCTGTTCAACTATCTGCTGCCGTTTATGATTATCGGTCTGGTTTTGCTGTTTCGTTACTGCAGCCAGAAATTCCGCCTTTATTTACACAAAAATAAGCTCTTTCTTGCCGCCGTCATTATTTTTGCGCTGTTCGACAGCATTCCTTTTAAACCGCTGCAGGATATTTACTACGCCGGTTTGAAAGTCGCGCGCGAACTGGATATGCTGAACAACCTCAGTATCGACAGCCAATGGGGCAGCTCGCAGCTGAGCGCGGCGTCCCGTTATGACGATTATGTGTTGATTATCGGCGAAAGCGCGCGTAAAGATTATCATCACGCTTACGGTTATCCGATAGAAAATACGCCGTTTATGTCCACGGCTAACGGGATTCTGCTGGACGGCTTCACCGCCGGCGGCACCAATACGATCGCCTCGCTGAAACTGATGCTGACCAAACCCGATACCCGCAACTGGGAAGGTAATTATGCGTTAAATCTGATTGATTTGATCAAATCCGCCGGTATCAGAACCTATTGGCTGTCCAATCAGGGTTATCTCGGCCAATTCGACACGCCGATTTCGGCCATCGCCAAAAAAGCGGACGAACGGTTTTTTCTGAAAACCGGCGATTCGCTGAACACCAATACCAGTGATTTCGAGCTGCTGCCGAAATTCGAGCAGTCCATTCGTCGGCCTTATCAGGGCAAGCGTTTCATCGTGCTGCATCTGTACGGTTCGCACCCGATCAGCTGTGATCGTCTGAATGACTATCCTAAACTCATTGACGACCGTCAGATCAGCCAAAAATATTTCAACCTGAACTGTTATATTTCTTCCATTAAAAAAACCGACGAACTGCTGCGGCGGGTTTATACCAGCCTGCGCGAAAACGAGCAAAAAAACCACCGCACTTTTTCCATGCTGTATTTTTCCGATCATGGTCTGGCGCAGCATATCAGTGACGATAACATCGTTATTCACAACAGCAGCGGCAAAAGCAAACGCCATTACGATATTCCGTTGTTCAACATTTCCAGCGACGACACGCAACGCAAGGTCAGTCGAGTATTTAAATCCGGTTTAAATTTTACCGATGATATTGCAAACTGGATCGGCATCGATAATCCGCTGCTGAACAAAGCGGCCAATTTATTCGATGATCAGGCTGATGCGGACGACTACGGATTACAGCGTATCATCGACGCAATCGATGCGCCGGATGATCCCGCCGTTGCGATACCGCTGCATAAAGGATAAGGATAACAAAAAAGCAAGTCTGACGACTTGCTTTTCAATCTATAATCGCGAAAGATTACGCTTTTGACATCGCGGCAACTTCAGCGGCGAAATCGCTTTCGACTTTTTCGATACCTTCGCCCACTTCAAAGCGTAAGAAGCCGTTGACCTGCGCACCTTTTTCTTTTAACAAATCGCCGACCGATTTAGACGGATCCATCACGAACGGTTGACCGGTCAGGGACACTTCGCCGGTGAATTTCTTCATGCGGCCTTCCACCATTTTTTCTGCGATTTCACGCGGTTTACCGGATTGCATGGCGATATCCACCTGAATATTGCGTTCATGTTCGACCACATCGGCAGGCACATCGCTCGGATTAACATAATCAGGACGGCTGGCGGCAACGTGCATCGCCACATGTTTCACCAGTTCGTCATCCGCGTTGGCTGCGGCAACCAACACACCGATTTTAGCGCCGTGCAGGTAGGAACCGATAACATCGCCGGAAATTTCAGCCACACGACGGATAGTCATGTTTTCACCGATTTTTGCCACTAAAGCCGCACGTTTTTCTTCAAACTGCGCCTGTAATTCTTCGATTTTAATGCCCGGATGCGCCAATGCATAATCCGCAATTTCATTGGCCAGTGCCTGGAAACCGGCATCTTTGGCCACAAAATCGGTTTCACAGTTCATTTCCACCAACACACCGCGGCCGTTTTCAACGCGGGCGATGATAACGCCTTCGGCAGCGACGCGGCCTGCTTTTTTCGCCGCTTTGGCCTGACCCGATTTACGCATGTTGTCGATTGCCAATTCAATATCGCCGTTCGCTTCAACTAACGCTTTTTTACATTCCATCATACCTGCGCCGGTACGATCACGAAGTTCTTTTACTAATGATGCTGTAATTTCAGCCATGTTAAAATCCTCTGTTCACATGATTCAGTACGATTTTTTACCGCACTTTTATATGCAAAAAGCAGGGAACCGAAAGCCCCCTGCCAACCAATTAATCGTTGTGATTAATAAGGGCTTGCGCCTTACTCACCTGAATTATTCCGCCGCTTCGGTGGTTTCGGCCGCAACGAAATTGTCTTCCGTTACCGCATCCTGACCGCGACCTTCTTTCACTGCCGCCGCTGCCGCAGAAAGGTATAACTGGATCGCACGCGCCGCATCGTCGTTACCCGGGATAACGAAATCCACGCCGTCCGGATCGGAGTTAGTATCAACGATCGCAAATACCGGAATACCCAGATTGTTCGCTTCTTTGACCGCAATATGTTCATGATCCGCACCGATAACGAAAACCGCATCCGGCAGACCGGCCATATCTTTGATACCGCCCAGACTTAATTCAAGTTTTTCCATCTCACGGCTGCGCATTAACGCTTCTTTCTTAGTAAGTTTTTCAAACGTACCGTCCTGAGACTGAGTTTCCAAATCTTTCAAGCGTTTGATGGACTGACGGACTGTTTTCCAGTTAGTCAGCATACCGCCTAACCAGCGGTGGTTGACATAATACTGCTGACAGTCTAATGCCGCTGCCTGAACCGCTTCGGTCGCCGCACGTTTGGTACCGACGAACAGGATTTTACCGTTGTTGCTCGCAATACGGGTTAATTCCGCTAATGCCTCGTTAAACATCGGAACGGTTTTTTCCAGATTGATGATATGAACGCCGTTGCGCGGCCCGAAAATGAACGGTTTCATTTTTGGATTCCAGTAACGGGTTTGGTGACCGAAGTGAACGCCTGCCTGCAGCATATCGCGCATTGAAACTTGTGCCATGATATTTTCCTTTTGTTTGGGGTTTAGCCTCCACATACCAAGCAAATCGACCGTTTGGCACCCCGATTTACCCGAACGATATGTGTGTGATTTAAAATAAAAAGTGTCTTTAACGATTATTTTGAGAAATTCAAAACAACGGCGTGCTTTATACCATAAAGTGCGGTTAAAAACTAGCGAATTTTGCTCAAAACACAAAATTATCGCCTTCGCCTACCAACGCTTTTCGCGCAAAAAAACACTCCCGCATAAAAACGGGAGTGGATTGACAATCATGAAACCGACGGCAGATTATTCCTGTTGGATAAACTCTTCGTTAATTTCAATTTTGGCTTTCGTGCGCAGCGCAGTCAACAATGCCGCCTGTAATTCGGTCTGGCGTACCTGTTCCAGCTGATGATGGAATTGCTGCAACTGCTCAGGAGCCAGTTTGCCGTCCTGCACTTTGTTTAATTCAATCACCACCACATTATTATCCGCCGTTTTCGCCGCCGCATACACCGGTTTATCCGTCGGTTTGCGCATGGAGAAAATCACATTGTTTAAAGCGGGATCTTTATTTTCCGCATAGACCCATTTTTCCGCTTCGCCGAAGCTGACCTGTTCCGGCAATGCCGCCGAACTGTCGGCAGATAACGCCTGTACGGTTTTTTCCGCCTCGGCCAGTACGATTTTCTCCGCTTTTTCCTGTTTCAGGTAGGCGGCAATGTCAGCCTGTGCTTCTTCCAGCGTTTTCACCCCTTCCGGTTTGTGTTCCACAACCCGCACCACGATCGAATGCTGATCGCCCACATTAATCGCTTCGGAATTCGAACCGCCCTGAGCGATATCGGAATCAAACACGGTCGAGACCAGATTGGAATAATTCAGCGCCGCCGGAATATCCTTGCGCGAGAAATAACCGGTTTCCTGTACTTTCACATTCGCCGCCTGTGCCGCCGCATTCAGGTTTTCCGGATTTTCAAACGCTTTCTCATTGACCCGTTTTTCCAGCGCATAAAATTCGTTAACCGCTAAATCATTGCGGATTTTCGCCGCAATTTCATCTTTCACCTCCGCCAGCGGACGTACTTTTTGATCTTCCAGTTTGATAATATGGTAAGCATTATCCACTTTCACCGGCCGGCTGTACTGACCGACGTCCAGTTTCGCCGCCGCGGCTTCAAATTCCGGCGGCATCATGCCGGCAACTACCCAATCCAGATCGCCGCCGTGTTCGCCGGAAATTTTATCGGCGGAATACAGTTTCGCCAGCGCGGCGAAATCTTCACCTTTTTGCAGGCTGTCGTACACCGTATCCGCTTCCTGCTGTGTCGGCAGCTGAATGTGCGCCAAATGCTGAGTCATGTATTGCGCTTTATTGTCCTGATAATATTGCGCCACTTCCACATCACTGAGATTGACGTTTTTTTCCGCAACCGCACGGGTTAAATCGATATACTGCACTTTAACCAATTCCGGCACCGCAAATGCCGTGCGGTTCGCATCATAATAAGATTTGATTTCCTGCGCGGTGACCTGTTGTTTCGCCACTTCCTGCGCTAAAGGGAAAGCGGCGAAACGAACGTCACGCTGCTGAAAAAAGAGTTTGGCCAGATTATCCTCCTGTGACGGAACAAGGAAATCCGAACCGGCTAACCCGCTTTGCAGCTGGTCGAAACGTAATCCTTCACGCACATACTGGGCATACATATCACCGTTCAGCCCGTTTGCCGCCAGCATTTGCTGATATAGACGGTTGTCGAATTTACCTTCATTCTGAAATGCCGGGGTGGTGACGATAGCCTGCGTAATCTGGCTGTCCGCCGCATCCAGCTTCAATTCTGAGGCATATTGACGCAGCAGCTCCTGATCAATCAGGCGGTTTAAAATCGTTTGTCTTAAGCCGTTGGTAAATTCCGGCGAGTCCGCCACCGCGGCGAACTGCGCGCCCAGCTGCTGACTCATTTTCTGATATTCTTCATTATATTGCTGTAAAAAAGTCTGCTGGGAAATCTCCTGCCCGTTGACTTTGGCCGCCGAAGTATCCGCCTGAGTAAACACATAACCGGCAACACCGCTCAGCACGAACGAAACCCCGATAAGACTAAAAACAATTTTCCACAGGATGCTGTTTGATGCACCGTTGAGTTTTTCCATTAACATTGACGTGATCCTATAAATGTTATCGTTAAAAGAAATCTGACAGATTATAATCGAAACTCAGGTTATTAGCACGATAAAATAAGCCGGATCCAATCATCCGGCTTATTAAACGCTAGGTTGAGCAAAAGCAAAACGTTAAATTAATTGACCGCACTTAAGCGTGGCCCCGTCTTGCGCCCGCGGGTGGCTTTGACTTTATTCACCGGCGTCAGTTTAACGAATTCAACGCCTTCCGGCGGATTTTCCAGTGCGATACTTAACACTTCGTCGATATTTTCCACCGCATGAATAGTCAGATTATTTTTCGCATTGTCCGGAATCTCTTCCAGATCTTTGACGTTTTCTTTCGGAATAATCACGGTTTTAATCCCGCCGCGGTGTGCCGCCAGCAGTTTTTCCTTTAATCCGCCGATCGGCAGCACTTTACCGCGCAGACTGATTTCCCCGGTCATCGCCACTTCCGATTTCACCGGATTACCGGTCAGACAGGAAACCAGCGCCGTACACATGGCAATCCCGGCACTCGGGCCGTCTTTCGGCGTCGCGCCGTCCGGCACATGGATATGAATATCGCGTTTTTCATAAAAATCCGCAACGATGCCCAGTTTTTCCGCGCGGGCGCGTACCACCGTCATCGCCGCCTGAATGGATTCCTTCATCACATCGCCGAGCGAGCCGGTGAAAGTCAGCTTGCCTTTACCGGGTACGGAGGCGGTTTCAATGGTCAGTAAATCACCGCCCACTTCCGTCCATGCCAGACCGGTCACTTCGCCGACCCGGTTCTGAGTATCGGCACGGCCGAACTCGAAGCGTTTCACGCCAAGATAATCATGCAGATTATCCGCATTGACGGTAATGGATTTCAGCGCCGGATCCAACAGCAGTTTTTTCACCGCTTTACGACAGATTTTTGAAATTTCACGTTCCAGATTACGCACCCCCGCTTCACGGGTGTAGTAACGGATAATATCAATAATCGCGCTGTCCTCAATGGTCAGCTCGCCGGCTTTCAGGCCGTTGCGGGCGATTTGTTTCGCCAGTAAATGCCGGGTGGCGATATTCAGCTTTTCATCTTCCGTATAGCCGGACAGGCGAATCACTTCCATACGATCCAACAGCGGCCCCGGAATATGCATTGAATTGGAAGTCGCCACGAACATTACATCGGACAGGTCGTAATCCACTTCCAGATAATGATCGTTAAAATGCGAATTTTGTTCCGGATCAAGCACTTCCAGTAAAGCGGAGGCCGGATCACCGCGCATATCGGAGGTCATTTTATCGATCTCGTCGAGTAGGAACAGCGGATTTTTCACCCCGGCTTTGGCCATTTTCTGAATCAGTTTGCCCGGCAGGGAGCCGATATAGGTTTTACGATGACCGCGGATTTCCGCCTCATCCCGCACACCGCCCAACGCCATGCGCACATACTTACGCCCGGTGGCATTGGCGATGGATTGCCCCAGCGAGGTTTTACCCACTCCCGGCGGCCCCACCAGACACAGAATCGGGCCTTTGAGCTGATTTAATCGGCTTTGTACCGCCAGATATTCCAGAATGCGCTCTTTTACCCGTTCCAGCCCGTAATGGTCGGCATCCAGGATTGCCTGCGCCTTGGCAATATCTTTTTTCACTTTGCTGCGCTTATACCAAGGCACCTGCAGCATCCAGTCGATATAGCTGCGCACCACGGTGGCCTCGGCGGACATCGGCGACATCATTTTCAGCTTTTGCAGCTCGGCCAGTGTTTTTTCCCGCGCTTCCTGCGGCATTTTCGCTTCTTCAATTTTCTGCCGCAGCTGTTCCACTTCGTCAATGGCATTTTCACCTTCGCCGAGTTCTTTCTGAATCGCTTTCATTTGTTCATTCAGATAATAATCGCGCTGGCTTTTTTCCATTTGTTTTTTCACCCGGCCGCGAATGCGTTTCTCCACCTGCAGTAAATCCGCCTCGCTTTCCATTAAACCGAGCAGATATTCCAACCGCGCCTCCACGTTAGCCAGTTCCAGCACCGCCTGTTTCTGCCGCACGGAAACCGGCATATGCGCCGCCATGGTATCGCTTAAGCGCTCGGCATCACCGATACGCTGCAACGCCGCCAGCACATCCGGCTGTAGTTTTTTATTCAGATTGGCGTATTTCTCAAATTCACTTAATACCGCGTTTTTCACCACTTCAAGTTCTTTTTCATCGCCGAACTGGGTTTCGATCGGATCTACGGTGGCGGAGAAAAATTCGCCGTTATCTTCCAAATGCCAGATTTTCGCCCGTTGCTGTCCTTCCACCAGCACTTTTACCGTGCCGTCCGGCAGTTTCAGCAACTGAATGATATTGGCGATCGTGCCGACATCATACACATCCTCCACCGTCGGCTCTTCCAGATCCGCCTGTTTTTGCGACACCAGCAGCAATTGCTTTCCGCTTTCCATCGCTTCATCAAGGCTGCGGATAGATTTCGCTCTGCCGACAAACAGCGGCATCACCATATAAGGAAACACTACCACGTCACGCAATGGCAGAACCGGAATGATCTTTTGTTTAGTTCGTTTTGCGTTCATATATACTCTCTTATGTCAAAATCGGGATTATGCTCTGATATTGGGGCGGTTTGATAAAGATCAAGGCTTGCCAAAAGTGCGGTCGTTTTTAGCCTCATTTTGCCGCCTTGCGCGGCGACGGCCGTACTTTTTTCTAAGATATGTCTTTTATTTTTACGCTGATATAGCGAGATAATATGCCAAACGGATAAAAAATCCAATCATAAACGCTGATTGGATTTTCCATAAACCCGGCAAAGTGAGGCGAATAGCGGCAAAACCCGTTAAAATCCGACCGCACTTTATCCGCTAAATCACCTTAACGCATGGTGACGAATTCTTCCGCACCGGTAGGATGAATGGCGACCGTATTGTCGAAATCCGCTTTCGTCGCGCCCATTTTGATCGCCACCGCAAAGCCCTGTAGCATTTCGTCCACCCCGAAACCGATGCCGTGCAAACCGACAATGCGTTCGTCTTTACCGGCGCACACCAGTTTCATCCGGCACGGCTGGCGATGCGCGGTCACGGCGCTGTACATCGGCGTAAACGAGGATTGATACACCTTCACATTTTCCGCGCCGTATTGCTCGACGGCTTGCGGTTCGGTTAAACCGACGGTACCGATCGGCGGATGGCTGAATACGACCGTCGGCACCAGACGATAATCTAAATGTTCGGTCGGCTTATGGTTAAACAGCCGTTCCGATAAACGCCGTCCCGCCGCCACGGCCACCGGCGTCAGCTCAATGCCGCCTTCAATAATATCGCCCACCGCGTAAATATTTTTCACATTGGTGTTCTGATATTTGTCCACTTTAATAAAGCCGCGTTCATTGGTTTCCACACCGGCCGCCGCCAGATTCAGTTTATCGGTGTTCGGTTCGCGGCCAATCGCCCAGATTAAGGTATCCACGGTCTGTTCGCGGCCGTCTTCCAGTTTCAGCGTCAAAGAACCGTCCGGATTTTTCACCACTTCCTGCGGAATGGCATGGGTGTGCAGATGAATGCCGTCCTGCGCCATGACTTCCAGCAAGGTATCGACGATTAACGGATCAAAGTTACGCAACGGCGCATGACGACGTACAAACAAATGGGTTTGCGCGCCTAAGCTGTTCAACACGCCGGCCAGTTCCACCGCAATATAACCGGCACCGACCACCGCCACCCGTTGCGGCAGCGCTTGCAGGGCGAACACGCCGTCGGAATCGATACCGTACTGCGCGCCGTTAATCGCCGGACGGCTCGGCCGCCCGCCGGTGGCAATCAGAATATGATCGGCGCTAATCCGTTCGCCGTTCACTTCAACCGTGTTGGCATCCACAAATTTCGCCCATCCCCGAATCACATCCACATGATTTTTAGCCAGCCCGTTTTCATACGAAGTGTGAATACGCCCGATATAGGCCTGACGGTTTTCCACCAATTTGGCGAAATCAAAGCGATTCAGGCTGACATCAAAACCGTAATCCGGCGCGTAAAGTTTGATCGCCTCCGCCACCTGCGCGCCGTACCACATCACTTTTTTCGGTACGCAACCCACGTTCACACAGGTGCCGCCCAGATAGTTGGCCTCGATAATGGCGCATTTTTTGCCGTAACTTGCCGCGCGGTTAATCGACGCAATTCCGCCGCTGCCGCCACCGATAGCTAAATAATCATAATGTCTGCTCATCATAATCTCCCGATTTAATCAAAAATTCGTGCTATTTTGCCTAAAATTCTCACCCGATACAAACCGGCTGAGCGAATCAATCCGATTGGTATTTTCTTATTCCGGCGTAATCCATTGCAGCGACCAGCTGCCCGTACCTTCCGGCACCAAAACACGGGCCAGATACGGCAGCACGGTTTTCATCTGCGCTTCCAGCGTCCACGGCGGATTCACCACAATCATGCCGCTTGCGGTCATGCCGCGCTGGTCGGAGTCCGGGCGTACCGCCAGTTCAAGTTGTAGAATCTTGCGGATACCGCTTGCTTGCAGATTTTTAATCATCCGCTTGGTCTGCTGGCGCAGCACCACCGGATACCAAAGCGCATAAATGCCGGTGGCAAAGCGCTTGTATCCTTCGATCACCGCCTGCACCACCAGATCGTAATCCGCTTTCAGTTCATAAGGCGGGTCAATCAGCACCAGCCCGCGTCGCTCTTTAGGCGGCAAGGTGGCTTTCAACTGCTGAAAACCGTTATCCCGTTTGGTCGTCACATTGTCAAACTGCTTAAAATTATTACGCAGTAAAGGATAATCCGACGGATGCAGCTCCGTCAACAGGGCGCGATCCTGCGGGCGCAGCAGACTCGCAGCAATCAGCGGCGAACCGGCGTAATAACGCAGCGCTTTTCCGCCGTAATTGATTTTTTTGACCTGTTGCACATAGCGCGCTACGGCCTGCGGCAAATCCTGCCGTTCCCACAGCCGCCCAATGCCTTCGGCAAATTCGCCGGTTTTTTCCGCCTCCTCGCCGAACAAACGATAACGCCCCACACCGGCATGCGTATCCAAATAATAAAATCCTTTTTCTTTTTGCTGCAGGCTTTCAATAATCAGCATCAAAACCAAATGCTTCAGTACATCGGCATGATTGCCGGCATGAAAACTGTGACGATAACTCAGCATAATATCCGCCTTTAAAAATCAATAAAAAAGAGACCGCACTTATTAAAAAGTGCGGTGGTTTTTCAAACAGTTTAGAATAATTCCTGCGGTTCCGACTGGCCGAACCCGCCGTTTAAGCGCTGCTGTAACTCCGGCGGCACATAATAACCGCGCTCTTCCACATAGGCGCGTTTCGGTTCCGTGCCCTTAATAAAATATTCGCTGCGTCCGCCGCCGTTGGACAACAAACCGGAGCGGGTATCAATATTTTTCTCTACGATGTTTTCCGGCAGCGGCAATTGGCGTTCCGGAATATCGCTCAGGCTGGTTTTCATATAGGCAATCCAGGCCGGCATCGCCGTTTGCGCCCCGGCCTCACCGCGGCCGAGGCTGCGTTTATTATCGTCGAACCCAACATAAACCGCGGTGGTGATATTCGCGCCGAAGCCCGCATACCACGCTACTTTGGAATTGTTGGTGGTACCGGTTTTACCGCCGATATCCTGACGGGAAAATTCCTTCGCCATGCGCCAGCTGGTACCTTTCCAGCCCAGCCCTTTTTCACCGTAAATCGCACTGTTCAGCGCACTACGGATCAAAAACGCCAGCTCGCCGCTGATCACTCGCGGGGCATATTGCACCTGAGATTCCGCAGTCCGCGCCTCGGCCATAAAGTCCACCGCGCCGTCTTCCAGTTTTCCGCTGCCGGCGTTCAGTTCCGGCACATCGGTATCCTGTCCGTCCTGATCCACTTCTTCGCCGTTCGTGGCGCTGTCGGTGCGCTCCAGATGATCGGCTGCGGTTAAGTCAATATGTTTAAATCCGTCCAGCTTTTCCGTTTCGCCGTACACTACCGGAATGTTATTACATTCGATACAGGCAATCTTCGGATTGGCTAAAAAGATTTCTTTACCTGCGTTATCCAGAATTTTCTCAATCAGATAGGGTTCGATTAAAAATCCGCCGTTATCAAACACCGCATAAGCACGCGCCATTTCCAGCGGCGTAAATGATGCCGCCCCCAGCGCCAGCGCCTCACTGGCAAAATACTGCTCGCGCTTGAACCCGAAGCGCTGTAAAAAATCCGCGGTAAATTCGATGCCCGCCATCTGCATGGCGCGCACCGCAATCATATTTTTAGACTGTCCGAGCCCCACGCGCAAACGCATCGGGCCGTCATAACGATTCGGTGAATTTTTCGGCGTCCACACCTGCTGACCCGGTTTTTTAATACTGATCGGCGCATCCTGCAATACGCTGGACAGCGTTAATCCTTTTTCCAGCGCAGCGGCATAAATAAACGGCTTAATCGATGAACCGACCTGCACCAAAGACTGCGTGGCACGGTTAAACTTGCTCTGCTTAAAACTGAATCCGCCCACAATAGCTTCAATCGCACCGTTATCACTGTTTAACGACACCAGCGCGGAATTGACTTCCGGAATCTGCCCTAAAGTCCAAGCGCCCTCGCCGTTTTGCCGGATCCAGATCTGTTCCCCGCTTTTCGGCGTTTTTCTGCCCGCCCAGCGCATCGCCGCGTTAGACAGCGTGACCGTCGAGCCGTTGGCCAGTAATACTTCCGCTCCGTTTTTATCGGTGCTCAGCACAGCGGCCGGAATAAACGGCTCGGAATTGGGTAATTTTCTTAAAAAACCGATAATCCGGTCGTGTTCCCAAGCCGTTTCGTTGCTTTTCCATAACGGCGCACCGCCGCGGTAACCGTGCCGCATGTCATAGGCGATGGCATTGTTTCTGACCGCTTTTTGCGCTTCCGACTGATCTTTCGACAACACGGTGGTATAAACCTTATAACCGCTGGTATAGGCGTTTTCCTCCCCGAACCGCTTCACCATTTCCTGACGCACCATTTCCGTCACATAATCCGCCCGAAAATCCAGCTGCGCCCCGTGATAACTGGCGACAATCGGTTCGTTCAGCGCCTGTTGATAATCGTCTTTACTGATAAACTTCATATCCAGCATTCGCCCCAGCACCACATTACGGCGCTCTTCCGCGCGTTTCAGCGAATACAGCGGATTCATGGTGGAAGGCGCTTTCGGTAAACCGGCAATCACCGCCATTTCCGACAGCGTAAGCGCATCGAGATCTTTACCGAAATAAGTCTTCGCCGCCGCCGCCACGCCATAGGCGCGATAACCCAGATAAATTTTATTCAGATAAAGCTCAAGAATTTCATCTTTGTTCAGCGTATTTTCAATGTTGATCGCCAAAATCGCCTCTTTGGCTTTACGGATCAGATTTTTTTCCGGTGTCAGAAAGAAATTGCGCGCCAGCTGCTGCGTGATGGTACTTGCGCCTTGCGACGCGCCGCCTTTGCTGATCGCCACCGACAGCGCACGAACGATGCCGACCGGATCCAGCCCGTGATGTTCATAAAAACGGCTGTCTTCCGTCGCCAGTACCGCTTCAATCAGCTTTTTCGGCACATTATTGAGTTTCACCGGAATGCGGCGCTGCTCCCCCACTTCGCCGATGAGTTTACCGTCTGCGGTATAAATCTGCATCGGCTGCTGCAATTCCACATTTTTCAGGGTTTCCACATTCGGCAGGTCGCTTTTAAGCTGAATATATAAAATTCCGGCCACAACACACCCCAGCACGATAATCGTCAACAGGGTACTCAATATTAATTTTGCGATCCGCATCGTAAAATTCTCTCTTGTTTAATGCAATATAGGAAATAATCAGAAACACTTAACCCCTATCTACTCGGTAAATAACGGCAATTTAGTCCGTAAGTATAAAGACAACCGGTATAAATCAAAAGCTAAAAGTAACATTTAAAGTGTAAAGATAAGGTAAAGTACCAATGTTCAATCTCCGTAAAAACGCCCATTCTCCGCTACAAATCGGATTACAGAAAACCGCAGACCATTACCATTGCCTGTGGTTTGATCCACATCACCAACCACAATCCGCCGTCTTAACACCGCCTTTATCGGCGGATAAAATTCATGAGCTTATCGCGCCTTACGGTCATAAGCGGCGTAATGCCATCAGTTTTGTGATCTCAATTCCGGGCCTATATGTTTGGACTCAGTCCCTGCTTTTGCCGCACAGCCTCAGCCCGGCGGAATCCGAACAGCAATGCCGTTTTTTACTGCAAAACGCGCTGCCGACGCCATTGGACAATATTTGGTTCGATTATGCCGCCACGCCGCTAACGCAGGGAATTCGACTGGATATTTTTGCCGTCCGGCAGGATATTGCAGAAAAGCACATACAGCAGTATGCACCGCTGCCGATTAGCATATTAGACAGTCATATCAATGCGATAGTTCGTGCGTTTCATTATCTGCTCGACGGCGAGATCGCCGATGATGCGCTGTTTATGTATCAGGATGCGCAAATGAACATCGCCATACAGGAAACCGCGCAGCAAGCGAACGTTACCCAACAAATCGACCGGGATCTGACCGCACTTTACGACCAGTTCTGCCGCGCTTACGGCCGGCAGCCGCGTTCGGTGTATGTTTATACGCAGGACATGCCGGCACCCGCTTTTCCTGCCCATTGGCAGACGGTAACGACCGACTTGCCGCTGATTGCCTTAGGCAACGCCTTATGGCAACGCGATCTGCCGGCGGCATCACATTAACCGGAGCCGGCTTATCATGCCAAAAGCCGTTGCGATTAACCTGCTGCCTTGGCGTGTGCTTCGCCACCGGCAAAAACTGCGGGCGTTGTTGTATAAAGGGTTGTGCTGCTTATTGTGCAGTGCGGCCGTCTGTGTTTATTTGTTTTATCTGATCCGGCAAGACAGCCTCACTGTCAGCGCATATCACCGTCAATTGCATCAGCTGTCACAGCAGCTGACGCAGCACATTGAACAAACCAATAAGCTGCGCCGCCATTATGCCGGTAAAGAACCACAGCCGTCGCTGCCGGCCTCCAGCGCCTTGCATTTTCTGGAGTTGCTCGCACAATTGCCGTTACAGCAGGGCGAATTAACCGAAGCTGCGTTTTCCGCCGCCCAACTGAAGGTTAAAGGATGGGTTGAACAGCAACAAGAATTTGCCCAGATTCAGCATTTCCTGAGCGAACAACCGTGGCTTAAGGAAAGCCGGCTGATTGCTTTTACCCCGCAGCCAACGGCCTTGTGGTTTGAATTCAGTCTGACGCCCAAGGATGAACCATGAGATGCAAAATCCTCGACAATCCGCACAATCTTTGCGGCAAATTGGCTGCGCTGACGCCACTGCGGCAAAATCTGCTGTTAGGCCTGCTGGGTTTACTTCTCATCGCATTTCCGCTGAGCAGTTATATGCAGCAATCCCGCCTCATACGCCAACTGGAAAGCGCACTGCATGACAAAAACCAAAGCCTGACGCACCAGCAAAATTTACTGGCCGTACTGCAACAAAAATCCGCCCGGCAAGCGCCGGACAATCGCTTAACCACCGTACTGCCGGCAATAAACCGGCAGGTTCAGCATTATTTAACGGAAGAATTACAACTGCTCGGCAGCGACTGGGAATTTGCCCCCAATCCCCTGCTGCATCTGCAATTGGCGGGGCATTTTAGCGATTTTAATCGATTTATGACCGCACTTTTAACCGCCGACAGTCAACTGAATCCGGTTTCTTTGCATATTCACCGTGCGGATCAAGCCAATCCCGCCGCTTCAATTCGGATTGACCTGTTACTACGCTTACATTTTGCTCAGGACTGACAATTATGCTACCCAAAACACTGTTGATGTTCACGCTTATCATGGCTATTCAATTCACATGGGCCGATCCATTTGATAAAACCCGCCGCACGCCCCATGCGGATGACAGCGCCCGACACACGGTGCAAGCGCCTGCGCCGGAGAATCATTGTCACGCCGGGCAACCGGTATTGGCCGACGACACCGCCTTTGCAGAACTAAATATTATCGGGGTGATAATTTATTCGCAGCACGGCGAAGTGTTGCTGACGGCGCAAAATCATGCCCTGTTCAGCGCCCGCCGGGGAGATTTTATCGGCCGCGAAAAACTCAAAATCGATCATATCGAACCACACCAGATCCGTTTTCTGCGCTGGCAGCAGGAGGCCGACTGCCGCCATCCGACAACGGTCACGCTGAAATTGTAGGAGGCCGGATGAAATTTCTTTCTTTATGTATCAAGTGCGGTCTGTTTTTTCTCTGTTTTTGCGCCTTCGCCGCGGCGGAAAACACCCGCTTTTCCATTCGGCTGAAACAGGCACCGCTGGTACCCACCTTGCAGCAGTTGGCATTACAACAGAATATCAGCCTGATTATCGACGATGAACTCGAAGGTACGCTGTCGCTGCAATTAAACCATACCGATATGGCGCAGCTGTTGCGCGCGGTGGCTAAAATCAAGCAGCTTGCATTCTGGCAGGAAAACGATATTTATTATCTCGGCAGCGTTGCGGCCGAAAATCACTCGCATCCCGCAACCGACATGCCGATACCCGCTGATTCCCGTCTGCTTGCCGCCTTTGAGGCGCCGCAACTGACGACCTCTTCTGTCAAGCTGCATTATGCCAAAGCCGCCGACGTGATGAAATCCCTCACCGGCGGCAGTGGCTCGCTGTTATCGCCGAACGGCAGCATCGCCTTCGATGAACGGGCCAATCTGCTATTATTGCAGGACGAAAAACAAACCGTTGAGCAAATAAAACGCTTGATTGCCGAAATGGACAAGCCCATTGAGCAAATCGCAATCGAGGCACGCATTGTCACCATCAGCGACGAAAGTCTGAAAGAACTGGGCGTGCGCTGGGGCATTTTTAACGCCTCACAGAGCAGCCACAAAGTCAGCGGCAGCCTGAATGCCAACGGGTTCGACGATATTACCAATCAGCTCAACGTCAATTTCGGCACCGCCACCACACCGGCCGGCTCCGTCGCCCTGCAAATCGCCAAAATCAACGGCCGCTTACTGGATCTGGAACTCACTGCGCTGGAACGGGAAAATAATGTGGAGATTATCGCCAGCCCGCGCCTACTGACGACGAACAAAAAGAGCGCCAGTATCAAACAGGGAACGGAAATCCCCTATCTTGTCAGCAATACGAAAAACGACATCCAATCGGTAGAATTCCGCGAGGCCGTGCTGGGGCTGGAAGTGACCCCGCACATCTCAAGGGATAATACCATCCTGCTGGATTTGGTGGTCAGCCAGAACTCACCGGGAAACCGCATCACTTACGGCCACAGCGAAGTCGTTTCCATTGATAAACAGGAAATCAATACGCAGGTTTTCGCCCACAACGGTGAAACCATTGTGCTGGGCGGGGTGTTTCACGACACCGTAACCAAAGGGACGGACAAAGTGCCGCTGCTGGGCGATATTCCGCTGGTAAAACGCTTGTTCAGCAAAGAAAGTGAACGCCATCAGAAACGGGAACTGGTGATTTTCGTGACGCCGCATATTCTGCAGCCGGGTCAGCCGCCGGATAATTTTATCGCGGAAAAAAACTCCGCCAAAACAGACCGCACTTTGAAATTTGCCCCGCACAGGAAATAAATCTGTCCGGAAGGTTGAAAAAGGTCACCATTTATTGCGATAATCTCACTTATTTTTTGGGTGATCTTTTGACAGCCACATTATTGTATTTTGTGGTTGCGTTTTTTATTTGGTGAAAAGATCAATTTGTTTTAATTAATTTAAAGAAGAATAAACAAGAAATGGCAGAAAAACGTAATATTTTCTTAGTCGGGCCGATGGGCGCGGGTAAAAGCACTATCGGCCGTCAATTGGCACAGCTGCTCGGCATGGATTTTATTGATACGGATACGGAAATCGAACAGCGTGCCGGAGCCGATATCAGCTGGATTTTTGATGTGGAAGGCGAAGACGGGTTCAGAAAACGTGAAGAACGGATTATCAACGAACTCACCCAGAAACAGGGGATCGTCCTTTCTACCGGCGGCGGCGCGGTGCTGTCGAAAGATAACCGCAATCATTTATCCGCCCGCGGTATCGTAATTTATCTGGAAACTACGGTGGATAAACAGTTCCAGCGCACGCAGCGGGATAAAAAACGCCCGTTGCTGCAAAATGTGGATGACCCGCGACAGGTGCTGGAAGAACTGGCACAGATCCGCAATCCGCTGTATCGCGAAGTGGCGGATATTACCCTGCCGACCGACGAGCAAAGCGCCAAAGTGATGGCCGGTCAGATCGTCGATTTAATTGAGAATTTCAACGGCTAATCGTTATCAGAAGGAAAGTCAGTATGTTGTGCGTGAACGTGGAATTAAAAGAACGCCGTTATCCTATTCATATCGGCGCCGGATTGTTGTCGGATCCGAGCGTATATCCGCTCAAACGCGGGGATAACGTCATGATCGTCACCAATCCGACCGTTGCACAATATTATCTGACACCGGTAACCGCTACATTGCAAAGCATCGGCTGTCGCGTAGCGCAGGTGCAGCTGCCGGACGGCGAAAAATACAAAACGCTGGATTCCCTGAATCTGATTTTCACCGCCTTGCTGCAAGCCAACCACGGCAGAGACACCACCATTATTGCGCTGGGCGGTGGGGTGATCGGCGATGTGGCGGGTTATGCGGCGGCAAGTTATCAGCGCGGCGTACGTTTTATTCAGATTCCCACCACATTACTGGCGCAGGTGGATTCTTCCGTCGGCGGCAAAACGGCGGTCAATCATGAGCTGGGTAAAAATATGATCGGCGCCTTTTACCAGCCTTGTGCCGTCATTATCGATACGCTGACATTGAATTCGCTGCCGAAACGCGAAATAAACGCCGGGCTGGCCGAGGTCATCAAATACGGCGCCATTTTGGATTATGACTTTTTTGTCTGGCTGGAGCGGCAAATGGATGCGCTGATCGCTTTAGATCAAGCGGCACTGCAACAATGTATCGCTCGCTGCTGCCAGCTTAAAGCCGACGTGGTTGCGCGCGATGAAACGGAACAAGGCGATCGCGCCTTGCTCAATCTGGGTCACACTTTCGGTCATGCGATCGAAACCCATCTCGGTTACGGCAATTGGCTACACGGTGAAGCCGTGGCGGTCGGTTGTATGATGGCGGCGGCATTATCTGAAATGCAAGGCGATCTGTCATGCGCTGAAGCCGCCCGACTGGAAAAACTGCTGGCCCGCGCCAATCTACCGACCGTATCACCGGACAGCATGCGACCGGAAGACTACCTGCCGCATATGCTGCGCGATAAAAAAGTCCTGGCGGGTAAATTGCGTCTGGTATTACTGAAATCATTAGGTCAGGCTTATGTCGCCACAGACACCGATCAGGCCTCGGTGCTGGCGGCTATCCGTCGCTGCACGCAAACCGACTGACAGAATGCAGCCGCCCCGTTCCGTGATAAAATCCCGCTTAAAGCACCGCCCTTTTCTGAAATGGGCGGGCGGGAAATTCCGTCTGACCGAAGAAATCAACAAACTGTTGCCGAAGAAAAAACAGTGTCTGATCGAGCCTTTCGTCGGCGCCGGTTCGGTATTTCTGAACAGCCGCTTCGAGCGCTATGTGCTGGCGGATATTAACCCCGATTTAATCAATCTGTTCAATATCGTCAAACAGGATGTCGAACACTATATCGACGCCTGTCGCATACTGTTTCAGCACCCCGACGCCAACAGCGCGGCTTACTATTATCAGCAGCGCAATCAATTCAACCGTTCACAAAACAGCTTTGAACGATCGGTGTTATTTCTGTATCTGAACCGGTTCGGGTTTAACGGGCTATGCCGTTATAACTCAAAAAACGAATTTAATGTGCCGTTCGGCAGTTACAAAAAACATTATTTCCCCGAAGCCGAACTGCGTTATTTCGCTCAGAAAGCACAAAGTGCGGTGTTTATTTGCGCCGATTTTCAGGAAGCGTTTAAATTTGCCGACGAGCATTCGGTAATTTATTGCGATCCGCCTTACGCACCGATTATGCAAAACAGCAATTTTACCGGTTACGCCGGCAATGAATTCTCACTGCAACATCAGCAAACACTGGCTGAGCTTGCAAAACAAACCGCAAGCGAGCGGAAAATTCCGGTGATTATTTCCAATCACGATACCAAATTCACCCGTGAAATTTATCACGGGGCAAAATTAAAACGGATAAAAGTGCAGCGTTCGATCAGCCAGTCTTCGCTGAAACGGGTGAAAGTCAACGAGCTTATTGCGCTGTTTAAAACCTAAAAGGAAGGCGATGGACTATCTGGATCGTTTGCTGCAGCTGACAAAAATCGAAGGCGAAATCAACATACTGTGCCGTTTTCAGGGCGATTGGATCGTTTCTCACCCGCAAGCCGACGCGCTCGGTATTTTTCATCTGATCTCACAAGGCAGCTGCCGCGTGCAAACGGCGGATCAGTGCTATCATCTGCACGCCGGCGACCTGTTTTTTTTACCTTACGGTACGCCGCATACCCTCAGCAGCACGGAAACACAGCCCGGCGCCGCCGCCCCCATCGTGAAGCAACAGCAGGGCGCATTAACCTTTTGCCGCAATAATCAGCTTTCCCATGATTTTGAAATGTTCTGCGGTTACTTCCGTTACGCAAGCGACTCTCCGCTCGCTTTTCTGCACTTACCTCAACTGCATTTATCCGCCAATAACCGCTCGATTATGTCTCTGTTGACGCTTTTGCAGCAGGAAACCACGCCCGGACTGGCGAATAAATCCGTAATTGACGACTTATGCACCGTACTGTTTACCTACCTGATGCGCGATTATTTACAAAGCCATGCGGTTAACCATGGTATTTTGGCGGCGTTGCAGGACAAACGTCTGTTTCACGCCGCCAACGCCATGCTGCAAAATCCCGCTTATCGCTGGACGATGGACAACTTGGCCGAACGCTGCGCCCTATCACGCGCCAGTTTTATCCGTTTATTCAAACAAAAAACCGGCGCACTGCCGGGAAAACTCTTATCCGATCTGCGCATGCAAAAAGCGCAAATGCTGGTACGGCATACCAATAAATCTATTTTCGCCATCGCCGCCGAGGTAGGTTATCAATCGGAATCGCATTTCAGTCAGATCTTTAAACGCTACTTCGGCAGCGCGCCGAGTCAATACCGCACTTCGCACGCGGCGCAACAAGCGTAAAGCACGGAGCAGAACGGCGCCTGCTCCGAGATTATCGCAAAGAACACGCTTTACCTATCAGGCGGTTTTTCCTTGCGCCAGAATCCGTTTGGCACATTCGGCCGCCGCAACCAGACCGCCCGCCATCATAATAATATCCTTGATAATCAAGCGTCCGGCGGCGGAAAGATACGGAAAGCCGTAATGCGGCGTCGGCATATCCCCGCCTAAATTCGGCACCCAGGTTTCCGGCGTAAAGATCAGGAATGACAACGTGACGATTGACATCCCGAAGGTGAGCAGCCCGCCGAACATCCCGAGCGTCGGCGACCAAATGCCGGCCAACGTCAATAACCCGATCGTTACAATCATCGCACCGATGATATAAGAGGCGGTATACGTACCGTTTGCTTTATGCCATTCGATATTTTTCGCCACCATTTTTCCTTCCGGATTTTTATACAAGGTATATTCCTTAACCATTTCGCCGTTTTCATTCGGCACTAAATTGGCACCGTTTTTATACAAAAAGCTCAGAAACGGGTTGTTCGATACAAAATGCGCAATGCCGTCGGCCTCATACTGGCATACTTTTAAACCGCCGATCCACACCATCACGATACAAATGGCGATCCGGACAAAATTGATAAACTGACGTTGCATCGGGGCAACAATTTTTGCTAAAAATTCAATAAAAGTCGTCATTTTCACCTCTAAAATTCAATATCATCATACAACTTACGCCCAACGCGGCGGCCGTAAACAGCGGCGCCTCATGCGGCTAAACCTATCAAGATCAATGTGTTGCGAAAAAGCAAACCGTTCGCTTATACCATAAATGCCCTCCTTATACCGATAACAATGTGCGAGTAAGAGGGAGTAACCATATCCGTATTCTGACGAACTGATTATGATATCGGTCAAATTAGCGGGAAGATGACACTAAACCGACGGAATTTAAGACGAAAACGAATGGAATAAAGCTATTGAAGTTCGGGAAATGAATAACATGTGCCGCAATTAAAGCAAAACGGGCGAACGGCACGCTGCGCCCGATGCAGGGGTTATATTGAGGCGGCGGGGTAATCGCAAATCGCTTAACGATAAAGCGGCATGGCTTTTGCCTGTAACCCCATCGCCTGCTGCCAGTAATCCAGTAAGGCATCGGCTAATAAGCCTAATCCGGCATAAAAATCCGAAACCGACTGCTCTGCCAACAAGGCCAGAAAACGAGGCGTCCAGGGCAGTAAATGCTGTTCCAGATATTCCGCCACTAAGTGCGGTTGATTTTCCGCCAGAAATGCCAGCAGCATTAACATCAGCCCGAAATGATCTTCCGGTTCATTGACCGGCAGCGACAATTCAATCCGGTTTTTCAACAGAAAATCCCGCATCTCCGATAATGACGCGCCGAAAATCACCGCATCCTTATCCAGATAAACCGATCCCCACGGCGGGGCGGGCAGCGCATCCGGGCCGATAAACAACGCCTGAAACTGCGCCGCCAGCTGCGCTATATCTGCCGGATTGCGGGTAAACAAGGTTTGAATGCGCTCAAGCACCTCGCAAGGCAGAAAATTCACATCCGCCTGCCAGTTTTCGCGCTGAAAAAAGGTAATCAGCCATTGATTTTGTTCTTCCTCCGGCGCGTAATAAAACAGCGATCCCAGAATCCTTCCGAAATGAGATATTGAATGATAAATATCCTGCATTGTTTATCCTTAACCCAAAATACATTACAAAGCACCGCGCCGCGCCAGCTCGGGGTTGATTTTAAATATCAGCTGCCGAATCTGCGGATAGTCCGGTTTAATCAACGCCAGCAATTCCTGTTCTCTGAACAACAGCCCCTGCCGCACCATGGCATTTGCCGTCTCAATAAACAGTTTGTCGTTTTCCATCTGCGCCGCACGGTAAAGGCCTTTAAATTGCCGGGGAAATAAAGTCTGTATCCGTTCATTCAGATGATGCACCCGCAAGCCTTGCTGCATAATGCGCGCCAGACCGGAATGGGTCAGCACTTCCTGCACATTCACCGGTTTATGGTATCGTGTGGATTTCATTGCCTTGTTTTACCCGTTTTTGCCCCAATATGCCTAATGATTATGAGACATTGTAGCGAATTTCCGCTACAATAGGGCAGTTTTTTTAATGGGCAAAACGAATATCCGATGATCTCAACAAAGGGCAAACCGCATTTCTGGTCGCGATTACTGTTAAGTATGATCGCGATTTTTGCCTTACCCGCCGCACAGGGACTGGAAAATTCGCCACTCGGCACCGACAGTTATCCGAACGAACAGCGTCAGGCGCAGCAACAGATTCAGCATACCGTTTCACTGGTCAGACAAGTTCAGTCGCTGCATATGCTGCAATCGCCGCATTTTTGCCGCGAAGCGCAGATTCTGCACCAAAACGAACCGCACTTTTGCACCGCCCTTTACGATTCTCGCCCGCCGATTCGCGCCGGGCCGCTTCTCGCCTGATTTATTGATACCATTCACTGAATTCGCAGTTTAACGCACCGTTAAGCTGCATTGATTAATTTTATTATTTAGACAAGAAAAATCATGTTAAGAACTATTGCAACCAAAATCTTCGGCAGCCGTAACGAGCGTATTTTACGCCGTCTGAACAAACAGGTCGCCAAAATCAATAAACTGGAACCGGAATTCGAAGCCTTAAGCGACGACCAGCTCAAAGCCAAAACGGCGGAATTCCGCAGCCGGCTGCAAAACGGCAGCAAACTGGAAGAATTAATTCCGGAGGCTTTCGCCACCGTGCGCGAGGCCAGCAAACGCGTCTTGGGCATGCGTCCGTTCGATGTGCAGCTTATCGGCGGTATGGTACTGAATAACCGCTGTATTGCGGAAATGCGCACCGGTGAAGGGAAAACCTTAACTGCCACATTGCCTTGTTATTTGAACGCGCTCAGCGGCAAAGGCGTGCATGTGGTGACAGTAAACGATTACCTCGCCCGGCGCGATGCGGAGACTAACCGCCCGTTATTCGAATTTCTGGGCATGACCGTGGGCGTCAACGTTCCGGGTCTGGCGCCGGAAGAAAAACGCGCCGCTTACGCAGCCGATATCACCTATGCCACCAACAGCGAACTGGGTTTTGATTATCTGCGCGATAATCTGGCTCACTCGGCGCAGGATCGCTTTCAAAAACAGCTGCATTACGCCTTAGTGGACGAAGTGGATTCCATTTTAATTGATGAAGCGCGTACCCCGCTGATTATTTCCGGCCCGGCCGAAGACAGTTCGGAACTGTACATTGCTATCGATAAACTGATTCCGATTCTGATCAAACAGGACAAAGAAGACAGCGAAGAATATCAGGGCGACGGCGACTACACGCTGGATCTGAAAAGCAAACAGGCTTATCTGACCGAGCGCGGTCAGGAGAAAATCGAGCAATGGCTGATTAAACAAGGTCTGATGACCGAAAGCGATTCCTTATATTCACCGTCGAAAATCACGCTGCTGCACCATGTGTATGCCGCCCTGCGCGCTCATACGCTGTTTGAACGCGATGTGGATTATATCGTGAAAGACGGCGAAATCGTCATTGTTGACGAACACACCGGCCGCACCATGGCGGGACGCCGCTGGTCGGACGGTTTGCATCAGGCGATCGAAGCCAAAGAAGGAGTTGCGATTCAAAACGAAAACCAAACCGTCGCCTCCATCACTTACCAGAATTATTTCCGCCTGTACGAAAAACTGGCGGGGATGACCGGTACCGCGGATACGGAAGCCTTTGAGTTCCAGCAAATTTACGGGCTGGAAACCATCGTCATCCCGACCAACCGTCCGATGATCCGCGACGACCGCACCGATGTGATGTACGAAACCGAACAATATAAATTCGATGCGATTATTGAAGACATCAAAGACTGCGTTGCGCGCAATCAACCGGTGTTAGTCGGGACTATCTCCATCGAAAAATCGGAATTACTGTCCGCCGCGCTGACCAAAGCCGGCATCAAACATAATGTGCTGAACGCAAAATTCCATGCACAGGAAGCGGAAATCGTCGCCAACGCCGGTTATCCGGGCGTAGTCACCATCGCCACCAACATGGCGGGACGCGGAACGGATATCGTACTCGGCGGTAACTGGAAAGCGGAAGTGGCGAAGCTGGATAATCCGACCCAGGCGCAAATCGACGCCATTAAAGCCGCCTGGCAGGAACGTCACGATATCGTCAAACAGGCGGGCGGGCTGCATATTATCGGTACCGAACGGCATGAATCGCGCCGTATCGACAACCAGCTGCGCGGACGTTCGGGCCGTCAGGGCGATCCGGGTTCTTCCCGTTTCTACCTTTCCTTAGAAGACGCCTTAATGCGCATTTATCTGAACGAAGGCAAACTGAACATGATGCGCAAAGCATTCAGCACGCCGGGCGAAGGGATGGAATCCAAACTGCTGGCCAAGGTCATCGCCTCGGCGCAGGCGAAAGTGGAAACCCACAACTTTGACGGACGTAAAAATCTGCTCGAATTTGACGACGTAGCCAACGATCAGCGCCATGCCATTTACCAGCAGCGTAACGTACTGCTGGATAACGAGGATATTTCCGACACCATTGACGTTATCCGCAAAGACGTCTTTAACAGCGTGATCGATCAATATATTCCGCCGCAATCGCTGGAAGAAATGTGGGATATTCCGGCACTGGAACAACGCCTGAAACAGGATTTTGCCCTGGATCTGCCGGTCGGGCAATGGCTGGAAGAAAACAATGCGCTGCATGAAGAAACGCTGCGCGAACGCATTGTGGAGGCGGCCGAAGCGGAATATAAACGCAAAGAGGATTTGGTCGGCGCCGAAACCATGCGCAACTTTGAAAAAGGCGTAATGCTGCAAACCTTAGACGAACTTTGGAAAGAACATCTGGCCGCTATGGATCACCTGCGCCGCGGCATTCATTTGCGCGGTTACGCCCAGAAAGATCCGAAACAGGAATACAAGAAAGAATCGTTCCAAATGTTCACCGAAATGCTTGACGCGTTGAAATTAAATGTAATCACCACCTTAAGCCGGGTGCAGATCCGCACGCAGGAGGAAATTGCCGAAGCGGAACGCCTGCGTCAGGAAGCCGCGCAGCGGGAACAGGCCGCCATGAATTATCATGCGCCGAACGCCCAGCCGGAAGAAAACAGCGACACCATACCGGAAACGGGACGTAAAATCGGGCGCAACGAGCCTTGCCCTTGCGGCTCGGGCAAAAAATATAAGCACTGCCACGGCAGCCGGGCGACACACTGATTGATCCGGCACAAGCGGTAAAATTATCCGTTTTACCGCTTTCCTACTGAGGGACGACAGCATGACAAAACCACTTATCCACGTTGCCGCCGGCATTATCCGCAATGAATTCGGGCAAATCTATCTCACTCAGCGCCTGGAAGGGCAGGATTTCGGTCAATCGCTGGAATTTCCCGGTGGTAAAGTGGATGCGGGAGAAAGCGCAGAGCAGGCGCTGGCGCGCGAACTGGAAGAGGAAATCGGTATCATCACCTTAAGTGCGGTCATTTTTGAGCGATTTTTATTTGAATATCCCACCAAGATCATTCATTTTCATTTCTATCTGGTCGAACAATGGATCGGCGAACCCTTCGGGCGGGAAGGTCAGAGCGGCATGTGGGTCGCGCAATCGGAGCTGGATGCGGGTAAATTCCCGCCGGCAAACGCCAAACTGATTCAACGTTTATTGGCGGAATGCTGATGCCTCGCATTTATCACTGACACATTTGTGCCGACAGATGCGCCAGCTTATCCCACAGATCATCGCTGAACTCCTGCTTCGCGGCACGTTCCAGCTCCGCCAGCTGCTGAATCAGCGCATACAATTTACGATAAGTCAGACGCTGCACCGCCTGCACGAACAGCGGACGGCGGCTTTGCCAAACCTTTAAACGATCAAACTGTTCCCGTAACTGCGCGGTCGGCAACGGCTCATCAAGATTGTTTACCCGTTGCGACGGCCGGGTCAGCGTCAGAATCGTCATCAATTCCCGCTGTAAGCTGCGCAGCAAAATAATCGGCTGTACCTCTTCGGCGCGCAATCCCGCCAGAATCCGCCCGGCGCGCTGAATTTTGCCTTCCAGCAACGCATCAATCCACTGAAACGGTGAAAACACCGAAGACTGCTCCACCACATTCTTTACCCGGGCAAAGCTCAGTTTACCGTCGGGATACAGCAACGCCAGCAATTGCAACGCCTGCTTCAATGCCAGCAAATTATTCTCATAGCTGTAACACAACAGCTGTAGCGCATCATGATCCGGCGTCAATTGCAGACTTTTCGCCCGATGACCGATCCAGCGCGGCAATTGATCAATGGTCGGCGTCTGGCAATTTACCAGTACGCTTTGCCCGTCGTACTGGTTGGCGCGCACGAACCAATCCTGCTTTTCCGTCGGCTTGGTCAGCTTACCGAGCTGCACGATCAACAACACATCCGCATGCAATAATTCAATGAATTGCAATAAATTTTTTTGTAAAAGTGCGGTGAGATTTTCAGCTAAATTTAAGCTGATAACCTGCCGGCTGAAAAACAATCCCATTGATTGTACGCGCTCAAACAGCCCATTCCAGTCGGTAGAAGCGTCAATGGCCAGTTCCGTTTTTTCATCGAATCCCTGCTTAAAGGCCGCATGAGTAATCAAATCGCGGCTTTCCGCCAGCAATAACGGATCCTGCCCCACTAAATAATAGACTGAGGACAGGTGATGCGCTAATAGCCCGGACAGTTGCTCCGGGAAAATACGGTTCATGGCTTATTTGTTTTTGACCTGATACTGCAGCGCCACCATTTTGGTAATCAGCTGGCGGGCCGCCTGTTCGCGCATATCGTTCCAGATCACTTCTTTTTCCGCCGATTTAGCCAGCGCCGCACGGGAGTTGTCAAAGAAAGTGCGGTTGACTTTGGCAGAGATTGGGTAGGCAGCTTTATTCGGCAGCTGCACGGTAGCCTGTACGTCCAGGATCAGCATTTTTTCCGCTTCGCGCCCGCGTTTAAAAATCGACGCCACTTTATCGCTGGTGGTGGTTTTGTTGATCCGCAGCACCGGCACATTCGCCTTGGCGTCGGCCAGATGAACATTATTGGCCTGCAATTGCCGGCGCACCGCCATGGTCATCGGCCCGTATTGGTCGCTGCTTTCCAGACGGAGGGTTTTTAATTCCGGCGGAATCAGCTCGCCGTTTTGAAAATGAAACCCGCAGGCGGTTAATGCCGTCAGTGCGGCAGCCATTAACATTGTTTTGCATGATTTGAACATAATTTTTTCCTGACTTTGAGCAAACCGCGAATAAGCATATCCGCTGTAACAACAAAGGCGGACATGCGCCGCCCCGCAAGATTATTTAGCCACAAAACTTAACAATTTACCCGGCACATAAATCACTTTATTGAGGGTTAAACCGTCAAGGAATTTTGCCACATTGCTGTCCGCCAGCGCCAGCTGTTTAATTTCCTCTTCCGCCATCGCCGCCGGCACCGTGATTCTGGCGCGGACTTTACCGTTCACCTGCACCACCACCAGTTTTTCTTCGTCAATCATGGCATCCTCATCGGCCACCACCCAAGGGGCGAAGTCAATGGTCTGTTGATTGCCGAGATCCTGCCATAAGCGGAAGCAAATATGCGGCGTGATCGGATACAGCATGCGCACGACGGCGTTTAACGCTTCCGCCATAACCGCGCGATCCTGTGCATCCTGTAACGGGGCTTTGGTTAATTTGTTCATCAGCTCCATGATCGCCGCAATCGCGGTGTTGAAAGTCTGACGGCGGCCGATATCATCGCTGACTTTGGCGATGGTTTTATGTACGTCGCGGCGCAGCGCTTTCTGAGCGCCCGAAAGTGCGGTCGGATTGAGCGCAGTTTCCGCCGGATGTTTGCAATACTCAAAGGCTAAATTCCATAAGCGGGTCAGAAAACGCTTCGCGCCTTCCACGCCCGATTCCTGCCATTCCAGCGTCATTTCCGCCGGCGAGGCGAACATCATAAACAGGCGCACCGTATCGGCACCGTATTTTTCCACCATTTCCTGCGGGTCAATACCGTTGTTTTTCGATTTGGACATTTTGGTCATGCCGCTGTGCACCAGCTCGTGACCTTCGTCGTCCGTCGCTTTGATAATCCGGCCTTTTTCATCACGTTCCAGGGTGACTTTAGTCGGCGACACCCAAATCCGTTCATTGCTCGGGCTGGTATAATAAAACGCATCCGCCAACACCATACCCTGACACAGCAGTTTTTTCGTCGGCTCGTCGGACGCCACTAAGCCGGCATCGCGCAACAATTTATGGAAGAAGCGGAAATACAGCAGGTGCATCGTCGCATGTTCGATGCCGCCGATGTACTGATCCACCGGCAGCCAGTAATTGGCTTCCTCGCTGTCCAGCATGCCTTGCTGATAATCCGGGCAGGTATAGCGCGCATAATACCAGGAAGATTCCATAAAGGTGTCGAAGGTATCGGTTTCTTTCAGGGCAGGCTGACCGTTATAAGTGGTTTTCGCCCAGTTCGGATCCGCTTTAATCGGGCTTTTCACCCCGTCCATCACCACATCTTCCGGCAGCACAATCGGCAAATCCTGCAACGGCGCCGGCACGACTTCGCCGTTTTCCAGCGTCAGCATCGGAATCGGCGCGCCCCAGTAGCGCTGACGGGAGACGCCCCAGTCGCGCAGACGGTAATTCACCTGACGTTTACCTACGCCCATGGCTTCCAGTTTATCGGCGATGCCGTTAAAGGCGGCGTGAAAATCCAGCCCGTCAAATTCGCCGGAATTGATGTTTACGCCGTATTCCGTATAAGCCTGGGCGGAAATATCCAATTCGCTGCCGTCCGCCGGCGCAATCACCGGAATCAGCGGTAAGCCGTATTTAGCGGCAAATTCATAGTCGCGCTGATCGTGCGCCGGCACCGCCATCACCGCGCCGGTACCATAGTGCATCAGCACGAAGTTAGCCACCCAAATCGGCACTGCTTTACCGGTCAGCGGATGAATGGCGTTAATGCCGGTCGGCATGCCTTTTTTCTCCATGGTGGCAAGTTCCGCTTCCGCCACTTTGGTGTTTTTACATTCCTGAATAAAACGGGCTAACTCGGCATTTTGCTGCGCCGCCTGTTCCGCCAGCGGATGACCGGCCGCCACCGCCATATAGGACACACCGTAAAAGGTATCCGGACGGGTAGTATAAACCGCCACGGTTTGCTCGGAATGTTCAATCTTAAAGGTGATTTCCACCCCTTCGGAACGCCCGATCCAGTTACGCTGCATGGTTTTCACCATATCCGGCCATTCCGGCAGATTATCCAGTCCGCCTAATAATTGATCCGCATAATCGGTGATTTTCAAGAACCATTGCGGAATTTCTTTCTGTTCCACCGGCGTATCGCAGCGCCAGCAGCAGCCTTCGTGTACCTGCTCGTTAGCCAGCACGGTTTCATCGTTCGGGCACCAGTTCACCACGGAGGTTTTTTTATACACCAGCCCTTTGCGGTAAAGCTCGCCGAAAAACTGTTGTTCCCATTTGTAATAATCCGGTTTGCAGCTGGTCAGCTCGCGATCCCAGTCATAGCTGAAACCCAAAGCCTGCAACTGATTTTTCATATAAGCGATGTTTTCATACGTCCACTTCGCCGGCGCCGTATTATGCTTAACCGCCGCGCCTTCCGCCGGCAGACCGAAAGCATCCCAGCCCATCGGCTGCAACACGTTTTTACCGTTCATGCGCTGATAACGGGACACCACATCACCGATCGTATAATTGCGCACATGCCCCATATGCAGACGGCCGGAAGGATAAGGCCACATGGAAAGACAATAATATTTTTCTTTGCTGTTGTCTTTCACCGCTTTGAAAGTTTTATTATCGCGCCAGTATTGCTGCACTTCCGGTTCGATCAGATCGGGACGGTATTGTTCTTGCATAGTTGTACCTTTAAAAATTCTTAAAAAAACGACCGCACTTTTGCGGTGGAAATTGACTTGGAAAATGGCGTATAGGATAGCCTAAAACCGGGAAAATTGACAGAACTTTAGGGCATCTCAGGCATTTATTTCCATTGCCCGCCGCTTTGAAATGTCAGGTGGAAACGGCCGCTTAAACCGGCTAAAAACCTTGCCGCGCGCAACAGAAAAGTGCGGTGGTTTTGGCGCGATTTTTTCATTATCCGGCAGACAAAAAAGCCGCCGCAGACCTGCCAGCAAAAAAACATAACGGCGAGAAAACGGCCGCGCACGCCGTTTATTCCACCGCTATTCCACCACTTCGGCATGATAATGCAGCTCATCTACCGCCTGAATCAGGGTTTGCACGTTCACCTGCGGCTGAGCCGTAATCCGCACCGATTGCGTTTTCAGGTTCGCTTTGGTGGAAATCACGCCGTCCACCGCCCGTAATTGCTTATTGACCAAATACGCGCACAGCTGGCAGGTCATTTCTGGGATTTTCAGCGTCAGCTGCTGTTCCGCCTGCGCGGCGACGGACAGACTGAACAGCAGTGTTGTCAGCATCACCGTCAGGAATTTTTTTATCATCATTCCTCCAATATCCAAGGTAGCAAAGTCGGATAAAATAAGAAAAATAAAATCAACGCCAATACCAGCCAATACAGCAAAATCAAGCTGCGGCGGGATAAGTATCGGCTGCAAATGATTCGTTTGGAAAACACCAATAACCAGAATCCGTAGCCGAATGCCGCCAGCGAGCACAGCAACATCGGAATGCGCAGAAACTCGAATTGATTCAGTTCGATCAGCCATACCGACGAAACACCGAAAAGCAGATAAATCAGCGGCCCAATACAACACAGGCTTGAGGCCAGCGCGGCGGCAAGCGCCGTCAGGCAAACGGCGACAAAACGGTTAGTGTAATTTTTCGGCGCTAAACTCATAGCTAAATTCTTTCGGATCAAAGAAATTCAACGGATCGCCGCCCACTTCGGCATAAGGATAACCAAAATTGTTCAGCAGCGTCATTTCGCCCGCCGGATAGAGTTCAAAGTCGCGGCCGTGATTAAAGCCGATCCAGTTCATTTCCCAGTTACCGAACAGATACTGCGCCACCGCCTGCGTATCGGCATCAGCGACCGATTTTTTCTCCGCCAGCCGCATCTTCGCCACATCGGCGGAATCCACCGGCACCCAGCCGAAACCGGCTAAATAAAACTCGGCGCGGCAATGCTGTGCGCCACTGACATCGGCAATGCCTTGTTCGTTCGAGCTGCCGAATGCGGTGGCGGAATATCTGGCCATTTTCGGCGCGGCGCCCAAACGAATGCCGAACACTTCTCTGGCGGGAATGCCGGCGGCTCGCGCCAACGCCACAAATACCGAATTAATATCGGTACATTTACCGCGTAACACGCCGCTGGTCAGTATTTTTTCCACATCGCCGTCCCCGCAGCCGAGCACCGAATTATCCCGTTCCATATGGCCGACAATCCAATTATGGATAAGCGCCGCTTGTTTCAGCGGATTGGTTTCCTTGCCGATGATTTTATTGGCATATTCTTTCACGATACCGTCGGTTTTTATATGCGCCGTCGGCTGCAGATACGGTGCCACATCCACCGAATAATGAATCGTTTGCGGTGGCTGATAATCCGTCAGCGCCCCGCTTAAGCCCACTTCGCGGTCTTTGGTTTGCACCTCCAGCACCACTTTCAGCTCCCGTTTCTGCGCCTTGTCATCCCAGTCGGCATAAAGGGTTTTCGCGCCATAGGCATTATTTTCCGTGATGTAAGCCTGCCGGTAATTGCCTTCGTAACGAATGGATTTCACAGCCTGATAATCACTATTAAACGGCAGCGGCACCCATAATTTGGTTTCGCCCGCGGAACCTTGTGGCACGGCGATATTAAAGGATTCGGTTAAGCGGTAAGTATGTTCGACGGTGTTCGGATTCTGCCGTTCGGCGGCAAAGACAACAGCGGCGGCACAGGAAAGTGCGGTCGCCAGCAACAATTTTTTCATAAGGATTTCCTGCTAGATAATAAACAAACTTGTTATACATCCCGCATTTATTTACATAAATGCCCGCTAAGCATAAGCGAAAACGCCGAAAAAGGGAATCGGTTTATTGGTGGCATTTTTCATACAGCGGAGCGAGCGCCCGTATGTTGTCGGCGATAAATGCGACGGCGTCGATGTCGTCCAGCTGCGCTTTTTCCACATTTTTACCGATGCACCAGAAATCCTGCTCGTCGCGCAAGGTCAGATCCGCCGCGCCGAGTTGTTTGAGCTGACGAAAATCGGCATATTCGCTCTCATCGCCGCGCCAGATATCAAAATCCGCATAGCGTTGAACATCCAGATCATCCAGCCAGCGATTATATTGCGCAACGCCGATTTGCGAACGGTCGGCGCGATAACAATGCCAGTCCAGACTGACGGAAAGACGGCGGCTGTTTAAAATCACCGATAAAATCGCCGCCGAATTCAAATTGAATTCATATTTAAAATACGCGAAAAAATGCCCGCGCACCTGCCAGCCATTCGTCCAGCTTTCAATATGCGGTTTGGCAAAAGGTGTGCCGAGCTCGCCCGCAACCTGTAAAATACAGCGTTTCCAGTTATCCCAGCGGAATTTGTAATCCGCCTTGATGCGCGGGATATCCTCGGGACAGAATTTTTTCATTTGCGCGAACTGCAAAAAAGGCAGCGTAAACAGCTCGCAGCTGGCGGAACAAATCAACGCATCGGTTGGCATAAACACTCCTGTAAAATCACAAAAACAGCCGGATTTTTGACCGCACTTTTACCCCGTTCATCCCCTGCAACTAAGCATATCGCTTGACTGCCGGTTGGACAAAATAGCGCTTATCTTCCCAGCGCAGCATGGTCATCTGGTTGCCCCACACACAGCCGGTATCCAGCGCGTAAATCGTCGGCGGGGTCGGGGTATTCAACAGGCTCGCCCAATGGCCGAAAACGATATTTTCCTGCGCATACAACGGGTTATCCAGCTGAAACCACGGCGTCAGCTCGTCGGGCGCCTGTTGCGGCGGTGCTTTGCAGTTAAAATCCAGACGATGATCACGATAACAAAACCGCATGCGGGTAAACACGTTAATGCTATAGCGCAGGCGTTCCATGCCCTGCAAATCCGGCGACCAGCGCGCCGGCGAATTGTCATACATTTGCGCGATCATGGCGGCATAATCCCCGTGGCGCAGCACCTGTTCCACCTCCGCGGCGCAGGCCTTTGCCGTCGCCAGATCCCAGTCCGGCGAAATGCCGGCATGCACCATCACAAACCCCGCCTGCGCATTATGCACCAGCAACGGCTGCTGCCGGAGCCAATGGATTAATTCATGAAAATCCGGCGCAGCAAAAATGGCGTCCACCCGATCGCGCGCTTTGACTTTTTTAATCCCCAGAGCGGTGGAAATCAGGTGCAGATCATGATTGCCCAATACGGTATGCGCCCGCTCGCCCAGCGATTTGACCAATCGCAGACAGGCAAGGGATTGATCCCCGCGCGCCACCAGATCGCCGACCAGATATAACTGATCCTGTTGCGGATCAAACTTCACCTTATCCAACAGCAGCTGCAATTCGTCATAACAGCCCTGTAAATCACCGACTAAATAGGTTGCCATTGCCTTATCCGTTCCTGTGCTGTGCTGATGCCTTCACCTTTGTCCGCCTGATTATGCCTGCGCATCACGGCACTGTGCCGGAGCTGATGCCTCGGACGGCGGATTATCCGCCAGCCAATTTGCCAGACGGGCATAATCGGCAACGCTGAGATTTTCCGCCCGGGCGTTCGGATCAATGGCAAGTGCGGTCAGATTTTCCTCAGAAAATAAAGTGGAAAGCGCATTCCGCAAGGTTTTGCGCCGTTGGTTGAACGCCTGCGTACAAACACGGTTCAGCCAATATAACTCTTTCACCGGATGCGGCAATTGCTCATGCGGCACCAGCCGAACCACCGCGGAATCCACTTTCGGTGCCGGTTTAAACGCACTCGGCGGCACTTCAAGCACCGGCAGCACCTGACAGAAATACTGCGTCATCACGGTCAGGCGGCCGTATGCTTTGCTGTTCGGCGCCGCGCACAGGCGTTTCACCACTTCTTTTTGCAGCATAAAGTGCATATCCTGAATGATGTCGTGATAATTAAACAGATGAAACATCAGCGGGGTGGAAATATTGTACGGCAGATTGCCGAACACACGCAGCTTGCGCTGTGGCTGTGTCGGATTTTCATCCGCGTACAGTTTGCCGAAATCAAACTGCATCACATCGCTTTCAATGACATTCAGCTTCTGCTGTAAAAACGGGTGATGACGCAACCGTTCGGCTAAATCGCGATCCAGCTCAATGACGGTTAAACGCCCCGCTTTTTCCGCCACCGGCTCGGTTAATGCGCCCAGCCCCGGGCCGATTTCCACCAGCAACTGATCCGGTTGCGGATAAATCGCCATGACGATATTTTCAATCACCTGATTGTCGTGCAGAAAATTTTGCCCGAAACGTTTGCGGGCGGTGTGTCCTAAATGTGTTTTTGAATTCATAGTGCCGTTTTGCGTAAAAAAAGTGCGGTCTATTATAAAACAAAATCCCGGCCTTTGCGCCGGGATCGAGAAATTCGTGCCGATTAGTTGAAATATTTGATTTCCGCATGTTTACGCAGCGCGCTGACCCAGTCTTTGGAGGCGCTTTGCAGCTGCTGATTAACCAGCTGTTCGTAAGCTTTCTGCATATAGGCATCCTGCGTGCGGTCGCCCTGACGGGTGTCGGTCACTTCCAGAATATGCCAGCCGAATTCGGTTTTAAACGGCGCGGAAATCGTGCCCTGTTTGGTAGTTTGAATGGTTTTGCCGAACGCCCCGACATAGGCTTCAGGAAAGGCAAAACCCAAATTACCGCCGTTGGCGCCGGACAGATAATCTTTCGAATACTTTAACGCCGCATCGGCAAAACTGATTTTACCGGCGATAATATCGGCTCGGATCTGATTAAGCTGCGCTTTTGCCTGCGTATCGTTTAATAATGGATTTAATTTCAACAGAATATGGCGCACTTGATATTCCGTACCGGTGACTTTCTTTTCGGTGCCCGTTTCTTTTGCCTGTTTCAGCATTTTTTGTCCCAGCGCCTGCACTTCCTCACGGGTGATGTCAACGCTTTTGCCGATCGCCTGATTGCGCACTTCCGCCATCAGCAGCTGATTGGCGATCTGGCGGCGATAATGCTGATAGCTGATGCCCTGATAATCCAGCGCATCCAGCAGCTGACCGAAAGTCAGACCGTTTTGAGCGGCGATGCCTTCAATAATCTGATCCACCTTGGCATCACTGACTTTCACGCCGGATTCTTTAATCGCCTGATTCACCAGCATATCGTCGATAATCGAATTAAGCGCCGCTTGGCGATTAGTCTCTGTATTCGCCCGTTTGCCCAAAGCCTGTTTTACCTGGCTTTCCAGAATCGGCGCACCGTTTACCGTCGCCACGACGCGCTCCGCCGCCTGTGCGGAGGAAATCATCAATAAACCGATGATACTCAGAAAAAACGCTCTTAAATTCAATGCTTTCATATCTAGCCCATTCTTCAATTAAAAATTACCATTGTTAGAGTATTAATTCCTAAAAAGGTTCCGCCGATTTACGGAGAAATCAGCGCCACTTCATAGCAGTTATCGAATTTCATGGTACGCACCTGCACCTTTTCGCTGCGGCTGGTCGGTACGTTTTTTCCCACATAATCCGCCCGGATCGGCAGCTCGCGATGACCGCGATCGACAAAGATCACCAGTTCCACTTTCGCCGCCCGCCCGAAATCGATCAACGCATCCAGCGCGGCGCGGATTGTCCGCCCGGTAAACAGCACATCATCAATTAAAATCACCGTTTTATTCTGTATGCTGATATAGTCGGAAGCGCCGCTATATACCGGCGACTGGCTTTGCGGTTCCACATATTCGAGATCATCGCGGTAAAAGGTAATATCCAGATCAATGGAAGGCAATTGCGCACCGGTCAGATCAGCGATTTTACGTTTAATCAGCTCTGCAATTTCCGCCCCGCGACGCTTTACGCCGACAATCACCAGATCACTTAAATCCTGATGTTTTTCAATAATTTCATGGGCAATGCGCGAGATGGTACGCATAAACCGGTTTTCATCAATAATAATTTTTTCCGCCATTACGATATCCTGCCAAAAACAATAAAAAACAGCTGCTACTATAGCAAAAATTATCAAAAAAATGACCGCACTTAAGCAAAAAAAATCTCAGTCGTACTGAGATTCTATTCGCCGGCATAACCTTCGGCGGGTAACGGACAACCGTCCAGATAAGCCTTGTCGCCGACCAGCTGTAAACGCCCGTCAACAAACCATTTCACCACCAAGGGATAAATTTGCAGCTCCTGACTTTTTACCCGTTGCTCGATCTCCGCCACGCCGTCAGCCGGAAAAATCGGCACTTTTGCCTGTAGCACCACCGCGCCGCCGTCCACCTGTTCATTGACAAAATGCACCGTGGTGCCGTGTTCGCACTCACCGGCATCCAATGCCTGCCGATAGGTATTCAGCCCGGGATATTTCGGCAGCAGCGAGGGGTGAATATTCAGAATTTTACCGGCAAAACGGCGGGTGAACGATGCGCTCAGAATTTTCATATAACCGGCCAGTACGATTAAATCTGCGCCCAGCGATTCGATATAATCGCCGATCGCCTCATCTTGCGCACCGCCGTCGGCATAGTCTTTGGCTAAGAAAACCCGGGTCGGAATTGCGGCCTGCGCGGCGCGGGTTAAACCGAACGCCTTGGCTTTATTACTGATTACCGCACAGATTTCCGCTTCGATCCGGCCGGACTGACAGGCATCGATCATAGCCTGTAAATTCAGTCCCTGTCCGGAAATTAATACGACGATTTTTTTCATCAGCGGATGACGACCTGTGCCTCGCCGTCGGCGGCATGTTCGATCCGTCCGATCTGCCATGCCTGCTCACCGGCCTGATTAAGTAAGGCGATTGCGGTTTCCACATCTTCCTGCGGCAGTGCAATAATCATGCCCACCCCGCAGTTAAAGGTGCGATACATTTCATAACGGTCGATATTGCCTTGCTCCTGCAGCCAGTTGAAAATCGGCGGCCACTGCCAGCTTTGCTCGTCGATCACCACTTTCATTGAGGCCGGCAATACGCGCGGGATGTTCTCCCAGAAGCCGCCGCCGGTCAGATGCGCAATCGCATGCACATTGGCATGTTTAATCAGTTGCAGCACCGATTTTACATAAATCCGGGTCGGCGCCATGACCTGCTCGGCAAACGGTTTGCCCGCCAGCTGCTCCTGCGCCGGATTAATGCCCGCCACTTCGATTACTTTACGGATCAGCGAATAACCGTTGGAATGCGGCCCGCTTGAGGCCAGCGCTACCAAGGCGTCGCCGGCTTTCACCTGTGTGCCGTCGATAATATCCGCTTTTTCCACCACGCCAACACAAAAGCCGGCCAAATCATAATCGCCCGCATGATACATGCCCGGCATTTCCGCCGTTTCGCCGCCCACCAAGGCGCAACCGGCCTGTTCACAACCGTCGGCAATGCCTTTGACGACACTTGCCGCCACATCAACCTCCAGTTTGCCGGTGGCGTAATAATCCAGGAAAAACAACGGCTCGGCGCCCTGCACCACTAAATCGTTCACACACATCGCCACCAGATCGATACCGATTGTGTCGTGTTTGTTCAGATCAATGGCAAGGCGTAATTTGGTTCCTACCCCGTCAGTGCCCGATACCAGAATCGGCTCCTTGTATTTGCTCGGCAATGCGCATAAAGCACCGAAACCGCCAAGGCCGCCGATCACTTCCGGACGCGTCGTGCGTTTCACATCGGCTTTAATTTTTTCCACTAACGCATTTCCCGCATTAATGTCCACACCGGCATCTTTATAACTTAAGGATTGTTCACTCACGATTGTATTTCCTATTGATTTGTTGAGGTAAATAAACCCGCGCATTGTATCACGGCATCGCAATCGTTTGCGATATTTTTGTGCCGCGCGCCGGATTTTTTCTCCGCCGCCGGCATAAACACGCCGCGACCGTTATGCGCCGGCCATTTTTCAGTTAGAAATTCACGGCAAAATATGCCACAATAAAGCAACCTTAGTCGTCAGTATTAAGGCTTAAGGAGCTCAAAATGAAAAAAATAAATCTCGCGTTAAGTCTTGTCTTATTCGCCGCCTGTTCCGCTCAGACTCCGCCCGTACAACATGCCGAAGTCGCACTGATTCCGCCCCATATAGTCAAATCGGGCTACCTGAAACTGGCGCAGGATGCAGAATATTACGTCGATACCTCATCAATCTGGGTGGATAACGAAGATAAACGGCTGGTGCATTTCGACGCCGTGATCAACTCCGATAAAGGGCTTTTCGTTTATAAAGACAGACCCGAACTTTACGCCAAATCCATCCGTCAGTATAAAATTCTAAACTGCGAAACCCATCGCCTGACACAAATAAGAACCGATTACTACACGGAATTCTGGGGCGACGGTATCCGCGCGGCACCGAAACGGCAGGAAAAATATACCGTCACGCTGAAAAAGAACTCATCGCTTTATGTACTCAGTCAGGTCATCTGCGCCAATATTCACCGCAGCTGGTAACAAGGCGTGAGCATGCGCCGGTGTGGCGCAAAAGTGCGGTCAAAATCACCGCACTTTTTTTGTATTTCGCTTATCAGGGTTTTGCAATCAAGCGTTTGCGCATTTTGATGTTGATCATCTCGACCACCACCGAGAAGCCCATGGCAAAGTAGATATAACCTTTCGGAATATGGAAATCCAGACCTTCGCCGATAAGCGCCACGCCCACCAGTATCAAAAACGACAGCGCCAGCACTTTCAGTGTCGGGTGGCTTTCCACAAAATCCCCAATCGGTTTTGCCGCGATCATCATCACGCCGACCGCCAGCACAATGGCAATAATCATCACTTCAAGATGATTGGCCATGCCCACCGCGGTAATCACAGAATCCAGCGAAAACACAATATCCAGAATGGCGATCTGCGCCAAGATACTGAAAAAGTTCGCCTGTTTTTTTACCGTTTGCCCGCCGTCCTCTTCCGGCAGCATGGCGTGATGAATCTCATGGGTGCTTTTCGCCACCAAAAACAGCCCGCCGAGCAATAAAATTAAATCGCGCCCGGAAATTTCCTGCTCCAGCACCACAAACAGCGGCGTTGTCAGCTTCATCAGCCAGGAAAGCGACAGCAACAGCAAAATCCGGGTTCCCATCGCCAGCGCCAGCCCGAGAAGCCGTCCCGACTGGCGTTGACGCTGCGGTAAACGGGAAACTAAAATACTGATAAATATAATATTATCAATCCCTAATACGATCTCAAGCGCAGTCAGCGTCAACAACGCGATCCAAGCTTCCGGCGTTGCCATCCATTCAAACATAATTAAATTCCTATGCGAAAAAATAAGCTGCAAATCTTATACGCTTGCAGCCGAAATGAAAAGCTGAAAATCAGCTTGTTACGAAAAATTGCTGCAAAATCTCCGCGGTAAATTCCTTGCGCAGATAAAACCCCAGCGGCAGGGTATCGATAATTTCTCCGTGTTTACCGATGCCTTGGGTCAGCGCCCGGCTATTGGCGCCTTTCGGACGCAGCTGCATCACTTCGCCCAAACGGGCGTTGATCCGCGCAATATCGCCCAGCACGATATAATCCATCAGCTCTTCCCAATCCCGGCGCAGGCGCCGTTCCTGTTCCGCCGAAGGCTGCCATAGAATCGGGCTGCCGATATGCCGTCGGGCAAGCGGAATCGCCCGCGCGCCCTCAACCGGGATCCACAGCACTTTAGACAGTTTATGTCTGACATGGGAATGTTCCCAGGTAATGCCGCTGTTGCGGATCAACGGCGCCAGACTGACGAACGTGGTTTCCAGCGGCTTGCCCTGAGCATTAACCGGAATGGTTTTTAATTCAATTCCTAAATGGCTGAAATCCTGTTCGGCTTTGCTGCCGGCACTGGCGCCCAGCGCGCTTTCGATCAGCATCCCGACCCAGCCTTTGTGCCGTTTCAGATCGCACGGCACAGGCAGATGCAACTCCGCCGCCAGTTCAGCGAAAGTCAGGCCGGCAATTTCCCTTGCGCGCCGTAATAATTCCTGTTCGTTATGCGGGATCATAAAAAGTGCGGTCAGATTTTATATTTTTTTAATAATTTCTGCTTCACATACTCCACGCCTTTATCTTTATAGTCGATATGTTCGAGCTGCAATAAAAAGCGTTTCGCCGGTAAGCCGCCGCCGAACCCGGTCAGCGCCCGGTCTTTCCCCAACACCCGGTGGCAGGGAATAATAATACTGATCGGGTTGCTGCCCACCGCACCGCCGACCGCGCGCACCGCATTAGGATTGTTGATCTGCTGTGCCAGCGCTCCGTAAGTCGAGGTTTGACCGTAAGCAATGTGACGCAGCGCCTGCCAGATGCGCTGCTGAAACGCCGTGCCTTGCGGCGCCAGCGGAATATGCGAAAAATCTTCCTTTTCACCGTTAAAATAACGGCTTAACGCCTGTTTCACCTGCATAAAGAGCGGTAAGTTTTGCTTGAGAATCCATTTTGAATTGGGCGCGATTTGTTCACATTCAAAATCCAGATTGGTCAGTTGATCCTGCCGCCCGAGCATAAGCAAACGCCCTACCGGCGAATCAAAATAGCAATAATAGAGTTCGTCCATTGCACTTTCTCCAATAAAAAAGCCTATCCGAAGACAGGCTCTATTATCGTATATTTTGTGGTTGATTAGAAACTATAATTCAGATTCAAACCATACAGATTGGCGGTCGCTTTTGAATGATAGTTCGCCTCAACCGTCACTAAACCGCCGGCCAGCGACTGCTTCTCGGTAAAGTTAAGTTTTTTGCCGCGCAAGTGAGCAAAGCCGAAATCAACCGAAAGATTCGGGGTGAATTTATAGGTCGCACCGACGCTGTACCAAGTACGATCGGTATCCGGAATCGCCGCGCTGGCATACGGTGTTAAAGCCGCCGCCTGATCATAAGCAATCCCCGCACGCAGCGTCAGGTTGTCATTAAGTTCGTAAGTCGCCCCTAATGCAATACGCGAACTGTCATCATATTCTTCGTCTTTATGGAAGGCCAAATCGCCGTTATTGTAGGTTGCATGCAGATTTTTCAACCGGCTCCATTTACTGTATTTATAGCTGTAATGCATGGCAAAACGCTCGGTCAACTGATGAAAACCGGAAATTTCCAGATAACTTGGTAAATGCAGAATCAAACCACCTTCACCGACATAGGCCTGTGTGCCGAGCGGTAAGTAACTGCTTGCGGTGTTGTCTTTAAAATCAATATCTAATTTGGAGTGATAGGCGATACCGATACGGTTGCCGGCATTAAATTCATATAACGCGCCCACATTCCAGCCGAACGCCCACGCATTTTTATCTTCTAGTCGGGTCACGACCGTGCTTTTATCAATATTAACGCCGATAGACGAGGCTTGTTGGGCCAATCCCGCATACGGGCTGCTTGCCGGAATAATGATCGCGACATTATCCAGTGCGGTATCTAAAATACCGGCGGTTCTTTCCACTTTCGCCCGCGCATAAACGGCATTCACTCCGGCACCGACGCTGAATCCCTGAGACACGCGGTACGAACCGCTTAAGTTTAAATTCACCGCACTTAATTCGGTTTTACCGCCGAATACACCGGCATCATAATTTTCGTCATATTCGCTTTTTAAGCCGAAGTTGACGTTCATGCCGCCGCCGATCGCAAATTTATCGTTTACCGGTGCAACAAAATACAGATTAGGTATAAACGAGCCGGATACCACATCACCATTATCCGCACTGCCTTTCGCAATCGTTCCTAAATTTGCGCTTTTCGCCGCAACATCGCCGCTCATTCGGATTTTGGAATCGATATAAACGCCACCGGCGGAAAACTGATTGGTTTTGAACAGGCTCATTAACGCCGGATTGGTGGCAACCACGGACGCATTATCCGCCATGGCGGCTTCCCCGGCATAAGCGCGTCCCAGTCCCACTGAGGAAATTTCTGCCAATTGGAATGCGGCGGCCGATGCCCCGCCGGCGGCAGTTAATAATAAAGAAGAGAGTAAAGTTTGAGTAAAAATGCTAGGTTTTGTCATTTTAGAGCCTTGTAATAGGGTTTTTATCAAAAAAAATCCGTCCGATTGTAAATAAACCCTTGATAGGGCGCAAACTAATTTTAAGTTCCGAAGAAAGTAATCCGACCAGTGACCCGACCATATCGGCCCCAATCAAGCAAACGTTTGCCCAAAAAAGGAAAAATTATTCCCGCACATTGGTACGGGAATACGGATAAATCCGAACGAAAGTCAGATTACAGGAACGTCCACAATAAGATGGCGAGCAGCTGCGGTGAAATAATACGCAGGAACATCACCAGCGGATATACCGTCGCATAGGAAAGTGCGGCCGCGCCGCTGTCTTCTTTGATTGCATTGGCGAACGCCAGTGCCGGCGGATCGGTCATGGAACCCGCCAATAGACCGCATAATGTCAGGTAATTTAAACGCATATAAAGCCGGGCGATAATCGCCACCGCCATCAGCGGAATAAAGGTAATCAGAATGCCGTACCCCATCCATTCCAGACCGGCGCCGTTGACTAAGGTATCGACGAAATTGCCACCGGATTTCAGCCCCACCACGGCGAGGAACAACACAATACCGATTTCGCGCAAAGCCAGGTTGGCGCTTGGCGGCATAAACCAATACAGTTTACCTACGCTACCGATTCGCGCCAGAATCAGGGCGACCACTAACGGCCCGCCGGCCAAACCGAGTTTGAGCGCCACCGGAAATCCCGGAATGTAAAACGGCACGGAACCCAGCAACACGCCCAGCCCGATACCGATAAAGACCGGCAGCATTTGTACATGCTGCAATTTCTGCTGCGCATTACCGATAATCGCAATAGCATTGCCGATCACATCGCTGCGCCCGACCACATGCAGCACGTCACCGAATTGCAACGCGGTGTTGGCCGTCGGCACCAGTTCCACCCCGGCACGGTTCAAACGGGAAATCACCACGCCGTATTTCTGGTGGATGCCCAACGATTTGATTTTCTTGCCCAGCACTTTTTCATTGGTGACGACAATGCGCTCGGAGCGTAAATCGCCGCTGGTAAAGGTGGAATTCGGCAGATTACTTTCTTCACCGATGATAATTTTCATTTTTTTCAGCGCACCGGCCTCGCCCACCAGATGCAGCAGATCATCAAGAAAAATTTCGGTATCCGCTTTCGGCACACTGACATTTTCACCCCGTTTCAAACGGGAGCAAACCACATCTTTGTTATCAAACCCCGGAATATCGACCAAACGTAAGCCGTCGAGATTAACGTTCGTGACCTTAATATTCATCGAACGCAGGCTTTCTTTGTCCTGCCCGCTGTCTTTGCGGAATTTCGTCGCTTCGTCTTCCACTTTAATTTTAAAGAATAAGCGAACCAGCCACATCGTCAGCAAAATGCCGCAAATCCCGAACGGATAAGCCACCGCATACGCCATCCCCATGGTGCCCTGCGCCTGCAGCATACCCAGTTCGTCTAAAATCTGCTGTCCCGCCCCTAATGCCGGCGTATTGGTCACCGCACCGGAATAGATCCCCAGAATAATATCCAGCGGAATATCCGCCACTTTATATAAAGCAACGACGCTTGCCGCCCCCAGTATGACAATTAAGGCCGCCAGTCCGTTTAATTTCAGCCCCGATTCGCGCAGCGAGGCAAAAAACCCCGGTCCCACCTGAATACCGATGGTATAAACAAACAGAATCAGGCCGAATTCCTGAATAAAATGCAGAGTATGCTCATCCAGTTTTACGCCGTACTGATTCATAAAATGGGCAACGATTATCCCCCCGAAAAGCACCCCGCCGATGCCAAGTCCCACACCACGAATTTTCCAGTGCCCGATCCACAGTCCGATGACGGCGACGAGCGCAAGAATACTAATGGTGATAGCGATATCACTCATAGTTACCTCTGTTAGCTTAAATTTAAAAAAATGACTGCCGGAAATTATAGCAATCTCCATTTTTAAAAAACCAGCGAATTATAAAAAGTTGAACGTTTATCACATTTTTCTTGATTAATATGCTGTTTTTTTTAACAATATTTGAACAAGTTTTTAAATCGGGCAATTTATCGTCAGATGAATCGCTTTTTTAGTCGGAACAACACATGAACTGGTCGCAAGAACTCGTCACCTCATTACTTTGGATCGTCAAAAGTCTTATTATTACAGGCATTATTTTTTCACTTCTACTTTATATTTTAGCCAGAACGACCCGCTGGGCGCATCAGTTCTGGTTACTGGCACAAGGCTATCTGTCACCGAAAAACAGCCTAAAGCCGTTGTGCTATTTTTTCGTTATTATCGCCTTTAATTTACTGTCCGTGCGGCTGGATATTTTATTTTCCAGCTGGTATAACGCCATGTACAGCGCCTTGCAGGAAATCAATGCCGAGGTATTCTGGCAGCAGATGATCATCTTTTCGGTTCTGGCCGGCATACATGTGGTCAATGTTCTGTTTACTTATTATCTGACCCAGCGCTTTACCATTCAGTGGCGTATCTGGCTGAATGCCAATATGCTGGATAAATGGACGACCAATCAGGCCTATTACAAAGCCCAGTTTTTGTCTAATCAGCTGGATAACCCCGATCAGCGCATCCAGCAGGATGTACAATCCTATGTGTCCGAATCGCTGGGCTTTGCCACCGGCGTGATTTCCTCATCCGTCTCCTTGGTGGCATTTACCGTCATTTTATGGAATCTGTCCGGCCCGATGACCATCGGCGGCGTAGAAATTCCGCATATGATGGTGTTTTTAGTGTTTATTTATGTTCTGATCGGCAGTATCTTCGCCTTTAAAATCGGACGCCCGTTAATCCGGCTGAATTTTATTAACGAACGGCTCAACGCCAACTACCGTTATTCACTGATTCGTCTGAAAGAATATGCCGAAAGCATTGCGTTTTACCGCGGCGAAAAAATGGAAAAAAGCACACTGCTGCGTCAGTTTGACAAAGTGATCGACAATGTCTGGCACATCGTGTACCGCAGTCTGAAATTATCCGGCTTCAACCTGCTGGTTTCGCAGGTATCGGTGATTTTCCCCCTGGCGATTCAAGCTGTCCGCTATTTCAGCCAACAAATCAAACTGGGCGATATGATGCAGACCGCACAGGCGTTCGGCAAAGTGGAAAGCGCACTGTCTTTTTATCGTAACGCTTATGACAGTTTTACCGCCTATCGCGCAGTGCTGGATCGTCTGACCGGTTTTCACACTGCGATTATGGATACCAATCAACCGTCCAAAGTGGCAATGCGTGATACTGACGGCAGCGTATTTTTCAGCGATCTGGATGTCAACACGCCGAACGGTCAAACCTTAATCCGCGCCCTCAATGTGCAACTGGCGGCGGGAACAAGACTGCTTATTCAGGGGCAATCCGGCGCGGGAAAAACCACCTTATTGCGCACCGCCGCGGGGTTATGGCCGTATTCGCAAGGCACCGTCGGTCGCCCGCAGCATAGCGCCTTGTTTTTATCGCAGAAACCTTATCTGCCGCAGGGGCGCCTGATTGATGCGCTTTATTACCCTGATACGACGCCGCCATCTGCGGACATACGACAAGCCGCCGAGCTGCTGCGCCGCGTCAGTTTAGCCCATCTGGCGGACAAACTGACACAGCCAAACGACTGGAGTCGCGTGCTGTCTCTCGGCGAACAGCAGCGTCTGGCATTTGCCCGTTTGCTGTTGCATAAACCTGCCGTCGCGTTTCTGGACGAAGCCACCGCCAGTCTGGACGAAGGGCTGGAAGACGCCATGTACCGGCTGTTAACCGCAGAACTGCCACAGACCACCATTATCAGCGTAGGACACCGCACCACTTTGCGTCAGCATCACCAACAGCATTTACATCTCAACCCGGATCAAAGCTGGCAGCTGACCAGCCTCTAAGCCGGATAAAAAAGTGCGGTGAAAAAAATAAAAATTTCCACCGCACTTTTTTTATACGAAAGATTTCAATCCTACAGAATAAACCGGCTGAGATCTTCGTTTTCTACCACATCGCCCAGTGCGTCTTTTACATAGGCGGCGTCGATCGTCACTTGCTGGCCGGTCATATCGCTGGCGTTAAAGGAAATTTTATCCATTAAGCGTTCCATCACCGTATGCAGCCGGCGGGCGCCGATATTTTCGGTTTTCTCGTTCACCCGGAACGCCGCTTCGGCAATGGTTTTGATCGCATCTTCGGTAAAGTCGATATGCACCCCTTCGGTTGCCATTAACGCCTTATATTGCTCGGTTAAAGAAGCGTTCGGCTCGGTCAGAATACGCTCGAAATCTTTCGCGGTTAAGGCGGAAAGTTCCACCCGAATCGGCAAGCGCCCCTGTAATTCCGGGATCAAATCCGACGGGCGCGCCACCTGAAAGGCACCGGAGGCAATAAACAGAATATGATCGGTTTTGACCATACCGTGTTTGGTGTTGATGGTCGAACCTTCCACCAACGGCAGTAAATCCCGCTGCACCCCTTCGCGCGAAATATCGGCGCCGCTGTATTCGCCTTTTTTACAGATTTTGTCAATTTCGTCGATAAACACGATGCCGTTTTGTTCCACCGCGTCGATCGCTTTTTGTTTCAGCTCTTCCGGATTGATCAGTTTCGCCGCTTCATCGTCGATTAACACTTTCAGCGCGTCCTTAATCTTCATTTTGCGTTTTTTGGTTTGTCCGCTGGACAAATTCTGAAACATGGACTGTAGCTGATTGGTCATATCTTCCATGCCCGGCGGCGCCATAATCTCGACGCCCATGGACGGCAGCGCCACATCAACGTCGATTTCCCGCTCGTCCAGCTGGCCTTCGCGTAATTTTTTACGGAAAACCTGACGGGTATTGCTGTGATTATCATGGTTTTCCACTTCGCCCCACTGATTTTTTGCCGGTGGCAGCAGCGCATCCAGAATGCGGTCTTCCGCGGCTTCTTCCGCACGAAAACGATTTTTTTCGATCTCGCTCTGGCGCACCAGTTTCATGGCACTGTCGGTTAAATCGCGGATAATCGAATCCACTTCTTTACCCACATAGCCCACTTCGGTAAATTTTGTGGCTTCCACTTTAATAAACGGCGCATTCGCCAGTTTTGCCAGACGGCGCGCGATTTCGGTTTTCCCCACCCCGGTCGGGCCGATCATCAAAATGTTTTTCGGGGTGACTTCATGGCGCAGCGGCTCTTCCAGCTGCATTCTGCGCCAGCGGTTGCGCAGGGCGATGGCGACCGCTCTTTTGGCGTCCGCCTGCCCGATAATGTGTTGATCCAGTTCGGATACGATTTCACGAGGTGTCATTTCAGACATAATCAATTCCTTTGTTGCTCTATTGTCGATGCGTTGCGCTTAAGGCAATTCTTCAATGGTGTGGTGCTGATTGGTAAACACGCAGATCTCGCCGGCGATGGTTAAGGATTTTTCCACGATTTCGCGTGCCGACAGATCGGTGTTCGCCACCAGCGCACGGGCGGCGGACAGGGCATAATTGCCGCCCGAACCGATAGCCAGAATCTGATCGTCTTCCGGCTGTACCACATCGCCGATACCGGTAATAATCAGACTTTCTTTCTCATCGGCGACAATCAGCATCGCCTCCAGTTTGCGCAACGTGCGGTCGGTGCGCCAATCTTTGGCTAATTCCACCGCACTTTTTAATAAATGCCCCTGATGCATTTCCAGCTTGCGTTCAAACAGTTCAAACAGGGTAAAGGCATCCGCCGTACCGCCGGCAAAACCCGCCAGCACCTTATTATGGTACAGCCGGCGCACTTTGCGCGCATTGCCCTTCATCACGGTATTGCCGAGCGAAACCTGACCGTCGCCGCCGACCACCACTTTACCGTTGCGGCGTACACTGACTATTGTCGTCATATTGTTTTCCTTCTGTAACTTGAGACTTGCCGTGATATATGCGGTTGGCGGGCGCCGGTTTCAAGGCGAACGGGCAAATATTTTCCGCCCGCCGTTTTGATGGGCGCAATATCCGTAATCCGATCAGCCGATTAAGGGGAAAGAGGAGGAGCCGAAAACGCCCGCCAGAACGGCGATAAAAACCGTCATGCCGAAATAGTTGTTATTCAGAAAGGCTTTGAAACAGTCTTCGCGGGTGCGGTTTTTGGTCAGCTTGCATTGATAAATAAAAAACAGCGCGGCAAAAAACAGCAAAATAAAATACCCCTGCGCAAGACCGGCGAGATAACCGACGGCAATCAGCGCCGACAGCGCGATAAACTGCAATAATGCGATGATTTTATTATCATATTGGGCGAATAAAATCGCGGTGGATTTTACCCCGATGCGCAAATCGTCATCCCTGTCCACCATGGCATATTGGGTGTCGTAAGCCACCGTCCACGCCAGATTGGCGATAAACAGCAGCCAGCATTCCGCCGGCAACCTTTCCAGCACCGCACCGTATGCCATGGGAATCGACCAGCCGAAAGCGGCGCCGAGAAAAAACTGCGGCAGGTGAGTATAACGCTTCATAAACGGATAGATAAACGCCAGCAACACCGCAATCACCGACAGCGCAATGGCGTAATAATTGAGAAACAGCACCAAAACAAAAGCGCACAACACTAACAGGATAAACAGCATTTTGGCTTCCTGCGGTGTTGCGCTGCCGGTTGCCAGCGGGCGTTGTGAGGTGCGCTTGACCTGCCCGTCGATATGACGATCGGCATAATCGTTGATCACGCAGCCCGCCGCGCGCATAAAAATCACGCCGAGGATAAAAATCAGCAACACCGATAAATCCGGCAACGACTTGGCAGCTAAAAATAACGCCCACAACGTCGGCCAGAGTAACAGCAAGGTTCCGATCGGCTTATCAAGGCGCATCAGTTGCGCATAGGCGGTCAGTTTTGATTTCGATAACGGCATAATTCGATGGCTTCGGTGTAAAATAATGCCGCCATTTTACTGTAAATTCGGTTAAATTTCTTTAACAAACTGATTTAAATCGATAATCCGATGACAATAATGCGCAATTACATGCCGGTCGTGGCTGACGATCACCAACGCGCATTGCAGACGGGCGCATTGTGCGGTCAGCAAATCCAGCGTGTCTTTCTGGGTGATGGGATCCAGCCGCGAGGTGACTTCATCGGCAAACAGCAACACCGGGTCAAACAACAGCGCGCGTAAAATCGCCACCCGTTGCAGCTCACCGCCGGAGACATTTTCCGCCGTCCGTTGCAACAATTGCGGCTCAAGTTTAAGCTGCCGCAACAGGTGAGGGAGCCGGCTGCGATCCAACTGATGTTTATCGATCACATCATCCAGCAACACTTGTAGCGGAATATGCGGCGCAAATGCCGACGGCGGATCCTGATAGAGTTTCAGCACCTGCCGGCGCGCTACGTTTGCCTGCCAGCGGATGCGCCCGAATTCCGGCGCCAGCACACCGCACAGCGCATCACCCAGCGAGCTTTTGCCGATGCCGCTGTCGCCCACCAGCCCAAGCACTTCACCGCGGCGCAAGGTAAAACTCAGTTCTTCAAACAATTCCCGTTTACCGCGCGCTAACGCCAAATCCTGTACATGCAGCAGCGGCGGCGTCATTAATTGCACTTTTTCCTGCTGCGGCCAGTTATGCGGTGCGCTGGCAATCAACTGACGAGCATAATCCGAACGCGGCGCGCCCAGCACTTGTTCGGCCGCCCCTTGTTCCAGCAGCTGCCCTTTTTTCATTACCATAATCTGCCCGCCCAGCTGCTCTGCCACGTCAATATCATGAGTGATGGTCAGCAGCGCGCCGCCCTGCCGGGCAATGTGCCGCAATAAGTCGATGACGCTTTGTTTGTTGGCTTCATCCAGCCCTTTGGTCGGTTCGTCGGCAATCACCATATACGCGCCGCCAGCAGTGGCGGCCGCAAAGGCGGCGCGCTGCGCCATACCGCCGGATAATTGGTGCGGATAGGATTTTTCACCTTTTTCCAGCCCAAGCGCGGTCAGTTTTTGCCGTGTTTTTTGCCGCGCCTCGGCAAGGCTGTCCGCCGCGACGAAATACAGACTTTCCCAGATCTGATTAAACACCGTCATGGTCGGATCCAATGAGCGGCTCGGCTCCTGCGCCAGCATTGCCAGCCGTTTGCCCCAATATAGGCGGCGCTGACGGCAGCTTAAAGCGTTGCCTTCAATCAACACTTGCCCCTCGGCCACCAGTGCGTCCGGCAAAGCGCCCATAATGGCCTGCGCCAGCAAACTTTTGCCCGATCCGGTCTCGCCCAGAATGGTCAGATTGGTGCCGGCCGGCAGCTGCAAACTGATCGGTTCGACTAAAGTCACGCCGTTTTTAGTGCGCACGCTGAGCTGTTCGGTCTGAATAAGTAACGTCATTATTTCACTCTCCCCGACATTAACTGAAAACTCAGCACCAGTAAAAACACCACGATAATCGGCAGCATGAAAATATAAGGCGCTTCATAATAATAAGGAAACAGCTCCGTCATCATCAGCCCCAGTTCCGGTATCGGCGGACGCAGCCCGACATTAATAAAGCCCAGCGTCGCCAGCGCCAGCACCGCATTCGCGGCGGAAAAAGCGCTTAAAGTCAGCACCACCGGCGCCAGTTTCGGAAACAGGTGACGTTTGAAACAATACCAGAATCCCATATCCATCAGATAGGAAGACTGAATTTCATTGCTGCCGGCGACGGTTTGCGTCATGGCGCGGATAACGCGGAAAAATTCGACCCACATCACCAACGCAATGCCCAGATACAACGACCAGAACGAACCGGGCGCCAGCGCGGCAAACAGCAACACGAACAGCAAACCGGGCAGCGCCATAATCATATTGCACAGAAAGCTGAACAGGCGATCCGTCCAGCCGCCCAGCATGCCGGCCATGACGCCGAACAACAAACCGAAAAACAGAGAACCGCCGACCGACATCACGATCAGCGAAAAAGACAACCGCACGGCCGATGCCAGTCTTGCCAGCATATCGCGCCCCAGATGATCGGTACCCAGCCAGTAAAGTGCGGTCGGTTTTTGCAACGTTTTGTTCAGATTCTGCAACGCCTCGTCCATCGGATAATAGCAGGGCTGTAAATAGGCGAAGGCCAGTAATAAAATCAATAAAAATGCACCGCACTTTTGCGCGCAGGAAAAGGATTGTTTCATCCGCGCCGCCCTCCGTGAACCGTCACCCGCGGATCAATCACCGCGCTTAACATATCCACCAGCATATTCAACAACACAAAAATACCGCCCATAATCAGACAGGTGCCCTGAATCATCGGCACATCGCGCGCAATCACCGCATGCACCAACGCATGACCGCTGCCCGGCCAGGCAAACAGGCTTTCCACAATCACCACGCCTTCAATCAAATAAACCAACTGCACGGAATGATACGCCAGCACCGGAATGGCCACATTGCGCAGGCCGTGGCGCAGAAAACTGCGCATTTCGGTTAAGCCCTTCAGACGGGAAAACTGATAATAATCGGTATGCATCACCTCCACCAACGCATGCCGGCTGACCCGAATAGACACCGCACTGAGTCCGAGCGCCAGTGTCAGCGCCGGCAGAATAAAATACTGCCCGCTGCCGTAACCCGCGGCGGGCAGCCATTTTAACCGCACCGCAAACAGGGTGATTAAGCCGATGCCGATAATAAACGCCGGCACAGAACGCAGTAAGGTGCTGAGCAGCAAGGTGAAACGGTCAAACAGACCGTTCGGCTTCCACGCCGCCAGCAATCCCAAAGGCGGGCCGATAAGCAGCGCAAACAACAGCGCAACCAGTGCCAATGCCAGCGTATGCCCGAACTGATGGGCGATTTCATGCCATACCGCCTCCCCGCTGACCAGTGAATTACCCAGTTTCAGCTGCACCAGATCGGTCAGCCAGTGCACATAACTCTGCCACCAGCTTTGATCCAGCCCCAGCTCGGCGCGCACCAGCTCCGCCGCCGCACCGTCGGTTTGATCATAGCCGTAGCGGCTGGCGGCAATGCGGTATGCCATATCCCCCGGCAGACTGCGGGTCAGTAAAAAGGTCAGCGTCCCCACCGACCAAATCACCAGTAAAATTTGTCCTACACGTTTCGCAATCATATTCAGCACGACAGATCCTTATTCCTGCCAAGATAATTTATTCAGACCGAAACTGCGCTCGAAAGGATCGATTTCCAGCCCCTGAAGCGCTGTGTGCGCCGCCGCATTCTGCTGATAATAAACCACCGGCGTTATCGGGCGCTGCTGATAAATAATCTCGGCAATCTGTTGTTTCAACTGCCGCTGTTCCTGCGCATCCACGCGCTTTTCCAGCTGCGCTAAAGCCTGATTCAGGCGTTCGTCCTGCCAGTTCATCACGCCCCAATCGCCGCCCTGCGGTGCAAAATCCTGCAATAAAGCGCCGATCGGATCCGGCACCAGGGCATAGTTGCGCGCATACAGTCCCATTTCCAGCGAACCGTCCTGGTGGCCGGCCGGAATGTCGGAAAAATTTCCCACCGACACCGCCACATCAATGCCGATCTGACGCCATTGATTCTGTAGCGCGGTGGCGATAACCGGCAGTTCAGGACGATTGGAAAACGTCCGCAGCGTAAATTTAAACGGCTTACCGTCTTTAACCAGCATGCCCTGTTCGTCGGTCTGATAGCCCAATGCCGTCAAACGGGCTTTAATCGCCGCATAATCCGGCCGTTCGGCGTCCAGCGGCAAACGCCAATCGGCAAATGCCGGCGGGAAAAGCTGCTGTGCCGCGCCGTTATCAATCCGCAGCACGGACTGGGCGATGCCCTGACGGTCGATAGCGTCGCTTAACGCCCGGCGCACCGCCGCATCGGCAAACAGCGGATTTGCCGCATTGACTTTAAACTGAATGGTTCGGGCGATAGATTTGAATTGCAGCTGTAAATTCGGATCCTGTTGCAGGCGGCTTACGCTGGCGGGATCAAGATTGAATACCAACGCATTCGGTTCGCTTTGCGCCAGCAATGTGCGGGTTTCGCTGCGGCTGTTCGCCAGATACGTCACCTGACGGATTTTCGCGTTTTCTCCCCAATAATCGGCAAAGGCAACCTGCTCGATTTTCTGCGGCGGTTCGATCTTCACCACTCGGTAAGGCCCCGTCGCCACAATTTGTTGGACATTGTTTTGCGCGTCAAACGCCGATTTGGCCAGAATCATCGTCGAATAATGGGCTAAATAAGCGGGAAAAGCCGCCAGCGGTTTTGCCAGCGTAATATGCACCGTATCATCGCCTTGCGCGCTGATGGTTTTAATCAGCGTATTTTTCAGCGGCGTCGGTTTGTCAAGCGCCGCCTGTAGGCTTTGCACCACGTTTTCCGCTTTCAGCGATGAGCCGTCGTGAAATTTCACCGCCGGCCGCAGTTTAAACGTCCATTCATCGGCCTTATCGTTCGCCTGCCAGCTTTCCGCCAGCGCAGGCTGCAAGCGCCCTTGCCCGTCGGTTTCCACCAGCGTTTCCGCCAGTTGCAGACGCTGAAAAATATAACCGGATTTGCTCGGATCCGTTGCCGTAATTTCCCACGGCGTAACGATGATCAACCCTTTCTGCGGCTGAGAAAACGATGAATTTTTCACCGCACTTTTATCGGCCTCAGACTTGTCGTCACCGACAAAAAGAAAGGCGAGACCGCCTAGCGCCGCTAATAAAACGAATAAAATAAGTTTTTTCATAGAGGCTAAAAACTCCCGTAAACCATACAAACCTGTCCTGTTAAGCGGGAAAATCTAGCACAAATGAGAAACAATTGCATTAATTATTTTACATTAAAAAATAAGATAATCACGAATTACCCGCGCCCTCAGCCGCTGTGATATTTACCCGTCCGGCGAAGAATGTTATATTGCCGCCATTCAAATTAACAATTTTTTAACCTTTAACGATGACACAGTTTACCGATATTACCCCGCAACAGGCCTGGCAAATGCTGCGCGAAGACAATGCGATGTTAGTGGATATTCGAGATCAGCGACGTTTTCTGTACAGCCATCCGCAGGGCGCCTTTCATTTAACCGAGCGAACTTACGCCGACTTTCAGCAACAGACGGATTACGCGCGGCCGATTATCGTCAGCTGTTACCATGGCGTCAGCAGCCGCAATGTCGCCGCATTTTTAGCCCAACAGGGATATGACAAGGTATATAGCGTTATCGGCGGGTTTGCCGGCTGGACACGAGCGGAATTGCCGATCGAGACAGCATACTGAAAAAGTGCGGAAAAACGCGGAGGATATTTTTTCGCTTATTACGCGGTATCTTGTCCGTCGCCAGCGGCGGGGCTTTCGCTCATCGCCATGGATTGATACTGTTCATCAAAAAACATGCGCATCACATTTTGCAGCAGCTGCGCCATTTGCGCCGGCGTTTCCTGCCGGCCGCGGCGGATCCATTCGTCCAGCGCGCCGAAACACACGCCGGCGGCAATGGATTTGCGGTACGCGGTGGGATTATCGTCTTGCGCTTTCGGGCCAATCGCCCATTGAAAATAACGCAGAAATAAATGAGTCAGGTTCTGGGCATACAGCAGATCAATAATCTCGTGAATGCTGTTAATACTCACGAACATGGCTATTAATTTATCCTGAATACTTTCCGTTTTCTGGCTGTCGAAGGCGCTCATTGACCGTTCAAACATGGTTTTCAGTAAAATATCTTCTTTGGAATCGAAATTGCGGTAAAAGGAAATGCGGCTCACGCCCGCCAACTTGGTGATCTCGCTGATGCTGATATGATCAAAGTCCTTTTTGCCCATTAACCGCAGCAGCGCTTCCGTGATGCTCTCTTTGACCACAAAGTTCAATGTTTTTTTCATACTGTTACAGACTCCCGGTTTATGTTTCAGTTTTTAGCGATAATCTTGACTGGCCTGATTCGCCCATTACAATACCGAACCATTGATGTTACAACTGTAACACAGTTTGAAGCTAAATCTAATTAAGGAGCGCAGTGATGAAATCATTAATTGTAAAAAGCTTAGCTATCGTGGTAGTCGCAACATCTGTGTCAACCGGCGCAATGGCGCTGGAGCGCCAGCAGAAAGATACCGCCGTCGGCGCATTATTAGGCGGTGCGGCCGGCGCCGTTATCGGTAACGATGTGGTTTCCACCGTCGCCGGTGCAGCCCTTGGCGGCGTTATCGGCAGCCAGTGGAACGCTAATAAATACGACAGAGATCGCAAGCCGCGTGATTTTCGTCCGCATCCGCGCGCCGCGCGAGACGTTCATCCGGGGCTGGCACGGGGCCACGGCCCGCGCCATGAAGCACGCGCTCCGCATGTTGGGCGGGCGCATCACAAATACCGCTAAGCGGTAAAAAACGGGTAAAAAAACCACCGCACTTTTAACCTACTTAAAACGCCCGCTGTACCTGCACAGGGGCGTTTTTTTATGCTTCACGGTTTGCGTCTTGCCACGGTTAATTTTAATGAAAGCCGGTCAGCGCCACATAGCATAAAACCAGATAAAAAACCGCCGCACTAACAGCCAACCACCGTTTACCCTGCGACGGATTACGCTGGTGCAGGCGGTAAATCACTCTTGCCGCCACGCCGAGCATAACAGGATACAGCCACAGAAAAACCGACATGGCGGCTGCCTGCAAATCGGTCAGGGCGGGATTTTTTAATAAATTCGGTGAAATCAGCAACGCCAGCGGCCATAACAGTATCGGCAGGCAAAACCCCGCCAGCGCCCAAGAAAACGCGCTGAATCCGTTCGGCATATTTTGTTTTTTCATTTTAATATCCGTTTAGTTAAAATAAGCACACATGATGGAAAACAGGAATATAACAAATGCAGTATTTATTTGGTAGCGAAATCCCGTCTTTAGCGTTGCGTTTTCGGGATTATATTCGCAGCCGTTATCAGGTTGAACTCGAATTAAAGCAAATCACCGACGACACCGGCACGCTGCTGTACGGCGTGTTTATTGCCGAAGACCATCCGCAGATGGCGGAAATCAAACAGGAACAACAACGCTTTCTGCGCGAGCCCTTCAACGAGCGCTACGAGCAGGCAAGCTGGCAAAGCGGTGATATTCGCCCGTCCGCCGTCCAAACCGGCAACAGGCTGCCGAATCTTGCCGGATTAGGACGGAACTTGCTGCGCAACGGCAAATTTACCGTATTTCTGACCGCACTTTGTCTGCTGATTTATCTGCTACAGCTTAGCGGTTTTAACGATGAGGTGCTGGAATTCGCCCATTATCCCGCTTATCCGGATGAAGATGTGCAACTTTGGCGTTATGTTACGCACAGTCTGGTGCATCTTTCTCCGCTGCATATTCTGTTTAATCTGGTGTGGTGGTGGATTTTCGGCGGCGCCATCGAACGGGTTTGCGGCAGCCGAACACTGATCGTGCTTTATCTGGTTTCCGCCCTGCTTAGCGGCATAGCGCAAAACCTGGCGTCCGGCCCTGCATTTTTCGGTTTATCCGGCGTGGTGTATGCGGTGCTGGGCTATGTGTTTGTCGCGGATAAGTTCGGCGCCCGCCGGCGCTTTGACCTTCCGCAGGGTTTCTTTAATATGCTGCTGGTAGGGATCGCCGTCGGCTTTATGGCGCCGTTAATCGGTATTCAAATGGGCAATACGGCGCATATCAGCGGATTGGCGGTCGGCTGCCTGTTCGGTTTTTTTGCGGCAAAATCCAGCGCCCGCAGATGATTTCAGGTTAAAAATGCGCTAAAGTATCTGGCATTTTTACAGTTAAGGACAGGCAATGAAACAATCTATTCGGCATAAAAAAATCATTGAATTGGTCAAACAACGCGGCTATTTAAGTACCGAAGAACTGGTCAACTTACTCGGTGTCAGCCCGCAAACCATTCGCCGGGATTTAAACGAGCTGGCGCAAAATAATGTCATCACCCGGCACCACGGCGGCGCCACTTCGCCTTCCAGCTCAGAAAACAGCGATTACAACGAACGCAAGCAGTTTTTTTCATCAGAAAAACAGCTTATCGCACAGGAAGTGGCGAAAATCATTCCCAACCACGCGTCATTATTTATTGACATCGGCACCACGCCGGAAGCGGTGGCAAGCGCCCTGCTGGCGCATCAGAATCTGCGGATCGTTACCAACAATCTGAACGCCGCCTATATTCTGATGCAGAACAAAACCTTTGATATCACCATGGCGGGCGGCTCGCTGCGTCAGGACGGCGGAATCATCGGCGAAGCCACCATGGCGTTTATTTCGCAATTCCGTCTGGATTTCGGTATCTTAGGAATCAGCAGCATTGATACGGACGGCTCGCTGCTGGATTATGATTATCATGAAGTGCAGGTTAAACGGGCGATTATCGAAAGCTCGCGCAATACGCTGTTGGTGACGGATCATTCAAAATTTTCCCGCCGCGCCATGGTGCGTCTCGGCTCGATCAGCGAAGTGGAGTATTTGTTTACCGACAGCCAGCCGCCGCAATCGATTCAGGAGCTGATCCGCAGCAGCAATGTCAAACTGCATATCTGTCAATAACGGCTGATACAAAGCGCGCAACCGCCGGTTTACGCGCTTTGTTCGCCGCGGATTTTATTGCAGCGCCATCGCCAGCAACGTGATCGGATGCAGGCAGGTGGTGTTGGTGGACATATCAATCTGCCATTTGCAGGTTTCACATTCGGAGATCACATAATCAAAGCCGCCGCGTTCGATATTTTCAAACAACGTATTGCCGATAGCCTGCGCCACCTCATAATTTTCCGCTTTGAACCCGTAAGTGCCCGCAATGCCGCAACATTGCGACGGCAGCATGACGATCTCCAGATCCGGAATATGCTTCAGCACTTCCAGCGTATAAGGCGCCCAGCCGGCTTTATCCACATGGCAGGCGGTATGATAAGCGATTTTCAGCGGCATGGATTTAAACTGCGGTCGTTTTCCCGCATTAAATAAGCGGTAAAGATAACGGGTCACGATATTCACATGGGAACGGACTTTCGCATTGTCCATGCCCAGAATATGACGATATTCGTCACGCAGATTCATGGTACAGCTGGATGAGGTACCGATAACCTCCAATTCGCGCTCGATCACTGCTTTTTCCAGCTGCGCCAGATTAAATTCGGCCTGCTTTTTCGCCCGTTGCGGAAAACCGTTCACCATCAGTGGCAAACCGCAGCATTTTTCTTTTTCCAGCAATAGCACACCGATGTCCATGGCATTCAGCACCCGGATCAGATCTTTGCCCAGCTGCGGATTATTATAATTGACGTAACAGCCGTGGTAATACACCACTTTTTCCCGGTAATAACGCTGCCGTTCCAGCGCCTGTTTGCGGTACCACTGCCGGAACGAGCCGAAAGAATATTTCGGCAAACTGCGGTGCTGACTGATATTTAAGGTTTTTTCCAGCACAAAACGGGTGGCTTTCAAACCGGTAACGGCATTGACTATCGGCGCCAGCGGCGTATTCATCATCCCCATCAGATCGGTATTGCTCAACACCGCATCGCGTAATTTATGCATTAACGGTTTATGCTGCCGATCTAGATGATTGTTGCGCGCCCGCACAATAATATCCCCGATTTTAACATCGGACGGACAGGCCACTTCGCAGCGCTTGCAGTTGGTGCAGTATTTCAGCGCTTCATCATATAACTCGGCGCTTTTCAGGCGCAAACGCTCGCCGTCCGGCCCGGCCTGTTTCGGCCCCGGATAAAACGGATTCTGCCGCGAAACCGGGCAAACCGCGGTACAGGCGGTGCATTTAATACAGCTTTCGAAACTGCGGTCGATGCCCGGATGTGAAAGCGGTGCCGCGGTATTTTGTCCGGCGCTTTCAATTAATTCCTGAATATTCATCACTCCCCCCTACTGTTGCGCCGCAGCAATATGTTCGGCGGCGACCAGCGCAGTCACCACCGATACGCCCGACGCACAGCCGAGCTCAAGCCCGTTATAGCCGCCGATCACATTGCCCGCCGCGTATAAATTCGGCAAAAACCGACCGCACTTTCTCACCCGGCAATTCGCATCGATCACCACACCGGCCGATTGATAAGGCTGCGGCGCGGCAAAGCGGTTTCGCGTCCAGGACAGGCGGGCAGCCGGCTCAAAGGCGCCGGTGCCGATAATATCCGCGTTAAACACCGGTTCATAAATATGCTCGAAATCGGATACCAGCCCGTTACTGAAAAAGCTGCCGGAGGCCAGCACAAAATGATCGGCCGACAGCGCATCGTCCCGGTGCAGACGGGTATAAATCCGGCTTATCCGCTCACCGTCAAATTCGGCGCTCAGCGCTTTATCGCCGTTTAACATTAAACCGCCCGCCTGTTCAAAATGATAGCGCAGCGCTTTATGCTGGCGAATACCCAGCAAAGAAGGTGGCAAAGTCGGCAGTTCGTACAGATTCAGCCCGGTCGCCTGTTTTAAGCGGTTAAAAAACGCGGCGTTTTCAATGCCGAAACAGGCCGGCAGGAACACCGCCTGCGCGTCGCCCGCTGCATTGCGGATTTCCTGCACCAGATCCCGGAATGCCAGTTCGTGTTCCAGCAACTGCGAAATATTCACGCTGCGAAACTCCCGCGCCTCGCTGCGCAACTGATCCAATTCGGGAATATTCAAATACGCGGTCGTCACGCTGCAATGGGAAAACGCCGGATTCTGCACCAGATTATCCGCCAGCAGGCGCGGTTGAAAATCATGATAACCGACAATGCCCAACACGGCGATGCGGGTATGAGGGAAAACGCTTTCCTCCTCATTTAACAACGGCACGCTTGCGCACGACAGCCAAGTCCCACGCAAACCGCCCAGCGGCGTGACGCGCAGATGATTTCTTTCGCTCGAGCCGACCAGCTCCAGCCCGACGGATTGCGCCAGTTGTTCAAAGCGGCGGGCGGCCGCCAATACATTTTCTTTTCCCAGCACACAGTAAGGATGCTGCGGCAATTGTTGCGCCAGCCCATCATAACCGGATGCCAAGTCATCGACCGGTTTACCGTCGGGCAAACGGCTGAGCAGATCCATTGAGCCGGAAGAAAAATCAATCGCCGCCTGCCCGTTATTAATCATCACACAACGTTTGCCCTGTTGTTGCAGCGCAATGCCGCAAGTCAATCCCGCCAGTCCGCCGCCGATAATCGCTACATCAAACTTCATTGCTGTCCGTCCCCTGTTGCGCTTGCTCCGCAAGCGGTTGCACATCATTCAGCCCTAACAGGCTATAATAAATCCAGCTGGTAAATTCCGCCTCGCGGATGGCATCGCCCCAAGCTATCGGCTCAATACCGCGCCAGCGCTCCTCCATAAAAGAAGCCAGTTGCAGCGTGGATTGACGCGGTGTGGCCACGTTAAAACGCGACATCAGCCCCGCCGCCCGACAGGCGCATAACTCCGCCTGACAGGTGCCCATACCGACACGGGTGCGGCGGCGTAAATCCACCAGATTATTCACTTTCAGCTCGTCCACCGCATAACGCACTTCGCCCGCGGTTACCGCTTCACATTCGCAAACCAGCGAACAATCCAACCGCTCTTTTTCCAGTAAACGGGTTGCTCGCCGACCGTGGCGGTACACCGCGGAAATGCGGATCGGCGCCGGCAGGGAAATCGTCTGGCGATGCGCCTCTTCCGTGCTGCTGTCCGAGCCCGGCAGCGGTTGATGCGCCGTCACGCAGGAGGCCGATTTATTCAGTTTTTTACACACTAAATCCGTCGCCCACTCGGCCATCAGCCGGTAAGTCATCAGCTTCCCGCCGGTAATGGTGATAAACCCGTCCAGTCCGTCGCGTTCCGCATGATCAAGCAATACAATGCCGCGGCTGACATTCCGCCCGGACGGATCATCGTCCGTCGCAACCAGCGGCCGCACGCCGGCATAAGCGCGCAGCACACGGGTATGACGCAGACTCGGCGCCAGTTTTTCGCCTTCGCGGAATAAAATATCCACTTCTTCCGGCGTCACCACCATATTATCGATTTGATCATAAGGAATGCGGCTGGAGGTGGTGCCAATCACACAAATGGTATCGCCCGGCACCAGAATATCGGCATCCGCCGGCTTGCGGCAGCGGTTAATCACCAGATTATTAATGCGGTGCCCCATAATCAGCAGCGCCCCTTTCGCCGGGAACATGCGGATTTTCAGCTCGGCGTATTCGGCGATGCCCTGTCCCCAGATACCGCCGGCATTTACCACGATAGGCGCAAAAAACTGTCGCGCCGTTTTATTTTTATGATCATAAACCTGCGTACCGATAACCCGACCGCCTTCGCGGATCAAACCGGTGACTTCGCAATAGGTAAAAATTTTCGCGCCGTGTTCGCCGGCATCCAGCATGTTCGCGGCGGTCAGCCGAAACGGATCCACCGAACCGTCCGGCACCACCACCGCCCCGACCAGTTCGGGATTAACGGAAGGTTCCATCCGTCTTGCCAGCGCGGGATCAATGGCGACGGCTTCAATACCCGACGAAGTACAGGCATCGATAAAGGTTTTCTGGAACGCCATATCGTCTTCGGGCAGGGTGATGAATAATCCTTTGGTATCTTCGATACAATGGCGTGCAATGCGTTTCAGGATCAGATTTTCCTGAATACATTCGCGCGCCGATTCCTGATCATTGACCGCATAGCGCGCGCCGCTGTGCAGCAAGCCGTGGTTGCGTCCGGTCGCGCCGGTGGCGATATCGCGCCGTTCCAGCAGCACGCAGTTCAGCCCGCGCAGTGCGCAGTCGCGGGCGATTCCCGCGCCGGTCACGCCGCCGCCGATAATAATAACGTCCGTATTGACCGGTGAAAAATCCGTGGACTGATGATAAATCTGAGGTGATATAGGCATCGCTTCTCCCCCACATGAATTGAAAAAATAAATAAACCGCTGTGCGTTTAAATAATCAATATCATAGTCTAAATGTTCGTTTTAGAAAATAATATGAGCGATTTTATATAAAATAATGTGATAAAGATCACTTTATTTTTTCTGTGTATCGGCGTAAGAAAAATATTTTGTGAGGTATATCACAATATAAAGCAAATAAAATTTTTCCTTTTCCGTTTTCCGCTATGATTGCCTGCCTAATGTTCGCAAAGGAACATTTGTTATAAGAAAACGATATTTTGGAGGATTCTATGTTTGGCCCATTTAAACCCGCGCCTTATATTGCGGAGTTACCCAAGGAAAAAATCGACCCGACCTACCGCCGTTTACGCTGGCAGGTATTTATGGGAATCTTTTTCGGCTATGCCGCTTATTATTTTGTGCGCGCCAATTTCGATTTGGCGCAAAAAGGCTTAATCGAAGCCGGTCTGTATAACAAGGCAGAACTCGGTATCATCGGTACCGGTGCCGGTCTGGCCTACGGGTTGTCCAAATTCGTGATGGCCAGTATTTCCGACCGTTCCAACCCGAAAGTGTTTTTACCCTGCGGTCTGCTGCTGTCCGGCTTATGTATGACCATGATGGGCTTAATGCCTTGGGCGACCTCCGGTATTGCCGTGATGTTCATTATGATCTTCCTGAACGGTTGGTTTCAGGGCATGGGCTGGCCGCCGTGCGGACGCACCATGGTACACTGGTGGTCAAAATCGGAACGCGGTACTATCGTGTCTATCTGGAACTGTGCGCATAATGTCGGCGGTATGATGCCGGGGCTGATGGTATTACTCGCCGGCGCGATTTATTTCGGTAATACCGGCGTGGAAGCCACCGCCAAAGACGTATGGCAGCAGGCACTGTATTATCCGGGTATTGCGGCGATGCTGTGTGCCGTTCCGGTGTATTTCGTGATGAAAGATACGCCGCAATCCTGCGGGCTGCCGCCGATTGAAAAATGGCGCAACGATTATCCGGACGACTACAACGAAAAAACCTACGAACACAATCTGAGCACAAAAGAAATTTTTGTCACTTATGTGTTAAAAAACAAATTGTTATGGTATATCGCCATCGCCAACGTTTTCGTTTACCTGATTCGTTACGGCGTGCTGAAATGGTCACCGGTGTATTTGGGCGAAGTGAAGCACTTTAATATTAAAGGCACCGCCTGGGCTTACACCATTTATGAGCTGGCGGCGGTACCGGGCACCCTGTTATGCGGTTGGGTCTCCGATAAGCTGTTTAAAGGCAAACGCGGCTTAACCGGTTTTATCTTTATGATTCTGACTACCGCCGCCGTGATCGCCTTATGGCTGAACCCGGCCACACCGGAAGCGGAACTGGCACAATATGCCGGCAAAGCCTGGTATGAAAATCCGTATCAGTTAACCGACTTCGTTTTAATGACGACGATCGGCTTCTTAATTTACGGCCCGGTGATGCTTATCGGCCTGCACGCCCTTGAGCTGGCGCCGAAAAAAGCGGCGGGTACTTCCGCCGGCTTCACCGGTCTGTTCGGTTATCTGGGCGGTACGGTTTCAGCTTCGGCGGTCGTCGGCTGGGCGGCGGAATACTACGGCTGGGACGGCGGCTTCTATGTCATGATTGCCGGCGGCGTAATGGCGATTCTGCTGATGTTTATCACCATGCTGGAAGAAAGCAAACATAAAGCCAGACTCAGCGATCACTACGGCAAATAATCATCGCATGACAAAAGGAAGAGCGGCAGCGTTCTTCCTTTTTCTTTAGCCGGTTGAAAATAGCCAGCCGAAAACTCCGCCATTTTCGACCGCACTTTCTAATCATCTACTCATTGATAAAGGAGAACACTATGAAATTAAAACTGCTCGCCGGCCTGATTGCGCTGTCACTGTTGACCGCCTGCCACACCTCAGGTAGCGCCCAAACGGCATCGCATCAGGACAAATTAATTATCGCTCACCGCGGTGCCAGCGGGTATTTACCCGAACATACGCTGGAAAGCAAAGCGCTGGCGTTCGGACAACAGGCCGATTATCTGGAACAGGATCTGGTGATGACCAAAGATAATCATCTGGTGGTGATTCATGATCACTTTCTCGACGGATTAACCGATGTGGCGCAGAAATTCCCGCACCGTCATCGCGCGGACGGCCGTTATTATGTGATGGATTTTACCTTAAAAGAAATTCAGTCGCTGAATATGACGGAAAATTTCAAAACCGAACAGGGCAAACAGGTACAAATTTATCCGAACCGCTTCCCGATGTGGCAATCCCATTTCAAAATTCATACCTTTGAAGATGAAATCGAATTTATTCAGGGCTTAGAAAAATCCAGCGGCAAAAAAATCGGCATCTATCCGGAAATCAAAGCGCCTTGGTTGCATCATCAGGAAGGCAAAGATATTGCGCTGGCCGCGCTGAAAGTGCTGAAAAAATACGGTTATACGCAAAAATCCGCCCCGGTGTACCTGCAAACCTTTGACTTTAACGAATTAAAACGCATCAAAGGCGAGCTGCTGCCGCAATTGGGCATGGATATTAAACTGGTACAGCTTATCGCCTATACCGACTGGCACGAAACCGAAGAAAAAAATGCCCAGGGGCAATGGGTGAATTATGATTATGACTGGATGTTTAAACCCGGCGCCATGGCAGAAGTGGCAAAATATGCCGACGGCGTAGGCCCCGGCTGGTATATGCTAATCGACGAAAAAGCCTCCAAAGCCGGGGCGATAAAATATACGCCGTTAGTGAGCGAACTGGCCGCCTCGGCACTGGAGCTGCATCCTTATACGGTACGCAAAGACGCCTTGCCGCCGTTTTTCAGCGATGTCAATCAAATGTATGACGCCCTGTTCAATCATGCCGGCGCCAGCGGTGTGTTCACCGACTTCCCGGATACCGGCGTGCAATTCTTAAGAGCGAAAAAATAATCGCGCCCATAACAAAAAGGCTTCGTTACGAAGCCTTTTTTATGGCAGAAAACCGTGCCGAAAATGACCGCACTTTAGCTCATCCTATGCCATCACTAAACTGTAACCGAGCGCGGCAACAGCGGCACCAATGCAAGGGCCGACAACCGGCACCCATGCATAGCCCCAATCCGGAGAAGCATTCAATTTTTTGCTTAACAATGCCAATGCAATACGCGGGCCGAGGTCACGGGCAGGGTTAATGGCATAACCGGTGGTGCCGCCCAGACTCAAACCGATCGCCCACACCAGAATCGCCACCGGCAACGCGCCGATTGACCCTAAGCCGATTGGGGTTTCCATTTCCGTACCCGGTAAGCTGATAGAACCGGCGGTAATATAGAAAATTACCGACACCAGCACGACGGTACCGACAATTTCGCTGAACAGGTTACTCGGATAGCGGCGAATGGCCGGTTCGGTACAGAAACAGGCGCGTTTAGCCCCTTCCTCCGCTGTTGCGGCGAAATGATCGATATAAAATACATAAACCACAAATCCGCCTAATATGCCGCCTGCAATTTGCGCGGCAATATAGCCCGGCACCATAGCCCATTCGAAACTGCCGTGCATCGCCAAGCCGAGCGTGACCGCCGGATTTAAATGTGCGCCGCTGTACGGACCGGTCGCCACCACCGCCACATAGACGGCGAACGCCCAGGCCGTGGTAATCACAATCCAGCCCGAACTGTTGCCCTTGGTTTTATTCAGACAAACATTCGCCACCACGCCGTTACCCATTAATACGAGTAAGGCGGTGCCCAGAAATTCGGCAAGATACGCGTTCATAAGAGAATCTCCTTTATTAATATATAGTTCAGATATAGCTTCATCCTAACGGGATGAAGCAAATGTAATTGTTCGTTTTCATCCAAAATAATATGTTTTTTAACTCTCTTCGCGGTGCAATGAGCATTATCGAAGCAAAAAAAATTAATTCAATAGGATTAGTAAGGTTTTTTATTAATTTGCTAGACAAGTCACATTTTTTTGCCGCCTGTGCGGATTAACCCGTTGATATAATTACACTGCTTAACTATATCGTACGACACAAAATAGTGTGAAGCGGATCAAATTATTGCGTGCCGAATGACAAAATTTTTTGAGCGAGTTCAAATATTTTAATTTTGCTTATTTTCATATTGAGTGTTTTTGATTAAATTGTGCCGGTAATTTGTTCGTTTTAGCTCAAAATTCAATTAACTCTTAAATGAAGGATTAAGGTGCGATTTGGGGAGATTATCCGTAATTGCAGTAAAATCACACAGAGGAATTCGTTATGACAGAGAAAAAATATATTATCGCGTTAGATCAGGGCACAACCAGCTCAAGAGCCGTATTGCTCGATCATGACGCCAACGTAGTCGAAATCGCACAACGTGAATTCACTCAAATTTATCCGCAGGCCGGCTGGGTGGAGCATAATCCGATGGAAATCTGGGCGACACAAAGCTCGACCCTGAACGAAGTGGTCGCCAAAGCCGGGATTTCGTCCGATACGATTGCCGCCATCGGGATCACTAATCAGCGCGAAACCACTATCGTGTGGGAAAAAGAAACCGGCAAACCGGTGTATAACGCTATCGTATGGCAGTGCCGGCGCACCGCGGATATTACCGATAAACTGAAAGCCGACGGCCATGAAGACTATATCCGTAAAACCACCGGTCTGGTGGTGGATCCGTATTTCTCCGGTACCAAAGTGAAATGGATTCTGGATAATGTGGAAGGCGCAAGAGAAAAAGCCGAACGCGGCGAATTGCTGTTCGGTACGGTGGATACCTGGCTGGTCTGGAAGCTGACGCAGGGGCGCGTACATGTTACGGATTACACCAACGCATCGCGAACTATGCTGTTTAATATTCACACCAAACAATGGGATGACAAAATGCTGGACATCCTGAATATTCCGCGTTCAATGTTACCTGAAGTGCGTAATTCGTCCGAGATCTACGGTCAAACCAATATCGGCGGTAAGGGCGGCGTGCGTATTCCGGTGGCGGGGATTGCCGGTGACCAGCAGGCCGCGCTATACGGTCATCTGTGCGTGAAAGCCGGACAGGCGAAAAATACCTACGGTACGGGCTGCTTTATGTTAATGCACACCGGCGACAAAGCAGTACAATCGAAAAACGGTCTGTTAACCACCATCGCCTGTAACGCCAAAGGCGAACCGGCCTACGCCTTAGAAGGTTCGATCTTTATGGGCGGCGCGTCAATTCAGTGGCTGCGCGATGAACTCAAAATCGTGCATGACAGCTATGACAGCGAATACTTTGCCCAGAAAGTGCCGGATTGCAACGGCGTTTATGTGGTGCCGGCTTTCACCGGTTTAGGCGCCCCTTACTGGGATCCTTATGCGCGCGGCGCAATTTTAGGCTTATCGCGCGGCGCCAACCGCAACCATATTGTCCGCGCCACGCTGGAATCCATCGCTTACCAAACCCGTGACGTACTGGAAGCGATGCAATCCGATTCCGGTGCAAAACTGCAATCCCTGCGGGTTGACGGCGGTGCCACAGCCAATAATTTCCTTATGCAGTTCCAAGCGGATATTTTAGCCACTCAGGTAGAACGTCCGGTCGTGAAAGAAGTCACCGCACTAGGCGCCGCCTACCTTGCCGGTCTGGCAACCGGATTCTGGAAAGATCTGGACGAGTTGCGCAATAAAGCGGAAGTGGAAAAAACCTTTATCCCGGACGGTAACGAAGAAAAACGGACACGCCGTTACAAAGGCTGGAAAAAAGCGGTAAAACGTGCGCTGGAATGGGAAAAAGACGAGGACTAACCTCCGCCTAACAACTTAACGCACAAATACAAAACGGTCGTCGATTTATTCCGGCCGTTTTTGCTGTCGGCATATTTATTTGCAGCCAAATGATTAAAGCATTATATTACATCAGACTCAAAACCGCCCTGATAAAAAACAAATATTGAATCTGAAAGCAAGTTGATAATATCAATAAACGCAAAAATAAACGGACGTCATTATTATTAACTCATTCAAAGCGGTTAAATTAAAATAATAGACCGTTTTCAGCCGAATTTATTCACCTACCTCTTTCTGACTACTCCGCTAAAAAATAATAGGAAAACTCCATCAAAACGTCATAACTGATTGGATTGGCGAGATTAAAAATAAACCGTAAACAGAACAAGGTTATTGTGTCCAAAAAATATGAAATATACACTCCATTTGCAATATATTTTTAACAAAATAAAAACATTTAGCCAACAGTTCTTTTCTGCAATCTTACACAGCTTTACATATGATTACAAAATCACCAAAACTTGACGATAAAATAGCACTACACGATTTAAGCATATTTTAATCGAACAATCTCAATTTAAATCTTAGCCAAAATTAATCAAACACAGCTGATACCAGTCAGTCATTAATAGAATTAAGTATTAACATATTAAAACTATATTGATATCAGACCGCCGATACAAAGCTATTTAACGCTTTTGTCATATAAAACGGTTTTATTTATTAAGGGAATAAGAATCTGAATTCTATTTCAAATTCTTATTAATACACTTATAAGCTTTTATAACCATTTTATTTATTCGTACATTATGAACAAATTTAATTTTAAACACAGTTTATTAACCCTATCCTGTCTGACGTTATTTCATGCGCCGGACGCACCGGCTGCGTCCTTATCCCGCATTGATAAACAGCGTGAAGAGAGCGTTATTTTATCCCGACAGGGGGATGAACAACTGAACCGCGCCATCACGCAGCTGACACAGCTTTATACCGACACGCGGAATAATAAAGTGCGCGATGATCTAATCGCGCTGCTCATGCGGAAAGGCGATTTTAAACAAGTGCTGAATGTCTGCCCGCACTGCAATATCAATACCTTTTCCGCCAATGAGCTGGAAAATCTGGCGCGTGCGGCAAGAAATGAAAAACAATTTCAATTATCGTATGACTTTTATTCGCAGCTGCGCCAACAATATCCGTCCAATCCGAACGGTTTATTGGGCAGTGCGCTGGTTGCCACGGAATCAGGCAAATATCAGGAGGCGCAACATTATCTGCGCTTATACAGCAAGCAATTCGGTCAGGATGCCGGCTATCGGGATGCGGCCGATTACCTTGCCGATCACACCGAGGCGGATATCAGCAAACTGGGGCGCTGGCAAAAAGCGCTGGCCGCGCAGCCGGATAACAAAGATCTGGCCTTAAGGCTCTATCGGCTTGCCGCCAAATACCGTATCTATCCGCTGCAAAGCCAGCTCACTGCCGACTATCCCGATTTATTCAGCGATAAGGATCGCGCCTGGCAGGATCATGCCGGTGCGCTTAATGTAAGCCGTGGCAACGCCGCATCAAAATCCCAGCTGAATCAATCCTATGCTCAATTAACGAAAGTGCTGGAAACACAAGAAAAAACCACCGCACTTTATCAGCAGGCATTACAGGATCGTCTAGTGATAGCGCAACGGTTGCATAACTCCGAACAAGTATTTGCCGATTATGCGACGTTATCGGCAGCCGGAAAACCGTTGCCGGCCTATGTGGATGAGGCCTACGCCGATGCGCTGCTGCGTACCGGTTCGCCTTTTAAGGCATTGGAGATTTATCAAAAACTGGCGCAGCAGGAACGGCAAAATAATCAAAAAGTACGCAGCGACTTATTATATAAACTGGTCAACGCATCAAGCGATGCCGGTTATTTTACCTTGGCGCAGGATTATTTAGATCAAATCAATGAGCCGCTTTTCATCAATGATTACACGCGTAAATACCGGATTGTCAATAATAACTACGACACGTTATTCTTTGCCCGCGTGAATTTAACTCACTGGCGCGGCAATACCGCTGAAGCCGTCGAGCTGCTCACCGATCGCCTGACCACAAAAACGCCGGGCGATCCCTGGACAATGATGGCACTAAGTGAACTGGAGCGTTCGCGTTACCGCTATGACGACGCCCTTATCTTAGCGAAAAAAGCCTCCCGCTTTTTACGCCCGCAGGATCAAAAAAGTTACCAAGCCTTACGCGCCAATATCCTGCTTGACCGCGGAGACTGGCAAGGCGCCAGTGAAATCATCGCGCAATTATCGCCGCAGGACAAAGAAGACTCGACCAGTCTGCTTGAACGTTATGCCCTGTTAAGTGCGCCGAAATTTACCGCATCTTTCGGTATTCAGCATAAAACCTTCCCGCAGGACAGTCAGAGCAACGAAGTCAGTCAGGAATATTATCTTTATTCCGGCAAAAGCCAAAACGGTCATCAGGCTTATGTGCATTATCTGGCTAACAACTCGCCGACCCGTGAGAAAAACCTGAAACAGCAACGCATCGGCGCCGGTGGTATCGTTAATTTTTACCCTTTCACACTTAATCTGGAAGCGGGTAAAGGCATTAAGCTCAACGATAAAGCCTATTTTTCCGCCAATATCGCTTATACCTTGAATGACAGCTGGGCTTTCACCCTCAGCGGCAATTCAAACGGCAGCGAAACGCCGTTAAAAGCCATTAATCAGGCGGTTTACAGCAAAGATATCGGCTTTGCCGCAAATTACACCTACAGCGACCGCCTGCAAATGAGCGGCGGAGTTAATGTAATGAAATTCGACGACGATAACCTGCGTCGTTCCGCATTTTTCTGGGCGAATGTCGAAAGTTTTAAACACGATCGCTGGGAACTCAATAACAGTCTGCGTTTCGACTATCAAAAAAACGACGACATCTCCTCCGCCGCCTATTACAACCCGTCTCACAGCCGCAACATTGAGTTCGGTGCGGATCTGAGTTATTTGCAGCCGATGAATTACGCGCTGATTCTCACCCATCATCTCAAAGGCAGTGTCGGCCACTTTAATCAAAGTGACGAAGCGAGTGAAAATTCCTGGTCGGTGAGCTACGGGCACGAATGGCGGATCGGCAAAAAGGCCGGCATAACTTACGAAATCGGACGTAAGAAAAACATTTATGACGGCGATGCGGAATTTAACAATTTTGCCAATCTGAATTTTTCTATTTATTTCTAATTGACGGGAACTGAGAACAATGTTTTTACAAAAACTTTATCAAGCAACTATCATCATCTGCCTGTCGTTTATCACTTTCGGCGTACAGGCCAAAAATAACGAATACGGCGTACTGGCTTATCATTCCGTGATAGACGAAAGTGCGGCTCAAAAAGACAAATATTATTTGCCGCAAACCATTCCCGCCACCATGCTGATCGAACATTTTAACTGGTTGAAAACCAACGGTTACAACGTCGTCAGCTGGCAGCAAATCATTGATGCGGAAGAAGGCCGCGGCGAATTACCGGACAAAGCGGTATTGCTCAGTTTTGATGACGGCTATGAAACCATGTACAGCGTTATTTATCCGTTATTACAAGCCTATCATTACGCAGCGGTTTTTGCTCCGGTAACCGGTTGGATCAATGCGCCCGCCAATTCGACCATTCAATACGGCGATGCCAAACTCGCCCGCTCGGCCTTTACCGACTGGCGGCAAATTATGGAAATGCAGCGTAGCGGTTTAGTGGAAATCGCCTCGCACACTAATGATCTGCACCACGGGGTTAAAGCGAATCCGGCGGGCAGTTCTTTGCCGGCGGTTATCGCGCCCACTTATCAAAACGGCAAATACGAAACCGAAGCACAATACCAATCCCGTTTACAACATGACTTTGCCGGCTCGGCCGATGCAATCCGAACCGGCGCGGGCAAAGCGCCGCGCGTGATGGTCTGGCCGTACGGGCAGTTTAACGAAACGGCGGTAAATATCGCCGCACGCAACGGCTTTACCCATTACTTTTCGTTAAACAGTAAGAAAATCAACCGTGCTGGCGATCGATATGTAGGCCGTTTATTACTGGATGCGGAAACCGATATCACGACGATCGCGGAATATCTGGAAAACAAAGAACAGGATAACCCGATTCAACGGGTGGTGCATGTTGATCTGGATTACCTTTACGATCCGAATCCGGTGCAACAGCAAAAGAACTTTGACGATTTAATCGAACGCATTCATAACTACGGCGTCACCACCGTTTATTTACAAGCCTTTGCCGATCAGGACGGTAACGGAGTCGCCGACGCATTATATTTTCCGAATAAATACCTGCCGGTCAAAGCGGATTTATTCAGCCGCGTCGCCTGGCAGCTAAGCACCCGCACCGGCGTGAAAGTTTATGCCTGGATGCCGGTACTGGCATTCGATTTACGCCAATCGAATAACAGCTATCAATATGTGACGGATTCAAGAACGAATCGCCCGTCCGATTCGCATTATCTGCGACTGTCACCTTATAACCGGCAAAACAAAGAAGTGATTAAATCGATTTATCAGGATCTTGCCTTTTATGCCAAATTTAACGGCATCCTTTTCCATGATGACGCCTTTTTGACCGACTTTGAAGGCAAACCGGCCGACAGCCGTGCGGATCTGAACGGTCATTCCAAAACGGCGGATTTGATCCGATTTACCGATGAACTGAAAGAAGCCTTGGTGCCTTATTTCTGGAACGGCAGAGAAAACCTGAAAACCGCGCGGAATATTTACGCCTCGCTGATTACCGAACCGGAAGCGGAAACCTGGTTTGCGCAGAATTTTGTGGAATTCACCAAACACTACGATACCACCGCCATTATGGCGATGCCGTATATGGAAAACGAACAGCCTATTTCCAAAGCTCAGGCTTACGATTGGTTCAAGGAATTAATTCAGCGGGTTAAAACGCTGGATGTGAATCCGAATAAAGTGTTGTTTGAATTTCAAGCGGTCAACTGGCGAACCCAAAAACCAATCGATGCCAAAGAGCTGGTCGATTGGATTAAATTGCTGCAACAGCAAGGAGTGAACAATTTTGGTTATTACCCGGATAACTTCGTCACGAATCAACCGGCGATCAAACTGATGAAACCTTATATGTCAGTTAATAAAGATATCTCCAAATAATGGCTAAGGAACCTTCAATGCTACTCGAAATTCTCGGCTTATTTGTGTTCAGCTATCCGGCGGTCATGGCGTTTTATTGGTCTGCCGCCGGCATCATTTACTTTCTTTTTATCGAAAAGAAAAAGCAGAAAGTGAATTTCCGCAACTTAACGCCGGATAAGATTCCCATGGTCAGCGTGATGATCCCGTGCTACAACGAAGCGGATAATCTGGATGAATCCATACCGCACTTATTAAAGCTGAATTATCCCAGCTATGAATTAATTTTTATTAATGACGGCAGCAAAGATAACACGGGAAAAATTATCGACAAATGGGCGCAAACCGATGCCAAAATCGTGCCGCTGCATCAGGAAAATGCCGGCAAAGCCAGCGCACTGAATAATGCCCTCAGCATTGCCAGAGGGAAATACGTCGCCTGTATCGATGGTGATGCGATACTCGATTATTCCGCGCTCGGATATATGGTGAACGCACTGGAAAACAACCCGAAATACGGCGCGGTTACCGGCAATCCCCGCGTCCGTAACCGCAGTACCATTCTGGGGCGCCTGCAAGTGTCGGAATTCAGCTCCATTATCGGTTTAATCAAGCGGGCGCAAAGCCTAATGGGTACGATATTTACCGTCTCCGGCGTGTGCTGCCTGTTTCGCAAAGATGCGATGCAAAAAATCGGCGGCTGGAGCACCAATATGATTACCGAAGACATCGACGTCAGCTGGAAACTGCAAACCGCCGGTTATGATATTTATTACGAACCGCGCGCATTGTGCTGGGTATTGATGCCCGAAAGCCTACGCGGTTTGTTCAAACAGCGTTTACGTTGGGCGCAAGGCGGGGCGGAAGTGATTATCAAATATTTTCCGCGCGTCTGGCGCTTAAGAAACCGTCGCTTATGGCCGATGTATATCGAATATTTCATTACCGCCGCCTGGGCGATGTTGCTGTTGGGCATCACGCTGGTGACGCTGTATAAGTTCGCCGTGGGAAATCCGCCGCAAACCGATATGACATTTCTGAAAACCAATATTTCGGTGTTGTTTTTAACCTTCATCATGCAATGTATTTGCAGCATTTATATTGATAGCCGTTATGAGAAAGGATTAATCCGTTATGCGATTTCCTGTATTTGGTATCCATGGGCTTATTGGTTGCTGAATACAGTTACGCTGCTTTTGGGCATACCGAAAGCGATTTTTAGAAATAAATCCAAACTTGCCGTTTGGATTAGTCCTGACAGAGGAGTTTAAATGTCACCACTTCAATTACAGAACTTAATGATCATTAATAAAAGCCGTCAATTACACTGGAAAGTAAAGACGAAAACACTGCTAATGGATTTAGTGACCTGGGGACTTTGGATTTATATCAGCGGCTTCATTCTGACGCAGTTTGATAATATTATCTCCAAACCCATATTTGAAGGACTGTTATTTGTTGAAATCATCGGCGCCATGTTATCCGTCGCCGCCGCGCTCGTGCTGCTGACGATAATGTGGTCGGGGATGACTAAAACGAAATTAACCGCACCATAAAAAAATCAATAGCTTAATGTTAAATACATTAAGCTATTTTTTTGATGATTAACGCACGACCCGTTTGCTTTTCTTACGCATGCCCTGCAATAAATAGCCGATAACCAGACCGATTGCGGCAAACGGCAGCCATTCCATCGAGTAAGATTTCAACGGCAGCTGTTCGATAAATTCAATGTGTTCGATACCGATTACCGATAAAATTGAAATCACCGACACCAGCCCCAAAGAAAGGCGATGCGCCAGTAACGGCAGCGGAACGAACAGGTTAATCAACAGCAATAAAATCACCGTCATGGAAATCGGATATAACACCAGCAGCACCGGTAAAGACTTACTGATCACTTCTTTCAGGCCTAAATTGGCAATCGCAAAACTGATCAGACAAAATAAAATCACATAAGTGCGGTAAGAAATTTTAGGATAGATTTCATTGAAATATTCGCTGACTGACACCGCCAGCCCGACCGCCGTGGTTAAACAGGCCAGCGATACGATCACGCCCAGTAAGGTACGCCCCAGCTCACCGAATGCCATGGCGGTGGCATCATTTAAAATATAAGTGCCCAGATCCTGATTTTTCGCCGTCAACGCCGCCAGTTCCGCCGGCCCCAAAGCTAAATGATTACCGATCCAGCCGAGCGAAACATAAATCACGCCTAACGCCACTGCCGCGATAATGCCCGCCTGAATGGTTTGTTTCTGCAATGAAGTATGATCGGCGCTTTTTGCCTTAATCGCATTGATCACAATCACGGAATAGGCAATTGAAGCCAGTGCGTCCATGGTAAAATAGCCGTTGATAATGCCGTTAAAAAACGGCGATTTATCCGCTTGCGGCACATGCACAACATCGCTGCCGCTCAACATAAAATAGGCTTTAATCACCAGCGCAATAATAGAAAGCAGTAATACCGGCGTCAGCACCGCCCCGATGCGATCCACCATTTTGGACGGATTCAGGCTCAGCCACAGCGTGAGGGCGAAATACACCAGACAAAATAAGAATTTTGACAACGCGCCCGGCTCGCCGACAAAAGGCACAATCGCGATTTCATAGGCGGTGGCACCGGTACGCGGGCCGGCAAAAAAAGGCCCGATCGAAAGGTAAATCGCCACCAACAGCACCAGCGAAAACAGCGGATGGATCTGTTTCAGCGCTTCTTTATAACCGCCTTTATAAAAGGCGCTGACCACAATGCCGAGCAGCGGCAAGCCGATACCGGTCAGCACAAAGCCGGTAATCGACGGCCAGAATTCAGTCCCGCTTTCAAACCCCAGTTTCGGCGGAAAAATCAAATTGCCCGCGCCAAAAAAAATGGCAAACAGCATAAAGCCGACTACAAACGTATTTTTTGTCATTCCGTTATCCTTTTATTTTTTCCAGTTTTTTAACGCATCGGCAAAGGCATTGCCCATCGCATTATTGCCGCCGTGATTGGCGCGGCTGTGGCGTGGTTCACGCGGCTCAGCGCGTCCTTTGGCGGCTAAAGTGCGGTCGGTTTTTGATGAATTTTTAACCGCACTTTCCGCTAAGCGCATAGTCAGCGCAATACGTTTACGCGCTGCATCCACCTCCAGCACTTTGACTTTGATAATATCACCGGTTTTCACCACCTGATGCGGGTCTTCCACAAATTTATCCGACAGAGAAGAAATATGCACCAGCCCGTCCTGATGTACGCCGATATCCACAAAGGCGCCGAAATTGGTCACATTCGTAACCGTGCCTTCCAGTATCATGCCCGCTTTCAGATCGCTGATGTCTTCCACCCCGTCCATAAAACTGGCGGTTTTAAACTCGCCGCGCGGATCGCGCCCCGGTTTTTCCAGCTCTTTAAAAATATCCTGCACCGTCGGCAAGCCGAATTGCGCGTCAATAAACTGTTTGGCATCAAGCCGGCGTACCGCACCGGCATTACCCATGAGATCCTGAATGGACTGTTCGGTGGCGCGCAGTATTTTTTCTACCACCGGATAGGCTTCCGGATGCACGCCGGAGGCATCCAGCGGATTTTCTCCCTGCGCGATACGCATAAAGCCGGCGCATTGTTCAAACGCCTTCGGCCCTAAACGCGGCACGTTTTTCAGTTGTTGACGGCTGTGAAAGCGTCCGTTTTCATCACGATAGGCAACAATATTCTGCGCCAGCGTTTTGGTCATACCGGCCACCCGCGCCAGCAACGGCGCCGAGGCGGTATTCAGATCGACGCCCACCGCGTTAACGCAGTCTTCCACCACCGCGTCCAGTTTACGCGCCAGCTGACTTTGATTGACATCATGCTGATATTGTCCGACGCCGATGGCTTTCGGCTCGATTTTCACCAGTTCCGCCAGCGGATCCTGCAACCGGCGCGCAATGGATACCGCACCGCGCAACGACACGTCAAGCGCAGGGAATTCCTGCGCCGCCAATTCGGAAGCGGAATACACCGAAGCGCCCGCTTCGCTCACCACTACGGTTTGCGGTTTGTTGCCCTCCAGCTGTTTGATCACCGCTTTGGCAAAGCGCTCGGTTTCACGCGACGCCGTGCCGTTGCCGATGGCGATTAATTCCACTTGGTGCCGTTTAATCAGCTGAGACAGCGCAAGCATAGCGCGTTCCGTCTGCCCGGTGTGCGGATAAACCGTGTCTGTTGCCAGCAATTTACCGGTGTTGTCCACTACCGCCACTTTCACCCCGGTACGCAGCCCCGGATCCAGCCCCATGGTATTTTTCGCCCCCGCCGGCGCCGCCATTAAAAGTGCGGTCAGATTGCGGGCAAAAACGTTGATCGCTTCCTCTTCCGCCCGCTCGCGCAGCGTTCCCATCAATTCCGTTTCCAGATGCAGGGAAATTTTAATCCGCCAAGTCCAGCTGATTACCTGCTCGCGCCATTTATCCGCCGCCTGATGGGTAAAATGCACGCCCAGATGTTCACGGATAATCTCTTCGCAATAGCTGTGGCGCACGCCTTCTTCCTGCTCGGGATCGGCGTTTAAACTTAACTGTAGCACGCCTTCATTACGCCCGCGGAACATCGCCAGCGCCCGGTGAGACGGCACAGTGCGCAGCAATTCCTGATGGGCGAAATAATCGCGGAATTTTTCGCCGTCCTGCTCTTTGCCCGCCAAAACGTGCGAAATAATGACCGCACTTTGCTGTAGATAGCGACGGACTTTCGCCAGTAATTGCGCATCTTCGGCAAAACGTTCCATCAGAATATAGCGCGCACCGTCCAGCACTGCTTTAGCATCGGCAAAGCCTTTGTCCGCATCGATATAGGCCGCGGCCGCCTGTTCCGGATCATTATCCGGCTGGTTCCACAATAAATCCGCCAGCGGTTCGAGCCCCGCTTCAATGGCGATCTGACCTTTGGTGCGGCGTTTCGGTTTATACGGCAGATACAGATCTTCCAGCTCGGTTTTGCTTTGCGTGCGCTCGATTTGCTCGCGTAGCGCCGTCGTCAGCTTGCCCTGTTCGCCGATGGATTTCAAAATACTCTGGCGACGCTCTTCCAGCTCGCGCAGGTAAATCAGGCGGGTTTCAAAATGACGCAGCTGCGTATCGTCCAGCCCGCCGGTGACTTCTTTGCGGTAGCGGGCAATAAAAGGAATGGTGTTACCGTCATCCAGCAACTGAATCGCGGCCAGAATCTGTTGAGGCTGTACCGCAAGTTCGTCGGCGATAATATGTGAGATTTGTTGATTTAACATCATTATAATTGTTGATTATTAAAGTGAAATTTGTATAGGATACTGTTTTTATACATCACGCTCAAACAGTTATTCGAAAATTCGTTAAATTCGCGTAATAAATTGAGCAATTTATGCAATATTCACTATGGCGAAATCAAATTATATTACCCGTGCCGGCTGGAATGCCTTAGATCAGGAATTAAAATACCTCTGGAAAGAGGAGCGTCCGCGAGTCACCCAAGCGGTTTCCGACGCCGCGGCACTCGGCGATCGCAGCGAAAATGCCGAATATATTTACGGAAAACGCCGCCTGCGTGAAATCGACCGGCGCGTACGTTTTCTGACTAAACGGCTGGAAGTGCTGCAAATTGTCGATTATCACCCGCGGCAGGAGGGCAAAGTCTTTTTCGGCGCGTGGGTGACGCTGGAAAATGAAGACGGCGAACAAAACCGCTACCGCATCGTCGGCTGCGACGAATTCGATCCGACTAAAAACTGGATTTCCATCGACAGCCCCGTCGCCCGTGCGCTTATCGGCAAACAGGTTGACGACGAAGTCAGCGTCGCCACGCCAGCAGGCCGGGTGATGCTGTATATCAATGAGATTTGGTATGAAAAATAAGCCGAAAAACCACCGCACTTGATAAGCCGCGGTGAGTGTTTTTTGTCGGCGAACATCAATTTTATGACATGAAATAACGCTTCAAATGAATACCGGCTTTGCCCTTTCCTATTGTTGATTTTTTGCTTATAACGCGGGCAGAATAGCGCAAACGTCAGCCGATAACGCGCAATGAATGTGTCATCGCGACGGCACGAAAAATCCGTTTTATGAAGGAAAAATTCATTGTTTATTTTATGTTAATTAGTTGTTAAATAAGAAATTTTATCCAATTTGATCTAGATCACAGTTTAGCCTTTTTCTCGTTAAATTATTGGCTATCCCTTCCTCCGACTGAGTATAATTTTGCTCAGGAAAATTTTTTATATTTGTAAACTTTAGGAGAAATCATTATGAGTAACACTGTCGAAAACGCAGTTAGCCCGGCTCAGGCGGAAGTCAATGCGCTGGTGGAAAAAGGTTTGGTAGCGCTGGAGCAATTCCGCCTGCTGGATCAGAAGCAAGTGGATTACATCGTGGCCAAAGCCTCCGTGGCGGCGCTCGATCAGCACGGCATTCTCGCCATGCACGCTTATGAAGAAACCGGCCGCGGGGTATTTGAAGACAAGGCGACCAAAAACCTGTTTGCCTGCGAATATGTGGTCAACAATATGCGCAATCTGAAAACCGTCGGTATCATCAGCGAAGACGATGTGACGGGAATCACCGAAATCGCAGACCCGGTCGGCGTTATCTGCGGTATTACCCCGACCACCAACCCGACCTCCACCGCCATTTTCAAATCTTTAATCGCCTTAAAAACCCGTAACCCGATTGTCTTTGCCTTCCACCCTTCCGCTCAGCAATCTTCCGCTCATGCGGCGCGTATTGTCTATGATGCGGCGGTTGCGGCGGGCGCACCGAAAAACTGTATCCAATGGATCGAAACCCCGTCCATGGAAGGCACCGGCGCCCTAATGAAACATCCGGGCATTGCGACAATTCTCGCCACCGGCGGTAACGCAATGGTGGAAGCCGCTTATTCCTGCGGTAAACCGGCGCTCGGCGTCGGGGCGGGTAACGTGCCGGCTTATGTGGAAAAATCGGCGGATATCAAACAGGCGGTACATGATATCGTGATGTCGAAAGCCTTTGATAACGGTATGGTGTGTGCTTCCGAGCAGGCGGCTATCGTGGATCAGGAAGTGTACGACGAATTCGTGCAGGAAATGAAATCCTACGGCGTGTATCTGGTCAATAAAAAAGAAAAAGCCCTGCTGGAAGAATTTATGTTCGGTGCCAAAGCCAACAGCGCTAACTGCGCGGGCGCCAAGCTGAATGCCAATGTGGTGGGCAAACCGGCGCACTGGATTGCCCAACAGGCCGGCTTCAGCGTGCCGGAACAGACCAACATTCTGCTGGCGGAATGTAAAGAAGTCGGCCCGAAAGAACCGTTAACCCGCGAAAAACTCTCGCCGGTGCTGGCATTGCTGAAATCCCGTTCCACCGATGAAGGGGTCAATCTGGCGGAAGCGATGGTGGAATTTAACGGCTTGGGTCACTCCGCCGCCATTCACACCAAGGATGCGCAGCTGGCAAAAGCCTTCGGCGAACGGGTAAAAGCCATTCGCGTGATCTGGAATTCGCCGTCCACTTTCGGCGGTATCGGTGACGTTTATAACTCCTTCCTCCCTTCCCTGACGTTAGGTTGCGGCTCTTACGGTAAAAACTCGGTCGGCAACAACGTTAGTGCGGTCAATTTATTAAATATCAAACGGGTGGGAAGACGGAGAAATAATATGCAATGGTTTAAAGTGCCTTCAAAAATCTACTTTGAGCGCGACTCAATTCAATATTTACAATCCATGAAAGGAATGGAACGCGTGGTGATCGTAACCGACCGTACCATGGTGGATTTAGGCTTTGTGGAAAAAATCGCCAAACAGATTACCGCCCGCGGCAATCACGTCACCTACCAGTTATTCGCCGATGTGGAACCGGATCCGAGCATCGAAACCGTACGCCGCGGGGTGGAATTAATCCGCAGCTATAAACCGGATACCATTATCGCACTGGGCGGCGGTTCGTCCATGGATGCGGCGAAAGTTATGTGGCTGTTCTATGAACAACCGGAAGTGGATTTCCGCGATTTGGTGCAGAAATTTATGGATATCCGCAAACGCGCGTTCAAATTCCCGCAATTAGGCCGTAAAGCCCGCTTTGTCGGTATTCCGACCACCTCCGGCACCGGTTCTGAAGTGACACCGTTTGCGGTGATTACCGAAGGGGATAAAAAATACCCGATTGCCGACTATTCCTTAACCCCGACCGTCGCCATCGTTGACCCGGCGCTGGTGATGACCGTGCCGGCACATGTGGCGGCGGATACCGGTTTAGACGTGTTAACCCACGCCACCGAAGCCTATGTGTCCGTACTGGCGAACGATTTCACCGACGGTCTGGCGCTACAAGCGATTAAACTGGTATTTGAAAATCTGGAACGTTCGGTCAAAGAAAAAGACGAGCAGGCGCGTGAAAAAATGCACAACGCCTCTACCATGGCGGGGATGGCGTTCGCCAATGCGTTCTTGGGCATGAATCACTCGCTGGCGCACAAAATCGGCGGCCGTTTCCATACGCCGCACGGACGTACCAATGCGATTTTAATGCCGCACGTCATCCGCTATAACGGCACACGCCCGCAAAAAACCGCGACCTGGCCGAAATACAATTACTACAAAGCGGATGTGAAATATCAGGAAATCGCACGCATGCTGGGGCTGCCTTGCGCCACACCGGCGGAAGGGGTGAAATCCTTCGCGCAGGCCTGCTATGATCTGGCCGTCAAAGTCGGTTTGAAAATGTCCTTTAAAGAACAGGGACTGGACGAACAGGTCTGGATGGACGCCCGTCGCGACGTCGCGCTGCTTGCCTTTGAAGACCAATGCTCACCGGCCAATCCACGCTTACCGTTAGTGGAAGATATGGAAGTGATTCTGACCAACGCTTACTACGGTTACGACGCCAGCAAATATTAATTTGCACAAAACTGACTAAAAACACACCGCACTTTCGGGCGATACCTGAAGTGCGGTGCTTTTTTGCTGAATTTTTTATTATGCGTTATGGCAGCTTGCGCAGGCGGCGGTAAACATCCAGACCAGTTTTTCCTGTTCTTTGATGTAATCGCTCATTTGCGATGCGGTACCTTCATCATCGGCTTCGCCGGCAATGGCCAGAATCTCGCGCTGCTGTTTCAACAGGGTTTGAAAGCCCGCCAGCGTACCGCTTAAACAGGCTTGCGCACTGCTTGCCCCGACATGTTCTTTGATCAGGGATTTGGTCAGATAATCGCTGAATGCGTTGCTCGGCGTATAGCCCAAGGTCAGAATACGTTCGGCGATTTCGTCCACTTTCACGATCAGATCATCGTAAATTTCTTCAAATTTGGCATGCAGTTCAAAGAAATTCACCCCTTTGATATTCCAGTGGTAACCGCGTACATTCATATAGAAAACCTGATAAGTGGCTAACAGGTTATTTAATTCGGCGGCCAGTTTTTGCGCCGCATTGCGATTTAATCCGATGGTATTAGTTGTCATAGTATGCTCTCCTTATGTGTTTTGTCGGAGAACATCATAGGCAAAAATCACCTACAAATAAAATGGGTATGAATAATAGATTTAATAGCATTATTCTATCAATTTATAAAAATCGATAGTTTTAACTATTTATCCAGTTGGCTAACAACTGATAACCGAATTCGGACATATAGGATTCCGGATGAAACTGCACGCCGTAAAGCGGCAGGCTGCGGTGTTGCACCGCCATAATCACATTATCCTCGCAAACCGCCGTGACCTGTAGCGCCGGCGGGAAATTTTCCGCCGCCACCGCCCAGGAATGATACAGCCCCACCTGAAACCGTTGCGGCAAGCCGCGAAACAGCGCGCAATCCGACCGCACTTGCAGGGTTTTTCTCTGCCCGTGGCGAACCTGCGGCAGATTATACAAACCGGCGCCGAAAAAACCACACAGCGTCTGATGACCGAGGCACACGCCCAGCACGGATTTTTCCTGATAACAACCCGCCAACATGGCAAACAGCTGCGGATAAGCCTCCGGCACATCGGGGCCGGGTGAAATCAGAATATGACTGAACGGCGCGCACTTTGTCGTCTCCAGCGCCTCCGTATTCACCAACGTGAACGGCACGCCCAGCCGGCGGATCAATTCCACCAGATTATAAGTAAACGAATCGTGATTATTGACTACCAATAAATTTGTATTCATCTTGGCTACTGAGATAAAATCGCTATTTAACATTGCGCTATCTTACTAAATTCACCGACGTTATGCCATTTAATCGCTTTATCCGTCAGGCCGATCAATTCGGCAGACAACAACAGCCTTTTTTCTTTCTGATCGATTTTGAACAGCAAAAACCGTTTATCTGCCCGCTGCAACAGGCGCCGGAACAGGATGTGTTTTTCTGCCTGCCCGGCATGCACAATGCGCCGCGGCACGCCGAACGCCCGCCGGAAGATTTTCTCTTCATTCGGCAGCCGATGCCCTTTGCCGCATATCAACGGGGTTTTCGCTTGGTTCAGCAGGAATTACAAAACGGCAATTCTTACCTGCTGAATCTCACTTATCCGACCGAAATTCAGACCAACTACAATTTGGCCCAGCTGTTTTTACATTCGGAGGCCAAATATAAACTGCTGTTTAAAGACCAATTCGTCTGTTTCTCGCCGGAACCTTTCGTCAGTATCGCGCACAACAGAATTTATACCTATCCGATGAAAGGCACCATTAATGCCGACGCGGCGCAGGCCGAACGGCAGTTGCTGGATTCGCAGAAAGAACAGCGCGAGCATTACACCATTGTCGATCTTATGCGCAACGATCTCGCCATGGTGGCGCATAATATCCGCGTGACCCGTTTTCGTTATGTGGAGAAGATCAACACGCAAAACGGTGCGATTTTGCAGACCAGTTCGGAAATCTGCGGTGAACTGGCGCACAACTGGCAGGCGCGTATCGGTTCGCTACTGGCCACTCTGCTGCCCGCCGGTTCCATCAGCGGTGCGCCGAAAGAAAAAACGGTGCAAATCATCCGCCGCGCGGAACAGCAGAAGCGGGGCTATTACAGCGGAATTTTCGGTGTTTTCAGCGGCGACGGATTACAAAGTGCGGTGGCGATCCGCTTTATTGAACAGCGGGACAAGCGGCTGTATTTCCGCAGCGGCGGCGGCATTACCATCCAAAGCAATGTCGATGATGAATACCGCGAGTTAATCGAGAAAGTGTATGTTCCCCTAAGCCCAAATCAACGCAGGATTTAAGCATGTACCCGTTATTTGAAACCCTTTGCATCGAACGAGGCGAAATTCGCAATCTCGCCTTACACCAACAACGTTATGCCCGCTCGCTGGCGGCATTTTACCGCGACAAACCGGCAAAGGTGTTCGATCTGAAAGAAATTATTCAAAAATCCACCGCACTTTTGTCCCTGCATAGCGAACCGTTGCTACGCTGTCGGGTGGATTACAACCGGGAAACCTATCAAATCCGCTGCCTGCCTTACCGGCGGAAAATCTACCGCACTTTTCAGCCGGTGATTTGCGACCATATCGATTACGGGCTGAAATACAGCGACCGGCGGATATTCGACGAACTGCTGCGGCAAAAAGGCGGCTGCGATGAAATCATCATTATTAAACGGGGTAAAGTGACGGATTGCTCCATCGGCAATCTGGTGTTCCGCCGCCACGGTCAATGGTTCACCCCCGACAGCCCGCTGCTGGCCGGCACGCAACGGGCAAAATTACTGGCGGAAAATAAGATTAAAGTGCGGTCGATTTTTTTATCGGATTTGCCGCAATTCGAGGAAATTCGCCTCATCAATGCGTTAAACGGGCTGTAAGTTTCGGCATAACGGAGTACAATAAGCCGGCTTACCTCACAACAATAAGGAAATAACCATGAGCAAAATTATTCATACGGAAAACGCGCCTGCCGCTATCGGCCCTTATGTTCAGGCGGTCGATTTGGGCAATCTGGTCTTCACCTCCGGACAAATTCCGGTTAATCCGGTCAACGGCGAAATCGCCGCCGATATTACCGCCCAGGCGCGTCAATCGCTGGAAAATATCAAAGCGATTATCGAACAGGCGGGGCTGACGGTGGCCGATATTGTGAAAACCACCGTGTTTGTGAAAGATTTAAATGACTTTGCGGCGCTCAACGCGGAATACGAACGTTTCTTCAGCCAACACGGGCATCCGAATTTTCCTGCCCGTTCCTGTGTGGAAGTGGCGCGTCTGCCGAAAGATGTGGGCGTTGAAATCGAAGCCATTGCGGTTCGCCGATAAGCCGCACCACGGAAGGGCGTGTCAAACGCCCTGATAAGTTTCGATGCCGTAGCGTATCAGCCCGAAGGCAATACCCCACATAATAATCCCCGTTATCGCATCCAGCAGTCGCCAGGTTATCGGCCGTCTAAAAAACGGAATCAGCAGTTTGGAGCTGTAACCGATGCCGAAAAACCACAGTCCCGAGGCGCTGATCGCCCCGAGCAGAAAGCCGATTTTTGCTGCCTCCGCTAATGTACCGGCGATGCCGCCGATAATCACGATCGAATCCAGATAAACATGCGGATTTAATAAGGTGATGGCCAAGGTAAACCACAAGGTTTTCCACAGGCTTTGCGTATTGCCGCCCTGCGCCACCACCAGCGCGGTGTTGCCGCGATAAGCGGAAAGAAATGCGCGCGCGCCGTACAGCGTCAGAAACAACGCGCCGATCGCGGCAAGCCCTATCGTCGCCGCGGGCAACCGGCGGATAAATGTGCCTAATCCGAACACACCGATGCTAAACAGCAGGCAATCGCACAGAAAACACAGTCCGCACACCAGAAAGACATGTTGTCTGAGTAAGCCCTGTTTCAAAATAAACGCATTTTGTGCGCCGATAGTGACAATTAAACCGGCGCAAATCAGAAATCCCTGAATGAAATGTTCCATAACCCATCCGAATAAAGCCGACGATGGCGTTATTATAATGATTTCACTGTATAATTTCCTTAAATTTTGCGCCGTTAAGTAGTACACTAAAGCCTGTTTATTTTCGCCAGTTCAGAGGAATAACATGAAACCTTATTTAATCGCTCCATCTATTCTGTCGGCGGATCTCGCCCGCCTGGGCGACGATGTCGAAAATGTGCTGAAGTGCGGTGCGGATCTGATCCATTTCGATGTAATGGATAATCATTATGTACCTAATCTCACTTTCGGCCCCGCCGTCTGCAAAGCCCTGCGCGATTACGGGATCCGTGCGCCGATCGACGTGCATTTAATGGTCAAACCGGTGGATCGGCTGATTCCCGATTTTGCCAAAGCCGGCGCCAGCTATATCACCTTTCATCCCGAAGCCAGCGAACATATCGACCGTTCGCTACAGTTGATTCGCGACAACGGCTGCCAGGCCGGTCTGGTGTTTAATCCGGCAACCCCGTTAAGCTATCTGGATTATGTGATGGATAAAGTGGATATTATTCTGCTGATGTCGGTCAATCCGGGCTTCGGCGGACAGTCTTTCATTCCGGCGACGCTGGATAAATTAAAACAGGCGCGCCGGCGCATTGACGAAAGCGGTTTCGATATTCATCTGGAAGTGGACGGCGGGGTGAAAATCGATAACATTGCACAAATCGCCCGTGCCGGCGCGGATATGTTCGTGGCGGGCTCGGCCATTTTTGATCAGGCGGATTATCGGAAGGTCATCGACGATATGCGCCAACAACTCGCAACGGTAACGCAACCATGACATCACAGACTTCACAATTTAAACTTATCGGCTTCGATCTGGACGGTACACTGGTTAACAGTCTGCCGGATCTGGCGCTGTCGGTAAACGCCGCACTGGCGGAATCCGGCTTGCCGCAAGCCTCGGAACAATTAGTGTTAACCTGGATCGGCAACGGCGCGGATATTCTTATCGGCCGCGCCTTGGAATGGGCGGCACAGCACAGCGGCCGCCAACTGAAAGACGAAGAATTCGAGCAGGTCAAAGCCCGTTTCAGCGTGCATTACGGCGAAAACCTGTGCAATATCAGCCGCCTTTATCCGCATGTCAAAGAAACGCTGGAACAGTTGAAAGCGCGCGGCTTTATTCTGGCGGTGATTACCAATAAACCGACCCGACACGTTCAGCCGGTGTTAAAAGCCTTCGGGATCGATCATCTATTCAGCGAAACCCTCGGCGGTCAGTCGCTGCCCGCCATCAAACCGCATCCGGCGCCGCTGTATTATCTGTGCGGCAAATTCGGCTTATACCCGAAACAGGTACTGTTCGTGGGTGATTCCAGAAACGATATTTTAGCCGCCCATGCGGCAGGTTGCGCCGTAGTCGGTCTGACTTACGGCTATAACTACAATATTCCTATCGCCGAATCAAAACCGGATTGGGTATTTGATGATTTCGCGCAAATTTTGCACATTGTTTAAACAGAATAAAATAAGGAAAATAACATGACAAAACCAGTTGTATTCAGCGGTGTTCAGCCTTCCGGCGAACTGACTATCGGTAACTATCTGGGCGCGCTGCGTCAATGGGTGGCCATGCAGGACGATTACGAATGCCTGTTCTGTATCGTGGATCAGCACGCCATCACCGTGCGTCAGGATCCGGCCACGCTGCGCAAAGCCACGCTGGATGTGCTGGCGTTATATCTGGCCTGCGGTATCGACCCGCAGAAAAGTACCATTTTTATTCAGTCTCATGTGCCGGAACACGCCCAGCTGGCATGGATTCTGAACTGTTATACCTATTTCGGCGAAATGGGACGCATGACCCAGTTTAAAGACAAATCGGCGCGCCATGCCGAAAACGTCAACGTCGGCCTGTTTACCTACCCGGTGCTGATGGCGGCGGACATTTTACTCTATCAGGCTAATCAAGTGCCGGTGGGCGAAGATCAGAAACAACATCTGGAAATCACACGCGACATCGCACAGCGTTTTAATGCGCTGTACGGGCCGCACTTCGCCATTCCGGAAGTGTTTATTCCGAAATCCGGCGCGCGCGTGATGTCCCTGCTGGAGCCGGAAAAGAAAATGTCCAAATCCGACGAAAACCGTAATAACGTCATCGGCTTACTGGAAGATCCGAAAGCGGTGGCGAAAAAAATCAAACGCGCGGTCACCGATTCCGATGAGCCGCCGGTCATCCGTTATGATCTGCAGAATAAAGCCGGCGTATCCAACCTGCTGGATATTCTCGCCGGTGTCAGCGGCAAATCCGTCGCCGAGCTGGAAGCGGAATTTGCCGGCAAAATGTACGGTCATCTGAAAAGTGCGGTGGCGGATGAAGTCTCGGCGATGCTCAGCGCGCTGCAGGAACGTTATCATCATTTCCGCAGCAACGAAGCGCTGCTGAAAGACATTGCGGCACAGGGAGCGGGAAAAGCCCAGCAACGTGCCAAAGCCACACTGGAAGCGGTTTATAACGCAGTGGGCTTTGTGGCGCGTTAATCTCACCGGCAAGGGGCGGCGCGCCGAAGTTTGCCCTTTGCCTGAACTAATCCGCATAAATAAACTCTAAGTATATACTTTTTATCTTATTTTGAGGGAAGTAGAATGAAACTGATCAAAGTATTACTTATCGCGCTCTTCGCCGTACCCGCTTGGGCGAATCTGAATACCAATATTAAATACAGTTCCAATTATTTAATGCCCGCCTATGTGCACTTCAACGCGGACGGCAAACAATATTACGTCAACGCCCAGATTAACGTACCGCTGTATAACATCAAATTTAAATCCAACGGGACGCAAAGCAACCGCCAGTTCAATATGCTCAGCTATCAGGACACCCGCAACGACAAAGTCTATGCCAAAGCCAATATTCACGGCAATACCATCGAATACGGTAAAGTCAAAGACGGGCTGAAAACAGAAACGATGGCCATGCCGACCTTCGATTTGTTTACGGTGGCCTTTCAGCTGAGTTATTACGATAAATTACCGGTGAATTTTCAGATCACCAACGGTAAAAAACTGTACCCGATGACCAATGTGTTCGTGAAAAAAACCGAACGTCAGGTGAAATCTAACAACCAGACCGTCACCGAAATCACCTACCAGTTCCATACCGGTGAAAAAGCCTTTATCGTGAAAAAACACGCCGGCGAGCAGTTTCCGCGCTATATTTCCTATGATAAAGACGGCGATCACTACGAGCTGACCTTCAGCGAATTCGTCAAATAACCGATTGATTGAGATTAAAAAGCCGGCAGGAAAATTATCCGCCGGCTTTTTATCAGCCCAGAAAATACTGATAGGCGGGGCTGTCCGTGACATCCTGATAGCGATACGCCAATTCTTCCAAATGCCCGTTAAAACGGATTTCATCATCCTGATTCAATTGAAATCCGGCCAGCACATTGCCGTAATCCGCACCGTGGGCGCGATAATGGAACAGGGAAATATTCCAGTGAGTACCCAGCATTTCCAGAAATTTCAGCAGCGCGCCTTTCTGTTCCGGAAACTCGAAACTATACAACCGCTCTTTGGCCGGACTGGAAGAACGCCCGCCGATCATATAGCGAATATGGGTTTTTGCCACATCATCGTCGGACAAATCCATCACCGCATACCCGTTGTGCTGCAATTGTTGGATAATTTCCGCTTTTTCCTTCTCCCCGCTGATGCGCACCCCGACGAAAATACAGGCCTGTTTGTGATCCGCATAGCGATAATTAAATTCCGTCACCGCCCGATCGCCGAGTAAATGACAAAAACGCAGGAAACTGCCTTTTTCTTCCGGAATGGTCACCGCCAGCATGGCTTCATGTTTTTCCCCGATTTCACAACGCTCGGACACATAACGCAAGGTGTGAAAATTCAGATTGGCACCGGACAGCACATTCACCAGCGTTTCGCCCTGAATGTCATGTTGTTTGACATATTTTTTCAATCCCGCCAGAGATAACGCGCCGGAAGGCTCGGAAACCGCGCGCACGTTTTCAAACATGTCTTTCATCGCCGCGCAGATTTCATCGCCGTCCACCAACACCACATCGTCCAGATATTGCCGGCATACCCGGAAGGTCTCATCGCCGATCCGTTTCACCGCCACGCCATCGGCAAACAAGCCCACCCGTTCCAGTTCCACCGGATGTTCCGCTTTCAGCGCGGCATACAGGCAGGCGGAATCTTTGCTTTCCACGCCGATGACTTTAATTTCCGGCATCAGCTGCTTAATCAATACCGCCACACCGGCTGCCAGACCGCCGCCACCCACCGGCACGAAAATGCGATCGATATGGGTATTCTGCTGTAGCAGTTCCATCGCCAGCGAGCCTTGTCCCGCAATCACCGCCGGGTGATCAAAAGGCGGAATAAAGGTCATGTTGCGCTGCTGCGCCAATTCGATCGCCTTGGCTTTGGCCTCATCAAAATTCGCCCCGTACAGCAACACTTCGCCGCCGAAGCCGCGCACCGCATCCACTTTAATGCTCGGCGTATTCTGCGGCATCACAATCAGCGCCCGCAACCCGAGATGTTTTGCCGACAGCGCCACGCCCTGCGCATGATTGCCCGCCGAGGCGGCGATAACGCCCGCCGCTTGCTGCGCCGGCGTTAAACCGGAAATCATCGCATAAGCGCCGCGTAATTTAAAACTATGCACCGGCTGACGGTCTTCCCGTTTTACCAGCACCTGATTGCCCAAACGGGCTGACAGTTTTTCCATCGCCTGCAACGGCGTCACCTGTGCCAGTTCATATACTTTTGAACTTAACACCGCTCTGAGATATTCCGCCCCGCTGGGCTGACTTGTTAAACTATGCACCATTTTATTACCACTATTATGAGATTGTCTTTAATCTTACTAACGTATAAAAAAACTTATCCATCAGATTAATAAAATATTCTAAAATAATTGCTGTCACATAAGATATTATTAATAAATTTAAAAATATTAATATTGTTATCTGAGGAGAAAAAACAAAGTTCTTAGCTATATGATAACAATAGTAAGAATGGGTCAACCAAATGAATAAGCTTTTTCTTCCTATTTCCTCTATTACTTTTCTAACTAAAACAGGTGAAAAGAAATAAATATTTTTTATCAATAAAACAAATAACGGGCATAAAAAAACCATACTTTCTACTTTCCAATACTCATACCCCAAAAATATAATTAATATAGAAATTAATATACTTAATAAATTAAATATAATTACCCTTGACTGACTGACTGACTGACTGACTGACTGACTGACTGACTGACTGACTGACTGACTGACTGACTGACTGACTGACTGACTGACTGCCTTCTTTAATACATAACTACCAGTGTACAAGAGACAGTCTCACTGTTACACTCAATCACATCGTACTTAAAT
>CCMQ01000004.1 GCA_000751835.1 Necropsobacter rosorum | reverse complement strand
CACGGCAGGGCACGAGAGAGCACGAGGAGAGTAGAGGCCGGTGGGAATATAAGAGAAAAACGCGTAACAGAGTTGGAGAGAAAGGGAGGGCGAAGCACAGCACAGCACAGCACAGCACAGCACAGCACAGCACAGCACAGCACAGCACAGCACAGCACAGCACAGCACAGCACAGCACAGCACAGCAAAATGATGCCGTTGTTCTTGCCGAACAACAAGCGTTTTTAAATCAACTTGATGCCAAACTCTGGAAATCTGCCGACCAACTCCGCAAGGAACTGGACGCTGCCAACTACAAACATATCGTTCTCGGTTTAATCTTCTTAAAATACGTCTCCGACAGCTTCGCCGCCCAGCAAGCCCAAATTCTTGCCGCCTTAAACGACCCGCAATCCGACTTCTATCTGCCTGATTTATCCGAAGACGAAATCCAAGCCGAGCTGGAAATTCGGGAATACTACCAACAAGACAACATCTTCTATGTGCCAAAACAAGCCCGCTGGGACGACATCAAAGCCGTCGCCCGTGTGCCAATCGGCTCAACCATTTGGGACGGCAAAAAATTCAACGGCGTAGTCAGCCTAATTGACGACGCTTTCGACCTGCTCGAAAAAGAGAACCCGAAACTCAAAGGCGTGCTAGAACGCCTTGCCAAATATGAAGTGAAAGAAGAAACCGTCATCGGCTTAATCGAAATCTTCTCCGACACCGATTTCACACGCCCAACGCTCGACGGCAAGCCGATTTCGCTTGCCGCCAAAGACATTCTCGGACACGTTTACGAGTATTTTCTCGGGCAATTCGCCCTTGCCGAAGGCAAAAAAGGCGGGCAATACTTCACGCCAAAATCCATCGTAACGCTGATTGTCGAAATGTTAGAGCCTTACGCAGGGCGAGTGTACGACCCTGCAATGGGTTCAGGCGGCTTTTTTGTGCAAACCGAACGCTTTATTGCCGAACACGCAGGCAACCGCAACCAAATCTCCATTTTCGGGCAGGAATCCAATTTAACGACGTGGAAACTTGCGTCAATGAATATGGCGATCCGTGGGCTAGATTGCGACTTCGGCGGCGCAAACGCCGACACCTTCAACCAACCGAAGCATATCGACAAAAAAATGGACTTCATAATGGCAAATCCGCCGTTCAATATGAAAGAATGGTGGAGCGAAAAGCTCGCCGCCGACCCACGCTGGCAATACGGCACACCGCCTGCGGGCAACGCCAACTTTGCGTGGCTGCAACATATGATTTACCACCTTTCCCCGAAAGGCAAAATGGCGTTGCTGCTCGCCAACGGCTCAATGTCTTCACAGACCAACAACGAAGGCGAAATCCGCAAAAACATCATCAACGCAGACCTTGTGGAAGCGATGATCGCACTGCCAAGCCAGCTCTTTACCAACACCCAAATCCCCGCCTGCATTTGGCTGCTCAACAAAGCCAAAGCACGCAAAAACGAAGTGTTGTTTATCGACGCACGCCAAATTGGCTATATGAAAGACCGCACTTTGCGAGACTTCACGCAAGCCGACATCGCTCACATCGCCAGCACCTACCACGCTTGGCAACAAGGCAGCGATTACCAAAACCAACCAGCGTTCTGCTACGCCGCCACGCTCGATGAAATCGCCCAAAACGAGTTCGTACTCACCCCAGGACGATACGTCGGCACGCCTGAACAAGAAGACGACGGCATACCTTTTGCAGAAAAAATGCAAAATCTGACCGCACTTTTAAAGGAACAATTTAAACAAAGTGCGGAACTGGAAGCGAAAATTAAAATGAATTTGGGGGAATTGGGGTATGAGTAAGTGGGAAACTTATAAGTTAGTAGATTTGGTAACTTTTTCACAAGGCATTCAAGTTCCAGTTGAAGAGCAATTTTTAGAGAAATCTAATGATATGGATAGATTTATCAGAATAGTAGATCATACAAATCCTAATGAAAAACCAAGATTTATCCGCAATGTCTCGGATAAATACAAGGTTTCTAAAAAAGATGTCGTAATGATCAGGTATGGGTGGGCAGGAAAAGTTGTTCGTGGTATTAGTGGATTTATCGCAAACAATATGTTTAAGATAAATGTTTCTAATGAAGAAATTTTAAATAAAGAATTTTTATATTATTTCTTACTCCAAGAAAAAATATATAATTATTTTAAAGGCGTTCAATCATCTACGACAATGCCTGCAATTAGATTTAGTGATTTCAATAATTTATACATTACTCTACCAGATGTAGTAACACAAAAAGAAATTGTAAATAAATTAAATCTTTTAAGTAGTAAAATCGAACTCAACACCCAAATCAACCAAACCCTAGAACAAATCGCCCAAGCGATCTTCAAAAGCTGGTTTATTGACTTCGACCCCGTGCATACCAAAGCTGCAAGCCTTGCCCGTGGGGAAACCGAACACCAAGCCAACCTTGCAGTAATGGCGGTGATAAGTGGTAAATCAACGGCAGAATTAGACCGCTTGCAAACCGAAGAACCAGAGCGGTTTGAGATGTTGTATAAGGTTGCGGAAGCGTTTCCGAGTGGGGTTGATGAGAGTGGTTTGCCGTGGGGGTGGGAGTATCAATATCTTAAAGATGTTTCAAAAATTGTTTATGGTAAAGGACTACCTAAAAATCAATTATCAGATTCAGGCTACCCTGTATTTGGAGCAAATGGAATTATTGGTTTTTATGAAAAATATCTGTATGAGAAACCCCAAATTCTTGTTGGCTGTCGAGGAACAGTTGGACAAGTTTCATTAAGTTTACCGTATTCTTACATAACAAGTAATTCACTGGTTATTGAATATGAAAAAAGCGATTTTAGTATATATTTCTTAGAGATCAGTTTGAAGAATACAGATTTGAGAGAGCTTTCATCAGGTTCTGTTCAACCACAAATTACTATACAAAGTATGAATACACTACAAATCTTAACACCAACAGATAAAGTTCATAAATTTTACTCTGATATGGTTAAACCAATTTACGATAAAATTTATGAAAACAATCAACAGTCTAATACTTTATCTAAGGTTAGAGATGAGTTATTGCCAAAACTACTGAATGGAGAAAATAATGAACTTATTTAACTCTATTATCCCTACCGAAAGACAACATAAACATTTTAAGCAGATTATTTCTAGACAAGAAATATACAAGATGGACTTACTCCAAGAATGGGCAAATGGAATAGAAACAAGAGATGGCGGAAATAAATTCATCACAGAATTTCAATCTACGTTTAATTCTAGCTTTTGGGAGATTTATTTATTTGCTGTTCTTAAAAAATTTAGAGAACTTAAAGGGGAGCAATTTGAAATAAATTTAACATATGATGCTCCTGATTTCTATTTGCCAAATTTAAATATTGGCATTGAAGCGACTGTCGCATTAAATGCGAGTGATGAGCCTAGCGAAGATACCCAAATTGACATATTAAAAGATCTTCCTGAAATACCTGAGTTTAATCGAAGATCTATCATACGATTAGCAAATGCTATCACAGCTAAATTCAATAAATACCAAGAAAGGTATAAACATTTATCACATATGAAAGATGCTGCATACGTTATTGCTCTTCAAGACTTTTCTCAGCCTTTAAGTCATACTGGTGCGAATCGTTCTATTGAAGCCGTTTTATATGATTATTATGTAGATGAACAGGAGATTACTCTTGACCCAAACTCTATGTTACACGGGGAACAATTAGGAAAAGTTGTTAAAAATAACTTATCAGAAGTACCATTAGGATTATTCAATACTGATAAATACTCTGATATAAGTGCGATTATTTTCAATCCACTAGCAACAATGGGAAAAGTCAATGCATTATCTTCAAACCCTAAAAATGATTGTGTTTTCACATCATTACACTTTAATAGTTCAGGTATAACACCTACAAAATTCAAAAGAAAAAGAAATGAATATACTGAACATCTATTCGATGGAATGTATATATACTATAACCCCTTTGCTAAAAGACCAATAAACCCAAACATTTTTGAGCATAATAAAATTGCCAATACAATTATTGTTAATGGGGAAAAATATAGTTCTATGCTAGATGGATTTTTATTATTTAGAAACGTGTGGTGTTTAGATAAATGGAAATAAGGAGCCTAAACGGTCATTTTTTTCAGAAAAATCGACAAATTTCGGGTTGCGATTGCGGACGCACGCAGTGCGTCCCTACAATAGTTCTGTGATTTTTACGAGATCTTACGTATATGCTCGATCAAATGTAGGGACGCATCGAATGCGTCCGCAAATGGGAATTTATGCCAATATTTATTTTACCGATGAGCTTATTTTCAAATATATTCGAAAATATTACTGCTTGTGAATGGAAATTTAAATACTTGATTTATTGACAAATTTCTGTGGTGTGATGGCGGACGCACGCAGTGCGTCCCTACAAGGGTTCTGTGGTTTTTACGAAATTTCGAATTTATTGAGATCAAATGTAGGGACGCATTGAATGCGTCCGTAAAAAAATTTATGCAAATGTTATGTTATGAATACAATTTATCCTGCTCCCAATTTATTACGTTATGATCAATATAATCATAAATAAAACCAAATTCACGATCATTACGAATAATGCGATCGTAATATCGTGATTGCCATTCAAATGGAATATTATTTTGTTTGGCAAAACTAGTTAATTGGCATTTAATACCGCGAATTATTGATGCTAAGTTTTCTCGTTGTGGTTGAAATGAATGTTGTGAAATATCTTTGGATGTATTTAATACCATAATAAAATGTAAGTGATTGGGCATTATGGTAAAAATGGGAAGATTTATATATTGGCTTTGACGAATTTCTATTGTATCCAGAATAATTGAGTGCAATTTTTCGCCCAAAACGGATAAATACATTTTTTGATTATAAATTTTACCGAAATAATGTTGTTTGTTTTTGGTACAAATGGTAATGAAATATGCTCCGTTTTGATAATTATCCCATTTCACACGAATTAGTTTTCGATTTGGTAACATGAATCCTCCGAATTTTTGGGAAAATATGAAATGAGTTATTGGAAATGTAAAATGGGAATGTGGCAATTTTCGATCATGATCGCAAAAATTATACTTTGAGCATCAAATTGATAATATTTGGAACATTAGAATCGCTGCGGACGCACGCAGTGCGTCCCTACACAATATTGGTGATTTTTAGTAAATCGTATTAAATGCTCGATCTAATGTAGGGACGCACTGCGTGCGTCCGAAAAATATCGAATATGCACGAAATGCCGAATTAAAATGTAAATGGTCAAATTTCCGCAAAATATCAAATATACAAATATAAACACGGGAGAACAAAATGCGCCTCATCAATGAAAACACTATCGAGCAAATTGCGTTGGAAGAAATGCAGCGGTTAGGATGGGAGTCTGTTTATGGCTATGATATTACCCCTTCGGGTAGTTTGCCGTTGCGTGCGAAAGCGACCGATGTGGTGTTTCGTGATGAGTTGCGTGCGGCGGTGGTGCGCTTAAATCCTAATTTGCCGCCGACTGCGGTAGATGAGGCGGTTTCAACAGTATTGCGTGCGGATTTGGTGGATTTGGTTGCACGTAATCAGCAATTTTATCATTTTTTACGCTTTGGTGTGCGTGTGGTTTATCGCAATGCAGCTGGCGAGCAAAAAGTGGAGCCGGCACGTATTGTGGATTTTCAGAATGTGGAAAATAACCATTTTTGCGTGGTTAATCAGCTGACGATTAAGGGCAAAAAAGGCAACCGCCGCCCTGATGTGATTGGCTTTATCAACGGCTTGCCGATGGTGCTGTTTGAACTGAAAAATCCGCTGACCGAAAATGCAACGCTGACCGACGCATATCAACAATTGCAAACCTACAAAGATGAAATCGCTGATCTGTTTGCCTACAATCAAGCGTTAGTGATTAGCGATGGCACGGCGGCTCGCCTTGGTTCTTTAACGGCGAATTTTGACCGCTTTACGCCGTGGCGTGTGGTGGACGAGAAGCAAAAAACGCGTATTCCCTTTGAAAATGAACTGTCGGGGCTGGTTAACGGTTTAATGTCGCCAAAAAATCTGCTCAACTATATCCAAAATTTCATCTTGTTTGAACGCACGGAAAGCGGCGATTTAATCAAAAAAATCGCGGCGTATCATCAATTCTACGGCGTGAATGAAGCGGTTGAATGTACGTTACTTGCAAGTGGCGAGTGCGGCAACGGCAAAATCGGCGTGATGTGGCATACGCAAGGTTCGGGTAAGTCGATTTCGATGCTGTTTTATGCGGCGAAAGTGTTAGCAGAACCGACGTTGCAAAACCCGACGATTGTGGTAGTCACCGATCGCAACGATTTAGACGGGCAGCTTTTCGCCACATTTTCCGCAGGCAGCGAGCTGATTCGCCAGCAGCCTATGCAAGCGCACAGCCGCGATGAACTACGTGCCGAGCTTGCCAAACGTGAGGCCGGAGGCATTATTTTTACTACCATTCAAAAATTCGCCCTGCTCGACGATGAGCGAAAACACCCAATGCTCAATGATCGCTGCAATATTATTGTGATTAGCGACGAGGCGCACCGTTCGCAATATGGCTTTACGGAAAAGTTGAGTTTGAACAAGCAAAACGGCGAATATCAAGGCGCACAGGGCTACCGTTTCGGTTACGCCAAACATTTGCGCGATGCGTTACCGAACGCCGCTTTTATTGGTTTTACAGGCACGCCGATTAGTTTAGAGGATCGCGACACCCAAGAAGTGTTCGGCAAATATGTGTCGATTTATGATATTCACGACGCTGTCGAAGACGGGGCGACCGTGCCGATTGTTTATGAAGCTCGCCAAATTCCGATTGAAGAAGGGTTGGATTTTGCCGACAAAGTGCGAGAAATGGATGCGGTGTACGGCGATGATGAAAATGTGATGTTCCGCCTGCGCGAGCAGTTGATGGGCACAGACGAGCGGCTGTCAAAATTGGCGGAAGATTTTGTTCAGCATTTTGAAAAGCGCAACGAACTGCAAGACGGCAAGGCGATGATTGTCGCGATGAGCCGCGAGATTTGCGTAAAATTGTACGAAAAAATCACCGCACTTCGCCCAAGTTGGCACAGCGACGAGATTAACGATGGCGAAATTAAGATTGTAATGACAGGATCGGCGACCGATCCCGCCCATTTCCAGCCGCATATTCATGGCGCGATGGATAAAAAAACGCTGGAAACGCGCTTTAAAAATCCGTCCGATCCGCTCAAAGTCGTGATTGTGCGGGATATGTGGCTGACGGGCTTTGACGCGCCATGCTGTAACACAATGTATATCGACAAGCCGATGAAAGGGCATAATTTAATGCAGGCGATTGCGCGCGTAAACCGTGTTTTTCGCAACAAAAGCCGTGAAAATGGCGGGCTTATCGTCGATTATGTCGGTATTGCCGAAGAACTTAAAGCCGCTGCGTGCGAATATACTAACGCCAACGGCAAGGGTGAGATGACCACTGATATTGGCGAAATTAAAAATAAAGTGTTGGAATGTTTGGACATCGTGCGTGGGCAGTTTGCGACACCTGTAAACGGTCAGATTTTCCCACTTTTTGACAAATTAGCCCTAACCGATGAGCAAGCTCTGTTCCGTGCGATTTTAGCGGCAGCGAACCATATTTTGTCATTGGATAGCCTAAATGAACAGCACGATGAAAAAGATCCAACGCCACGCAAAAACGCTTTTCTGAAAGCCGTCCGTTTGGCGAAAAAAGGCTATTCGCTCTGCGGTTATAGCCCTGAAATGAAAGCCTATCATCGCGAACTGGCGTTTTTGGATGCGGTGCGAGCGGTGATTGCCAAGCCTGAACCGAAATCGGGCAAGCAAAACGGCGATAAATTATTGCAGCTCGTTGCCCTGCTCAACCAAGCGGTGCACGCCGACGGCGCGGTCAATTTGTTTGAATTACTCAATTTAGAGCAGCCGAATATCAGCATTTTGTCCGATGAATTTCTCAACAAAGTCAAAAACAGCCGGCAGCAATCGCTTTGGGTGTCGGCGATTGAACGTTATCTCGCCAAGGAAATTCGTGACAAATCCAACAACAATATCGCGCTGCAAAAGGATTTTGAGCAACGCCTGAAAGATGCCATCAACAAATATCACAACCAAAGTTTAAGCACGGTGCAAGTGTTGGACGAGTTGATTAAGCTCGCCAAAGAATTTGAAGCCCGCCGTGCGCGAGGCGAAAAATTAGGGCTGACCGCCGCCGAAATCGCTTTTTATGACGCGCTCGCCAAAAACGAAAGTGCGCTGCGCGAAATGGGCGATGAAGTTCTTAAACAGATCGCGCAAACGATCACCGACAAACTGCGCAAATCGGCAACCATCGACTGGCAACGCAAAGAAAGCGTGCGTTCCAGAATGCGCCTCGAAGTCCGCCGTGTGCTACGTTTGTTCAAATATCCGCCTGATAAACAAGAAGAAGCCATTGAGTTTGTACTGACGCAAGCGGAAAAAATTGCCGATGAGCTGGTGGAGGGCTAAACGGTCTAATTTGGCTAACAATGTGTAAATTATAGGGGGCTTTAGCCCATCAAAAACTGGCCGAAAATATGCAATGATGGGGAAGCTGTTTCTACGAATATTCTGTTATTGCTGGCAGTTGCACATTTTGCAACAACCGAATGTGGTTCAAGCTCACCTTTGTTAAACACATTGCCGATGTGTCGTGAAATGGTGAATTTATGTTGACATTCAGCGACAAACCGTTCGCATTTCATTACACTTTCTCCCTTTCATAAACACAGGAAAGTAAAATAAAATGCACATTTATTCCGTCGACGAAATTGCCCGTCACGATTATCAAGAAATGAACGAAAAATTGTCTCAATTTCTGGATCAACTGATGGCGAATTAAGCGGATAAAATTAGAAAAATTTGACTGCTTGTCTTTTCAAAACGGCACAAAAAACAACCGCACTTTTGTTTCAAAAGAAAAAGTGCGGATGAAAATTTTGATGAAATGAAACAAGCGATCAGATTTTGATAGGAATTTGCAAATTATGCTATCTCCACCGTTTCGCTAATGGCATAAAAATGTCCGCTCAGGCGTTTAGCACTTCGCAAACAAACCATGCCGTTAATGATTGCCAGCCCGCGGCAATCATATAGCGATGCCGTCACACCGCGTCGCTTAATTCATTTCATTTATTTTGAGTGCTATCGCTTTTGCTTTGCAATGCCTTTCTATCACGGCTTAAAGTTGCGAAATCAAGTGGCTTTCTGCCATAATAACCCTCCATTGAGTTAAAGTTTTAATAGAGATTTTATGATTTTTAATCGGTAAAATCTTTATGAGAGCGCGTCATAATATCGGAATAATATGAAAAACATTTTAATTTTATCGTGTACGCTTTTGTTATCCGCCTGTAGTCTGGTGGCTTATCAGCCGGTGGAAACCATCAGCCGGGTTAATCCGCAGGAAGGTTATCGTACCAAAACGGCGGTGCAGACCAGTGATGGCAATCTGATCGTGCTGGTATTTTCCGGCGGGGGAAGCCGTGCCGCCGCGCTGGGGTACGGTATATTGGAAGAGTTTAAACGCACGCCGGTGCGCCGCAGCAAGAAAGGGGATACGCTGTTGGACAATATTGATCTGGTGTACGGCGTTTCCGGCGGTTCCGTTCTGGCCGCGTATTTTTCTTTGGAAGGGCGCGATGTGGTGCCGAAATTTGAAGAGAATTTTCTGAAAAAAGATTTCCAGCGCGAAATCATCAGCCAAGTATTTTCCCTGTCTAATTTGCCGCGTCTGACATCGCCGCAGTTTGGACGCAGTGATTTGCTGCAGGAACAGTTTAATCTCGCGCTGTACAAAAAGAAAACTTTCGGCGATTTGGCAACACAGCGTAAAGGCCCCTTTGCGATTATCAGTGCGACGGATATGAATGTGGGGCAGAAAGTCACCTTTACGCAGGAATTTTTTGACGGTCTGTGCCTGAATTTAAGCGATATGGAAATCGCTCGGGCGGTGGCGGCATCCAGCGCGGTACCGTTGGTATTCAGTCCGCTGACGCTGAACAATAATGCGGGAAATTGTCATTTTTCTTCGCAAGCGCTGGAATATATCGTGACCAATAAAAGTGACATGTTGCGCGCTAAAAATATCGATGAGCTGGAAAACACCTTGTCGCTGTACAGTAACAGCCGGGAGCGGCCTTATATTCATTTGGTGGACGGCGGTTTGACTGATAATTTGGGGCTGGCGGGGCTGGTTGATATTTACGATGTGGCGGGGCAGGAGTTGCTGTATCACAAGGCGATGGAGGCCGGTGTAAAACGTATTGTGGTGATTAATGTGAATGCGCAGAACGAGGTGTCCAACGAAATTGATAAATCCGCCGATGTGCCGACGGCCGCCTATGTGATTAATACGGTGATTAACGTGCCGATCGATCGCAATACGCAAACCACGCTGCGCCGTTTCCGAGAGTTTACCGACGGATGGAATCAGTTTATGCGGAAGATGCCGGCGCAAAAACGGGTTGAGATGTATTTCGTCAGTCTGGGGTTGAAAGATTTGCCCGAATCGCCACTGAAAAAAGAGGTGCTGAATATCAGCACTTCCTTTTATCTGCCCCGCTCGGATGTGAATAAATTGAAACAGGCGGCCAGAATACTGCTGCAAAACTCCGGCGAATATCACAAGACGTTAAAAGCACTGCAATAGCCGTTGCGCCCTCCGTCATTAAAAGTGCGGTCAAAAATGCGTTATTTTTTGACCGCACTAAATTATTTTTTCAGCGTCCAGCCCTGCCGGGTTTTTAGCAGACGTATGTTGCCGTCATCGGACAGATAACCGCCTTTCACCGCCTGAAGCCACGTGCCCGGCGGCAGATCGGCGGCGAACAGTTCCGCCTGAGATTTGTCCGCCGATAAGATCACATACACCGCCAGCGTGGCATTATCCGGATCGGTCAGGCGAATATCCGCCACGGAAAACGGCTGTACGCATTCCTGTTTCAGTACCGACCAACTGTAACCGGCGGAGCCGATACAACCGTGCGCGTCTTTATCGGCGCCCACTAAGGGCATATCGGCCGATTGCGCCGTACAGGCGGCCGTCAGCAGAATACCGCCTAACAGTGGCAAGGCTCGCATATTCATCTGCATTAACGCCGCGGTAAATAACGTACCGGATCAACGGATTTACCTTTATAGCGGATTTCAAAATGCAGTTTTACGCTATTGGTACCGGAGCTGCCCATTTTAGCAATTTGCTGACCGGCTTTCACTTCCTGCTGATCTTTCACCAGAATGCTCTCGTTATGTGCGTAGGCGCTCAGATAATCGTCGTTATGTTTAATGATAATCAGGTTGCCGTAACCGCGTAATGCGTTGCCCGCATAAACCACGCGACCGGCCGCCGCCGCATTGACTGCCTGTCCGCGCGAACCGCTGATGTCAATCCCTTTATTGCCGCCGTCGGAGCTGGAGAAGCCTTGTACGATGCTGCCATTGGTCGGCCAGCGCCAGACGACATTGGATACGGCAGGCGCGACCACGGTACTTTGTACCGGAACGGCCTGTGCGGTCGGTTGTGCCGGCGCGGTGTTGCCTGCCGGTACCGAAGCGGTTTGAGTCAGCGGCGGATTGGTGCCGACTCCCGATTTAATCGGCCCGATAATTGAGCCGTCTGAACCGTATTGAGTGCCGTTCGGCCCCGGTGTGTAAGTAACCGCCGGTTCGACCGGTTTAACGGCGGTCTGCGCGGTTGCCGTTGTGGTAACCGCAGGTGCCGCCACTGCCGCCGTGTTAGTGTGATTGGTAATCTTTAAGGTTTGTCCGACGCTGAGATGATAAGGTTCGGCCATATTATTTAAGGCGGCAAGCTCTTTGACATCCATGCCGGAAATATAGGCGATCAGGAACATGGTGTCGCCTTTTCTGACGGTATAGGTTTCACCTTTGTAAAAACCCTTGTCGATTTTGCTGTAATCCGGCGCGTTGGTTTGCGGATTGCGCGGAATTTCAAAATTCTGGCTGACCGGTTTTGTTGCCGCTGCGCTGGCAGGCGCGCTTTGTTGATTGGCAACGGGTTGTGCCGCCGGTTGTTGCACCGGCGTTTGTGCCGCTGTCTGCATTGCCGGTTGTTGAATCTGCGGCTGCGAAACCGGTTGGGTCTGTGCGGCAGGTAAGCTGTTTGATGCGGCAGGCTGAACGGTCATACTTTCCGGCATGCTTTGCTGCTGAATCTGCGGATTCCAAGTATTATTGCCGCCGTTGCTATCGACCGGCTGCATAATGCCGGGGGTAAGCGCATTATCTGCATTTTCAACCGGCGCGGGCGTATTGGAACTACAGGCCGCCAGTACAGCCAGGCTGACAGGTAAAAGTAAAAAGGATTTGTTCATTTCTTTTGTCTTCCTTCTATTAATTCATCGTTTCAGGCATTTGTTGTTTCTCAATGTTCGGCGACCAGTCGGCGCCTGCAACTGCACCCGTTTCAGGCACCGGCTCCATAATTCCCGGCGCTAAGCTGTTTTCATCGGGCGGCGCCTCGGCAGATGAGCAGGCGGTAAGCATTAAGAGTATAGACAACAATAAACACAATTTATTCATTTTCACACCTTGATTATCGTAAAATTAAATAAGCGATGACGGCCAGCGCAACAACCGACCAACCGATAATTTCAATGGACTTGCGTAATTTCGCTGCGAATTTCTCACCGCCCCAGGCAGCCAGTTTCGCCACAATCAGGAATCTGGCGGCGCGCGAAACGAATGCGGTGATGACAAAGGGTAAAAACGCCATTTGCATCACCCCGGCGCAAATAGTGAACACTTTATAGGGAATCGGCGAAAATCCGGCGACAAACACCACCAGAATGCCCCATTGCTTAAACCATGAGATTGCCGTATTCCAATGTGCCTGATAGCCCCATTGCTGAATATAATGCTGAACGAAATCAAAGGCATAATAGCCCAGCGCATAACCGAGCATCCCGCCGACGGCCGAAGCGACGGCGGTATACAGGGCGAATCTGACGGCGCTTTTCGGTTTTGACATGGACATCGGAATTAACATCACATCCGGCGGAATCGGGAAAAATATCGCTTCGATAAAACTGACGAAACTGAGCCAGAAGGTTGCATAACGATGGGTTGACCATTGCATGGTTTTATCATACATTGCGCCGAAAATGTTCAATGGATTTCTCCTTAAGTTATTCGCGAAAGCGGAACATTATTCACTTTTTAACCAATCTTGTAAAGCGTCGATTGAGTGATAGGCGGTCATATCGGCCTGAAGCGGCGTGATTGCCACATAGCCGTTTTTTACCGCGTGAAAATCCGTGCCTTCCTGCTCATTTTCCGCCAGACCGGACGGCCCGATCCAGTAAATATGCTCGCCGCGCGGATCTTGCTGTTTGATCACTTCCGCCGCCGCAGCCCGGTGACCCAAATGGCAGACTTTAATGCCTTTCAACTGTGCATAGGGCAGATCCGGTACGTTAATATTGAGAATTTCCCGGCTTTTCAGCAGCCGGTTGTGCAGTTTAGGCACTAATTCGCAGACGATTTTAGCCGCACTTTCATAATGCTGACGTCCGTCCAGCGACACGGCGATGGCCGGTAAACCGAGATGACGTCCTTCCAGCGCGGCGGCCACCGTACCGGAATAGATCACATCGTCACCGAGATTGACACCGGCGTTAATGCCGGACACAACCAGATCGACCCGGCCGGATAAAAAGCCGTTTAAGGCCAGATGCACACAATCCGCCGGCGTGCCGTTAATACAGTAATCGCCGCTGTCCAGTTTTAACGGGCGCAGCGGTTCAACTAAAGTCAGTGAGCTTGAGGCCGCACTGCGGTTGCGATCCGGCGCGACCACCGTAACCTGAGCAATTTTACGCAGTTCGTACGCCAGCGCTTTGATCCCGTCGGCATGAATGCCGTCATCATTGGAAAGCAGTATGTGCATGAGTGTTTATCCTTATTGTTTGTTGTTATTGATGCGCGGGTATGCCGCGTTATGCCGTGTCGGTCCGCACCAGTTCTCGGATTAATGCGGTGGCGTAACTGCCCGCAGGCAGATAAAAATTCAATTTCAGCCCGGCCGAAGTAAATTCCCAGCTGAAATCCCGCGCCTGCATGATCATCGGGCGGCGGGCAGGCGAGAGGCGCGCTTGTCGCATCAGGGCGGCAATGTCTTGATATTGCCGCACAATATCATTTTCCAGCGCCGTTGCACAGACCTCGCTCTCACCGATTAGCGGTGCGGTCAGTAAAATATCCCGTTTTTTCAACCGCACTTGTAAGGCGTTCAAATCTTCTTTCTGATCTGCCGTGAACAGGCTGTGCGAGCCGGCCAGTTGCACAATATCGCCGGGTAAAACCTGTTCGGCGGTATGTTGTCTGATGCGTTCGGAGACCACCTGATTGAACACTTCGCTGCGGGCGGCGGAAAGATAAAAGCTGCGCTTTTTGCGATCATTTACCTTGATTTCGCCCCTTGCCCAGCGCAGCGCTTGTGTCAGATTGTCGCCGCCATGGCCGAAACGCTGTTCGGTAAAATAATTGGGAAAGCCGTTTTGCCGTACGTTTTCTAACCGTTGGTTCAATTCATCAGTGTTTGGCGCATGGCGCAGCATAATCTCAAAGGCATTACCGTCCAGACTGCCGATGCGGATTTTGCGGTGATGACGGGTGATATGCAGAATATCTACGCCGGTAAGCCGAAAGGTGCTGAAATCCGGCGTTTCCCGCCCCGGCATGTGCAGGCAGAACCATTGTTCCGTTACGGCATTGCGATCCTTTAAACCGGCGTAACTCATATGACGCGCCGGGATACCGGCAAACTGCGCCAGTTTTTCGCCCACAAACAGGGTGTTGCAGCCGGTTTTGCGGATTTTCAGCGCCACGAATTCGCCGCTGCCGGACATCGCATAACCGAGCTGTTCCCGTACGATAAAATCCGTGGGGCAGGCTTTTAAAAGTGCGGTCTGTTTCGGCGCCGTTTTTTGCAAGTAAGCTAATTCTGTCATGGCTTTCTCAGCATTGCTCTAACAACGCCACCGCTTCACAGGCAATCCCTTCGCCGCGGCCGGTAAAACCGAGTTTTTCCGTCGTGGTGGCTTTGACATTCACCTGGGTGATATCGCAGGCCAAATCCTGTGCAATCGCCGCCCGCATGTCGTCAATATGCGGACGCATTTTCGGCGCCTGCGCAATAATGGTGACATCCACATTACCGACACGATAGCCTGCATCCCGAATCCGGCGGTAGGCTTGGCGCAATAAGTCGCGGCTGTCGGCGCCTTTGTAGCGCATATCCGTATCCGGAAACAGTTTGCCGATATCGCCTAGCGCGGCCGCGCCTAACAGCGCGTCGGTCAGCGCGTGCAGCGCCACATCGCCGTCGCTGTGCGCCAGCAGGCCCCGTTCATAAGGAACGGCGACTCCGCCTATCATAATCGGGCCTTCGCCGCCGAAGGCATGTACATCAAAACCGTGACCTATTCTTAGCATTATTGTGTTTCCGTTTGCAGCTGAAAGTCTGCCGATTATATCATTCATCGGGATTTTGCTGAAAAATAAATTCTCCGTGCGCCAAAGCGAAAAATCCGCCCGTTATTTTTGACTTAAGTAGTCACTGGCGTTACTATTACGCGTCTTACTTTTGATGGGGAGGAGAATATTATGCCGATTTCTTTTTCTGAACAGCAGCAGTGTATTCGTGATTTCGGCCGGGATAATCCGTCGATGCCGGTGGATAACATTATTCTGGTGCGCCTGCTGTTGCATGTGAACGGGCTGTATCTGGAGCACCGCAACCGGCTATTGAAACAACACGGGCTGAACGACACCCTGTTTATGGCGCTGATTGTGCTGTATTACCAGTCGGAACGGGCATTACAGCCTTCTCAGCTAAGCGAAATGCTGGGCCTGTCGCGCACCAATATTACCCGCATTGCCGATGTGCTGGTGGCGAACGGTTGGGTTGAGCGCGTGGCGGTGGAAGGCGACAGACGGGCATTTTTGCTGCGATTGACCGCGCAGGGCATTCATTTTTTTCAAGAGCTGCTGCCGAATCAATGGCACCGTCTGGATCAGATTTTTTCCGTGCTGAAACCGGAAGAACATGTGGAACTGACCCATCTGCTATTAAAACTGTCCACCCGCTTGGAACATCTGCAAAAAGCATAAATATAAAGGAATATTATGAACGAACAATCAGAAAATACGACCGATGCGGCCGCTGCGGTCAATGCGACGGGCAGTGCATCCGCCGTCGCAAGCAACACTGCCGCGTCTAAAAAGCTGAAACGGCGAAAAGCGCTGGGCTATTTTGTGCTTATTTTGGCGCTTATCGCGCTTGCCGTCGGGTTGTATTGGTTTTTCCTGCTAAAGGATTATGAACACACCGAAGATGCTTATGTGGGCGGCAATCAAGTGATGATTTCCGCTCAGGTGAGCGGCAATATCGCGCAGATCAATGTGGATAATATGGATTTTGTACGCGCCGGCGATGTGCTGCTGGAACTGGATGACGAAGATGCGAAGCTGAACTTTGCGCAGGCGCAGAACAATCTGGCCAGTGCGGTGCGTCAAATCGAGCAGCTGGGTTATACCGTAAAACAGCTGGAATCCGCGGTGCAGGCGAAAACCGTCGCCTTAGCCAAAGCCAAGGGCGATTTACGCCGGCGTGAACAGCTGGATAAAAGCGGTGCGATTGATAAAGAAACCCTGCTGCATGCCAGAGATGCGGCGGTGAGTGCGCAGGCGGAGCTGGATGCGGCGCAAAACCAGCTGGCGGCAAACCGGGCATTGCTGAAAGCGCTGCCGTTAACCGAGCAGCCGGAAGTACAGAAAGCGGCGAGCGCATTAAAACAGGCGTGGCTGAATTTGCAACGGACTAAAATCGTCAGCCCGATTGACGGTTATGTGGCGCGCCGCAGCGCGCAGGTGGGGCAGAAAGCGGCTGTCGGCAGCGCATTGATGGCGGTGGTTTCTCCGCAGCAAATGTGGGTGGATGCCAATTTTAAGGAAACCCAGCTGCGGAATATGCGTATCGGTCAGCCGGTGACGCTGGTTTTTGATTTATATGGCGATAAGGTGAAATTCGACGGTAAAGTCGCCGGCATCGAAATGGGAACCGGCAGCGCCTTTTCTTTGTTGCCGGCGCAAAACGCCACCGGTAACTGGATCAAAGTGGTGCAGCGTGTACCGGTGCGGATCGAACTGAATCCCGAACAACTGGCGGAGCATCCGCTGCGCATCGGTTTGTCGGCAAGTGCGGAAGTGAATATTGCCGATACCCGCGGCGAGGTCTTGCGTCAACAGCCGCATGAAACCGTTCGCTATCGCACCGATGTGTTGCAATATGATCAAAGTGCGGTGGAAAATTTGATCGAAAATATTATTCGCGCGAACCGCAATTAAGGCCGGACAGTGATGCAAAAACCTGTTCAGGGCGCGGCGTTAGTGCTGATGACATTGGCGCTGTCGCTGGCAACCTTTATGCAAGTGCTGGATTCGACCATTGCGAATGTGGCGATTCCGACCATTGCCGGCGATTTGGGCGCTTCATCCAGTCAGGGTACTTGGGTGATCACCTCGTTCGGCGTGGCGAATGCGGTTTCTATTCCGATTACTGGCTGGCTTGCCAAGCGTTTCGGTGAAGTGCGGTTGTTTTTAATTGCAACCGGCTTGTTTGTGTTCGCCTCTTGGCTGTGCGGCATTTCTCACAGTCTGGAAATGCTGATTGTCTGCCGCGTATTTCAGGGGCTGGCGGCCGGCCCGGTGATTCCGTTGTCGCAAAGTTTATTGCTGAATAATTATCCGCCGCAGCGACGCAGTATGGCGCTGGCGTTCTGGTCGATGACCGTGGTGGTTGCGCCGATTTTCGGCCCGATTCTGGGCGGCTGGATCAGCGATAATCTGCATTGGGGCTGGATTTTCTTTATTAACGTGCCGATCGGTTTGCTGGTGGTTTTCCTGACTTGGAAAGTACTCGGCAATCGGGAAACCCAAACCCGCAGTCAACCGATTGATATGGTCGGTTTAGTGTTGCTGGTCGTCGGTGTCGGCTGTTTGCAGCTGATGCTGGATCAGGGGCGCGAGCAGGATTGGTTTAATTCCGGCGAAATCGTCGTGCTGACGGTGGTGTCCGCCATTGCGCTGAGCGCGTTAATTATCTGGGAGCTTACCGATGAGAATCCGGTGGTGGATATTTCCCTGTTTAAATCGCGTAATTTCAGCGTCGGTTGTTTGTGTACCAGTCTGGCGTTTTTGATTTATCTGGGATCGGTGGTGCTGATTCCGCTGTTGCTACAGCAGGTGTACAGTTATACGGCCACTTGGGCCGGGCTTGCAGCCGCGCCGGTGGGGCTGTTTCCGATTCTGCTGTCGCCGATTATCGGCCGGTTCGGGTATAAAATCGATATGCGGATTCTGGTGACGGTCAGTTTTATGGTTTACGCTCTGACGTTTTACTGGCGCGCGGTGACCTTCGAACCCGGTATGGCATTTAAAGACGTGGCGTTGCCGCAGTTGGTGCAGGGGCTGGCGGTGGCCTGTTTCTTTATGCCGCTGACCACGATTACGTTGTCCGGTCTGCCGGCGCAGAAAATGGCTTCCGCTTCCAGTTTGTTTAATTTTCTGCGAACTCTGGCGGGATCGGTGGGTACCTCACTGACCACTTTTTTATGGTATGACCGTGAAGCGGTACATCATACCCAGTTAAGCGAAGTGATTAATCCGTATAATTTCAATGCGCAGGCCTATTATGACAGCATGTCCGCACTTGGGCTGAGCGAGGCGCAAACCTCGGTTGCCGTGGCACAGAAAATTACCGCGCAAGGATTTATTATCGGCGCTAATGAGATTTTCTGGCTATCGGCCATACTGTTTATGCTCTTGTTTGTTATCGTTTGGTTTGCCAAACCGCCGTTCGGTAATCGGCATTAATCACTAATAAGTAGGAAAATATGAGAGAAAAAATTTCGGCTAAATTATTATGCGCCATTATCGCAACCGGATTAATGACCTTCTCCGGCGTGGTAAGCGAAACGGCGATGAATGTGACCTTTCCGACCCTGATGCGGGAATTTTCGATCGGCACCGCCACCGTACAATGGCTTACCACCGGGTATTTATTGCTGCTGGCGTTGACGATTCCACTGTCCACCTTTCTGAGAAAACGCTTTTCCACCAAGTCTTTGTTTATCAGCGCCAGCGTATTGTTTATCGGCGGCACATTGTTATGCGCTTATTCGCCGGATTTCGCCTGTTTGCTGGGCGGACGGCTATTACAGGGCATCGGCACCGGCGTGGCGTTGCCGCTGATGTTTAATATCATCCTTACGCAGGCGCCGAAATCGCGCATCGGTCTGATTATGGGGATCGCCTCATTAATTGTGTCGATGGCGCCGGCAATCGGGCCGGTGCTCGGCGGTTTTGTGGTGGACAGCTACGGCTGGCGGGAAATTTTTCTGATTTTGCTGCCATTATTGTTACTCTCTTTTCTGCTAGGCGTCACCACCATCGAGCCGCTTGCCGAGCCGCAGCCTATTCGGCTCAATGTGGGCGATTACCTATTATTGGCGCTGAGTTTTACCTGCTTTATTTTTGCCATGGAAAAGGCCGCCGAATTCGGCTGGCGCGGGGCTTTTGTGATCGGGCTGTTTGCGTTGTCGTTGCTTGCGCTGGTCTTGTTTGTGGCGCGTTCTTTGAGTTCCGCCGCGCCTTTGATTAATTTATCGGTATTTTATAACCGCACTTTTTGTTATGCGCTGGTGTTTATTTTGCTGATTCAGTTATGTGTGCTGGGCTTGGGTTATCTTATTCCGAATTATTCTCAGCTGGGCACTCATCAAAGCCCGTCGGTGGCCGGGTTATTATTGTTGCCGGGCTGTCTGGCCGGGGCGGCGATGGCACCGTTCAGCGGCATGGCTTATGATCATTTCGGCGCACGAAAACCGATTTTGTGCGGTGCGGTCATATTATTGCTGGCGTTAATCGCTTTCGCCTTGTTGGGGCAACATCTGACCACACCGTTATTTATGCTGATTTATACGTTTTATGCCGTCGGGCAAGGGCTGGCGGTGGGCAATACGGTAACTTACGGCTTATCGAAACTGCCGAAGGAATTGTCGGCAGACGGCAATGCGGTGTTGAATACGTTGCAGCAATTAGCCGGCGCAATCGGTACCGCGATTGTGGCGACGCTGGTGGCGAGCGCACAAAATGCCACCCCGCAGGAACAACTTGCGCAAGCCACCATTGACGGCAGTCAGAATGCCTTTATTTTATTGGCGGTTTTGGCGTTGATCGCATTGTTCAGCGTCAGCCGGGCGCTAACCAAATAATCGTTGTGCGTTGAGAACAGGCTCTCAACGCTCTTTGTGCATAATCTGCTGGATTTCCGCCATGATTTCCTGATTGACCTCTAAAGCGGCCTGAATAAGCTGTTTATTTTCAAAGCGATCAATGTGCGGATCATACACTTCGGCGGTGCGCTTCAGGCTGTGGCGATCTTTGTAAAAATAGGTTCTGGCGATTTCTTCCGCCATTTCTTCATCCATACCCAACAGGCGCAGCGCTTTTTTCGCCATTCTTACCGAGGCGTCGAAGGTTTCACGCACCTGTAGATCGGCGCCGGCGCGGTAGAGTTCATAAACATGAATTCTGTCGTAGGCACGCGCAATGATTTTAAGCTGCGGATTCATTTTGCGCGCAGTCTCCACGATATGCGTGGCCTGCGTTTTATCATCAATGGCGACAATCAGTAATTCCGCATTTTCAATACCGGCGGCATGGAGTAATTCCGGTCTGGTGGCATCGCCGTAATAACTTTTAGTCCCCATTTTCTTCATGCCGGCAATTAATGCCGCATCTTTATCAATAATCGTCGGATGATGCCCGGTCATGACCAGCAGGCGATTAATGATTTGTCCCGCGCGCCCCAGACCGATTAATATGATCGGATGCTGTTCTTCAATATGATCCGCACTCTGTCGGTCATGTTTATTGGATAAACGCGGGATAATGTATTTTTTATGCAAAATGATAAACAGCGGCGTTAACACCATGGATAACACCACGATGGCAGTCATATTCGCCTGTACTTCCGCACTGATTACGCCCTGTGTGGCGGCGGCAGAAAACAGCACGAAGGCAAATTCACCGCCCTGCGCCATAATAACGGTGCGGTCGATGGCATTCGCATTACTGTTGCGGGTGAGCAGCGCGATAACATAAATACAGAAGCCTTTGACCAGCATAAACGCCAGCACGCCGGAAATGATCAACAACCAGTTCTGGGCGACCACCGATAAATTGAGCGACATGCCGACGCCGAGGAAAAACAGACCGAGCAGCAGCCCGCGGAACGGTTCGATATCCGCTTCTAGCTGATGGCGGAAACTGGATTCGGATAATAACACCCCGGCGACAAAGGCGCCCATTGCCATGGATAAGCCGCCTTGTTCCATTAACAGGGCCGATCCCAGCACGACCAACAATGCGGCGGCGGTCATCACCTCACGGATTTTGGTTTTCGCCAGCATTTTGAACAGCGGATTGAGCAGCCAGAGTCCGGCGGCCACTAATACGGCGACCGACACGCCAGCGATAGCGATTTTCTGCCATAAAGGCTGATCGCTGACCATTGCCGGGTCGGTGGGCGCCAGAAAGGTGACGAATGCCAGTAACGGCACGATCAGCAGATCTTCAAACAATAGAATCGAGACGATTTTTTGTCCGCGCGGTGAGGCAATATCGCCGCGATCGCTAAGCTCCTGCATCACAATGGCGGTGGAGGTTAACACGAAACCTGCGGCGCTGACGAAGGCGACTTTCCAGTCGAAACCGTAAGCGATGGTAATGGCAGTCAGTGCGGCGGTACAGACGGTGATTTGAAAGGCGCCCAAACAAAAAATGTGATTACGCAATCCCCAGATATGGGACGGTTTCATTTCCAGACCGATAATAAATAAAAACATGACCACGCCCAGTTCGGCGATATGAATAATCCCTTCGGGATCGGTAAATAATCCGAAACCGAAAGGGCCGATCACCAGACCGGCCGCCAGATAGCCGAGCACCGCACCCAATCCCAGCCGTTTGAATAACGGCACGGCAATGACGGCGGCGGCAAGTAATGTCACCACATTGATAAGTTGATTTGCACCTTCTGCTGCCATAATGTTCCCCCGGTTTATAATGTTCGGCTTAAATAAAATTCGGCTAATGCCAGATCTTCCGGGCGGGTGATTTTAATATTATCGCCCCGTCCCGCCACCAAGTGCGGTCGAAATCCCATCAGTTCCATCGCCGATGCCTCATCGGTGACGGAAAAGCCCTGAACAAAAGCCTGTTGTAGTGCGTGTTTTAATAAGTCCGCGCGAAAAAGCTGCGGTGTTTGCGCCAGCCAGAGCCGGCTGCGATCTTCGGTGCGCTGAATCTGTTGCTGCTCGGTCGCACGTTTTACGGTATCGACTGCCGGCACGGCTAAAATAGCGCCGTTTTCATCGTCGATTTCCAGCAGCCGGTTCAGATCCTGCCGGTTTAAACACGGCCGCGCGGCATCATGTACCAAAACCCAAGTATTTTGCGGACTGTCTATCTGACATAATCCGTTGAAGACCGATTGCGCGCGCGTGTCGCCGCCGGTGGTGAGCTGAATTTTCGGCTGGCGCAAAAAGGCCAGCTGCGCGGGGTACGGGTCGTCCGGTGCCACCGCGACAATGATTTTACTGACCGCAGGATGTGCCAACAGTGCGTTTAACGTGTGTTCCAGTACGGTTTTGCCTTGTATTTCAAGATATTGTTTCGGTTTGCCGGCCTGCATACGGCTGCCGACACCAGCGGCGGGTACCACGGCGATAAATTGGCGTAATGGCGTGTTCATCATTTATGATCTTTTACTATACGGTAGAAGGTTTCGCTCGGTTTAACCATTTCGTGCTGCAATCGGGCGCGTTCTTCAATGGCGTCGACCCCTTCTTTCAGGTCTTTGATTTCGGCGGCGATAATTTGATTGCGTTGAGATAATTTTTCATTTTCCTGCTGGCGCAGCGCGATTTCTTTAGCCGTATCCTGATAGTCGAAATAGCCGTTTTTTCCGAACCAGAAATCATACTGGAACAGGAGTAAAAACGCCGCAAGAATAAAAATAAGTAAACGCATATTAAAAGTTATATTTCATCATTCCATCAATTAAGGTTCATAGTTTACCGTGAAACCGGTAAAAATGAGAAGAAAAAATACCGCACTTTAACAATACGGTATTTTCAGGCGGCCGGCGGCAGAATCAAGCGGCTAGCGGACATAAGGCGTGAGCAGTTGCGTCAGCAGCTCATAACCGGCGGCGGTAAAATGCACGCCGTCGGTGGTTAGCGCCGCCTGCAAATCCTGCTGGCGGTCGCTGAACGGCCGATAGGTTTCAATAAAACCGATGCCCGGCGGACAATGGGCTTTCAGCGCGGCGTTAAGCTCGCGAACCTGATGGTTTTGGATCGTCGCTTGGTTTAACACCGGCGTGGCTTCCAAGAGAAAGTAATCGGAGTGCGGGGCAATGTGTCTAAGGTGGGTAAAAATCTCGTTGATCCAGTCGCTGACCTGCTGCGGACTGTAATCCATTTCTTTCAGAATATCGTTAACCCCAAGAAAAAGAAAGACGGTTTGCCCCAGTCGTTCGATCAGATCGCGCTTAATAATGCAATTCAGATATTGATAGGCGCTGATACCGGAAATGCCCAGATTGGCAACGCTTTTGCCCGCCAGAAAGGGTTGGTAGCCGGGTAAATCCGACCACATATCAAATAATGAATGGCCGATTAAAGAAATATCGGCATGTTTTGCAAATTCGTTTTGCTTCTGCCGGTAACGGTTAAGCATCGCCTGATCGCTTAACATACCCCGTTGCTGGATATATTGAAGCCGTGCGGAAAGCGGATTTTCTGATGACATGATGTGCCCTTAATTTTAGTCTGCGTGGTCGAAACAGGGCTTATTAAAGCATTTGTGGAGTGTAATTTCCAGTTTGCCTGATAAAAAATAAAGTGATATTTCATTATTGTGAGACGGATCACAACGTGATGGCCGAAAAGAGAATTGCAAAGCCTAATTCGGCGGTATCGCAGATAAAATCAACTACGAGCGAAAAGAACGAGCTCTTTTTGGAAAAGAATTGCATTGTTTTTATTTTTGTGAAGTTTCACTCCGATTTTATGATCAAGATCTCAATTTTTGATTATTTCGCTTGTTTTTTATTTTTATCCGACTATGCTAACGATGAAAATTAACTTCTTTTGTCATTTCTATATTGGAGTTTATATGTCAAAACTATCACATCAAGACATTCTGAACCGTATTCGCTACGGATTAATTGCTTCTTGTCAACCGGTTGATGACGGCCCTATGGATAAACCCGAGATTGTGGCGGCGATGGCACAGGCATCGGTAATTGGCGGCGCTTCAGGATTAAGAATTGAGGGGATAGAGAATTTAATCGCCACGCGGTCGGTTGTGGATGTGCCGATTATCGCGATTGTAAAACGCGATTTACCCGACAGTCCGGTGCGGATTACCCCGTTTTTGCAGGATATTGAAGACCTTGCGGCGGCGGGGGCGGATATTATTGCCGTTGACGGCACGGATCGCCCGCGGCCGGTGGATATTGCAACCGCGCTGAAAAAAATTAAGCAGCTCGGCTGTCTTGCTATGGCGGATTGCTCAACGTTAGCGGAAGGTCTGTATTGTCATCAGCTCGGTTTTGATATTGTCGGCAGTACCATGTCGGGTTATACCGGCGGTGAAATTCCGTCAGAGCCGGATTATCAGCTGGTTCAAGATCTGAAAGCGCACGGCTGTTATGTGATGGCGGAAGGACGTTATAACACGCCGCAATTGGCGAAAACGGCAATTGAAAACGGTGCCGATGTGGTGACTGTAGGCTCCGCGCTGACCCGTCTGGAACATATTGTCAGCTGGTTTGCTGAAGCCGTGAAATCGGCTCAACGATGAGGTAGTAAGCCTATGCGTTGTTTAGCACTTGATCTCGGCGGCACTAAACTGGCTTCGGCGTTGGTGGTGGACGGCCAACTTCAGCAACGCCGCCAAATTGCCACCCCGCAGCAAAATCCGGCTGTGGGACTACAGCATGCGCTGGCCGAGATAATACAAACTTATCAGGGACAGTTCGACGCGGTGGCGGTCGCATCGACGGGGATTATTAATCACGGCGTGTTAACCGCGCTGAATCCGAAAAATTTAGGCGGACTGGCGGATTTTCCGCTGCAGGCCAGCATTGCCCGGCATACGGACAAACCCATCGGCTTGTTAAATGACGTACAGGCGGCGGTGTGTGCGGAATACCGCGAACAGGATAAAAGTGCGGTGCAAAATTTCGTATTTATTACTGTTTCTACCGGCGTCGGCGGTGGTATTATTTTAGACGGTCAGCTTTCCACCGGGCCGAACGGCATTAGCGGACATATCGGTCATACGCTGGCGGATCCGAACGGTCCGCTCTGCGGCTGCGGTCGCCGCGGTTGTGTGGAGGCGGTGGCGTCCGGTCGTGCGATTGAGGCGGTGTCCTCCGGTTGGGAAACACCGTGCACGCCGAAACAGGTATTTGAACTGTTTCGCAAAAATGATGCAAAAGCGACCGCACTTGTACAGCGTTCCGCCGCCGCCATTGCGAATTTAGTGGCGGATATGGTGATCGGGCTGGATGTGCAAAAAGCGGTTATCGGCGGCAGCGTCGGTCTGGCGGCGGGCTATTTGCCTTTAGTCCGACAATATTTAAGCGATTTGCCGCGTTTTTATCAGTGCCCGCTTGAGGCGGCCAGATACGGCGGCGATGCGGGATTGATCGGCGCGGCTTACTGGATGGAAAACAAGCTGAACAATAATTTATTCTAGATTAAAGAGGACATACAGATGATTTTCGGGGATTTAACCAGAGCAGATTTCAAACGTGGCTTACCGCCGATTATTGCGGAGATTTGCGATTATCTGAACGGTTTGGATCTGATGGCGCTGGAGAACGGGCGGCATGATATCCGTGACGGTATTTATATGAATGTGATGGAACCGACCACGGCGGCGGCGGACAGCAAACAAGCCGAGCTGCACCGCCAATACGTTGACGTTCAGGTATTGATTTGCGGCGCGGAACGGATCGAATACGGAGTAAATTATCCTGATCTTTGTGCCTATACCGATTATAATGAACAGGACGATTATCAGCTGACGCCGGACATTGCGAATAAAAGCAGCGTACTGCTGAAATCGAAAATGTTTGCCGTCTTTTTCCCTTATGAACCGCATAAACCGTGTTGTAACGCGGAAGGCGACGGCGTAAGCATTAAAAAACTGGTGGTTAAGATTCCTGTGGCGTTGATTGACCAATAAAAAATAAATTGATAATTAAAGGGGCATATTATGGCAGCGGCGAGCGGAAATATTTTAGACACAATTGGTGCTTTATATAATAGCCTGACGAAAACGGAGAAAAAAATTGCGACGACGATTCTCTCTTCGCCGCATTTATTAAGTCAGTGTTCTTTGGCTGAAATAGCCCAGCAGTTTGATGTCGGTGAGGCAACGTTCATTCGGTTTTGCCGCACTTTAGGCTTTAAAGGATTTACCGATTTCAAATTACAGCTTTCCATTGAATTGGCAACCCGAGAAAAACAGCCTAATTCCTTACTGGAAAGTGATATCACGAAAGCCGATGATGCGAAAAGTATTGCAGAGAAACTGCACAATTCAATTAATAACGTGATTACCGAAACGATTAATTTATTGGATTTCGATCAGTTGGAAGAAGTGGTGCTGGCGTTAAGACGGGCGAAACGGATTTTTATCTTCGGTGCCGGTTCTTCTGGGATCACGGCGGAAGATACCAAACATAAACTGATGCGTATCGGCCTGCAGGTGGATGCGACCAGCAATAATCATTTTATGTATATGCAGGCGGCATTGATGAATCCTGACGATGTGGTGATCGGAATCAGCCATTCAGGCTATTCAAAAGAAACCACGCAGGCATTAAACATTGCCAGAAAAAACGGTGCGGTGACGGTCGCGTTGACGCACAACCTGCGCTCGCCGATAACCCAGTCGGCGGATTATGTGCTGATTAACGGACACCGTCAGGGTCGGTTGCAGGGAGATTCCATCGGCACCAAAATCGCTCAGCTTTTTGTACTGGATTTGATTTATGCCTTGCTGGTGCAGGCGGAAGAAGCAAATGCGGTCGAAATGAAGCAAAAAACGGTAAACGTTATTTTGGAACAACGGGTTAAATAACTCTATCTTGTCAGGAGAACACAATGAAAGATTTAAAAGGCATTTTCAGTGCCTTGCTGATATCTTATAACGAAGACGGATCCATTAACGAAAAAGGCGTTCGTCAAATTGTCCGTCACAATATCGATAAAATGAAAGTGGACGGTTTATATGTCGGCGGCAGTACCGGCGAGAATTTTATGCTTTCCACCGCCGAGAAGAAAGAAATTTTCCGCATAGCCAAAGACGAAGCGAAAGACGACGTGGCGTTAATCGCGCAGGTGGGCAGTGTAAATCTGCATGAAGCGGTAGAACTGGGAAAATATGCGACCGAATTGGGTTATGACTGTTTATCCGCGGTGACACCGTTTTACTATAAATTCAGCTTTGCCGAAATCAAACATTATTACGATACCATTATTGCGCAAACCGGCAGTAATATGATCGTTTATTCCATTCCGTTCTTAACCGGCGTCAATATCGGTGTCGAACAGTTCGGCGAGTTGTACAAAAATCCGAAAATTCTGGGCGTAAAATTCACTGCCGGTGATTTCTACCTGCTTGAACGCCTGAAAAAAGCCTATCCGACCCATCTGATTTGGGCGGGCTTCGACGAAATGATGTTGCCTGCGGTTGCATTAGGGGTTGACGGCGCCATCGGCAGCACATTCAACGTAAACGGTCTTCGCGCAAGACAGATTTTCGACCTGACCAAAGCGGGCAAACTGGAAGAAGCGCTGAAAGTTCAGCATGTAACCAACGATCTGATCGAAGGTATTCTGGCTAACGGGTTATATTTAACCATTAAAGAATTATTAAAACTGGAAGGTGTCGATGCCGGCTACTGCCGCGAACCGATGACCGCCAAAGCCACCGACCAGCAACTGACCGTGGCAAAAGCGTTAAAGGCTAAGTATCTTTAATTGATTAACATTAATTAAAAAGTTAAGAGATAAATTCAAGCATAGCAGATTCTTCGTATTATTATCTGCTATGCTTATTCATTAATAATTCTTATTTAAGAATATTTTTCATCGCTTCAGCAATATAATAGGCTTGCTTTCCAAGAATAATTTGCAATCCGTTATGGTCGACTTCGATATTTCCTTTTGAACCTAATTTATTTAATTCTTTGAGTTTTACTTTTTTTAAATCGGATAAAATCAGTCTTAATCGAGTGATGCAATAATCTATATCGTTAATGTTATCTTTTCCTCCTAATGCAATAATGAATTTTTCAGCGGTTTCATTTAAAATTTTATCTAATATTTCGACATGCGTTTCTTGTGGTGAAATATTTAGAAGTCGTTTAATCCGTTCCATAAAACTACCTGATGTCATATTAACCTGCCTATGATTATTTACTTAGTTGTTGTTTGGTTTTCAAGCTTTCTAATAATACAGCTAAAATAATAATACCTCCTTTTACAACCTGTTGATGATATCCAGGTATATTCAGTAAGTTCATCAAATTGGAAATAATACTGAGGATAAAAACACCGATTAATGTATTTAAAACTGTACCGCGCCCGCCGGATAGACTTGCACCGCCAACCACAACCGCCGCAATAGCATCTAATTCAAAGCCGATACCGAATACTGGTGAACCTACGCCGGTTCTGGTTGTGGCCAGAATGCCTGCAACTGCACAAGCAATACCGCTGATAACATACACTAAAAATTTATGTTTCTCGACTTGGATACCAGCAAAACGCGTAGCGGTTTCATTACTGCCGATAGAAATAACAAGTCTTCCGAATACAGTTTTTTTGTAAACGAATAATGCGCCTAGGAATGTGATAAACAATACATAGAAAGGGAGAGGAATACCGATGAAATAACCAGTACCGAAATCGGTAAAAGTATCATTATCAATAAATATAGGTTGTCCTTTTGAAATGATTAATCCTAATCCACGTGCAATCGTCATCATCGCTAATGTAGCAACGAACGGCGCCACCTTAAAATAAGATATTAATCCACCAGCTAATCCACCTATAATCGCACCGCATAAAATGCCTATAATCGTACTGCCGAAAATCCCATAATCTGGAATATAAATAGCAATAATAACGGATACTAATGCCATAATTGAGCCTACTGATAAATCAATTCCTCCGGTAAGAATGACGAATAGTAATCCTAGTGAGACAATACCTAAAGGAACGCTTTGACGAAGTACGTTAGTGATATTTTCCAAAGAATAAAATCTGTCGGATAATAATGCTGAGACAATTAACATGATGATAAAAAACATTACAGTTGAATGCTGTAAGAAAAACGAATAAATCTTTTTCATAAAAACTCCTTAATTTAAAATTTCGCGTTTAGGGATAGCCAGTTTCATGATGTTTTCTTCAGTTATTTTTTCTCCACATAATTCTCCAGTAATATTTCCTTCACTCATTACATAAATTCGATTACATAATCCAATTAGTTCAATTAATTCAGAAGAGATGACTAATAAACCATAACCTAATTTAGCTAAATCTGAGATGATCCGATAAATTTCAGCCTTTGCACCAACATCCACCCCTCTGGTCGGTTCGTCGAAAATAATAAAGTCACAATCTGTATTTAACCATTTTGCTAATACAACTTTTTGCTGATTACCGCCACTTAAGCTTGAAATCGGGTCAAACAACGTATCTAATTTTATTTGTAATAATTTTTTTAGTTTTTCACCCATGAATAATTCGGTACTGTGATCGATAACGCCAAATTTAGAGACCTTATAAAGGGTGGACATTGTCATATTTTCCAAGATAGATAAATTGAGAATTGCACCTTGTTCTTTTCGACTTTCGGGTACTAAACCGATACCTTCTTTGATAGCATCGCTGACATTCGATAATTTTAATAATTTCCCGTTTTTATATATTTCACCGGAGGTAAATGGATCAATACCAAATATACAGCGTGCTACTTCTGTTCTGCCTGCACCAACCAAACCGGCCAGCCCGACGATTTCACCTTTTTTAACATTGAAAGAAATGTTATGTAACAATCCTTCACGGTTTAAATTTTTTACGGTTAGTAAATCAATATCTTGTGCAGCGGTTTTGGCCGGATATAAAGATTCTAGCTCCCGCCCCACCATGTATTTAATGATTTCATCTTCATTTGATTGTTTCGGATCTAATTGAGTGATAGTTTGGCCATCTTTGATTACAGTAATAGCATCGGATATACGAAATAATTCTTCTAAACGATGAGATATATAAATAATGGTTACGCCCTTGTTTTTTAGCTTATTTAAGTTCTTGAAAAGAATGTCAATTTCTGGATCTGCTAGCACGGCTGTAGGTTCATCTAAAATTAATATGCCGACGTTTTTAGTTAGAGCTTTAGCTATTTCTACCATTTGCTGATAAGCGACACTTAAATTTCCCAATCTGGTTGTCGGTGAAATATTAAACTCTAAGGAATCTAGGGCATTTTTTGCCTGATGATTGATTGAATCCCAATTGACAGTCATTTTTCCTTCGCCTAAATCATCAAGGAAAATGTTTTCTGCAACGGAAAGATCGGGTGATAACGCTAATTCCTGATGAATAATGCCGATCCCTTTTTGTTGACTACTTTTCGGATTAGTAAAATTGACTTCTTCACCGTTAATTTTAATTGTGCCACTGTCCTTTATATAAATGCCGGAAAGTATTTTCATTAATGTAGATTTACCGGCACCATTTTCTCCGATTAAGGCATGAATAGTTCCTTTTTTTACATTTAAATTGATATTTTGTAATGCTTTTACACCGCCGAAACGTTTGCTGACATTACTAATCTCAATAGCAAAATCACTCATATGACCTCCTTTAACAAGCTGGTACAGCGGAAATCACTATTTCCGCTGCATATAGTGACCATTAGTATAAAGAATCCGGATTATAGACTTGTTCCACGTTATCCTTGGTAATTAACAACGGTTTAATATAAAGGTAATCAGGAAAGTCACGCTTACCTTGTTGATATTGCGTAATGGTATCAATAGTTAATTTTGTCAAAGCATCAGGGTTATTTGAGGCAGTTGCTTGTAAATCACCTTTTTTTACGGCTTCCAAACCGAATTTATAACCGTCATGAGCATAGACGCGAACATCTTTTAATTTGCCTGCCGCTTTTAATGCTCGAATACCACCTAGTGCCATATCATCCATTTCCGCATATACCGCATTGATTTTATTTCCATTTGCAACAATAGCATCTTCCATCGCTTTTAGCCCACCTTGTTGATCCCAGTTACCCCATACCTGAGAAATAACATTTAACTGAGAATGACCGTATTGGCGTAACTGAGCTTCTATCACACCACGAATAAAATTAGTACGACGTGCTTCTCCTACCAGATTTCCTTGATTACCACTAATAATCACAAGATTCATCGGATTATTACCGAATTGTTTTACAGCAAATTCACCGATCATAATGTTGTTTGCGGCATTATTGGCTTGAATGCGAGTAACGACGGGCGCTTCTAGCGAAATATCGCTGTCTAGGGCGATAACCGGAATATTGGCTCTCGCCGCCATTTCGGAGATTTTAATTCCCGCGATGGGATCTTGCGGATTAAGCACTAGATAATTAATACCTTGTGACAACATATCTTCGACGTCAGCCACTTGCTTATTTAAATCACCTCTGGCATCGGTTGTAATTAAGTCATATCCCGCTTCCTTCGCATGAATTTTCATGTATTCGGTTAAGCCGTTAAAGAATGCACCGTTTAAGGTTCTGTTGGCAAAACCGATTTTCACTTTCTCCGCTGCCACAGACGTACCGATAAGTGATAAAAAAAGAATAAGTACTGTAAGTAATTTTTTCATATTAACCACCTTAATGGAGTAAGTAGAATATTATTGAAATAATTACCGTTGAAAAGTGCGGTAAGTATTTCGGTTATAAATGGGAAGCCCCATTAATTTTTATTTATTCGCAAAGTTTGCCGCCGCGCGTTCAATCGGCAAACCGTCTTGATAATGTTGAATAAAGCTCGCGTAGCCTTTTACTTGTTCTGGTTTCGGTCCAACTACGTTATCTACGCTGTTGGCGAAGACAATTTTATCCAGATAATCAGTCAGAGAAATCGGTTTTTGCTGGGTATAAGCTGCTAATAAAGCAATACCCCAAGCTCCCCCTTCTCCGGCAGTTTCCAGTACCGCGACAGGTACATTAAGTGCTGCGGCTAGCACGTGTTGCACGACGTTTCTACTTTTAAACAGGCCTCCGTGAGCGAAGATTTTTTCAATTTTGACATGTTCTTTCTGGATTAATGTATCCATGCCAAGTTTCATTGCACCAAATGCAGTATAAAGCTGTACGAGGATGAAGTTCGCCAGTGAAAATTCTGCATTGGCCGGATGTAGAAATAATGGACAGCCTGTGGTTAAATCCACACCGTGTTCGCCCGAGTAGAAACAATAAGATAATAATCCACCGCCATCAGGCGCCGCGTCTAATGCCTTATCGAACAATGTACTGTATAGCTGATTAGGTGTGAAATTAACATCGAATGTGCGCAATATTTCTCCGAAAAGCTGGAACCACGCATTGAGATCCGAACTGCAGTTTTGTGAGTGTGCCATTGCGACAGGATCGCCTGCTGGCGTAGTTACCATATCCAGATCACGATAGACTTTAGATAACTGTTTTTCTAATACCACCATGGCAAACGCGGAGGTACCTGCGGAAACGTTGCCGGTTTTAACCTTAATACTATTCGTCGCCATCATTCCTGTTCCGGCATCACCTTCTGGAGGGCAAAGCATGCAGCCTGCTTCTAGAGTTCCGCTAGGATCAATAAGTTTTGCCCCTTTCTCTGTCAGTTTCCCTGCATTTTCACCAGCGATCAGCACTTTCGGCAATAAATCACTTAACGTCCAATTGACATGTTTATCTGCAATTAAGCGGTCAAATATTTTTACCATAGCAACATCGTAATTTTGGATTGCCGAATCGATCGGAAACATGCCTGATGCGTCACCGATGCCTAGTACTTTTTGTCCGGTTAGTTGCCAATGCACATAACCTGCCAAGGTAGTTATATAAGCAATATGCTTAGTATGTGCTTCCTGGTTTAAGACGGCCTGATAAAGATGAGCGATACTCCAACGTTGTGGAATGTTATATTGCAGCATTTCGGTTAATTGATTGGCCGCCACTGAGGTAGTGTTATTACGCCAAGTACGAAATTCGGCAAGTTGATTATCCTGTGCATCAAATGGTAGATAACCGTGCATCATCGCGCTAATGCCCATCGCGGCGAGACGTTTTAACGTCACAGCATATTTAACCTGTATATCCCGGCAAAGAGAACAATAACTTTGTGCGATTCCTGTCCATACTTCATCCAGCGGATATGTCCAAATGCCGTCGATGAAATGGTTTTCCCATTCGAATCCGCCTTTAGCCAAAATATTTCCGTGTGCATCAATAAGTACCGATTTTATTCGAGTTGATCCTAATTCAATGCCCAAATAGGTCTGGCCGTTTTCAATCAATGTTTTTGCATTGTTAGTCATAAACTTCTCCTATAAAAAACCTGATTTGATTACTCTGCCGTAAAATAATCGATAATTGGAAGAATCAGAAGCAGGTAAATGCGCCGTCAATGATAAAATCGGAACCCGTTGTAAAACTGCTGGTATCGCCGGCAAGATAGACACAAATGGATTGTAGTTCTTCCGGTTTGCCTAAACGGTGCAATGGCGCCATCTCGTTCCAGGTTTTAATTAATGGCTGCAATTCTTTTGAATTTAAAGTGAGTTCGGTACCGATGTAACCTGGGCTTAGGCTGTTTACTCGGATCTTATGTTTTGCCCATTCAATTGCCAGCGATTTAGTTAATTGGATCACGCCAGCTTTTGATGCGTTATAAGCGCATTGCGGTTGTGGTACATTGACGATATGAGCCGACATGGAGGCCGTATTAATAATAGAACCTCCGGTGCCTTGTTCTATCATCAGTTTTCCTGCTGCTTGTGCAGTAAGAAAAACACCGTTCAAGTTGACACTAATGACTTTTAGCCATTGTTCATAGCTCATTTCTTCCGCCGCCACATTGATGCAGATACCGGCATTACAAAAAGCGATATCTAATTTACCAAACTGTTGTTTGATCACATCAATTAGGTGATTAACGCTTGTTTGATCAGTAACATCCGTTTGTACTGCGATAGATTTTATTCCCTCTGCTTGTGAAATTTCGATAGCTGTTTTTTCCGCTTCAGTAATGTCGAAATCTGCAATTACAACATTTGCACCCGCTTGTGCGAAGGCCGTGGCGACACTTTTTCCGATACCGCGTGCACCACCTGTGACAAAGGCTGTTTTACCGGTTAATTTCATTCTTTCCAAGACGTTCATGGTGGACTCCTTACTATTTCAATTGAAATGCAAAATAACTTTATTAAAGTTATTTTATTTAAGTTGGGATTAATGTAGTCCTTTGAAATAATTTTTGCAATGGGCTTTTATGAAACTAGTTTAGTAAAGTGCAACTTTATTCTGATTTTGTGGTATAGTTCACAAAATTTAATCAATAATTTTATGAAAAGAGACTAAAAATGAGCGTTATATGGGATGTGAAGCAAAGCAACTATCAGAATATCTATAAATTATTTTTTTCATATAATCAGCTTTCTAAACCACAAATTGCCCGCTTGCTTAATTTAAGTCTGCCGACGGTAGTAAATAATATTATGGAGCTGGAGAAAGAAGGAAAAATCATAGAGCAAGGACTATTGCAGTCAGAGGGAGGAAGACCTGCAACAGCATACAAATTAGTGAGCGATGCATTTGTTTCTATCGGCGTTGAGATCCAGCAAAAAATGGTTAAATGTGTTGTGATTGACTTACAAGGTCATATTTTGAATCAAAACAAGGCAGAAATCAGTTTTGAAAATAACCTGAAGTATATTGAGACGCTTTATCATCATATTCACTCTTTTATTGAGTATATCGGTTATGATTCTGAACGGATCTTAGGGATAGGCATTTCTGTACAAGGTATTGCAGATAAAAATAGGCAAACTATTCTTTACGGTAAAATTCTATCCGGCGGATATTCGTATTTGAAATATCTACAACCGTATTTTAATATGCCAGTCATGTTGTTTCATGATGTAAAATGTGCGGCTACAGCGGAGCTGTGGCAGGCTAAATTGATTGATAATGCAATTTATGTTTCTATTAGCGAACATTTAGGAGGGGCCCTGATAATTAATAATCAAATTGATCTTGGCAAAAAAGGCTATTCGGGAGCATTAGAACATTTGCAAATTCACCGTCGAGGTAATTCTTGTTATTGTGGTCAGAAAGGATGTTTAGAAACTTATTGTTCTCTATCTGCATTATTAAAGAATCATAATGAAACTATTGAACATTTTTTTCAACTACTGAGAGAAAATGATCAAGAAGTTGAACAACGTTGGGAAAACTTTTTAAATAATCTGGCGTTAGGCTTAAACACTGCCTATTTGTTACTGGAAAGAGATATTATCTTGGGAGGGGATATTGCACCGTATTTGGTTATGGAAGATATTGTAAGACTACAAAGTAAAATAGAAAAAATAGCCACCTTTCCAATTGACGAGGACTTTATCAGAATTGCTCAACAGCAAAATAATGCTTCCGCAATCGGTGCCGGATTGCCTTTAGTTATTGAGTATCTGGAAAAACAAGGCGTATTATTCTTTTAAATCGTAATGTACTTTTTTAAAACCATTTAATTATCCCTATACTGAAAAACGGTATAGGGATAAATTTATGTATTCGAAATACGTTTGGCGCTATGGATTAATACACCCCCTGCGCCAGCATGGCGTCCGCCACTTTAACGAAACCGGCGACGTTCGCGCCGACAACGTAGTTAATGTTGGACTGACCTTCGACGGTGCCGTATTTTTTACAGTTGGCGTGGATGTCCAGCATGATTTGATGTAATTTTTTGTCCACTTCTTCCGAGGTCCAGTATAAGCGCTGTGAACTTTGTGCCATTTCCAGACCGGAAGTGGCCACACCGCCGGCGTTGGCGGCTTTACCCGGGCCGAATAATACGCCGGCCGCTAAGAAGGCGTCGGTCGCTTCGATTGTGGTCGGCATATTGGCACCTTCCGCCACTAACTGCACGCCGTTGGCGATAAGTTTTTCCGCATCAGCCAGTTCCAGTTCGTTCTGCGTCGCGCAAGGCAGGGCGATATCCGCTTTTACGCCCCACGGCCGTTCGCCGGCAACATACTGTAAGCCGAACTGTTCGGCATAATCTTTCACCCGACCGCGTTTGACATTTTTGATTTCCATTAAGGCGGCTAATTTTTCCGCATCAAAACCGGCTTCGTCGTAAACATAGCCTGCACTGTCGGAGCAGGTAACCACTTTGGCGCCTAATTGCAGGGCTTTTTCGATGGCATATTGGGCTACGTTGCCGGAGCCGGAAACCACGACGGTTTTGCCTGCAAAGGACTGATTTTTTTCGCCCAGCATGGCTTGCGCGAAATACACCAAACCATAGCCTGTAGCTTCAGGGCGAATCAGGCTGCCGCCGAAAGATAATCCCCGTCCGGTAAACACGCAGGCCGCCTGATTGGAGAGTTTTTTCATCATCCCCGCCAGATAGCCCACTTCGCGTCCGCCGACGCCGATATCGCCGGCCGGCACATCGGTATCCGGGCCGACATGGCGATATAATTCGATCATTAACGCCTGACAGAATCGCATCACTTCCGCATCGGATTTTCCTTTCGGATCAAAATCGGAACCGCCTTTTCCGCCGCCCATCGGCAAGGTGGTCAGGGCGTTTTTGAAGGTTTGCTCAAAGCCTAAAAATTTTAAAATGGACAGGTTGACCGACGGATGGAAACGCATGCCGCCTTTGAACGGGCCGATCGCGCTGTTGTATTGTACGCGGAACGCGCGGTTTACCTGCACCTGACCGTTGTCATCCAGCCATGCCACACGGAACTGGATGACGCGTTCGGTTTCCACTAAACGTTCGAGTAACGCTTCGGAGCGGTATTGAGGATGTTTTTCCAGAAACGGCCACAGCGAGGTTAAAACTTCGCGAACCGCTTGCAGAAATTCGGGTTGATGCGGGTCACGCTGCTGGACTTTGGCTAAAAACGCTTCTAAGGATGCGACTGTTGACATATAACTTTCCTTCTTGGCTGGATATTGATGGTTTGCAACATTATTATAAGAATCTGTGCCGGTAAGCGGCGCGTAGTTACTATGCAATAAAATATCCTTCCAAGGCAAACTTTTTTAATGCCGGATTTTATAGAAATGAAACTTAATTAGAAAATTTTTTGAAAAATGAGAAATTATTAAATGTGATCTAATTTTGATGGCGTATTGAGCGGATTGAAAATCTGTTTTTTTAAATTTTTGCCCGGAATAAGATTAAAGTACGGTGGTTTTGCAAATTTTTTTAAAAAATCACCGCACTTTAAGGGAAACCGTTAGATAAGGTTTAAAATACGCCTAAATTTTTTAGCCCGGTGGTGATGATTTCCACGCCCAGCGACATCAGCAATAACCCCATAATACGGGTGATAACGTTGGAGCCGGTTTTGCCCAGCTTCTGAATCACCGGTTTGGAATAGCGAAACAGCATATAACAGCCCAAGCCGAACAACATAATCGTGACGGAAGAATAGAGGTATTCAAGGGCGCTGTGCTGGGTCGAACCGAAGACAATGGTCGCACTGATAGAGCCGGGGCCTGCCATAATCGGCATCGCCAGCGGCACCACCGCGATATTGTTGTAATCTTCAATATTTTCGTTTTTTTCTTCTTTATTGATTTTATGCTCGCCGATTTTGCCGTTGATCATGGTCAGCGCGATCATGACGACGACGGTGCCGCCGGCGATGCGGAAAGAATCGATGGAAATATTGAAAGAATGCAGAATAAAATTACCGAAATAGAAGCTGACCAGCAAAATCGCGGCAATGGAAAAACTGGTCACCAAGCCGGTTCGGTTTTGTTGCGCTTTGGTGAGATCCGAGGTCATCGAATAAAAAATCGGAACCACGCCGATGGGGTTAACCAGCGCGATAAGTCCGATAAAGAATTGAAGATAAACGGCAAAATCCATACTGTCCTCTGGGTGGGTGATTCAGTCCGCGTATTATATTCGGGTTTATGGAGAATTCCTATCCCCCGGATTTAACAAGCATAAAAAAGTGCGGTGAATTTTTCAAAAGTTTCAAAAAATCCACCGCACTTCTAATCTAAAGGCGTATTCGGGTGTCGCCCGGGGGCAATTACATCATGCCGCCCATGCCTCCCATACCGCCCATTCCGGCGCCGCCTAAGTCGGCTTTTTCTTCTTTCGGCAATTCGGTCACCATCGCTTCGGTGGTGATCATCAACCCGGCGATAGACGCCGCGAATTGCAGAGCGGAACGGGTCACTTTAGTCGGATCCAAAATACCCATTTCGATCATATCGCCGTATTGTTCGGTACCGGCGTTATAACCGTAGTTGCCTTCACCGGCTTTGACCGCGCTGGCGACTACTGAGGCTTCTTCACCTGCGTTAGCGACGATCTGACGCAACGGCGCTTCCATCGCCCGCAGAGCCAGTTTGATACCGACGTTCTGTTCTTCGTTGTCACCTTTCACGCTGGCGGCCACTTTCGTTGCGGCACGGATTAACGCCACGCCGCCGCCGGCAACCACACCTTCTTCCACTGCGGCACGGGTAGCGTGCAGAGCGTCTTCAACGCGGTCTTTTTTCTCTTTCATTTCCACTTCGGTCGCTGCACCGACTTTGATTACCGCCACACCGCCGGCCAGTTTCGCCACGCGTTCTTGCAGTTTTTCTTTGTCGTAGTCGGAAGTGGATTCTTCGATTTGCTGACGAATCTGTGCCACACGGCCTTTGATTTGCGCTTCTTCGCCCACACCGTCGATGATGGTGGTGTTGTCTTTATTGATCACGACACGTTTGGCCTGACCCAAATCTTCTAACGTGGCTTTTTCCAGTTCCATACCGATTTCTTCGGAAATTACGGTACCGGCGGTCAGAATCGCAATATCCTGCAACATAGCTTTACGGCGATCACCGAAGCCCGGCGCTTTAACCGCCGCCACTTTAACGATACCGCGCATTGTGTTCACAACCAGTGTCGCCAAGGCTTCGCCTTCCACATCTTCAGCGATAATCAATAACGGTTTACCGGCTTTCGCCACCGCTTCCAGTACCGGCAGCAGTTCACGGATATTGGAGATTTTTTTGTCCACCAATAAGAGGTAAGGATTATCCAGCTCAACGGTTGCGGTTTCCGGTTTATTGATGAAATACGGGGAAAGATAACCGCGATCGAACTGCATCCCTTCCACTACATCCAGTTCGTCTTCCAGACCGGTGCCGTCTTCCACGGTGATCACGCCTTCTTTACCGACTTTTTCCATCGCCTGTGCGATCAACTGACCGACCACATTGTCGGCATTGGCGGAAATGGTACCGACCTGCTCGATTTCTTTTGAGGTTTCGCACGGTTTGGACAAGGCTTTTAATTCGGCGACGACTGCGTTAACCGCTTTGTCGATACCGCGTTTTAAATCCATCGGATTCATGCCTGCCGCTACAGCTTTCAGCCCTTCACTGACGATAGCCTGCGCCAGTACGGTAGCGGTAGTGGTACCGTCGCCTGCCGCGTCGTTAGCTTTAGACGCCACTTCTTTCACCATTTGCGCGCCCATGTTTTCAAATTTATCTTCCAGTTCGATTTCGCGTGCAACGGATACCCCGTCTTTGGTGATGGTCGGTGCGCCGAAGGATTTATCTAAAATCACGTTGCGGCCTTTCGGTCCCAGGGTGACTTTTACTGCGTCCGCCAATACGTTTACGCCCGCCAACATTTTTGCCCGTGCGTCATTACCAAATTTTACGTCTTTTGCTGCCATGTTATGTATTCCTTCTGTAATTCACTGATTAAAAAGATTATTCGACGATTGCCAAGATATCGTTTTCAGAAACGATTAACACTTCTTCGCCATCGATTTTTTCCGCTTTTACGCCGTAACCGTCGTTAAAAATCACGGTATCGCCGACTTTAACATCCAGCGGCTGAACGGTGCCGTTTTCCAGAATACGGCCTTTGCCTACCGCCAGCACTTTAGCGCGGGTGGATTTGGTTGCCGCCGAACCGGTCAGCACGATGCCGCCGGCGGAAAGGGTTTCGACTTCTTCACGTTTTACGATGACGCGATCATGTAATGGACGAATATTCATGTTAATTTCCTTCTTAGAGTGTTAATTAATTAAACGCAGACACTATATGGGGAACAATTTTTTCCTTTCAAGAGAAAAATTAAATTATTTTATTCTTTTGTCTTCGTCGGCCTGTTTTTCATATTCCGCCTCGAAAATATCGCTTTGCGCGTCCGGGTTGGTATAAAAAGTGCGGTCGGTTTTGACGAAGAATCCGCGCCCGAACAGGCTGATTTTATGTGTCATCGCATTTTCGAGCAGGCGGCTGCCGAACGGGGTCAGCAAGAAGACGGCCAGTATGTCGCTGACAAAGCCCGGCAGTATAAACAGTAAACCGGCGATAATCCAGATGCCCGAACGCACCAGCGCGCGGGTGGGAATTTCACCCCGGCTCAGCTGTTTTTGAATACCTGCCAGACTGTACCAGCCGCGTATTCTGATCATCCCGACGCCCAACAGAAAAGACAGGCCGAGCAACAACAGCACACCGATGGCACCGAGATGGGTACCGAGCCAAATAAATACGGACAGTTCCGCATATACCAACAAAAACGCACAGAGCACAAATAAAAGCAGCGGCATCATAATTCTCCTTTCAAACCGATTAGAATATTTATAAGGGCATAACGGCGGATTTCAAGATGCGGTTTGCCATTAAGAAAACTAATCAATTTAATTAGTTATATGAGTGTGAACAAAATGTGAATACTGATCTGGATCACATTTTTTCTTGATTATCTTTCCTATAATACTTTTCATTAATACGATAACCCGTTGCGGGTTAAGTGGTTTTCTGGGTTTATTTTTTTAATGAAAAAGAGAGGACAGCACAATGAACACAAGAAAAGAAGTGGATTTGTTGGGTGAACGCGAAGTACCGGCGGATGCTTATTGGGGAATTCACACCTTAAGAGCGGTGGAAAATTTTAAGATTTCTAACATGACGATTTCCGATATTCCGGAGTTTGTGCGTGGCATGGTAATGGTGAAAAAAGCCACCGCACTTGCCAACGGTGAGCTGGGCGCGATTCCGGAAAAAATCGCAAAAGCCATCGTGAACGCCTGCGATGCGATTTTAGTGGACGGCAGATGTATGGATCAGTTCCCGTCCGATGTGTATCAGGGCGGCGCCGGTACCTCGGTGAATATGAATACCAACGAAGTGGTGGCCAATCTGGCGCTGGAAATTTTAGGTCATCAAAAAGGCGAATATCAGTACCTGAACCCGATGGATCACGTTAATGCCAGCCAGTCCACCAATGATGCCTATCCGACCGGATTCCGCATTGCGGTGTACAACAGCATTATGACGCTGGTCAGTGAAGTGCTGTATCTGCAACAAAGTTTTGAAAATAAAGCGAAAGAATTCGCCAATGTATTGAAAATGGGACGCACTCAGTTGCAGGATGCGGTGCCGATGACTGTCGGTCAGGAATTTCAGGCGTTTTCCGTGCTGCTGGATGAAGAAGTCCGCAACCTGAAACGTACCGCCGAATTGCTGCTGGAAGTGAATCTGGGCGCTACCGCCATCGGGACCGGATTAAATACGCCGCAGGGCTATTCCGAACTGGTGGTTAAACGTTTATCCGAAGTATCCGGTCTGCCGTGCGTAAATGCCAGCAACCTGATCGAAGCCACTTCCGACTGCGGCGCTTATGTGATGGTGCACGGCGCGCTGAAACGCACCGCGGTGAAATTATCCAAAGTCTGCAATGACTTACGTTTATTGTCTTCCGGGCCGCGCGCCGGTTTGAACGAAATTAACCTGCCGGAATTGCAGGCGGGCTCTTCCATTATGCCGGCGAAAGTCAATCCGGTGATTCCGGAAGTGGTCAATCAGGTGTGCTTTAAAGTGATCGGCAACGACACCACCATTACTTTCGCGGCGGAAGCGGGACAGTTGCAATTAAACGTGATGGAACCGGTGATCGGGCAGGCAATGTTTGAAAGTATCAGCATTTTGACCAACGCCTGTATCAATCTGCGCGACAAATGTATCGACGGCATTACCGTCAACAAAGACGTGTGCGAAAACTATGTGTTTAATTCCATCGGTATCGTGACTTATCTGAATCCGTTTATCGGCCACCACAACGGCGATATCGTCGGCAAAACCTGCGCCAAAACCGGCCGCAGCGTGCGCGAAGTCGTGCTGGAAATGGGTCTGTTAACCGAGGCGGAACTGGATGACATTCTGTCGGTGGAAAACCTGATGAATCCGACTTATAAAGCAAAACTGGCGAAATAAGTCCATTTAAGACTAAAATGACAGATTAACGGGAATCGGCGCGGGTCGGTTCCCGTTTCGTTTGGTTGAAACGCCGCCAAAAAGCACCGCACTTTTAGTCGCGCGGAGATTGGGATATAATGACCCGATTTTCAACAACCGATTAGAATAAAGGAATTCAGTATGCAGAATCCAAAAGACGATGTACTTTATGCGCCGATTGAGTGGGTGGATTGCAGCCAAGGCTATAGCGATATTTTTTATCATAAATCCGCCGACGGTATTGCCAAAATCACCATTAACCGCCCGCAGGTACGCAACGCATTTCGCCCGCAAACGGTCAAAGAAATGATTAACGCGTTTGCCGATGCCCGTTTCGATGAAAAAATCGGCGTTATCGTGTTGACCGGTCAGGGCGAAAAAGCCTTTTGCTCCGGCGGTGATCAGAAAGTGCGCGGCGATTACGGCGGTTATAAAGATGAAAGCGGGGTACATCATCTGAACGTTTTGGATTTTCAGCGCGACATCCGCACTTGCCCGAAACCGGTAGTGGCGATGGTGGCAGGCTATGCTATCGGCGGCGGTCATGTGCTGCATATGATGTGCGATTTAACCATTGCGGCGGATAATGCGGTTTTCGGTCAGACCGGGCCGAAAGTGGGTTCTTTCGACGGCGGCTGGGGCGCAAGTTATATGGCGCGTATCGTCGGGCAGAAAAAAGCGCGCGAAATCTGGTTCTTATGCCGTCAGTACAACGCGCAGGAAGCGTTGGATATGGGGCTGGTGAATACCGTGGTGCCTTATGCCGAGCTGGAAAAAGAAACCGTGCGCTGGTGCCGCGAAATGCTGCGCAACAGCCCGATTGCACTGCGTTGTCTGAAAGCCGCATTAAATGCGGATTGCGACGGTCAAGCCGGCTTGCAGGAACTGGCGGGCAATGCGACCATGTTATTTTATATGACCGAAGAAGGTCAGGAAGGGCGCAACGCCTTTAACCAAAAGCGTGCGCCGGATTTCAGCAAATTCAAACGTAATCCGTAACGGATTGATTGATTTCGGCGGGGTGGCGGTGTCCACCCTTTATTTCAGACGCCTCCATAAAGGTAAGACAATGACAGTGCGTGAATATCATCTTTATCAATATTCGATCCCGGTTGACAGCCAACTGATTCTGCGCAATCGCTTTCTGAAACGGCGAGAAGGCTTGCTGGTGCGGATTAAATGCGGTGAGAATGAGGGCTGGGGCGAAATTGCGCCGTTGCCGGAATTCAGTCGGGAAACGCTGGAAATGGCGCAAAAACAGACCGCACTTTGGCTGAAAAACTGGGATGCGGCGCGCAGCAACAATGAAAAATTATCTCTGGACGGGCTTTATCCTTCCGTCGCCTTCGGTTTAAGCTGCGCCCTCGCCGAACTGAAAGGCACATTACATCCGACCGGGTTGTATCAGGTTGCCCCGCTGTGTTACGGCGACCCGGACGAACTGTACGAACCGCTGAACCGCATGCAGGGTGAAAAAGTGGCGAAAATCAAAGTGGGCATGTATGAAGCGAACCGCGACGGCATGATCACCGATATGCTGCTGGAAGCTATTCCCGATTTAGCCTTGCGTCTGGACGCCAACCGCAGCTGGACGCCGGCCAAAGCGCTGCTGTTCGCCAAATATGTGAAGCCCGAACATCGCAACCGGATTCAGTTTTTGGAAGAACCCTGCAAAACCCGTGAGGAAAGCCGCCAATTTGCGCAGCAGACCGGCATTGCCATTGCTTGGGATGAATCGGTGCGCGAGCCGGATTTTGCGGTCAAAGCCGAACCGAATGTGGCGGCAATTATTATTAAACCGACTTTGGTCGGCTCACTGGAGCGCTGTGTGGATTTGATTACGCAGGCGCATCAACAAGGGCTGAAAGCGGTGATCAGCTCATCGATTGAAAGCAGTCTGGGGTTAACGCAACTGGCCAGAATCGCGCAACAATATACTCCGCATGTAACACCGGGGCTGGATACGCTGAGCCTGATGGACTATCAGGTGCTGAGAGCATGGCCGGATTCGCCCCTGCCGCTGGTGGGGATCGGCTCGGAATTTGTCACTGAACTGACGTGCTAAGCGCAATGCCGCAGGCGTATTGATTGCCGGCGTCAGCAAAAACGCCGGACATTCCATTGGTTTGACCAGCATTCGGCTTACTGCAGTTTGGCAGAAAAAGGCTATAATGCAGCAATTTGAAAGAAAAAGGATAGGATTATGTCGCAATCGGCACGAATTTTGTTATTAAACGGCCCGAATTTGAATATGTTGGGAAAACGCGAACCTCAGCATTACGGCAGTATGACGCTGGCGGCGATCGAAGCGCATATGCAGCAACTGGCGGCGCGGCATCAGGCGGTGTTGAGCTGCTTTCAGGCAAACAGCGAAGAAAAACTGATCGAGAAAATCCATCAAAGTGTCGGGCAAATTGATTTTATTCTGTTTAATCCCGCGGCCTATACCCACACCAGCGTTGCGCTGCGCGATGCATTGCTGGCGGTTGCCATTCCGTTTGTGGAGGTGCATTTATCCAATATTCATCAACGCGAGGTTTTCCGTCATCATTCCTATTTCAGCGATATCGCCGAGGGGGTGATTTGCGGATTGGGCGCGCAGGGTTATGAATTTGCCCTGCACTATGCGCTGGATTATTTAGCGAAAAAAGCGAAATTAGCCTGAATTTTAACGAATTTAACAGAATTTTATCGCCAACAGCGTGATTTTCAGGTAATCTTCCGAGCGGAATAGCATTTTAACCCACTGCACTTTTGTCTGTTTGTCATCTTTGATGAAAAAGTGCGGTCGAATTTTTTAGTATTTCAGGAAATCATTATGGACATTCGTAAAATTAAAAAACTGATCGAATTAGTGGAAGAATCGGGCATTATGGAGCTTGAAATTTCCGAAGGCGAAGAATCCGTGCGCATTAACCGCGGTACACCGGCGGCAGCGGCGGTGCAATATACCGTGCCGGCCGCACCGGTTGCCTCGCCTGCACCGGCACCGTCCGCGCCGGCAACGCCAACACCAACACCGGCGGCGGCTGAAGAATTAAGCGGACATATCGTGCGTTCGCCGATGGTGGGCACGTTTTACCGCAGCCCGAGCCCGGATGCCAAAGTGTTTGTCGAACTCGGCCAGTCGGTGAAAATCGGTGATGCGCTGTGTATCGTTGAAGCGATGAAAATGATGAACCGCATTGAAGCCGATAAAGCGGGCGTGGTAAAAGCGATTCTGGTTAATGATGGTGAGCCGGTTGAATTTGACGAGCCATTGATCGTCATCGAATAATCCATTCTTTTCGTAGGGCATCTTTCGCCCTGCGACAATATGCTAAGAGTAAATTCTTATGTTAGAAAAAGTTGTTATTGCTAACCGCGGCGAAATTGCATTGCGTATTCTGCGCGCCTGTAAAGAACTCGGGATTAAAACCGTCGCGATACATTCTACGGCGGACCGCGAACTGAAACACGTTCTGCTGGCGGATGAAACAGTGTGCATTGGGCCGGCGCCGTCTGCCAAAAGTTATTTGAATATTCCGGCGATTATTGCCGCCGCGGAAGTGACCGGCGCCGATGCCATTCATCCGGGCTATGGCTTTTTGTCGGAAAACGCCGATTTTGCTGAACAGGTGGAACGCTCCGGCTTTATTTTTATCGGGCCGACTGCGGAAGTTATCCGTTTAATGGGCGATAAAGTGTCCGCCATTCATGCCATGAAAAAAGCCGGCGTGCCGTGCGTGCCGGGCTCTGACGGCCCGGTGGGCAGCGATATGGCGAAAAATAAAGAGATTGCCAAACGCATCGGTTATCCGGTTATTATCAAAGCCTCCGGTGGCGGTGGCGGGCGCGGTATGCGCGTGGTGCGCAGCGAAAGTGCGTTGGAAGAATCCATTGCCATGACTAAAGCGGAAGCCAAAGCGGCGTTTAATAATGACATGGTGTATATGGAAAAATATCTGGAAAATCCGCGCCATGTGGAAATTCAGGTACTGGCGGATACGCATGGCAATGCGGTGTATCTGGCCGAGCGCGACTGTTCCATGCAGCGCCGCCATCAGAAAGTGGTGGAAGAAGCGCCGGCGCCGGGGATTTCCGAGGAAATTCGGCGCGATATCGGTTCCCGCTGTGCCAAAGCCTGTGTGGAAATCGGCTATCGCGGTGCCGGCACGTTTGAATTTTTATACGAAAACGGCGAATTTTATTTCATTGAAATGAATACCCGTATTCAGGTGGAACATCCGGTGACGGAAATGATCACCGGTGTGGATCTGGTGAAAGAGCAGCTGCGGATTGCCGCCGGGTTGCCGATTTCCTTTAAACAGGAGGATATCAAAGTGAGAGGGCATGCGATCGAATGCCGGATCAACGCCGAAGATCCGAATACTTTCCTGCCGTCGCCGGGTAAAGTCACCCATTTGCACTCGCCGGGCGGTTTGGGTGTGCGTTGGGATTCCCATGTGTATGCCGGTTATACCGTGCCGCCGCATTACGATTCCATGATTGCGAAACTCATCACTTACGGCGATAGCCGTGAAGTAGCGATTCGCCGCATGCAAAATGCCTTGGCGGAAACCATTATCAGCGGAATTAAAACCAATATTCCGCTGCATGAATTAATTCTGGAGGATAAAAACTTCCAGCAGGGCGGCACCAATATTCACTACCTGGAAAAGAAACTAGGTATGCGGGATTGATGTTGAATTTCCCTTCCTCCGGTGACGGAGGGAGGGATTTTTTTATGCGAAAATGAGTACTAAAACCACAGAGTATGACAAAAATGAAAAATGATCCGCGTTATCGCCAGGCGGCTAAAGAAGCCCGCTGGGCGCTGGGATTAACGGTGCTGTATGTGATCGGCTGGTGTCTGTGCGCTTATTTGCCGCAGGATACCCGCGGGCCTGTCGGTTTTCCGTTATGGTTTGAATTATCCTGTTTTTATTTGCCGGTTTTATTTATTGTCGTCGCCTATTGGGTGATTAAGATCGTCTATCAGGATATTCCGCTTGAACATGACAACACGGCGGGGGAAGATCAATGAATTTAGGCATTGTGCTTCCGCTGGTCATTTATCTGACCTTTATTTTCGGTGCGGCGCTTTACGCTTATGTAAAACGCACCAAAGGCGATTTTTTAACCGAATATTATGTGGGCAACCGTTCAATGACCGGTTTCGTGCTGGCGATGACGACAGCCTCCACCTATGCCAGCGCCAGTTCGTTTATCGGCGGGCCGGGGGCGGCATATAAGTTCGGTTTGGGCTGGGTGTTGCTGGCGATGATTCAAGTGCCGGCGGTCTGGCTGGCGTTGGGCGCGCTGGGCAAAAAATTCGCCTTGCTTTCCCGCGAAACCAATGCCTTGACCATCAATGACCTGCTATTGTATCGCTATAAAAATAAATATCTGGTCTGGATCGCAGGGCTGGCGCTGTTAATCGCCTTTTTTGCCGCGATGACGGTGCAGTTTATCGGCGGTGCGCGATTACTGGAAACCTCAATCGGTATCGGTTATACCCAATCTTTGCTGATTTTTGCCTTAACCGTCGGGCTTTATACCTTTATCGGCGGTTTTCGTGCGGTGGTGCTGACCGACACGATTCAGGGCACGGTAATGATTTTAGGCACCGTTATTCTGCTGGTCGGCACGATTTATGCCGCCGGCGGGGTGGAAAGTGCGGTGCAAAAATTAACGGAAATTAATCCAGAACTGGTCACGCCTTACGGCCCGAATGACATGCTGGATTTCCAGTTTATGGCTTCTTTCTGGATTCTGGTGTGTTTCGGGGTGGTGGGGCTGCCGCATACGGCGGTGCGCTGCATGGCGTTTAAGGACAGCAAAGCCCTGCATCGCGGTATGCTGATCGGCACGGCCGTGCTATCCGTGATTATGCTGGGCATGCATTTGGCCGGTGCGCTGGGCAAAGCGATTATTCCCGATTTAACCGTGCCGGATCAGGTGATTCCGACGTTGATGTTGCAGGTGTTGCCGCCGATTGTGGCGGGAATTTTTCTGGCGGCACCGATGTCGGCGATTATGTCCACCATTGATGCGCAACTGATTCAGTCTTCCTCCATTTTCGTGAAGGATTTATATTTGTCGGCGAAGCCGGAAAGGGCGAGGGATCAGAAAAAAATCGGCCGTTTTTCATCGTTAATTACGCTGGGGCTGACCGCACTGTTGATTGTGGCGGCCTTGAACCCGCCAGATATGATTATCTGGCTCAACCTGTTTGCCTTCGGCGGGCTGGAAGCGGCGTTTTTATGGGTTATCGTGTTAGGGCTGTACTGGCAGAAAGCCAATGCGTACGGCGCTATCGGTTCAATGGTGGTGGGATTAGGCAGCTATATCGCACTCACCACTGCCGGCATTAAATTATTCCATTTTCATGCTATCGTGCCGTCATTGGTATTCGGCTTGCTGGCCTTTTTACTTGCCAATAAAATCGGCGAAAGAAAATGCAATGTAAGTCAATAAAAGGGAGACAGTATGCGCAAAGTTTATATCGTACACGGTTATCGCGCCAATCCGGATAAACACTGGTTTCCGTGGTTGGCGCAGCAATTGGCCGCTAGGGGGATGGAATGTCATATTCTGGCTATGCCGAATGCGGAGACGCCGAATGCACAACAATGGTTGGATTATTTAAAGCAAAATGTGAAGATGGATGACGAGACGATCATCATCGGGCACAGTCTGGGGGCGATTGCGGTATTGAATTTTCTGGCCTTTAACTATGCCCGGCCGCGGGCGGCGATTTTTGTCTCCGGTTTTTATCAACCGGTAGAAGGGCTGGCGGAATTAACGCCGTTTTCCAATCTGTATGCCATTGCGCCGCCCTGCATGCCGTTTCCGGCTTATGTCATTTCGGCACTGGACGATAGTGTAGTGCCGCATACCTATAGTGATGCACTGGCAAAACATTTGCAGGCAGTGTATATTCGTCTGCCGCGTGGCGGGCATTTCGTGGATCGTGAAGGCTGCACCGAATTTCCGTCGCTATTAAAATTAATCAACGAGTTGGTAAACAAATAGGATAAACAATGGCTTGGGTACAAATCCGTTTAAACAGCACGGATCAGATGGCGGAACGCATCAGTGATTATTTACAGGCTATCGGCGCGGTGTCCGTGACCTTTATGGACAGTCAGGATACGCCGATTTTTGAACCGCTGCCGGGCGAAACCCGCCTGTGGGGCAATACGGATATTATGGCGTTATTTGATGCCGAAACCGATATGCGGCAAATTTTAACCGCACTTGAACAAAGCGAGCTGCTGCCGGCAGGATTCGCCTATAAGATTGAGCAAATTGAAGATAAAGACTGGGAACGCGCGTGGATGGATAATTTTCATCCGATGCGTTTTGGTCAGCGTCTGTGGATTTGTCCGAGTTGGCGCGAAGTGCCGGATGACACGGCGGTGAATGTGATGCTGGATCCCGGCTTGGCGTTCGGCACGGGCACACATCCGACCACTGCTTTGTGTCTGGAATGGCTGGACGGTTTGGATTTACGCGCTAAAACGGTGATCGATTTCGGCTGTGGTTCCGGGATTCTGGCCATTGCCGCCTTGAAACTGGGGGCGCAAAGTGCGGTGGGCATCGACATCGATCCGCAGGCGATTTTGGCCAGCCGCAATAATGCGCAGCACAACGGCGTGGCTGAGCGGCTGCAGCTGTTTTTAGCCTCGGATCAACCGGCGGAGTTAAAGGCGGATGTGGTGGTGGCTAATATTCTGGCCGGGCCGCTGAAAGAATTGTATCCCGTTATCCGTCAATTGGTAAAACCGAACGGGCTGCTTTGTTTATCCGGCATTTTGCAAACTCAGGCATCGTCAGTGTGTGAAACCTATGCCGAACGTTTTACGCTTGCGCCTGTCGAAGTAAGAGAAGAATGGTGCCGGATTACGGGGAAATTAAACTGACCTTGTCAAGCCCGCCGTCTATTTTTTAGCAATTAATTTATCGAAATTTAGACATCGGTTAAACAATTGAAAAAAAATTATATTTTGTATAAAAAATATGCTTTTCAAATGGGGTAAAAGTGCGTATGATAGCACGCCTTGTCGCCGGATAGGCGGCGAACGGCATGTCCGGCTTTGATTGGATTAGCGTGTAACGGGGAAGTGAAAAATGCGGATTGGATCTTATCAGTTGAAAAACCGTGTTCTTCTCGCGCCGATGGCAGGCATTACCGACCAACCATTCCGGCGGATTTGCGCCCGTTACGGCGCAGGTCTGACTTATTCCGAAATGATGTCGGCCAATCCTCAGGTCTGGCATACCGAAAAGTCGAAACTGCGTCTGTCTCATCATCAGGATGCAGGGATAAATGCCGTACAGATAGCGGGAGCCGATCCCGATGAAATGGCACAGGCGGCGCGAGTAAACGTCGAGTACGGGGCGCAGATTATTGATATTAATATGGGCTGCCCCGCCAAGAAGGTAAATCGCAGAATGGCCGGTTCGGCACTGTTGCAATATCCCGATTTGGTTCGACGGATCCTTGAAGCGGTCGTTAATGCTGTGAATGTGCCTGTAACACTAAAAATCAGAACAGGCTGGGATCGGAAAAACAGAAATTGCGTGCAAATCGCGAAAATAGCGGAGCAATCCGGTATTCAGGCTTTAACCGTTCACGGGCGTACCCGTGAATGTTTATTTGAAGGGGAGGCTGAATACGACAATATCGGCGCGGTGAAGCGGCAGGTTTCTATTCCGGTTATCGCAAACGGCGATATTACATCCGCCCGTAAAGCATTGGATGTGCTTAATTATACCGGTGCGGATGCAATCATGATCGGACGCGGCGCACTGGGCAACCCATGGATTTTTCAATCGGTGGCGGCTTTAGTTGAAGCGGATTCGATAGTTTCACCACCAAGTTTAGCGGAAAAGTGCGGTGTGATTTTGCACCATATCCGTGCGCTTCACCGGTTTTACGGCGAGGAAAAAGGGTATCGCATAGCACGCAAGCATGTGGCTTGGTATTTACAGGGAATTCAACCTAATTCCGGTTTTAAACAGACTTTTAATGCCATTACGACAGCCGCAGGGCAGCTCGCGGCATTGGAAGATTATTTTAATTTGATTCAATTGGATAGAGAGACATGTTAGAACAACAACGTAATCCGGCTGAAGCGTTAACGGTTTCAGTTTTAAATTCACAATCTCAGGTCACCAACAAACCGCTGCGCGATTCAGTGAAACAGGCGTTAAGAAACTATTTATCACAGTTAGACGGTCAGGATGTGAACGATCTTTATGAATTGGTTTTAGCGGAAGTTGAACACCCTATGCTGGATATGGTTATGCAATATACCCGCGGTAATCAAACCCGTGCGGCAACCATGTTAGGTATCAACCGCGGTACCTTGCGCAAAAAATTAAAAAAATACGGTATGGGTTAATTGCCAGCCGGTATGCCGAAACGCCCTTGTTGAGAAATAAGGGCGTTTTTTCTATTATGCGGCGCAAACGTTTTCGTTTCCGTTTAAATTCCTTTATAATATGCCCGTTTTTTCTCAACTCTAACCCATGGTAAAAAGTTTATGTTACAGGTTTTCCGCGGTTCACCCGCTTTGTCTTCATTCCGTTTAAATCACTTAGCGCAACGTTTCCAGAAAGCCGACTTGCCGGTTAAATCCTGCTATGCGGAATATTTGCATTTTGCCGAACTGAGCGAGGCGCTGAATGCCGATGAAACGCAGAAACTGACCCGGTTATTGCAATACGGCCCGACACTGGCGCAGCACGAACCGACCGGCGAGTGTTTTATTGTGATCCCGCGGGTGGGGACGATTTCTTCCTGGTCGTCGAAAGCGACGGATATCGCCCATAACTGCGGTTTGGACAAAGTGCTGCGGCTGGAACGCGGTCTGGCGTTTTATTTTGATATGACACGCCCATTAAGTGAGGCCGAAGAACAGCAGTTGGTCTCCCATATTTACGACCGCATGATGGAAACGGTGATCCGCACGCCGGAACAGGCGCAGGTATTGTTCCGGCATCAGGCGCCGAAACCTTTTACCACGGTGGATATTCTCAATGGCGGCCGTCAGGCGTTAGTGGCGGCGAATGCGGATTTAGGGTTGGCGCTGGCGGCGGACGAAATCGATTATTTAGTAGAAAATTTCACCGCACTTGGGCGCAATCCGCACGATATTGAACTGTATATGTTCGCGCAGGCTAACTCGGAACATTGCCGGCATAAAATTTTTAACGCCGATTGGGTGATTGACGGCGAAAAGCAGCAAAAATCCCTGTTTAAAATGATTAAAAATACCTTTGAAAAAACACCGGATTATGTGTTGTCCGCGTATAAAGACAATGCCGCGGTGATGGAAGGCTCCAAGGTCGGCCGTTTCTTCCCCGATCAGGACGGACAGTATCGTTATCATAATGAAGATGCGCATATTTTAATGAAAGTGGAAACCCACAATCACCCGACGGCAATTTCGCCGTTTCCGGGCGCGGCGACCGGTTCCGGCGGCGAAATCCGCGATGAAGGCGCCACCGGCCGCGGCGCCAAACCGAAAGCGGGACTGGTCGGTTTTTCCGTTTCCAACTTATTGATTCCGGGCTTTGAACAGCCTTGGGAAGCGCCGCTCTCCAAACCGAGCCGGATTGCTTCCGCGCTGGATATCATGATTGACGGGCCATTGGGCGGTGCGGCCTTTAACAACGAATTCGGCCGTCCGGCATTACTCGGCTATTTCCGTACCTATGAACAAAAAGTCAACAGCTTCAACGGGGAAGAAGTGCGCGGCTACCATAAACCGATTATGCTGGCGGGCGGTATCGGCAACATCCGCGCCGAACATGTACAAAAAGGCGAGATTCCGGTCGGAGCGAAACTGATCGTTCTTGGCGGACCGGCAATGAATATCGGTCTGGGCGGCGGCGCAGCCTCGTCAATGGCTTCCGGCAAATCAAAAGAAGACTTGGATTTCGCCTCTGTACAGCGCGACAATCCGGAAATGGAACGCCGTTGTCAGGAGGTGATCGACCGCTGCTGGCAGCTGGGCGAAGACAATCCGATCGCCTTTATTCATGATGTGGGCGCCGGCGGTTTATCCAACGCCATGCCGGAGCTGGTGCATGACGGCGGGCGCGGCGGAAAATTTGAGCTGCGCAATATTTTATGTGATGAACGCGGCATGTCACCGCTGGAAATCTGGTGCAACGAATCGCAGGAACGTTATGTACTGGCCGTGGCGGCGGATAAATTAGCCGTATTCGAACAGCTTTGCCGCCGCGAACGCGCACCTTATGCCATCATCGGCGAAGCGACGGGTGAGGCGCATTTGACGTTGCATGACGCGCATTTCGACAATAATCCGATAGATTTGCCGATGGGCGTATTATTGGGTAAAACGCCGAAAATGACCCGCGATGTGCGCTCAAGTGCGGTGGAAAATCCGCCGCTTTTGCAAGATGAAATCGGTGTGCAGGAAGCGTTGTACCGGGTATTGCGTCTGCCTGTGGTGGCGGAAAAAACCTTCCTGATTACGATCGGCGACCGTTCGGTTACCGGCATGGTGGCGCGCGATCAGATGGTCGGCCCGTGGCAGATTCCGGTGGCGGACTGCGCGGTGACTACCGCCAGTCTGGACAGCTATTACGGCGAGGCAATGTCAATGGGCGAGCGGGCGCCGGTGGCCTTGCTGGATTTCGCCGCCTCCGCCCGTTTGGCCGTAGCGGAAAGTATTACCAATATCGCGGCTACGGATATCGGCGATATCAAACGAATTAAATTATCCGCCAACTGGATGTCCGCCGCCGGTCACTGCGGTGAAGATGCCGGGCTGTATGCGGCGGTCAAAGCGGTGGGCGAGGAACTTTGCCCGCAGCTCGGCTTGACGATTCCGGTGGGGAAAGATTCCATGTCGATGAAAACCACCTGGCATGAAAACGGTGAACAAAAATCCGTTACTGCGCCGTTGTCTTTAATCATCAGCGCCTTTGCCCGCGTGGAAGATGTGCGCAAAACCGTGACGCCGCAATTACGCACCGATCAAGGCGGCAGCCGTTTATTATTAATTGATCTGGGCGAGGGCAAAAACCGTCTGGGCGCCACCGCACTTGCGCAGGTGTATCGGCAACTGGGCGACAAGCCGGCGGATGTCGTCAGCGCCGAAACGCTGAAAGGCTTTTTTAATGCGATGCAAACGCTGGTAGGGCAGGAAAAATTATTGGCTTATCATGACCGTTCCGACGGCGGGTTGGTGGTCACGCTGGCGGAAATGGCGTTTGCCGGCCATTGTGGCGTGTCCGTGGATATCAGCGCGTTGGGTGATAACGATCTGAGCGTACTGTTTAGTGAAGAGCTCGGTGCGGTCATTCAGGTGCGGGAGAGCGATTTAGCGGCGGTTCGCGACGTGTTGAGCCGGCATGGGTTGCTTCATTTAACCAAAGAACTGGGCACGGTCACCGAAGAGGATGAATTTGAAATTACCCGCGGCAACAAAGTGCTGCTGGCGGAAAAACGTTCTGCCTTACGCGCAATCTGGGCGGAACTGACTCACCAAATGCAGCGCCTGCGCGATAATCCGGAATGCGCCGATCAGGAATTTGCCGCCAAGCAGGATCCTGCCGACAAAGGTTTCTCGGCGCATCTGAGCTACGATATAAACGAAGATATCGCCGCACCTTATATTGCCAGCGGAGCCAGACCGCGTATCGCCATTCTGCGCGAACAAGGGGTCAACAGCCATGTGGAAATGGCGGCGGCGTTTGATCGCGCCGGTTTTGAAGCCGTTGACGTACACATGAGCGATTTGCATTCCGCTCGCCGGAATCTGCAGGATTTCAACGCGCTGGTGGCTTGCGGCGGCTTCTCCTACGGTGACGTACTGGGTGCCGGCGGCGGCTGGGCGAAATCTATTTTATTTAACACCGCACTTCGCGATCAATTCGCCGCCTTTTTCGAGAACCCGAATACACTGGCGTTAGGCGTGTGTAACGGTTGCCAAATGCTTTCCAACCTTACCGATATTATTCCGGGCACACAGGCCTGGCCGCGTTTTGTGTGTAATAAATCAGAGCGTTTCGAAGCCCGCGCCGCTTTAGTCCGCATTAATCGCAGCAACTCCCTATGGTTTACCGGCATGGACGGTTCCCATATGCCGATTGCGGTATCTCATGGCGAAGGCCGGGCGGAATTTAAACATGCGCAGCAGCTACAGCAATTGCGCGAGCAGAACCTGATTGTGGCGCAATATATCAATAACAACCTACAGCCGACGGAAACTTATCCTGCCAACCCGAACGGTTCGGTGGACGGCATCACCGCCTTATCCAATACCGACGGTCGCATCGCTATTATGATGCCGCACCCGGAACGCGTATTCCGCACCGTCAGCAACTCCTGGCACCCGGCAGACTGGAGCGAAGACGGCGCCTGGATGCGGTTGTTTAGAAATGCAAGGGTTGCTTTTAAATAATAAATATATAATGGATAATAAATTAATTTATTATCCATTTTTCTTTTTAAACAGGAGATATTATGGCTGAGAAAATTACAGGTAAAATTAAAACATTAAATATGGAAAAACGCTTTGGTTTTATTCATAAAATACATGGAATCTCAGAAAAGGATTTTTATTTTAGAGAAGTTGATCTGATTAACGTTAATTTTGAACAGCTTTCAGTTGGAATGGAAGTACGGTTTTTACCTAATGTTGTCTCTGAAGAAGGATGTTTCGCCAATAAAGTTATACCTGCATTTCCGGTCGGAATACAACAAAGTAAAATTAAAACGCTGAATCAAGAAAAAGAATCCGGATTTATTTTTAATATTGATGGAAAGCAGGATATTTATTTCAGAAAGTCTAATCTTGCTTCCGGCTTGACATTTTCAGATCTGGCTAAAGATGATGTCGTTTATTTTGAAATCCGGGTCGGTAAAGACGGCTTTTTATCCGCAGTCAATATTAGCAAAACGAAAGAAGCGGAAAGTAAAAACAGTATTGATCTTCAAAGTACCATTGCCAATATTGTGAAAACAATCAGAACGAATGCCGATTTTATTTCCGATCCCTATGTCTTTGAGGATTATTGTTTTACCATCTTAAAACTGTTAGGTTTAACCGATGCCTATCAATATCCGCGCGCAAAACAAGCGGGTAATGCGGACGGTTTCTTTAAAATTAAGGCGTTGGAAGTTTTATATGATTGTACTTTATCCGAATTTTATAAAGATTATAAAAAGGATCAAATCGAAAATTATATTAATAGATTAAACAAAACCCAGATTACAATTGATAAAAAAGAAATCAGTCTGAATACAACCAATAATAAACAAATTTGGATTATCACCAAAGGAAAAACACAAATTATTAAAGACAGCGATAATATTTTAGTTAAAGAAATCTCTCTGAATAGTTTAATTGATATTCTGGAAGAACGATTAAGTAATTTAAAACACGATAATTTGATGGCGAAACTTCAGGAATTAGGAGAGTAAGATAATATTAGAAAACCATCTCAATCTCTTTGTCGAATATTTTTCTGACTAAGCTGAAATAGGGCTTAAACGATAAAAAATTTGACCGCACTTTAGAAAATCTATTATTGACAAACAAAGTGCGGTTATTTTTTTATAAATTTTAACGCGTATTTCAGCGCTTACAATAATAACGCCGAGCCCCATTTGATAATATCAAAGAAGAATTTATTCTGGTTGGTGGCGACGCCGTCGCTGCTTTTGCTGCCGTCGCTGTTGGTTTCTTCCACCATACCGCTTTTATATTGACCTTTGACGACGGCAAGATCATCGCGGGCTTTCAGGCGCAGTACGGTGCATTGCGCGTCGGGCAGCGGTTCGAATTCGGTCTCTTTGAATTTCTTGTATTGATATTGCGCATAGCCCATGGATTTTTCATCGCCCTGAATCATTTTGACATAATCGGCGCCGATCACGCTTTCCAGCGGGTAGAAAAAGACATACTGCGAATGAATATACGCGTCTTCTTTAGAAAAATGTTCCTGCTGGATACGGGTTAAATTCGGGTAAACGCATTGTTCCGCTTGACGACTGGCGGCAACCCAGCGCTGCGCGTCGCTGTCGGACAAGACATAATCCGCGTTGGCGAATTCGGCCGGGAAAGTATCCGGCCGGGCATGCCAGGTGCAGCCTAACATTACTAAACTCACTGCGGAACATATTAATTTTTGTAACATACTGAATCCTGATTATCTTGTGTCAATGACGGCAAATTTTACCAATAACCCGGTGCTTGATAAAGTGGCGATGATCAAAATGATCAGAAACTGGTGCGCTGTCTGACGATTTCGAACAGGCACACGCCGGTGGCGACGGACACATTCAGTGAGGATACCGAACCTGCCATTGGAATGCTAACCAACTGATCGCAGGTTTCGCGCGTCAGTCGGCGCATACCGTCGCCCTCTGCGCCCATAACCAGCGCCAGCGGGCCGTTCAGTTTGCTTTGATACAGCGTTGCCGTCGCCTCGCCGGCCGTGCCGACCACCCAGATATTATGCTTTTGCTGCAGATCCCGTAAGGTGCGCGCGAGGTTGGTCACGCGGATCAGCGGGACGACTTCCGCCGCACCGCAGGCGACTTTGCGCGCGGTCGCCGTCAGTTGCGCGGATTTGTCTTTCGGCACAATAACGGCGCACACCCCCGCCGCATCGGCGGTACGCAGGCAGGCGCCCAGATTGTGCGGGTCGGTGACGCCGTCCAGCACCAATAATAACGGCGTGCGGTTGTTGTGCAGAATATTGTCCAGATCATGTTCGTTCAGCTCTTTTGCCGCCTGTATGCGGGCGATAATGCCCTGATGCACTTCGCCGGCGGCTTTTTTATCCAGCGTGTCTCGGTTGACGAACTGTATTGCGATACCGAAGCGGTGAAGCGCCTCAACCACCGGTTGCAGGCGTTTGTCTTCTCGGCCTTTCAGCACATACACTTCAATCAAACGCTCGGGCGCATTGGCGAGGAAGGCGTTGACGGCATGGATGCCGTAAATATTTTCAGACATAGTTTTCCTTGATTATTATTGAGCTTAAATGATTAAAATAATGGGCGGTGATGCGCACCGCCCGTAGCCTTTCGATAACAACTTTATTTGCGGCCGGAAACAGTTGATTTTTTTACCGCACTTTTTTTCTTGGTGCCGGTTTTTTTAGTACTTTTCCGCTCTGATTTTGCCTTGCTTTTCTGTTTTTTGATACTGTCGGCATAACGCAACGTTTGCTTGGTTTTTTCTCTTGCCGTTTTGCCGGCGCGCAGCGGCTTGCGGTTGCTGGAAACCAAGGCGAAATCCACCTGACGCTGTTCCAGACTGACTGCCTCGACGCGGATGCTGACACTGTCGCCCAGACGGTAAACCATGCCGCTGTTTTCGCCGATAAGCTGCTGTTTTCCCGGCTCAAACTGATAATAATCATTGTCTAAGGTCGAAATGTGCACCAAGCCGTCGATAAACAGATCATTGAGACGAACAAAGAACCCGAAACCGGTCACTGAGGAGATCACACCGTCGAATACTTCGCCGACATGATCCTGCATATATTCGCATTTCAGCCAATCGGCGACATCGCGGGTCGCGTCGTCGGCGCGGCGCTCGGTCATGGAACAGTGTTCGCCCAGAATCGCCATCTCATCGGCGGAATAATGGTAACCGCCGCCGTTAGTGGTTTTGCGTTTCGAACCTTGCTGTTTGGCAAGCAGGTATTTGATGCCGCGGTGCAACGTGAGATCAGGATAACGCCGGATCGGCGAGGTGAAATGGGCATATTCTTCCAATGCCAGACCGAAGTGACCGATATTGTCGGGATCATATACCGCTTGGCTCAGCGAGCGCAGCAGCATAGTTTGGATCAGTTCGTGATCCGGCCGTTCGCGCACGGTTTCCAGCAATTTGGCGTAATCGGCGGTGGTCGGTTTTTTATCGCCGCCCAAGGTTAAACCGCATTCATTTAAAAACGCGCGGAATGCGAGCAGTTTTTCTTCGCTCGGCCCGGCGTGGATACGGTAAAGTGCCGGTTCGTCGTGGCGCTGCATAAAGTTCGCCGCCGCGATATTGGCAAGAATCATACATTCTTCGATGATTTTGTGCGCTTCGTTGCGTACTACCGGCTCGATGCGTTCGATACGCCCCATGGCATTGAATACGAATTTGCTCTCAATGGTTTCAAAATCAATGGCACCACGCTGATGACGGGCGTTAATCAACGCCTGATACATAGCATGCAGCGCCTGTAGGTGAGGCACCAGCGCCTGATAGCGCTGGCATAATGTTTCGTCGCCGTCCAGAATGCGCGCCACCTTGGTATAAGTGAGGCGGGCGTGTGAATTCATCACCGCTTCATAGAAACGATAACCGGTCATTTTGCCTTTTGCCGATAAGGTTAACTCGCACACCATACAGAGGCGGTCAACCTGCGGGTTCAGCGAGCATAAGCCGTTGGACAGAATCTCCGGCAGCATGGGCACTACGCGATTGGGAAAATATACCGAATTGCCGCGGTTATAGGCTTCCGTATCCAGTGCGCTGCGCGGACGGACATAATAGCTGACATCGGCAATCGCCACCCAGAGCGTCCAACCGCCGCCGCGTTTTTTCTCACAATATACGGCATCGTCAAAATCGCGCGCGTCTTCGCCGTCAATGGTCACTAACGGCAAATGACGTAAATCCGCCCGATGCTGTTTCGCTTCTTCCGGCACCTCTTGTGTGAATTTTTTACTCTGTTTTTGCACCGCACTTGGGAAAACGTGGGGAATATCATGATTGCGAATGGCGATTTCGGTTTCCATGCCCTTTGCCATATTTTCGCCCAGAATTTCTTTGATTATGCCGACCGGGCGGGTAAAGGATGCGGTGCGCGGTTTCAGCTCGACCACCACCACCTGCCCCATGCGGGCGCCTTTGCGGTGTTCGTCGGGGATTAAAATATCGCGGTTGACGCGGCTGTCGTCAGGCACCACATAACCGATGCCTTCTTCTAAAAAGAAGCGGCCGACGAGCTGTTTTTTACGGTTTTCCAGCACCCGTACAACGCGCACTTCGGGACGCCCTTTGCGATCAAACCCGTTCGGCTGTGCCAGCACATAATCGCCGTGCATTACGCGCTGCATTTGTCCGTTGGGAATAAACCAGTCGGATTTCGCTCCTTCCACCTGTAAAAAACCGTAGCCCTCACGATGGCCGATAACCGTGCCTTTTAGCAGATCCAGTTTTTCCGGCAGAGCATAACGGCTGCGTTTGGTGAAAACCAGCTGACCGTCGTTTTCCATCGCTCGTAACCGCCGGCGCATGCCTTCCTGTTGCGCGTCGTTGTGAATGTCGAGTGAGGCCAGAATTTCTTCTTTCGACATTGGTGCGTTATGGTCGCGGATAATGCTTAAAATAAATTCCCGGCTGGGAATCGGATTGCCGTATTTTTCCAGTTCCTGCTGATAATTCGGATCATGAAGTGCGGTGGTTTTTTTTGTCGTTTTGCGAGCCATAGAAATTCCCTTGTGTGGAATAAAGTAGTGTAAGTTTGACACCCCGAACAGGGGAAAGCAAGGAAAGAATGTTATCTCATGAGAAACAAAAACCCGGCAAAATACCGGGTTTTATCAGTATGACAGGGAATCATTCACCAACAACGATGACGTTTAATGTTGCGAATACTTCACCGTGCAGCTGGAAGCGCACTTCGTGCTCACCGGTTGTCCGAATCGGGCCGGTTGACAGGCGAACTTCGCTTTTCGCCACTTCAACACCTGCCGCTGTTACTGCTTCCGCCACATCGCGAGTTGTGATCGAACCGAATAAACGGCCTTCATCACCGGCTTTGGAGGCGATAGTCACAGTTGCCAGTTCGGTTAACTTCGCCGCGCGAGCCTGTGCCGCAGCAAGTTCTTCTGCAACTTTGGCTTCTAATTCGGCGCGACGCGCTTCAAAGTGTTCAACGTTAGCTTTGGTTGCCATAACCGCTTTTCCTTGCGGAATTAAGAAGTTACGCGCATAACCCGGTTTAACGTTCACTTGATCACCTACGTTACCGAGGTGAACGATTTTATCTAAAAGAATTACTTGCATTACCGTATCCTCTCTTGCTTACTGATGATTGTCAGTGTACGGAAGTAACGCTAAATAGCGTGCGCGTTTGATGGCGCGGGCTAACTGACGTTGATACTTCGCACGAGTACCGGTAATACGGCTTGGAACAATTTTGCCGCTCTCTGTAATGTAGTTCTTTAATGTCGCGATATCTTTGTAATCGATTTCTACCACATTTTCCGCTGTGAAACGGCAGAACTTACGACGACGGAAATAACGTGCCATATGGCTAGTCTCCTAATCTATAAATTCGATTTGCTCGGCATGCAATACAATCTGGCTTAAACCGTTTGCCGATTTATGTGAGGTAATAAACCCCGTTACCAGTAATTTGCTGCCGACCGTAATGCTTTGAGTTTTTTCCATTAATTGCCCGCCGCTAATCTGAACCGGCATTTTACACCATGCTCGGCGCGCCAATCCTGCTTCCTGCTGTTCGGAACGATGTTCCAGATAAAAGCGACAGTGCTCGACGCCGTTAGGGCTGGTTGTCCGTTTAGGAAAATCGGCAACTTGTCCGATTAATGATAAACGGTTGTGAATGGTCAAATTACTCTTCAGCATCCTCAAAATCGTTGTTTTCAACTTCAGCTAAAGCTTTACGTTCATCACGCGCTTTAACCATTGGGGACGCTTCTGTTACGGCGTGCTTAGTACGAATAATTACGTTACGAAGAACTGCGTCGTTGTAACGGAAAGTTGTTTCTAGCTCGTCGATGACTTCTTGAGGCGCTTCTACATTCATCAGCACATAATGTGCTTTATGTAATTTGTTGATTGGGTAAGCTAACTGACGGCGACCCCAATCTTCTAGGCGATGGATTTGACCGCCGGCTTCTTTTACAGAACCTGTGTAGCGTTCAATCATGCCCGGTACTTGTTCGCTTTGGTCCGGGTGAACCATAAACACGATTTCGTAGTGACGCATTACTGCTCCTTACGGGTTAATCAGCCTCCGACGGTAAGACCAGTCACCAATCTTGCGGAAGCAAGGAACGAAAATTGAATATGACTGTAAGGCGTGCGATTATACAGACAACGCGGATAAAGGGCAAGGGGAATATTGGTATGCGACGAGTATGCCGCCGACGGTAGGTACAAGTAGTACGAACCAAGCGATTATCGGCCGGCTTGCCGGAGGGCATAAAGGCGTGCCGATAATCTGAAGGGCTTACATCCAGGCGTTATTGCGGATAATGCCCACCGCAATGCCTTCAATTTCAAAATCCGCCTGCTGGTTTAGATCAACGACAATCGGTTCGAATTCTTCGTTTTCGGCGTGCAGGTAAATGATTGAACCCTTCCGCTCCAGACGTTTTACCGTCACTTCATCTTCAATGCGGGCGACGATAACCTGACCGTTGCGCACATCTTTGGTGCTGTGTACGGCAAGTAAATCACCGTCCAGAATGCCGATGTTTTTCATCGACTGACCATAGACTTTCAGTAGAAAATCCGCCTGCGGTTTAAACATATTGGCATCGACCCGGTAAGTGCCTTCGATATGCTGTTCGGCGAGAATCGGTGCGCCCGCGGCGACGCGCCCGATCAGCGGTAATCCCTCTTCTTCGTTTTCATCTTCGTTAGCCAGTAACCGGATACCGCGCGAGGCGCCGGAGATAATCTCGATCACCCCTTTTCTGGCCAATGCTTTCAAATGCTCTTCCGCCGCATTCGGTGAGCGGAATCCCAGCTCTTTTGAAATTTCCGCGCGGGTAGGCGGCATACCGGTGGTTTCCAAATGGCGTTTTAGCAGATCATAAACTTCTTGCTGGCGTGCGGTAAGTGCTTTCGTGAATGCCATAGTTCTCCCCCTGTTTTTATATACATGACAACTGGTATTATATACAGAATGGCAATCGTTGCAATCTTTCTTTTGTGATCTACCTAAAAGAAATATACTGTTTTTATGCTAAAATGCGTTAAATTTGCAACCTATTAATCAATTAATGGAATTTATATGCCCGGTGTGCTTAATTTATACAGAAAATTACTTGAATTACCTTTGTCTTTGTTGGTGAAAGACAACCCGATTCCCCATCATCCCATCGAAGAGTTAAAACTGAACACCGCACAGCCCATTGTTTATGTGCTGCCTTATACTTCACAAACCGACTTGGTTATTTTCCGTCAGAACTGTTTGAGCGTCGGTCTGCCGGATCCCTTTGAACAGAATCGCATTAACGGTATCGAATTACCGCGCTTCGTATTTTTGGACGAAGGACGCCGGATTTTCAAAAGCAAAGGGGCGAAACAGGAAACCACCACCATTTTTAATAAATACCTCGAATTGCACCGCACTTGTGAAGCGCTTGACGTGCAGCTGATTCCGGGGTCGGTATTATGGGGTCGTTCGCCGGGGCATGAGGATAAATCTGGCTTGCCGAATTTACGCTTGCTGAACGGCATTCAGAAAACGGCGGCGGCAATTTGGTTCGGGCGTGATACTTTCGTGCGTTTTTCACAGGCGGTCTCTTTACGCTACATGGTTAACGAACACGGTTCCGATAAAAAAATCGCCAACAAACTGGCGCGTGTGGCGAAGATCCACTTTTCCAAACAACGGATTTCCGCCACCGGGCCGCGCCTGCCGAACCGGGAGGCGATGTTTAATAAACTGTTGCAGCTGCCGACCATTTTAGACGCCATTGACGACGAGGCTAAAAACAAAAAAATCAGCCGCGATAAAGCCGAAAAAGAAGCCTATAAAATGCTCGACGAAATCGCCGCCAATGTCAGCTATGAAGGGCTGCGCATGGCGGATCGTTTTCTGCGCTGGTTATGGAATAAACTGTATCAGGGCATTGATGTACAGAATGCGGATCGTGTGCGCAAACTGGCGCTGGAAGGGCATGAAATCGTTTATGTGCCTTGTCACCGCAGCCATATCGACTATTTATTATTGTCTTATGTGCTGTATCATCAAGGGCTTGTCACACCGCATATCGCCGCCGGCATCAATCTGAATTTCTGGCCGGTGGGCGGCATGTTCCGCCGCGGCGGAGCGTTTTTTATTCGTCGTACTTTTAAAGGTAATCGTCTGTATTCCACGATTTTCCGTGAATATCTGGCGGAACTGTTCCACCGCGGCTATTCGGTGGAATATTTTATTGAGGGCGGGCGTTCCCGAACCGGGCGCTTGCTGGCGCCGAAAACCGGTATGATGTCGATGACTTTGCAGGCGCTGCAACAGCGCCAGACCCGTCCGATTTCCGTGGTGCCGGTGTATGTGGGCTATGAACATGTGCTGGAAGTGGATACCTATGCCAAAGAGCTGCGCGGTGCGGCGAAAGAAAAGGAAAACGCCGGCTTGGTGCTGCGCGTGATTAAAAAACTGCGTAATTTGGGCAAAGGTTATGTGAACTTCGGCGAACCCATTGTGCTGAGCAACTATTTAAATCAGCATTTTCCGCAATGGAAAGACAATAGCGATGAAGAACGTTCGCTTTGGTTCAGTAAAGCGGTGGATTCGGTATCGCAGCAGGTGATGGTGAATATTAACAAAGCGGCGGCGGTCAATGCGATGAATTTAACCGGCACGGCGTTATTGTCTTCCCGTCAGCGAGCGTTATCGCGCGAGCAATTATTGGAACAGCTGGCAAGCTATCAGCAGTTTTTGCAAAACGTGCCTTATTCCGACGATATAATTATTCCGACGGAAACGCCACAGGCGATGCTGGAACACGTGCTGGGGCTGGATCGCGTCGGCGTACTGGTGGAAAAAGACAGCTTCGGCGAAATTATCCGTCTGGAGCGCAACTATGCGGTGCTGATGACCTATTATCGCAATAATATTCAGCATTTATTTGTGTTACCGTCGCTGGTAGCCAGCGTGGTACTGCATTATGAAGCGATTCAGAAATCGTTGTTGCTGGAGGCGGTCAGTAAAATTTATCCGTTCCTGAAAGGCGAGCTGTTCTTGCATTTCCCGCCGGAAGAACTGCAAGCGCGGGTGGAAAACATCGTTGCCGAACTGCAACGTCAGGAAATTATTAAATGCAACGAAAACATGCTGGCAATCAACAAGCCGCATGTGCGCACTTTGCAGCTATGGTCTGCCGGGGTGCGTGAGATTTTGCAGCGCTATTACATTACCGTCAGTATTTTGCAAAAAGATCCGGCAATTCCGCGCGCGGTGCTGGAAAAAGAAAGTCAGTCCGTGGCGCAGCGTTTGTCGGTGCTGCATGGTATTAATGCGCCGGAGTTTTTCGATAAAGCGGTATTCTCGGCATTTATCGCCAGTTTAAAACAAAGCGGATATTTTAGCGAAGACAATCATGCCGATATTGAAAAACTGGGCGAACTTAGCACCATTCTGGCGCATATGATTTCAACGGAGATCGGCCTGACTATTAAAAGTGCGGTGGAAAAAGGCGAAGAATAATCGAACCACGCGCCGCTTTTAGGCAGCGCGGGTTGGTTATTATAGATAATTACTGATTTCAATCAGATTCTGATCCGGATCGCGCAGGTAAATGGAACGGATCTTCCCTCGTGCGCCGGTGCGCTCGACAATATCGCTTTCTATCTTCACGCCCTGATGGCGTAAATGGGCGATAACCTGCTCCAGCGCGGTTCGGGCGATAAAACACAGATCCGCACTGCCGCAAACCGGGTTTTGCGCGTGGGGAGCGATGCTTTGGCCTTTAACATGCAGATTGATTTTTTGTTGTCCGAACACCAACGCTTTGCGATTATCGCCGAACGTGACCGCCTTAAACCCTAACACGCGGGTATAAAAATCAATGCTGCGCTGGCTGTCTGCCACCGTCAGGACTAAATGATCCAGATGTGAAATGTCTATCATGGTGTTTTTATTTAAAAAAGTGTGGTAAATTTTACCGCACTTTAAGGAAAGATTAACGCTTGAACATACCGCCGAGGCCGCCTAAACCGCCCATGCCACCCATCATGCCTTGCATGCCGCGCATCATTTTCGCCATGCCGCCTTTGCGCATTTTTTTCATCATGCGCTGCATTTCGTCAAACTGCTTGAGCAATTTGTTAACATCCTGTACCTGCGTGCCCGAACCCTGTGCGATACGGCGCCGGCGCGAGCCTTTAATAATGTCGGGATGAGCGCGTTCTTTCAGGGTCATGGAATTAATCATGGCTTCCATTTTATTGAACATTTTATCGTCAACCTGATTTTTGATATGCGCCGGCAGATTTTTGGCGCCCGGCAGTTTTTCCAGCATACTCATCATGCCGCCCATTTTTTTCATTTCAATCAGTTGTTCGCGGAAATCTTCCAGGGTGAAATTATCCCCTTTCTTGAATTTTTTCGCCATTTTTTCCGCTTTTTCCTGATCCACCGAGCGCTGTAGATCTTCGATCAGCGACAGCACATCGCCCATACCGAGAATGCGGGAGGCGACGCGATCCGGGTGGAACGGTTCCAGCGCGTCGGTTTTTTCACCGACCCCTAAAAATTTAATCGGTTTGCCGGTAATCTGGCGGATAGACAGCGCCGCGCCGCCGCGGGCATCGCCGTCCACTTTGGTCAGAATCACACCGGTCAGCGGCAAGGCTTCGTTGAAGGCTTTGGCGGTGTTGGCGGCATCCTGACCGGTCATCGCATCCACGGTAAACAGCGTTTCGACCGGATTAAGTGCGGCGTGAATTTGTTTGATTTCTTCCATCATTTCGCCGTCCACATGCAGGCGGCCGGCGGTATCCACGATTAACACATCGTAAAATTTTAATTTTGCCTCAGCCAGCGCAGCCTGTACGATGGCCACCGGTTTTTGCTGTGTGCTGGACGGAAAACAATCGGCGCCGACTGCCTGCGCCAGCGTTTCCAATTGTTTGATCGCCGCCGGGCGGTAAACGTCGGCGGAAACCACTAGCACTTTTTTCTTTTGCCGTTCACGCAGGAATTTCGCCAGTTTTCCCACGCTGGTGGTTTTCCCCGCCCCTTGCAGACCGGCCATTAAAATCACCGCCGGTGGCTGTGCGGCGAGATTCAGGCTTTCGTTCGCCTCGCCCATTGCCGCTTCCAGCTCGGATTGCACGATTTTGAGAAATTCCTGACCGGGCGTCAGGCTTTTATTGACTTCTTCGCCGATGGCGCGATCTTTCACGTTGCCGATAAATTCGCGCACCACCGGTAGCGCAACATCGGCTTCCAGCAGCGCCATGCGCACTTCGCGCAGCGTGTCTTTGATGTTATCTTCGGTTAAACGGCCTTTTCCGGTAATATTGCGTAAGGTTTTGGACAGGCGATCCGATAAGTTTTCAAACATGCGTTTTCCTAATCAATTCTTATGAAAAAATTTTCCCAATTATACTGAAATCTGGCCGATTTTCATCATTTGCAAGAAATTTATAGCGATTTTGCGGCGCCAAAGCTAGAATAAAACCGTGTTTGCTAGTTTAAAGGATCAATGTCATGTGGTTTGCAATGATTTCGATGTTACTGTATTTAATCAGTATTCTGTTGATCACGCCGTTGCTGCTGAACGCGCAGAGCGGTGAGCACCGACAAGCGGGAAAAGCGAATAAAACGCTGTTTTTTCTGACCGCACTTTTGGCCATTGTTTTTCATTTCGTCGGCTTATCCGCCTTTTTTCAACGTTTGCTGGCGGGACAGAATTTCACCCTGATTGAAATCAGCTCGCTGATCAGTGCGATGATTGCCGCCTTAGCCACCGCCGCAATGCTGCTGCGTGTCAACACGCTGTGGTTTTTATTGCCGATTGTCTATTGTTTTGCCATGATCAATCTGATTTTGCAGGCGTTTTTGCCGCCTACCGTGATTCAGCATTTGATTCAGAATATCGGTTTATTGATCCATATTGCGCTGGCGCTGTTTGCCTATGCGGTCTGCTTTATTGCCGCATTATATGCCATTCAACTGTTCTGGCTGGATCGCAATCTGAAAAATAAAACCCTGCCTCTCTCGCCGATTATCCCGCCGCTGATGACGGTGGAACGGCATTTTTTCCGTTTAATGTTCAGTGGCGAACTGCTGCTGACCTTAACGCTGATTTCCGGCGCGTTTTATCTGGCGGATTTTTTTGCCGCGCAGAATATTCAAAAAGCGATATTTTCCTTTCTGGCGTGGGTTGTGTTCGGCCTGTCGCTGCTTGGTCACTGGAAGCTGCACTGGCGCGGAAAAAGGATGATAATTTATACGATTTCAGGTATGATTCTGCTGACTGTGGCGTATTTCGGCAGTCGCGTCATGTTTGAACTCTGATTTTCAAAAAGTGCGGTCAGAATTACCGCACTTTTACGTTTAACCAACATAAGGATCGTTTTATTTTGGATAGCATCCCCCTTAGCAGTCTGTTTATCACGTTAGTTATCTTGCTTATTTTGTCGGCCTATTTTTCCGGATCGGAAACCGGGCTGCTGTCGGCTAACCGCTATCGGATGCGCGTGCTGGCCGAAAAAGGGTATAAAGGCGCACAAAAGGCGGAGAAATTGCTGAAAAAAACCGATATTCTGCTCAGTCTGATTTTAATCTGCAATAATCTGGTGAATATTTCCGCCTCGGCCATTGCGACGATTATCGGTATGCGGCTGTACGGCGATGTGGGGGTGGCGATTGCCACCGGCGTGCTGACATTCGTGATGCTGGTATTTTCCGAAATTTTTCCGAAAACCATTGCCGCTCTTTATCCTGAACGGATTGCGTTTATTTCCAGCCATTTGCTGACCATCCTGCTTAAACTTTTCAGCCCGATTGTGTATTTGATGAACCTGATTATCCGCGGGCTGATGAAACTGTTCCGGGTGAAAAGCGAGGTGCGCGCCAATTCGCTGAGTACGGAAGAGCTGCGCGCGATTGTCAATCAGTCGGGTAAATTTATTCCGTCCGCTCACCACGATATGCTGCTTTCCATTCTGGATCTGGAAAAAGTCACCGTTGATGACATTATGGTGCCGCGTAATGATATCGGCGGGATCGATATTGAGGACGACTGGAAAGCGATTATGCGTCAGCTCAATCACGCGGCGCACAGTAAAGTGGTGCTGTATAAAGAAAGTATGGATGAAAATATTCTGGGGATTTTGCGGGTGCGCGAAGCCTACCGGCTGATGATGGATAAAAATGAATTCACCAAAGAAACCCTGATTCGCGCCGTGGACGAGGCCTATTTTATTCCGGAAGGCACGCCGCTGAATGCGCAGTTGCTGAATTTCCGCAATAAAAAAGAGCGCGTCGGTCTGGTGGTGGACGAATACGGGGATATTAAAGGGCTGGTGACGCTGGAAGATATTCTGGAGGAAATTGTCGGTGAGTTTACCACTTCCACCGCACCTTCCATTGACAAAGAAGTGACCCAGCAGTCGGACGGCTCGATGATTATTGAAGGCTCCGCCAATATCCGTGATTTAAATAAGCTGTTTGACTGGCACCTGGATACGGAAGATGCGCGCACGTTTAACGGCCTGATTCTGGAACATCTGGAAGAAATTCCCGATGTCGGCGAGGTGTGCGAAATCGACGGGCTACGCATCACGATTCTGGAAGTGGCGGAGAATATGGTAAAACAGGCCAAAGTGGAAAAAATAGCCCGTGCGGAACCTGCACAATAGCGTGATTGCTGAACAGCATAAAAAGCGAGGAGCCGTTATCCTCGCTTTTTTTATGGGTAATTACGCCCGGTTTTAGATTGCGAAAAAAAATGATTTTCTTTTCCTGTTAGCCTTGACAATAAAACGATACATAAATGATAATTGTTCCTGTTTTTGTTGAGGTAGTTATTTATAGGAAGGATCATGAAAAAAACACACTTTGTATTATTACCATTAGCCACATTTGTCGCAACGGCGGTGCAGGCGGAACAGGCCAATACGGATGCGTTGGATACCATTGATGTGGTCAGTGATAATTTCTCGCCGCAGGTGCAGAATGTTGCTGCTAAAGGCGTGGTGAAAGTCCGTCAGGCAACGAAAATGTCCGATGTGCTGCGCGGTGTGCCGGGCGTTAATGTGAACGGTGCGCGTTCTGTAGTAGAGCGTTATAACATTCGCGGTGTCAGCGAAGAATATTTAACCGTCACAGTGGATGGAGCGCGGCAAAACGGTTATGCGTTCCACCATGCGGGTAACTACGGTATTGATCCGGAAATTCTAAAACGCGTTGATATTGATGTCGGTTCCAACTCGGTCGCAACCGGTGCCGGATCGCTCGGCGGTTCAATTAAATTTGAAACCGTCGATGCGGCGGATTTACTGGAAGAAGGCCGCAATGTCGGAGCGAAACTGAAATATGCCTACGGCTCGAACGGCAATTCCCAGCAGGGTATGGCAACGCTATATGGTCGTAGTGGTGGTCTGGATTTATTAGGGTATTTCAATTATCGCCATCAGGAAAACGGCAAAGACGGTAACGGGCTGGAAAACGCCAATAAAGGTCATTTGCAGAATTATTTATTTAAAGCGAAATATAATATTGATAAAGATCAATGGATTAAATTATCGGCTGAACGCTATACAAACACCGCATTAAGTTGTTTCCGGGCGAATTTCGGCAGCTGTTTAGGTGATGTACCGCAAGAGGGACAACCGGGATACAGAGCAGATAATCATAGCAAGGCTTATGCCGGTTTAACCCGTAAAACGTATAATTTGGGTTATGCTTATAATCCGAGTGAAAATGGCTGGGTGAACCTGAAGGCGAATTTGTATAATACGGAAACCGAAATGTCCTCAATGGGAGCGCCGCAGAGTAAAGTCAGAACGGTTGGCGGAACATTATCTAATACCGCAGAATTTGATCTTGGTATCACGCATCATGCCGTGCTGTTTGGCGGTGAATATTATTCCACCAAAGCGCTGGCGCTGGGTTCTGCCATTAATAGTTATACCGCAAAAACAGACAGTGCTTCCGTTTATCTTGAAGATACCATTGCATTGGGCGATTTGCTGATTATTCCAGGGATTCGTTATGATCATTATAAAGCGGATTTAGCCACTGATTTTGATAAAACCTATCATCGCTGGTCTAAAGCGCTGGGCTTGAAATACAGTTTGACGGATGATTTGGTACTGTTTGCCAATTACACGGAACTGTTTAAAGGACCTGATGCCGGTGAAATTTATTTACGCGGTACGCGTGCGTATTCGCCGACACTGGAGGCAATCAGAGGCGACAATAAAGAAGCCGGTTTTAATTTTGCAAAAGATAACGTATTAACGGCGAATGACGGTTTTTCCATTACGGCGAAGTATTTCCATACCAATTACGACAATCTGAATAAAAATACCGATCAAGGTGGTTTCAGCGGTTATCAGAGTGTCGGAGAAGTGGTATTGAAAGGGGTTGAGACCGCTGCGAAATATCGTATTGACAATACCAGTTTCCATGTCAGTTACGCCAGAGCGCGCAGTAAACAAAAAGCTGATCATTATGCGGCGTTTCCGGATACCGGTGATCGCTACACATTAGGGATCAGCCAATATATTCCGACTGCGCAGGTTGAGTTAGGCTGGAATACGATGTGGGTGAGAGGCCTGAATATGTTCACTCAGCTTGGCGGACGTGGTACGCCGATCAGACCGGGATATTTATATAAAGAGAGTTATTCCGTCAGCAATGTTTATGTGACCTGGGCGCCGGAACAAGTCAAAGGGTTGGAGCTGACCGCCGGAATCGACAATGTCTTTAATAAAGCGTATAAGGATCAGAGTACGCAATATTACAGCTCGGCGGATCTTGATCCGGGTCGCAATTATAAATTGTCCGTATCGTATAAATTCTGATTTTCCTTTCCTAAAGAGCGGTAAAAAATACCGCTCTTTTTCATTAACTAGTTTTTGACCTCTTATAGCAAATTTGCTACAATCCCGAACCTAATTGAGATTAATTCTCAATAGCGATTAATGCTACGAAAATTATTCTAATCTTACCTACAAGTCATCTTTGAAAGGATATATCAAATGCCGCAATTATTTGCATTTTTACAAAGCTATGTCGATTACATTATTCTCGGATTATTGGGTCTGATGAGTTTTCTGATGTTATGGTTCGTGATCGAACGCTTTATTTTTTTAAGCCGGGTCAAAGTGGCCAGTTATACCAACATTCACGAACTGGATATTGATTTAAACCGCAATCTGACCATTATTTCAACGATCGGATCCAATGCGCCTTATGTGGGGCTGCTCGGTACGGTAATCGGGATCTTACTGACCTTTTATGAACTGGGTAATTCCGGCGGAGATATTGACGCCGCGGCGATTATGCTGAATCTGTCGCTGGCGCTGAAAGCCACCGCAGTCGGTATTTTGGTGGCGATTCCTTCCATGGTGTTTTATAACGGCTTGTTGCGTAAAGTTGAAGTGAACCGTTTGAAATGGAAAGCCTTGAACGGTCAGAAAAATGTAGGGGCGTAACGTGAAAAAATTTGATGAAATCAATATTATCCCTTTCATCGACATTATGTTGGTGCTGCTGGCGATCGTATTGATTACCGCGTCTTTTATTTCGCAGGGCAAAATTCAGGTCAATGTACCGAAAGCGAGCAGTACCGTGGCGTTTAAATCCGATGATTTGGCCAAACTGCTGACCGTAACGGAACACGGCGACATTTACTTTAACGATAAACCGATTTCGCTGCCGGAACTTGAACAAGAAATTGCCGGCTGGCCGAAAGAGCAGAAAGTGACGTTAAAAGTGGATGCCAAATCAACCTTTCAGGATTTTGTGACGCTGACGGATTTAATGGCGAAAAACGAGATTAAAAATGTCGCCATTGTCACCATGAAGGAAAAAGGCGAGTAAATGGCAACGAAACATCATTCCTGGCTGGGGTTTTTCCTGTCTTTACTGTTCCATTCCGCCCTGATCGGCGCCGTGTGGTATGCGGTAAAACAGGATGACAGCGCCAACGGGCATATGGCTCAGCTGGTGGATACCAATATTTCCATGGAAATGATCATGGGCATGGTGGAGGAAGAGCCCGAGCCGACGCCGGCGCCGGCGTCGGAACCTGAACCGGTGGCCAAAGAGACGGTGGCCGATCCGACACTGAAACCGGAGCCGCCGAAACCGGAAAAACCGAAAGAGCCGGAACAGAAAAAAGAAAAACCGAAACCAAAGCCGAAAGAGAAACCGAAAAACAAACCGAAAGAACCGCTCAGAAAGGATTTGCCGAAAGGCGATCGTAACGTCAATTCCGAGGCGAAAGTCAATTCGCTGGCAACGGGGCCGGGCGCGGTGACGACCAATAACCCGAATTTAGTCGGCAGCGGTGCCAGTGCCGATGAGCTGAGCGCTTACCGTACGGCATTACGTCGTGAAATCGAACGGCATAAACGTTACCCGCAGCGGGCGAAAATGATGCGTAAACAAGGGATTGTGACGGTAAACTTCAGTATCGGAGCGGACGGTTCGTTAAGTCAGGTGGGCATGAGCAAATCGTCAGGCAGTGATGATCTGGATAAAGCCGCCATGGCCGCCGTGCAGAGCGCCCGTTCCGTCGGTCCGCGTCCTGCGGGCATGAGCGCCTCGCTGTCGGTGCCGATTAGCTTTAAATTACAGTAAATCATAAAGACATAAAAGAAAGTGCGGTCGGTTGTGAAAACGTTTTAAAAACCGACCGCACTTTGCTTTTCGCCGCTAGGCAAAAAATCAGTTGCGCGCGTTATAAACCGCGCTGGCCTCCGGCATTAAACGCAGCAGATTGGCTTGTCTGTCCGCATCGCTCGGGTGAGTTGAGGATAACGCCGCTAATACGCTTTTTGAACCGGAAGAGGCTTTTTGCATTTTATCCCACAATTTTGGTGCGGCCTGCGGATTGTAACCGGCTTTGGCCATTAAAAATAATCCCACCTCATCGGCTTCGGTTTCTGCACTGCGCGAGTAAGGTTTATCCAGCGCCCAGTCTTTGGTCAGCCCGACCACCATGGCGCTGCCGTCGGTGCCGATTTGAGTGGACAGCGCGACGTGCGCAACCTGCGCCAGAACGTTGGTAAACTGCCCCATATTCGCCTGTTTTCTGCCGTGTTCTTTTAACGAGTGCGCCATTTCGTGCGCCATCACGGTGGCAATTTCATCATCGTTCAGTTTCAGATTATCCACCAGTCCGGTATAAAACGCCATTTTGCCGCCCGGCATCGCCCACGCATTGAGTTCTTTGGATTTAATTACGGTCAGCTGCCAGTTAAACACCTGCCCGGTTTGGTTTTCTTTATCCGCATAAGGGCGTATGGTGTTAAACACCTTGTGGATGCGTTTTGCCGTCGGCGAGCTGGTATCGACGATCCCCTGCGTTTTCGCCTGATTGACGGTTTTGGTATAGCTTAAAGCCGCCTGTTGGTTGAGGCTGGCGGAATCGACGCAGGCACCCAGCAGCAGTGCAAGTAATGAGACGGAAGCCAATGTTGTTACTGTATTGCGCATTATTGTTTCCTTGTTCGTGTCTTTTGCTGATTCGGATAAAAAAATACCGCCCTGTACAGAACGGTATGTTAATCATAGGTTTATTTTTTAGCGCGTTCGAAAGAATCCAGAATTTCCTGACGGGCTTCGTTGACATCGCCCCAGCCTTCGACTTTCACCCATTTACCGGCTTCCAGCGCTTTATAATTTTCGAAGAAGTGCTGAATCTGCGCTTTTAATAAGGTCGGTAACTCGTTGACATCTTTAATATGATCGTATTCTTTGCTTAATTTGCTGTGCGGTACGGCAACCACTTTCGCATCACCGCCGGATTCGTCGGTCATTTTCAATACGCCGACCGGACGGCAGCGAATTACTGAACCCGGCTGCAACGGATAAGGTGTCGGCACCAGCACGTCCACCGGATCGCCGTCGGAAGACAGCGTATGATTCACATAACCGTAGTTTGCCGGATAAAACATGGCGGTCGCCATAAAACGGTCAACGAATAGGGTGCCGGTTTCTTTATCGACTTCGTATTTAATCGGATCCGAGTTGGCCGGGATTTCGATTACCACATAAATATCATCCGGTAACGCTTTGCCTGCCGGTACGTTTTCTAAACCCATTTTGTATTCCTTCTTAAAAGTTAGGTGTGAATAAACGGCTCAATTATAGCTTTATTCGGCGGGATTTGTCGAGTTACGCCATCGCCCGCGGGGAAAAATCCGCCGGACGCGGAATTTTGCGCGGAATGTCGTTGTTTTTTTATTTTGTACTATTATAATAGTTCAACTTTATTCAGGCTCTAAATGGAAAATAATCTATGTCAAATCAAAAAATTCCGTCGCTGTTCGGCGGCGCTATGATTATCGCGGGCGGCACCATCGGTGCGGGTATGCTGGCTAATCCGACTTCGACCGCCGGCGTATGGTTCGTCGGTTCGATTATCGTCTTGATTTATACTTGGTTTTGTATGACCACCTCCGGGCTGATGCTGCTGGAAGCCAATCTGCATTATCCCACCGGCGCCAGTTTCGACACCATCGTGAAAGATTTGCTCGGCAAGGGCTGGAATCTGATTAACGGGTTATCGGTGGCGTTCGTGCTGTATATTCTGACCTATGCCTACATCACGTCGGGCGGCGGCATTACCGAAAGTTTTCTGAATCAGCTGCTGAGTACCGAACAAAGTGCGGTGCAAATCGGGCGTACTTTCGGCTCGCTGATTTTCTGTATTATTCTGGCGCTGTTTGTGTGGTTGTCCACCAAAGCGGTGGACCGGTTAAGTACGCTGCTGATCGGCGGAATGGTGATCGCATTTGTGTTGTCCATTGCCGGCCTGATTCCCTCGGTGAAAACCGAAGTGCTGTTTGACAGCATGGCGTCGGGTGAACAGCAATATTTGCCTTATGTGCTGGTTGCGCTGCCGGTATGTCTGGTGTCTTTCGGTTTTCACCAAAACGTGCCGAGTCTGGTGAAATATTACCGGCGTGACGCCGGTCAGGTGATGAAATCGGTATTTGTCGGCACGCTGATTGCGTTAGTCATTTATATCCTATGGCAGCTGGCGATTCAGGGCAATCTGCCGCGTAACCAATTCGCACCGGTGATCGAAAAAGGCGGCGATATCGCCGTATTGCTGGATGCGCTGAGCGACTATGTACAAACGGATTATCTGGGGCTGGTACTGCGCTTTTTTGCTTACATGGCGATCGCCAGTTCGTTTCTCGGGGTGACTCTCGGGCTATTCGATTATATTGCCGATCTGTTTAAACTGGACGACAGCGCCTCAGGCAGAACGAAAACCGCATTGCTGACCTTTTTACCGCCGCTGATTCTCAGCCTGCTATTCCCTTACGGTTTTGTGCTGGCGATCGGTTATGCCGGACTGGCGGCGACCATTTGGGCGGCAATTGTGCCGGCGTTGCTGGCAAAAGCCTGCCGACAGAAATTTCCGCAGCGCAGTTATACGGTTTATGGCGGTAATATGATGATTTATTTCATTATTCTGTTCGGCGTGCTGAACATTTTCGCACAATTGGCGATGCAGTTCGGCTGGTTGCCGGTGTTCACGGGGTAAGGCGCGCCATGAACGATATACCGCAATCGGTTTATGATCAGGAAGATTTTTTTGCCCGTTACCAGACATTGCGGCGCAATCCGCACAGCGTAAATAACCTCGTTGAAAAACCGACCATGCTGGCGTTACTGCCGGATTTGCACGGCAAAACGCTGCTGGATCTGGGCTGCGGCACGGGCGAACATTTGCAGCTTTATCTACAGCGCGGTGCGGCATTGGCGGTGGGCGTCGATTTGTCGCAAGCCATGCTGAAACAGGCGCGCCTTGCACTGGAAAAACAGCCGCAAAACCGACCGCACTTTGCGTTATATCAGCTGTCGATGGAAAAGCTTGCGGCATTGCCACTGGCGGATTTTGATTTGGTCACCAGCTCGTTCGCCTTTCATTATGTTGCCGATTTTCCCGCCCTGCTGCGTAATATTCATGCCAAACTCAAGGCGGGCGGCGAGCTGGTGTTTTCTCAGGAATATCCGATCGTTACCTGTTATTGCGGCGGCGAACGGTGGGAAAAAGATGAGCATAAACAACAGATTGCCTATCGGCTGAATTATTACCGCGAGGAAGGCGAGCGTGCGCGCAACTGGTTCAAACAACCGTTTAAAACCTATCACCGCACCGTCGCGACGATCATCAACAATCTGATTGAGGCGGGCTTTTGCATAGAGCGGATTGAAGAACCGATGCTGGCGGAGCAGCCGGCGTGGCAGGCGGAATTTAAGGATTTACGCCATCGTCCGGTGTTATTTTTTGTGAAAGCGAAAAAAGTTTAAAAAAAGCCTTGCTTGGCAACAATTTTCCGAGTAGATTAAATGTCAAGCAATTTTGGAGCAAACAACATGAATTTCAACCGCACTTCTCATCATCACCATCATTCCCCTGATTAATCTTTCAGGCGTGTTGTGGTGCTTGGAAGATAAGTCTTCCGAGTCAGTGCAGTAGAAAGCGATTTAAACCTCTCGGAAGACAACTTTCGAGAGGTTTTTTTTATCATTAAAGTTAAATACAAGGAAAAAATATGTCAGACAACAAACGGTTAAGAATCGCACTGCAAAAAAAAGGGCGTTTAAGTAAAGATTGCGGCGAACTGCTCAGTCAGTGCGGGGTGAAAATCAACTGGAACGAACAGCGCCTGATCGCCTATTCGGAAAATATGCCGATTGAAATCCTGCGCGTGCGCGATGATGATATTCCGGGGTTGATTTTTGACGGCGTGGTCGATCTCGGCATCATCGGTGAAAATGTGCTGGAAGAGGAAGAACTGGGACGCATTGCGGCGGGGGAAAGCGTCACTTATAAAAAGCTGCGCCAGTTGGATTTCGGCGCTTGCCGTTTATCGCTGGCCGTGGATCGCGATCATCACTATAACAACGTGCAGGATTTCGCCGATGCGCGAATTGCCACCTCCTATCCGAATTTACTCAAACGTTACATGAAAGCCCAGAATGTAACGTTTAAAAGTACGCTGCTGAATGGCTCGGTGGAAGTGGCGCCGAGTGCCGGCCTTGCCGATGCGATTTGTGATCTGGTTTCGTCCGGCGCCACGCTTGAGGCTAACGGCCTGAAGGAGGTGGAAGTGATTTATCGTTCGAAAGCCTGCCTGATTCAGCGGGCGGAACCGTTAAGCGCGGATAAACAAGGTCTGGTAAATCGGTTGCTGACCCGTATTCAGGGCGTTTCTCAGGCGCGCGAATCCAAATATATTATGCTGCATGCGCCGAAAGACAAACTGGAGCAAATCACCGCGCTGTTACCGGGGGTGGAAAATCCGACCATTATTCCGCTGGCGCATGATAATGCCCGGGTTGCGATGCATGTGGTCAGTCAGGAAAATCTGTTCTGGGAGACGATGGAACGTTTAAAAGAGGCGGGCGCCAGTTCGATTCTGGTATTGCCGATCGAAAAAATGATGGAATGATAAACCTAGTGCAAGACACAATATAACTCTCGCTTTATAAAGGAAAAAAATATGCAAACACTGATCTGGCGCGACCTCAGCGCAAGCGAACGACAACAAGCCCTGACCCGTCCGGCAATTTCTGCCTCGGCGGAGATTAAAAGTGCGGTGGAAAATATCATTAATTCGGTTAAAACGGCGGGGGACAGTGCTCTGTTTGAATTAACGAAAAAATTCGATAACACCACGCTCGACAGTCTGACTGTAACACAGCCGCAGATTGAACAGGCCGCCGCCCGCCTTCCCGCCGCGCTGAAACAGGCGATTGAAAATGCCAAACGCAATATCACCGCCTTTCACCAGGCGCAAAAACCCCAACCGGTCGATGTGGAAACGCAGCCGGGCGTGCGCTGTCAGGTGCTCACCCGACCGATAAACCGGGTCGGTTTGTATATTCCCGGCGGTTCGGCACCGTTATTTTCCACGGTATTGATGCTGGCGATTCCGGCAAAGATTGCCGGTTGTAAAAAAATCGTGCTGTGTACGCCGCCGCCGATTGCAGACGAAATTCTGTATGCCGCCAATCTTTGCGGCGTGGAAACCGTTTATGCCATCGGCGGCGCACAGGCGATCGCCGCAATGGCATTCGGCACGCAGAGCGTGGCCAAAGTGGATAAAATTTTCGGCCCGGGCAATGCCTTTGTGACGGAAGCCAAACGTCAGGTCAGCCAGTTAATTGACGGTGCGAATATCGATATGCCGGCGGGGCCGTCGGAGGTGCTTGTGATTGCCGATGAACAGGCCGATCCCGATTTTGTAGCCTCCGATCTATTGTCGCAGGCGGAACACGGTGCGGATTCGCAGGTGATTTTGCTGACACCGTGCCAAACGCTGGCAAAACAGACCGCACTTTGTGTGGCGCAGCAACTCGCCGCCCTGCCGCGGGCGGAAATCGCGCGCAAAGCATTGGCGCACAGCCGAATTATTATCGCCGAGGATTTGGCGCAATGCGTGGCAATCAGCAATGCATACGCGCCGGAGCATTTAATCGTGCAAACCCGGCAACCCCGCGATTTACTGCCCGCGCTGGACAATGCCGGATCGATTTTCTTAGGCGCCTATTCGCCGGAAAGTATGGGCGATTACGCCAGCGGCACCAATCATGTGCTGCCGACTTACGGTTATACGCGCACCTATTCCAGCTTAGGTCTGGCGGATTTCAGCAAGCGCATGACCGTGCAGGAACTCAGTCCGCAGGGCTTTAAAGCGCTGGCGAATACCGTTGAACTTATGGCAAGCGCCGAGCAGCTGGATGCCCATAAACAGGCGGTGAGTATCCGGCTGGCGAAAATTAAATAGCGATTTTTAACCGTTTAGTTAACTCAGGCGGAAATCATGAATAATCCGATCGAAATTTACCAAACCCAAGACGGACAAACGCAGGTTGAAGTGCGCTTTGAACAGGACACCGTATGGCTTTCACAGGCGCAAATGGCAAAAGTATTTGCAACCAGTACGGACAATATTAGCCTTCACTTAAAAAATATTTTTGCAGAAGGTGAATTGAATGAAATGACAACTACCGAGGATTTCTCGGTAGTTCGTCGGGAAGGTAAGCGTAATGTGACTCGTCAACTCAAACATTATAATTTAGATGCCATAATTTCTGTGGGTTATCGCGTAAAATCGACCGCCGCAACTCAATTTCGTATTTGGGCGACCGCACGCTTAAAAGACTATCTGGTGCAAGGTTATGCCGTTAATGAACGTCGTTTGCAGCAAAAAGGGGTGGAATTCAGTCAGGCAGTGATGCTGCTGAGCCGCACGCTAACCAATCAGGCTTTGGTCAGTCAGGACGGGCAAGCAGTGATTAATGTGGTACAGGACTATGCGCGTACCTGGAGTTTGTTACAGGCCTATGATGAACAAAACCTGTCGGCAATCCGCCTGAAACAGCCGCAAATGAAAGCGTTGTCCTTTGACGAAGCGCAGCGAGCCATCGCGCAATTAAAACAGGCATTAGTGGCAAAAGGCGAAGCGACCGAACTTTTCGGGCAGCTGCGCAGTGACGGTCTGGCATCGGCGATCGCCACGATTGAACAAGGATTCGGTGATGAGCTGTTTTATCCGAATGTGGCAAGCCGAGCCGCCCATTTGCTCTATTTCGTAATTAAAAATCATCCGCTGGCGGACGGTAACAAGCGCACCGGTTCGTTTTTGTTTCTTTGGTATTTACGCTTGAATCAACCGCTGTTGGCAAAGCCGGTAGAGCAACTGATTAATGACAATACCTTGGTGGCGCTGGCATTATTGGTGGCGGAAAGCCTGCCGGCGCAGAAAGAGTTAATGATTAAACTGATCGAACATTTCATTTTATTAAAAGATACGCAAGCCTAATTTAAGGAAAACACAACATGATCATCTCACAACTTAGCAGAAAAAACGTTCAGGCGCTGACGCCTTATCAATCCGCACGCCGCTTGGGCGGCCACGGCGATGTGTGGCTGAATGCCAACGAATATCCGGTTTCGCCGGATTTCGATTTAACCGCGTGCCTGTTTAACCGCTATCCCGATCCGCAGCCTGCCGCAGTGGTCAAAGGTTATGCGGCGTATGCCGGTGTGCAGCCGGAAAATGTAATCGTAACCCGCGGCGGGGATGAAAGTATCGAGCTGATTATCCGCGCCTTTTGCGAACCGACGGACAGCGTGCTGTACTGCCCGCCGACTTACGGCATGTATGCGGTGAGCGCCGAAACCTGCGGGATTGCGCTGAAACGCGTGCCGTTAAACGCGGATTTTCAGCTGGAGCTGGCGGAAATTGAAAAACAGCTCGACGGCGTGAAAGTGCTGTTTGTCTGTAGCCCGAATAATCCGACGGGGAATGTGGTAAACCGCGCGGATCTTCTCCGTTTGCTGGAGATGACCCGTAATCGCGCCATTGTGGTGGTGGATGAAGCCTATATTGAGTTCTGCCCGCAGGCGAGTCTGGTTAATGAGCTGGCGCATTTTCCGCATTTAGCCATTATCCGCACGCTGTCCAAAGCCTTTGCGCTGGCGGGATTGCGTTGCGGTTTCACTTTAGCCAACGCTGAACTTATCGGCGTGCTGCAAAAAGTGATCGCACCTTATCCGCTGCCGGTTCCGGTGTCCGATATTGCCGCGCAGGCATTGAGCGAACAGGGGATTGCCGAAATGAAAATGCGGGTAAATACCGTGTTGGCCAATCGCACGGCTTTGATTGCCGAATTTGCCGGGCTGGCCTGTGTGGAAAAGATTTTTGCCACCGAATCCAACTATGTGCTGGTGAAATTTGAAGACGGTGAAAAGGTATTTAACGCCTTATGGGAGCAAGGCATTATTTTACGCGACCAGCACAACGCACCGGGTTTGGCAAACTGTATCCGGATAACCGTCGGGACCGAAGCGGAAAACCGCAAAGTGATTGCAGCGATTCGCGCCCTTGTTTAGTATAAAATGTATTTTAATTCGCCACAGGAAATACCGAAATGACACAACAATCTATGCTTTTTATTGATCGCGACGGCACGTTAATTGACGAGCCGAAAACCGATTTTCAGATTGACAGTCTGGAAAAACTGAAACTTGAGCCCTATGTAATCCCCGCCTTATTGCAGCTGAAAAATAAATACCGTTTTGTGATGGTAAGCAATCAGGACGGGCTTGGAACGCCTGCTTTCCCGCAGGCGGATTTTGACAAACCGCATAACGCCATGCTGGCGCTGTTTAAATCGCAGGGGATTGAGTTTGACGAGGTGCTGATTTGCCCGCACAAACCGGAAGACCGTTGCGCCTGTCGTAAACCGCAAACCAAACTGCTGAAAAACTATATCGATAAAAAATGGTTTGATCCGGCAACCAGCTTTGTCATCGGCGATCGCATAACGGATGTTCAGCTGGCGGAAAATCTGGGTATTCGCGCCTTGCAGTATCATCCGCAAAATTTAAACTGGACGCTGATTGCCGAAAAGCTGCTGGGCGAAGCGGTGACTAATATCGGCACGCGTGCGCCGCGTTATGCCGAGGTTTTGCGCAAAACCAAAGAAACGGATATTAAGGTGCAGGTATGGCTGGATGAAACGGGCGTCAACCAAATCAGCACCGGCGTCGGTTTTTTCGATCATATGCTGGATCAGATTGCCACTCACGGCGGATTCCGCATGAATGTGCAATGCAAAGGCGATTTGCATATTGACGATCATCACACCGTGGAAGACACCGCACTTGCGCTTGGACAGGCGCTAAAACAGGCGATCGGCGACAAACGCGGCATCGCCCGTTTCGGTTTCGTCCTGCCGATGGACGAATGCAAAGCGCAATGCGCACTGGATTTATCCGGTCGCCCGTTTATCAAATTCAACGCCAAATTCAAACGTGACAAAGTCGGCGATTTCAGCACCGAACTGACCGCGCATTTTTTCCAATCCCTTGCTTTTGCCCTGTTGGCCACCCTGCACCTGAAAGCCAGCGGCGACAATGATCACCACAAAATCGAAAGCCTGTTTAAAGTTTTCGGCCGAACCCTAAGACAGGCGATTCGGATTGAAGGGAATACATTACCAAGCTCAAAAGGCGTGTTATAACCGTTTAAAGTGCGGTCGGTTTTGGCGAAATTTTCCGGTTTTGCCGAAGCGTGCATAAATCGATTCGGAGAAGATTAGGCGTCGGATTATGACATCATTACAACACCAAACTATTATTTCCGATATTAAGGAAATGATCACACAATCCCGTGCAAGTGCGGTTCGTGCGGTAGATTTTCAACGGGTATTAATGTATTGGCATATCGGTAAACGCATTTTTGAGGAAGAGCAGCGAGGGCAGGTGCGGGCGGATTACGGACGCTATTTGATTAAATCCCTTGCACAGCAGCTGCAACCGGAATTCGGCAGCGGTTTTTCTGCTCGGCAATTAGAACGGTATCGACAGTTTTATCGGTGTTTTCCGATTGCGTCCGCACTGCGGACGCAATTGAACTGGACGCAATATAAATTGTTGCTTTCCTTTGATGATACGGATAAACGCGAGTTTTATATTGCGGAATGCGTGAAAAACAACTGGAGTTCACGCCAGCTGGAACGGCAGATTCACAGCAATCTGTATGAACGTCTGTTACTTAGCAACGATAAACAAAGCGTGCTGGCGGTGGCTCGTAACGACGTGTTACCGAGCGATCCGAAACAGATTATTAAGGATCCTATGGTGCTTGAATTTCTCGGTTTGCGGCGGGAAAGCGCTTATTATGAAAAGGATTTGGAACAGGCGATTATCACGCATTTGCAGGATTTTTTACTGGAGTTAGGTAACGGATTTTCTTTTGTTGCCCGCCAGAAACGGCTGCATTTGGACGGTGACGAGTTTTTTGTCGATCTGGTGTTTTATAACCGTTTATTGCAGTGTTTTGTGATTTTTGAGATTAAAACGCATAAACTGACTCATCAGGATCTCGGTCAATTGCAAATGTATGTGAATTATTTTGATCGGGTTGAAAAACTTGCGCATGAAAACCCGACTATCGGTGTTTTATTATGTGCAGATAAAAATGACAGCGTGGTGAAATTCTCGCTGCCGGAAAATCAAAAACAAATTTTTGCCAGCCAATACCGCCTTTATCTTCCGTCGGAAGATACTTTACTGGAGGAAGTGCAAAAAGAGATTAAAAATTTTGAACAAAAAGTGGAGGAACAGAAAGGGCGGTATTTTGTTCAACACAGAGAATAAAGTGCGGTCGGTTTTGGCGGTGTTTTGCTAAAATCGGCGGTTGACAGCATAATAAAAACACATTATTGCAGGATAGTTTATGACCAACATCATTATCATCGATACCGGCTGTGCGAATCTGTCGTCGGTCAAATTTGCCTTTGATCGCTTGGGGTATCGTGCCGAGATCAGCCGTGATCTCGATAAAATCAAATCGGCGGATAAATTAGTGCTGCCCGGAGTGGGGACGGCCGCCGCCGCAATGTCTCAGCTTCAGGCACGCGATTTGATCGAGAGCGTTCGGCATGCCGAGCAGCCGGTGCTGGGTATTTGTCTCGGCATGCAGTTAATGACGGCGTATTCCGCCGAGGGCGATGTGCCGACTTTAAACCTTATCGACGGACATACGGCGTTAATGCCGCATCACGGGCTGCCGTTGCCGCATATGGGCTGGAATCAGGTGCGTTATGTAGCGGATCATCCGTTATTTGCCGGCATTGCGCAACACAGCCATTTTTATTTTGTGCACAGTTATGCGGTGTCGCCTAATGCCTGCACCATCGCCACCAGCCATTACGGCACCGATTTCTCGGCGGCAATCGCGCAGAACAATTTTTATGGCGTGCAGTTTCATCCTGAACGGTCGGGCAAAAACGGTGCGGCATTGTTGAGAAATTTTGTGGAGAAGGTGAAATGAATCGGATTTTAGCGATCAAAATCTCACCGGTTGAGCGGTTAAACTTAGCGGACGGTTCTGTGATTGACACGGCGATCCGCAAAAAAGCCGTGCAGCAAGCGACGGTCAGCCGGCTTGGGCTGGTCGGTGATACGGTGGGAGATAAAAAACATCACGGCGGCGTAGATAAAGCGTTGTTTTTCAACGGGCAAAAAACGTTGGAAAAACTGACCGCACTTTTGGGACTGGAATACGATTATCGGCAGGATTCCCGTTTCGGTGAAAATTTCGTAGTATCCGGACTGGATGAACAGGCGGTTTGCATCGGTGATCAATGGCAAATCGGCGGCGTTATCGTAGAAGTTTGTCAGCCGCGTAAACCGTGCAATACGTTGTCGAAAAACACCGGTTTGGCTTACACCCGTAAACTGGTGGTGGAACAGGGCTTGGTCGGCTGGTATGCTCGCGTGCTGCAAACGGGGCAAGTCCGGCAGGGCGATTCGTTGCAGTTGTTGGCGCGTCCTTATCCGACAATGACGGTGGCGGTGGTGCATCGGCTGCTTTCTCAACCGGCGAAAACGCTGGATCAAGCGATATTAGCGCAGGCGCTCGACTGCCCGCCGCTGGCGGAAGGCTATAAGAAAACGCTGCGCAAACAAGCGGAAAAACAGGCATTGAATTCAAGTGAAAGCGCTTTTTTCAATACCCCCGAATTTTAAGGAAATAGGATGAATATCCATTTTATTCAACATGAAATTTTTGAAGCGCCTGGCGCTTATCTGGATTGGGCGCATGCGCGCGGTTATCAAACGGCATTTTCTCATGTGTATGCCGGACAGTCGCTGCCAACCTCGGTGCAAAATATTGATATGCTGATTGTGCTGGGCGGGCCGCAAAGCCCCGCGACCACTCAGGCGGAATGTCCGTATTTTGACAGTGCGGCAGAACAGGCACTGATCCGACAGTGTATTGACGCCGGCAAAGCGGTGTTGGGTGTGTGTTTGGGAGCGCAGTTGATCGGCGAAGCATTGGGGGCGAAATATGCACACAGCCCTGAACGGGAGATCGGCAATTTTCCGCTTTTTTTCACGCCGGCGGGAAAACACGATGCAAAATTTGCCGCGTTTAGCGACGGCATGCCGATCGGGCATTGGCACAACGATATGCCGGGATTAACGGACAAGGCGGAAATTCTGGCCTACAGCGCAGGCTGTCCGCGTCAGATCATCCGTTACGGGACGCTCGTATATGGTTTGCAATGCCATGCTGAACTGAACAACGCCGTGGTGCGCTTACTGATTGACGCCGAAGGCGATTTGACGGCGCAAAGCCGGCAGTATAAATTTGTGCAGCCGCCGCAGGCCATTCTGGATTTTGATTACCGGCCAATGAACCAAGCGCTGTACGGTTTTTTAGATCAATTGGTGATCACTTACCGCGGATAGTGATCGCACAGGAAGAAGGAAATAAAAATAATGCAAAACTCAATCATCATCCCCGCACTTGACCTGATTGACGGGCGTGTTGTCCGTTTATATCAGGGAGATTATGCACAGCAGACCCGTTATAGCGATAATCCGACCGCTCAGTTTCAACATTATGTCGAGCAAGGTGCGACGCAATTACATTTGGTTGATCTCAGCGGGGCGAAAGATCCGGCCAAGCGGCAAACCAAACTGATCGGCGATATTATTGCCCGGCTCGCTTGCCCGATTCAGGTCGGCGGCGGGATTCGCCGCGAGCAGGATGTGGCGGATTTACTGGCGGTCGGGGCGAACCGGGTGGTTATCGGTTCGACGGCGGTAAACGCGCGCGAGCAGGTGAAACGCTGGTTTAACACCTATGGGGCAGAAAAATTCGTGCTGGCGTTAGATGTGAATATTAATCCGCAAGGCGAAAAACAGATCGCGGTCAACGGTTGGCAGGAAAACAGCGGCGTGTCGCTGGAAGCCTTGATTCAGGAATTCCGTGAAGTCGGTTTGCAGCATGTGCTGTGCACCGATATTTCACGCGATGGCACCTTGGCCGGTTCCAATGTGGATTTATACCGGGAGTTGTGCGCGGCGTTTCCGGAGGTCAGTTTTATCTCATCGGGAGGCATCGGTTCGCTGGATGATGTGCACGCCTTACAAGGTACGGGCGTAGGCGGTGTGATTATCGGACGGGCGTTACTGGAAGGCAAATTTACTGTAGCGGAGGCGATCGCATGCTGGCAAAACGGATAATTCCCTGTTTAGATGTCCGCGACGGGCAGGTGGTAAAAGGCGTGCAGTTTCGTAACCATGAAATTATCGGCGATATTGTGCCTTTGGCGCACCGTTATGCGCAGGAAGGCGCCGATGAGCTGGTGTTTTATGATATTACCGCCTCATCGGACGGTCGCACGGTGGATAAAAGCTGGGTGGAACGGGTGGCGCAGGTTATCGATATTCCGTTTTGCGTGGCAGGCGGCATTAAAAGTCTGGCGGATGCCGAACAGATTTTTGCTTTCGGGGCGGATAAAATTTCGATTAATTCGCCCGCACTTGCTGATCCGACGTTAATTTCCCGCCTTGCAGAGCGGTTTGGCGTACAGGCGGTGGTGGTCGGGATCGACAGCTGGTTTGAGGCCGAAAGCGGTCGCTATTGGGTCAATCAGTACACCGGCGATGAAAAACGCACCCGACAGACCAACTGGCAGCTGCTTGACTGGGTGCAAGAAGTGCAGCGCCGCGGCGCGGGCGAGATTGTGTTGAATATGATGAATCAGGACGGGGTGCGTAACGGTTATGATTTGACACAGCTGAAAATGGTGCGTGAGGTGTGCCGCGTGCCGCTGATTGCCTCCGGCGGCGCCGGCGAAATGAAACATTTTCGTGACGCCTTTATTGAAGCGAAAGTGGACGGCGCATTGGCGGCAAGCGTGTTTCATAAGCGGATTATTGATATCGGGGCGCTGAAAGTCTATCTTGACAACGAGGGCGTGGAAGTCCGTCGTTAAAGGCTCGGAGCCGGTATAAAAGCGGTTTCCGCGCGGTAAACAATAAGGAAGAATATGCAAATCAATATACACACTATCGACTGGCAAAAAGTCGATCAGCTTCTGCCGGTAATCGTGCAGCATTACCAAAGCGGCGAGGTGCTGATGCTCGGTTATATGAATCAGGCGGCGCTGGAAAAAACGCTGGCGGAGAATAAGGTCACGTTTTTCTCCCGTACTAAGCAGCGGTTATGGACGAAAGGGGAAACCTCGGGGCATTTTCTAAATGTGGTGGATATGAGTCTGGACTGCGATAAGGATACGCTGCTGATTTTAGCCGATCCTGTCGGCGCCACTTGTCACACCGGGGCGGACAGTTGTTTTCATCAGTTCGCACGCAACGAGATGTCGGGCTGGCTGTTTTTCGCTCAACTGGAACGGCTTATTGCCGCGCGTAAAAGTGCGGATCCGGCGAGTTCCTATACCGCCGCGCTGTATGCCAAAGGCACTAAGAAAATAGCGCAGAAAGTCGGCGAGGAAGGGGTCGAAACCGCGCTGGCAGCCTTAAGCGGCGATAAGCATGAAATTGTCAGCGAGGCGGCGGATCTGGCGTATCATTTAACCGTATTGCTGCAAAATGCGGGATTGTCTTGGGCGGATGTGAATGACAAACTCAAAGCGCGCCACAGTGGTATCGGGTTGCATCCTGAAGGATCGAATAAGTAGTTGATGAGTATGAGTGTTACGCCGGCGGCGATTGAGCGCTATCGCACCCTATTGGCGGGCGGAAAATGGCATGCGGCGCATTCCATACCGCCGGCCGAAATCGCATCGTGGCTGCTGCATCAGGGCTCGCTGACCGCGCAATTACAGCAAATCTGTCGCCGTTTCACGGTGCAGCTGGTCAATGTCGGCTGGGTAAAGGAAAAAACTGCGCCAAAAAGCACCGCACTTACTGAGCCGGTCTGGCTGCGTGAGGTGATACTGCAAGGGGACGGCAGCAATTGGATCTTCGCCCAAACCCGCCTGCCGCAACGCACGGTGGCAAATGCGGCGCCGGCTGTTATCCGCTTGGCGGATCAACCGATCGGCCCTTGGTTGTTTGCGCAAAAACCGCAGCGCCTGTCATTAGGCTGGCGCCGGGATCGCCAAAGCGGTTTGTATGCGCGGCGTTCGGTCTTTTCGCTGGCGGGATATCCATTGGAAATCAAGGAATTGTTTTTAGCGGATTTCGATTTTCACCGCCGCGCTGCGGGCTGAATTTTCGTGCCAAATCACAAATTTCAGGTAAATCACTGTTAATTTTACGGATTCTGATTTAAAATTTGCCGATTTGTAATTTTTTCTCAAAAAAAGGGGTATAAAATGAAGATTGTCGAAGTCAAACATCCGTTGGTTAAGCATAAACTGGGGCTGATGCGCGCCGCCGATATCAGTACCAAGCACTTTCGTGAACTGGCGACGGAAGTCGGCAGCCTGCTGACCTATGAAGCGACGGAAGATCTGGAAACGGAAAAAGTGATTATTGACGGTTGGTGCGGGCCGGTGGAAATCGACCGGATTAAAGGCAAAAAAGTGACCGTGGTGCCGATTTTGCGTGCCGGTCTTGGCATGATGGACGGCGTGCTGGAACATATTCCGAGCGCCCGTATCAGCGTGGTGGGCATGTACCGTAACGAACAAACCTTAGAGCCGGTGCCGTATTTCCAAAAACTGGCGAGCGATTTGGAAGAGCGTCTGGCGATTGTGGTAGATCCGATGCTGGCGACCGGCGGTTCAATGATTGCCACCATCGATTTGTTAAAACAGAAAGGCTGCCAGCAGATTAAAGTGTTGGTGCTGGTGGCGGCGCCGGAAGGGATTGCCGCGCTGGAAAAAGCCCATCCCGATATCGAATTATATACCGCTTCCATCGATAGCCATTTAAATGAACACGGCTATATTATCCCCGGTCTGGGCGATGCGGGCGATAAGATTTTCGGTACCAAATAACCCCGATTTTAAACGGCATCCGATGCCGTTTTTTTCCGTGCGTTTGCGTTAAAAACCGACCGCACTTTTAAGTTAATTCAGACAGAGAGTTGAAACTTACATGACAGAAATCCATCAGCATGCGCCCGCCGAGGTGCAAAGTAAAGCCAAACAGGCCTTTGTCGGTCTGCAAATGTTGTTCGTCGCCTTCGGTGCGTTGGTATTAGTGCCGCTCATTACCGGGCTGGACGCCAACACGGCCTTATTAACCGCCGGGATCGGCACCTTATTATTCCAGCTTTGTACCGGTAAACAGGTACCGATTTTTCTGGCCTCGTCTTTTGCGTTTATCGCACCGATTCAATACGGCGTGGCAACTTGGGGCATTGCGGTGACTATGGGCGGGCTGGCTTGTACCGGTCTGGTGTATCTGGCGCTGAGCACGCTGGTTAAGCTAAAAGGTGCCGGCGCCTTGCAGCGTATTTTTCCGCCGGTGGTGGTCGGGCCGGTCATTATCATCATCGGTATGGGCTTGGCGCCGGTGGCGGTGGATATGGCGTTGGGCAAGGGCAGTCATTATCAGTATAACGACGCGGTGCTGGTTTCCATGGTGACCTTGCTGACTACGCTGGCGGTGGCGGTATTTTCCAAAGGTATCATGAAGTTAATTCCGATTATGTTCGGCATTGCCGTCGGTTATGTGCTGTGCCTGTTTTTGGGATTGATTGATTTTAAACCCGTGCTGGAGGCGCCTTGGTTCAGCCTGCCGCATATTACGACGCCGGAATTTAAACTGGAAGCCATTTTATATCTATTGCCTATCGCCATTGCGCCGGCGGTGGAACATGTGGGCGGGATTATGGCGATAAGTTCGGTGACCGGTCAGGATTTCCTGAAAAAACCGGGTTTGCACCGCACATTGCTGGGCGACGGTATCGCCACTTCCGCCGCATCGCTGCTGGGCGGACCGCCGAATACCACTTATGCGGAAGTCACCGGTGCGGTGATGTTAACCCGCAACTTTAACCCGACGATTATGACCTGGGCGGCGATATGGGCGATTGCGATTTCCTTCTGCGGCAAAGTCGGCGCGTTTTTAGCCACCATTCCGACCATTGTGATGGGCGGGATTATGATGCTGGTGTTCGGTTCTATCGCCGTGGTGGGCATGAGCACCCTAATCCGCGGCAAAGTGGATGTGACCGAAGCGCGTAATCTGTGCATTATTTCCGTGGTCATGACGTTCGGTATCGGCGGCATGTTCGTGAATTTCGGCGAAGTGTCGCTCAAGGGCATCAGCCTGTGCGCCGTGGTGGCGATTATACTTAATCTGCTGCTGCCGAAAGCAAAAGATCAGACGGTCGATTAATCTTTGACCGAAGAACAGGGATAATCTTTATTTATCCCTGTTTTTTTTGTATATTCTTACCGCACTTTTAGCTTTTTTCAGGGAAAAACGGATTGTCAAATTTTCAGCTGCCGTTGCCGATTCATCAGATTGAAGACGATACTTTAGAGAATTTTTATACGGACAATAATTTATTGTTACTGAATTCGTTGTATAAAAATTTTGCTCGCCTGCAACAACCGTTTTTTTATCTTTGGGGGGCGAAAAGCAGTGGAAAAAGTCATTTGCTGAAAGCCTGTTCCAATTATTTTTTACTCCGCGAACGCCCGTCGATTTATGTGCCGCTGAGCAAATCGCAATATTTTTCCCCCGCCGTACTGGACAATCTTGAGCAGCAGGAGCTGGTGTGTCTGGATGATATTCAGGCGGTGATGGGCGATGCGCAATGGGAATTGGCGATTTTCGATCTGATTAACCGCATCCGCGAATACGGAAAATGCCTGCTGCTGATCAGCGCCGATCAGTCGCCGACCGCGCTGGCGGTGAATTTGCCGGATCTGGCCTCCCGCCTGTCATGGGGCGAGATTTATCAGCTGCATCCGTTGGATGATGGGCAGAAAATCAAAGTATTACAGCAAAATGCCCGTGAACGCGGCATTGAGTTGCCGGAAGATACGGCGAATTTTCTGTTAAAACGGCTGGATCGTGATATGAAAACCCTGTTTAAGGCGCTGGCGAAGCTGGATAAAGCCTCTTTGCAGGCGCAGCGCAAACTGACTATTCCCTTTGTGAAAGAAATTCTGGCGTTATAGAAATTAATGAAAAAAAGACCGCACTTTTCACGCTGCGATCTTTTCGTGTTGAAAGGATTTTTACCAATGATGCCAGTGCCGGTAGCCGCGATAATAACCGATGCTCGGTGCCAGTACCACGCGTGACGGATACGCTGCCGCCACGGGTTTAGGCTGGTAGTCGCTGGCGTTTAACGGCATGTTGACCGCCGCCTGCGGTTGATTTTTCTGTGCCGCGCTGACCGTATTGCCGCTATACACTTTGGCGTTGTATTGTGCCACGCTTTGCATATCCAGCGGCGCGCTTGAGGTTGCCGGCGGTGGCGACTGGCAAGCGGCTAACGCCAAAGTACAGCTTATTATCATATAGGTTTTCTGCATAATATCTCCTGCGTTATTTGCAAATTGTGCTGGAAAGAATATCGGAATTTTTCTGAATATTCTGGGTGGCGATTTTCTTACCGTATTTATGTTCTTCTTCCTGAACCCGTTTGGCCATGCTGAGATCCTGAATGTTGAACACCGGGGCATACTGAATATTATTCGGCAGCTGTTCCGAATACACGGTGGCGCCGGCAATGCTGGCGTAATAGTCGTTATTTCCCTGATTGATATAATAAGTGCGCGAATCGGTAACTTCAACGCCGGTGTTTGATCTAAACCCGCGGCAGATTCCGGCGCCGGATTCAAACACGGTGTGCGCGGTTTGATTTTCACTGAGTTCATAAATTTCAAACTCAATGCTGTTGGCCAGTTTTTTGACATCGCTGACATTATCCGGATCCAGCTGATGTTTTTCCGCTTTACTGAGATAGGTTTTTGATTGCGGCTTATTGTTTCCGGCAAAGCTGAAAAAGTCGTTAGGCTGTTCCGTTTTGCTGAGTTGTCCGCCGTTTTTAATAACCGTACCGGATTCCGAAATATGGATGGATACGGGCGGCTGCGCTATGCAATTGCTCGCTATTAGGGTTGAGGTGATAGCAGTAATGAGATAGTTTCTATTCATTTTGACTAACTTTTCAATCAGATTATTCAAATTCATAAAGTTCTAGAGGCAAATCATCCGGATCACGGAAAAAGGTAAAGCGTTTTCCTGTCAGATCATCGACTCTAATGGGTTCGCACGAAACGCCTTTTGCCCGTAAGCGGGCAACGGCATTTTCAATATTATCGGTTTTAAACGCCAGATGGCGCAGCCCGCAAGCCTCCGGTGCAGTCAACCTAGGCGGCGGGGCGGGGAAAGAAAACAGTTCGATTCGGCTGTTATCGGGAAAACATAAATCAAGTTTATAACTGTTTCTTGAGGCGCGATACGTTTCTTTGACAACCGTCGCGCCTAAGATTTCGGTATAAAATGCCTTTGATTTTGCGTAATCCGAAACAATGATGGCGACGTGATGAAATCCTGAAACAAACGAATCCATTTTCTACTCCGCTGAATGTTTGGCTCAATATAGCATTTTTTATTCATTTAGTTGAGTGAAATTTGCGCCTTTTCTGGTTAAAAAAGAGACGAACAGGCGATTCGTTTGATCTTGAATAAATATTATTTTCAATAAGTTAGTTCTGCGGTTTGGCCGACTGCTCGGCAACGGCATCCCGCGCGGCGCGGATACTTTTTTCGATCAAGGGAACACGGGGATCATCCGACGGCATTAAACGCAGCATCATCGCCCAAGTGACCGCCGCCATTTTATAGTCTTCCGTTTCAAAATACTGAAACGCCAGCAGACTGAGCGCCTGCATATTGGTGTGATCCTGACGCAGCACTTCTTTAAGCAGCTCCATACCTTTCGATTTGTCGCTCTGATCATCGGAAAACATTAAAACGCGCGCATAAGCCAGTTTGTACTCAATGTTGTCGGGCGCCAGTCGGTTGGCGCGGGCGTAACTGTCTAAGGCAAGCTGCGCCTTATCCGATGCCATGGCGGTTTGACCGAGCAGCCACCAGCCTTCCGCATCATTCGGCGTTTTTTGCAGTTTTACCCGCAGCGCCGTGGCGAATTGCTGCAATTCGCTGTCGGTTAACGGATTGGTCTGTTCTTCTTTCAAACGCTGATAAAAGTGCGGTAGTTTTTCATAGCTTTTTTCCAGCATGGCTTCCGCCTGCCAGGCGCCGACCCGCATATACGCGAGTGCGGCGAGAATGGCAAGGGTCAGAAAGGCGGATAAAAACCAGATTTTGCCGTAGCGTTTTTTATCGGTCGCCGCCTCGTCATATTGCGGCGGAATATCTTCCAGCAAGGATTGCTGTAGTTCGGTTTTTAGCTGTGCGGCGTTGTCCGATAAACCCAGCTGCGTTTCGCGCTCAATTTCATGCAAGCGGCTGAAATAAAAGGCTTTATTTAATTCATCCCGCCCCGTCGCGCTGTTGGTTGCGGTCGAACGGCGCAGCAGCGGATAAAAACAAATCAGCGCAATCAGCAAGGTCAGCAGTAATACGGTCAACCAGAAATTCATTTATTGTTCCTTATCTTTAAGTAATGCCTGCAGACGACGCTGTTGTTCCGCGTTCAGCGCCGGGCTTTGTGCCTCCGCATGGTTGGCACTGGCGGCGGGTTGCTTTGCCCCGCTTTGCGGTTTGCGCCGCAGGATGAAGAAAATTCCGAATAAAATCAATGCGACGGGCGCCACCCACAAAATCACCGTGGCGACGGTCAACGGCGGATTATAGGTGACAAAGTTGCCGTAGCGGGCGACCATATAATCCACAATATCCTGTTTGCTTTTTCCCTCTTGCAGCAGCTCAAACACTTTGGCGCGCATATCCACCGCGATGGTGGCGTTGGAATCGGCGATATTATTGTTCTGACATTGCGGGCAGCGCAGCTCCTGAGTCAGCGACTGATAATCCTTTTCCTGTTGGACGGAGCTGAAATCCAGCGCGTCGATTGCCGCCGGGGCGGACAAACTGAGCGCGAAGGTAAAAAGTGCGGTTAAAAAAGCACGGATTTTTGTCATTTTTGCTGCTCCGCCAGTTTGCGATAGACGGGTTCCAGTTTTTCCTGCCAGACCCGTGGATTCACATCGCCGGCATGACGGTAATGAATAATGCCGTTGCCGTCCACAATAAAGGTTTCCGGTGCGCCGTAAACGCCCAGATCAAGGCCGAAGGCGCCTTTTTCGTCTTTGATCACGGTTTGATAAGGATTGCCCAGATCCTTGAGCCATTTGAGCGCTTTTGCGCTGTTGTCTTTATAGTTGATCCCGATAATGTCAATTCCCTGCTGCTTCAGTTCATTCAGGTACTGATGTTCGGCATAGCAGGTCGGACACCAGGTCGCCCACACATTGACCAGCAGCGGTTTGCCCTGTTTGAACAGGTTGTCGTCATGCTGTTTAGCGTCGAATAAATCGGTTAAGTGTTTAGCCGGTATCGGTTTGCCGATCAGCGCGCTTTCCAGCGCTTTCGGATCGTCGCCCTGCGAATTACGTTGCAGCTGGACAAAAAACGCAATAATTAACAGTAAAAAAACAATCAGCGGCAGATACAGTTTTTTATTCATGTGAGGTTCCCGGGTGATGATTGGCGTTAGCGCCTTTGTTTAATAATGCGGCGAAACGGTAACGCCGGTCAAGCATGCAAAGCAGCCCGCCGAAGGCCATAAACAGCCCGCCCAGCCAGATCCAGCGGATAAACGGTTTGTAATATAAGCGCAGCGCCCAGGCGCCGTTGCCCAGACTTTCGCCCAACGCCACATAGAGATCGCGGCTAAATCCCCAGTCGATGGCTGCCTCCGTCATGGACATTTTGCTGACGGTGTAAAAACGTTTTTCCGCATAGAGCGTGGTTTCCGGTTTGCCGTTTTTGAACACCTCAACCTGCGCTTTACCGCCCAGATAATTCGGGCCGTTGGCATCGCTGATGCCTTGGAATTTAAACTCATAACCGGCGATTTGTACGCTGTCGCCCACGTTCATACGCACATCCCGTTCGATACTGTAATTCTGGCTGAATGCGATACCCCATACCGTCATGGCAACCCCTAAATGCGCAAACAGCATGCCCCAGTGCGAGCGGGAAAGTTTACCCACGCCGCGGAAAAAACCGCTGCGGTGGGTGGCGCGCTGTTGCAGTTCATAGCCGGCGAGCATGACGATAAATACCGCCATCATCACGCCTAACGCGGCGCTGACGGTGATCTGATCGTGTAAAAAGTGCGGTAGAAAAATGCCGAGAATTAACATTACCGCCAGACTGATCAGCACCGGTTTACGGATGGCGGAAACCTGATCGCGCCGCCATTTCACCAGCGGGCCGATACCGAGCAAAAAGGCGAACGGGATCATAATCAGCATAAACATTTGGTTGAAAAACGGCGCGCCGACGGAAATCGAACCCAGTCCCAGCTGTTTATGTACCAGCGGCAGCAATGTACCCAGCAAGACCACGGCAAGTGCGGTCATCAGCAGGATATTATTCAACAGCAGCAGGCTTTCGCGCGAATAGCGCTGATAGTTATCGCGCGAGCGGATCTGGCTGCCTTTATAGGCATACAGCACCAGCGAACCGCCGATAACCACCACCAGATAGGCCAGAATGTATAAGCCACGGGTCGGATCGGAGGCGAAGGCGTGCACGGACACCAGAATGCCGGAACGCACCAGAAATGTTCCCAGTAAACACAATGAAAAGGCCAAAATCGCCAGCAGCACCGTCCAGGCTTTGAATGCCGCGCGTTTTTCGGTTACTGCGAGGGAATGGAGTAAGGCCGTTCCCGCCAGCCACGGCATTAATGAGGCGTTTTCCACCGGATCCCAAAACCACCAGCCGCCCCAGCCGAGTTCATAATACGCCCACCAGGAACCCAGCACGATGCCCAGTGTCAGAAAGATCCACGCCGCCATGGTCCACGGTCGTGACCAGCGTGCCCATGCGGTATCCAGTTTGCCTGTCATCAGCGTAGCGATAGAAAAGGCAAAGGCAACGGAAAAGCCGACATAGCCCATATATAGCAGCGGCGGGTGAAAGATCAGCCCCACATCCTGCAACAGCGGGTTAAGTTCCCGTCCGTCCACCGGAAAATCAGGGAACGTGCGGGCAAAAGGGTTGGAAGTAAACAAAACGAAAATCAGAAAACCGATGGTAATGATCCCCATAATGCCCAATACCCGCGCCACGGCTTCCTGTGGCAGGTGTTTGCTGAATAATGCGACGGCGGCGCTCCACAAGGTCAGCAGCCAAATCCATAACAGCAATGAGCCTTCATGAGAGCCCCAAACGGCAGACAGGCGGTAGGCTATCGGCAGGCTGGTATTGGAATTATTCACCACATACTGCACGGAAAAATCATTGACGGCAAATAAATAGAATAGTGCCGCAAAGGCAACACTCAGGCTGACGAACAGTCCGTAAGTCATGGGGCGTGCCAGCGACATCAGCTGCGGGTTGCCTTTTTCCGCTCCCCATAAGGGCAGAACGGCAAGCAGTAATGAAATCGCCAGACTTAACGCTAAGGCATAGTTTCCCAGTTCGGCAATCATTGCTGACCTTCTTGTGTATGTATTTGCTGGCGGTCGCGTTCGCTTTCGCCTTTCAGATCCGAAACGCCCATCGGTTTATGCACTTTCTGCATTTGTGCATCCAGTTCCGGCGGCACATAGTTTTCATCGTGTTTTGCCAGCACTTCGCTGGCCTGCAATACGGTCGGCTGAACCAGCACGCCTTGTGCCACAATGCCTTGTCCTTCGCGGAACAGATCCGGCAAAATGCCCTCATATTCCACGCTGACGGACGGGCCGATATCGTTCAGATCAAATTTCACTTTCAGACTGTCGGCATCGCGCTGTACGGTACCGGCAACCACCATACCGCCGATCCGGATACGCTGCCCGACTTGCGGTTTGGTGGAGGCATCGTCGTTTTTGCCGTAGATCACTTCCGACGGAGTATAGAATAAATCGATGTTTTGTCGCAGCGCATACAGCACCAGCGTCGCCGCCACGGCAACGCCGAGCAGCACAAAGACAATAATGGATAAGCGTGATTTACGTCGCGGATTCATAATGTTCCTCCGGTGTTTGCCGCCCGCTGGCGCTGTTCCCGCTGCTGCTGACGCTTGATGTCTTTAAACAGCGCGCGTTTACCGGCGATGCTTTGAATAATCAGCGCCAGAATAACAATAAAGGAAATACCGTAAGCCAGCCACACATAGAAGCCGTATCCCCCCATATGGATAAAATCGTCGAATGATTGAAAAAACATATATTATCCTTTAACAATAACATCATGATAAATCGGTGCGCACTTATTTCGGCGGTAAAGCCAAAAAGTGCGGTGCATTTTTTACCAGTTTTTGCCCCTGTTTATTTGACTAAATCCCTGACCCACGCCCGTTTCTGATCTTCTTTCAGCAGCTCCGTGCGATAACGCACCAGAGTCAGCCAGATAAACAGCGCCATAAAACCGAAAATGCACAGAATCAGCGGAATCAGCATCGGCGTTGCGATCGACGGTTTTTCCAGTTTGGTGATGCTGGCGCCCTGATGCAGCGTGTTCCACCATTCCACCGAAAAATGAATAATCGGTAAATTCACCACGCCGACCAGACACAGCACGCCGGCGGCTTTCGCACCGATTGCGCGATCCTGAAAAGCGGAATACAGCGCCAGCACGCCCAGATACAGGAAAAACAAAATGAGTTCCGCCGTCAGGCGCGCATCCCATACCCACCAGGTTCCCCACATCGGCTTGCCCCAGATTGCCCCGGTAATCAGCGCCAGAAAGGTGAATACCGCGCCGATCGGCGCCATGGCGATCATCGCCAAATGCGCCTGCTTGATTTGCCAGACTAAGGCGATCAGCGCGGCAAGCGCCATAGAGGCATAAATTCCCATTGACCAAATGGCGCTCGGCACATGCACATACATAATCCGGAAACTGTTACCCTGCTGATAATCCGCCGGTGCGTAGGCCAGCCCCCACAGCACGCCGACAATAAGTAAAAGTGCGGTTAATATTGCGAACAACGGCATAAATTTTCCGCATAAGCGATATTGGGTTTCCGCTTTGGCATAAGGGTGAAGCCACTTCCACATCGATTTTGATCCTTGTTGTTAATTACGTTTCTTTACTCTTTTTTGTAACGGCCGCCGGCAAAAAAGTGCGGTCGGTTTTTGCTGATTTTTTATATGAGAGCGTCAATAGCGCGATATTGCGCAACGGTTATTGTTCCATACTGATTCTCAGCGCCGCCGCAATGGCGAACGGTGACAAGGTTAATGCGCCCGCCAACAGTGCGCCTAAAATCGCCAACTGCCCGTTATAGGGCAGATTTAACCCCGCGGCATCCAGCACCGAGGCGGCAAAAATCAGCACCGGAATAAACAGCGGCAATACCAGCAAACTGAGCAACACGCCGCCTTTGCGTAAGCCGACGGTGAGTGCCACGCCGATGGCACCGATACAGCTTAAAATCGGCGTGCCGATTAACAGCGTCAGCACCAGCGCCCACCAAATCCGTACCTCCAGCGACAGCAGCAGCGCGGCGATGGGCGATAATAAAATCAGCGGCAGCCCGGTCAGCAGCCAGTGGGCAATCACTTTTGCCAGCGCGGTCAGCGGCAGCGGCAGCGCAGTCAGCATTAACTGCTCCAGTGAACCGTCGGTGAAATCATCACGAAACAGGCGTTCAAACGACAGCAGCGCGGACAGCAGCGCCGCCACCCAGACAATCGCGGGAGCGATTTTCGCCAGCAGTTTCGGCTCCGGCCCGATCACCAGCGGAAACAGCGTCAGGACAATCAGAAAAAACCACAGCGGATTTAAAATTTCCGCCTGTTTGCGGCGGGCGATGTGTATTTCCCGCGCAATGATCCGGATAAATATCATGCTGCCTCTCCCGCCAATCGGTAATTTTCCAGCCGCACTTTGTGCAGTAAGTCGCTCGGCACTTCCTGATGACTGGTTAAAATCACCATGCCGCCCGCCTGACTGTGGCGCTCGAACAACGCGGTCAGCACCTGCACTCCGCGTTTATCAATGGCGGTGAACGGTTCGTCCAGAATCCATAATGGTGCCTGCGACAGCCAAAGGCGCGCCAGCGCGATACGTTTTTGCTGTCCGGCGGACAGGTGCGCGGCGGCGATGTCTTCGCGCCCGAGCAGACCGACGGTGTGCAGCACCTGCCATAATATCTCGTCGCCTTGACGGCAATGTCCGATCTGCTGGTAGAAACGCAGGTTTTCCCACGCGGTCAGTTCCGGCTTAATGCCCGCCTGATGACCTAGGTACAACAGATTATACTGATATTCCTCGCGGTTTTTGCTGATTTCGGCGCCGTTCCAGCGCACGTTACCCTGCCACGGCCGCGCCAGACCGGCTAAAATCCGCAGCAGGCTGGTTTTACCGATGCCGTTGTGGCCTTCAATCTGAATGAAATCTCCGCTGTGCCAATGCAGATCCAGCGCCGTAAACAGGGTTTTATCCCCGCGCCGACAGGCCAGTTGTTCGGTTTGTAATTGGTTGCTGCTCCGCATGCCGTAATCGTTGTCCCGACTGAATTAAACTTATCGAATTCTATCATAAGGTTATGCGATGGCGTAGGCGTCATCGCGGGAAATTTCTACCTCTTTAGTTGTAAATCGGCGCCTTCTTGATTTAGCGCAAGATTCCCTGTGCGACAAGGCGGCCGGCAAATATTTTTATAACAGGTGTTTGTGCAAAAGTGCGGGATAAAAAAATAAAGTTTTCAGTTAAATTGGAATGATATTCTGATTATGATTTTTATATTGAAATATTATATTGTTTTTGAATTGTGCTAATCGTTTGGATAAAGATAAAATCCTGAAAAACTATTTGACAGATAAATTCTAAAGCGTAAGATTGAAAGCGTTTTTGACCGAATGGATTTTATTGTTATGTTTAACGCCGCTTTATCTCTCAACCTTCTCCTCCTCTCACCGATGTTGTGCGGATAGGTTGTGGATAAAGCAAAGTAAATGTAAAACCAGAATTTAAAACCCGCACTGAAGAGGCGGGTTTTTTCGTTCTGAAGCGAAGTAAAATCGACCGCACTTTAAACCGGCTCAATCTATGTAAGGATAATGATATGACAGATAAGGTAATTATTTTCGATACCACATTGCGTGACGGCGAACAGGCGTTAAAAGCCAGTTTAACGGTAAAAGAGAAGCTGCAGATCGCCTTTGCGCTGGAACGTCTGGGCGTCGATGTCATGGAGGTCGGATTTCCGGTGTCCTCTGCCGGCGATTTTGAATCGGTACAGACCATTGCGCGCAATATTAAGCACAGCCGGGTGTGTGCGCTGTCGCGCGCTATCGAAAAAGATATTGATGCCGCGGCAGAGGCGTTAAAGGTGGCGGAAGCGTTTCGGATTCATACCTTTATCGCTACTTCCGCCCTGCATGTGGAAGCCAAACTGCGCCGCACTTTTGACGATGTGGTGGAGATGGCGATTAACGCGGTGAAACGCGCGCGCCGTTATACCGACGATGTGGAATTTTCCTGCGAAGATGCCGGACGTACCGGTATCGACAATATCTGCCGGGTGGTGGAAGCGGCGATTAAAGCGGGCGCCACCACGGTGAATATTCCGGATACCGTGGGATATTGCCTGCCGATGGAATACGGCGAGATTATCGCCAATGTGATGAACCGCGTGCCGAATGTGGATAAAGCGGTGATTTCCGTGCATTGTCACAACGATCTGGGCATGGCCACCGCCAATTCTCTGACCGCGGTGCAAAACGGCGCGCGCCAGATCGAATGTACGGTTAACGGTATCGGCGAACGTGCGGGTAATACCGCACTGGAAGAAGTGGTGATGGCGCTAAAAACTCGCCGCTCGCTGTTCGGCGCGGATACCCGAATCAATACGCAGGAAATTCATCGTGTCAGTCAGCTGGTCAGCCAGCTTTGCAACATGCCGATTCAGCCGAATAAGGCGATTGTGGGCGCCAACGCCTTTGCCCATTCTTCCGGCATCCATCAGGACGGCATGGTGAAAAATAAAAATACCTATGAAATTATGTCGCCGGAAACTATCGGGCTGAAAAAAGAAAAATTAAACCTGACCGCCCGCTCCGGCCGTGCGGCGGTGAAAAATCATATGGAAGCCATGGGCTATCAGCAAAATGAATACGATTTGGATAAATTGTATGAAGCCTTTTTGAAACTGGCGGACAAGAAAGGTCAGGTATTTGATTATGATCTGGAAGCCCTTGCCTTTATCGACATGCAGCAGGGCGATGAAGACCGTTTAACGCTGGATGTGATCACCTCGCAGATGATCAGCCATTTGCCGGCTTCCGCCTTTGTGCAGGTGGAACTGGACGGTCAGCGTATCAGTCAGGTTTCCAGCGGCGGCAACGGCCCGGTGGACGCCGTATTCAACGCGATTTTGAAGATCACCGGCATTGATTTGAAGATGTTAAGCTATAACCTGACCGCCAAAGGCGAAGGAGCGGAAGCGCTGGGGCAGGTGGATATCGTGGTGGAACACGAAGGCCGCCGCTTCCACGGCGTCGGTCTGGCGACGGATATCGTCGAATCCTCGGCGCGTGCGTTAATTCATGCGATCAACGCCATTTATCGCGCGCATAAAGTGGCGGATTTAAAATCACACAAAATTTCACATTAAATAAGGAATAATCAACATGCAACAGTTCAATGTAGCGGTATTAAGCGGCGATGGGATCGGCCCGGAAATTATGGCGGAAGCCATGAAAGTGCTGGCAGCGGTACAGCAAAAATATCATTTTAAACTGAATTACCGCACATTTGAGGTCGGCGGCATTGCCATTGATCATCAGGGCACGCCGTTGCCGGCGGAAACCCTGCAAGGTTGTGAAGACGCCGATGCGATTTTATTCGGTTCGGTGGGCGGGCCGAAATGGACGCACCTGCCACCGGATCAACAACCGGAACGCGGTGCGTTGCTGCCGCTGCGCAAGCATTTTGCGCTGTTTTGTAATCTTCGCCCGGCAACCTTGTACCGGGGGCTGGAAAAATTCTGCCCATTGCGCGCCGATATCGCCGCGAAAGGCTTTGATATGGTGACGGTGCGCGAGCTGACCGGCGGGATTTATTTCGGTCAACCGAAAGGGCGTGAGGGCAGCGGCGCGCAGGAAAAAGCCTATGATACCGAAGTTTATCAGCGTTATGAAATCGAGCGGATCGCCAAAGTCGCCTTTGAAACGGCCATGAAACGCAATAAACATGTAACTTCGGTGGACAAAGCCAATGTATTGACAAGCTCCGTGCTGTGGCGTGAAACCGTTACCGAAGTGGCGAAACAGTATCCGGCGGTGCGGCTCGATCATATTTATATTGATAACGCCACCATGCAGCTGATTAAACAGCCGGAATTTTTTGATGTGTTGCTGTGCTCCAATATGTTCGGCGACATTATCTCCGACGAATGCGCGATGATCACAGGTTCCATGGGCATGTTGCCGTCCGCCAGTTTAAATGAAAACGGCTTCGGTTTATACGAACCGGCCGGCGGCAGCGCGCCGGATATTGCCGGCCAAGGCATTGCCAATCCGATTGCGCAGATTCTGTCCGCCGCCATGATGCTGCGCTACAGCTTTAATTTAACCGACGCGGCGGATGCCATTGAAAACGCCGTGAAAAAAGTGCTTGCCGAGGGGTATCGTACCGCTGATCTGGCAGATGACAGCCGACCGGTTTCCACCTCGGAAATGGGCACGTTAATTGCGCAGGCAATTTAGCGGCGGCATCAAAGTGCGGTCGATTTTCCGACAATTTTTGCACCGCACTTTTCACCTTGGATTAAACAGCATTTACCCGACGAGAAAACCATGAAAAAAACACTCTACCAAAAACTTTTCGACGCCCATGTGGTGTATGAAGCGCAAGGCGAAACGCCGATTTTATACATTAACCGCCATTTGATTCACGAAGTCACCAGCCCGCAGGCGTTTGACGGGCTGCGTGTGGCGCATCGGCAGGTGCGCCAGACCGGCAAAACCTTCGGTACTATGGATCACAGTATTTCCACGCAGATCCGCGATGTCAATAAACTGACGGGGCAGGCCAGAATTCAGGTGCAGGAACTGGAAAAAAACTGTAAACAGACCGGCATTACCCTGTTCGATATGAACACCAAACAGCAGGGGATCGTGCATGTGGTCGGGCCGGAACAGGGGCTGACGCTGCCCGGCATGACGATTGTGTGCGGTGATTCGCATACCGCCACTCACGGCGCATTCGGTGCATTGGCGTTCGGTATCGGCACATCCGAGGTGGAACATGTGCTGGCCACTCAGACGCTGAAACAGGCGCGGGCAAAAAACATGAAAATCGAAGTGCGCGGCAAAGTCGCACCGGGTATCACGGCGAAAGATATCGTGCTGGCGATTATCGGTAAAACCACCATGGCGGGCGGTACCGGACATGTGGTGGAATTCTGCGGTGAAGCCATTCGTGACCTTTCCATGGAAGGGCGCATGACGGTCTGCAATATGGCGATTGAATTAGGGGCGAAAGCCGGCCTTATCGCGCCGGATGAAACCACGTTTGCGTATTTAAAAGATCGCCCGTATGCTCCGCAAGGCAAGGATTGGGATGATGCGCTGGCATACTGGAAAACCCTGAAATCGGATGAAGGCGCGCAATTTGACAGTGTGATCGTACTGGAGGCCAGTGAAATTGCCCCGCAGGTCACTTGGGGAACCAATCCGGGGCAGGTTATCGGTATCGATCAGCGGGTACCGAATCCGGCGGATATGTGCGATCCTGTTGCGCGCGCTTCGGCGCAAAAAGCGCTGGCTTACATTGGGCTGGCACCGGATACGGATCTCACTCAAGTGTCGGTGGATCAAGTATTTATCGGTTCCTGTACCAATTCCCGCATCGAAGATTTACGCGCCGCGGCGGCCGTGATGAAAGGGCGCCACAAAGCGGAGAATGTGAAACGGGTTTTGGTCGTACCGGGTTCCGGTCTGGTGAAGGAACAGGCGGAAAAAGAAGGGCTGGATAAAATCTTTATTGCGGCCGGCGCGCAATGGCGTAATCCGGGCTGTTCCATGTGTCTGGGCATGAATGATGATCGTCTGGGCGAATGGGAACGCTGCGCTTCGACCAGCAACCGTAACTTCGAAGGCCGGCAGGGACGCAACGGGCGGACGCATCTGGTCAGCCCGGCGATGGCGGCGGCTGCGGCGGTATTCGGCAAATTCGTTGATATTCGTGATGTGGAATTAAATTAAGGAGCGCGCAATGGCAGGTTTTAAACAACTTTCAGGTTTAGTGGTGCCGCTGGATGCGGCGAATGTGGATACCGACGCGATTATCCCGAAACAGTTTTTGCAGGCGATTACCCGGGTGGGTTTCGGCAAACATTTGTTTCACGAGTGGCGTTATCTTGATGCCGAAGGCACCCGCCCGAATCCGCAATTCGTGCTGAACTATCCGCAGTATCAGGGCGCCAGCATTTTACTGGCGCGTAAAAATCTGGGCTGCGGCTCTTCGCGCGAACATGCGCCTTGGGCATTGGCGGACTATGGGTTTAAAGTGATGATTGCGCCGAGTTTTGCCGATATTTTCTATAACAACAGCCTCAATAATCATATGTTGCCGATCCGTTTAAGTGAACAGGAGGTGGAAGAAATCTTCCAGTGGGTATGGGCACATGAAGGACAGCGCATTGAGGTGAATCTGGAAACGCAAACGGTGACGGTGGGCGATAAGGTCTATCATTTTGATATCGACCCGTTCCGCCGCCATTGTTTGCTCAACGGGCTGGATAATATCGGGCTGACTTTGCAGCACGAAAAAGAGATTGCCGCCTACGAAAGCCGGATTCCGGCGTTTTTACGTTGATTGAACAATTGAAAAACGGGCTAAGGTTAATTAGCCCGTTTTTTTTAGCGTAAATTCAGCTGGCGGCGGATTTTGCGCAGCAACAGAAATACCCATGGCCACAGAATACCGCTGGCAATGGCGCCGAAAATTTCCTGCGAGTTGAAATTGGCGTTGTGCAACAGCAATTCGATCACAAAAATGCCTAATCGCACGGCAAACACAAACAAAATAACCAACAGGCTTTGCATCCATAAAGACAGATTACGCAAAATCAGATAGTTCAGGGCGATTAAATAGGCAAACACCGACAGAACCAGCGCATGAACGCCCAGAATGGAACCCAGCACCAAATCCCACACCACGCCGAGCAAAAATGCCGAGCCGATGCTGACTTTGGTCGGAATCGCCAGCACCCAGTATAACAGTACCAGTACGACCCATGCCGGTTTAAAACTCTGCATTCCGGCGGGCCAAGGCATGATTTCCAACACCATGGCCACAATAAAAATGCAGGCGACAATCAGACATTGCAGTAAAAAATGGCTTCGCATCAGTCCTCCTCCCGGTATTGCTGTAATTCCGGCGCAACAGGCTCCGGTGCGATTTCTGCCGGCGGTTCGGGGTGAAGTTCTTCCGCCGGTGCGGGCGCGGTCTGACTGTCGGTTTCTTCGGTGACCGGCGTTTTATTCACTTTATTGGCTTCGGCGCCTTGGTTTTCCAGCCGTTGCCGCACCGCTTTTCTGACCTCTTCCGGCGTAATGGATTGCGCTTTGTGCATATCTTCGTTGGTCGGCCACAACAGCAGCACATAGCGCAGACGTTCCATGGAGGCGAGCGGTTTTGCCGTGATCGTGGCGAAATAGTTTTTGCCGTCGCGCGACACATTTTCCACAACCGCCACCGGATAGCCTTCCAGAAAGCGCCCGCCCAGCCCGGATGTCACCAGTAAATCGCCTTTTACGATATCCACGGAACGCGGCACATTATCCAGCGTCAGCTCATCGCTGCGTCCCGTGCCGCTGGCAATCACCCGCACATCGTTACGCAGCACCTGTACCGGAATGGAATGCGCCACATCGGTTAACAGCAAGACTCTGCTGGTATCGTTGCCGACGGAAATAATCTGCCCGACCACGCCTTTTTCGTCAATCACCGGCTGACCCACATACGCGCCGTCTTTTTCTCCCTGATTAATCACCACCAGCTGACGGTAAATATCGGTTTCTGCGGTTAATACTTCGGCGATTTTTTTGTATTCGTCGGTGCGCAGCGGCGAGTTGAGCAGCAGACGCAGGCGCTGATTTTCCACTTTCAGCTGATCCAGCAGCAATAAATCGGCGTTTTTTTCCCGTAATTGTTCGCGCAGCACTTTGTTTTCAATTTGCAGTTTATTGGTATCGACCAGATTATCCGATACGCCGTCGAGCACGGTGCGCGGCGTATTGGCGAGATAATACAGCCCGCCCACCGCAGTTTCCATGACGCTGCGGGCTTTGATCATGGTATTGGTCTGACCGTCGGACAAAATCAGCGCAATGGAGGCAATCACCGCCATAATGAGCCGCAAGCCGAGGGAAGGCGATTTGCCGAAAATGGGTTTCATATCGTTATCCGGGACAAAAAGTGCGGTGAAAATAACCGCACTTTTTTGATGATGTCACGCAATTAAATTTCGTCGCTGAAAATATCGCCGCCGTGCATGTCGATCATTTCCAGCGCTTCGCCGCCGCCGCGCGCCACGCAGGTTAGCGGATCTTCGGCGACGATGACCGGTACGCCGGTTTCCTGCGACAGCAGAATATCAATATTACGCAGTAAGGCGCCGCCGCCGGTCAGCACCATGCCGCGTTCAAAAATATCGGCGGCATGTTCCGGCTGGCATTCTTCCAGTGCGGTGCGGACTGCGGTGACAATACCGTTCAGCGGCTGCTGAATGGCTTCCAGTACATCGCGCGAGGTCAGTTTGAAGGTACGCGGGGCGCCTTCCGCCAGATTATGCCCGTGTACTTCCATTTCTTTGATTTCATCGCCGTCCTGAATATAAGCGCTGCCGATTTCCTGTTTGATGCGCTCGGCGGTCGGCTCGCCGATAATCGAGCCGAAGGTGCGGCGCACATAAGCGATAATCGCTTCATCGAAACGGTCGCCGCCGATACGCACGGAAGAGGAATATACGATACCGTTTAAGGAGATGACCGCCACTTCGGTGGTACCGCCGCCGATATCAATCACCATGGAACCGGTCGCGGTGGACACCGGCAGTTTGGCGCCGATCGCCGCCGCCATCGGTTCTTCAATCAGGTACACCTCGCGCGCGCCGGCACCGATGGCCGATTCTTTAATTGCGCGGCGTTCCACTTGGGTGGCGCCCGCCGGCACACAGACCAGCACGCGCGGGCTCGGGCGCATGAAATTGCCGCTGTGTACCTGTTTGATAAAATATTGCAGCATTTTTTCGGTGACGAAGAAATCGGCGATCACGCCGTCTTTCATCGGACGGATGGCCAGAATGCTTTTCGGGGTACGACCCAGCATCAGTTTCGCTTCTTTACCGACCGCCGCAATGCTTTTCAGCGAGCCGGAACGATCCTGCCGGATGGCTACCACGGAGGGTTCGTCCAATACGATGCCCTGACCTTTAACATAAATTAACGTATTTGCCGTACCGAGATCGATAGAGAGATCATTGGAAAACAGACCTCGAATTTTTTTGAATAGCATAGGAATTCCGTAAAATAAATTGTATAAGAAATACGCAATAGTGCGCGTTGAAAAAAATTGTGCTAAATGTACCAAAAAATCGGCGTTTATAACAGAAATTTTTACCGAAACCCGGTGAAATCCGACCGCACTTGGCGGGAGGCGACGGCAGGAATTTGCGGGGCGCACACGGACATGCGCGCCCCTGAAGTGCGGTAAATTATTTTAACGTTTTTTTAACATCGGGGTCAGGAAGCGGGCGGTGTGCGAGCCTTTCACCGTGCAGACCTGTTCCGGCGTGCCGGTGGCAATAATCCGTCCGCCACCGCTGCCGCCTTCCGGGCCGAGATCCACAATCCAGTCGGCGGTTTTGATCACATCCAGATTGTGTTCGATCACCACGATGGTATTGCCCTGATCGCGCAGACGGTGCAGCACCTCAAGCAGCTGTTTAATATCGGCGAAATGCAGACCGGTGGTCGGTTCGTCCAGAATATACAGGGTTTTGCCGGTATCCCGCTTCGACAGCTCGGTTGCCAGTTTGACCCGCTGCGCCTCGCCGCCCGACAGCGTAGTGGAGGACTGACCCAGACGGATATAAGACAAGCCGACATCCATCAGGGTTTGCAGGCGGCGTGCAATCATCGGAATGGCGTCGAAAAATTCGCGCGCTTCTTCCACGGTCATATCCAGCACCTGATGAATAGTTTTGCCTTTGTAGCGGATTTCCAGCGTTTCGCGGTTATAACGTTTGCCTTTACATTGATCGCAAGGCACATACACATCGGGCAGGAAGTGCATTTCCACTTTGATCACGCCGTCGCCCTGACAGGCTTCGCAGCGCCCGCCGCGCACGTTAAAACTGAAACGCCCCGGATTATAGCCGCGCGCGCGGGATTCCGGCACGCCGGCGAATAGTTCGCGGATCGGGGTGAACAGACCGGTATAAGTGGCGGGATTGGAACGCGGCGTCCGACCGATCGGGCTTTGATCGATATCGATCACTTTGTCGAAAAATTCCAGCCCTTCAATGGATTTATACGGCGCAAAATCAATGTTGTCGGCGCGGTTTAGCGCATTTTGCGCCAGCGGGAACAGGGTGTCGTTAATCAGGGTGGATTTGCCCGAACCGGACACACCGGTGATACAGGTGAACAGCCCCACCGGAATTTCCAGATTGACGTGTTGCAGATTGTTGCCGCTGGCGCCGTTTAATTTGAGTATTTTTTGCTTATCAAGTGCGGTGCGTTTCGACGGAATTTCGATTTTTTCTTTACCCGACAGGAATTTGCCGGTTAAGGAATCCGGATTGGCCATAATTTCCTGCGCGTTGCCCTGCGCGACCACATAGCCGCCGTGTACGCCCGCACCCGGGCCGATGTCGATAATATGATCCGCCGCCATAATGGCGTCTTCATCGTGTTCCACCACAATCACCGTATTGCCGAGATTGCGCAGGTGAATCAGCGTGTTCAGCAGGCGTTCGTTATCGCGCTGATGCAGCCCGATGGAAGGTTCGTCCAGCACATACATCACGCCCACCAGCCCGGCGCCGATCTGACTGGCAAGACGGATGCGCTGCGCTTCGCCGCCGGAGAGGGTTTCGGCGGAACGGGACAGCGACAGATAATTCAGCCCCACATTCACCAGAAACTGTAGGCGCTCTTTGATTTCTTTCAGAATTTTATCCGCAATCTGCGCTTTCTGCCCGCTCAGTGTCAGCGTATCCATAAAATTCAGGGTGTCACCGATACTCATTTCGGAAACCGCCGGCAGATTGGTCTGGCCGATATACACATGGCGCGCTTCCGGACGCAGGCGCGAACCGCCGCAGTCGGCACAGGGACGGGTGCTGATGTTTTTCGCCAGTTCTTCACGCACCGACAGGGATTCGGTTTCCTTATAGCGGCGCGCCATATTGTTCAGAATACCTTCGAACGGGTGATGACGTACCACCACATCACCGCGATCGTTCATATATTGAAATTCGATTTCCTCTTTACCTGAACCGTGCAGAATAACCTGCTGGATTTTTTTCGGCAGCGCTTCAAAAGGGGTTTCAATATCAAAGGCATAATGTTTGGCTAATGAGGTCAGCATTTGATAATAATAAAAATTGCGTCGATCCCAGCCCTTGATCGCACCGCCGGCAAGAGAAATCGACGGATTCTGCACCACCCGTTTTTCATCGAAATATTGCTGCACGCCCAACCCGTCGCAGGTCGGACAGGCGCCTGCCGGATTGTTGAAGGAAAACAGGCGCGGTTCCAGCTCGGGAACGGAATAGCCGCAGTGCGGGCAGGCGAAATTGGCGGAAAATACCAGTTCTTCCGCCTGCGGATTATCCATTTGCGCCACCACCGCCGTGCCGCCCGATAATTCCAGCGCGGTTTCGAAAGATTCGGCTAAACGGGTGGCGATATCCGACCGCACTTTAAAGCGATCCACCACCACTTCAATGGTATGTTTTTTCTGTAACGCCAGAGTCGGCGGATCGGATAAATCGCAGATTTCACCGTCGATGCGCGCACGGATATACCCTTGTGCCGCAATGTGCTGCAAAATTTTGACATGTTCGCCCTTGCGTTCTTTCACCACCGGTGCAAGCAGCATCATTTTGCTTTCTTGCGGTTGCGCCAGCACCTTATCCACCATTTGACTGATGGTCTGTGCGGTCAGCGGCACATCGTGATTGGGACAGCGCGGCTCGCCGACCCGGGCGAATAACAGGCGCAGATAATCGTGAATTTCGGTAATCGTGCCGACGGTGGAACGAGGATTATGGGAGGTGGATTTTTGCTCAATGGAAATCGCCGGCGACAACCCCTCAATATGATCCACATCCGGTTTTTCCATTAAGGACAGAAACTGGCGGGCATAAGCGGACAGCGATTCCACATAACGGCGCTGGCCTTCCGCATACAGCGTATCAAAGGCAAGGGATGATTTGCCGGAACCGGATAAACCGGTGATAACAATCAGTTTGTCGCGCGGAATAGTGAGGTTGATATTTTTCAGATTATGGGTTCTCGCCCCACGAATGTCGATTTTTTCCATGATGTGATAGGTAAGTTGGGATAACACAGTTTTAAAATTGCGAGCATTATCGCATATTCTTAAATAACTGTGCAAATATCCAGTAAATTTTGTTTTAAGTGATAGATCTTTTTCTCGTTTTAGGGCAAAATAGCGAAAATTTCTATCAGACGGTATTGAGCAGAGGACAGTATGGCCGGAGTAAATAAAGTTATTATTGTAGGTAATTTGGGCAATGACCCGGAAGTGCGCACCATGCCGAACGGCGAAGCCGTGGCGAATATCAGCGTGGCGACCAGCGAAAGCTGGCTGGACAAAAACACTAACGAACGGCGTGAAGTCACGGAATGGCACCGCATCGTCTTTTACCGTCGTCAGGCGGAAGTGGCGGGCGAATACCTGCGCAAAGGCTCCAAAGTTTATGTGGAAGGGCGTTTAAGAACCCGCAAATGGCAGGATCAGAACGGTCAGGATCGTTACACGACCGAAATTCAGGGCGATGTGCTGCAAATGCTGGACAGCCGCGCAGAACGCAGCCAGAGCGGCGGTTACGCCCCGGCACAAAATGCCGCGCCTCAACCGAGCTATCAGGCGCCGCGCCAAACGGCAAAACCGGCTCCCGCCGCAGAACCGCCGATGGCAAACGACAGCTTTGATGACGATATCCCGTTCTAACTGACATCAAAACGATAAACCGGAACATGATTGAGAGAAGCGTTATCCGAAACGCTTCTCTTTTTTTTGCTGGATTTAAGGTATTTTTTGGTTGAGTGGTATTGATGCTGAAATACCGTTCCGGCAAATGATAAATTGTGAAACGGCGTTGTGCGTTCCGGCGTGTGCGGACGAGCGAAATATGTGCCAAGGTGGATAAACGAGCGAAAACCGACGCCGGGTCCGAATTAAATGAGCTAAAAGTGCGGTCGGATTTGCCAATGTTTTGGCAGCCCCGACCCCTTGGTTTTTCTCTCAATACAACGCGATTATTTGGCTAAATCAAACACTTGAGTAATCGCCGTTTTGGTATAAGTTTCGCTCATTTGCCAATCTTTGGCATTTTGCACCGCATTATCAATTACCGCGGTCAGTTGTTCGTCATTGACGCCAAGCTGGGATAATGTGATCGGCGTGCCGATTTTGGCGAACCAGGATTTGAGCGCGGCAATGCCTTCTTCGGCGCTTTGCAAGCCGAAAATTTCTCGCGCAAAACGTTCGAACTGCGGGCGATTTTGCTCTTTGTACCAGGTCATCCACGCCGGCATAACCACAGAAAGTCCGGCACCGTGCGGAACATCGCAAATGGCACTTAATGCGTGTTCAATCATATGGTTAGGGAAACTCGCCCCGCATGTACCGACATGCGTTAACCCGTTTAACGCCATGGTCGCCGCCCAGGCAAATTCACCGCGGGCATCCAAATCGTCCGGCTTGTCGAGCAGGATTTCCGTGGTGCGGATGACGGTTTTGATATTGGCTTCCACCTGCATATTGATCAGTTCAGGCTGTACGCTGGCGGTAAAATAGCCTTCAATGGAATGAGCGATAATATCCGCGGCGGAATAGACCAAATAATCCCGGCTGACGGTGGCCTGTAGTTTAGGATTGATCACCGAGACTTTCGGATACAAATCCGCGCCGTTAATGGAATATTTTTGCCGGGTTTGTTCATTCATCACCACGCCGCCGTTGTTCATTTCGCTGCCCGTTGCCGCCAGGGTCATAATGTCGAAAACGGGCAGATTTTTCTCCACCACCGCTTTGTCGATAAAGAAATCCCACACATCGCCGTCATACAATGCGCCTGCGGCAATGGCTTTGGCGCTGTCCAGACACGAACCGCCACCGACGCTTAAAATACTGTCCGCACCGTGTTGACGGGCAAGTTCAATGCCTTCGTTCACTTTGCTTAAAACCGGATTGCTTTTAATCCCACCGAGTGCGACGAATTCAATGCCGTGCGCGTTCAAACTGGCGGCGACATCATCAAACAAGCCCGATTGTTTAATCCGCTCGCTGCCGTAAACGATTAAGGCTTTTTTCACACCAAATTCGCGCATATAGGCGCCGATATTTTTTTCTTTATCGACCCCGAATTCAATGCGGGTCGGATTGCGAAAACTGAATTGATACATGTTATGTTCCTCTTTAATAATGAAAAATTATTTTAACTTAGCGTAATCGGCATCGGAAACCGGCTCCAGCCATTCATTACGGGTATTTTCGCCCGGTACTTCAATGGCAAGATGCTGGAACCATTCGGTCGGTGCGGCACCGTGCCAATGTTTTACGCCCGCCGGAATATGCACCACATCGCCCGCTTTCAGCGTCTGCGCGGGTTTGCCCCATTCCTGATAATAACCGCGTCCGGCGGTCACCAGTAGCATTTGCCCGCCGCCTTTGGTGGCGTGGTGAATATGCCAGTTGTTGCGCGTACCCGGTTCAAAAGTGACGTTGCCAATCGGCACTTGATCGGTAGAAAGCATATTCAAATAGCTTTTACCGACAAAATATTGCGCATAAGCGGTATTTTCTTCGCCCGTAGGGAATTGGCTCATTTCCGGTGCCGATATTTGGCGGATCGCTTTAATTTGCGCATCGTTCAGACCGTTTTTCTGACTGATACGAATATGGGCATTGAACTGATTTTCCACCCCTTGCAGCGCGCTTAATGCCGCAACGGTGATGATTTCCCGTTCCTGCCAGTTAAGTAAATCGCTGGCAAAAATATCGCCGAATAAATGGCTTTTCAAATAACGATCAATATCGGGCGAAAGGGCGGTTAAATCCACTTTTTGACCGATAAGATCCGTTTGGGTTTGCGTACCTTTGGCGAGCATATCCGCCTTGGTATCACGAGTTGGCTCACGACCGATTTCAGTTTTCAGGCCTTTTGTTTGGCGATCTTTTACCGTTTCAGAAAGCGCATTTAACGCATTTAAACTGCGCGGAAAGCCGGTGTAAGCATAAAGCTGCACCATGGCGTCTTTAATTTCATTCACGGTTAAGCCGTTGTTAAGTGCCTGTTCAATCGCTCCTTTTAATCCTGGCATATCACCTTTGGCGGTAAATGCGCCGATTTGTGCGAGTGAAGATTGTCGTTGCGAAAGGGTCATTTGTGTTGCTCCTTGTGCTGTTCGCGTGGTTGCGACTAGGGTGTCGGCGGCAAAACCTGTCGCCGGCAAGGTTAAAAGTGCGGTCAAAATTGCAAAAGTTTTTTGATGTGTTTTCATAAAAAACGCCTATTGTCTTGGTAAGATTTCCACCGTTGCGGCGCGACTGCTTGTGCCAATCATATGTTGCATATAAGGGCTGGAGCCGTATTTTTGGCGATAAGCGTCATCAATTTTTTGATTTAACGCTTCATCGTTCACCGCACTAAAGGCCACCGAAAATTCTTTGCCGTTTATGGCAAAAATTTTGCCCGCTTGCTGCTTAATGGCGGCTTGATACCAGCTTGAACGGGTGCCGCTATAGGCTCGTACGAATAAACGCCCGTCCACCGCCACTTCCCAAATCCAAGTGGGTGTGCCCGTGGTTTTCATATCAGGGTGAAACGGCGCGATTTTTAAATCATCAGCGTCATTGATTTGTTGTAAAGTTTGACTGTCCCACATTTTTTGCTCCGATTGTGTTACGTTATTTTGCGCACTCAATACCGGTCGGCTGATCATGCCGCCGGCCGCTAAACAGAGTGCCAAAATCATTTTTCGGCTGAATTTCATCTTGATTACCAAGGCTGCGTAGTCGGGCCTAAGGTAAATTCGCTCACATTCGTATCATCAGGTTGCGCTAACGCAAATGCCACCACGTTTGCCACGCGTTCCGCCGGAATTTCGTAAGCGTCATAGAGTTGACGATAAGCGGTTGAAGTGGCTTCATCGGTAATGCTTGCCACTAATTCCGATTGCACCGCCGCAGGGTAAATGGTTGCGGTGCGAATGTTGGTGCCGGCTTGCGCACTTTCCATTCTTAACGCTTCCATAATCGCTTTCACCGCCCATTTGGTACCGCAATAGACCGCACAACCCGGATACACTTTCAATCCTGCAACAGAAGATGTGCTGATAATATGGCCTGATTTTTGCGCTTCAAAGGTCGGCAATACCGCTACAATGCCGTTTAACACGCCTTTGATATTTACGTCCACCATGGCGTTCCAGTTGTCGGTTTCCAGTGCAGAAAGCGGAGAATTCGGCATTAAACCGGCGTTTAAGAAAATGGCATCCACTTTGCCGAAGGTGGATTTTGCCAATTCCACCAAAGCGATATTGTCTTCCGGTTTTACTACATCTGTTACGCGATAAACCGCTTCGCCGCCTTTGGTTTTAATGTTATCGGCAATCGCTTTTAATTTGTCTTCACGGCGCGCACCGAGCACCAATTTCGCCCCTTGCTCCTTATTAAGTAAACGTTTGTTTAAATTCGATCGCACTTTGTTGGTCTTGTCTGAAAACAGGGAAACTATCCCCGTTTTCACCTTATAAAAATAATTAATGAATTGAAAACGCACCATCAACTAAAAGTGCATGACCGTCAACAAAACTGGATTGAGGGCTGCAAAGCCATAATACGGCATTGGCAATTTCTTCCGGTTTACCAAGACGACCCGCCGGAATATCACGCACCAATTCCGCCTCCAGCCCCGGATTGCGACGCATTAAATCTTCCGCCATTGGTGTGCGAATCGCACCCGGGCAGATTGCATTAATGCGAATGCCTTTGGCTGCATAATCAATAGCAGCTGTTCGAGTCAATCCAATAACGGCATGCTTGCAAGCGATATAAGCAGCTTGTCCCGGGAATCCTGTTACCCCGCCTTGTGATGAAACATTAACAATCGCACCACCGTCTTGTTTTAACATTTGCAAGATTTCATACCGCATACAATTCCATACGCCTTTCAAATCCACGGCAACCGTGCGGTCAAATTCGTCATCGGTAATTTCCGCCATTGGACGCTGTGGCGTTTGAATGCCTGCGTTATTCAATGCTGCATCCAAACGACCGTATTTTGCCACAATCCAATCCACCATTTCCTTGACGGCTTGTGTATCGGAAACATCGCAAACATAAGGAACGGCTTTTAATCCTTTTTCCGTTAAACGTGCAGTTTCGGCGGCAGGTTCTTTAATATCTGCCATAATGACGGTCGCACCTTCTTCCGCGAATCGTTCAGCACAAGCGAGCCCAATTCCCATTGCAGATCCAGTAACAAGAACTACTCTTTCTTCCATTGTTTTTGCCATGTTTAGTTTCTCCTATTTTCGGGTATAAAAATCACTACTTATTTCAAATTCGCTTTAAAGAATTGTTCAAATTTATCAAACGGGATTTTGTTCGCTTGGTTGTCGTATAAATCCACGTGCGAAGCATTCGGCACAATATACAGTTCTTTATTTTTGCTACCTAAAGCTTTAAAAGCATCTTCCGAGAAGTAGCGAGAATGGGCTTTTTCACCGTGAACCAATAAAGCGGGGGCACGTAATTCATCTGCACGCTGCAAAATCGGCATATTGATGAATGCAATCGGTGTCGTGGTTGTCCATGCGCCTGTTGAACCGACACTACGTGGGTGGTAGCCACGTTTGGTTTTGTAGAAATTAACATAATCCGCCACGAATTTTGGCGTATCCGCATTGAGATCTTTTACTTCAGGCAACACAGGCGTATCACTGGTGTTGGCGTAATCTTTGCTGTGAGCATTCCAACGGGCATTATTCAAATCTTGTTTCATTTTATAACGGGCATCGGCATCTACGCTGTCGTTGTAACCTTTTGCCATAACACGCGTCATATCGTACATGGTACTGGTCGCAACCGCCTTAATTCTAGGATCGCCGACAGTCGCATTTAACGCAAAACCACCCCAGCCGCAAACACCTAACACGCCTATTTTTTCGCGATCAATGTTTTCAAACGAACCCAAATAATCCACTGCGGCGCTGAAGTCTTCGGTATTGATTTCAGGCGAAGCGAGATTGCGCGGCACCCCTGAACTTTCGCCTGTAAATGAACCGTCAAACGCTAAAGTCACAAAACCACGTTCCGCTAAAGTTTGCGCATATAAACCCGAAATTTGCTCTTTCACTGCACCGAAAGGACCGCTAACCGCAATCGCCGGCAATTTGCCTTGTGCATTTTTCGGCATATACAAATCCGCCGCCAACGTCATGCCGTAGCGGTTTTTAAAGGTCACTTTGCGATGTTCTACTTTATCGCTTTTTGGGAATACTTTGTCCCATTGTTGTGTTAATTCAATATGCTGTGCAGGAACGTCAATTACTGTTGCGTTACTCGGTAAATTTGCCATAGCGGTACTCCCTAACGTTAAACCTAATCAAGTGCGGTTAATTTTGTGTTTAATTTCATTTCAATCTCCTGTCTAATTAGTGAACTTATTGTAGTTCCGCTTTAAGTTCATTAAAATGAATAAATTCAGAAAACACAATTCCGAAAAATGAGATTATGAATCGATTAGATGCGTTAAAATATTTTGTGGTTGCCGCCGAAACCTTAAGTTTTCGGGCGACGGCGGAGCGGTTTTCCGTTTCACCGCAAGTGATTACCCGCGTGATGGGCGAATTGGAAAATGAATTGGGTGAACAATTATTTAAACGCAATACCCGTTCTATTCGCTTATCGGATTTCGGCGCGCAGTGGCTGCCCAAAGCGGAACAGTTTTTACAGCAGGAACACGCTTTATTTGGTGCGCCCAAGCTTAATGATAACGAGCTGGCCGGCACCGTGCGCATCACCGCACCGCCGTCGGCCTACAGCGATTGGGTGCTGAAGCGGTTGCTGATTGCTTTAGCGCCGTATCCCGATATTCGCATTGATTGGCGCACGGGATTTGATGTGTTAAAAGCGGTGGAAGATCAAATCGATATCGGCGTGAGAATTACCCAATCGCCCGAAGAAAACTGGATCGCGAAAAAAATCCGCATGCTGAATGAGCCGATTGTGGCCGCACCGAAACTACTTGCCCGGGTCGGGCAGCCGGAAAATATCATTGATCTGGTGGAACGCTTTCCGATCGGAAGCCTGCTGAACAGCAAAACCAATCGACCTTGGCCTTGGTATGTGAATGACGAACGGATTCCCATTTATCAGGCCAATGTGGTGACCGATGACACGAAAGCCCTGCTACAAGCGGTTTTGGCGGGCAGAATATTTGCCCAGCTGCCGCATATGGATTGCCAGCATTATTTTGAAACCGGCGAACTGGTCAAAGTGTTTCCTTATAGCGAATCACAAAAATGGGCGTATTATTTATACCGCCCCAAACAAACCATCACCGCGAAACGGGTGCTGGTGGTGTATGAATTGTTAGAAAAAATTTATTTGAGCCACCGCGCCAGATGAAAGTGCGGTCAAAAATCATAACGTTTTTTTATCTCACCACCTTAAAAAATATCAGGCAGCCTGGAATGCCGCCTGAAAAAGATTACAGATTTTTGCCAAAGAAATCGGTCAGTTTCGTGCTGATTTGGCTCACATATTCCGGTTTCCAGTAGGGATGGCTTTGCAGAAAATCCACCATAACGTGAATATCGTTAATGCGCTTAAACGGTTTGTCCGTCTGGCGAAGTTCGCCGCCGCTTGCATAAGAAAATAGGATTTTCTTAACGGATGTTTTCATCGGGGCTTCCTTGTATTAACTGAATGAGGACATTATAAGGGGAAGAGATTGTTTTGATTAGACAGGAAAAATTGAATGGGGTTGTGAATGGAATTCAATAAAAGTGCGGTGAAATTTTAACGAGTTTTTTGCATTGCAAAATTTTCAGAAAATCCGACCGCTTGTACTTTCAGTCATTGTGCCTAAAATAGAGGAAATTTTACTCGGAGGATAATGATAACAACGATTCACCCGGAGGCTCAGGCGTTACCCGCATCGCAATGCGATTTTAGGCAGAACCTTTACGGCAGAAGAAATCGCTTTTTTGAAGGAACCGAATTCTTCTTTTTAATATTTATAAAATTAGGGGAGCGTATCCCCTAATTAGTTAATATAGACCAATTAATTTCCACCAAATTAAACCAACACCGAAAACGAGTAACGTATTAATAGTGACAATGATAAAGTTAATTTTATAAAATTTGGTACGTTCGAAATAACCTTGTGCGAAATAAATCGGTCCAGGACCTCCACCATACTCAGTTGTACTCCACATTAGATTGCTGAATATCCCGAAACAAATTGCCACCATCATTGGCGGAGCACCAGCTGCGATTGCTGTTGCAGCAAAGGGAGCGTAAAGAGCGGCAACGTGACCTGAAGCAGTAGCAAATAGATAATGCACATAAATATATAAAACACCTAAAACAAGAAAGGCTTCAATTGCTCCAAACCCTTGCATAGCACTGCCAAGTTGTGTTGTCATCCATTTAATAAAACCGAGGTCGGATAATCCTGCTGCTAATGAAATAATAGCGCCGAACCAAATAACGGTATCCCAAGCAGCATGATCTTTAAGTAATTCTTTCCAGCTGACTGCATTACTGGCGAAGAGATAAGCTGCTAAGGCGAGTCCGATAGAGGTTGCGGAGAAACCTGTAATCAAACTGGTTCCCCAACCGAGTAATGCGAATGCAAATCCAACAGAAACTTTTTTTTCTGCAGAACTCATTTCACCTAGTGCGAAATAAGCTCTTTTACCCATGTCCTTCGCTTCGGGTGTTTTCTTTAATTCTGGATTTAAAATTTTATAGACTAGAAACGGCATTACAGCAAAACAAACCATGGCAGGAACTACTGCAGCGATAAACCAGCCAGTCCACGTGATATCAAGATTTAAGGTTTTCTTTGCTAAATCGCCGACCAGTGGGTTGGCTGCCATGCCAGTTAGAAACATAGCTCCTGTAATTGGTGTGAAATGAAAACAAACCATGGTGAGAAAATCACCAATCTTTTTACCCGAGATTCCTGGCTTGGAATCTAGAACATCATTAATTGATTTCGCGATAGGAAATATAATTCCACCAGATCGTGCGGTAACGGAAGGCATTGCTGGTGCCATAATTAAGTCTGAAATACCTAAAGAATAAGCAATACCAAGACTACTACCGCCAAATAACGAAAGCATTTTGTAAGCGATACGTTTACCTAATCCAGATGTAACAAAACCGAGAGATAATATATAAGCGCAAAAAATTAACCATACAGTACCACTGGCAAAACCAGATAGGGCCTGCTTATCTGTTAAGGTTCCAGTAAAGATAGAAACACATAAGGCAATGAGCATTACCGCTCCTGATGGTAAAGGTTGGGTAAGGATGCCTGCAATAGTAGCAGCGAAAATTGCAAACATCTGCCAAGCTTTAGGATTTAAACCTTCAGGTGTTGGAATAAACCAAATCACTACAGCGATAAGAATAGGTATAATAGCAGCAATTAATTTTTTTTGTGTAAATTCGGACATAGTATACTCCATAAATAAAAAGCAAGTTTATGCTGTTCATAAACTTGCTTAATTATGTTAATCAAGTTTAGCCGAGTTGGCCAAAACCTGATCCACCATCATCGGCGCAACGCCGAGGTAATTACGCGGATCCGTTAAATATTCGATTAGCTGCGGATCCAAACGGCTTGATACGCTCGGCATGGAATTTAATACATCTGCTAAACGTCCGCCTTGCTCATTTACGATACGACAAGCGTCATAAACTACATCATGAGCATCCTGACGACCGATGTAAGGGGCTAGTCCCATCATGACTGCTTCTGCCACAATCAAACCTTTTGTCATATCAAGATTTCGAGCCATAGCCTTTTCATCCACAATTAAGCCGCTTAACATGAATTTAGCTTGATGTAATGCTCCTGCCGTTAATACAAAACTTTCTGGAATCGCAATCCATTCAGCGTGCCATGGACCGGTTGCACGCTCTAAATCCTGCACCATTGCGTCTAACATTAAACCAGCTTGTTGACGCACGCCTTTGGCGCAGGCGAGCATTAATTCACTGGAAATAGGGTTGCGTTTTTGCGGCATTGTACTGCTGGCACCACGCCCTTTTACGAATGGTTCGTATAATTCTCCGAATTCATTTGAAGCCATTAACATCACGTCATAGGCGATTTTACCTAATGAACCGGTAATCAATGCTAACAAATTGACGGCTTCTGCAAAGCCGTCACGGGCAACATGCCAAGTAGAAACAGGTACGCCTAAACCTAATTCTTCCATCATTGCTTTTTGTACAGCTAAGCCTTTATCACCTAAAGAAGCTAAAGTTCCTGCTGCACCGGCGAATTCGCCGACTAAAATACGAGGTTTAGCTTGTGCGAGACGTTCTGCATGACGATCAAACATATCTAGCCAAATTGCCGCTTTATAACCGAAAGTAATGGGAAGTGCTTGTTGTAAATGAGTTCTTCCTGCCATCGGCGTATCGCGATAACGTTTAGCCAAATCAGCTAAAATAACTCTCAATGCTTTAATATCCGCTTCGATAATTTGCAATCCGTCTCGAATTTGCAATGCAATCGCGCTATCCATAATATCCTGCGTGGTTGCACCCCAATGTACGTAACCGCCTGATTTACCGGCCTGTTTGGATATTTGATGAACTAGAGGCAAAATCGGATAGCCGACGATTTCCGTCTCATGGCGTAATAAATCAAAATCCAGTGTATCTGCATTACAAGTTTTGGCGATTTCATCCGCAGCCTCTTGAGGAATGACACCGCATTTTGCTTCTGCTTTAGCTAGTGCGATTTCTACCTCAACGTATTTGCGTATAAGTTCTTTATCGTCAAAAACTGCTCTCATTTCAGGTGTACCGAAAGAATCACGGAATAAAACCGAATCTAATACATTTGATGCCATAGTATATTCTCCTTGTGTTGTTGATATTTATAATGCGTGTTAATGTTCGTACAAATAATAATGTACGTACAAATATAATCAAATAGATTTTCATTTCTAATTTGATTAAAATCAATATCGAATGCATTTTTATATTTGTTTTGATAATGACTATGAACAATAAAGAATCTCGCTATATCAGCATAGCAAAAGCACTAGCACAAAGAATTTCTCAAGGTGAGTTTGCTGTTGGAACATTATTGCCTACGGAAATGGCACTTTGTGAAGAATACCAAGCAAGTCGTCATACTATTAGGGAGGCATTACGTGAATTATCAGATATCGGTTTGGTTTGTCGACGGAAACGTATAGGTACAAGAGTAGAAGGAATAAAGGACACTACAATTAATGGTGGGCATTCTTTAGCGTCACTAGAAGATTTAGTGACTTTAGCAAAAAATAATTTACGTGTAGTCAGAAAGATTGAAGAAGTCGTAGCGGATCAACATTTGGCTAAAATGATTGGATGTCCACCGGGTTCGCGTTGGTTATGTATTGAAAGTATCAGAGAAAATAGCGATGCAAAGGATGAACCTATTTGTCTCACTCACAGTTATGTTAGTGTAGCCTACAATAAAATTGCAGAGTTAATTCATCAGGATCCTTATGCACTAATAAGTGATTTAATTGAACAAGAGTATGGTCGAAGAAGTGTTGAAGTTCGGCAGCTTATTAGTGCGGTAGCATTATCTGAATATGAGGCATTAATGCTAAGTGCAAGAACAGGAGAGCCGGCGTTAAAGATTACTCGTCAGTATATAGATAGATTAGGAAAAATATTTGAGACTACGATTTCTGTACATCCAGCTGAACGATATACCTGTTCTATTGTGCTTAAGAGGGTTCATCATAAATAAATAGTATTCAATTAGTTGGATCAATAGAAAAACTTACAAAAAAATCAGGCGAAATCATTTCGCCTGATAGAAAGGGAAAGCGGCACTTATTTCGCTTCAAACACTAAAATCGCGCCTTTGTTTGCCATTTCTTTGGTCGGTACGCTGTCTTTGCCCATAATGTAACCGGCGTTATCGGTCGCGACATAAATTTTACTGGTATCCGGGCTGACCAGCACCATGCGGTAGCGGTTGTCGGTGCGGAAATGGGTAATCACTTCACCTTGTACTTGTTTTGCCTCCGCATCTAACGGCAAGCGGTAGAGCGTGCCGGTTTTCACGCCGGTGACCAATAATGAATTCTGGAATTCTTTGATTTTGCCGTCTTTCGGGTAGTAGGCAATGCTGGTGGTTGCCACCGTCGGCCAGCAAACATAGTCACCGTTGCATTTCGGATCCCGGAAGTTATAGCCGTTCGGTACGGTGTAAAAGGTTTTCAATGGCGCTTTGAAATTATCCAGTTTCGCCTCGGTTTCTTGTTGGCGTTCGACTTTCACGCCCTCCGGCACGGTCGTGCCGTCGTACATCGGCGCATCGGCACAGTTTTCCACCGTTGAATAGTTCACATAGCGATAAGCCTGATTGTCTTGATAGCCGGCAGTATGCGGCCAGCCGTAGTTTCCGCCGGCTTCCATCAAATTAATTTCATCATCGGTGCCGGGGCCTTGATCGATCCCGAAAAGTTTATCGCCCGCATAAACCATGCCTTGCGGATTACGCAGTCCGTAAGCGAAAACGTGGCTTTTCACGCCTTTGATTTCAGGATTGTCCGTCGGGATCGAACCGTTTAAATTGAGACGTAACATTTTGCCGCGGTATTTATCAAAGTCTTGTTTTGCCAATTCATCGGCACTTGGGATCATCTGCGAGCGGATTTCTTTACAACTGTTACCGAATTGGTTGTAACCGCTGTCGCCAAGGGTGAGCAATAATTTGCCCGATTTATCGAAAATCAAACGACCTGCGGTGTGATCATCGTTAGACGGCAATTTATCCAATACGGTGGCTTCGTCGCTTAATGTTTGCGTTTTCGGATCATACGTTAAACGTACAATGCGCCCGAATTCCGATTTCTCGCCTTTCACCGAATAAGTGTAGTAGGCATACACATAATCTTCGTTGCTGCCTTGCATAAAATTCGGGTGGAGCGCTAAACCCAGCACACCTTGGTGCGGCGGGGCGGCAAAGGCGTTCTCTAAGGTATAAAGCACCTTATGAGCGCCGGTTTCAGGATTAACGATAGAGATATGTTTGCCTTGGCGTTCGGTGACCCAAATATTGCCGTCCGCCCCCCACACCATATCCCAAGGGCTGTTAAGGTTATCGATCAGTACGCTGGCTTTATAATTCGCTTCGCCGGTATTGACCGTCGGGTTTTCTACCTTAGCATAAGCGGTGGCAGACATCAGAATAAGTGTGGCGAGAACCGTTTTTTTCATATTGCTTTCCTCTAAAATTAAATGACTGGAATTATTTTATCTTAATTAAAATTCGTACGACATAGCAAAAACTAGGATAGATTATCCGAAAAGTATAAATAATAAAATTACTGAAAAATAACCGCTTGTTAATCCTTTCCCCACATCGGATTATTGTCAAACAGGCTTGCCGCCCAATCGACAAAGGCACGAACACGGGCGGAAAGTCGCCGAGAATAAGGGTAAACAATGCTGATCGGCATACTGCTGGTTTGCCACTGCGGTAGCACTTCCGCCAATTCACCGCTTTCAAAATAGCGTTGTACCGAGGCGCGCGGCATCGCGATAATGCCCAGCCCGGCAAGGCTGGCATGGCAATACACATCGGCATTGTTAAAGGTCAAATAAGGTGCTAATTCCACCGCGTAGCTTTCGTCGCCGTTTTTTAAAGTATAGGTGTGAAGTCTATCGGTGACGGGAAAACGAAAGCCGATATATTGATGATTAGCTAAATCCCGTGGGTGAGACAGTTCGGGCGCATGGGCTAAATAGCGTGGCGAAGCGCACAGGCAAAAGCGCATTTGCCCGATCGGCTTGCAGACTAAATCCGGTTCGGTGACCGGGCCGCCGCGCAAGGCGCAGTCCACGCCTTCTTGGATTAAATCCACCGCCCGTTCGCTACAACGGATTTCCAGCCGAATTTCAGGGTATTTCTTCAAAAAATCGGGCAACGCAGGGATCAACAAATGGGATCCCAACGGCGCCGTGGTTTCAATTTTGATTTTACCGCGCAGGGTGCCGCTGTCTTGAATGCTGTTTTCCAAATCATCAAAGTTTTCCAGCAGCACTTTGACTTGCTCATAATAGGCGACACCGTCGGTTGTCGGATAAACGCGACGGGTTGAACGGTGAAGCAAGGTCATGCCCAATCGTTCTTCCAAGGCTTGAACCTGCCCTGAAATGGTGGTTTTTGCCACGCCCAACGCGTCCGACGCTTTACTAAAACTGCCTAATTCAACAATACGGCAAAATGCACGAATCGCTTCCAGTCTGTCTAATGCCATTGTTCGATTTCTCGTATGGATTAAATGATTTTCTTCACTTTATATTTAAAACTCGTTCAAGTAAAGTAGACATCGTTTTCACGTTCATCAATAAGAGAGGAAAATTATGCAACGTTTAAATTATGTGTCATTCGGTTCAAAAATTTATAACGAAATGTTAAAAGTGGAAGGTGCGCTGGCGCATTTATCTATCGATCTGTTTATGAAAGAGTTGATTAAAATCCGCGCATCTCAGCTTAACGGCTGTGCGTTTTGCTTGGATATGCACGTCAAAACCGCCCGCAAACACGGCGAGCGTGAAATGCGTTTGCACCATGTCGCTATTTGGCGTGAAAGCAATCTGTTTAATGAAAAAGAGCGGATGGCGCTGGAGCTGACGGAAGTGCTGACCCGTATTCAACCGGAAGGATTGACTGATGCGCTTTACCAACGCGCCAGCCAAGTGTTTAGCGAACAAGAGCTGACGGATGTGGTTTTTTCGATTGCGCAAATTAATGCGTGGAACCGTTTAGGTGTAGCGTTTCATACGGAAATCGGTTCGATGGATAAGCTAATGGGCTTGGATAGCGTACAGCTTTAATTGAAGCACGATAAAAGTGCGGTGCGTTTTTCGGTTGCTTTGTACGATTCCGGCTAACCCACACCGTTTGCAAACTGCGATGAATCATCGCGCTCCTTGTAAATCCCGTACGACTGTTGGCGGTTCGTGAGCTAAAGGGCGATTATTCGGATCCTTAATGCCGTCGAAATCCGCTGGCGTCATATCGGTAAGGGCGGCGGCAAATAACGCATTAAAATCCGTGGTTTTCATGCGAATAGTTTGATGGTTTTATGTTCCGCTTCGGGAATGGTTAATGCCTGCACTAAGGTTTCCGCCAGTTGGCGGCGAGAAACGCCGCCGTCATTAGCGCTCAGGGGATAATCGGTTCTGCCTTGCGTGATGAATTGCTGCTGTTCATCCGCTTCATGACAATCAAACCAGATTGGGCGAACGATGGTATAAGGTTGCTTAGATGCGCGCACTAACCGTTCGGTACGGTGTTTCCAGGCACAGCCGTTATCAAAATGCTGATCATTTACTACCAAAATACTGTAAATCGTACTTATCAGCACCAATTTAATGCGACGGTCGTTGAGTAAATTTATAATGGTTCTAATGCCTTGATAATCCACATGTTCGGGATCGGCATAATCGCCGTTTGTACGCAGCCTAAGCGCAGAAAAATCAGGATATTGACTGTCAACCCGAACATTGCCAGCAACCCGCCAATCCAAATCCACCAGGGCGATTGACGCATAATTTCCGCTGAAATTGGAAAATTCTCATTTTGTAACAAAATCAATAACATCAAAATTATTGATCCGCTGCCAAAAGAAATAAAAGAGGATAATAACGGCGATACCACTTTTTGCCGTAAAACTGAGTTTACCTCGGTTTGAAAAGCAATCGCCATTCCTACAAACACCCCAATCGGCGCGGCTAATGAAAAAATCATTGTTTTTTCTGCGATAAATTAATTTGAACGTATTATAGGCAAGTCGGATTGTTTTGATTAGATAGGGAAAATTTAATGGGGTTGTGAATGGGATTCAATAATGATAAGAAAACAATCTAAAATCGCACCGCACTTTTGCTTTTTAGATGACCTAAAAATCTTTTTCGCTTGAAAAAGTATAGTTGGTGTTTGGTTTTTCATTGATAAAAATGTCGTAATGACTTGAAAATCCCCGCACTGACGTACGGAGTTACGCATAGTATTGTTGTTCCGCAACGGTTTATTGCCCTCGCAGTTATAAACAGCGAAAAGAACACCAAACATAACCTTCAAATTAACCAATCCGGCTTATTTTTCAATCATTTCATTCAATTTATCGTTTGTAGATTAGATTATTTTATAACTGGAATTTTGGGCATTTTTATAATAGTTTTTAATATAATTGAAACTTTTCTGATTTAAGAGTAAAGTGTCAAGCATAAATGAAGGGGTTAATATGAAGAAAGATTTAGTTTATCGCCGGAAATACCTTGAAACGGTGCGTCCGTTTATCGGTAAAAGTTTGATTAAAGTGTTCACAGGGCAGCGTCGCGTGGGCAAAAGTTATTTGCTGTTTCAGATTATGCAAGAGATTCAAACGGCGGATAAAAATGCCCACATTATTTATATCAACAAAGAAGACTTGGCATTTAGCCACATTGTAACCGCTGAAGACCTAAATGATTTTGTACAACAACAGAAAAAGTGCGGTCAAAAAAATTACATTTTTATTGATGAAATTCAAGAAATTACAGGTTTTGAGCAAGCGTTGCGTTCGCTTTTATTAGATGACGAATTGGATTTGTATTGCACGGGCAGCAATGCTCATTTGCTTTCACGTGATATTGCAGGCAGCCTGAGCGGGCGCTCCATTGAAATCAATGTCCATTCTCTTTCCTATTTTGAATTTCTTGAGTTTATGAAACTGGACGATAGTGATAAGGCGATGTCACTATTTTTGAAATACGGCGGTTTGCCTTATCTGAAAGACTTGCCGTTGCAAGACAACATTGTGTTTGAATATTTGCGGAATATCTATTCCACCATTGCCATTCGTGACATTGTAAACTGCTATGCATTGCGAAATGTACAATTTTTAGAACAAATTACGCAATTTTTGGCGAACAATATCGGCAATTTGTTTTCCGCTAAAAAAATCTCTGATTTTTTAAAATCACAGAAAATTACTACGTCAAGCACGCAGGTACAAAATTATGCGGAATACCTTGCCAACGCCTTTTTGATCCATAAAGTGCCACGCTATGATATTGAAAGAAAACGTATTTTTGAGATTGGCGAAAAATATTATTTTGAAGATTTAGGCTTGCGAAATGCCTTGATTGGCTATCGTGTGCAAGACCGTGGCAAATTGCTCGAAAACTGCATTTTTAATCATCTTCAAATCGCAGGTTATGATGTCAAAATCGGCGGTTTAAATAGCCAAGAAATTGACTTCGTGGCAGAGAAAAATGGCGAACGTATTTATGTGCAAGCCACGCTCACGATTAACGAAGAAAAAACGCTCGAACGAGAATTTGGCAATCTACTCAAAATTCAAGATAACTACCCGAAATATGTAGTAACGATGGATGAATTTGATGGCAATACTTTTGAGGGGGTGCAGTGTTTGAGTTTGAGGGAGTTTTTGAGGGTGATTTTGGGGTGAATAGGATCGGATATAGATGCACTATTGAATACGACTTATATAGCTATTAACTTAAGAAAATCATTATGTTAAAAATAGATAAAGCAATTTTAGATACAAATCAAGTTATTTGTAAGAATATAAGTAAATTTGATAAAAGCGAAAGAGGTATATTATCTCAAAATATATTAGCTCAACTCAGAAACCTTATTGAATACATATCACAGAAAATATGTAGCCAAGGAAAGGATATTGATCCAAATGATTATGAGAATAAAAAGTCTGCTTGGGAATATATAAAATCAAAAGGAAATCTTAATTTTATATATAAATTTCATGAATTGCTTCAAAAATCTGCATCTCATTATACATTAGATGAAAACGGTTCTGAACGATTAATGTTAAAGTATTATGAATATTTATTAAGAATAAAGAATTTTTTAGAAAATGAATATGGACTGAAAATCTTAAATAATATTGATGATTTCCCTTTAGATCTAGATAATAGCCATTATGAGTTTTATAGTAAGGTATCTGAAAATATAGATAAATATAATCATAGAGCTAGTTATTTAGATTACCAAGATAAGTATTATATTCAAAAAATAAAACCGTTTTTTGTTAATCATCGCATATATTATGAGGTAACTTTCACTCTTGCTGATGACAAAGTTAGTAAATTTGATCGGATTATTGCATTTACCAAACTAAATATTTTGCATAACTATTCTGTGCAGCTAAGGGTACGAGAAGAATTTATAGATATTTTTGGAGAAAAAATGCCTATTAAGATTATTGATGATTGGCAAGTATCCATTCGATCTTGTGAGTTCAAAAATTTTTCGAAGATATTTAATATTCAACCTATTAGCTCAACCAGCATAGAATATAGCAATTTAATGAAAGAGCTAAAAGATTCCCAAATGTGTTTGGTAGATATTTTAAAATTATCAGCGCAATATTACAATGAATTTAGAAATAGAGTTTTATTGAATGCCAGAACAGATCATTTTATAAAACTTCTTGATTACTGTAGAAATTTATGTTTTTTGAGAAAAGATGGGGCTAATGTAATAAGATACTTATTGTACAGAATGAATAATAAAATTATAAAATCTCAGTTAAGCGATGTCCAATGTCCTAAACTATCTGGTCTGTATTTAGAATGGGGATGTATTCCTTTTGAACAATTGCCATTTACTACATCTCTTGTAAATCATAACCCCAAAATTTATGATTTATTTGATTGTATAGAGTATAAAGAGCGAGAGTGTGAGTTTTTAGCAAGGCTAATTAAAAATAATACTGAGCAAAAAGAAATGCTATTTACGCCTATAGATGAGATAGTAGGATTTAATAATATTTCAGACTTGGTGAAAAATTATAATTCTAAACTTTATTACAAACATACAGGAAGAAAACTAGTTGAATATAAAAATTACCTTTATATAAGTGAGTATGTAGATGATTGTATTGAAGTTATACAGAAACTTAAAGAATTCTCAAAACAAAAAGTATCTGGTTACTCTGACTCAATAGAGTCATGGATAAAAACTAGTAGCTATTTAATCGATTGTGAAGAAAAACTAAATTTTTTGAAGCGTATGTTCAGCGATTCCCGCATAGCTTTAGTTTATGGTGCAGCAGGAACAGGAAAATCTACATTTATTAACCATGTATCTCATTTCTGGAGTGAAAAAAGTAAACTATATTTAACAAATACTAACCCAGCTATTAATAATTTAAAAAGAAAAGTATCTGCTAAAAATTGTGATTTCATGACTATTTCTCGATTTTTATCATCTAGAAATAAAATTAATGAATATGAAATTTTAATTATCGATGAATGTAGTACTGTTAGTAATCAAGATATGAAGAATATTCTAACAAAAATAAAATGTAAGTTAATGGTATTAGTTGGAGATATTTTTCAGATCGAATCCATATTATTTGGTAATTGGTTTAATATATTAAGAAAATTTCTAGATAAATCATCAATCATAGAGCTCACAAAACCATATAGAACAACTAATAATGATTTACTGACTGTTTGGAATAGAGTTAGAGAGCTAGATGTGGCAATCTTAGAGCCAATGGTTAAGAATAATTATTCTGTTTATTTAGATGACAGCATTTTAAAAAGAAATAAAGATGATGAAATTATACTTTGTCTGAACTATGATGGGGTTTATGGGATAAATAATATTAATAGATTTTTACAAAGTAGCAACCCTAATACACCTATAACATGGGGAGTAAATACATATAAAGTTGGAGATCCTATACTGTTTAATGAATCAGAAAGGTTTGCTCCACTAATTCACAATAACATGAAAGGAAAAATAGTTTCTATTAAAAAGGAAAAAAGAACAATATATTTTGAAATTGAACTTGATGTAAAAATTAATGAAATAGATTCTGACCCTTATGATTTCAAACTTATAGAAACTGATAGTAACTTAAATTCTGTTATTGGTTTTACTGTTAATCAGTATCCAGGTACTGATGAAGATAATGATTCTTCATCTGCTCTTGTTCCTTTTCAAGTTGCTTATGCAGTTTCTATACATAAAGCTCAAGGCTTAGAATATGATTCTGTAAAAATTGTTATTACAAATGAAGTTGAAGAGCTTGTTACACACAGTATTTTCTATACTGCAATTACAAGAGCCAAGAAAGATCTAAAAATTTATTGGTCTCCTGAAACTGAAAAATTTATTTTAAATTGCTTTAAGATAAAAGATTTTTCTAGAGATGCAGGGCTTTTAAAAGGCATAATAAATAAAAAGAACTAACCATCATTAGATTATGATGCCGCCTGAAATTTCAGACGGCATTTTTTCACTCACAAGCGGTCAAATTCCCTCAAAAACTTACCAAAATCCAACCGCACTTCAAATATTACCCGCGATATTCCGCCAGCCACTTCACCCTATTCGGATCACGGTGATCAAAGATAATCTCATCACGATTCAGCGTTGCAATTTGCGCTAAATCTTCGCTGTCTAAGGTAAAATCGAAAATCTCACGGTTTTCGATTATCCGCTGCGTGTTAACGGATTTCGGAATAATCGCCACGCCGCGTTGATTGAGCCAGCGTAATATTACTTGCGCCACGGATTTGCGGTGTTTTTGCGCGATCGCGGTTAAAATCGGGTTGCTGAAAATCTCAAATTTACCTTCTGCCAGCGGCGCCCATGCTTGTTGCACGATGCCTAATTCTTTGTGGAAGGCGATTTCTGAGGCACGTTGGTAGAACGGATGGGTTTCGATTTGGTTGACCGCCGGCACGATTTCGTGGCAAGTGATTAAATCCATTAAGCGATCCCTATGAAAGTTACTCACACCGATGGCGCGGGTTTTGCCGGCTTGGTATAGGTCTTCCATGGCGCGCCATTGTTCGTGTACATCGCCGAACGGTTGGTGCATTAGGTATAAATCCACATAATCCAAATTTAAGCGGTTTAATGAATCTTCGAGTGCTTTTCGCGTGTTTTCGTAGCCGTTTTTGCGTTGAATCCATAATTTGGTGGTGACGAAGATGTCTTCACGCGGAATGCCGCTGGCTTTAATCGCCCGCCCTACGCCGGCTTCGTTAGCGTAAATTGCGGCGGTGTCTAATAACCGATAACCGGCTTTTAAGGCTTCTAATACCGCTTTTTCGGTGTCTTCGTCGCTCACTTGATATACGCCGAAGCCGACCATCGGCATATCAATGCCGTTGTTTAATTTTACTGATTTCATGTTATGACTCCTGTCCTTTCGAATGAGATCATTATAATGAATCAGGACTGTTTTGATTAGTAGATATTTTTTTGCTAGCCTGTTTAAAGTCATAAACCCCAAAGCAAACTTTTTGACTAATGATATTGAGACAATCCGTATGATCGATTTGAACACACTCTATAACCGCCTGTATCGGCACTACGGCAGGCAGTACTGGTGGCCGGCGGACAGCGATCTTGAAATGATGATCGGCGCCGTATTGGTGCAGAATACGGCGTGGGGCAATGCGCACAAGGCGCTGCGAAATTTTGCCGATTTTGATGGCGAGCGCTTGCTCCGTCTGGATTTGCTGACTCTGACGGCGAAAATCAAACCGGCGGGATCTTACACCCGCAAGGCGCAGACTGTGCTGGCGTTATTGCGCTGGTTTAACGACTACGGCTTTGCAAAGGCGGCGCTGGCGAATAAAGATACCGCAGCATTGCGCCATGAATTGCTGGCAATTCACGGCATCGGTGAGGAAACCTGCGACTGCATTTTGTTGTATGCTTTCAATCGCCCGGTGTTTGTGGTGGATACTTACCTGAAACGCCTGTTACGCAAAGCTGGTCATCCCGATATGCGTCGGTATGCCGAGATTCAGCGGTATATGATGGACAGACTGCCGCATGAGGTGAGCCTGTTTCAGGAATATCATGCGCTGATTGTGGCATATGGTAAAACTCATTTAAAACGCACCGCACTTCCGCTGCCCGATCCGATTTTTGCTGAAACGAAGACCACGCCTGTTTCCCTTGGGTGAGCACTGCGCCGACCTATGAACGGCGATAGGTACCGCCGATTTTATCCGCAATAATAAAAATTATTCTTAATCACCTTGCTTTTTCAGGTTAACTTATTTTATATTAAAAAATAAGTTAGTCTTTTATTTTTAAATTTAAAAAAATATGAAAAAGTATCAATTCGCTAAAGCGGTCAGTCTGACTTTAGTTTCCGGGCTGGTTTTGGCTGAAAGTTCGGTTAAAAATCAAAATGTTATCAATCTGGAGGAAATTGCTGTTCAAGCCGATCTGGACAAGTCCCGGAGTACCGATCCGTTGAGCGGAACGACCAAGCCGAGTGAGATCTTTATTAGCAAAGAAAAATTACGCAAATCCGCCGCCACGCTGGGCAATGCCTTAAGTGATGAGGTCGGTGTGCACAGCAGTCAGTTCGGCGGCGGTTCCAGTGCGCCGGTAGTGCGCGGGCAGGATGGCGTGCGGTTGAAAATTCTGCAAAATAATCTGGATGTGGTGGATATGTCCGCCTTATCGCCGGATCATGCCGTAGCGGCGGATACTCTGCTGGCTCAGCAAGTGGAAATTGTGCGCGGCGCCAGCACCTTGCTGTATGCCAGCGCCTCGCCCGCCGGCGTGATCAATGTGATTGATAACCGTATTCCGACCCAAGTGCCGGACAACGGTTATGCGCTGGATCTCGGTTTTCGCTATAACACCAATAATCGGGAAAATGTGGAAAATGCGGCGCTGACGCTGGGGCTGAGCAAGCATTTGGTGCTGCGAGCGGAAGGGCTGAAGCGCCATGCGAACGATTATAAGGTGCCGTCGCTGATCTTTAATGATGCGCCGGTAAACCGATTGCCGAATTCTTTCAATCATTCCAAGGTCGGCACCGTCGGGCTTTCGTGGGTGGCGGATAACGGTTATTTTGGCGTGGCGTATAGCGAGCGTCGGGATAAATACGGCTTAGTGGGACATAATCATAAATACGATTTGTGCGACGGTCATATTTTTGAGGACGGCTATAATCGCAAAATCGGGAAAACCCGTTATTATTTAAGCCTTTACCCGCATTTAATGGACGATCAGGATTTGCTTGGCAGCGTGCATTTTCACGGCTGCGAAACGGAAAGTACCCACACGCACAGCCATAACAATCCTTTCGGACATCCTGTGCACGGCAATCCCTATATCGATATGCTGGTCAAGCGCTGGGAAAGCCGTGCGGAAATCCGCCGGCCGGTGGCGGGCATCGACAAAATCCGGGTGAATTACGCGCAGACGGATTATTTTCATGATGAAAAAGAAAGCGCCGATTTTCCGATTAATCAATTCCGTAATCGGGGCAAAAATCTGCGCCTTGAAGTGTTTCATCAGCCGTTCGGCGGGTTGAGCGGTTTAATCGGCGTGCAGTATCAAACCCAGACCAGCAGCGCTTTTGTGCCGCGGCTGGAGCGGGCGTCCAATCAATATAAGCCCGGCGTGAATCATGTGTGGCAGCGCGGTGAGGTCAGCATCGGCAAAAGCAAAAAATGGGCGCTGATTGAAAATGAAAATAAACAGTTCAGTGTGTTTCTGTTTGAGCAGCTGCGCTGGCGGGATTTTCTGTTCGAAGCCGCTGCCCGTGCGGAAAAACAGCGCATTGACATTGATTACGATAAAGCCGCGCTGGCTAAATTACGTCAGCGCAGCAGCGGCGGTTCAAGCGGGCTGCTGAATCTGTGGGGCAGCAAGAAAAACCGGAAACTGCAGGACCCTGATCTGTCGCCGTATAACAAATGGGCGACCTCATACAGCGCCGGCGCCCATTGGTATATGAACGACAATTATACCTTAAGCCTTGCCGCTTCACATAACGAGCGTCACCCGACGCCGATGGAGCTGTATTATCACGGCAATCACGCCGCTACTAATTCTTTTGATTACGGCAACAAAAATCTGAAAAAAGAGGTGTCGAATAATCTTGAGCTGACGCTGGCGTATGACAGCGCGCGCTGGCAGGCCTATATCACCGCGTATTACAGCCGTTTTGACAACCGCATTTTTAAGCGCACTTTACGCCGCAGCGGCAATTTGCTGATTACGCGTTATGCGCAGGCGAAAGGCGATTATTACGGTGTCGAAGGTAAATTCGACTATCGTTTGAGCGAGCGTACCCAACTCGGCATCTGGGGCGATTATGTGCGCGGCGTGCTGCGTGATCTGCCGCAGCTGGTGCTGGAACACCGTGACGACGATTACGTTTTGGCGCCGGCCGGCAAAGATGCGCCGCGAGTCTCGCCGGCACGGCTGGGCGTGCACTGGACACAGCAATTCAGCGATGCGCTCGGCGCGAAACTGAAATGGACCCATGTATTTGCGCAGCGCCGCGTCGCCGCCTTGGAAAACAGTACCGACGGCTATAATTTGCTCGATCTGGAGCTAAATTATGCGCGAACATGGCAGGGCGTCGATTACGCGTTGTTTATCAATGCCAATAATCTGCTGAATCAAAAAATTTATTCGCACACTTCTTTTCTGCCGTTCGTACCGCAAATGGGGCGCAGTGTAACGATGGGGATAAATCTGAGTTTCTGAACATTCGGCACATAAAGTGCGGTCGGTTGCGGCGAAGTTTTTTAATGAAATAAAAACCGGCGGAAAACCGACCGCACTTTTTTCAGCCTACCGGCGCAACTTGCCGCGCGGCGTTATTTATCCCCGCGCGGGCTGACGCCGAAATAGCGTTTATATTCGCGGCTGAACTGGTTCGGGCTGGCATAGCCCACCTCATAGGCGATTTGCGTGATACTGTATTGATTAAGTTGCAGCAGCCGGCGTGCCTCGCTTAAACGCAGGGATTTCTGATACTGCAACGGCGACATACTAGTTACATGTTTGAAATGCTGGTAGAAATTTGACTGGCTCATCCCGACCCGGCGTGCCAGCTCGGCAATGGCTAACGGCGCGGCGAAATGGGTTTGCAGCCAATGGGTGGCGCGGGCGATTTTGGCGATATGGCTTTCCTGAGATAACAGACTGCGTAAATAATCCCCTTGTTCCGACTGCAATAACCGATAATAAATTTCCCGTAAAATCAGCGGCGCGAGAAACGGAATATCGTGCGGACAATCAAGCAAGTCCAGCAGGCGCAGTAAACTGTCGAACAGGCGTCGGTTCAGCGCCCATTTCAGTTGGGACGGCGGACAGGCGCAGGGCGTTTGGGTGCGGATTTCCGTCGCCACCTGCGCCAGCAGCGTCAGATCCAGCTGTAGCGACATCGCCAGATAAGGTTGCCGCGCAGGCGGTTTGTTCACCTGACTGATAAGCGGCAGATTAACCGGACAGAACATCATATGCCCGGCGCTGAAACGATAATCCTCCCTGCCCCGGCGGATCACTCTTTCCCCCTGTAATACCACGCAGATACTCGGTTTTTGAATATAACCGGAAACGTGCGGCTGATTGTCGCTGTGATGAATGTACAGCCCCGCGATCGGAGTGGTCCACAATTGATTTCTCGGCGCAAGCCGGCATAATCTGTTCAGTATGCGTTGTTTGAAAGACATAAAAACCTCAGGCAGTCGATGGTCTCTTTTTAACAGAATAAAGAAAATCAGGCAAGTTTTACAGATAAACCGGCAAGTATCGGCGCGATTATCCGTTACACTGTGCAAGTGTTTTAAGCGTCACGGACGCGCAAGATGACAACCAGTTAGACAACCGCACCGCGGTCTGCCCATTTAGCGGTGAAGCAGACCGGCGTGATGACGAAGGAGAGAGAAATGAACGAAAAATTTACCGCACTTTTTCAGCCTTATACTTTAAATAACGGCATTGAAATCAAAAACCGGCTGGCGGTGGCGCCGATGACCCATTTCAGTTCCAATCCGGACGGCACTTTAAGTGCGCAGGAACAGCGGTTCCTGGCCCGGCGTGCCGAAAATATCGGTTTATTTATTACCGCGGCAACGCTGGTGGCGGAAAACGGCAAGGCGTTTACCGGTCAGCCGGAAGCCATACACGAAAGCCAGCTGGACAGCCTGACCCGTACGGCGGCGTTGATTAAAGCGCAGGGCGCCAAAGCGATTTTGCAGATTCACCACGGCGGCGATAAAGCGATTGCCGAGCTGCTGAACGGGCAGGATAAAGTGGCGCCGAGCGAAAACCCTGAAGCCGGTGCGCGCGCCCTAACCGAGGCGGAAATTATCACGCTGATTCAGGCCTTTGCGCACGCGACGGAGCTGGCGATTCGCGCCGGCTTTGACGGGGTGGAAATTCACGGCGCCAATAATTATTTGATTCAGCAGTTTTATTCCGCGCAAACCAACCGGCGTACCGACGCCTGGGGCGGCAGTGTGGAAAAACGCATGGCCTTTCCGCTGGCGGTGGTGGATGCCGTCACGGCGATGCGCGACACACATCAACGTCCGGATTTTATTATCGGCTACCGTTTCTCGCCGGAAGAGCCGGGCGAACAGGGCTTAACCATGCAGGATACGTTCGCGTTGGTTGATGCGCTGGTGACCAAACCGTTGCAATATTTGCATATTTCGTTATGGGATTTTTACAAAAAAGCCCGTCGCGGCGCGGATACTGCGCTGACCCGAATGCAGCTGGTGCACCAGCGCATCGGCGGTAAATTGCCGTTAATCGGAGTGGGCAATCTGCTGACCGCGGAACAGATTCTCGCCGCCTATCGCACCGGCTGGGCGGAATTTATCGCCTTGGGCAAAGCGGTGATGCTGAATCCGACCATCGGTTCGTTGCTGGCGCAGGGCAGAGAAGACGAAATCGTCAGCGCGCTGGATCCCGCCAAGGCGGATCATTACGACATCCCCGATTTGCTGTGGAGCATGTGCGTTAAAGGCGGCAGTGCGTGGTTGCCGCCGCTGCGCGGACAGCAACAGTCGCACGAGATGTATTAAGCGGCATTTCCCAAGCATGCCGCGCGCCTACCAAGTGCGGTCGCTTTGCGGCGAGTTTTGCATGTGCGGTCGTGTTTGTGTTATGGTAAATACCGATCCTGCCTTGGCAGCCGTTTAACCGATTTAACGATGAAAGCAAGGAGATTATTATGCTACGTTATTCCGTCATCTTTTTTGTGATTGCCATTATCGCCGCCGCATTGGGCTTTGGTGGTATCGCCGGCAGCGCGGCAGGCATTGCCAAAATCCTGTTTATCGCCTTTTTGGTGTTAGCCGTATTGTCATTGCTGTTCGGCCGCAGGCTTTAGCACAGCGCCCGAAAAAGCTCGGCACGGTATCAGCGGCCGGGTTTTTTTTATGCCCGAATGAAAACCCGCCCATAGCCGGCAACCCATAGCCGGCAGAAAGTGCGGTTAAATTTTTAAACATTTTCGTTTCCTGCCCACCCTTTTCGCCGCTGAAATTGACGGTAATATGAACGTGTTATCCCCGCTTGCCCGATGACAAAACACTGACAGCCTGCTTTTATCTGGCAAAATGATGCGATCAATTCCTTGTGTTTATTCCTATATCGTACTAAAATGGCAATCTAGTACGATATAGGAATAATCTTGTGTGTCAGGAAATACCATTTATGACTGTTTTGATTCGTAAGGCGCAGCGACAGGATGCGCTGCAATTGTGGCGGTTAATGAAAGAACTCGCCTTGTTTGAAAAATACATCGACAGTTTTGCCATTACGCCGGACATCGTAACGCAGCGCGGTTTTGATAAAGATCCGCCGGATTTTCACTGTCTGGTGGCGGAGGATAAAGGGCGTCTGGTCGGGATGGCGGTGTATTATTTTTTACCGTTTACCGCGCAGAACCGCCCTGTGATTTTCCTGAAAGAGCTTTATGTAGCAGCGGATTACCGCAACCGGCACATTGGCGAACGGCTGATGCGGATGCTGCGTGCGGAAGCTAAACGGCAGCACTGCGTGCAGATTAAATGGACGGTGGCGGCGTGGAATGACCACGGCAAACGGTTTTATGCGCGCTTGGGCGCAAAACAGAATAATGACTGGCTGAATTACGAATGGTCGGTGGATGATGAAAACTTACGGTCAATTGACGGAGCTGAATGATGAATCCTTTCGATAAACTGGCGGAACTTGCCGCTCAACTGTCGGATATTTATGCCGGTGTGGCGAAACAACATAATCTGACTTTAAACGAACTGCATTTTTTATATGCCGTAGGGCGAAGCGGAGTGGTTTCGCCAAGTGCGATCGGCGATAAATGGAGCCTGCCGAAACAAACGGTGACGTCGGTTTGCAAACAATTGGATCGGAAAGGTTTTTTACAATTTGAAAGCAACGAGCAGGATAAGCGCGGCAAGCAGATTCGGTTGACCGCATCGGGCGAAGCCTTCGTCCGGCCTTTAATTGATGCGCTGACGCAAGCGGAATTACAGGTAAGCGCACAGTTCGGCGAGGAGAAGTTCGCCGCATTATTGCACCATTTCGAGCAATTATTGCAGATTTTCAGTCAGCGCCTGAAGGATATTCAATCTTCGGATCAGGCTGAAAAATAAGCGCACATTCTTTGTGAGGAAAAAATGATGATAACCGTTCGACCGCTTAGCATGCCGGATCTAGATAAATTACAACGCATCGGCAAATGCACGTTTGAGCAAGCTTTCGGCGCGGATAACAGTGTGCAACAGATGAACCGGTATCTCCGGCAGCGTTTTAGCCGCACGCAATTACGGCGCGAGTTGCACGAACCGCATAGCGCCTTTTATTTCGCCGAAACGGCGGGCGAGCCGATCGGTTATTTAAAATTGAATTTTGCCGACGCGCAGACCGAACCGCAGGATAAAAGTGCGGTGGAAATTGAACGGATTTATGTGCTGAACGCCTGGCACGGCAAAGGCGCGGGAGGGGCTTTATTGCAAACGGCGCTGGATACCGCACAAGCCCGCCGCGCTCCTTATATCTGGCTTGGCGTGTGGGAGCGTAATCATCACGCGCTGGCATTTTACCGCAAACACGGTTTTATCCCCTTTGGTACACATGTTTTCCGGCTGGGCAATGATCGGCAAACGGATATTATGATGAAACGGAATTTAGCCTGATCGTGCCTCAATTAACATCTTTAACGATTTGATTTTACAGAAGGTAATTATGCAATACACAGATAAATCCGCACCCGATACCCAATTTGGGCTGGGTCGCTATTCCTGGGTTCAGGTCATCAAAGGGCTGTTGGCGCTGTTAGTGGTTTATGCGCTGGGCAGCGTGTTTATCGCCAATCCGTTTTCTATCTTTGTGGATCGCACCACGCCGGTGGATTATTCAAGAATTATGTATTTTCATGGTCTGGCGGTCAGTCTGGCGGGATTAACCTGTCTTATCGTCAGCCAGCTCTATGAGCTGGAGGCAAAATTTAAAAAGATCATTTTTTATTGTACTTTGGCGGCGATTTTTTTCGGCGTTAGCGGCGGGGCGATCAACCGCTCAATGGAAACCAGCAAGCTGACCCTGTGGTATCAGACCCCTTCATTTTTCGCCCTTGATGCGATTTTAATCACCCTGTTTATCGGGCTGCTTTGCGTGAAGCATAAGGCGCTCAGACAATCGCTTTCCTATTATCTGGTATTAACCGCTTCCGGCACCATTATTATCGCCGCGCTGATCGGCGATTTAATCGGCATCATACTGGATTTCGGCGATCTGTTCGGTGTATTCGGCTGGTATGCGGACAAAATCGGCTATAGTCTGGCGGAATGGAACGACAACTTATTGCGTTCGCACTCGGATATGATCGTCATTGCGGTAATGGGATTGATATTATCCATTATCAGCTGGAAATACGGTCGCGGTTTACGCGGTCGTAGCGCCACAATCAAGGCCACCGACGAATGGATGGCGATTATCGGGTTGATTCTGATGACGGTGATTTTGCTGGTTTCCGGATTTTGCGGCGTCAATTGGCAGATTCCGCACATTTTCACTGAAAAAGGCTTTTTCGCCCCGCGCGGACAAAGTGTCGCCGGCATTGATCTGGTGGATTTTATTATCGGTACGCTGTTTTTCTTCGGCGGACTGTTTGCGATCGGAGCGATCTTTTTTGCCAAACGGCCGGACGGCGAGCGCCTAAGCCGCACGGCAAAATATACGCTGGGCGGCGTGCTGCTCACCTGGAGCTGCATTATTGTGACCGTCGCAGGCATGGGATTTTTGCAGGAATATCGGGCGGATCTGTACAATTCGGCAAAAGACGTGCCGTTGGCGGAATACGGTTTTGCCTTTCGCATGCTGCACCTTGACGTCAGCCTGATGCTGTTCCCCGCCGTTATGCTGGTTATGCTGTTGGTTCAGCATTTTCTGCGCGAAACGCAAAACGGCACCATACAATATATTCTGCGCACCGGCGTGATTTTATGCACGCTGGGTTCGCTGGTGTATATGCTGCTCAGCCCCGCCGCCTTCGGCCCCGGCTATTGGATTGTCGGCAGCGGATTCGTCTTTGTGATTGCCGGCATGATTTATTTTTTCTGCACGGCAGTCATCAGAACGCGTAACAATGTAGCCGGTAATTCCCATTAAGTGAACACCGATCGCCTAAAAAGTGCGGTCGGTTTTGAGGTTATTTTTGCCACTCAATTATCCACGGCGGAAAACGATATCCCTTTCATAAAATCGCTATGTATATTATTATATAGCCGATTTTTAATCGAGGTGATTGTATGAAATTCAAGCAACTTTTATCAATGCTGTTCGCCTGGAGTATCGCGTTATCCGCCGTGGCCGAACGTACCCTGACCGATCAGCTCAATCGTGAGGTGGTGATTCCCGATCATGTGCAGCGGGCGGTTATTTTACAGCATCAGACCCTGAATATTGCGGTACAGCTGGATGCCACCGAACAGGTGGTCGGCATATTGGCCAAATGGAAAAAACAGCTGGGGGCGAATTATGCCCGTCTGGCGCCGGAACTGAACAACATGGCGATACCCGGCGATCTTAACGAAGTGAATATCGAAAGTCTGCTGGCGCTGAAGCCGGATGTGGTGTTTGTCACCAATTATGCGCCGCCGGCAATGATTCAACAGATTACCGATGCCGGATTGCCGGTGATTGCAATTTCGTTGCGCCGCGGCGATGCGCAGCAACAGGCAAAACTGAATCCGACCCTGAAAAACGACGATGAGGCGTATAGCGAGGGCTTAAAAGACGGCATTCGTTTAATCGCCGAAGTGTTCGAAAAACAAGCGCAGGGCGAAGCGTTGATTCAGGCCGCGTTTGCGCAGCGTAAATTGCTGGCGGAACGGCTGAAGGATATTGCGCCCGCCGAGCGAATCAAAGTGTATATGGCAAATCCGGATTTAACCACTTACGGTTCGGGCAAATACACCGGTTTAATGATGGAACATGCCGGCGCCGATAATGTGGCCGCCGCAACCATTAAAGGCTATAAACAGGTTTCATTGGAAAATGTGCTGAACTGGAATCCGCAGGTGATTTTCGTACAGGATCGTTATCCCGATGTAGTGAATCAAATCACCGCATCCGCCGATTGGGCGAATATCGATGCGGTAAAACATCAGCGGGTTTATCTGATGCCGGAATATGCCAAAGCCTGGGGCTATCCGATGCCGGAAGCGTTGGCGTTAGGCGAATTGTGGATGGCGCAAAAACTCTATCCTCAGCGTTTTGGCGATATCGATCTGGATAAACTGGTGGACGAATATTATTTGCGATTCTACCGTATGCATTATCATGCCGAACCACGCTAAGCCGCTTTATCCGCTGCTGCTTTTACTGTTGCTGTTGCTCACCCTGCTGATTGCGCTGGGCGTGGGGCGCTATTCCCTTTCCGTGGCTGATGTCGCGCATATTCTGTGGGCTAAAATGCGGGGAGCGCCTTTAGCACCGATTCAGCAACAGGTAATTTTTCACGTTCGCCTGCCGCGGATTTTGCTTGCCGCACTGGCAGGCGCCGGATTGGCGCTGAGCGGCAGCGTATTGCAGGGCGTGTTCCGTAATCCGCTGGTGGACCCGCATATTATCGGCGTAACCTCCGGTTCCGCTTTCGGCGGGACTTTGGCGATTTTTCTGGGCTTCAGTCTTTGGGGATTGTTTTTCACGACGGTCGCTTTTGGGATCGGTACGCTGGTGTTAGTCTTTCTGTTCAACTATAAATTGCACGGACAAAGTCTGCTGATGCTGATCCTCAGCGGCATGATTTTAAGCGGCTTTTTCGCCGCACTGGTCAGTCTGCTGCAATATGTTTCCGACGTAGAGGAAAAACTGCCGAGTATCGTTTTCTGGCTGATGGGCAGTTTCGCCACGGCCAACGGAGAGAAACTGCTGTTCTTTTTCATCCCCTGTTTGTGTTGCGGCGCGGTGCTATTGGGATTGCGCTGGCGCTTGAACCTGCTTTCGTTAGGTGAAAAAGAAGCCCGCGCGCTGGGAGTCCGGGTGATGCCGCTGCGCTGGTGCGTATTGTGTTGCAGCGGTGTGATTGTAGCCTGTCAGGTGGCGGTCAGCGGCAGTATCGGCTGGGTCGGGCTGATTATTCCTCATATCAGCCGAATGCTGGTCGGTGCCAATCATCAGATTTTATTACCTTGCTCTATGCTTATCGGGGCGATCTATCTGGTGATCATCGATAGTTTCGCCCGCGGTGTGAGCGAGGCGGAAATTCCCATCAGCATTTTAACCGCCTTAATCGGCGCACCGTTATTCGGCGTCTTGCTGTATAAATTGCGACAAAGGGGCTGGCATGAGTAAAAGTGCGGTGATTTTTGGTCGAGATTTAGGTTTTGCTTACCGCAAGCCGTCATGGCTGTTCCGCGGGCTTTCCTTTTCTCTTGCCGCGGGCGATATTCTGGCCGTGCTGGGGCCGAACGGCTGTGGTAAAAGCACGCTGTTGGATATTCTGCTGAGGGTGCGGCAGCCCTTGTGCGGTGAAATCGTTAAACGGCAAGCCTGCTGTTTTGTCCCGCAGTTTTTCAGCCCGCCGTTTGCGTACAGTGTGTCGGATATCGTATTAATGGGACGCGCAACACAGATTAGCCTCTTTTCTACCCCCAAAGCGGCGGATCGGCGCATTGCCCGTGAGGCGTTACACAGTCTGGGTCTGCTGGATTTGGCGGCGCGGGATTTCGCCACGCTGTCGGGCGGGCAGAAACAAATGGTGCTGATCGCCAGAGCACTTGCCGCCGAAGCGCCGATTATGCTGCTGGACGAACCCGCATCGGCGCTGGATTTATATCATCAGAATCGGCTGTTATCCCTGTTGCATCGCCTTGCCGAGGAAAGAAAACTTACGGTGATTTTCACCACGCACCAGCCGAATCATGCCGAATTGCTGGCGAATAAAACTTTATTGCTGCGACCGGATCACTCCCTTTTCGGCGATACCCGGCACATCCTCAACCGCGACAACCTCAGCGCACTGTTTCATCTCCCCATGCTGCACCAACGCATCAATGCGCAACAAGCCGCTTTCCGCCATTTCGTGCCGGTATATGATGTAGCGTTGAAAAAACGATAACGCCATCTAAACGGACAAGATTCGTGGAAAAGTGCGGTGCATTTTATGATATAAATATATTTATGAAATAGATAAATTTAATAATTTTATTTATTTTATGGCGTTCTCTATATTGCCCGCAACATTCGCCGCACCTATTTTAACCGCGCTGACCATCAACTGGTCAAGAAAAAATGCGATGTTGATGACGGCGCTGATTTTCTCGCTTGGCAGCCTGATAACCGCCATGGCGCTCCGGTCACAACCTATCTCGGCGAAATGTTGTCCTGGCGTTTAATGTTGGGTCTGATTGCGGTGTTCGATGTCATCGGCTTTTTCGGCTTGTGGTTTGGCATGCAGGACGCATTAAAATCTGCGCATCGTTTTTCGGTAAAACAGAATATAATGCTGCTGTTTAGCCCGGCATTACTCGGTGCGGCGCTGGTTACCGTGTTTTCCTATGCGGGATATTTCACCGCCTATACTTATATCGCGCCGCTGCTTACCCGACTTACCGGTGTCAGTACAACATCAATCGGCGTTTTTATGTTAATTTACGGTGTGGCCGCCGCGATCGGCAATATTATCGGTGGTAAACTGACCGATAAAATCGGCGAATTTAAAGCCAACGTCGTTATTATCGGCGGTCTTATTTTATGAATATCACCATGTGGTTTGCCGCGCAATCTGCGATTTTTATGGCGATTCTGGCCGCACTTTTAGGCGCCCTGACTTTCGGTGTGGTGCCGTCGTTGCAGGCGCGTTTAATCGGTATTGCCGCCCGGAAATCACCGAACGCGCAAGGCGTGGCGGCGAGCGCTTTCTTTCAACAGGCTTTCGGCGCAACGGTCATGTATGACGGCCACCGACCGACAGATCCGCCGGTGCAGGGAGAGATTGTGGAGACCGTATTCGGTATGCCGAAGGGCGGCAGATGAGTACACCGCCATTTACTGTCATTAGGCGGCGGTCCGTATATCGAACTGGTCACTTTTCCCAGTTGATTGATGTGTTTTTCGCGCCGGTTGTTATTTTTATTTATTTTAATTGTCTGTGATTGTGATATTTCTTGTTACTTCGGAGATATTAATCGCAGAATTGGTTATATTACATGCCACCTAATCTGAAATAAACATACTTTTTGTGTATGTTGCGCTAATTTTTCATTTACATCGTCAATTAAATTGTCTCTCTGTTCGCTAATTTCATCTTCTTTGTCAAAAAGATTACGGCGAGCAAGGCGGAGTGTTTTTTCTCGTTGACTTATTTCCAGTTGTAATTGGCATTTTTCTTCCAGTGATTGTGCTTGACGAGATTGTCGCTTTAATTGGCTAATTTCACTTTTGAGCTGAGTTAATTCCTCTTCAAGCGCTTTAACGGAATCTTCAGCCCATTTGTTTAAACGTTCTTCCTGTTCAATAATTAATTGCTTATTCATTTCTCTAAAACGATTAATTTCACTTTCAATCCGTATATTTGCCGTTTGTTCCAAGATTATAGGTATTGCCTGAGTTGAGGTTTGTTGCTCTGATAATAGTGAAAAAAGCTGACGACAAAAATCCGCATCAAGACATTGTTTTTGATCAGTACAGGCAGTAAAAATTAGAGTTTCTTGAAGTTGCTGAATTTCAGAATGAATACTGATTTTATCTACCCGTAGCCAACCCGATTTTCCTAATTGTTGTGCTACAAGACTTAATTTACCTTCTTTTTGTGGCTGATAATAAAAAGTTAAGGTGCGATATGGCGTATCCAGCCGTAAACTTTGGGTTAAACAAAATTCGCCCAAAGGTTGTGTTAGGCGATAGGTTATACCCTGCTGCATAAGATCGGAAATGCCTTTCTGTTTACGTTGGAGCAGGTGATATTCACCTAGCTTGCATGGCACATTTGCTGGGGACCTTTTGAGCCAAAAACGGTAGTTTTTTTCATCAAATTTGGCAAAATCCGCCAGCATAAACTGCGTTAGACGCCACACCCATTGCTGCATTTTGTTTAAACGGTCTGTTGCGGCAATTTTCAGTTTTTCCAGCACATCTTGGTCGAAACTATCAAAAAGTTGTTGTTGAGTATCTCGCAAAGTCGCTTGAATTTGCTCGTCTAACTCTTTTTGCAATGCATCAAAAGCGGCTTGAATTTCACTTGCGGTTCGGCAGCTTTGATAAATCGCTAAAATTTTACGCTCAATATCCACGCCAGACTCAATTTTGCCCAAGATTTCATCAGAAGCACCAAATACGCCATTAAACAAATTAAATTTTTCCTGCAACAGCTGTAACACACGCTTATCCACGGCATTGCGCTCATTTAAGAAATTAATAACAACTACATCATGTTCTTGTCCATAACGATGACAACGCCCGATCCGCTGTTCCAAACGCTGCGGATTCCACGGTAAATCGTAGTTAATCAACAACGAGCAGAACTGCAAATTGATACCTTCGGCAGCGGCTTCAGTGGCGATCATAATTTTAGCCTGATTTCTGAAGTGGTCGATTAACGCCGTGCGTTTATCTATTTCTATCGAACCTGTGATTCGTTCTGAGCCCGCATTCTCTGCTTTCCATTTTTCGTAAATATCGCTGGCGGCTTTATGGCTGTTTGTGCCGCTAAACGCTACGATTTGATCGGCATAGCCATGTTGACTTAAAAATTCCACCAAATAGGCTTGCGTGCGGACAGATTCAGTAAAAATAATCGCTTTTTGGTTTGCTCCGAATTGTTGCATTTGCTTAAAACCAACGTTTAATGCGTCAAGCAACGCAAGAGCTTTACGATCTGTTTTAAGTGATTTTGCCTGTGCAATAAACTGCTGAATTTGAGCAATTTCTTTGGCAAGCTGGGCTTGCTCTGCTTGTTGTTTTTCACTTTCTTCGTCGTCGTTATCCAAAAACTCCAAATAATCACTGCCCAATTCTTCCACTAAATCATCATCATCGTCTTCTGCAAGCGGTCGATTTTCTTGTATTTTTTGCAAACGTAATAAAATTTTGTTTAACGTATCCAAAATTGCCTGCGGACTGGAAGCAAGCAGTTTTCGTAATACTAAAATCATCAAATGTCGGCTACGCTTTGGCAACGCAAACAGGCTTTCTTCTTGCAAGAAAGCAGAAATCTGTTCATAAAGTGATTGTTCTGCGTCTGTTGGAGTAAAGGCTTGGGTAACGGGTTTGCGTTTCGTATAATGTACATATTCCGACACATTTTTGCGCAGCGTCCGTTTCACAAAGGTTTTCAGCCGTAGCCGAAGTTCATCTAAATCTTGTTGCCGAACAAATTGACGACGAAACTGTTTTTCATCACCAAACAAATATTCATCTAGTAGTGTAGAAAGCCCATAAAGCTCCATTAAGGAATTTTGCAATGGCGTGGCGGTAAGCAATAATTTGCGGCAGCCTTGAAAAGCACGGCGCAGCGTTTGTCCCAATTGGTTGCTTTTCTTGTGAGCATTGCGGAATTTATGCGCTTCATCAATCACCACTAGATGCCATTGATTTGCTATTAAAGCAGTTTCCATTTTTGCCGCAAACTGGTGCGACATAATCAAAATAAAGCTACCTGCATTGCGTCGGAAGAATTCCGCGGGGCTTAATCCGCTTTTTTTAATCACCAAACGATCGACCACTAAACTTGGCAAAGCAAATTTATCGCCTAGCTCCGTTTGCCATTGTTTGCTCAATACTGCGGGGCAGGTAATCAATAAATTTCGTTGTCGCTCCGCCCAGTATTGGCAAAGCACCAACGCCGCTTCAATGGTTTTTCCTAAACCCACTTCATCGGCAAGCATCACCCCTTGTTGTAACGGGTTTTTCAGGGCAAAAAGTGCGGCTTCAATTTGATGCGGATTTAAATCCACTTTTGCATCAAATAGGGATTGTGAAAGGCTATCAACCGCTGAATTGCCTGAATTTCGACAAGCAATTTCATTTGCATAAAGTTTGGCGTGATAAGCAGTAACTTGCATTATTTGTCTCCTAAAATCATCGCAAAAAGCTGGCTTAAATAATGATCATTGTGCATAAACAAAATATGTTTCTTATTTAATTCTTCGGCAGAATAATCGGCAATTAACTCATCTTGTTTAGTAATGGATAAAATAAACGCACTTAAACATAAATTCGGATCAGCGATTTTCGCTTGCAATGTTTTAACTTCTTCGTGCAAGGCAAATTTCACATCATTTTTATGTAATTGACGAATACCTTTCGGATCAATAAAACTTAAATATTGCTTGCCCGTATTTTTATTCACCAACCACAACAAGAAATCAGGGTAAAAGTTCCCTGCTAATGCAAAACCTAAACCTTTTGATTTATTAGCAGGATTTCGCAATAAATATAAATCACAATCGCCAATCCATTGTTGAAGTTCACCATTTTTTTGAGCAGACATTAAATCTTCAATCCATTTTAGTTCACTCTCTTCTTTTAATAATAACGGAGAAAGTTTAAACGGCAGATTTTCTATTTCGTCCACATTAAAAAGTGGCTGATATAAATGCGATTCAAAAATAATGGCGTGCAAGTTCGCATCAGGCGAAATCCAAGAGATTGCCTTTTTCAAATCGCTATTTTCAATATGTTTTTTTAGCTCATTGAGTTTAGAATCATAACAAGCGGCATCATCTTCTGTTACTGAAAAGAGATATTTTTCTGAAAGTGCAGGATAATCGGCTTCAATTTCCGCCGTGTGCAAATGTTCATTCTCATACGCCGATTTCAAACGTTGATAGAATTTTTCGGTATAGAGTTTTAACAGCTCAATTAAAATCGCTTCTTGCTTAAACACCGCTGAAAAATCATTCACTGCTAAGGCTTCTTTGGGCAGATAAAGCTGATACCAATCCTGATTATTTTCCACAAAGGAGCGTAATTTTTCTTTGCTCAGTTGCAAATTAAACCACGTCTTTTGCATTTTAAAGGTTAAAAGCGAAAGATAAATTTTATCCCAATCAAAAAAAGGGAAGAGTGCTGCATCTAATTTATGTTCTTCACGCACATCAAACAACGATTTTACTGTGCCTTGCGTACTTAACGCATCTAAACGGGGATATAAATCTAAAACCACTTCTACTTTTTTAATATGCTGATATTTTTTAGGAACATCATAAAGCGTAATAATTTGCTGACGTTTAAAGCCAAAGCGTTGATTATCTTTATAACCATCTTTTAACTTCAATGTTTTTAATTTTATCCCTTTCGGCAAAAAAAGCGTAGTATTGAAATTGATAGTAATCATTTCATCATTCATCGGCACGTCTTCTTCACGCAAATAGGTTTTAAATTGTTCCATATAATTGGCTTTTACACCAAAAATCATTAAAGTTTCGAGCTTATTTAAATAAAATTCATTTTTTTGACTACGTTTTAACGAAAAATCTTTGCCTTTTAATCGCACGCCACGTCCAAATAATTGAATAATTTGGCTGCCTTCGCTTCTACCGATATTTAATAGCCCCATTGTAGAAACTCGCCAGCTAGACCAACCTTCGGTGAATTTTTTAGAACCAATCAATAAATTGACCGCACTTTTCTCACTGTTGATCTGTTGGAATAAACCTTCGCTAAAATCATCGTGTATTGTATCAAAATGATGATTATTACTTGCCTGATTAAAGAATTTATTATCATCACCAATGTTAATCACACCAAACGGCGGATAACTGCCTAAACGCAAAGCAAGTTCACCACTGGCTTTTTTCAAATTAACTAAATTGAGCCGTTGTGAATGTTCAGCATTAAATAATTTTCTTAAAATATCTTGATAAAGCCCGTTAATGTTTTCTTTCCATTCTTCAAGTAACGCATCATATTGCGTTTTTAGAATAGGATCACCGTTTTTATCTAAAAAGGCTTTGCCGTCTAATAATAATTGAAGCCAACGTTGAATTTTCTCAGGATTATTCACAAAATAAGCCAGATATTCCAATACCTGTAATACATCGCTTTCTTCGTTATTAACTTTACTCCCCACAAAAACCCAAAGGGGTTTTTCTAGGTTGTAAACGGTCAGATTTTGATGATATTTTGCAAAAACATAAAGTTGTTGATAAAAAGCAAGTAACCCCGCTAAAAAATATTTTTTATCGTTATCTTCTTGTTCTATATCATCGCCAGATAAATTTAGAATAAAACTCTCTTTGCCATAACCATCTTTGTAAAAATATTTATAAGAATAATCAAATAAAATTGATTTGGCATACATCTCAAATAAATTTCGCTGCCGCTCTTCTGAAATGGTTTCTTCGGAAAGGTTTTTCTTTAACTTTTCCGCAATCGATTTACGCTCTTTAATAGATTGCCCAAAAGTGGCAGAGTATTCAAAAGAAAAACCATTGCCGACCAATTTATTACGTAAATTTAGCCAGCTATCTCCCGAATTACCACGATGACCTTCATCGACTAACACCAATTTATACGGCGATTCAAAGGCATCAACAGCAATGGTTTTTTCGCCGTCTTTTTCAGCGAGCTTATGAATATCTAAAATCTGAATTTCATCAAATAAACCAATGCCACGCTGTTTATCAAAAATAGTGGCGGATAGATTGGATTCTTCAAATTCTTTTAAATGTTGAAGCGATAAGCCTTCATTTGGCGTAAGCAAGAAAATCGGCAATTTATCGCTCTGTTTTTGCGAAAAATAGTGCTGATATTGCAAGATATTTACGTGCATTAACAAGGTTTTGCCGCTGCCTGTGGCACTCCAAAAAGCAATTTTGTTTAGATCGTCTAAAATAAATGGCTGAAATTTGGGGTAATGTTTATCTTCTGCCTGTTGGTTCGCTAAAAATTGATTTAAATCTTGAATTAACTGTTCAGGCTGATTAAAAAATCGATCTAAATAAATTTCCGTAAACAATAAAAGTAAGTATTGGAAGTATTTTAGGTGAAGTTCCTGTGCTTGTTGATTGCGACGTTCAGTGATTTTCTGCCAATGTTGAATAATGTTTAAATCATAACGGCGTAAATCTTGCTCGCTGATTTTATTTGGGTTGAATAATCCTTCGGTGAGTTTCTCAAAAAAGTAACTTTGCCCGTTTTCTGAAATACCTTCTTTGACATCGCTTAATCGACGGCTAAATTCAGGCATATCCGCACAATAAAAAAACGACATTGCCCAATGGTTTAAAATTAAATCTTGGTGAAAAGTGCGGTTGATTTTAGGTTGTTTTGCCATTTTTATTCCTTTTTTATTTCATTTTTCGCATTTTCAAATATTTGTGTAAATTTGCGTTGGCGGACGCATTCAATGCGTCCCTACATTGGATCTTTGGTTTTGCTGATATTTTCCGTGTAGGCTCGATTTGGCGTAGGGACGCCACGCTGGCGTCCGCTACAATTTTAAATGTTCAATCGCTATTTATTCACTATTCATTCACATCAAACATCAATCGCAAAAACTCGCTTTCAATCGGGCGAAGTTTAAGGCTATATTCTTCCTTGTTGTCATCAAGGCTAGAAATAGTTGGAATATTATGGTCGCCGTTTAAATAAATCAGATCGTAAAAACTCTCTTTGGCGTTAATGCTTAATTTATCAAACAGAGCTTGAATTTCGGCATAGCCAACTTTTTCACAATCTCGCCAAACAATTAACGCACTTTCATTATTTGGCAACCTGCCTTCCACTAATACATAACCCCGTTTTTCACGTTGGTCATCAATATGCGATACGTTCAAACCGATTAAATAATTAAAGGTTTCCACCAAATCAATTTTTTGTGGCAAATACGCCCCTGCTGAATCGGTGGAGATATTAAGTTCATAATCAAACGGTTTATTAAAATGTTGCGTATTTAATAACGACTCACGGCTTTCAATATCCAGCATATAATGCAATAAATAATCTTGTGCCGTTTGTTCATCAAAATTAAATCCATTTGTCGGCGTTTGTAAGGTTAAATTATTCAGCGTATCTTCATAGCTTTCTAGCTTTAACACTTTACAAATATGCGAAACGCCGTTAAAGCCCTTTTCATCAGCTTGCGGCTTGCCGTCTTTCCAATTCTCCGCAAACACCACTTTTTGAATACGTGGTTTTAATACGGTATTAAAATACTCGCCTTGCTCCACCAAAATATATTTCCGCTTGCCATTATCTTCACGGTTTAGGTTAATAGTAGCGTGAGCGGTTGTGCCAGAGCCTGCGAAGTAGTCTAAAACTATACCTATATCATTATTAAATTGAATATTTATAATTTCTGATACTGTATTTATAGATTTTGGATAGGAAAATCCTTTTGCTAACTCGCTACCAAGAGTATCTTGCAATACTTTAGTGCCATACTCACTTGCATCATATTTAGGATCAACCCATAAACTTCTCATAACGCCTGTATCTTTATTGAAAATAATTTGTAGATTATTTCTTCCCTGTTTCACTTCTAATTTATCAATAATTTTATTAACGCTTTGTTTCGCATATCTCCATTTTTTTTCATTACCATTGTCATCTATTGGGTATATTTCAATTATTCCGTTATCTTTTAATATGTTTGATGAGTTTGGGTGAAAATCATCATTGGGAACGTCTCCGATCCCTATAATTTTATTATCTTTTATGATAAAAGGGTAAAAGCAATTTCTAGCATCTATTCTATCTGACTCTGTACCACTATCTCTTAAATTTCTAGAGTCTACTTCGATTCTTTTAACATCTGAAATATATTTGTAGTTATCATTTGGATATATTAAAAATAAATACTCGTGTACATATGATATATTCTTACCTTGTTGCCCCCTTGGATTGTGTACTATTGGTATACAATTTTTACTCCACCCAATAAAATTATTTTTTATTAAATAACCTAAATTCTCTTGTTCAACTTCATCAATTGCAATAGCTTGTGAAGAGTTATCTTTTAGTAAATTTTTACCTAATTCAATTCTGTTATCCATTAAAGTTATCCAAGCTGAATGCTTAAATGTATTTTTGTATAAAATCTCTGATGATTTTGCATTATACGGCGGATCAATATAAATACACTTCACCTGTTCTTTATATTTTGTTTGCAATAAATTTAATGCTTGGAAATTATCGGAATGAATAATTAAACCGTCGGTATTTTCATCTAACTCACTGATTTCTGCCAAAATATCTGCTTGGAAGTTAGGCGAGAAAAGAGATGTATCCAGCACCAAGTGCGGTGAATTTTCAAGCTGTTTTTGCAGATCTTCAAGGCTTTCTATTTCGATATTAAATAAGGTTTTCCACTGCGTTAATTGTCTTTTATTTTCTACAATTTGCGGGTAATAACTTTCGTTAATTCTGTCTAGCGTAATTAAATAATGGCAGTTAGCGACAAATTTTTTCTTGAGCCATAATTTCTTTTGGAAGTTTTCTAATTGGCTTAAAAAGGCAATAATTTCTAAGCCAATTTTGCGGAAGGTTTGAATTAACAGTAAATTTTCTGCAATCGGCGAAAAATCTGCCGCACTTTGCAGATTATCTAAATTCATCAGCTCATTTTTAATATAAAAATCCAGCTCACGGCGTAAAAAACCGTTTAAATCTTTGTGAATAAAATAATCGGCAGAATTTTTTGTGGTGTAATCGGTGAGATATTTTTCCAGCAACGTGCGAGTTTTCTCTTTTTCCGTTGGCGCAAGTTCAAAAATGGCTTCCCAATCGGTTAAATTTGCATTTTGCTGTAAAAATTCGACCGCTTCTTTCACGTAAACGGGCTGTTTTTTGCTTTTTTCAGCAAATTGATAAACAAAATAAAGGGTTAGGGTATTTTTATTCAAAGAAAACGGCATAATTTCTTGAATGATTTCATCGCCGTTTTCGTCAAATTCCGTGACGGTTTGGGCTTCCGCCAGCATAAAAACACGGGCTTTATCGTTCTCTTTTTGGTTATCTTTTGCCGTATCTGCCGCAATTAAACGAAATTCCACCTGACGACCGTCGGCAAGGGAAAAACGATAGTTACTGAAATTTTCGCCCGATTTGGTGTAATACTGATCTTTGTTTGCCCAATGCAGCATTACTTCTTCGCCGTTATAAGGAATGGCGTAGGTGTCGCCTTTATAACGGCGTTGGCTGATAAAATCGCCCTGTTCGTAATAGCGTGAGAAAAAGGTGAGAAGGTGGCTATACACGGCATTTTGCTGTGCCGTTTCCTGCAAATTTTGTTGAATTTTTTGCGGCAGTTGTTGCTCTAAGAAATGCTGAATTTGTGTTTGGCGAGCATTCAGAATGCGATAAATCCCGAAATCTAAATCAGGACGATCAATTTGAAAAATTTCTTTTAATTTCTTGACAAGTTCGGTGAGTTTAGCAGAATTGTGCTGTGCTGTGCTGT
>CCMQ01000003.1 GCA_000751835.1 Necropsobacter rosorum | reverse complement strand
TGTCTAGCTATAATAAAAAACCCTTTCATTGTTGAAAGGGTTTGTCATTTTGGGACTGTCTTAAATATTAAATACTGCGAACAGCGTTAATACCGAATACAGCGTCGCCAGTCCGTAGAAAATCACACCGCCGGCAGGAACATGCACTTTGAAATCATGCAGCCCTAAATGGATACGGTGAATGCCGCACCATGCCGGGAAAATTAACAGCGCGAGAATCGCGAGTTTGCCGATCCAAGTGTGGGCGAAAGCAATAATATTATCCGGTGTGGCTAAGCCGAACGGTAGCAGAAAACCGATAATTAAGACTAAAACAGGAAAAAATACCGCACTTATGGCACCGCCGGCACCGAATAGCAGCCAGACGACCGGTTCATTTGAACGTTTTGGAGTGAGTTTGTCCATGTTATTTCTCCCTACACCAGAATTAAGGCGATGATACTGACTAATGCCGTCACACCCCAGAAAATACGGGATACCAGTTTCGCATCAAGGCGTTCGTTTTTGACGATGACGTTCATCATCTGCGGCGCCATATTAAAGAAGGTGAAACTGTGCAGTAATGCCGCACCTAAGGTAATGATATTTAAAATCACGACGACCGGATTTTGTAAGAACGCGATGAACGTCGTACCGAATGTGCCGTTGCTTAAACAGACTAATCCGTAGAAGAGTTCTAAACAGAACCATACGGTCGGCACGGAAGTGCTTTCACGCAAGACATAGAATTTGTAAAAATCTAACTTTTTCCACCATGTCGCTTTGACTTCACGCACATATTTTTTGCGTTTGCTTGCTACTGTTGTTGTCATTTTACTGTCTCCTTAGCTTTGCGGTTTTAACATTGCAAAAACATAGTCTTTCGCACTTTCGATTTTACCTTGGTTAACTCCGGAGGCCGGGCCGACATGTTTCGGGCATACCTCGGAACAATAACCGACGAAAGTACAGCTCCATACGCCGTTTTTACCGTTAAGGATTTTCATACGTTCCGCTTTACCGTGATCGCGGTTGTCAAGGTTGTAACGCAGCGCAAGCGTCAGTGCCGCCGGGCCGACGAATTCCGGATTCAAACCGAATTGCGGGCAGGCCGCATAACACAGACCGCAGTTAATGCACATTGAGAACTGGCGGTATTTTTCCAGCTGCGCCGGTGTTTGTTTGGTTCGGCTTTTGGCAAGCTCAGCGGACGGATGCGGTTTGCCGTCCAGCTCTGGCGCCTGATTGCCGATAATATAAGGTTTAATGCTTTCCAGACTTTCGATAAAGTGACTGAGATCCACCACCAAATCGCGTTCGATCGGGAAGTTGGCCAACGGCTCGATCCGCATATGTCCGCTGTAATCGCGCAGGAAAGTTTTACAGGCCAGTTTCGGTTTGTCATTGACCATCATACCGCAGGAACCGCAAATCGCCATACGGCATGACCAGCGATAGGATAATTCCGGTTCCAGTTTATCTTTAATATACCCCAACGCATCCAATAACGAAGTCTGGCTGTCATAAGGGACCTGATAGGTTCTCAAGTACGGTTCTTTGTCCGTTTCAGGATTGTAACGCAATACTTCGACATTCATAATTGCTTGATTAGCCATTTGCTTGCTCCTTAGCTTTCGCAGCCGCTTCCTCAGCTTCTGCTTCCGCACCGTAAACACGTTTTGCCGGTTGAGATTTGGTAATCTTCACATCGCTGTATTCGATACGCGGCGCACCGCCTTCATTATAAAATGCCAGCGTGTGTTTTAAGTAATTGACATCGTCGCGTTCGGTATAGTCTAAGCGTTGATGCGCACCGCGGGATTCTTTACGCTCGATCGCAGAATTGGCGATAGACTGCGCAACATCCAGAATATAACCCAATTCGACGGTGTACAGCACATTCGTGTTAAAGACGCTTGAACGGTCGGCAATACGGATATGTTTATAACGTTCTTTCAGTTCGGCGATTTTATCGACGGTCTGCTGCATGCTTTCCTGAGTACGGTAAATACCGCAGCCTTCTTCCATGGAATCGCCCATTTCGTCACGAATTTGCGACCAGGATTCATTACCTTCCTGATTGTACAAATCCTCTAATCGGCGGACGACATCTTTTGCCTGCGCATCGACCGCACTTTGGTTAGCCGGTGCGGCTTCGGCGGCGCGTTGTGCGGCATATTCGCCGGCAACGCGGCCTAATACCACCAGTTCCGCCAGCGAGTTGGAACCTAAACGGTTGGCACCGTGTAAACCGGAGGAGGCACATTCGCCCACCGCAAATAAGCCTTTAATACGGGTTTCGCTGTTGAAATCCACTTCAATACCGCCCATGGTATAGTGCACCACCGGGCGCACCGGAATCGGCGCTTTTGCCGGATCGACGCCTTCATAAGCGCTGGCCAGTTCACAGATAAACGGTAAACGTTCATGCAAATATTTTTCACCCAAGTGGCGCAGGTCAAGGTGGACGACATCCACGCCTTTTTCGGTTTTCAGGGTATTGCCTTTACGCCATTCCTGCCAGAATGCCTGCGAGACTTTATCGCGAGGACCTAATTCCATATATTTGTTTTCCGGTTTGCCGATCGGCGTTTCCGGGCCCAGACCGTAATCCTGCAAGTAACGGTAGCCGTCTTTATTAACCAGAATACCGCCTTCGCCGCGGCAGCCTTCGGTCATCAAAATACCGGTGTTCGGCAGACCGGTCGGGTGATACTGAACGAATTCCATATCACGCAGCGGTACGCCGTGGCGGTAAGCCATGGATAAACCGTCGCCGGTAACGATACCGCCGTTGGTATTGAAGCGGAATGCGCGACAACCGCCGCCGGTAGCGATCACCACAGCATTGGCATTGATTTGCACTAAGGTGCCTTCCATCATATTCATCGCAACCATACCGCGGGCATGACCGTCATCGACCAGAATATCTAATACAAAATGTTCGTCGAAACGCTGAATCTGAGGGTATTGAATAGAGGTCTGGAAAAGGGTATGCAATAAGTGGAAGCCGGTTTTATCCGCGGCGAACCAAGTGCGTTCGATTTTCATCCCGCCGAAACGGCGCACGTTTACATCGCCGTCCGTTTTACGGCTCCAAGGGCAACCCCAGCGTTCTAATTGAGTCATTTCAACCGGAGAATGCTGAACGAAATAGTCAACCACATCCTGTTCGCACAGCCAGTCGCCGCCGGCAACCGTGTCGTGAAAATGTTTATCGTAAGAATCTTCTTCCTTAATCACCGCTGCGGCACCGCCTTCTGCTGCTACAGTATGGCTGCGCATAGGATAAACTTTTGATACTAATGCGATTTTTAAATTAGGATTGGCTTGTGCCGCCGCAATCGCTGCACGTAAGCCGCCGCCGCCGGCACCGACAATCGCAATATCGACATTAACAGTTTGCACGATATTCCTCCAATAAATGATGAGAGTAAAAAATAAAGATTTCGAACCGAGCGAAATCAATAACGGGTGAAAATATTCTGCCATGCTTTTGGGCGAGCGCTAACTGTTTTTTTACAAAATGGCAGAAGAAAAGTTCAGTTTCGTGATCTAACTCAAAAAGTTAGAAATTTGTTAATAGCCGATTTTATGACAGATGATAACTGATATCATTTGAATGCCTAAAATACCGGCGGCACATTAAATCATTGGTTTTTAGCCTGCCTGATTTCGGGTAAAATAACGCACGTCATTTTTACACGGAACACATCAATTATGCTTTTAGAACCTCAATGGCGTCCGTCGGCATCCATCAAAAATCTGCTTGCCCGGGCTAAAATTATCGCCGAAATCCGCCGCTTTTTTACCGATCGCGGATTATTGGAAGTGGACACACCGGTATTAAGCGAGTTTGGCGTCACCGATGTGCATCTGGCATCTTTCTGTACGGAATTTATTTCGCCGTTTCATGATCAATCCAAAACCTTATGGCTTTCGACCAGCCCCGAATATCATATGAAACGGTTGCTGGCAGCGGGCAGCGGAGCGATTTTTCAGTTATGCAAGGTGTTTCGCAACGAAGAAGCGGGGCGTAAGCACAATCCCGAATTTACTATGCTGGAATGGTATCGGCCGTATTTCGATATGTATCGCCTGATTGACGAAGTGGATGATTTGCTACAGCAGATTCTGGATTGTGAAGCGGCGGAAAATTTCAGCTATCAGTTTATTTTTCAGGAATATGTCGGTCTTGATCCGTTGTCTGCCGAACAGCACGAGCTGGTTGAAAAAGCCAAAGCGTTTCATTTAGCCGGTGCTGAAAATGAAGATCGCGATACCTTATTGCAGTTTTTGTTCAGCACGGTGGTCGAGCCGAAAATCGGTCTGCAAAGACCGGTGGCGGTTTATCATTTCCCGGCGACACAGGCGGCGCTTGCGCAAATCAGTTCGGAGGATCACCGCGTGGCCGAACGGTTTGAATTCTATTATAAAGGGCTGGAGCTGGCGAACGGCTTTAACGAATTAACTGATGCCGGCGAGCAGCAGCGGCGGTTTGAGCAGGATAACCGGTTAAGAGAAAAAGCCGGTTTACCGCCGCATAAAGCTGACGAACGCTTTCTCGCCGCCTTGCAGGCCGGCGTGCCGAATTGTTCCGGCGTCGCATTGGGGGTTGACCGGCTGGTAATGTTGGCATTAGGCGCCGAGAAAATCAGCGAGGTCATCGCGTTCGGCATTGATAATGCGTAATTTGCCGGCAGCGGATTCTAACGAAAAACCGACCGCACTTTTTAACAGTTTTGGCGGGATAAAAGTGCGGTTCGTTTTCAGCCCGTATGTTGTTTTTTTTCTTATCAGTACCTTTCTTTTAAAAATCCAATCAAATGAGCGGCGAAACTGTGACGCAGTTCACGGAATCTAAGTGCGGTTTATTTTTTATCAATAAAATAAATTTCTGATGAAATTTTATTCTGACACGGCATAGAATATTGCTTATTTTTCAACCTGTTATCCGCACAATTAAAATGTGATCCGTCTCACAAAAATGAATTAAACATTTATAAAAATAAGTTGTTTTGAAATTTAATTTCATTAAATTATCCGTCTAAATATAAATTTAATTATATATCAATAAGATAAATAATTTCTGTTATATGGCTTGAGGAAAATTAATAATAAAAAATGTGATCGAGATAACATTTTAAAATATATTTTTTTAGCCTTAAATTTTTATAACTTATTGTTTTAAATAGTGTTTATAAAAATGGCAAAAAGTTCCCGCACTTTTGACATTGGAAAATAACTTACTTATATTATTTCCGACAGAAATTATTCTGGAACTTAGTTTTATCAGTCGGTTGAATTTTATGATTCAATCAAAAATAAAAACACTCCTCTGAAAATTAAGGAAGTAAGTTATGAAAAAGACGCTTATCGCACTAGCAATCGCAGCCGTCGCCTCAACCGCAGCCAATGCGACGGTAATTTATTCACAAGACGGGACTAAAATTGATTTGGACGGTCGTGTTGCATTACAAATCGCGAATCAAACCGGTAAACGTACTGATTTACTTGATAAAGGCTCACGCCTCCGTGTCCGTGCGTTCCAGGAAATCGGTAATGGTTTTACCGCATTGGGCGCGGCTGAAATCCGCTTTACGCAAAACGGTACTGTCGGCGACGGCATTCACACCAAACGTTTATTTGCCGGTTTAACCCATGCGGATATCGGTTCATTGACTTTCGGTCGTCAGTTAACCGTCGGTGACCACATCGGTTTATCGGATTACACCTATGAATTAGGCTCCATTGTGAAAGTCGTGGACGCCCATAACAAAGCGGCGCATTTTATGTCCGCTGAATTTAACGGCTTCCGTTTCGGCGCCGATTATTACTTTGGTAATGCCAAGAAAGATGATGATAACGGTAATCACCTCGCAGATGACGGTCAGGGCTTCGGTTTAGGCGCATTCTATAAAACCAAAATTGATGAATTCGGCTTTGCGGTAGAAGGCGGTTATAGTGAATTGACAAAAGGCGATTTCAAGGCGAATGAATATAAGGCAAAAGGCGCCGGTGCGGCAATCGAACTGTCTTACGGCCCGGCGGCATTAGCGTTCGACTGGTCGCAGGCAAAATCTCCGGTAGGACATTCCGATCATAAATTCCGTGTCGGTGAAGTCAAAAATGAAAAAGTTGATCAATTTGAAGTCGGTTTCAAATATCATGTCACACCGCAAAATAAAGTTTATGCGGAATATCTATGGGGTATCGGTAAAACTCAAGGAGAGGAAAACGATAAATTCAAAGGCTGGTTCTTAGGTGCGGATCACCACTTCAACAAACATGTTATTCTGTATGTGGAAGGCGGTTCGTTTAAAACCAAAAATGCCGGCGAAACGGTTGAAAAAGAAAAACGTATTGCATTAGGTACTCGTATCTTATTCTAATTTTCGCATTTGCTATCAATGTCCGATTCTGCCCGTAACTGTGCTTGGTTACGGGCTCTTTTTCGGCTAATCGGCGGTTAAAAATAAATAATTATTAAGTTTTGGGGGAATTGATTGGTTTTTATCCTGAAAAGCGCGAGTTCTTTTTAGAATTGTGATCCTGATCACTAAATTAAGTGAACTTTTTATCGACAGCATTGACACCGCTATATTTCTTTGCCAATATACAGCTGCTTCAAACGAGGTGGGCTTTGACATTTCTTTTAACGAAAAGTTTCAGCTTTAATTGTTATAACAACTTAATTCTGAAAGGAATTGTATTATGAAAAAGACATTAGTAGCATTAGCAGTGGCAGCTGCAGCAGTATCAGCAAGCGCGACAACAGTTTATAGTAATGAAGGTACAACCTTCGATATCGGTGGTCGTGTTGATGTTGCATTAGGTAAATTCGGTGACAACCAACGTGGTGATTTACGTAATAATGAATCTCGTATTGATTTCCATGCAGAACATCAGATCACAGACGGCGTTAAAGCATTAGCGCATTTGCGTATCCGTTTTAATGATAAAGATGGTGACACTGTTGACCGTTGGGACAGCAATAATAGCTTTAACAACCCGACAACCAATAAATTATGGGCCGGTTTACAGGCGGATAATATCGGTCGTTTAACTTTCGGTCGTCAGAATACCAGCGGTGATGATGTACAGCTGAATGACCCGACTTATCTGTTCGGCGGCAACAACAACTTAACCGACGGCGGTAAAAAAGTGGTCACATTCCGTTCCGCCGATTTTGAGCTGGCACAGGGTCAGACCTTAACTTTCGGGCTGGATTACCTATTCGGTCAATCTGATAAAAATAATTTAGCAAAATCTAAATTGAAATATGGTTATGGTTCGGCGTTATTCTATAACGGTCAGTACACAGATGATCTGAGCTTAGAATTAAATGCCGGTGCAACCTTTGATAAATTTGATAACGGTGTTGACACTTCCGGTGCTAGAGAGAAAAAATCCTGGCGTGTCGCTTCATTATTACATTACGGCCCGGCTGCATTAGGTGCGGAATACGGTCAATCGACTTATAAAAACCTTAATGATGTAGATACCGATTCAACTGACGGTAAAGCGCGTTTCTTAGAAGTGGGCGCACAGTATCAGGTATTGCCGGAATCAAAAGTTTACCTGCAATGGCAGCGTAATGAATTTAAAGGTAAGACAACGACTCATTTTGAAGTTGATGACTATAGCTTATCTGATGCGGCACTAGGCGCAGTGCTTAAACAGCATCCTTTACAGAGTGGCGATAAAGCATTGCAGAATGTTTACTTAGTTGGTGCTGATTATGCGTTCACTAAAAATGTGGTCAGCTATGTTGAATATGCGCACAGCCGTGTGAAAGTCACCAAAGCGAGTACTAGCGAACCGGTTAAAGACAACGAAAACTTCTACGGTGTAGGTTTACGCGTTTACTTCTAATCGCTTAAACTTGTGATAATAACTAAGCCGCTCAATGAGCGGCTTTATTTTTGCCTAAAAATAACGGCTATTACGGCAGCATTTCGTGACAACTTATTTTTTGGAAATAAAAAACCTTGCCGTTCCGGTTTTTGAGGTTTTACAGCCGATCAGCCGCGTTTACCGAAAATAGCGGTGCCGATTCTGACCATGGTGGAACCGCACTTTATGGCGCTCGGCATATCATCACTCATACCCATCGACAGTGTATCGATCGGCGCGTCGGGCAACGCTTGTTGCAATTGCAAAAACAGCGCGTGCATTTTAGCGAAAGCCTGTTCCTGCAAGGCGATATTGTCCGTCGGCGCCGGAATCGCCATTAAACCGCGCAGGCATAAGTGCGGTAAGTTTTGCACCTGTTTTGCCAGCGTGAGCATCTCTGCCGGTTGAATACCGGATTTACTGCTTTCATCGCTGATATTAATTTGAATTAAAACGTTTAACGGCGCTTTAAAGTGCGGGCGCTGCGCATTCAGGCGCTCGGCAGTTTTTGCCCGATCCAGCGTTTGCATCCAGTCGAAATGCTCGGCCACCAGCCGGGTTTTATTGGATTGCAGCGGGCCGATAAAATGCCATTCCAGCGGGATATTCTGCCGTTCGAAAAACAGGATTTTCTCCACGCCTTCCTGTACATAGTTTTCGCCGAATGCGGTTTGTCCGGCCTGATAGGCGGCTAAAATCGCCTCAACCGGTTTGGTTTTGCTCACCGCCAGTAAACGCACCTCGTCGGCACTGCGCTGCGCCAGCCGGCAATGCTGTGTAATTTGTTGTCGGATTTGATTAAGATTTTGCTGAATATTCATCATAGACGTTTTATCGGTTAAATAGAGAATCAGGCGCTATTTTACAGGATTTACAATAAAGAAGGGAAATTTATCTTATTTATTCATTTTCCGTTTGACAAGCGACGAAAATTTCGGTATTTCTAACGCATTCGTTTTTATGAAGAAAATAACGCAATGACACACCGCACTTTCGCTATGACCACCACCATTATTATGATGACCATTACGATGACTAATGGGGCGGGTTAGTGCGTTAAAAACAGAATTGATAAAACCCGCATACAAAGTGCGGGTTTTTTTATCGCAGTTTTTCAGATTAACTTTATACACAACATTCAGGAGATTATTATGCGCGTACTTAAATTCGGCGGTACCTCTTTGGCTAATCCCGAACGGTTTTCACAGGCGGCACGGCTTATTGAACAGGCCCATTTAGACGATCAGGCGGCCGGCGTGTTGTCCGCACCGGCCAAAATTACCAACTATCTGGTCGCCCTTTCCGAGAAAGCCGCTCAAAACCAACCTACCGAAACCGATTTTAATCAAGCTTTAGAGATTTTTTATAATATCATCAATGGATTACATGCGGAAAATACAAATTTTGCTTTAGCCGCGACAAAAGCGTTCATTGATGCCGAATTTGCGCAGATTCAGGGATTGCTGGACAATATCAGACAAAACGGCCGTGTTGAAGACGCGGTAAAAGCCACCATTGATTCACGCGGTGAGAAATTATCCATTGCCATGATGAAAGCCTGGTTTGAGGCGCGCGGTTATCGCGTAACGTTAATCAATCCGGTGGAAAAATTGTTGGCGCAGGGCGGTTATCTGGAATCCTCCGTAGATATTGACGCTTCCGCCGCACGGGTGAATGCCGGCGCGATTCCGAAAGACCATGTTGTGTTAATGGCCGGCTTTACCGCCGGTAATGATAAAGGCGAACTGGTGTTGCTGGGGCGCAACGGTTCCGATTATTCCGCCGCTTGTCTTGCCGCCTGCCTGAAGGCGAAAGTCTGTGAGATCTGGACGGATGTGGACGGCGTTTATACCTGTGATCCGCGTTTGGTGCCGGATGCGCGTTTGCTGCCGAGCCTGTCTTATCGTGAAGCGATGGAATTGTCTTATTTCGGCGCCAAGGTGATTCACCCGCGTACCATCGGGCCGCTGGTACAGGCCAATATTCCCTGTCTGATTAAAAATACCGGCAATCCGGACGCACCGGGTTCCGTTATTGACGGCGAAGTTAAAGCGGAAGGATTGCAGGTAAAAGGCATCACCAATCTGGATAATCTGGCGATGTTTAATGTTTCCGGGCCGGGCATGCAGGGCATGGTCGGTATGGCATCACGGGTATTTTCCGCCATGTCGAAAGCCGGAGTGTCGGTGATTCTGATTACTCAATCCTCATCGGAATACAGCATCAGTTTTTGCGTACCGGTTAAAGCGATCGACACCGCACGTTGCGCGCTGGAAAACGAATTCGCGCAGGAACTGAAATCCGCCGCACTGGAGCCGATTGAAGTCATCAAGGATTTATCCATTATTTCCGTGGTCGGCGACGGCATGCGACAGGCAAAAGGCATTGCGGCGCGTTTCTTCTCGGCGCTGGCGCAGGCAAATATTAGTATCGTGGCCATTGCGCAAGGCTCCTCCGAACGCTCCATTTCCGCCGTGGTGGCGCAGAATAAAGCCATTGAAGCGGTGAGATCCACCCATCAGGCGTTATTTAATAATAAAAAAATCGTCGATATGTTTCTGGTCGGCGTCGGCGGTGTGGGCGGCGAATTAATTGAGCAGGTAAAAAACCAAAAGGAGTATCTGGCAAAAAAGGACATTGAAATCCGTGTTTGTGCATTAGCCAACTCAAACAAAATGCTGTTGGATGAAAACGGATTAAATTTAGATAACTGGCAGGCGGATCTGGAAAATGCCACGCAACCGTCGGATTTCGACGTATTGTTATCCTTTATTAAACTGCATCATGTAGTCAATCCGGTGTTTGTGGACTGCACCTCGGCGGAAAGCGTATCCGGTTTGTATGCGCGCGCGCTAAGCGAAGGTTTTCATGTAGTGACGCCGAACAAAAAAGCCAACACTCGCGAGATTGAATATTATAATCTGCTGCGCGAAAATGCGCGTAAAAATCAGCGTAATTTTCTGTATGATACCAATGTGGGCGCCGGGTTGCCGGTGATTGAAAATTTGCAGAACCTGCTTGCCGCCGGCGATGAAGTGATCCGCTTTAACGGGATTTTATCCGGTTCGTTATCCTTTATTTTCGGCAAGCTGGAAGAGGGCTTATCCTTATCGGAAGCCACCGCACTGGCGCGCGAAAAAGGCTTTACCGAACCGGATCCGCGTGATGATCTGTCCGGTCAGGATGTGGCGCGCAAATTATTGATTCTGGCGCGCGAAACCGGTCTGCCGCTTGAACTGGCGGATATTAACGTGGAAAGCGTGCTGCCGCAAGGGTTCGCCGCGGGCAAATCGACGGAAGAATTTATGGCGCTGCTGCCGCAGCTGGATGACGAATTCCGCGCTCGGGTAGAAAATGCCCGCGCGCAAGGAAAAGTGCTGCGTTATGTCGGTCAGATCGAAAACGGACAGTGTAAAGTGTCCGTGCTTGAAGTGGATGGCGACGATCCGCTGTATAAAGTGAAAAACGGCGAAAACGCACTTGCATTTTATACTCGCTACTATCAGCCGATTCCGCTATTATTACGCGGTTACGGTGCCGGCAATGCGGTAACTGCCGCCGGTATTTTCGCCGATATTTTAAGAACGGTACATCATTAACGGAGAATGGCAATGTTAAGAATTTATGCGCCGGCATCCAGTGCCAATATCAGTGTGGGATTTGACACCTTGGGCGCGGCGGTTTCCCCGATTGACGGTTCCTTGCTGGGCGATGTGGTTCAGATTGATGACATAGACAGCGGTTTCGAGCTGGAAAGTGCGGGCTATTTTGTGCGTAAATTACCGAAAGAGCCGCACAAAAATATTGTATATCAGGCTTATGTGTTATTTCGCGAACGCCTGAAACTGCGCAACAGTAACGTTAAAGCCCTGCGCCTGACGCTGGAAAAAAATATGCCTATCGGTTCCGGGCTGGGTTCCAGCGCCTGTTCGATTGTCGCCGCGCTGGTGGCGTTGAACCGCTTTCATCAGGAACCCTTTTCAAAAATGGAGTTGCTGGAAATGATGGGCGAACTGGAAGGTCGGATTTCCGGCTCCATTCATTATGATAATGTCGCGCCCTGTTATTTGGGCGGCGTACAGTTGATGGTGCAATCGCTCGGCAATATTTGTCAGCAGCTGCCGTTTTTCGACAACTGGTATTGGGTGCTGGCTTATCCCGGCATTGAAGTGTCGACCTCCGAAGCGCGCGCGATTTTGCCGAAAAGCTATACCCGTCAGGATGTGATTACGCACGGCCGTCATCTCGGCAGCTTCGTTCATGCCTGTCATACGCATCAGGAAGCCTTGGCGGCATACATGATGAAAGACGTAGTCGCCGAACCTTACCGCGAGGCGCTGCTGCCGAATTTTGCCGAAGTGAAACAGGCGGTGCGCGATTTAGGTGCGCTGGCCTCGGGCATTTCCGGCTCCGGCCCGACGATTTTCGCCATTGCGCCGGATCTGGCCACCGCCACCCGCCTGTCCGCTTATCTGGAACAGTATTATCTACAGAATAACGAGGGCTTCGTGCATATCTGTAAAGTGGATAATCAGGGCGCGCGCGAATTAAGCTGATTGAATTAGGGCTGACACATTTAACCGAACAGGACAAACTATGAACTTATACAATATCAAGCACCCGACACAACGGGTTAATTTCGCTCAGGCGGTACGTCAGGGCTTAGGGAAAGATCAGGGACTTTTTTTCCCGGCTCAGATCCCGCAATTGGATAATATCGAACAATTACTGGCGCTGCCGCTGGTGGAACGCAGCCAGGCAATTTTAAGCGCGTTAATCGGTGAGGAAATTCCGCGCGAACAGCTGAATCAAATGGTGCAAAATGCGTTCACATTTCCTGCCCCGGTGGTAAAGGTGGAGGAAGGAATTTATGCGCTGGAACTGTTTCATGGCCCGACGCTGGCATTTAAAGATTTCGGCGGCCGTTTTATGGCGCAGGCACTGGCGGCGGTGCGCGGCGACGGCAAAATCACCATTTTAACCGCCACTTCCGGCGATACCGGTGCGGCGGTGGCGCATGCCTTTTACGGTCTGCAAAATATTGACGTCGTGATTTTATATCCGCAGGGCAAAATCAGCCCGCTACAGGAAAAACTGTTCTGTACGCTGGGCGGCAATATCCGCACCGTGGCGGTGAAAGCGGATTTCGACGCCTGTCAGGCGCTGGTCAAACAGGCTTTTGATGATGACGCATTACGTCAGGCAATCGGGCTGAACTCGGCCAACTCAATTAATATCAGCCGCTTACTGGCGCAGGTGTGTTATTATTTTGAAGCGGTCGCGCAACTGCCGCCGCAGGCTCGAGACAATCTGGTGGTGTCCGTGCCGAGCGGCAATTTCGGCAACTTAACCGCCGGCTTGATCGCCAAAACCTTAGGCTTGCCGATTAAACGCTTTATCGCCGCCACCAACGCCAATGATACCGTACCGCGCTATTTAGCCGACGGCAACTGGGCGCCGCACGCGACACAAGCGACCTTATCCAATGCCATGGATGTCAGCCGCCCGAATAACTGGCCGCGGGTGGAAGAATTGTTCCGACGTAACGGCTGGCCGCTGTCCGACCTGCATTCTGCTGCGGTGAGCGATGGGCAGACGGAAGACACCTTACGCGCCATGTACGCCGCAGGCTATTTGTGCGAACCGCACGGTGCGGTGGCCTATCGCGTACTGCAACAGGATCTGCAACCGGGTGAAAGCGGACTGTTCCTGTGCACCGCACATCCGGCAAAATTTAAGGAAAGCGTAGAACGGATTCTGTCGATTCAGCTTCAACTGCCGGCGGCGCTGGATAAACATAACAGACTGCCGTTATTATCCGATACAATGGAAAACGATTTCGCCGCGTTGAAGGCATATTTATTACATAAATAAACGACAACGAAAAAAGTGCGGTCCGTTTAACGCAGGTTTTAAAAACCGGCAAAAAAACGACCGCACTTTTGTTTTTGGCACCGATTGGATCTATACTACGCCGTTATTTGCCTTTACTCGGAGTTTGCCATGTCTGAACTGTCCTCATCAGAAATTTCACCCAATATTCCCACCCATGACCCTTTCGGTAGTCTGCTCGGTTATGCGCCGGGCGGGATTGCGATTTATTCGTCCGATTACGATACGGCGGATCCCAAGGAGTTTCCCGACGATGCGGCGTTTCGCAGCTATTTGGGGCGCGAGTATATGGGCTATAAATGGCAATGCGTGGAATTCGCCCGCCGTTATCTGTATTTAAATTACGGCATGGTGTTCAGCGATGTGGGCATGGCTTATGAAATTTTTTCCCTGCGTTTTTTGCGTCAGGTCGTCAACGATGCGCTGGTGCCGTTGCAGGCTTTTGCCAACGGCAGCAAAAAAGCGCCGGAAGCGGGCGCGTTGTTGGTTTGGCAGGAGGGCGGCGAGTTTAAAGAAACCGGTCATGTGGCGATCATCACCGAAGTGCTGGCGGACAGAATCCGGATCGCGGAACAGAATGTGATTCATTACCGTCTGCCGAGCGGTCAGCAATGGACGCGCGAGCTGCCGATGACGGTCAGCGAAGCGGGTTATCGTTTACAGGATACTTTTACCGATACGGAAATTCTGGGTTGGATGATCCAAACGGAGGATACCGCATACAGCCTGCCGCAGCCGATGCCGGCGCCGGAAACCTTGCGGATTTTAGCCCGCAGACTGGACAATCACGGTCAATTCGACGCCGAATGGCTGAATGCAACGGATCCGCTGGAAAGCCGTTATATCGCTGCGATGAAAGGACATCGGATCAATTTTTCCGATCCATACCGCTATTTCACGATTTCCGAAAGTGCGCAGCATGAACTGATCCGCGCCACCAATGAACTGCATCTGATGTATCTGCATGCCACCGATAAAGTGTTGAAAGACGACGGTTTATTGCGGTATTTCAATATTCCGAAACTGTTATGGCCGCGCCTGCGTTTATCCTGGCAGAATCGCCGTTATCAAACCGTTTCCGGGCGGCTTGATTTCTGTTTGAGCGAACGCGGGCTGAAAGTGTATGAATATAATGCGGATTCGGCCTCCTGCCATGCGGAAGCCGGTGCCATTCTCGGACGCTGGGCGCAGGTCGGCGGTTTGCGGCAGGGCAGCGATCCCGGCGCCCGTTTGCGCGATGCACTGGCCGATTGCTGGAAACATCGCGAACATGCCGCCTTGGTGCATATTCTGCAGGATAACGATAATGAAGAAGATTATCATGCGCTGTTTATGCAGTCGGCGCTGACACAGGCGGGATATCGCGCCAAAATTGTACACGGCACCGAAGGGTTGCATTGGGATAAACGCGGTCGCCTGCTGGATGATGAAGATAACCAGATACTCAGCGTGTGGAAAACCTGGGCGTGGGAGACCGTGCTGGAACAGTTGCGCGAAGAAACCGGCGGGCAGGAGGTGGCGCCGCCGATCCGCACCGGCTATGCGGAAGATAACGTGCGGCTGATCGATGTTTTACTGCGCCCGGAAGTGCTGGTGTATGAGCCGCTGTGGACCGCCATTCCGAGCAATAAAGCGATTTTGCCGGTGTTATGGTCGCTGTTTCCGAATCACCGCTATTTGCTGGAATCCGGCTTTGAGCTGACGCCGGCACTGGCGCAAAACGGCTATGCGAAAAAACCGATTGCCGGTCGCTGCGGTAATAATGTGACCTTAATCGGCGACGGCAAAACCGTGCTGGACGAAACCAACGGCCGTTTTCATCAGCAGGAGGCGATTTATCAGCAGCTTTGGTGTTTGCCGAAGGTGGAAGAGCTGTATGTGCAGGTTTGCACTTTTACCGTCGGCGGGCATTACGGCGGCAGCTGTTTGCGTTCCGATCCGAGTCGTGTTATTGTCGGCGCCAGCGACATGCAGCCTTTGCGCGTGTTGCCGGATAACGAATTTTTACAACAGGAAGGTTAAATGATTACGGTTTACGGCATTAAAAATTGCGATACGGTAAAAAAAGCGTTGCAATGGCTGGCGGCGAATCATCTTGCACATCGGCTGCACGATTATCGCACCGACGGTCTGACGCGTGACTGGCTGATAGATGCGGAACGCCGCTTCGGCTGGCAGAATCTGCTGAATAAGCGCAGCACCACTTGGCGCAATCTGGATCAAGAGGCGAAAAAAACATTATCAAAACAGACCGCACTTGAGCTGCTGCTGGCGCAGCCGACGCTGATTAAACGGCCGATTATTATGCAGGATGAGATTGCGCTTATCGGCTTTAATGAACAAGATTATGCGGCGGCGCTGAAATAACCGCCGACGCACATAACGGGAAATAATATGAAGAACAGGATTATTGACTTGGCGCAGCAGCTGATCCGCCGACCTTCCGTCAGCCCCGACGATCAGGGCTGCCAGCAGATTATTGCCGAGCGGTTGCAGGCGTTAGGTTTCAGGATTGAATGGCTGCCGTTTAACGATACCCTGAATTTATGGGCGAAACACGGTGAGGGCGCGCCGGTGGTTGCCTTTGCCGGGCATACGGATGTGGTGCCGGCGGGGGATGAAAGCCAATGGCGTTATCCGCCGTTTTCCGCGCAGATCGTCGATGATATGTTGTATGGACGCGGCGCCGCGGATATGAAAGGTTCGCTGGCGGCGATGATTGTGGCGGCGGAGAAATATGTCAACGCCCACCCGCAGCATCGCGGTACCATCGGCTTGTTGATTACCTCCGATGAAGAAGCGGCCGCCAAAGACGGCACGGTGCGCGTGGTGGACACCTTAATGGCGCGCGGCGAACGGATTGATTATTGCTTGGTCGGCGAGCCGTCCAGCGCACAGTGTCTGGGCGATGTGGTGAAAAACGGACGCCGCGGCTCAATCACCGCGAATCTGATTATTCAGGGCGTTCAAGGGCATGTGGCTTATCCGCATCTGGCGGACAATCCGGTGCATAATGCGCTGCCGTTTTTAACCGCACTGACCGCTTATCAATGGGATCAGGGCAATCGGTTTTTTCCGCCGACCAGCCTGCAAATTGCCAATATTCAGGCGGGAACGGGCAGCAATAACGTTATTCCGGGTGAGCTTTTCGTGCAGTTTAACCTGCGTTACAGCACTGAAGTTACTGATGAGATCATTAAACGTACTGTGGCGGCCATGCTGCAACAATACGGTTTAACTTATCGCATCGACTGGCAGTTGTCCGGCAAACCGTTTTTAACCGAAGCGGGCAAGCTGGTCAGCGCGGTAACCGACAGTCTGCGCGAAATCGCGCATATCGAACCGCGGCTGGAAACCGGCGGCGGCACTTCCGACGGGCGTTTTATCGCCTTGATGGGGGCGGAAGTGGTGGAACTCGGCCCGTTGAACGCCAGCATTCATAAAGTTAATGAATGCGTCAGCTGTCATGATCTGGCACTGCTGGGGCAGGTTTATCGCGCCATGCTGAACAAGCTGTTGAGCGGCGCCGAAGGCTAAATGGTGCGCAGAGACCGTTATCCGCTTAATCGAAACCACATATTCACCGAGGAACCATGACACGCGTTTTCTTTACGCCCGATATGCTGAGCGGCAAATCCCGTGCGCATTTGCAGCATTTGCCTTGTCCGTTTTCCGCCAATCATTTTCTACAGCCGCAGGCATTGCGCGCCTTTCAGGCGTTGCAGAAAAGTGCGGTGCAAAACGGCTTTAATTTACAGCCGGCCAGCAGCTTTCGTGATTTTCAGCGCCAGCAGCAAATCTGGAACGAGAAATTCTGCGGTCGGCGCAAGGTGCATGATGATCAGGGCAATGCGCTGAATCTGAGCGCACTTTCAGAATGGGAAAAGTGCGAGGCGATTTTGCGCTGGTCGGCGTTGCCGGGCGGCAGCCGTCATCACTGGGGTACGGAAATCGATATTTTTGATCCCGATTTATTGCCGGCGCAGCAAAAACTACAGCTGGAACCTTGGGAATATGAACAAAACGGGTATTTTTTCGACTTAAGTCAGTGGCTGGCAGAAAACTTGCCGTGCTTTGATTTTGCGCTGCCGTTTATACATTTGCCGGCGCATTTGGCCATCGGGCGCGAGCCTTGGCACATCAGTTATCTGCCGGTGGCCGAACAGGCGCGGGCACAATTCGGGCCGCAGGTGCTGCTGGCGGCCTGGCAAAATGAATTTATTGCCGGCAATGCGGTGTTAAGCGCCCATATGCCGCAGATTTTCGCCCGCTTTTTTATTTAACACAACCGGCAGCATCAAGGGCGGAGAACAAATAAGCCGGATGTAATATGAGAATAAAAGGTTTACGCGGGTGAACCTTTTTTTGTGAAAAAAGTCAAACATGATCGCAGACATGGTATTTTCGCTGATCGCGTGATGCTATCCGCTCATACAAGGGCGAGAGCGATCGCTTCTAAGGATGCAAGATGAAAGACGAGCAACAGTTTACCCAGCAGGATATTGAAATTCTGAAGGAAGAAACCCTGTACAGCGGCTTTTTCCGTTTACAAAAAATTCAGTTTAAGCATAAATTATTCGCCGGCGGAATGAGCGGGGTAGTGACCCGCGAGCTGTTGGTAAAAGGCGCGGCTTCTGCGGTGATCGCCTATGATCCGCAGGCGGATAAGGTGATTCTGGTCGAACAGGTGCGCATCGGCGCTTATGATCCGGGCTTAACCCAATCGCCCTGGTTGTTGGAATTGATCGCCGGCATGGTGGAAGCGGGTGAACGGCCGGAGCAGGTGGCTCTGCGTGAAAGCGAGGAAGAGGCGGGCTTAAAAGTGGATAAATTAACTCACGCGCTGAGCATGTGGGACAGCCCGGGCGGCGTGCGTGAACGGATTCATCTGTTTGCCGGCAAAGTGGACAGCACCAAGGCGACGGGCTTGCACGGGCTGGCGGAAGAACATGAAGATATCCGCGTGCATGCGGTGAGCCGGCAGACGGCTTATCAATGGGTGTGCGAGGGAAAAATCGACAACGGCATCGCCGTGACCGGTTTGTTGTGGTTGCAGTTGAATTACCAAATGTTACAGCAAAAATGGCGTTAAAAAATGTGATATAGCTTTTATTTTTGGCACAAAGTCGGCAGCAAAACATGACAGTGTTAACATTTTTTGTATTTTACTGATGCAATTTTTTTTGAAATCCGTAAGTTATAGCACAGTTTGGAGAAAATAAGGATATTAAGGGAGGATGGATCACTTGGTAAACACTTATACACATCAGACCTCGGAGAAGGTTATACGGTTAATCCAGATTACTGATCCCCATTTGTTTAAAGAAGAAAACGGCGAATTACTCGGAATAAACACGCAGGCGAGTTTTAACCAAGTATTAACGGAAATTCGGCAAAGCGATTTTAATTACGAACTGGTGCTGGCCACCGGCGATTTGGTGCAGGACAGCAGCGATGAAGGCTATCTGCGCTTTTGCGAAAGCGTCAAGCCGCTGCAAAAAATGGTGTTCTGGATCCCGGGCAATCATGATTTTCAGCCGAAAATGTTCGATATTTTAAATCAGAAGCAAGGCAATATCAGCCCGATCAAACATGTGCTGCTGGGCGAGCATTGGCAAATTCTGATGCTGGACAGTCAGGTGTTCGGCGTGCCGCACGGTCAGCTTGGACAATATCAGATCGATTGGCTGTTATCGAAACTGAAAGATCACCCGGAACGTTATTCTCTGATCGTGCTGCATCATCATATTTTATCCACCCACTCCGCTTGGCTGGATCAGCACAATCTGCGCAATTCGCTGGATTTGGCTTACACTTTATCGCCGTTTCGCAACGTGCGCGGCATTTTGTGCGGGCATATTCATCAGGAAGTGGACGGCGAATGGTACGGCTACCGAGTGATGGCGACGCCCTCCACCTGCGTGCAGTTTAAACCGGACAGCAATAATTTCGCCCTTGATACGCTGCAACCCGGCTGGCGGGAAATTGAACTGTATGATGACGGACGTATCGTATCGCGCGTAAAACGGATCCAACACGCGGTTTTTCTGCCGAATATGTTGGGCGACGGCTATTAAAAGTGCGGTAAAATTAACGCCTATTTAAAAAACGTAGCGTTTTATGACCGCACTTTGCCGGTTTTTATCATCGGCGGAAAGGGTTAATCGGAGGCAAAACATATGAAACAACATCAGTATCGCATTAACGTACAATATTTATCCGACCATGAAGGACAGCCGGTAAATCAGGACATCACGTTTGAGGCGCCGAATCATGATAATCTCTTCAATATCATCGCAATGACCGAACAACGTGAAGGATTTACGCCGGAAATGGCGCAACGCTTTGTCGTCGGTTTGAAATTGCTGGGTGAGGTTATGTTGGAAAATCGCGATAATCCGTTATTTCGCCAATTACGCCCACACTTTATGGAAATGATGAAGGTGATAAAAGGCAAAAATAAAACGGAATAAACGCAGCCAATCGCGCAGTCGGTTGCGCGCCAATATGCTGTCTGACAAATTACAATCCCAGCGCATATTTCAACGCCTGTTTTTTCAGCGGTGCGGCTTTGTCGGCCAAGACTAAGGCGAAATTGCGGGCGATCTTTAACGGCAGCAGCTCTTCTTTAAAGGCTTTATAAAATAAATCCATGCCGGATTGCATCAGCAGATTATCTGCTTTGCGTTGCCGCTGGTAGCATGCCAGTACGTCATCGGCGGCGAAATTGCGGTTTTTTTCCACCGCACTTTCGATCACCGCCAGCAGCGCTTTCACATCTTTAAAACCAAGATTAACGCCTTGCCCCGCCAGCGGGTTGATGGTGTGCGCCGCATCGCCCGCCAGCACCACGCCCTGTTTGAAATAATCCTGTGCGTGACGGCGGGTCAGGGAAAAATCCGCGGCGCGCTGCACCCGGATATGGCCTAAACGTGGCGGAAATGCCTGATGAATCTGCTGTGCCAGTTTTTCCGCCGACAGTTGGCGCAGGGCGCGGATTTTCTGTGCGCTGTCATACCACACCAAGCAGGCCTGATGACCGCATAAAGGCAAAAACGCCCGCGGGCCGCTAGGATAAAACTGCTGCCAGGTGATGTCCTGCTGCGGCGATTCGGTCTCCACTAAAATCAGCATACAATCCTGACGATACTGCCAGCCGGTCAGACCGATACCGGCAGCCCGGCGGATTTGCGAATTGGCACCGTCGGCGGCGATAATCAGCGGCGCGGCATAGCGTTGCCCGTCGGCTAACAAAATCTGCCAGTTCGCACCGCACTTTTTGGCTTCGACAATCGCCGTGCCAATCGAGCTTTGCACATTGGCAAACTGGCGCACGGCCTGCCATAAACCGCGCTGCACCAGATGATTTTCCACCATATAACCGAGCTGCGGCAGATTCAGCTCTGTGCAGTGAAAGCGGGTGGCAAAGCCGTCGATTTCCCAGGTTTCCAGCCCGCGATAAGGGCAAACCCGCATTCTCTCAATATGTTGCCAGGCGTTGAGCCGTTTGAGCAAATTAACCGAAGCGGCGCTGATGGCGGAAATGCGGATATCATAAGGCGAATCCGGCTCAAACTCGGGCAGCGGCGCGCGTTCGATAATCTGAATCTGCAACCCGAGTTTGCCCAAGCCTGCCGCGCAGGCCGCGCCGATCATCCCGCCGCCGATAATAATAATGTCTTTGGTGATTGTCATAATTTGCTCCGCTGTTGTTATGCGCCGCTCACGGTGGTGAAAAATAAGTGCGGTGATTTTTCAGGCTGTTTTTCGTTGTACCGGCGCATCGCACGTTCCGTTCGGGTGATTTTATCCTTAATGGGCGAAAGAGAAAAGAAAATCCGATTTTAACTAGCCACCATTGCCGCAAGACTGTAAAATAGCCAATCAATTTTTTATCGGATAAGACATTTTGACATAGACTATGATGCACAAATTACATATTAAAACCTGGGGCTGTCAGATGAATGAATACGACAGTTCGAAAATGGCGGATTTACTCAACAGCACGCACGGACTGGAATTAACCGATGTGCCGGAAGAAGCGGATGTGTTGTTACTCAATACCTGTTCGATTCGGGAAAAAGCGCAGGAAAAAGTGTTTCATCAGCTGGGACGCTGGAAAGAATTAAAGCAAAAAAATCCGGCGCTGGTGATCGGGGTCGGCGGTTGTGTGGCGTCGCAGGAGGGCGAACATATCCGCCACCGCGCACCTTATGTGGATATTATTTTCGGGCCGCAAACCCTGCACCGACTGCCGGAGATGATTAACCAAATCCGCGGCGGAAAAAGTGCGGTGGTGGATGTCAGTTTTCCGGAAATCGAAAAATTCGACCGCCTGCCGGAACCGAAAGCGGAAGGGCCGACGGCGTTCGTTTCCATTATGGAAGGCTGTAATAAATACTGTACTTACTGCGTGGTGCCTTATACGCGCGGGGAAGAAGTCAGCCGTCCGCTGGACGATGTGTTGTTTGAAATCGCCCAGCTTGCGGAACAGGGCGTGCGCGAGGTGAACCTGCTGGGGCAGAATGTGAATGCCTATCGCGGGCCGACGCATGACGGCGAAATCTGCACCTTTGCCGAGCTTTTGCGTTTGGTGGCGGCGATCGATGGTATTGACCGTTTACGTTTTACCACCAGCCATCCGATTGAATTTACCGATGATATTATTGCGGTTTATGCCGATACGCCGGAATTGGTCAGCTTCCTGCATTTGCCGGTGCAAAGCGGTTCCGATCGGGTGCTGAATATGATGAAACGCGGTCATACGGCGCTTGAATACAAATCCATTATCCGCAAATTGCGCAAAGTGCGGCCGGAAATTCAGATAAGTTCGGATTTTATCGTCGGTTTTCCGGGCGAAACGGCTCAGGATTTCGAAGATACCATGAATCTGATCGCGCAGGTCAATTTTGATATGAGCTTCAGCTTTATTTATTCCGCCCGTCCAGGAACGCCGGCGGCGGATTTCCCCGATGATGTGACGGAAGAGGAAAAGAAACAGCGTTTATACCTGTTGCAACAGCGCATTAATCATCAGGCGGCGCAATACAGCCGCGCCATGCTGGGTACGGAACAGCGCGTGCTGGTGGAAGGGCCGTCGAAGAAAGATTTGATGGAATTGACCGGCCGGACGGAAAATAACCGTATTGTGAATTTTGCCGGTACGCCGGATATGATTGGTAAATTCGTGGATATTAAGATCACTGATGTGTTTACCAATTCTCTGCGCGGAGAGGTTGTCCGCACCGAAGATCAAATGGGGCTGCGCGTGTTGCAATCGCCGCAGGCGGTGATTAACCGTACCCGTAAGGAAGACGAATTGGGCGTCGGCCGTTATGCGGGCTGAGCGTGGTAAGATAAAAACCGAACGGGGCGCTTAAGCGCCCCGTTTTGTTATGCGGCGATTGTGCCGATAATACTGCGGGTGTCTTCTCTGACTTCGGTCAGGCGGACAGCAATAATATCGCCGATTTTATAGCGTCTTTCGCCCTTAATATATAAGGCGATTTCATCGGCATTCAGCTGAATTTCCTCTTTGTTATTATGCAGCGCCGAGGCGGGAATAAACATTGACGCGCCGTTTTCCAGCAATTGCACCCGTAATCCGCCGCGCATTACATCCAGCACTTGCGCTTCGAATTCCGGCTGCTGCGCCGCTTTATCCGCCAGATAGCGGCAATACAGCCAGTCGGCGACATCCCGCTCCACCAAACGGTTTTGCCGGCGGGCTTCCTGCAGGCGCTGCAACACGGCTTCCGACGGTTTTTCATAAGGCTGTCCGCTCAGAGTGGCTTTAATCAGACGGTGGTTGACCATATCGGAATATTTGCGGATCGGCGAAGTCCAAGTGGCATATGCCGGTAAGCCCAGCCCGAAGTGCGGTGCGGATTGCGCTTTAAATTCGGCGAAGGTCAGAAAACGGCGCAGGCGCAGCTCCAGATAGTCGCCCTCGATCGGTTCGATATCATGGCGCATCCGGCAATAACCCGACAAGGTGGCCAGATTTTCCACGGCATAACGCTGTGTCAGTTGTGCGCGGTTTTCATCGTTGGCCAGATTTGCCAGTAGAAAATTGTGCGCGGCGTCCAGATATTTTTTATCAAAACCGGCATGGGTATTGAAAATACCGCATTGCAGTTTTTCATCCAGATATTGCGCGGCACAGATATTGGCGAGGATCATGGCCTCTTCGACAATCTGGTTGGCGATACGGCGATGTTCCGCTTTGATCGCTTGCACTTTGCCGTTTTCCGCCAGAACAAAAGTATAATCCGGTTTTTCCTTAAATAATAAAGAATGGGTTTGGCGCCACTGAATCCGCGTCAGGGTAAATTGATGCAGCTGCTGAATCTGCCGCTCGGTAAGCGCGTCGCTCGGGCGCCAGCTGTCGAGCTGCTGTTCCAGATAGGCGGAAACCGTGTGATAAGCCAGCTTGGCTTTGGATTGAACATAAGCGCAAACGAAATGCGGTTTCGCGCAAATTTCGCCCTGTAAATCCGTTTCGATATAACAGACCAGCGCCGGGCGGGTCTGGTTTTCCATTAATGAACAGCGCTCGTCAGAGAGTTCGCGCGGCAGCATCGGAATATTAAATCCCGGCAGGTAGTTGGTGAAACAACGCTGGCGGGCGTCTTTTTCGATTTGCGAATCCATACCGATATAGGCGGTCGGATCGGCGATCGCCACTACCAGCTTCCAACCGGTTTGAACGCCGTTTTGTTCGACCGCTTCGATATACAGCGCATCGTCCATATCCTGCGTGCTTTCGCTGTCGATTGTAACGAAATGAAGTGCGGTCAAATCTTCGCGCGTTTGCTCATCCTGCAGGCTATAACTGTCCGCGCCCCGTACCGGATAACGGGATTGCTGGTGGCGCGCCAGCGTAACCCACCAAGGGGCGAATTCATCGTCGCCGCGGCAGATAAATTCAGTGATTTGCGCATAGAAAAAACGATCGTCACGCAGCGGATGGGTTTTTAACACGGCGACCACCCAGTCGCCTTCCTGTAATTCCGTCTGCAAGGTTTTCAGCTTATTGGCGCCGATGGGTTGATTGATTTGCGGATGATCCGCTAAAACCTGTAATTTCTTGTCTTTATTGAACCGCACTTTAGCGATAAAACGGGTCAGCATCGGTTCGATCAGCTCGTCCGGTTCCGCCTGTTCCTTATCACCGACGGTGTCGATGACGGCTTTGATTTTATCGCCGTGCATCACTTTTTTCATTGCCGGCGGCGGAATAAAGTAGCTTTTTTTATCACATTCAAGAAAACCGTAGGCTTTGTCCGAGCCTTTAACGACGCCTTCGACGTGCGGTTTGCTATCGCGCAGTTGTTGTTTTAATTGAGACAGCAGGGGATTATTTTGCAACATAATATCTGTTTTTATCGGGTTATTGACAAAAAAGGGCAGACACATTGGTCTGCCCGGTAAGAAACGAAAAAATTATTCCGCACCCAGTTCGCTCATGGCGGTGATACTGAATCCGGCATCCACATGCAGAACTTCACCGGTGATGCCGGAGGCTAAATCGGAACATAAAAATGCGGCGGAATTGCCCACATCGTCGATGGTGACGGTACGACGCAGCGGGGCGGTATTTTCAAAGGTCGCCAGCATTTTCTTAAAGTTTTTAATGCCGGATGCCGCCAGCGTGCGGATCGGCCCGGCCGAAATGGCGTTGACCCGAATGCCGTCTTTGCCCAGATCCGCCGCCATCACACGGGTTGCGGCTTCCAGCGAGGCTTTAGCCAGACACATCACATTGTAATTCGGAATCGCCCGTTCCGCGCCGAGATAAGTCAAAGTCAGCAACGCGGCATTCGGAGTTAACAGCGGGCGAGCCGCCTGCGCCATAGCGACGAAGCTGTAAGCGCTGATGTCGTGGGCCATGCGGTAGCCTTCGCGGGTGGCGGCGTTGACATAATCACCGTCAAGCTGGTCGCCCGGTGCGAATGCGATCGCATGCACGAAGCCGTCGAATTTTTCCCAGCGTGCGCTTAATTGTTTGAAACAGTTTTCAATGCTTTCGTCGGTGGCGACATCTAAAGGCAGGACGATATCGGATTCGAATTCCCGTGCGAATTCTTCGACGCGGGCTTTTAATTTATCGTTTAAATAAGTGAATGCCAGTTCGGCGCCGGCGCGTTTCATTGCCGCCGCAATGCCGTAAGCGATGGAACGGTTGCTTGCCAAACCGGTGATTAAAATACGTTTGCCAGTTAAGAAACCCATTGTGTTTTCCTTGATGTGATAAAAATTGCGGCAATTATACCCGTTTCTGTGATACAGGGCAATTATGGGGAAATTATGTCGGACCAGCCGGGCGCGGCGCGGGTTAGCGATCTTGCGGAGGTTCTTTGCCGAGCAACCCGATCAATGCGACGCCCAGCCCCGAAAGCAACAGGTTGCGGACGGTAAATAAACGGTGGCTTAACAGATTAAGCAGCAACGAGCGAATGATTGGCTGTGCCAGCGTCGAGCCGATTAGGTTGAGATGATGTATCGGCTGGCTGATCTCCTGTCGGGCGGATTTGGTCTGCGTGCCGAATTTCAGCCGTAAGATTTCGCCTTTCAGTCGCAGCAGTTCTTTTTCTTCGTTCAGGCTTAATGGCATAACATTCTCCTAATCTTTGCGCGAAACGCCCGCCGCCTGTTTTAAGGCGCTGACATCGCGCTGTATTTCGGTTAAGGTCGATGACATAAAACGACGTTGCCGATTGAATAATCTCAGTATTATAAAAAGCAGAATCAGTACCGCCAGGCAAGCGACGGCGGTAATGCTGAAAAACACTGCGGCTTTGCTTTCCGGCGCCAGATAATGTTCCAGTCCGAACAGCAGACTGATTAACCCGGTGAGTAAAAAAATAAACGTCAGCAGCAGTGCGCTTAATATGGCGAGCAGCGAATTTTTGAGCTGGATGAGCTCGATACTCATCATATGCAGACGGATTTGCGCCAGTTCCACGGCGGTAATAAACGCCCGTTTCATTTTGCCGATAATTTGCATTGTAACTCTTTATTCGTGTTTAATCGTCGGAAGAACGCCGGAAAGAAAGGGCCGCGCGGGGCAGCCCTGTCCGGATGATTATTTTTTGCTGATCAGCACGCCGAGTAATAAGCCGATAACTCCGGCGACTCCGATGGCTTTATACGGATTTTCCTGTACCAGTTCATCGGTTTGCTGGATAGCCCGTTTGGTTCTTTTTACGGTTTCTTCCTGCAGGGAACCGAATTGACCGCGTGCGTCTTTAACCTGGGCGCTTAAGCGTTTTTTCAGCTTTTTCAGCTCATCGGCGCCGGCTTCGGTTTTTTCATTAAAGAGTTCTTCAGCATTATTCAGAATCTCGTTCAATTCCTCTAATAATTCTGCTCGTTTTTGCTCGAATGATTCACTCATAATGGTTCTCCTGTGTTGTTATTAATGCAAGACCTGTTAAATTTTATACTCGGCTTTGCACATGATGTCAAGCCGCACCGGATAGCGCTGCGGCGCTTATACCGGGTTGTCGATGTCCTTAAATTCCACCTCGAAACCGTATTCCTGCGCCAGCCATTCGCCCAAAGCTTTGACCCCGTAACGCTCGGTGGCGTGGTGTCCGGCGGCAAAAAAAGCGATGCCCTGTTCTCGGGCGGAATGCACGGTTTGTTCCGATGCCTCGCCGCTGATAAAGGCATCCAGCCCCTGTGCCGCCGCCAGATCGATATAACCCTGACCGCCGCCGCTGCAAAGCCCGATGCGGCGGATTAAGTGCGGTGCGTTTTCGCCGCAAAATAAGGGTTTGCGCCGCAGTACCTGTTCAATGCGGTAAGCCAAAGCATCGCCGCTTAACGGTGTGGATAATGTGCCGTACACCGGAATACTGAACGGGCCCGGCTCCAGCGGTTGCAGATTTTCAATGCCGAGCAGCTGTGCCAGACGGGCGTTATTGCCGAGCTCGGGGTGAACGTCCAGCGGCAGATGATAAGCGTAAAGATTGATGTCGTGGGTCAGCAGCGTTTTGAGCCGCCGTCCTTTCATTCCGCGCAGACAGGGATTTTCGTTTTTCCAGAAATAGCCGTGATGAACCAGCACGGCATCGGCGTGGCGGCTGACGGCATAATCTAGCAGCGCCTGACAGGCGGTGACGCCGGTGATGATTGTTTTAACCTCCGTTTTGCCTTCCACCTGCAAACCGTTGGGCGCATAGTCGGAAATGGCGTCGCTGCTGAGTTTTTGGTTGATAATACGTTCTAAAGCTAAATGATTCATCATATGCGCTAACCCCGGTGAAAAAATATATTTAACAGTGAGAATATGCTATTCTAGCGTGCATGAATTATCATAGACGCTAAGCATTGACAGCACAAATAAAAATTATCGAGGTGACTTATGTGTACAACCTGTGGCTGCGGCCATCCTGAACAGGTCAGAATCGGCGAATTACCGCATGCTCATGATGATTCCGCCGCGCAAAGTGCGGTGAAATTACCCGACTTTTCTCATTCTTCCTTCCGTCCGTCCGACGAGCCTCAACAAGAGGAAAGCCGCCGGCGCCTGCTGAAAGTGGAGCAGGATATTCTGGGCGAAAATAACCGGCTGGCGGAGATAAACCGCCGTTTTTTCGCACAACAGCATATTCTGGCGCTTAATCTGGTTTCCAGCCCGGGCTCGGGCAAAACGACCTTGCTGACGGCCACCTTAAACGCATTAAAACATCAACGCCCTTGCTATGTGATCGAAGGCGATCAGCAAACGGAAAACGATGCCGATCGCATTCGCGCCACCGGCGTGCCGGCGATTCAGGTCAATACCGGCAAAGGCTGCCATCTGGATGCGCAGATGATCGGCAATGCGCTGGCGAAATTGCGGCCGCAGGCAAACAGCCTGTTGTTTATTGAAAATGTCGGCAATCTGGTGTGCCCGTCGGAATTCGATTTGGGCGAACACGCTAAAGTGGTGATCCTGTCGGTGACGGAAGGCGAAGATAAACCGTTGAAATATCCGCATATGTTTGCCGCCGCCGAGTTGATGATTTTAAATAAAACCGATTTGCTGCCGTACTTGAATTTCGACGTGCAAAAATGTATTGCGTATGCCAAACGGGTCAACCCGGCGATTCAGGTCATTGCGCTGTCCGCCCAGAGCGGCGAAGGATTATTGCAATGGCTGGATTGGCTGCAGAAATAGGATCGTGCGATGCAGTTTGTTGATGAATTCCGCGATCCTGTGCTGGCGAAAAGCCTGCTGCAGCGGCTGCGAAAACTGATGGAAAAATTACCGCACTTTACGCCGGACAATCCGTTATATTTGATGGAGATCTGCGGCGGGCATACGCATACCATCTTTAAATTCGGGCTGGATCGGCTATTGCCGCCAAGTATCGAATTTATCCACGGGCCGGGCTGTCCGGTGTGCGTGTTGCCGATGGGGCGGATCGATGTGTGTATTGAGATCGCCCGCCGTCCGGATGTTATTTTCTGTACCTTCGGCGATGCCATGCGGGTACGCGGACGGCAGGGATCTTTACTGGAAGCCAAAGCGCAGGGCGCGGATGTGCGTATCGTCTATTCGCCGCTGGATGCGCTGAATATCGCCTTTCATCATCCGCACAAACAGGTGGTGTTTTTTTCACTCGGCTTTGAAACCACCATGCCGAGTGCGGCGGTAACGTTGCAGCAGGCGAAAAAACAGCGGGCGGACAATTTTTTTGTAGTATGCCAGAATATCACCATTATCCCCACTTTACACAGCCTGCTGGCGCAGGAACAGGTGAAAATCGACGGTTTTATCGCGCCGGGTCATGTCAGTATGGTGATCGGCTCCGATCCTTATCGGGCGCTGTGCGACGCGTATCATAAACCCTTTGTGATCACAGGCTTTGAACCGTTGGATATCCTGCAGGCGATCGTCATGCTGGTGACACAGTTTGTCGAACGACGCTGTACGGTGGAAAATCAATATAAACGCATTGTGCAGCCGCAGGGCAATGTATTGGCGCAACAGGCGATGCGTGAGGTTTTTCGTCTTAAAGCCAGCAGCGAGTGGCGCGGTTTGGGGGAAATCGCCGAATCCGGCGTGGAACTGACGGCGCCGTATCGTAACTTTGACGCCGAAATCCGCTTCGCCACTCAGCCGCAGCAAGTGGCCGATGATCCCGACTCCCGCTGCGGCGAAGTGCTGATCGGCAAATGTAAGCCCGCCGATTGTCCGTTATTTGCCCAAAAATGCCATCCCGATAATGCTTACGGTGCGTTAATGGTGTCTTCCGAAGGCGCATGCGCCGCCTATTATCAATACCGACGAGAATAATTTATGACTGATTTTATTACTATGGCGCACGGCAACGGCGGCGCTGCAATGCAGCAGCTGATCCGCGATTATTTTGTCGCCGCGTTTGATAACCCGCTACTTGCCCAAGGCGAAGATCAGGCGCGCATACCTTTGCAGAACATGGCGGCCTGCGGCGGAACGCTGGCGTTTTCCACCGACAGCTTTGTGATTGACCCGATTTTTTTTCCCGGCGGGGATATCGGTAAACTGGCGGTGTGCGGTACGGCCAACGACGTAGCGGTGTGCGGCGCCGTGCCGAAATATTTATCCTGCGGGTTTATGTTGGAAGAAGGGCTGCCGCTGGCCGAATTAAAGCGGTTGATTCAATCCATGGCGCAAACCTGCCGCGCAGCCGGCATTGAGGTGGTGACCGGCGACACCAAAGTAGTGCCGAAAGGCGCGGTGGACAAAATTTTTATCAACACCGCCGGCATCGGCGTGATTCCCGACGGACTGGATTGGGGCGTACACCGCATTCAGGCCGGCGATCAACTCATCGTCAGCGGCACATTGGGCGACCACGGCGCGACCATTTTAAACCTGCGTGAAAAGCTCGGCATTCAAACGGATTTATGCAGCGATTGCGCGGTGCTGGCGCCGCTGATCGCCTGTCTGCGTCCTCTCGACGGCGTGAAAGCCGTGCGGGATGCCACCCGCGGCGGAGTAAACGCCGTGCTGCACGAATTCGCCCAGTCGCAGCGGCTGGGGATGCAAATTGACGAAAATGCCCTGCCGATTCGGCGGGAAGTACGCGGGATCTGCGAATTGCTCGGATTGGACGCGCTGAATTTCGCCAATGAGGGCAAACTGGTAATTGTCGCGGATAAACAAAAAACCGCGCAAATTCTGACCGCACTTCGCCGCCACCCGTTAGGCAAAAACGCCGCCGTCATCGGCGAAGTCACCACCGACGGCAAAGTCCGCGCCACCGGCATTTTCGGTCAAAGCCGCCTGCTGGATTTACCGTCCAACGAACCCTTACCGCGAATCTGTTAAGCGAAACACCGGTTTAATTGACGATGGCGTCTTGTTCTTCAATTAAATCGGTTTAAGCAATTAAATTTTGTATTAGATATATTTGTTATCGTTATAAAACAGGAACTATTTTTTGAGTGTTACATTATTTGTGTTAAAACATTTATTGGGTAGCACTATCTTTCTCTATTAATTGCTGGAACGCGGTGACTACGTCGTACAAAAAACAATAAACCATTGAAAAAATATTTATATAAGCGGGCCCTTTTTTATCTGTTTTAACTAAAATATAAGGAATAAAAACGGAGTTATCTTCACCTTGAATAAAGGAAAGACGTTCAGGTAAAGATTCTATACCAGAGCAAAGAGTTTTAGCATGTATTATATAGTTTGTAGCTTCCCAGAGATCTGTAATTATGGGAGTATCATTTTGGGTTTCCCAAAGCCAAGGAGAACTTTCCATGTTAAATTTGCATGTTCGAGGAAATTGTTCAAGAATCCTTCTGCAATTTAATGAGAAACTGCTAACTAGTTCCAGTACTTTAACAGCTAATGTATTAACCATTAGTTCATGTTTTTTAGGAAATGCGGTTGATGTTATTCCCCATAATAATGTTGCTTCGTTTAATGCTGAATCAAATGATTTTCTTATTATTGCTTCCATATGTTACTCGTATTAAATTCTAAATTAGGTATTATCCGTTTGCCTATGCGCCGCAATCACCGCTTGACCTAAACTTAACCCGCCGTCGCCCATAGGGAACTGCTGGGCGCTGAGCAGATGAAATGGGCGCAGGTTTTCTTTTAATAAGCGGCGCAGCAATTGATTGTGCATAACCCCGCCGGACAGTACGATGGTGCGGCATTGATGCCGGCGCGCGCAGCCGGCCGCCAATCGGGCGAAGCCCTGTGCCAGCGCATAGTGGAAGGCGAAGGCTTTATCGGCGGGGGCGGCGCGGTAATCCAACCAGCTTTGCCAGAAGACGGCGAGATCCAGCTGATTGCCGATAAGCGGCATATTGACCGGAATAGTCACCGCACTTTGCGCCCCTGTGGCGAAGGCCGAACGATTTGCCAGCGCTTCCAGACGGCAGGCGGCTTCGCCCTCCCAGGAAACGCGCGGCGGTGCGATGCCCAGCCCGTAGGCTACTGCGTCAAATAAGCGACCGGCGGAGGAGGCCGGCGGGCAATTTAACCCGCGTTCAATAGCATTGCTTAATGCGTGCCAATGGGGTTCGGTGCAGGTTGCGGCGAGGATTTCCCGCCACTGCGGTACAAATTGATGCAGGTGCGCCAGCCAGTTGCGCCAAGGCTGTGTTGCCGCCAGATCGCCGCCGGGCAGCGCAACGGCGGGCAAGCCGCCTAAATATTGGCTGTGGCGATAATCCGCCAGCAGGCATTCGCCGCCCCAAAGCCGTCCGTTTTCGCCCATACCGATACCGTCCAGCGCCAGACCGATGACCGGCTCATTACAATGGTGTTCCGCCATTACGCTGACAATATGGGCATGATGGTGCAGCACTTCGACTGGCGTTGCCTGTTGCTGTGCGGCAAGTTGTCTGCCGACGGCGGAGGAAAAATAGCCCGGGTGCGCATCGACCGCGATAACCTGCGGCGTAAACTGATAAATATGTTGAAATAAAGCCAGATTCTCGCGTAATTGTGACCGCACTTTTTCGTTTGCGGTATCGCCGATATGCTGGCTGAGTACGGCTTTATCGCCGCGCAGCAGGCAGAAAGTGTTTTTCAAATCGGCGCCCAGTGCCAGCACGTTTTTTGTACTGCGGGTGGCAAGCGGCATTTCGTCCGGCACATAACCGCGCGCGCGGCGCAGGGTTTCCGGCCCGTCGAAAGCGACGCGAAGCAGGCTGTCGTCGGCGCGCTGTAAAATATCACGGTTGTGGCAAAGATAAAAATCCGCCAAATCGGTCAGATTTTCCACCGCACTTTTATTCTCCAGCACGGGCGGCTGCCCGCTCGGATTGGCGGAAGTCATCACCAGCGGGCGGTCGACCGCGCGCAGCAGCAAATGCTGCAACGGATTACTCGGCAGCATCACGCCGATTTCCTGTAAATATGGTGCGATGTTATCGGCCAGATGCGGCACTTTATGTTTGGCCAGCAGCACAATCGGCGCGGCGCTGCCGGTCAGCAAATCGCGTTCCTGTGCGGTTAAATCTTGCAGAAAATGCAGCTCGGGTACCATAACCGCCAGCGGTTTGGTCGGCCGCCGTTTTCGCCGGCGTAATAACTCGACCGCCGCTCGGTTGCCGGCATCACAGGCCAGATGAAAACCGCCCAGCCCTTTAATGGCGATGATATTGCCCTGTCGTAATAAAAGTGCGGTGTGTTGCAGCGCCGTTTCGTGGGTGGCGAGAATCTGTTGCCGATCCTGCAGCCAGATATGCGGGCCGCACGCCGGGCAGGCATTGGGCTGGGCGTGAAAACGGCGATCGGCGGGATCGCGGTATTCTTTTTCGCATTGCGGGCAAAGCGGAAAAGCCGCCATCGCGGTGTTTTTCCGATCGTAGGGAATGGCCTTGATAATGGTGAAACGCGGGCCGCAATGGGTGCAGTTGGTAAACGGGTAGTGATAGCGCCGGTTGTCGGGATCGAATAACTCCGCCAGACAATGCGGGCAGGTTGCGGCGTCGGGAATAATTTGCGTGTCCATTTGCGTGTTTTCGCTTTCTCGAATGTGAAAGCCGGCGGCGGGCGGGGTCGGCCAGTTGGTATCGCGCCGGATAATCTCGCTAATCTGCGCCAGCGGCGGCAGGCGGGTTTGCAGGTCGGCTAAAAACCGTTCGAGCACCTCGCCGGGCGGGGCGGCAAAACGGATCAACACGCCTTGTCCGTCGTTATTCACATCGCCGTTCAACCCGTGTTGATTCGCCAGCTGCCACACGAAAGGGCGGAATCCCACGCCTTGTACTTTGCCTTTTATGCGTAATTCAACCCCTTGCATTATGCCGTCCTGTCATTTTTGATTCAGACCGAGAAAATCGCCCACTTCGTGTTCCAGCTGGCTCATGGCAATCAGCGCCTGCTGAGTTTGTTTCGCTTCTTGTTCATCAATGATCGTCATGGCAAAACCGACATGCACCAGCACCCATTTGCCGAGCAGGTATTTCGGATCATCCTGACAAATTAATGAAATATTGACCTCTCTTTTGACTCCGCACACATCGACCACGGCAAGCTGCAATGCGCTGTCCGCCACTTGTACGATCTGCCCCGGAATGCCTAAACACATAATTTGTCCTTAGTTGGAATGTTGATGAGATGGATAGTTTGCGGCGCGCCGATGAATGTGCTAACGCGCACTGTCGGACGCCGATTTTAGCATATAAATTTGCGCGGCGAAATTGAAAGCATGCCGCAAATAACATTTTATTAAATTTTAACTAATTGTTTTAGCATGAAATTATTTCATTTTACGTTTATGTAACGATTCTGTCACGACAGTGAAAATCTTTGTGATCCAAATCAAAATTTGCCTAATTCTTGCTTGAGCTTTAATTTTTTGCGGGAGTATCCTTACAACCTGAGTGGTTATTATAAAAATGTATATTTTACATACAAGGGGGAGAATATGAACCGTTTTGTAATCGGTGATCCGCAAGGATGTATCGGATGCAATACCTGTATGGCGGCTTGCAGCGAAGTACATAGGGCTTTCGGTTTGCAGGCGCATCCGCGCTTGGAGGTGATGCGCAATGAGGATATTACCGTGCCGATTCTGTGTCGTCATTGTGATGATGCGCCCTGCGCCACTGTTTGCCCGGTACATGCGATTACGCATAAAGATCAAACCATTCAGCTCAATGAAAGTCTTTGTATCGGCTGTAAACTGTGCGCTATCGCCTGTCCTTTCGGCGCCATCACCCAACACGGCAGTTCGCCGCTGGATATGCCGGTTTATTATGAACATTTTTCTTTTCAGGATGCCGTTGCCCGTGATATTCGCACCGCGCCGGATAATACCGACGTGCATAATATGCTGGCATGGCAGCCGGGCGTCAGAGCCGTCGCGGTGAAATGCGATCTTTGCTATTTCCGCGCAGAAGGGCCGGCCTGCGTACAAACCTGTCCGACCAAAACCTTATTTTTAATCAGTGATGAAAGTATCACGCAAGCCAATAGAGCCAAACGGGAACAAGCCATGACGGCATCCCCCGCTATTGCGAAATAAATTATCCGTTTTAAGCAATGGAGTGAATTATGAGTTATCCGATAAGTTTACTCATCACTGCTTTGTTGATTTATATCGTTGGTGCGTTCGTTTCTCTGCTTAGCAGCCGCAACGAACAACTTGCAATCAATATATCCGGCGTGACCGGTATCATTGGTGGAGCATTGGGCATTATCGCCTGCGCCCCCGTTCTAATGAGCAGCAATGCAGTTATTGACGTATTTCAAACCCCTTTTGAATTTGCCCGTTTTTCTATCCGCATAGACGGTCTGGCCGCCTTTATGGTGTGCGTGATTTCTTTGCTGGTGGTGGTAAGTGCGCTGTATTCGTTTTCTTATGTGCAGGAATATAAAGGCAAAGGCGCAGGCTACATGGGCTTTTTTATGAATCTGTTTATCGCCTCGATGATTGCCCTGGTGGTGTGTGACAACGCGTTTTATTTTCTGGTGTTTTTTGAAATGATGTCGCTGGCCTCCTATTTTCTGGTGCTGACCGAACAGGATGACGATGCGGTGAATGCGGGATTGCTGTATTTCTTTATCGCTCATGCCGGTTCGGTGTTGATTATGATCGCCTTTTTCATTTTTTATACCGAGTCCGGCAGCTTTGAATTTGAGGCGTTCCGTCAGACTAAGCTTTCCCAACCGCTGGCCTTTACGGTGTTTATGCTGGCGTTTTTAGGGTTCGGCGCCAAAGCCGGTATGATCCCGCTGCACGGCTGGCTGCCGAAAGCACACCCGGCGGCGCCGTCTCACGCCTCTGCGCTGATGTCGGGGGTGATGGTGAAAATCGGTATTTTCGGCATTATCAAAGTCGGCATTGATTTACTGGGCGCCGACAATCTGTGGTTCGGCGTCATCGTATTGGGATTCGGTGCGGTGTCCTCGGTGCTCGGGGTGTTGTATGCCCTGGCCGAACACGATATTAAAAAACTGCTTGCTTATCATACGGTGGAAAACGTCGGCATTATTATGATGGGCGTCGGCGTCGGTATGATCGGCATTGCGCTAAAACAGCCGGTGCTGGCGGTGGTCGGTTTGCTCGGCGGTTTGTACCATTTGCTCAATCATGCGGTATTTAAAGGTTTGCTGTTTCTCGGCGCCGGTTCGGTGATGTACCGCTTACACACTAAAGATATGGATTTAATGGGCGGTCTGGGGAAATTAATGCCTTATACCGCGTTTTGTTTTCTTATCGGCACCATGGCGATTTCCGCCTTGCCGCCGTTTAACGGTTTCGTCAGCGAATGGTTTACTTATCAGTCTTTGTTCAGTTTAAGTCTGGAACAAAACATTGTACTTAAATTAGCCGGCCCGATCGCAATCGTGATGCTGGCGCTGACCGGTGCGCTGGCGGCATTGTGTTTTGTGAAGGTGTACGGCATCAGCTTCGGCGGTATGCCGCGCAGCGAAAAGGCGGCGCAGGCGCGTGAAGTGCCGAAACCGATGGTGGTGAGTATGGCGCTGCTGGCGCTGTGCTGTCTGTTGTTAGGACTGGGCGCATCGGTCGTGACACCGATTATTGCCCGCATTGCTACCGCACTTTCCGCGCTGCCGGCGTTTCCGCTGGCGGAAAATTCGATTGTGGTTTCTTCTCCTCAGCCTTATACCGCACTTTCCACGCCGATGCTAACAATCATGCTGATTGCGTTTTTCCTGCTGCCGTTTGCCTATTACGCGCTGACCGGCAAAGGACGCCTTGCCGATCGGCCGAAAGGCAATCCTTGGGCCTGCGGTTATGCTTATGAAGCGGATATGGCGGCCTCTGCGGGCAGTTTCACCCGACCGCTGCGCATGATGTTCAAACCGCTTTATACGCTGCGTCGCACGCTTGATCCCGCTCCGCTCGGACAAAAAGGCATTGATGCCGTCATCCGCGCCTCCGGCAAACTGGAACCGGTCTGGGAAGAGAAGCTGACCATGCCGATAGCGCATGTGATTCCGAAACTGGCGGCCAAACTGCAATGGCTGCAAAGCGGCGATTTCCGCGTGTATTGCGTGTATTTCGTGCTGGCGCTGGTCGTACTGTTATTCACGACGGCGCTCGTGTAAGGAGATAAGAATGATGACATTACCTTCAGAAATCGCCACCGGCGGCGCGATGTTTCTGCTGGCGGTCGTGCAGGCGCTGTTATTGTTGCTGCTGGCACCGTTGTTTTCCGGCATTTCCCGTATGATCCGGGCGCGTATTCAATCCCGTCGCGGGCCGGGAATATTGCAGGATTACCGCGACATTGCCAAATTAATGAAACGGCAGAATATCCTGCCGGATAACGCGGGATTGGTGTCCAAAGCCATGCCTTATGTGTTGATCGCCTCGGTATCGGTGGTGGCGATGAGCCTGCCGCTGTTTACGCTGGCCTCGCCGTTCGGTGCCGGCGGCGATTTGATTACCGCGATTTATTTGTTCGCCCTGTTCCGTTTCTTTTTCTCCATTGCCGGTCTGGACAGCAACAGCACCTTTGCCGCGCTGGGCGCCAGCCGTGAAGTGACGCTGGGCGTGCTGGTGGAGCCGGTATTAATGTTGGGGTTATTGGTGGTGGCGTTGATTGTCGGTTCCACCAATTTCGGCGTGATCAGCACCGCGCTGGCAACCCGGCACTGGGTCTCGCCCGTCGCCACTATACTGGCGTTGATCGCCTGCGCCTTTGCCGTTTTTATCGAAATGGGCAAAATTCCCTTTGACCTGGCGGAAGCGGAACAGGAACTGCAGGAAGGGCCGCTGACCGAATATTCCGGCCCCGCGCTGGCGTTGATCAAAATTGGTCTGAGCCTGAAAGCCATGGTGGTGGCCGCGATTTTTGTCAGTGTGCTGCTGCCGTTCGGTGCGGCGCGCGAGGCGAGCCTAAGTGCGGTGCTTTTCGGCGCAGTTTTTTTCCTGCTGAAATTAGCGATTGCCTATGTACTCGCCGGTGTGATTGAAAACAGTCTGGCGCGTACCCGGTTTATGCTCACCGGTCGCTTTACCGTCGTCGGCTTCGGCATTTCGGTGCTGGCGTTTGTGTTTTATCTGACCGGATTATAAGGGGGAAAAATGGACTTTTTATCACTCATCACCATCGTTTTACCCTTTATCGGCGCGCTGCTGGTCGGGGCGAGCAAAAAATCTTTCGCCAAAACCGCAACCTTGATTGCCGCACTGGCGACGCTGTCAAGTCTGTTACTGGCGCAGCAATGGTATGCGCACGGCAGACTGAGCGTCAGTTATGATTTAGTCCGCGTCGGGCAGACGGTGATTTTCGGCATTACGTTAGATGCGGTCAGCACCTTAATCTGCGTGGCGGTGGTGGCGCTCGGTTTCTTGATTATGCTTTATTCCTGCGGGTATATGACGGCGGCAAACCGCGAACATCCGCACGCCGGATTACCGCGTTTTTATGCCTTGCTGCTGGTTTTCATCGGCGCTATGGCAGGCGTGGTGCTGTCTTCCACCTTAGTCGGGCAGTTGCTGTTTTTTGAAATTACCGGTGCCTGTTCCTGGGCGTTAATCAGCTATTATCAAACGCCGAAAGCGATGGCTTCTGCTATGAAAGCGTTGATTATCACCCATATCGGCGCCATCGGTTTATACCTTGCGGCGGCCTTTTTATTCAGCAAAACCGGCACCTTCTCGGTTGCCGCGTTGGAGCAACTGGATCCGGGCAGTAAAACGCTGGTGCTATTCGGTGTGATGTTCGCCGCCTGGGGCAAATCGGCGCAATTGCCGATGCAGATTTGGCTGCCGAACGCGATGGAAGCGCCGACCCCGGTCAGCGCCTATTTGCACGCCGCGTCAATGGTGAAAGTCGGGGTGTATATTTTTGCCCGCGCGGTGATGTCCGCCGGGGAAATACCGCCGCTGGTGGGGGAAGTCGGTATGGTGATGGCGATGATTACGCTGGTGTACGGTTTTCTGATGTATTTACCGCAAACGGATTTAAAACGTCTGCTGGCGTATTCCACCATTACTCAGCTGGCTTATATTTTTATCGGTCTGTCTTTGGCGGCGTTAGGCTCCAAACTGGCGTTCGTCGCCGCAATTGCGTATATCTTTAACCATGCCTTTGCCAAAAGCCTGTTTTTTCTGGTCGCCGGTTCGCTAAGTTATGCCACCGGCAGCCGCATGATGCCGCGTCTGCGCGGGATTATGCGCACTATGCCGCTGGTGGGTACCGGCTTCGGCATTGCCGCTCTGGCGATTGCCGGGGTGCCGCCGTTTAACGGGTTTTTCAGTAAGTTTCCGCTGTTTGCGGCGGGTTTTCAATTGGGCGGTGAATACGGCTGGGTGACGATTCTGATGATTATCGCGCTGCTTGAAAGTATCGCGACATTTGTCTGGCTGCTGTACAAATTCGGGCAATGCGTGATAGGCGAGCCTTCACCAGATGTGATAAATGCACAGCCGCTGCCGTTTTCCATGCGCGTGGTGCTGGTGATCCTGATGCTGATGTCGGTGTTATCCAGCGTGATTGCCGCCTGGTGGCTCGGTTAAGGAGGAATGATGTTAATAATAAATACCTTGGCGGGATTGCTGATTTTGACATCTTTATGTGTGATCGCCGCGAAAACGGCGAAAAAATCCGCCGTCTTTTATGCTTTGCAGTCTTTGGTGCTGGTGTTGCTGTTTGTGTGTCTGGCGCACGAAATGCAGGCGCATGAACTGTATATGTGGTCGATCGGTGCGTTTATCACCAAAGTGCTGCTGGTGCCGGCGTTGTTAATCCACGCGCTGAAAAAACTGGACGAAAGCAACACGCCGGCGGGGCTGAACGGTGCCTGGCTGATTCCGATTGTCGCCGTGATTGTGGTGCTGTGTTATTGGGTGGTTATGCCGATTACGCTGCCGCTGGTGGCGCATTTAAAACCGGTGCTGTCCGTTTCTCTCAGTCATTTTTTATTGGGACTGCTGTGTATCGTCAGCCAGCGCAATATTCTGAAACAGGTGTTCGGGTATTGCTTAATGGAAAACGGCTCCCATTTAACGCTGGCGCTGCTGGCTAATAAAGCGCCGGAACTGGTGGAAATCGGTATCGCCACCGACGCGGTGTTTGCGGTGCTGATTATGGTGATTCTGGTGAATAAAATTTACCGCAAAATTCACACGCTGGACGCCAAACAACTGACAGAATTGAAGGGGTGAGACGATGCTTGAATTAGGATGGATCTACGGCTTACTGCTTGCACCTTTGTGCGTGTCGCTCGGCTGTTTTGCCACATTAAAAGCGGAAAATCGTAAAATTTGCACCGCACTTCATATTACCGGTTTGGCGCTGATGTTTATTTTCGCACTGAAAGTGATCGCCGATGTGCTGACCTACGGGGCGCTGACGGCGCTCGGACAATGGATTTATATCGACAGTCTGGCGGCGATTTTTATCGGTTTGATCGGTATCGTCGGTGTGCTGGCCGGCATTTATTCCATCGGTTATATCAATACCGAAGCGGCGCGGGGGCATATTGATACGAAAGGCTATACGCTGTATTACGGTTTTCTGCACCTGTTCTTTTTTACCATGCTGGTTTCGGTTACCACCAATAATCTGATTCTGATGTGGGTGGGGATCGAAGCCACCACGTTAAGTTCGGCGTTTCTGGTGGGCACTTATAAGCAGCGTACTTCGCTGGAGGCCGCCTGGAAATATATCATTATTTGTTCCGTCGGGGTGGCGTTCGGGCTATACGGCACAATCCTGACCTTCTCCGATGCCAACAGTCTGCTCAGCGATCCGACGCAAGCGATTTTCTGGTCGGCAATCAATCAGCAGGCGGGCGGATTAAACGCCACCTTAATGCATCTGGCGTTCGTGTTTATCTTAATCGGTTTCGGCACTAAGTGCGGTCTGTTTCCGATGCATACCTGGCTGCCCGATGCACACAGTGAGGCGCCAAGCCCGGTGAGCGCGATTTTATCCGCCGTTTTGCTCAATTGTGCGATGCTGGTGGTGCTGCGCTATTACATTCTGGTATCCAAAGCGGTGGGGCCGGCCTATCCGCAAACCCTGTTATTGGTATTCGGTTTGCTGTCCGTTGCGGTGGCGGCGTTGTTTATCATTATTCAGTCCGATATCAAACGCCTGCTGGCCTATTCCAGTATTGAAAATATGGGGCTGATCAGTTTTGCCTTCGGACTCGGCGGGCCGCTGGGAATGTTTGCCGGTTTATTGCATACGATCAATCATAGTCTGGCGAAGACGCTGTTATTCTGTGTGTCCGGCAATATTTTGCTGAAATATAACACGCGCGATATGAACCGAATCAGCGGGTTATGGCGGGTTGCGCCGGTCAGTGCGGTGCTGTTTGCCGCCGGCGCGCTGGCGCTGGGCGGTATTCCGCCGTTTAACGTGTTTGTCAGCGAGTTCAGTATCGTGGCGGCCGGGATTTACGCGGAAAAAGGCTGGCTGGTGGTGCTGTGTCTGATCCTGCTGACCATTGTGCTTGCCGGTTTGGCGATGATGGTATTGAAAATCGTGCTGGGCAAACGGCCCGAACAGATTGAAGCGGGGGAAACGGATAGCATGTCGTTGATCGTCATGGCGATATTGTTGCTTTTAATGCTTGGAATGGGACTTTATATTGCCGAGCCGGTTTTACAATTATTAACCAATGCGGCGGGCATTCTGCTGGGGCAGGAAAATATCGCTTTCGGTGAGATGTTGGCATTGCCTTGGCAGTCTTTAGGTAAGTAGTGCGGGGGAAAATAAGCATGGAATTAACCAAAAATACCACAATTGATGCAAGCCGAATGCAGGGTAAAAATTATATTGCGGCGCTGCAGGAAAAATTTCCGGCCACCGTACTGGATGAACAATGGTCGACTCAAAATCAGGTCACGCTAACCGTCAAAACCAATATGCTGCCTGATGTGGTGAGCTATCTTTATTATCAGCATGAAGGCTGGCTGCCGTTGGTATTCGGCAATGACGAACGCGCCATTCACGGCAATTATGCGGTGTATTATGTGCTGTCGATGGAAGGCGAGGTGAAATCCTTCGTGACGATCAAAGCCTTGGTGGATCCGGTTTCGCTGGAGTTTCCGTCGGTGACGCCGAAAGTGCCTGCCGCCGTATGGGGCGAGCGGGAACTGTTCGATATGTACGGCTTAAAGGCGGTGGGGCTGCCTGACCAGCGACGTTTGGTGCTGCCGGATGACTGGCCGGAGGATTTGTATCCGCTGCGCAAAGACGCCATGGATTACCGGCTGCGTCCCGACCCGACTACGGCAACCGAAACTTACGAATTTATTAACGAAAAAGGCGAGGCGCGGATTGTGCCGATCGGGCCGCTGCATATTACTTCCGATGAGCCGGGGCATTTCCGCCTGTTTGTGGACGGCGAGGATATTATTGATGCCGATTATCGCTTGTTTTATGTTCATCGCGGCATGGAAAAGCTGGCGGAAACCCGCATGGGCTACGATGAAGTGACCTTTCTGGCGGATCGGGTATGCGGGATCTGCGGATTTACCCATAGCGTGGCCTATGCCAATTCGGTGGAAAATGCGTTGGGACTGGTGGTGCCGCCACGGGCGCAATGGATTCGGGCGATTTTACTGGAAGTAGAACGGCTGCACAGCCATTTGCTGAATATCGGACTGTCCAGTCATTTTGTCGGATTTGATACCGGTTTTATGCAGTTTTTCCGGGTGCGGGAAAAATCCATGACGCTGGCGGAAATTTTGACCGGCGCGCGTAAAACCTACGGCATTAATCTTATCGGCGGGGTGCGGCGCGATATGCTGAAACGCCAGCGGCAGGAATGTATCCGCTTAATCCATGAAATTCGTGACGGGGCGAAAGAACTGGTGGATATTCTGCTGCATACGCCGAATATCGAGCAGCGCACCGTGAATGTCGGCCGGCTGGAAAAGTCGATCGCGCGCGATTACAGCCCGGTCGGGCCGATGGTCAGAGGCAGCGGATTTGCCCGCGATGTGCGTAAAACTCATCCGTTTTCCGGTTACGGCGAAGTGCCGTTTGAGATCTTCACCGGCGATAACTGCGATGTGATGTCGCGTCTTTCTGTGCGGATTAAGGAATTGTTCGAAAGTATCAACATTATCGAATATATGGCGGACAACTTACCGAACGGCGAATTACTGGCGGAAGGCTTTAGCTATAAACCGGGGCGTTTTGCGCTGGGCATTACCGAAGCGCCGCGCGGCGAAGATATTCACTGGTCGATGCTGGGGGATAACCAGAAACTGTATCGCTGGCGCTGCCGGGCGGCGACGTATGCCAACTGGCCGGTGCTGCGGTATATGCTGCGCGGCAATACGGTATCGGACGCACCGCTGATTATCGGCAGTGTGGACCCGTGTTATTCCTGTACCGACCGCGTTACCGTGGTGGATGTGCGTAAACGGCAGGCCAAAACCGTTGAATATAAAGACATTGAACGCTACGGTATCGAACGTAAAAATTCACCGCTGAAATAGGGAGGTCGAGGATGTTTAAGTTACTTAAAACGGTATTTAAAACCGGCGATGCGACCACCAAATATCCCTTTAAACCTTATGAGGTGGATCCCGATTTTCGCGGTAAGCCGGAACTAAATGCGGCGCAGTGCATCGTCTGCGGCGCCTGCACCATGGCATGCCCGGCCAATGCGCTGACCATGCGCACCGATGCGCAGAGCGGCGAACGTACTTGGTCGCTGTTTCTGGGACGCTGTATTTTCTGCGGACGGTGCGAGGAAGTCTGCCCGACCAAAGCCATTCGCCTCAGTCAGGATTTTGAGCTGTCGGTGCGCAATAAACAGGATCTGTATCAGGAAACGACCTTCGCAACGGTAAACTGCCAGCAATGCGGAAAACCGTTCACTTCCTACAAAGAACTGAATTACACCGCAGAACTGATGAAACAAAATGCCGAAAAGCCCGAACAGATCGCAGAAAAACTGGTGCTGCTGCACACCTGTCCGGATTGCAAACGGCATAACAGTCTGGCGAAAACCGCACAAATGGAAAGCCATATGCGCCTGAAACTGGCGATGTTTAAGCATCAGGGAGGGACAAAATGAATACCCGCATTCCAATGCCGGTCAACGGCATATCGACGCCGTTCAGCGTGGATGAACAACTGGCGAAAATGAAGCAGACGCTGCTGAAAGACATTCAGCGTTCCGCCTATGTGTACCGGGTGGACTGCGGCGGCTGCAACGGTTGTGAAATCGAAATATTCAGTACCATCACGCCGACTTTTGACGCGGAGCGTTTCGGCATTAAAGTGGTGGCATCACCGCGCCATGCGGATATTCTGCTGTTTACCGGTGCGGTGACCCGCGCCATGCGCACGCCGGCCATGCGCGCCTATCAGGCCGCACCCGATCCGAAAATCTGTATTTCGTACGGTGCCTGCGGTTGCGGCGGCGGGATTTTTCATGATCTGTATTGCGTCTGGGGCGGCAGCGATCAAATCGTGCCGGTCGATGTGTATATTCCGGGCTGTCCGCCGACTCCGGCCGCCACCATTTACGGCTTTGCCATGGCGCTGGGGCTGTTGGATCAAAAACTGAAAGGCAAACAGGAAAATGCCGATCCGAATGCGCAGGTACAGTTACGTTTTCCGGACATTCCGTATGATTTACGGGTGTGTCTTGAACGCGAAGCGCGGCGGCTGGCCGGTTATCGGCAGGGCGGTGATCTGGCGGATCGGTTTATGCGCATGATGACGGAAAAAAGCGCGATTCCGTTCGGCGTGCGGCTGGGCGAATATCTGGAACGGGAGGGCGATCCGCGCTTAAGCGAGATCTTCAACCGTTTACACGCCGTCAGTATGCCGTTTTCCGAATAAGGACAGACTATGGCAACGCAGGTTATTTTTTATTTATTAAACCAACGTTTTGTGGAAAACGATGAACAGGTGCCGGCGCAGGCGCAGGAAGTGATGTATTACTCGCTGGCGATCGGGCATCATGTCGGGGTGATCGACTGTTTTAAAAAACTGTTGGTGTGTGATTATGCCGATTATCGGCAATTTGTGGACAGTTTTGCCGACGGCGAGGCGAAACGCAAATTTGCCGGCTTAATCCGCTTCGGCGAAATTGTGATCGACAGCAGCCATGTGAACTTACTGGCACGCGCGATTGATGAGAATCGCGCCGCTTTCAGCCCGTTACACCGGCAATGGGCGGATACGTTAATGCAGGCACTGGCGGCAATTCAGAAAGAACCGGTGATGTACATTATGGTGAAACGACGTGACGAATAACGAAAATCTGATGCTGGCGGTCGGCAACGCCATGATGGGCGATGACGGCGCAGGGCCGTTGCTGTATCGCCTGATGCAGGAAAAAACCATTGAAAATTGGACCGCACTTGACGGCGGTTCGGCGCCGGAAAACAGCGCCCATATCGTGCGCGCGCTGAAACCGAAGCGCCTGCTGATCGTCGATGCCGCGGATATGGGGCTGGCGCCGGGCGAAATTCGGCTTATCGATAAAGATCTGATCGCCGAGATGTTTGTGATGAGCACGCATAATCTGCCGCTGAATTTTTTAATTGAGCAGCTGGAGGAGGATGTCGAACAGATTCTGTTTGTGGGGATTCAGCCGGATATCGTCTCCTTTGCCTTCCCGATGACGGAAAAAGTGAAAAGTGCGGTGCAATTTATTTATGATTTTTTACAGCGTCAGGGAGATTTCGCCGCATTTAAAACATTGTGAAAACCGGCCGGCGAGATTCATCCCGCAACGTATGCGGTTTATCGCCCGCCGGTTCGCTATAACATAATAACCAACGGATAAACTTAACCATTAAGGACGTAGATGATGAAAAAAGTGATTACTGTATGTCCGTATTGCGCCTCAGGTTGTAAGATCAATTTATTGGTCGAAAACAACAAGATCGTGGGGGCGGAAGGCGCAAACGGCAAAACCAACGAGGGGGAACTTTGTCTTAAAGGCTATTACGGCTGGGACTTTGTTCACGATACCAAAATCTTAACGCCGCGTTTAACCCAACCGATGATTCGTTATCAACGCGGCGAGGCGTTTACGCCGGTAAGCTGGGACGAAGCGATTGCCTATTGCGCCAAACGGCTTACGGAGATCAAACAGCAATACGGCAACGAATCCATTATGGTGACCGGTTCGTCACGCGGGCCGGGCAATGAGGTGAATTATGTCATGCAAAAATTCGCCCGTGCGGTATTGGGCAATAACAATGTCGATTGCTGTGCGCGTGTCTGACACGGCCCTTCTGTAGCAGGTCTGCTCAAATCGGTCGGTAACGGCGCCATGTCCAACTCCATTGTGGAGATTGAAGACACCAAATGCGTATTTATTTTCGGCTATAACGCTTCTACATCGCACCCAATTGTGGCGCGGCGGATTAATCTGGCGAAACAAAAAGGGGCGAAGATCATTGTTTGCGATCCGCGTAAAATCGAAACCGCACGCATTGCGGATATTTACGCGCCGCTGGCCAACGGCAGCAACGTGGCGTTTTTAAATGCCATGATGAATGTTATTTTGCAAGAAAACTTGCAGGATCAGGCGTTTATTGATGCCCATACGGAAAACTTCGACGCATTCTATGACGTAGTGAAAAACTATACGCCGGAAAGCACTCAGCATATTACCGGCATCGAACCGGCAATGTTGCGTGAAATCGCCCGCACTTATGCCAACGCGGAAACCGCCACTATTTTGTGGGGCATGGGCGTTTGCCAGTTCCGGCAGGGCGTGGAAACCGTACGCGCGCTGGCAAGTCTGGCCATGCTGACCGGTAATCTGGGCAAACCGAATGTGGGCATTAATCCGGTGCGCGGTCAGAATAACGTGCAGGGCGCCTGCGATATGGGGGCGTTGTTTAACACATTGCCGGGTTATCAGCGTCTGGATGATGCGCAGGCGATGGCAAAATTCGCCAAAGCGTGGGGCGTGCCGGCGCTGAATCCTAAACCGGGCGTGCCGCTCAGCGAAGTGCCGGAAGCGATTATGGAAGATAAAATCAAAGCCTTCTATATTATGGGCGAAGACACCTTGCAGACCGAACCGGACGTGAATGCGGTGAAAAAAGCTTTCGAGAAACTGGAATTTCTGATTGTTCAGGATATTTTTATGACCCAAACCGCCGCCGAAGCCGACGTCTTGCTACCGGCCACTTCCTGTGCCGAGCACGAAGGAGTTTACAGTGCGGCGGATCGCGGCTTCCAGCGTTTCTATAAAGCGGTGGAACCGAGCGGCGATGTGAAGGACGACTGGGTGATTATCAGCGAAATCGCCACCGCGATGGGCTATCCGATGCACTATAACAACACTCAGGAAATCTGGGACGAGCTGCGCGGGCTGTGTCCGATCTATAAAGGTGCGACTTACGAAAAAATGGACGGGCTGGGCTATATTCAATGGCCTTGCACCGATGAAGGCCTGGATGATCAGGGCACCAGCTATTTGTATAAAGGGCAGATCTTCGACCGGCCGAACGGCAAAGCCGAATTTTTTGCGACCGATTGGGCGCCGCCGATGGAAGATTTAAGCGCGGAATTCCCGCTGGTGCTGTCCACCGTGCGCGAAGTGGGGCATTATTCCTGCCGTTCCATGACCGGTAATTGCCGCGCGCTGGCGGCATTGGCCGACGAGCCGGGATTTGTTCAGATGAACGATCAGGATGCCGCCGAACTGGGCATTAAACATCATGAGCTGGTGTGGATCGCCTCGCCGCGCGGTAAGGTGATTTCCCGCGCCGATGTCAGCAGCCGTACCAATAAGGGCGCCTGTTATATGACCTATCAATGGTGGATCGGAAAATGCAACGAGCTGACCGCCGAACATTTGAATCCGGGTTCCAGAACGCCGGAATACAAATACAGTGCGGTGCGCATCGAAAAAATTGATGATCAGCACTGGGCGGAACATTATGTGGTGACGGAATACGCGAAGTTAAAAACGCGCTTAAAACAGACCGCACTTGTGGCCTGACGGCATCAATTGATCAACCTGTGACGGGCGGACTTGAGGGTTCGCCCGATTTTTTCCAAACGGGTTATTTTCCCGTCGCGCAAATTTGGTTATAATCCCTCCTGCCTCACAGCATTCATTGATATATCGCAAGTCTTGTGTATAGGAAATGATCAAATCAAATGGGTCGTGGAACCCGATTTCCGTTTTTTCATCATATACCTTTCTTGCAAATCGTTAACTTTTATTAGGATTTAACAACCTATGTTAGAGATTTGGCAACAATTCAAACAAAATTATTTAATTAAATACTGGAATCCGGTCGCCGCGGTGATCGCCGCCGGATTGATTTCGGCCTATTATTTCGGCGTAACCGGCACTTACTGGGCGGTTACCGGTGAATTTACCCGCTGGGGCGGGCATATGCTGCAAGCCTTGGGCGTGGATGTAACATCATGGAGTTACTATCAAATCATCGGCATGGACGGCACGGTGTTTACCCGCATCGACGGGGTGATGATTCTGGGCATGTTCGCCGGCTGTATTTCCGCGGCGTTATGGGCAAATAATGTCAAATGGCGCAATCAGCCGCATAAACGGCGTATTGCACAAGCGCTGGTCGGCGGCGCGTTGGCGGGGTTCGGCGCGCGTTTGGCGATGGGCTGTAATCTGGCGTCGCTGTTTACCGGCATTCCGCAGTTTTCGGTGCATGCCTGGTTTTTCACGATTGCCACGGCGGTCGGCACCTATTTCGGGGTGAAATTTACCCTGCTGCCGATGTTCCGGGTGAAGTTACAATTGAAAAAAGGCGCGGCGAAATTGCAGGAAACCGATCCCAAACGGGCGAGCCGGCGGTTTCGTCTCGGCATGCTGGTGTTCTTTGCGTATTTTATCGCTTCGCTGTATGTCATGCAGTCTTCCGTCAAACTGGGCTTTGCCATGTTGTGCGGTCTGGCGTTTGGCCTGCTGATCGAACGGGCGCAGATTTGTTTTACCTCCGCCTTCCGTGATTTATGGGTGACCGGGCGCGCCTATATGGCGAAAGCGATTATTTTCGGTATCCTTGCCGGCACCATCGGCGTGTTTTCCTATATTCAGCTTGGCGTACCGGCGAAAATCATGTGGGCGGGGCCGAACGCCATTATCGGCGGACTGTTATTCGGCTTCGGCATCGTACTGGCCGGCGGTTGCGAAACCGGCTGGATGTATCGTTCGATGGAAGGGCAGGTGCATTTTATGTGGGTCGGCGTCGGCAATGTGGCGGGTTCGACGCTGCTGGCCTATGTCTGGGATGATATTGCGCCGGTGCTGGCACTGGATTATGAAAAACTGAATCTATTAAAAGAATTCGGCCCGGTGGGCGGATTACTGGTGAATTATGCTTTGCTGATTGTGTGCTTAATCGCCGTGCTGTGGTGGGAAAAGCGTTTCTTAGCCAAAGCGAAAGCAAAAATTACCAACGCATCAATAAACTTAGCTAACTGAGAGGAGAACTGACGATGGCATTTACCGTTATACAAAAATTAGACAAAGATCCGAAAGACATTACACCGGATTATACTTTGGATACGCTGGGCGAACCTTGTCCTTATCCGGCGATCGTCATGCTGGAAACCATGCCGCAGTTGCAGCAGGGCGAGATTCTGGAACTGTTAAGCGACTGCGCTCAGTCTATTAATAATATTCCGATTGATACCAAAAACCACGGTTATACGTTATTGAGCGTGGAACAGGACGGCACCAAATTACGCTATTTAATTCAGCGATAAAGCGCTGGCGGAGAGCGGTTGCCGTTCTCCGCCTGAATGGTTTTATCTTTAAGTGCGGTCTATTTTACCGCCATTTCCTTAATTCGGAATTCGGTACCGCTGTGGCGCTGTAAATGCACGCCGTGACAACGCGGGCAGCAATCCTGATAAGCGGCGATTTCCACTTCCTGCTGGCACTGCCAGCACCAGGCAAGCGCAGGCAGATGAATAAAATGCAGCCGGCAGTGTTCGGCGATGGTGTCTTTGCGCATAATTTCAAAGCAAAATTCCACCGCACTTTGTTCCACACAGGACAGCGCACCGAGCTCGAGCCAAATATCGGTCACTTCGCTAATCCGATGTTTTTGCCGCTGCTGCTCAATAATTTCCATGATGTTCTGGCAGAGGGACATTTCGTGCATGATTGCCTCCTTCGGATAAAAAAATCGGCATGCCCTGATGCCGATCTTTTAGATGGGTTGCGCTTAGCCTTTGTGTTTCATCGCCGGGAATAAAATCACATCGCGGATAGATGCCGCGTTGGCGAATAACATCGCCAGGCGGTCGATACCCAGCCCTTCGCCGGCAGTCGGCGGAAGCCCGTGTTCCAGTGCGGTGACGAAATCGTCGTCTTTAAACATCGCCTCGTCATCACCCGCTTCTTTGGCGGCGACCTGTGCGTCAAAGCGTTCCGCCTGATCTTCGGCGTCGTTTAATTCGGAGAAACCGTTACCGATTTCACGACCGCCGATAAACAGCTCGAACCGATCGGTCACTTCCGGATTGTCATCGTTACGGCGCGCCAGCGGGGAAATTTCCGCCGGGTGCGCCATTAAAAAGGTCGGTTGAATTAAATGCTGTTCCGCCACTTCTTCAAAGATTGCGTTGACCAGACTGCCTAAGCCCCAGGATTTCTGAACTTCAATGCCCAGCTTGGCGGCGACGGTTTTGGCGCGCGCCAGATCGTATAAATCGTCTTTCACGATACCGTGCGCCGCGCCGTATTTTAACACCGCATCGTGCATGGTAATGCGTTCAAACGGTTGACCGAAATCGAATTCGTATTCGCCGTAAGGCACTTTGGTGCTACCCAGAATATCCAGCGCCAGTTTGCGTAATAATTCTTCCGTATTATCCATTAAATCGTGGTAATCGGCGTAAGCCTGATAGTATTCGATCATGGTGAATTCCGGATTATGCCGCACGGAAACGCCTTCGTTGCGGAAGTTGCGGTTCAGCTCAAATACCCGCTCAAAACCGCCGACCACCAAGCGTTTCAAATACAGTTCCGGGGCGATGCGCAGGTACATATCGATATCCAGCGCGTTGTGATGGGTGACGAACGGCCGCGCCGCCGCGCCGCCCGGAATTACCTGCAGCATCGGGGTTTCCACTTCGATAAACCCTTTATGGATAAAATATTCGCGGATGCCGGCGATCACTTTGGAGCGAATAATAAAGGTGCGGCGCGATTCTTCGTTGGAAATCAGATCCAGATAACGCTGACGGTAGCGGGTTTCCTGATCGCTTAAACCGTGGAATTTATCCGGCAGCGGGCGCAGCGCTTTGGTCAGCAGCTGAACCTCATGCACTTTAACCGTCAGTTCATTGGTTTTGGTTTTAAACAGCGTGCCGCTTACGCCGACAATATCGCCTAAATCCCAGTTGCCGACCTCTTCTTTATACACGCCTTCCGGCAGATTATCACGCGCCACATACAGCTGAATGCGTCCGCTCATATCCTGTAGCGTAATAAAGGTGGCTTTGCCCATGGCGCGGCGGGTCATAATTCGCCCGGCGACTTTAACGTTGATGTCCTGAGCTTTCAGGCTTTCACCGTCGCTGTCGTCGTAGTTGCGGTGCAAATCCTGCGCCAGCGCGTCGCGGCGGAAGGTATTCGGGAAGGCATTGCCTTTTTGGCGTAACGCCGCTAATTTCTCACGGCGAACCGCCATTTCACCGTGCAAATCAAGTTCTGAAGGTTGTTGTTGTGACATGTTGATGACCTTAAATAGAGATTAAATTATTGCGGCAGGGCACAGCGAACCCTGCCCGTTATGCTTATAGTCCCGCTTTTAAACTGGCTTCGATGAAACGATCCAAATCGCCGTCCAGCACCGCTTGGGTGTTGCGGTTTTCTACGCCGGTGCGCAAGTCTTTGATCCGCGCGTCATCCAGCACATAGGAGCGAATCTGGCTGCCCCAGCCGATATCGGATTTCGTATCTTCCAGCGCCTGTTTTTCCGCGTTTTTCTTTTGCAGCTCCATTTCGTATAACTTCGCTTTCAGCTGTTTCATACATTGATCTTTGTTTTTATGCTGCGAACGATCGTTCTGGCACTGCACCACAATGCCGCTCGGAATATGCGTAATTCGCACCGCACTTTCGGTTCGGTTGACATGCTGACCGCCGGCGCCGGAAGCGCGATACACATCAATGCGCAAATCCGCCGGGTTGATTTCGATATCGATATCGTCGTCGATTTCCGGATAAACGAAAACCGCGCTGAAAGAGGTGTGGCGACGGTTGTTGGAATCAAACGGGCTTTTGCGCACTAAGCGGTGAATGCCGGTTTCGGTGCGCAGCCAGCCGAAGGCGTATTCGCCGGATATCCGCACCGTGGCGGATTTAATCCCCGCGACATCGCCGTCGGAGGCTTCCATCAGTTCGGTTTTAAAGCCTTTGCTTTCCGCCCAGCGTAAATACATGCGCAGCAGCATTTCCGTCCAGTCCTGCGCTTCCGTGCCGCCGGAACCGGCCTGTAAATCTACATAGCAATCGGCGCCATCATGCGGCCCGCTGAACATGCGGCGAAATTCCAGCTTGGCGAGATGTTGTTCCAGTTCGTCCAGTTCGGCGACCGCTTCGTTAAAGGTTTCCTCATCTTCCGCTTCAACGGCGAGTTCCAGTAAACCGTCCACATCCTGCAAACCCTGTTCAAGCCGTTTAATGGTCTCGACCACCGCTTCCAGCGCGGCGCGCTCTTTGCCCAGCGCCTGCGCTTTTTCAGGTTCGTTCCAGACATCGGGCTGTTCCAGCTCGGCGTTGACTTCTTCCAAACGTTCGACTTTTACATCAAAGTCAAAGATACCCCCGGAGCACCTGAGTACGCTCGGCGAGATCGGCAATTTTGTTTTTAACCGGGTTAATTTCAAACATAAAAAAAGATTTCCGTGAAAAGAATTAAGCGCCAGATTATATGCTATTTCGTGCAAATTTAATAGAGGCGGTGGCGAATTCCTTGGCGGCGGTGCGGTCTTTTAACGTGCGCGGTGAGCGGGCGGCAAAAGTGCTTTACCGAATTAGCTTGTTTTATCCGATTATGATAAAATTCCGCCGCCTTTTAGTTTTAAGATGTTGCATTTAGGGGAATTTGTAATGATGAAAAAAATATTGACCGCACTTTCGCTGACGTTACTGTCTTGGGGTGCAAACGCCGACGATACGGCGATTAAAACGCAATTAAACAAACTCGGCGCGTCCGACATTGAAATTAAATCCTCTCCGGTTAACGGATTAAAAACGGTGATTACCAACGAAGGGGTATTTTATATTACCGACGACGGCCGCTATGTGCTGCAGGGGCAGCTTTACGAATTAACGGAAAAAGGGCCGGTGGATTTAAGCGGAAAAATGCTGCTGGATAAATTAAACGCGTATCAGGATGAGATGATCGTGTATCCGGCTAAAAATCCGAAACACACGGTGACGGTATTTATGGACATCACCTGCCATTATTGTCATCTGCTGCATCAGCAGATTAAAGACTATAACGATTTGGGCATTACCGTGCGTTATCTGGCGTTTCCGCGCAGCGGGCTGAATAACAATACGGCCAAACAAATGGAAGCGATCTGGACGGCAAAAGATCCGGTGTTTGCGTTAAACGAAGCGGAAAACGGCAACCTGCCGCAGGAGCTGAAAACCCCGAATAGAGTGAAAAAACATTATGAACTGGGCGTGCAGTTCGGCGTACGCGGCACCCCGAGCATTGTCACCGAAAACGGTGAGGTGATCGGCGGCTATCTGGAACCGCAGAAATTATTGGACGCGCTGGAAGGCAAATAAGCGTTATCCGATGAAACGGGTTGCAACGCAAGCGCATAAACGCAGATTGTAGTACAAGGATTAACGGAAGCTGTGAATAAAGTGATTCAACGTCGTTTGGTGCCGCAGGGCGAACCGGTCTGCGGGCATCCGTTATTGGATCGGCTGTATCGCGCCCGGCAGGTGAAAAACGCGCGCGAATTAGACCGCACTTTAAGCGCGATGCTGCCGCCGGATTTATTGCTCGGTATGGAAAATGCGGTAAATCTGCTGGTACGGGCGCGCGAGGCGCAACAAAAGATTGTGATAGTCGGCGATTTTGATGCGGACGGCGCCACCAGTACCGCGCTGACCGTGCTGGCATTGCGCCGACTGGGATTTTGCGCGGTGGATTATCTGGTGCCGAATCGTTTTGAGCAGGGCTACGGGCTGAGCGTTGCCGTGGCGCAGGCGGCGCTGGATAAGCAGGTTGAGCTGCTGATCACGGTGGATAACGGCGTTTCTTCCTGTGACGGCGTGGCGTTTCTGAAACAGCAGGGCGTAAAGGTGATTGTGACGGATCACCATTTGCCCGCACAGACATTGCCGCCGGCGGACGCTATCGTGAATCCGAATTTAGCGCAATGCGGCTTTCCTTCCAAATCCTTAGCCGGCGTCGGCGTGGCGTTTTATGTGATGCTGGCGCTGCGGGCAAAGCTGCGCGAGTTAGGGATTTTCAGCGCGCTGTCGCAGCCGAATTTTACCGAATTGCTGGATCTGGTGGCGTTAGGCACCATTGCCGATGTGGTGCCGCTGGATCAGAATAACCGGATTCTGGCCTATCAGGGGCTGCAACGCATTCGCGCCGAACGCTGCCGCTGCGGGATTCGCGCGCTGGCGGAAGTGGCGAATCGGGATATTACCCGTTTCAGCGCCTCGGATCTGGGGTTTTCCGTCGGCCCGCGTTTAAATGCGGCAGGACGGCTGGACAATATGTCGGTGGGGGTGGAATTGCTGCTGGCGGAAGATATGCAGACCGCGCGCGCGCTGGCGCTGGAGCTGGACGGTCTGAACCAGACCCGCAAAGAAATCGAACAGGGTATGAAGCTGGAAGCGCTGGAAATTTGCCGTAATCTGACCGCACTTCAACAGGATTTACCCCTCGGTATTGCGCTGTATCAGGCCGACTGGCATCAGGGCGTGCTGGGCATACTGGCATCACGCATTAAAGATCAGTTTCACCGCCCGGTTATCGCCTTTGCGCAGGATCAGGACGGCATCCTGAAAGGCTCGGCTCGTTCGATCGAAGGCTTGCACATTCGCGATGCGCTGGAACGTATTCATGCCCGCCACCCGCAGATGATTGTGAAATTCGGTGGTCATGCCATGGCGGCGGGGCTTAGCATTCGGGCCGCGCTGTTCGAACCGTTCCGGCATGCTTTCGATCAGGTGGTGCGCGAATTGCTGGACGAAGAGCAGCTGCGCGGGGTAGTATGGACGGACGGTGAATTAAACGTGCAGTTTATGAATCTGGAAACGGCGGAAACCCTGAAACAGGCCGGTCCTTGGGGGCAGGCGTTTCCCGAACCCTTGTTCGACGGCGAGTTTCGGGTGTTGCAGCAGCGTTTGGTCGGCGAACGCCATTTGAAAATGATGGTGGAACCGAAGCAGGGCGGCCCGTTGCTGGATGCCATTGCATTTAATGTGGATACCCGCTATTATCCCGATCTTTCTATTAAAAATGCGAAACTGGCGTATAAACTGGATATTAACGAATACCGCGGTAACCGCACGATTCAATTACTGGTGGACTATATCGAGCCTATGGCAGGTTAATGGAATGAGACGAATTGGGCTTTTGCTGATGTTGGTTATCCTGTGCCGCGCGGCTTATGCCGAGCAGGAACAGGCTGTTTCCGCGCCGGCCGGCGAGTCGGCTAAACCGGCTCCGACGCTGCGGATTACACAGTTTAAAGACGGGCGGGATTATTTTTCTTATCAGGAACCGCTGCCGCAGCCTGCCCGCAGCGATAAAAAAATTCTGATTCAGTTCTTTTTCGATTATGACTGCCGGGTATGTTCGCTGGCGCAGGATATTCTGACCCTGTACAGCCAGATTAATGCCGATAAAGTGATCTTGCTCGAAAGTCCGGTGGCGACGGAAAAAGCCAGTGGCGGCGCAACGGTATTTTTCACCCTACAGGCGTTGCAGGCCGGTGCGGTATCGGATTTATTATTGTTTGAAAGCTCGGAAAAACAGCGTTTTATCGAACTTTCCCGTTTCGCTGATCTCATTGTCTGGTTAAACGCGCAGAAAGTCGATACCGAGGCATTTAAAAAACTGTATGCTTCCGCCGAAATTCGCGCCAAAGTGCGTGATGCGATTAAAATGACCGAGGACTACGGTGTGTTCACCTACCCTTATGTGATCGTGGGTGGCAAATATGTGCTGACGGCAAGTACGCTATATAATGATGATTACAGCTTTGCGGTGCTGGATTTTTTAATGACCAAACTCACACAAGGAAAATAACCATGACAATCGGTATTGTCGGCGCTATGGCGCAGGAAGTCGAACTGTTATCGGCGTTGATGACGGATAAAACCGAAACCCGCGTGGCAAGCTGTACGATTTATCAGGGCTATATTCAGGGCAATGCCGTGGCATTGCTGCAATCGGGCATCGGTAAAACGGCGGCGGCAATGGGCACCACCGCATTATTGCAGCTGGCTGCCCCCGATATGGTGATCAATACCGGTTCGGCAGGCGGTGTGGCGACGGGATTGCAGGTGGGCGATGTGGTGATTTCCACCGAAACCGCCTATCACGATGCCGATGTGACCGCCTTCGGTTATGCCAAAGGCCAACTGCCTGCCTGCCCGCCGGCGTTTGTTTCCGACCCGAAACTGACCGCACTGGCGGCACAGGCGGCCGAAAGCCAAGGACTGCGGGTGAAATTCGGGCTGATTTGCTCCGGCGACAGCTTTATTCACGGCGGTGAGCGTTTGGCGCAGATTAAAGCGGATTTCCCGCAAGTGGTAGCGGTAGAAATGGAAGCCGCCGCCATCGCACAGGTGTGCCACGCATTCGGCGTACCGTTTGTGGTGGTGCGCGCCATTTCCGATGCGGGCGACGGCAAGGCCGGTATGTCGTTTGAAGAATTCCTGCCCTTAGCGGCACAGCGTTCATCAGCGATGGTTTTAGCCATGCTGAAGGCGTTGTAAAGTGCGGTTATTTTAACCGCACAAAATTAACGCCGCTGTGTTGCAGCAGGGTGTTCATTAAATCGTTGTCCTGTTCGAAATGGCGGCATTTGCCTTTCAGCTGAATCAGCTGAATTCTCAGGTGATCCAATTCGTGAATCCGTTTTGCTATTTGCCGGATATGCCGGTCCAGCAGCGCATTGATTTCCCGTTCCTGTGCTTGGCTGGCGTGCTGCGGGTTAAGCAGCATTTTGATTTCTTTCAGCGAAATGTCCAGACTGCGGCAATAGCAAATAAAAGACAGCCGCTTCAAATGTTCTTCCGTATAAATACGAAAATTGCCGCTGCTTCGCTCCGCCGGTTCGATTAACCCCTGTTTTTCGTAAAAACGCACGGTTTCCACCGTACAGCCGACGGCGTCGGCTAACTGACCGATTTTCATTTTTTGTTAAATCATACTTGACCCTGAAGTGACTTCATACTTTATCATAATACCCACAAAATAAAAAAGGAGAACTTAGCATGAAAAAAACAGCGTTATTTTTAACCGCACTTTTTACCGCCGCGCTGGCGAACGCGCATAATGTGTGGCTGGAACCGGTGCAGGGCGAACCGGGGCAGTATGTGGTGAAATTCGGTCATGAGGAAACCGAAAGTTATCCGCAAAGCAAGCTGAAAGCGGTGCGCCTGCTGGATGCCAAAGGCGGGCTGCATGACGCCGAGGTGAGTTTTAAACAGGGCGAGGCGCATTTTGCCGCGCCGGATGCGGCGATAGTGTTCGTCCGGTTTGATAACGGCGTCTGGTCGAAGCTGGCGAACGGCAAATATGTGGAAAAAACCAAACGGCAGGCGCCGGGCGCGGTGCTGAGCATTAATCCGCTGAAATTCGGCAAAGCGATTCTGCGCTGGGATGAACAGGCCGATAAGGCGCATAATATGGATTACGAACTGATCCCGCAAAGCGAACCGAAAGCCGGTCAGCCGCTGGATATTCTGGTGCTGGTGAAAGGCAAACCGGCGCACGGCGTGAAAGTGGGCTTGGGCGAAGATCATCCGTTTAATCTGACCAATGAACAAGGCATGGCGCAGTTTACTCCGAAAGCCGGTTATAACAAAGTGTGGGCGGAATTCGACGAGCCGGTGGAAGAAAATCCCGACTATACCGAACGCAGTGTCGAATATATGCTGACCTTTGATGTGAAATAATGAAAACCGTTGCATTTTTAACCGCACTTTTCGCATGGTTTGGCGCCCAACCGGCATTGGCGCACAGCCTGTATCTGTTCGCCCAGTATGACGGGCGCACGGTTTCCGGTAAGGCCTATTATTCGGATATGACCCCCGCCGCGGAAACCTATCTGGCGGTTTTTCACTCAGGGCAGGCAGCGCCGGTTCTTGAAGGCAAAACGGACGGCGAAGGGCGCTTTGCCTATCCGCTCAGTGCCGAAGGTGGCGTTAAAGTGGTGGTGGAAGGCGAAGAAGGGCATAAAGCCGCCGTGGTCGCCGACAGAATCGCGCCGCAGACGGCAAATTCCGGCGATAATGCGCTGATGCTGGTGCGCGAGGATATTGCGAAGCTGAAAGACAAAATGTATTTGCACGATATTCTCGGCGGCATCGGTTATATTGTGGGCATTGTCGGCTTGTGGGCGCTGGCCCGCGCGGCGAAGTTGACGCGTAAATCGCAGGCTAAGGGAAACTAAGATGCATTTATCGGAAGGCGTGCTGCATACGCCGGTATTGCTCGGTGCTGCCGCCGTCGCATTACTTGGCGTGATGATCGGCCTGCGGCGTCTTGATTCGCCGCGTTTGCCGCTGACTGCGCTGTTTGCCGCCGCCTTTTTTGTCGCCGGCACGATTCATGTACCGGTTGGGATCGGCAGCGTACATTTGATCTTAAACGGCATGGCGGGCTTGTTTCTCGGCTGGGCGGTGTTTCCCGCTTTTTTAATCGCGCTGGTGTTGCAGGCGCTGTTGTTTTCCTTCGGCGGATTTGCCGTGTTAGGCGTGAATTTATGTGTGATGGCGTTGCCGGCGCTTGCCGTGCATTGGCTGTTCGCAACGCGGCTTGAGCGAGATAATTCGCGCCGCATGCAGATCGCAGCGGGTATCGGCGCCGGCGTTATCGGCGTGGGCGGGGCGGCGTTGCTGGCCTCAGGGGTGCTGGCGCTGGACGGCGGCAGGGAATATGCCGATTTGATCATGCTGCTGATAATATCGCATATTCCGGTGTTTATTATTGACAGTATCGTCAGCGTGGGGGTGATTTTGTTATTGAACAAAATGTATCCGGCGGTGCTCAGTGCGGTGAAATGAAGATTCTCGTTATTTTTCAACCGCACTTACGGCTGATTTATGTGTTTTTGTGGGGGCTGACGGTCAGCGCCATGACGCATATTCCCACGCTTGGCGGGTTGAATCTGGCGGTGTTCGGCGGGCTGTTTATTGCGCTGGCGGTAAATGGAAAATCGCCGGCGCGCTATTGCCGACACTGGCTGAAACTGAATCTGTTCACGCTGTTTATCTGGCTGACCTTAAGCTGGCGGCTGGGTGCGCAGGGCATAGTTGCAAATCCGGCGGGAATTGAGCTGGCGCTGCTGATTACTCTGCGCCTCAACCTGATTCTGGGCTCGACCCGACTGCTGTTAATCGATATGAACGAAAGCCGTTTACTGCAAGCGCTGTACCGCTTGCCGCTGCCGGCCAAACTGCGGCATCTGTTTGTGCTGACCGTGCGCTATATCGCAGTGCTGAGTGAGGTGCATAAAAGCATGGATATGGCGATGCGTGCGCGCGGATACCGGGCGAAATTTAACGGCAGAACGCTTTTTCTGGCGGCACAGCGCGTCGCCTTATTATTAATTCATGCGTTGGTTAAGGCGGAAAAAACGGAAATGGCGCTGAAAGCACGCGGTTTTCAACTGCATGATGGGCAAAAAACGCAGGATAAATCCCCATGAATGTCCTTGAAGTCAGACAGCTACGGCTCACCCGCGGTCAGCGCGTGATTATTGATAACCTTTCTTTTGTGCTGCCGGCGGGGCAGCGCCTGTTTTTACAGGGCGATATCGGCAGCGGTAAATCCACTTTGCTGCACAGTCTGTTGGGATTTGTGCCGCATCGGCAGGGCGAGATTTGCTGGTTCGGCCGTACCTGCCGGCAGGAAGCGGATTTCGTGCCGCTGCGCGGGGAGGTGGGCATTTGTTTTCAGCATGCGGGCGATCAACTGTTCGGCCCGACGGTGCTGGACGATGTGGCGTTCGGGCCGCTGAATCAGGGGCTGGACAAAGCGCAGGCATATCAACGCGCATTGCAGCAGTTGGAGCGCCTGAATATCCTCGGCTTGAAAGATCGTTCGGTAAATACCTTGTCCGGCGGCGAACAGAATTTTACTGCGCTGGCGGGGGTGCTGGCGATGCAGCCGCGGGTGTTATTGCTGGATGAACCCACCAACGGGCTGGATGCAAAAAATATCGCCAAACTGACCGCACTTTTGCGCGACTTGCAGCTGCCGATGCTAATTGCCTCTCACGATGTGCATTTCAGCGCAACGCTGGCGGATGCCTGTTTATCGTTAGCCGACGCCGGCGGCTGTTAAATGCGACGATGCCGGCACCAAGGCCGGCATTGGCGGTAAACTCGGATTTAGGCTTTTTTCAGAAATTCGGATTTTAATGAAAAACTCTGTCCGTCGATTTTGCAATCCACATCATGATCGCCGTCCACCAAACGGATGCTTTTAACTTTCGTGCCTTTTTTCAGCACAATTGAAGAGCCTTTCACCTTTAAATCCTTGATCAGAATCACCGCATCGCCGTCGTTCAGTACATTGCCGTTGCTGTCTTTCACGATTTTTTCTTGCTCCGCGGCGGGTTCATCGCCCGACCATTCGTGCGCGCAGTCCGGGCAGACAAAATTCAGCCCGTCGTGATAAACATATTCGCCGCGACATTGCGGACAATTCGGCATCGGTTCCATGGTTTTTTCCTCGCTGATAACATTGACGGCGCAGTATAGCAAAAATCCGCACCGTTGCCAAAATGCACCGTGGCGGATTTATGCGTGTTTTTTGACTGCACTTTTCACCCTTGTCAGGCGGCAGCTGAAGCTATTACTCTGCTGTGGTGATTGACGGCGCGTTTTTGGCCGGTTTATCCTGCGGCAGGATCAGGTTCAAAATCAACGCCAATAATGAGCCGACGGTGATCCCGGAGCCCAGCACTTCTTTGAAAAAGTGCGGTAATTTATCCAGCAGTTCCGGGCGGGTAGTCACCGCCAGACCGCAGCCGATGGAAATGGCGATAATCAAGCCGTTGCGTTTGCTGCGCTCAATGCTGTCCAGCATCTGAATGCCCGCCGCGATAATCATGGCGAACATCATTAACCCGGCGCCGCCCAACACCGGCAGCGGAATGGACACGATAAGGGCGCCGAAAACCGGAAACAGACCGGCCAGCGCCAGCAGTGCGCCGGTGATGGTAACGACATAACGGCTGGCCACGCCGGTTAAGGAAATGACGCCGATATTTTGCGAGAACGACGAAAAAGGCGTGGTGGACATAATCGCCGCCAGCGCCGAACCCAAGCCGTCGCACAGCACGCCGCCGCGCAGATGTTTACCGGTAATTTCGGTTTTAGTGGCGTTGCCCAGCGCTAAGAAATTGCCGCTGGATTCGACAATCGTCACCAGATAAGCGATGGACATACCGATAATGCCGGCAACAGGGAATTCCAGACCGAAATGCAGCGGTTGAGGAAGGGCGAAAGTTTGAGCGTTTTTGACGCCGTCAAAACTGACCCAGCCTAATGCCAGCGCGACGATATAACCGGTCAGCATGCCGATAACGATTGCCGCTGCCGAGAAAATGCCTTTGCCCCATTGCACCAGAATCACTACGATCACCAGCACGAAACTTGCCATCATCAGATTTTCCGGCGTGGCGTAATTGGCATCACCGCGCTGACCGCCGGCAAACCAATCCACCGCCACCGGAATCAGGCTCAGCCCGATCATCATCACGACGGTGCCGGTAACCACCGGCGGAAACAGTTTGCGGATATAGGGCATGAAAAAACTGCCGATAATCATGACCAGCGAACCGACCAACGAGGCGCCGAGAATGCCCGCCACGCCGGATTCGCTGAACCCGATCGCCAGCGCCGCCGCCACAAAGGTGAAACTGGTGCCCATGACGCTCGGCAGGCGGATACCGACAGGCCCCAGACCGCGGCATTGAATCATGGTCACCACACCGGAGATCAGCAGCGCGGCGTTGACCAGCGTAATCGTATCCTCGGTCGGCAATTGCAGCACATTGCCGATTACCAAAGGCACCGCGATAATACCGCCCAGTGCGGCTAATAAATGCTGAGCGGCCAATAACAGACTTAAGCCAAACGGCGGTTTGTCCTCGACGGAATAAAGCAGGTTCGTGTTCATAATTTCCCTTGAGATGATAAAAAGATGGCGAATTATACTGTAATTTCCGCCTTAAGCAAACGGTTGCCTAAAAAGGAAAAGTGCGGTCGAAAAAATACCGGTTTTTTGACCGCACTTTTTGCCGTTTATCCGGCGCTCAGGCCGCCAGTAATTCCGGTAAGCGGTACAGCGCATAACAGAATAGCGCCGCAATAAAAGCGAGGATGAGTTTTTCAAACCCGCGCAGTGTTATCCGGCCGTGCGACTGATAGTCGGAATACAAAAACAGCGCAATGCCCGGCACATAAAGCACTGCGGACAGCAGCAAATATTGCAGCCCCGCCGCGTATAAAATCCACAAGCCGTATAAGGTCGCCATAAAACCGGTGAGTTTGATATACCAGGCGGCATGGTGTTGGATGGCGAGTTTAAGCAGGTATGCGCCGATTAATAAATAAGGCACCAGAATCATGGAGGTGGAAATCAACAGCAGGGTTTCATAGCTTTTTCCGGTCAACAATACCAGCAGCAGACAAAACTGCACCACTAAGCCGGTGAACCATAATGCGTTAATCGGCACATCGTTGCGGTTGAGTTTATTCAGAATCTGCGGAAAGGCGCCGTTTCTGGCGCCGCGATACGGCACTTCGGCGCAGTACATGGTCCAGCTGATATAAGACGCCAGCACGGAGACGATCAGACAAAAGGTGATAATTACTTTGCCGAGTGGGCCGATCATGCCGTTTAATAAGCCTGCCATGGACGGATTCGACATACCGGCGATCACCTCGCGCGGCATTATGCCGAGCGACAGCACGGTAATTGCGATATACAGCACTAAGGCGATGATAATCCCCAGTACGGTGGCCAGCCCCACATCGCTTCTTTTTTTCGCATGGGCGGACAGCACGGCGGCGCCTTCCACCCCGGTAAACACCCACAACGTGATCAGCATCGTATGTTTAACCTGATCGCTAACCGGCACATTTAACGCGGCGCCCGGCATATCCTGGGTGAAGGTTTGCGGTGAAAAAAAGTACAGCGCCAGCACAATAAATAACAGTAGCGGAAACACCTTAACCGCCGTGGCGATCAGATTGACGGCGGCGGCTTCTTTAATTCCGCGCGCAATTAAGCCGTGTACCAGCCATAAGATCAGCGAAGCGCCGAGAAAGGCGGCGATCGTATTGCCCTGCCCGAATAAGACGAACTGTTCGCTGTCGGTAAAGGTGCCGATTCCTTCGAATGCCACCACCAGATAGCCGACAATGCCGATAGTGGCACACAGCCAGTAGCCCCATGCGGAGATAAAGCCCAGCAAATTGCCGAATCCTTCGCGTGCATAGGTATAAATGCCGCCGTCCAGTTCCGGTTTTAAACGGGAAATATAGAAAAATGACAGACCGAGAAAAATAATCCCGACGCCGGTAATCAGCCAGCCGATCAGCAAGGCTTGCGCACCGGCGACAGCGGCCATATTCTGCGGCAGACTGAAAATACCGGAGCCGATCATGGAACTTAATACCAGCGCCGTCAGCGACATTAAACCGATTTTTTTGTTCGACATTTTCGCTCCTATCGCAGATTTTCGCTGAGCATTTTGATGTGTTCAAGCCCGATGCCGCAGCAACCGCCGATAATGCCGGCGCCCGCCTGCACCCATTGCTGCGCCCAGTTCAGGTAAGCCTGCGGGTCAAGATCTTTACGCACCTCATCCAAGCCGTCATTGGCGCTATTGTTCTGTTGCGGAGCAAAGGCATTGGCATAGGCGCCGGTGCGGATTTGTCCGGCGTTTAAGCGTTGCAGCGTTTGTCGAGTGATCTGCAATGCCTGTCCGATCACTTCCGGCTGGCAGCAATTGAACAAAATGGCATCAACGCTCAATTCCGTCATTTTTTGCACCGCACTTTGCACCGTTTCGCCCGAACGCAGCTGCGGCGTTGGCGTCGGTTCGTCGTCTTTTAAGGTAAAGGACACCCACAACGGGCGGTTATCCGGCAATAACGGTTTGATGGATTGCGGCTCGATAATGCTGCTTTGGGTTTCGCACAGCCACAGATCAACATAGGGCGCAAGCCCATCAATCAGCGGTTGAGCGATGGATTTAACCTGTCCCGGACGGAACAGATCCGGACGGTAAGAGCCGAACAGCGGCGGCAGCGAGCCGGCAATTTTCACCGCTTTACCGCTTTTTTGCACCGCACTTTTCGCCAGACGACCGGCCAGATCGGCGAGGGTTTTGCCGTCGGCATGAAAGCGCCGGTCGCCGATATGAAACGGCACCACCGCATAGCTGTTGGTGGTGATGACTTGCGCGCCGGTGGCGATAAAGTTTTCGTGTACCCGCTGCACCGCATCGGGTTGTTCATACAGCGCCAGCGCCGACCATTCCGGTTGGCGGAAAGGGGCGTTAAGGCGCATTAATTCACGGCTCATACCGCCGTCGAGAAGAGTGATTGTCATCGCTTGGTTTTCCTGTATAGGGTGATGTTGATTGAGATTTATGCTGAAAAAACACCGCACTTTACGCTGAAAAAGTGCGGTGCTTTTGGGTGATGTTTTATGGCATGCCGAATATTGCGCAATTTGCTTAAACATTAAAACGGAAATGCATCACATCGCCGTCCTGTACGATATAATCTTTGCCTTCCAGCCGCCATTTGCCCGCTTCTTTGGCACCGTTTTCGCCGTTGTAGCGGATAAAATCCTCATAGGAAATCACTTCGGCGCGGATAAAGCCTTTTTCAAAATCGGTATGGATCACCGCCGCCGCTTTCGGTGCGGTGGCGCCGACGGAAACGGTCCAGGCGCGCACTTCTTTCACCCCGGCGGTGAAATAAGTTTGCAGATTCAACAGCGCGTAACCGGCGCGGATCACACGGTTTAACCCCGGCTCTTCAATGCCCAGATCCTGTAGAAATTCGATTTTTTCATCGTCTTCCAGCTCGGCGATTTCCGACTCGATGGCCGCACACACCGGCACTACCACGGCGCCTTCACGCTCGGCGATGTCGCGCACCCGATCCAGATACGGATTATTTTCAAAACCGTCTTCATTGACATTGGCGATATACATGGTCGGTTTTAAGGTCAGAAAATTATAGCTTTTGATCGCCTGCAATTCCTCTTTATCCAGCCCGATTGCGCGAATCATGCCCGCGTTTTCCAGTACCGGCAGAATTTTTTCCATGACCGAAAGCTCGAATTTCGCTTCTTTGTCGCCGCCCTTGGCTCGTTTTTGTAAACGCTGAATGGCGCGTTCGCAGCTGTCTAAATCCGCCAGCGCCAGTTCGGTATTGATGGTGTCGATATCTTCCGCCGGATCGATTTTACCGGCGACGTGAACGATATCGTCATTTTCAAAACAGCGCACCACATGTCCGATGGCATCGGTTTCCCGGATATTGGCGAGGAATTTATTGCCCAGCCCTTCGCCTTTGCTGGCGCCCGCCACTAAACCGGCAATGTCCACAAATTCCATGGTGGTCGGCAGCACGCGTTCAGGATTGACGATCTTCGCCAGGGCGTCCAGACGCGGATCCGGCATCGGCACTACACCGGTATTCGGCTCGATCGTGCAAAACGGGTAGTTCGCCGCTTCAATACCGGCTTTGGTCAGCGCATTAAAAAGGGTCGATTTGCCTACATTCGGCAGGCCGACGATACCGCATTTAAATCCCATAATATTTTCCTTTCATTGTCATTTTTATTTATGCTTTAAAACTGTTTAACCGATTGGTCGCTTTGGTTATTCCCTCACGAAGCAGAATATCCACGCAGGCGGCGGCTTCCTCCAACGCTTTATCGATGCGCAGGCGATCCGCCGGTGCGGGTTTGCTCAGAACATAGGCGGCCACCAGATTTTTATCGCCCGGATGGCCGATGCCGATTCTTAACCGATAGAAATTTTTATTGTTGCCGAGCTGAGCGATACTGTCGCGCAAGCCGTTATGCCCGCCGTGTCCGCCGCCCAATTTGATTTTCGCCACTCCGGGCGGTAAATCCAGCTCATCGTGAATAATCAGGATTTCCTCCGGCTTAATCCGGTAAAAGGCCGCCAGCGCCCCCACCGCTTTACCGCTGAGATTCATAAAGGTCGTCGGCAGCAAAAAACGCACTTCCTGCCCGTGGATCAGCGCGCGCGCCGTTTTGCCGAAAAATTTGCCGTCTTCTTTTAAGCTGAAATTAAACTGTCGCGCCAAACGGTTAAGCAGCCATTCGCCGGCGTTGTGGCGGGTGTCGGCATATTTATCGCCCGGATTGCCCAGCCCGACGATTAATTTGATTTCTGCCATGGTTCCGATGTTGTCCGCTGAAATAAAAAAGGTGGGCTATTGTAGCGGAAAATGCCCGGGGACTCAATCACGCCTTACAGCGCCAGCACTAACACTCCGGATAAGATTAGCAGCGCGCCGATAATCAGTTTGCTGCTGATAGGCTCGCCTAAAATGACGATGCCTAACACAATGGCGATCACCACGCTGAGTTTATCGATCGGCGCGACCCAAGAGGCGGGCGCCATTTGCAGCGCGCGGTAATAACACAGCCAGGATAAGCCGGTGGCAACGCCGGACAGCAGTAAAAAGGTCATCGGGCGGGCGGCGATATGCTGCGGCAGCTGCCATTCATTGCGCATGGTGATAATGCCGCCGGCAACGAACAGCACCACGACGGTACGGATAAAGGTCGCCAGATTACTGTTGATACCTTCAACCCCGAGTTTGCCGAAAATGGCGGTCAGACCGGCGAAAAAGGCCGAACCGACCGCAAACCATAACCAATTCATATTTTTTCCTTATTTTTGACCGCACTTTTTCGCTATAATAGCAAAGTTTTTTTAACCACATAATAGATAATAGCGATTGCCATGCCAAGTGTGAATCAAAGTGCGCTGGTGCCGTACAGCGCCGCGCAAATGTATGCCTTAGTCAACGATTACGAACGCTATCCGGAATTTTTGCCGGGCTGCGTCGCCGCCCGCACCGTTACGCCAAACCCGCAGGAGCTGACGGCGGAGCTGACTATCAGCAAAGCCGGCATCAGCCAGCGCTTTACCACTCGCAACCGAATGACGCCGGATCGCAGCATTACGATGCGGTTGGCGGAAGGGCCGTTTGAATTTCTGCACGGGCGCTGGACGTTTGACGAACTTGACGAACAATGCTGTAAAATTTCGCTGGATCTGGAATTTGAATTTTCCAACCCGATTATTGCGCTGGCGTTCGGACGGATTTTCACCCATTTAACCGGCAAAATGGTGGATGCGTTCAAACAGCGGGCGAAAGCGATCTATCACTAAGGAGCTTGCCGTGGCACAGATAAACATTGAAATCGCTTATGCTTTTCCCGACCATTATTATTTAAAAGGCTTTCATGTGGAGGCCGGCACGACGGTGCAGAGCGCCATTTTACAATCGGGCATTTTGCAGCAGTTTACCGAGATTGATCTGCGTGAAAATAAAGTCGGCATTTTCAGCCGGCCGGCCAAACTGAGCGATCCGCTGCAAGACGGCGATCGCATTGAGATTTATCGTCCGCTGCTGGCCGATCCGAAAGACATCCGCCGCAAGCGGGCGGCACAGCAGCAACAGGAACAACTGGCGCAGAAACAGGCCGAGAAACTGGCGAAGCAATCGGCGAAAGTGGCGCAAAAGGAGACGCAACATGACTGACTTCTGTTTACCCGAACCGATTACGCCGGCGATTTTTTTGCGTGATTACTGGCAGCAAAAGCCGCTGCTGATCCGCAACGGTTTACCGCAGATCGTCGGCCGCTTCGAACCGCAGGATATTCTTGAACTGGCACAAAGCGAAGAGGTGACCGCCCGTTTGCTGAAACAATACGACGACGATAACTGGACGTTCACCCCCAGCCCGCTGACGGCCGCCGATTTTGCCGACTTGCCGCCGTGTTGGACAGTGCTGGTACAGAATATGGAACAATGGTCAACGGAGCTGGGGCAATTGTGGCGCGCTTTTGGTTTTATTCCGCAATGGCAGCGCGACGATATTATGGTGTCTTATGCGCCGCCGGGCGGTTCGGTAGGCAAACATTATGACGAATATGATGTTTTTCTGGTGCAGGGCTACGGCCATCGCCGCTGGCAGCTGGGCAAGTGGTGCGATCCCGCTACCGAGTTCAAACCGAATCAGCCGATCCGCATTTTTGACGATATGGGCGAGCTGGTGCTGGACGAGGTGATGGCGCCGGGCGATGTGTTATATATTCCGTCGCGCCTGTCGCATTACGGCGTGGCGCAGGATGATTGTCTGACCTTCTCTTTCGGTTTGCGTTATCCGAATCCGACGGATTTGCTGGAAAACATTAATAAAGCGCTTTGCCAGCCACATCCTGACTGCGATCTGAACGAATTTGCAATACCGCTGCGTTTGCGCCCGTCGGTACAGCCAAGCGGCGAACTTGATCCGGCGACGGTTGCGGAAATGAAACGGCAGCTGCTGGCGACGCTGGCACAGTCGGCGCCGTTTGAACGTCTGTTTCAGCAGGCGGTGGCCGCCGCGGTCAGCACGCGCCGTTATGAACTGCTGCCGACCGGCGATATGGCCGAGCCGGATGAGGTGCGCTTGCGTTTAACACAGGAAAAGGCGCGGCTGGTACAGGATAACAACTGCAAACTGGTTTATACGCGGCAGCCGTTGCGGATTTACGCCAACGGCGAATGGCTGGACGAACTCAACCCGCTGGAAGCGCTGATTTTAAAACATCTGGCTGACGGCCGTCGCCTTAACTGGCAGGATATTTTAGCGCTGGCGGCACAAACGGCGGAAAAACAGACCGCACTTCAGCTGCTGCCGGACAGCATTTGCAACTGGCTGGATGACGGCTGGGTATTGCTGGACGAATAACGATGAGTAACGCCAACATTTATTCCGTCTCGCAGCTTAATCAGTCGGTACGCCAAATGCTGGAAGGGCAATTCGGCGCGGTCTGGCTGACGGGAGAAATTTCTAATTTCAGTCAGCCGGTCTCCGGTCACTGGTATCTGACGCTGAAGGATGAAAATGCGCAGGTGCGCTGCGCCATGTTCCGGATGAAAAATCTGCGCGTGGCGTTTCGCCCGCAAAACGGCATGCAGGTGCTGGTGCGGGCAAATGTCAGTCTGTATGAACCGCGCGGCGACTATCAGCTGATTATTGAAAGCATGCAGCCGGCGGGCGAAGGATTACTGCAACAGCAATTTGACGCATTAAAGCTGAAGCTGGCGGCGGAGGGGCTGTTTGCGCAGAATCTGAAGAAAACGCTACCGCACTTTTGTCGCGCGGTCGGCATTATCACCTCGGCCACCGGCGCCGCCCTGCAGGATATGCTGCATATTTTGCAGCGCCGCGATCCGAGCCTGCGCGTGGTGATTTATCCGACCGCGGTACAGGGTAAAGAAGCGACGGCGGAAATCGTACGCACCCTTGAACTGGCGAATCGGCGGCAGGAAGTGGATGTGTTGATTGTCGGGCGCGGCGGTGGATCGCTGGAGGATTTATGGTGCTTTAATGAAGAAGCGTTGGCGCGGGCGATTTTTCATTCCGCGCTGCCGGTGATCAGCGCCGTGGGGCATGAAACCGACGTGACCATTGCGGATTTTGTCGCCGATTTGCGCGCGCCGACGCCTTCCGCCGCCGCCGAACTGGTCAGCCGTGATCAGCAGGAATTATTGCGTCGTCTGCGGGATAAACGGCAGCGCTTGGATTTGGCGTTTGATCGGCTGTTCGAACAGAAAACGCAAGCGCTGCGGCATATGCGCCAGCGCCTGCAAAACCGGCATCCGCAAACTCAGCTGCGTTTGCAGCAGCGTGAAATGCAGCAGTTTATGCACCGGTTGCAGCGGGCGATGATGCAATGGCAGGATAAAAAACGGCAAAATCTGACCGCACTTTGCGATCGGCTGTATAACAATCCGCTGCCTTACCGGCTGCAAAAGCAAGGGCAGAGGATCCGTCAACTGCAAGTGCGGCTCGATCTGGCGGCAGAAAAGCATTTGGCATTGCAACGGCATCATATCGCCGCGTTATGTGGCAAACTGGACGGATTAAGCCCGCTGAAAGTGCTGGCGCGCGGCTATTCCATTGCGCAGAATGAAGCGGGTTGCGCAGTCACTCACTGCCGTCAGGTGAAGATCGGCGAGCGCCTGACCACCCGCTTGGCACAGGGCGAGATTTTCAGCCGGGTGGAAGCCGTCAGCGATAAACCGGCATAAAAGTGCGGTCAATATTGCGCTTTTTTTGCGCTTCTGCTGTCGTGGCATTATCGATATGTATTTTGCCGGGGCGACGGAAGAGCGGCGCTGAAAACAAATGAAAAGGGCGAATATCAATCCGCCCGGACGATTCGACGCTGGCCTGTGATAGGGTTATACCGGCTTTTTTCGCACTCCTCGTCAATCCTAGCATCAAGGTCAAAACCGTTGCTTAGCCGCGTGCGGCGTTTTTCATGATCCGGTCTTTGGTCAGCCGCCATTCGCGCTCTTTGATGTCTTCCCGTTTATCATGTTGTTTTTTCCCTTTCGCCAGACCGATTTTGACCTTCGCCCACGCGCCTTTCCAATATAACGCCAGAGCGACGATGGTGAAACCGTCGCGGTTAGCTTTGCCGAACAGGGAGGCCAGTTCGCGCTGGTTTAACAATAATTTGCGGGTGCGGGTCGGGTCGCAGACGATATGGGTGGAGGCGACGCTTAAGGGCTGGATGCTGGCGCCGAATAAATAGGCTTCGCCGTGTTTAAAAATAATGTAGCTGTCGCTGATGTTGGCTTTGCCCGCGCGCATGGATTTCACTTCCCAGCCTTGCAGCGACAGTCCCGCTTCGATTTCATCTTCAATAAAATAGTCGTGTCTTGCCCGTTTGTTTAGGGCGATGGTATTTGAGCCGACTTTTGCTTTTTTCTTTGTCATATTGCCTGCTGATGTGCTGAATTTGGTTGGCGCTCATTCTACCTAATAACGGAAAATATAGCAAAAAGGCTTGCATTGGCGGTTATTCTTTATAACAATGCGCACACCATTAAACAGGATGATAATCAGCCTATGAAATATAAAAATTTACGCGATTTTCTGGCGTTATTAGAACAACAGGGCGAGCTGAAACGGATTACGCAGCAGATCGATCCTTATCTGGAAATGACGGAAATTGCCGACCGCACTTTACGCGCCGGCGGGCCGGCGTTGCTGTTTGAAAATCCGAAAGGGTTTCGCATACCGGTGCTGTGCAATCTGTTCGGTACGCCGAAACGCGTCGCCATGGGCATGGGGCGGGAAGAGGTGTCTGCGCTGCGCGAAGTGGGGCAACTGCTGGCGTTTTTGAAAGAGCCGCAGCCGCCGAGAGGGTTTAAGGATTTGTGGTTGACCCTGCCGCAGTTTAAGCAGGTATTGAATATGCCGACCAAAGTGCTGGGGCGGGCGGATTGTCAGCAGCAGGTGCTGAGCGGCGAGCAGGTGGATTTATATCAACTGCCGATTATGCATTGCTGGAAAGAAGACGTGGCGCCGCTGGTGACCTGGGGGCTGACGATTACCCGCGGCCCGCATAAAGCGCGTCAGAATCTGGGCATTTACCGTCAGCAGCTGATCGGCAAAAATAAGCTGATTATGCGCTGGCTTTCTCATCGCGGCGGTGCGTTGGATTTGCAGGACTGGAAAGCGGCGTATCCGAATCAACCGTTTCCGGTCTCCGTGGCGCTGGGGGCGGATCCCGCCACCATTTTGGGCGCGGTGACGCCGGTGCCGGACAGTTTGTCGGAATATGCCTTTGCCGGATTATTGCGCGGCAACAAAACGGAAGTGGTGAAATCGGTCAGCAATGATCTGGAGGTACCGGCAGGGGCGGAAATTGTGCTGGAAGGTTATATTGATCCGAATGAAACCGCCCTTGAAGGACCTTACGGCGATCACACCGGCTATTATAACGAACAGGAATATTTTCCGGTGTTTACCGTAACGCATATTACCATGCGTAAAGATCCCATTTATCATTCCACCTATACCGGACGCCCGCCTGACGAACCGGCGGTGTTGGGCGAGGCGCTGAACGAAGTGTTTATTCCGATTTTGCAGAAACAGTTTCCGGAAATCGTCGATTTTTATCTGCCGCCGGAAGGCTGCTCTTATCGTCTGGCGGTGGTGACGATTAAAAAACAATATGCCGGTCACGCCAAACGGGTGATGATGGGGGTTTGGTCGTTCCTGCGCCAGTTTATGTACACTAAATTCGTGATCGTCTGCGATGAGGATATCAACGCGCGGGATTGGAAAGATGTGATTTGGGCGATCACCACCCGCAGCGATCCGGCGCGCGATTGCACAATTGTGGAACATACGCCGATCGATTATCTGGATTTCGCTTCGCCGGTGGCGGGGTTAGGCTCGAAAATGGGCATTGATGCCACCAATAAATGGCCGGGCGAAACTCAGCGTGAATGGGGCGTACCGATTAAAAAAGATCCCGAAGTGGTGAAAAAAATCGATGCGATGTGGGACAGTTTGGGCATTTTCCCGCCGCGCTGATGGCAAAAAGACGGCATATAATGACAGGTTTTGAAGGACAACGATGAACGTATTTTTCCGATTTTTAGGGCTGGGATTTTGCTGTGTGCTGTTAAACGGTTGTATCGTTACCTCCGCGGTAGGACTGGCCGTCGGCACGGTCGCCACGGCCGGTAAAGTGGCGGTGAAAACGACCGGTGCGGTAGTGGATGCGGTAACGCCGGACAGTGACGATGAGGACGACTGACCTACCGAACGGCAGCCGGCAAACACAGCGAAAAAACGAAAAGTGCGGTGAATTTCACCGCACTTTTTTAGTTTTGATTGCTCCGGATTTGATCTTAGTCTTCAATATCACCGCAGAAACGGTAGCCTTCGCCGTGAATGGTGGCGATGATTTCCGGCGTATCGGGGTGATCTTCGAAATGTTTGCGGATGCGACGAATGGTGACATCCACGGTTCTGTCCTGCGGTTTGAGTTCGCGGCCGGTCATTTTTCTTAATAATTCTTCGCGGGTTTGAATTTTGCCCGGATTTTCACAGAAATGCAGCATTGCGCGGAATTCGCTGCGCGGCAGTTTATATTCTTCGCCTTCCGGATTAATCAGTGAGCGGCTGTTGAGATCCAGCGTCCAGCCGTTAAAACGGTATTGCTCAATATGCTGATTGGCGGTTTTGTGATGTTCCTGCATGGTGCGCTGTAGCAGATTTCTGGCGCGGATCGTCAGCTCGCGCGGGTTAAACGGCTTGGTAATATAATCGTCTGCACCGATTTCCAGCCCTAAAATTTTATCCACTTCATTGTCTCTGCCGGTTAAAAACATCAACGCCGTATCGGTGTTTTCGCGCAGTTCGCGGGCGAGCATCAACCCGTTCTTGCCCGGCAAATTGATGTCCATAATCACAAGGTTCACTTCCTGTGCGGAAAGGATTTTGTGCATTTGCGTGCCGTCGCAGGCCTCGAATACGTCGTATCCTTCCGCTTCAAAGATGCTTTTTAACGTATTTCTGGTAATTGCTTCATCTTCAACAATTAAAATCTGTGGAGTAACCATTATCGTATTCCTTCCTCGCGGACGTTCTGTGTCCGTTTAACTAATTTAACCGGATGATTAACCTCGGGTATTTTAAATTCGTAATTGTATAATTGCAACATTATTGTAACAAGCGGGAAATATTGAAATTATTTAATTAACTTTTGATTTTATGATCTATATCATGGATATTGATTTTTAAAGCAAAAAAACTCCCTCCGCGAAAGGAGGGAGAAATGTTGAGGAGTGATACCAAAATAAAAACTATCTTTTTTTCTTACCGCCCTGACGAGCTTTAAAACGCGGGTTTTCTTTACAAATAACATAAACCACGCCGTGACGACGCACGATTTTACAACCCGGATGGCGGGTTTTGGCGCTTTTTAACGATGATAATACCTGCATGCCGACCGCCTTATTTTGATTTTAAGGCGCCGAACCGGCCGTAACGGTTAGCAAACTCGCTGGCGCGGCCTTCATTGGCGATTTGTCTGGTCTTACCGGTATAAAACGGGTGAGAGGCGGAGGAGGTATCGCACATAAACAGCGGATATTCTTTGCCGTCTTCCCATTTCATGGTCGTGCTGGTACGCGCGCAGGAACGAATCAGAAACCCTTGTTTGGCATTGCTGTCATAAAATAATACGGTACGGTAATTTTCCGGATGAATACCTTTTTTCATAATTTAAAACCTTCTTATTTTTTATTGAAAAATAACTATGTCCGAGCATACTACAACAAATAAGAACAATTATCAAACTTATTTTTTTAGATAAAGTAAGTTTGTTTTGCCGCGCTGATTTTTTTCCTGTCTTTGCGGCCGATTGTGTTAAAATCCCGTCGGGTATGTCAATTGATAATGATTATGTTTAGCTATGAAAAAATATATTCTAATTTTAACCCTGATTTTCACCGCACTTTGCGCGCAGGCAGGGCTGTTCGACGCTAAATCCTCCTTTTTAAAAGCCGATGACGCCTTTCGCTTTGTGTTCGAGCAAAACGCGGATTCCATGGCATTAGAATGGAAAATTGCGGACGGCTATTATCTGTATAAAAAAGAAATTCTGATCGAAGATCAACAGGGAAACATCGAAGGGATCGATTTTCCGCCGTCGGAAAGGCATCATGACGAGTTTTTCGGCGACACGGATATTTATCGTCATGCGTTAGCCTTAAAGGTGCCGTTACCGCAGGAGCGCCGTAGCGAATGGCTGCGGGTGACCTATCAGGGTTGCACCGACGGTTTTTGTTATCCGCCGGAAAGCCGGGAAATTGCCTTGCATACCGTTGCCGATAACCACGGCGCGCAGGCGGAGGGCGGAATTTCAGCGCCAAAAAGCACCGCACTTTCGGCGTCGTTAAGCGAGCAGGACAGACTGGCGGAAAGGCTGTTTGAGAGCCGTTATGCGGTGTTCGGGTTCTTTTTGCTCGGCATCGGGCTGGCGTTTACGCCTTGCGTTCTGCCGATGTTGCCGCTGTTGTCGGCGATTGTGATTGGCGGCGGTAAACAGCGTCCGAATACGGCGCGCGCGCTGGGGCTGAGTTTTGCTTATGTGCAGGGCATGGCGCTGACTTACACCTTGCTCGGCCTTGCGGTGGCGGCGATTGGTCTGCCGTTTCAGATTGCCTTGCAAAGCCCGCCGGTTTTGATTGGCCTGTCGGTGATTTTTGTGCTGCTGGCGCTGTCGATGTTCGGGCTGTTCACCTTGCAGCTGCCGAGTTCGCTGCAAACCCGCCTGACTTTGCTCAGTCAGCAGCAAAAGCGCGGTGCGTTCGGCGGCGTTTTTGTGATGGGGATGATTGCAGGCCTTGTCGCCTCGCCTTGTACGTCTGCGCCTCTGTCGGGGGCTTTGCTGTATGTCGCGCAAAGCGGGGATTTGCTCACCGGCGCTCTGACCCTGTATTTACTGGCGTTAGGCATGGGGCTGCCGTTAATGCTGATTACGGTGTTCGGTAACCGGATTTTGCCGCAATCCGGCGCATGGATGGTAAAAGTCAAACAGGCGTTCGGCTTTGTGATGCTGGCATTGCCGGTTTTTCTGCTGTCCCGTTTGCTGCCGGATAGCTGGGCGAGCCGTTTATGGGCGCTGTGGGGACTGGTCTTTTTCCTGTGGCTGGCATTGCAAATGAAAAATCACGGAGTCGGTTTGGTGTTGCGCATCGTATGGCTTATCGGCGCACTGATTTTCGCCAAGCCGCTACAGGATTGGGTATGGGGCGCCGTACCGCACGGGCAGGAAAGTGCGGTGCAACATTCCGCCGTTTCTCAGGCGGTAAACTTCCGGCGAATTAGCAGTTATGCCGAATTGCAGCAGGCTTTGCGTAGCAATCCGAAAACCGTTGCGATGCTTGATCTGTACGCCGATTGGTGTGTGGCCTGCAAGGAATTTGAACAATATACCTTCACTGATCCTCAGGTACGAACAGCGTTTGAAAACGTGCTGCTGTTACAGGTGGATATGACCAAAAACAGCCCGCAAAATACGGAATTAACGGAAAAATTGAAGGTGATCGGCTTACCGACCATTCTGTTTTTTAATGCTCAGGGGGAGGAAATCGCCAATTCCCGGATTACCGGATTTATGCCGGCGCAACCGTTCTTTAACCAATTATTGAAAAATATCGGGCAGTAGTTTTTATTCTTAACTGAAATGAAAAAGTCCTTTTCTTTGCCCGGCGGTTGTGGCGTCCGCCGGATTCCGTTATGATCTGAAGTCCTCGGACCTGTTAACGGATAACAGGGATTTTCGGTTATTTAGCAAAGGAATACTTTATGAATTCATTAAACAAATACAGCCCCTATTTTCTGGCGTTATTACGCATTATCGCCGGTTATATGTTTTTACTGCACGGCACGGCGAAATTATTTGAATTTCCGCTTTCCATGACCGGCGGCAACGGCGGCGTGCCGCTGTTTTCGTTGTACGGCATCGGCGGAATTATTGAAATTGTCGGCGGTGTGTTATTTATTTTAGGCCTGTTTACCCGCCCGGCGGCGTTTATTCTGTCCGGTCAAATGGCATATGCCTATTTCTTTATTCACGCCTCGGCGGATAATCTGCTGCTGCCGTTGGTTAATCAGGGCGAACTGGCGGCGTTATATGCGCTGGTGTTCTTATATTTTGTGTTTTCCGGCGCCGGCGCCTTTGCCTTGGATAACAAGCGGGCGCAGAAATAATATTGCGCTTGCGAATGTCGTTTCAATCAACCCGCGTAATGCGGGTTTTTTTATGTCAAATTGCGCGCAGACCCTACATAAACGCAACCGTTTGCGTTATAATGCCCCGGTTTTTTGTTTCTGGTTAGTTATCAATTTAAAAAGGAAATTTTTCAATGCAATCACATCGCCCCATTCGTCAGGCATTATTAAGCGTTTCGGATAAAACAGGTATCGTCGGCTTTGCGCAAGGTCTTGTGCAGCGCGGCGTGAAACTGCTTTCCACCGGCGGCACGGCAAAATTATTAGCCGACAACGGCTTGCCGGTAACGGAAGTGTCGGATTATACCGGTTTTCCGGAAATGATGGACGGTCGGGTCAAAACCCTGCATCCGAAAGTTCACGGCGGCATTTTAGGACGGCGCGGTACGGACGATCAAATCATGCGTGAACATCATATCGAACCGATTGATATGGTGGTGGTGAACCTGTACCCCTTCGCCCAAACGGTGGCAAAAGCGGGTTGTACGCTGGAAGAGGCGGTGGAAAATATCGACATCGGCGGGCCGACGATGGTGCGATCCGCGGCTAAAAATCATAAAGATGTGGCGATTGTGGTCAATAACGGTGATTTTGATGCCATTCTGGCGGAAATGGATCGTCACCACAACAGCCTGACTTTTGAAACCCGGTTCGACTTGGCGATTAAAGCCTTTGAACATACGGCGCAATACGACAGCATGATTGCTAACTATTTCGGGCAGTTGGTCAAACCGTATTTTGCCGCGGAAGAAGACGAGGCTGAAGCGAAGTGCGGTCAGTTTCCGCGGACTTTAAACTTAAATTTCGTGCGCAAACAAACCATGCGTTACGGCGAAAACGGCCATCAAAACGCGGCGTTTTATGTCGAAAATCACGTTAAAGAAGCGAGTGTTTCCACCGCCCGTCAGTTACAGGGCAAAGCGCTGTCGTATAACAATATCACCGATACCGACGCCGCCCTTGAATGTGTGAAATCCTTTGAGCAGCCCGCCTGTGTTATCGTCAAACACGCCAATCCGTGCGGCGTGGCGCTGGGAGCGGATATTCTGGAGGCTTATCAGCGTGCTTATCAGACCGATCCGACCTCGGCTTTCGGCGGCATTATCGCCTTTAACCGCGAACTGGACGGCAAAACGGCGCAGGCTATTATTGAACGTCAGTTTGTGGAAGTGATTATTGCGCCGGCGGTTTCTGCCGAAGCCCTTGACATAACGGCGAAAAAGAAAAATGTGCGGGTGCTGGCGTGCGGTCAGTGGGACAGCGCGCAGCCGCGTTTGGACTTTAAACGGGTCAACGGTGGCCTGTTGGTGCAGGAAGCGGATCTGGCGATGGTCGGTATTGATGATCTGCAAGTGGTAAGCAAACGCCAGCCGACAGAAAAAGAATTAAGCGATCTGCTGTTTTGCTGGAAAGTGGCGAAATTCGTGAAATCCAACGCCATTGTGTATGCCAAAGACAAGCAAACCGTCGGCATCGGCGCCGGGCAGATGAGCCGGGTATATTCGGCCAAAATCGCCGCGATTAAAGCGCAGGACGAAGGGCTGGAAGTCAAAGGCTGCGTGATGGCTTCCGATGCGTTCTTCCCGTTCCGTGACGGTATTGATGCGGCGGCTAAAGCGGGGATCGAATGTGTGATCCATCCGGGCGGCTCAATGCGCGATCAGGAAGTGATCGACGCGGCAAACGAGCATAATATGGTGATGGTATTGACAAAAATGCGCCATTTCAGACACTAAAAATAACGCGGCGGGGCAGGCAGTCCCGGTCAGACGGATGTTAAGGGCGTAGGCAATACGCTTGACGAATAAAAAGGAAAATAAATGAATATTCTGATCATCGGCAACGGCGGGCGCGAACATGCGCTGGCCTGGAAAGCGGCGCAATCGCCGCTGGCTGACAAGGTTTTTGTGGCGCCGGGTAATCCCGGTAGCGCGCGTGAAAGTGCGGTGCAAAATGTGGCGATTTCCGCAACGGATGTGCCTGCGCTGGTGAAATTTGCGCAGGATAATGCCATCGGGCTGACCATTGTCGGCCCGGAAGCGCCTTTGGTTATCGGCATTGTCGATGCGTTTGAAAATGCGGGGCTGACCATTTTCGGCCCGCGTCAGGCGGCGGCGCAGCTGGAAGGTTCCAAAGCCTTTACCAAAGATTTTCTGGCGCGGCATCATATTCCCACCGCCGAGTACCGCAACTTTACGGCGATTGAACCGGCGCTGGCTTATTTGCGTGAAAAAGGCGCGCCGATTGTGATTAAAGCGGACGGCCTGGCTGCCGGCAAAGGCGTGATTGTGGCGATGACGCTACAGGAAGCGGAAAATGCGGTGCGCGATATGCTGGCCGGTAATGCCTTCGGCGAGGCCGGGCATCGCGTGGTGATCGAGGAATTTCTGGACGGTGAAGAGGCCAGTTTTATCGTGATGGTGGACGGTGAACATGTGGAACCGATGGCCACCAGTCAGGATCACAAACGGGTCGGCGAGCAGGATCAGGGGCTGAACACCGGCGGTATGGGCGCGTATTCGCCGGCGCCGGTGGTGACGCCGGAAATTCATCAGCGGGTGATGGAACAGATTATTTATCCGACCGTGCGCGGCATGGCGAGCGAAAATAATCGGTATAAAGGGTTTTTGTATGCCGGTTTGATGATTGACAAACAGGGGCAGCCGAAAGTGATCGAATTTAATTGCCGTTTCGGCGATCCGGAAACGCAGCCTATTATGATGCGGATGAAATCGGATTTGGTGGCGCTTTGCCTGCAAGCCTGCCGCGGAAAGTTGGATCAGATCACCTCCGAATGGGACAGCCGGGCGGCGCTGGGCATCGTGCTGGCTGCGGAAGGGTATCCGGGCGATTATCGCAAAGGCGATGACATTCACGGTTTGCCCGCACAAGCGGCGGCGGACGAAAAAGTCTTTCTTGCCGGTGTCGCCGAGGAAAACGGTAAACTCGTTACCAACGGCGGACGGGTACTTTGCGCCACCGCCTTAGGCGATAGCGTATTTGATGCGCAACAAAAAGCCTTAAAACTTGCCGAACAAATCCAATGGACAGGGCGTTTTTATCGCCGCGATATTGGCTATCGTGCCGTAGCAAGAGAAAAAAACGCTTAAAATTCAGACCGCACTTTTGCGCCGGATATAAAAAAGTGCGGTCGGTTTCGGCAACGTTTTGCAATGATGCCGCAAATAGATTAGGGTTAAGCGGTCGGGGCGTATCCGTTCAGGCTGTTTGCATATACCGCCGGTTATTTGAAAAATGAAAAATTTTCATTTTCTTGATGAAAAAATCCCAATAAAATTTTTGTAAAAATAGCGTACAATAAATTCCAACCAACATGAATAATGAGGACACCCCCATGTTAAAAAGAAGTATGAATATTGCCGATTATGATCCCGTATTATGGGAAGCGATTCAAGATGAAGATCGCCGTCAGGAAGAGCATATCGAACTGATTGCTTCCGAAAACTATGCCAGCCCGCGCGTTATGCAGGCGCAAGGTTCGCAATTAACCAATAAATATGCGGAAGGTTATCCGGGTAAACGCTATTACGGCGGTTGTGAATATGTGGATATTGTTGAGCAGCTGGCTATTGACCGCGCCAAAGAACTGTTCGGTGCGGATTATGTCAATGTGCAGCCGCATTCCGGTTCGCAGGCGAATGCGGCGGTGTATATGGCGTTGCTGAATCCGGGCGATACCATTTTAGGCATGAGTCTGGCGCATGGCGGTCATTTGACGCACGGCGCGTCGGTCAGTTTCTCCGGTAAGATTTATCATGCGGAACAATACGGCATTACCGCAGAAGGGCTGATCGATTACGATGCTTTGCGTAAACAGGCACAGGAAGTAAAACCGAAAATGATTGTCGGCGGTTTCTCCGCTTATTCCCAAGTGGTGGATTGGGCGAAAATGCGTGAAATTGCCGATGAAGTGGGCGCTTATCTGTTCGTGGATATGGCTCATGTGGCCGGGTTGATCGCAGCCGGCGTTTATCCGAGCCCGGTGCCGCACGCCCATGTGGTAACCACCACCACGCATAAAACCTTAGCCGGCCCGCGCGGCGGTCTGATTCTTTCTGCCAGCGGCGATCAGGAAATGTATAAAAAACTGCAAAGTGCGGTGTTCCCAGCCGGTCAGGGCGGGCCGTTAATGCATGTGATTGCGGCGAAAGCGGTATGTTTTAAAGAAGCGCTGGAACCGGAATTCAAAGCTTATCAGGCGCAGGTAGTAAAAAATGCGCAGGCGATGGTCGAAGTCTTCAAACAGCGCGGTTTTGAGGTGGTGTCCAACGGCACGCAAAATCACCTGTTCTTAGTCAGCTTTATCAAACAGGGATTGACCGGTAAAGCGGCGGATGCGGCATTAGGTGCGGCGAATATTACGGTGAATAAAAACTCCGTGCCGAATGACCCGCAAAAACCGTTTATTACTTCCGGTATTCGTGTGGGTACGCCGTCGATTACCCGTCGCGGTTTCAAACAAGAGGACGCCAAAGCACTGGCGGGCTGGATGTGCGACGTGCTGGACAGTCTGGGTAAAGACAACCACGAAGAAGTGGTACTTTCTACCAAAGCTAAAGTGCTGGAAATCTGTAAACGCCTGCCGGTTTATGCCTAATCGGTACGGTTGTGAATGGGAAGCGGCGAGCTTAATCGCCGCTTATTTTTTGCCTGACGTAAACGGTAGAGATTGCGCTCAGGCCGCCGGTTTATTGACCATAATTTCAATCACCTGACGATCGGTATATTGCATACTGCGTGAGGCGATGTCGCACAGATTGTTGATGGAACGGTCGATACTGTGTTCGACGATCCCTTCATCACCGGTGACCTGTATGTTATCCAGCGCCATTAGCACTGCTTTATAGCCTGAGGTTACGCTGGTGGACACTTTCATTGCACAGCCGTTTGCTGCACCGTCGCAGATGATCCCGCTGATATCGCCGATCATACTGCTTATGGCCATGCTGATCGTCTCGAATTTGCCACTTAATAACCAGGCGATCCCCGCACAGCTGCCCATTGCCGCCGTGGTTGCCGCGCATAAAGCGGACAGTTTGGGCAGTTTGCTGTGAATATAAATCGCCATTAAATGGGAGAGAAACAGCGCGCGGATTAGGTGCCGGCGATCGGCCTGCAAATGCTGTGCGACTACAACCACCGGCATAGTGGCGGTGATGCCCTGATTGCCTGAGCCGGAATTGCTCATGGCCGGTAAGTTCGCGCCGCCCATTCGGGCATCGGAAGCGGCGGTGGTGGCGATGATGATGCGGTTCATCAGATCATCGCTGAGCAGCCCGTTGCGGATGTGTTTTTGCAATGTCCGCCCGATGTGCAGCCCGTAATCTTGGCGTAATCCCTCCTGCGACAGCGCTTCATTCAAGCGTGCCGCTTCGGCGATAAAGGCGATACTGTTTTCATCCGCACGCATGGCAAAATCAAAAATATCCTTTGCACTAAGTGCGGTGAAAATTTCTTGAGAATTTTCGTTGTCAACGGCGCAGGGCTTGGCAAACAGGGTTTCGCCGTTTTTTTCAATATAAATAATATTGGCATGATGCGCCGCAATCCGCACGCAAACGCTGTCCTGTCCGCAAAATAAGGTCGCCTCGGAATATAACAGATGGTCGGTTTGCAGCATAGAGACTTTGACCTTTTCGGCGCTAATCAGCGCTTTGGCATGAGCGACCTGTTCGGCGTTAATATTTTTTAACACTTCCAAACCCGCATCCGGATCGCCGCCCGTCGCCCCGATTGCCGCCGCCATTTTCAGCCCCAGCGTACCGGTTCCCGGCACGGTAACGCCCATGCCGTTTTTCATTAAATTCGGTGACACTTTCGCTTCGATTTTTTGCGGCTCGGCGGCTAAATATTTACGCGCGGTAGCCGCCGCCAGCGCCAGCGAAATGGGTTCCGTGCAGCCCAGTGCGGGCACCACTTCCCGTTTGACGATAGCTAACAGCGATTGTTCTATATTGTGATTGAAGGCCGAATGAGGCCGGTCGGCGGCGCCCTGTACTGACGGTGAACCGTCAGCTGCCGGCGGAGGTGTGCAATTCATAGCATGTCCTTGGGGTAAAATTTTATAGTCTTAAGTTTTTCTTAATATTTAATTGTTTTAATAAGCCTCAACAAGACAACAGCGTCTTGTTGCTTACGATGTTATTTTGGAGACCTATTATGAAAAAACTTAGTTTAGCAACAATTTTAGCATTATCAACCGTTAGTCTGTTTGCCGTTGCACAGAATGAACAGATTAGCGTATCACAGCAAAAAGGCGGCACCCAGATGACTCAACCGGCACCGCAAAACGGTAAAGGCCGCTGCGATTACCGCGACGGCAGACATCATGGCGATAAAAAATCCCGCGGCGATTGGAATGGCAAAGATGAAGTACGCGGCGGCTTTAAAGATCCGAGCAAACCGGCGGCAGATACGGTCAATCAGCCGCGCCGTCCGGAGTTTAATTTTCCGGTGCTGAAAGTCGCCGATGCCGACAGCTGGAAAGACAATCAGTTCATTGCGCTGCAGGGGAAAATTGTCGAGCAGGTGGGAAAACGGGATTTCTTATTCCGTGACGCCAGCGGTGAGATCGAAGTGGAAATCAGCCGTCGCGCATGGCACGGTCAGGACATTACGCCGAACGATGAGGTGAAATTATTCGGTGATGTGAATAAATCCTGGAAAAAACCGACGATCGAAATTCGTCATGTTGAAAAAGTAAAACCGTAATTTTCGGTGGCAAATTATTTTTTTTACGCTAAACTCAATCACTGAAATTAGTCGGGGTGCGTGCCGGATGCGCGCTGAGATCATACCCGTGAACCTGAAGCAGTTAATACTGACGTAGGAAACTAATTTGGTTATCGCGCGGTTATCGATAACGTGATGTGTTTCGCAAGCGGTGTTCCCCGGCAGTTTCGTATCATCAATTTTTTATGGGAGCGAATCTATGTCTATGGTACAGCAGCTGATCGAAGCGGCAAAAACCGATTGGGAAGCCTATATTTATCATCCGTTCGTTAACCGTTTGGCGGACGGCACCTTACCGGAATCCTGTTTTCAGCATTATCTGAAACAGGATTATTTATATTTGTTTCATTACAGCCGCGCCTTATCGCTCGGTATTTTTAAAGCGGACAATTTCGAACATATTCAGTATGCCCATCAGGCCAATGATCTGCTGTTAAAGGAAATTCAGCTGCATATTGCATTCTGCCGTCAGTGGGGCATTTCCGAGCAGGCGCTGATGAACGAAGCGGAATCGCCCGCCTGTGTGGCATATACCCGTTATGTGCTGGATTGCGGCGTGAAAGGCGGTCTGGCGGAACTTTATACTGCGCTGGCGCCTTGTATGCTGGGCTATGCGGCGATTGGCAAACGGCTGGCCGGCATAACGACGGCACATAATCCTTATCAGGCGTGGATCGATACCTATGCCGGCGAGGATTTCCAGCAGGCGGCGGCAGATTTTGCTCGCAGGCTGGATAGTTTTTGTGCCGAGTTAAGCGACACCCGGCGGCGGCAGCTGCGAACCGTTTTCAGTACGGCAACCCGAATGGAAGCCGCATTCTGGCAAATGGGGCTGGATTTAAGCTGATCCGGCGCGGTAATGCAATCATAAAAAGTGCGGTCAAAATTATGCGAATTTTATTAATTGAAGATGATCCGTTAATCGGCGACGGGATTAAAGTCGGGTTAACCCAATCCGGTTTCAGCGTGGATTGGTTTACCGACGGAAACACCGGTTTGCAGGCAGTGAAAGCCGCGCCTTATGACGCCGTGGTGCTGGATCTGACCTTGCCGAAAATGGACGGTCTGGATATTGTGCAACGCTGGCGCAACGACAGTGAAGATGTGCCGGTGCTGATTCTGACCGCACGGGATACGCTGGATGAGCGCATTACCGGTTTGCAGCGCGGCGCGGACGATTATTTATGCAAGCCCTTTGCGCTGGCGGAAGTGGTTGCCCGCTTGCAGGCGCTGATCCGGCGCCGTTATGGTCATACTAATCCGGTTATTGCCCATGGCCCGGTCAGATTCGATCCGAATCAGCATAAGGTTTTTCTGCATGAGCAGGAAGTGGCGCTGACCACCCGGGAATATAAGCTGCTGGAACTTTTTATGCACCATAAAGACAGAGTGCTGTCACGTTCCGCCATTGAGGAAAAACTCTACACTTGGGATGACGAAGTCAGCAGCAATGCGCTGGAAGTGCATATTTACAACCTGCGGCAAAAATTGGGTAAACAGTTTATCCGCACCGTGCACGGTGTCGGTTATGCGTTGGGAAAAGCGGATGAAAACAGCTAAACCTGCCAGCCTGCGTTTTCGCTTGATTATTATGCTCTCGTTTATCGCGCTGATCGTGTGGGCGATCTCCACCGCGGTGGCTTGGTTGCAGGTGCGTAAAGAAGTCAATGAAGTGTTTGATGCGCAACAGATTTTATTTGCCAAACGGCTGGCGTCTTCCGACTTGCGGACGATATTAATCGAACGGCACCGCCCCGAGTTTTTCAACGGGTATAAAAATCGCCGCCGTTTTATGCCGAAAAAAGGCTATGACGGCAACGCGCTGGCCTTTGCGGTTTTCACCCCTAACGGCGAAATCGTACTCAGCGACGGTGAGAACGGCGACGGTTTTATTTTTGCGCCGGCGCGCGGATTTTCGGTGACAAACATCCGGGACAGCGAGGATAAATGGCGCATTTTCTGGCTGCCGCTGGGCGATCGCCTGATCGTGGCGGTGGGGCAGGAGCTGGGCTATCGGGAAAACCTGATTCAGAATATGGTGTTCGGCCAAATGTGGATCTGGTTTGCCAGCCTGCCGTTTCTGCTCGGTTTAATTGTGTGGGTCATCAGCCGGGAGCTGCGCGCCTTACGCCGGGTCGGTGAACAGCTCAGTCAGCGTGCGCCGGCAGATAATACGGCATTATCCGTACAACATGTGCCGCGTGAAATTCTGCCGCTGGTGAACGAATTAAACCGCTTTTTTGACCGCACGGCCAGCATGTTGCTGCGCGAACGCCGTTTTACCTCCGATGCCGCTCATGAGCTGCGCAGCCCGCTTGCCGCATTGCGGATTCAGACCGAAGTGGCACAGCTTGCCGGTGATGACAATGCGGTGCGCGAACAGGCGCTGAAACATCTGACCCAGGGCATTGATCGCGCCACCCAATTGGTCGAACAGCTGCTGACTCTTTCTCGTCTGGATAACCTTCAACAACTGGATAATTTAGAAACGATTCACTGGGATAAACTGATTCCCTCGCTGATCGGTGAATTATATTTCAGCGCCCGGAAAAGCGGCATTGAGCTGGCCTTTGAACAACAGGCGCTGCCGCCGCAGCGGCAGGGACAACCGCTGTTGCTGTCTTTAATGCTGCGCAATCTGATCGACAATGCCATCCGTTATGGTCGTGCCGGCAGCACGGTGACGGTGCGTTTAACTCACGATCGCATTGTGGTGGAAGACAACGGCGGCGGTGTGGAAGAAGCGGATCTGACAAAACTCGGACAACGCTTTTACCGCCCGGCGGGGCAAAACGAAAAGGGCAGCGGGCTGGGATTGTCGATTGTATATCGCATTGCACAGCTGCATCATTATCAAGTGCGGTTAAAAAACGGGCTGAATGCCAAGCAGGAAAAGGGCCTGCAAGTCAGTATTCTATTCAATTAAAAAACGGGAAAGCCGATCACTTTCCCGCATAATTTCAGAGCCTGTATGCCCAATTTGGTCGGTTGATCAACCCGATAATGTCGTTGCGGTTTCAGAGGCCGTACCGGCATAATCCGCGTTTCGGTACGGCGTGCGTTTTGCAAAGCGGGTTTAATAGGCGGAGTTAATAATTACTTCTTCGCCGTAACCGCCGGCTTGCGGGAGCGGCAGGTAGGTGGAGTTCGCCGCTCTTAATACGCGAATGCCGCGGATGCCCGCCTCTTTGGCGGCTAAAATATCATCATCGCTGTCGCCGTAGTGAATGCTGATTTTATGTTCGATGATTGCCGGAGTTTTGTCATATTTGGTGCTGTGCGCTTTGCCGCCCATAAAATTGACCGGCTGCATGTTTTTGATATCCAAGGCTTTTGCCAGAATCGGCGTTACCTGATCATCTTTGCCGGCGGTACGTCCGGTAATCAGGTAGATTTGATCGCCGCGCGCCTGATGCATGTTGATCAATGCTTTCGCCACGTCTTTCGGTATGCTGTATTTATCGCAACCGGCATTGATTTCATCCCAAAAATCCTGATTTTTCAAATAGCTGAAATCCTGCGGCGAATATTTTTGTTTGCCGTAGTAGAAGCAGCCGCTGGTGGCGGCGACCGTATCGTCAATGTCAAAGCTGACATTCATCGGCGGCAGATCTTTGATGCTTTCTTGGATCTGTTCAACAGACACCCATTTTATCGCTGCCTGCTGTTCCAGCATGCGCGCATTTGTACCTTCTTGAGTATAAGGTTCTTTCGGCACGGCGCTGGCGGCGCCGGAAACGGCGGCGATGAAAGCGATGGTGATGATGTGACGTTTTAATTGCATAAATTACCCCTTTGATTGAGAGCCCGCCTGTCGGCAAGCCGGTATCTTGTTGTTTGTCGTGGTGCGTTTTCCGCAACTGAAAAGTGCGGTGAAAAAAACGGGCAAATCGCCCGTTGCGGATTAATGTTCTCTGGTTTTAAAGAAGGTGACGTCGGGATAACGTTCCTGCGTCAGATTCAGATTCACCATAGTCGGCGCGATATAGGTTAAATTATCGCCGCCGTCTAAAGCCAGATGCTGTTCGTTTTTGCGTTTGAATTCTTCGAATTTTTTCGCATCACCGCATTCCACCCAACGGGCGGTGGCGACGTTCACCGTTTCATAAATCGCTTCTACGCTGTATTCGGTTTTCAGGCGGGAAACCACGACGTCAAACTGTAGCACGCCGACCGCCCCGACGATAAGATCGTTATTGGCGACCGGGCGGAACACCTGCACCGCGCCTTCCTCGGAAAGCTGTACCAGACCTTTTAACAATTGTTTCTGTTTTAACGGATCTTTCAGGCGAATGCGGCGGAATAATTCCGGCGCGAAATTCGGAATACCGGTAAATTTCAGCTCTTCGCCCTGGGTAAAGGTATCGCCGATTTGAATGGTGCCGTGATTATGCAGGCCGATAATATCGCCGGCATAGGCTTCTTCCGCCTGAGTGCGGTCGCCCGCCATAAAGGTCAGCGCGTCGGAAATCGCCACCTCTTTGCCGATGCGCACATGGCGCAGTTTCATGCCTTTTTCGTATTTGCCGGACACGATGCGCATAAAGGCGACGCGATCGCGGTGTTTCGGATCCATATTGGCCTGAATTTTGAATACGAAACCGGTCAGTTTTTCCTCCGCACTTTCCACCAAACGGGTATCCGCTTGACGCGCCTGCGGGATCGGTGCCCATTCGGTCAATCCGTCCAGCATATGATCCACGCCGAAATTGCCCAGCGCCGTGCCGAAAAAGACCGGCGTCAGTTCACCGTTCAGAAAGGCCGGTAAGTCAAATTCGTTAGAAGCGCCTTGCACCAGTTCCAGCTCATCACGCAGCTGTGCCGCCAAGTCGTCGCCGACCGCGCTGTCCAGTTGCGGATTGTGCAGCCCTTTGACGATGCGCACCGGCTGAATGGTATGCCCTTGTCCGCTTTGGTACAGATAGGTTTCGTCTTTATATAAATGATACACCCCTTTAAACAATTTCCCGCAGCCGATAGGCCAAGTGATGGGCGCACAGCGAATGTTCAGCACGTTTTCCACTTCGTCGAGCAGTTCCATCGGATCGCGAATGTCGCGGTCGAGCTTGTTCATAAAGGTCAGAATCGGCGTGTCGCGCAGGCGGGTGACTTCCATCAGCTTGATGGTACGTTCTTCCACCCCTTTGGCGCTGTCGATCACCATCAGGCAGCTGTCCACCGCGGTTAACGTGCGGTAGGTATCTTCCGAGAAATCCTCGTGTCCCGGCGTATCCAGCAGATTGACCAGACAATGATGATAAGGAAACTGCATCACGGAAGTGGTAATGGAAATTCCGCGTTGTTTTTCCATTTCCATCCAGTCGGATTTCGCATGCTGGCTGGCGCCTTTGCCTTTGACCGAACCGGCGGTTTGAATCGCCTGTCCGTACAGCAGCACTTTTTCGGTGATGGTGGTTTTACCCGCGTCGGGGTGAGAGATAATCGCAAACGTGCGACGTTTATTGACCTGTTCCGGATATGACATCGTAATTTATTTCTGTTCAGTGTAAAAAATTGGCTCGTATTGTCGCCGAAAATCGGGTTTGGTGCAATATGATAGGACATTGAGTTTGGCATCCGCCGCCAACCTAAGAAAAAAAGTAATCGTTTGCGCAAAAGTGAAAAAAGTGCGGTACAATAGGCGCCGATTTTTCGTATAACCAAAAAGGTATAGCCAATGACACAACTCAGCCTTAAAAAAATTTATTCCGGTAAAGTGCGCGATCTGTATGAGATTGACGATAAGCGTATGTTGATGGTGGCGACGGATCGTTTATCCGCATTTGATGTGATTTTAGACGATCCGATTCCGCGCAAAGGCGAAATTCTGACCCAGATTTCCAATTTCTGGTTTCACAAACTGGCGCCGATTATGCCGAATCATTTCACCGGCGAAACCGTTTATGATGTGCTGCCGCAAGCCGAGGCGGATGCGGTGAAGAACAGAGCGGTGGTGGTAAAACGGTTGAAACCGATTAAAATCGAATCTATCGTGCGCGGCTATCTGACCGGCAGCGGTTTAAAAGATTATCAACAAACCGGCACCATTTGCGGGCTGGAACTGCCGCCGGGGCTGGTGGAGGCGAGTAAACTGCCGCAGCCGATTTTCACCCCGTCGAGCAAGGAAGAGGTGGGCAATCACGATATTAATATCAGCTATGCGCAATGCGAAGCACTGATCGGTGCGCAACTGGCGGCGCAGGTGAGAGAAAAAGCCATCGCCCTTTATTGTGCGGCGGCGGAATATGCGCTGAGCAAGGGCATTATTATCTGCGATACCAAGTTCGAGTTCGGGCTGAATGAAAACGGCGTGCTGACCCTGATGGACGAAGTGCTGACCCCGGATTCCAGCCGTTTCTGGTCGGTGCAGACTTATCGCGAGGGCACCAATCCGCCGTCTTTTGACAAACAGTTCGTGCGTGACTGGCTGGAACAAAGCGGCTGGAACAAACAGCCGCCGGCACCGAGAGTGCCCGCCGAGGTTATCCGTAAAACGGTTGATAAATATCAAGAAGCCTTGGATTTATTAACCAAATAGCGAAATTTTTTCCAAGTGCGGTGGATTTTGCGCTAGAATCGACCGCACTTTCGTGTAATTTCATTGAGGTATTATGAGGTCGGTTGCAATTGTCGGCTTAGGGTGGCTTGGCCTGCCCCTTGCCCGTCATTTAAAAAATCTGGGCTGGGAGGTAAAAGGCACAAAGCGTACGCACGACGGCGTCGAGCAAATGCGCCTGCTGCGGCTGGAAACCTATCATCTTGAACTGACCCCTGAGATTAATGCCGATCCTGACGATTTGAGCGCGTTGTTCGCCGTCCGTTCACTGGTGATTAATATTCCGCCGAGCCAGTATTTTTTTGAACTGAACCAATATGTAGAAGGGGTCAAAAATCTGGTGAACGAGGCGCTGTTGCAGGGCGTGCAGCATATTATCTTTATCAGCTCCAGTTCGGTATTTGCCGAGGTTTCCGGTCGTTTCGACGAGTCCGTGCCGCCGCAGCCGGACAGCGAAACAGGGAGGGCGCTGAAAGCGATTGAACAGTGGCTGTTTCAGTTATCCGATATTGACTGCGATATTGTTCGCTTCAGCGGGCTGGTGGGCGATGATCGTCATCCGGTGCGTTTTCTGGCCGGCAAACAGGCGCTGAGCGGCGGCAATACGCCGGTCAATCTGGTGCATGTGGAAGATTGCGCGCGCGCCATTCAGCTGTTGCTGGAAACGCCGGGTTCTCAGCGTTTGTATCATTTATCCGCACCGCTGCATCCGAACAAGGCGGAATATTATGCCCGCATGGCGCAGCGACTGGGCGTAGCGCCGCCGCAATTCGTTTGCAGCGCACAGGATCCGCAGCGGATTATTCTGGCGGATAAAATCTGCCGCGAACTGGGTTTTGTGTATCAGTATCCTGACCCGGATCAAATGCTGCCGCGCGAATAGCGCCGTTAAAGTGCGGTGGACTTTGGGCGGGTTTTCATTGATAATAGACCGATTTTTTTGCGAAAACGATTACTTAAACCACAATAATAAGGTATTACTTATGTCAAACACAATTTTACAACATCTTCCTGCCGGTCAAAAAGTCGGTATTGCCTTTTCCGGCGGACTGGACACCAGCGCGGCATTGCTGTGGATGCGTCAGAAAGGCGCGGTGCCTTATGCTTATACCGCCAATCTGGGCCAGCCCGATGAAGAGGATTATAATGCGATTCCGCGCAAAGCGATGGAATACGGCGCGGAAAACGCACGCTTAATCGACTGTCGCAGCCAGCTGGCGCACGAAGGTATCGCGGCGATTCAGTGCGGGGCGTTTCATGTTTCCACCGGCGGCGCGACCTATTTCAACACCACGCCGTTAGGGCGGGCGGTAACCGGTACCATGCTGGTGTCGGCGATGAAAGAAGATGATGTCAATATCTGGGGTGACGGCAGCACCTTTAAAGGCAATGACATCGAGCGTTTTTATCGTTACGGATTATTAACCAATCCGCAGCTGAAAATTTACAAACCGTGGCTGGATCAGCAGTTTATCGATGAACTGGGCGGACGTCACGAAATGTCCGAATTTTTAATCGCCAACGGTTTCAATTACAAAATGTCGGTGGAAAAAGCCTATTCTACCGATTCCAATATGCTCGGCGCCACGCACGAAGCCAAAGATCTGGAATTATTAAGCACCGGCATTAAAATCGTTAAACCGATTATGGGCGTGGCGTTCTGGGACGAAAAGGTGGAAGTGAAAACCGAAAGCGTAACCGTACGTTTTGAAGAAGGCGTACCGGTGGCGTTAAACGGCAAAACCTTTGCCGATGCGGTGGAACTGTTTCTGGAAGCCAACCGTATCGGCGGCCGTCACGGATTAGGCATGTCGGATCAAATCGAAAACCGCATTATTGAAGCCAAAAGCCGCGGTATTTACGAAGCGCCGGGCATGGCGCTGCTGCATATCGCCTACGAACGTTTAGTCACCGGTATTCATAATGAGGATACGATCGAACAATACCGCATTAACGGGTTGCGTTTAGGGCGTTTGCTGTATCAGGGACGCTGGTTTGATCCGCAGGCGCTGATGCTGCGGGAAACCGCGCAGCGCTGGGTGGCGCGCGCAATCAGCGGCGAAGTGACGCTGGAATTGCGCCGCGGTAACGACTATTCCATTTTGAATACCGAATCGCCGAATCTGACTTATGCGCCGGAACGTCTGAGTATGGAAAAAGTGGAAAATGCGCCGTTTGATCCGATTGACCGTATCGGTCAGCTGACCATGCGGAATCTGGATATTGTGGATACGCGCGCGAAACTGGGGGTTTATTCTGACGCCGGCTTGCTGGCCGTGAGTAATGATGTGCTGTTGCCGCAGTTGAAAAAATAAAGCAAAAACTATCGATATTTTGACCGCACTTTTGCCGATGCTCAGGCCGGCGATAAAAGTGCGGTCGTTTTTTTGCATAAATCCCGATGATGCCGGGCGCATGATAACGGTAAAAGCGGGCTAGAGCGGCAGTTCAGTGGTGTTTTTGACGGTTTTGAGAATGATCTCGGTTTTCAGATTTTTTATGCCGAGTTCTTTGGTGAGATATTTCTTTTTGCAGGTATAAAATTCATCCAGATCGGCAACCTGCAGTTTCAGGATAAAGTCGTAATCACCCGCCATTAAATGACATTCGGTGATTTGCGGAATCAGTTTCATTTCGAACATAAACCTTTCCCGCTGTTTAACGTCTTCCTCGAAAAAGGAGCCCAGCGCATAGACGGTCAGGCCGCAGTTGAGTTTTTTCGGATCGAGGATTGCCGTGTATTTGTTGATGAATCCGTTTTGTTCCAGCAGGTTGACGCGTCTTAGGCAGGCGGAATTGGATAGCCCGACTTCCTGTGCCAGTTCATTATTCTGTAAACGACCGTTTTGCTGTAAGGCGCGTAAAATTCTGGTATTAATGTTATCCAATATTTTATTGGCCATATGTTTTCCTCCTCAAATCGTGCTTTCCCTATAAAGGATAGGAAAAATCCATTTCTGAAACGGGTTATGCTGAATTCATATTGTTATGGTAAGGTTGCTTGATTATATAAAATTAAGGGACGGACAGGTTACTTTGATTGTCCGATATACAAAGTAACCTGTTCATATTACAGGGCTTAGGCGTACATTTGCACCTGAATGACGAGTAACGCGGAACCGATTACCAGTAGCGCGCCGATCATCGGCAGTACGAATTTTACCCATCTGTCGAACGGAATATGCAGCATTTGCAGCGTAACCAGCACCAGACCGGTCGGTGCAAGGAACAGCATGGCATATTGCCCCCAGTTATAGGCGGAAACCACGATATGACGCGGAATCCCGACCGCATCGGCCAACGGCGCCATAATCGGCATCGACAATACGGCAAGGCCGGATGAAGACGGCACGAACAAGCCCAGGATGATAAAAATCACCAGCTGAGTCAGAATAAAAATGGTGGTCGGCATGCCGGCGACAATGTCGGACATATAAGCCAGAATGGTATCGGAAATCATGCCTTCATCCAGCACCAGATTCACGCCGCGCGCCAGCCCGATAATCAGCGAAACGCCGACCAATTCCGAGGCGCCGCGGGTAAAGGAGTCGATAATATCCTGTTCTGATAAGCCGGAAATAAACATGATGATGATCGTCAGCGTCAGGAACGATGCCGCCATTTGCGGGAACCACCAGCCGCCCGCCATAACGCCCCAGATCATAATCGGAAAGGCAATGCAGAAAATACCGAGAATAATTTTTCTTCTAGCGCTGAATTGCAGTTCGGTGGACGGATCGTAATTGTGCATGTAGCGGTTGTAAAATTCTTCCCGATCATCATAGGTGTAGGAAAAACTGGCGTCCGCTTTGATTTTTTTACAATACCAGTACATATAACTGATCACGCAGGCGGAACCTAAGATTAATCCGATAAAACGGAAGGTGATGCCTTCGGTAAACTGAATGCCGGCGGCATTCGAGGCGATTACCACGGAAAACGGGTTGACGGTGGAAAAGGCGGTGCCCATGGAAGAGGCCAGAAAAATCGCCCCGACGCAGACAATGGCATCATAGCCCAAGGCCAAAAATACCGGCACCAGTATCGGGTAGAACGCCACCGCCTCTTCTTCAATGCCGCAGGTGGTACCGCCGATAGCCATTAATACGCAGACGCTGAACACAATCAGAAATTCGTTACCTTTGGTACGTTTGGCCAGTGCACTGAGTCCGGCATTAAAGGCGCCGGTTTTGTTGATTACACCAATCATTCCGCCGAGTACGAAGATAAACACCATCACATCGGCCGCTTCAATGGTGCCTTCTACCATGCTGATAGTGATATCTTTGATGCCTTTTGGGTTTTGTTCAACCCGCTGATAAGAGCCGGGAATGGCGATCGGTTTGCGAATGGTGCCTTCGGTGAAATTGCTTAAAGCTATTTTGATATTTAATTTGTCCAGTGATTCCGTGGTGGCGGGCAGAATCCGGTCGGGTTGCTGATAGGTTTTAACCACAAAGTTATCGGCGGACGGATTGTAAGTCAGTTTAGAATAGGAACCCGCCGGGATAATCCAGGTCAGTCCGACGGCGATAATCAAAATAATAAATAAAATCGAAAATGCCGTAGGAAATTTAAATGTTTTCTTTGTGCCCATGATGAACTCCTCGTGATACGGCTTACGTTAAAATCAGAGATGCGCCTGTTCAGACGCATCTTTGCGGTGCGGATTAGTCATATTCAATCTCGGATACCTGTGGGGTTATCCTTGTTCCCGCTTTACCTTTCACAATCTCGACAATATCGGACAGCGAGCCGATAACGGCATCATGTCCGGAATGTCGCACGAAATTGACTGCCGCCTGTACTTTCGGCCCCATGGAACCGGAGGCGAATGCCAGTTTTTCGATGGCATCGGGATTGGCTTTGGCGATGGCTTTTTGGCTCGGTTTGCCCCAATCCACAAAAACCGCAGACACGTCGGTGGCGATAATAAACAGATCCGCATCCAGATTTTCCGCCAGCAGGGCGGAGCAGAGATCCTTATCGATGACCGCTTCAACCCCTTGCAGATTGCCCTGTTCGTCATAATAAGTCGGAATGCCGCCGCCTCCGGCGCAGATCACGATACTGCCTTTTTCCAGCAGCCATTTTACCGGGCGGATTTCAAAAATACGTTTCGGCAACGGACTTGGCACCACGCGGCGGTATTTGTCACCGTCCTGCGCGATAGACCAGCCTTTTTCCTTGGCCAGATTTTCCGCCTCTTCTTTGGTGTAAACCGGGCCGATGGGTTTGGTCGGCTTTTTGAACGCCGGATCTTTCGGGTCCACCTCAACCTGTGACAGCAACGTGGCGAACGGCGCTTCAAACGGCAACAGATTGCCCAGCTCCTGTTGGATCATATAGCCGATCATCCCGACGGATTCCGCCCCCAGTACATCCAGCGGATAAGTGGACACCTCTTTATAAGCCGCGCCCTGTAAGGCGAGCAAACCGACCTGCGGCCCGTTGCCGTGGGTGATAACCAGTTCATTATTCGGATAAATTTTAGCGATTTGTTCACAGGCAATACGCACATTCTGGCGTTGATTTTCGGCGGATAACGGCTCACCGCGACGCAGCAGCGCGTTGCCGCCTAAAGCGATAACGATTCTCATACGGATCCTCCGGTTAAATTAAGCTGGCGACCATCACCGCTTTAATGGTGTGCATGCGGTTTTCCGCCTGTTCAAAGGCGATATTCATCGGTGATTCGAATACCGCTTCGGTCACTTCAATGCCGTTGGCCAGCTGCGGATATTTTTCTGCGATTTGTTTACCGACTTTGGTTTCGCTGTTATGAAATGCCGGCAGGCAGTGCATAAATTTCACCTTCGGATTGCCGCTGCGTTGCATCAACGCCGGTGTCACCTGATAAGGCATTAACAGATCAATGCGTTCGCCCCAGCTGTCCAGCGGTTCGCCCATGGATACCCAAACATCGGTATGCACGAAATCCACCCCTTTTACCGCCTCATCGATATTGTCGGTAACGGTCATTCTGGCGCCGCTTTGTGCCGCGAATTGTTGACATAAACTGACCAGCTCATCATCCGGCAATAAGGCTTTCGGCCCGCACACCCGCACATCCATCCCCAGTTTGGCGCCGATCAGCAGCAGGGAATTGCCCATATTGTTGCGCGCATCGCCGATATACACATAGCTGATTTCGCCGAGCGGCTTGTCGCAGTGTTCGATCATAGTCAGCACATCGGCCAGCATTTGGGTCGGGTGGAATTCATCGGTCAGACCGTTAAACACCGGCACGCCGGCATATTGCGCCAGCTCGTCCACCACGCTTTGTTTGAAACCGCGGTATTCAATGGCGTCATACATGCGCCCCAGTACGCGCGCGGTATCTTTCATGCTTTCTTTATGCCCGATCTGAGAGGAAGTCGGATCGATATAAGTCACTTGCGCGCCCTGATCATAGGCGGCGACTTCAAAGGCGCAGCGGGTACGGGTTGAGGTTTTTTCAAAGATCAGCGCAATGTTTTTGCCTTTCAGGTTCTGTTGTTCGGTACCGGCGTATTTCGCACGTTTCAGATCTCTTGATAAATCAAGCAGATATTTTATTTCGCGTTCAGAATGGTTGACCAGACTGAGCAGATGCCGGTTTTTCAGATTAAAAGCCATAATCAATTCTCCTTATCAACGGATGGATTATTAAACGGATATCGCATATCCCCTGTACTACGCGAAAAAGGGTATCAGTCTTCGTGTTGAATTTGGTTGCGTTTTTGCCGACGTAATGTAAATTTTTGAAATAAAATTCTAATTTAGAGGAGAGAATTGCGATTAAATTTTAAGATCTCAAGAAGCCTGCCATTTAACAGCATTAAATATTTGAACGGGAATTGTCTTTTTTTTCGACGATTAACAAGTTTTAGGCTTAAAAGTGCGGTTATTTTTTGCTACAATCCGCCGCCGTTAATATTTTTGTATTAATGGTATATAAAATGTATAAACTTTCTCATTTTCCGACGTTTGCGGAAATGTATCCTACGGAAAAACGCTGGCAGAAAAAGCTGCGCAGTTATCTTCGTTATCACCTTTATCGGTTCATTTACGCCCGTTATTGCCGGGAATTAATGTATTTTTTACACCTCCACCCCTTATGGGAAACCCTGTTCACCCGTTCTCCTTACCGCATCAATACGCTGCTGGCGAAATACTGCGATAAGCGTTTTGGCGTCAAGCGGCGGCTAAATGCGATTAGCGCGAATTTCACGCTGGCGGAACAAAAATTTACCTACGCCAAGGCGCAATCCCTGATACGGGAAGAACGCCTGTTGCTGGCTACGTTGACGGATGAGCTGGATCTTTATTTGAATATCAACAAAATCGATCCGTTCGAAGGTTTTTTTTCACTGAATATTATCGATCGCCGTCAAGAGAGCATTTATGATGCGTCTTTCGCCTTTTTGCCGGACAACACGCTGTTGATTACCTCCATTCAGGGGCCGCATTATGCGCAGGCGCAGGCGGTCATTCGGGCGGCGACCAAAAATTTACACGGCATCCGCCCGATGTTTATGCTGATTCACGCCTTTCAGCTGCTGAGCGAAACATTAGGCTGCGAATTGTGCGGCATTCCGCATAAACATCAGGCTAAATACCGCTGGAACGATTCGAGCAAATTAGTGTTTCACTATGACACATTCTGGCAGGAAAACCACGGCGTATATGACAAGCAACGCGGCTACTGGCTTTTACCGCGCACTTTAGCGCGTAAAAGTGAGGCAGAGATTCCAAGTAAAAAGCGTTCCATGTATCGCAAACGCTACGACATGCTTGACAGCACGGCTCGGCAAATCCGGCAGTTTTTTGCCGCCGAAAACGTGGCATAAAATAACCGCACTTTGGCTTTACCTCGCATCGGCATAGTCAAAGTGCGGTCGGATTTTACGGGGTTTTAGGCGATTATGCCGCCGTAATCTCTTCAACGGATTGCGGTACCGGCGGCAGGCGGCGTTTGTGGTGTGAGCGTCGGTGCCAGAATTCGATTTGTGTCAGCGCCTGCGGTGATACGTTTTCACCGCGCAGAAAGGCATCGATATCACGATAACTGACGCCCATTTCGTCTTCGTCGGTTTGTCCCTGCCACAAGCCCGCACTGGGTGATTTCACTAATAATTCGGACGGCACGTTTAACAGGGCGGCCAGTTCATACACTTGTTCTTTGCGCAGCCGCAGCAGCGGCGCAATATCCACGCCGCCGTCGCCGAATTTGGTGAAATAGCCGGTCAGCCATTCCGCCGCGTTGTCGGTGCCGACCACGATTGCCTGATGGCTTTGCGCATAAGCATACAGCGAAATCATGCGCAAACGTGCCTGCAGATTGCCGGCAATCACGTTTTGGCGCGCCGCCTGTGCATTGAACAGCGGCTGCATGGTTTGCATAAAGGTGCGGTAGGTGTCGATAATCGGCACTTCCAGCACGGGGCAGCCGGCGCTTTCGGCGACCAGATAGGCGTCTGCAATATCCTGTTCGGAGGTGGTTTCGGAAGGCAGAATTAAGCCCTGTACCGGAGCAGCGCAGCGGGTTAATAAATGGGCGACCACGGCGGAATCAATGCCGCCGCTGATGCCGACCACATAGCCTGCCGCGCCGTAGTCCAGACGTTGCTGTTCCAGCCATTGCAGTAAGTAATTCAGGTAATTTTGCATGAGTTTATCCTTGTAGATGGTATAGCGGATTATACATTCAGTGTTAAATCGCCCGCTTTAATCCAGCCTTTGCGACGCATAAATGCGGCAACTAATAAGGTTAATACGGCGGGTAAAACGAAATGCAGCAATAATATCGCCGACCATACCGGCAATGTATTTCCCATGGCGTTCAGCGTGCCGATTTGACCGACCAGCCCGCTGGTGCCCATGCCGGCGCCGGAAGGAATATTCTGCATCTGAAACCAGACCGTCGCAAAGGGCGCGATAATGGCGCCGGCTAAGGTCGGCGGCAGCCAGATTTTAGGGTTTTTAACGATATTCGGCATTTGCAGCATGCTGGTGCCGAGCCCTTGGCTGAGCAGTCCTGCCCACCGGTTTTCACGAAAGCTCATCACGGCGAAACCGACCATTTGCGCACAGCAGCCGATGGTCGCCGCCCCGCCGGCCAAGCCGCTTAATGACAGCGTGATGGCAATGGCGGCGCTGGAAATCGGCAGGGTTAAAATCATGCCCATTAATACCGATACGATAATGCTCATGGGAATCGGCTGGAGTTCTACCGCCCACATGATAAGCTGGCCGGTTTCGTGCATCAATGTTGCCAGCATCGGCCCGATTAATTTTGCGGCGCTCATGCCGGCGATCAGGGTGACGGCGGGGGTGACTAAAATGTCTATCGGCGTGAGTTTACTGACCAGTTTGCCGCATTCGGCGCCGATTGCCGCGGCAATAAAACAGCCGACCGGCCCGCCGAGCGTCGCGCCTAATATGCCGGTGGTGGTGCTGGTCAGCAATACCAGCGGCGGTGCTTGTAACGCATAAGCTACGCCGACCCCGATAGCCGCGCCCATGCTTGACTGGGCTTGTGCGCCCAGTTCGGTCAGCCACGGCTGGCTCAACCAGCCGCCCAGATTTTTCAGGATCAGCCCGATAATCAGCGAACCGAATAATCCCAGCGCCATAAAATTCATGGCATCGATCGCATAACGGCGCAGGCTGAATTCGATATTGCGGGCGGCCAGAAAGGTTTTAACCGTATTATATGTCATGCGCGTCAACCTTCGGAAACCGGCGAAAATTCCACCGCACTTAGGCGCGGATTAAAGCTATAACGACGCCCTTGTTTGGCCTGTTCTTTGCCGTTCAGCCGGACGCAGTCGCCGGTAAAACCGATATTGACTTTGAGCAGACTGGAACCCACGCCGTAGGAATCCACCGGGGCGTTCTGCGCTTCAAAACGGCGGATTTTGTCGGCATCGAAACCGCCGCTGACGATAATTTTTACCCGCGGAAAACCGGCGGCGTCCAGCTGTTCGCGCAGACGGCGCACCAGACAGACATTAGTGCCGCGCAGATCTTCCTGACCGAATTCGTGCTGATTGCGTAAAAAATACTGATCGACCATATTGGCGGCGGTATCCAGACGCACGCCGTATAAACGGTCGCCGAAATGGCGGGCGACCTTCAGGCTGTCGGTGATCACATCATTGTGATAATCCACCAGCGCGACCAGATTATCTTCGGGATAAGTGGCTAAATAGGCTTCACAGGCGTTGATCAAATCGCCGTCGAATAACTGAATCAGCGCATGCGGCATGGTGCCGACGCCTTCTTTGCCCCACCATTCGTTCATCGCGTGAGTCGCCTGCGCCGCCACACCGCCGATATACGCGGAATAACCGTCGCCGGCCTGTTGCGAGAAGTGATCATCGCGATCGCCCATAAAAATCACCTGCTTGCTGCCGGCGGCCTGCACCACGTTATAAACATTGGTGGCGACGGATGTGCGGCGTGCCAGTACGCCGTCGATTAAGCCCTCCAGATAGCCGAAATCTTCATAATAACCTTCGATCATCAATACCGTTTCAAAGGGCTTGATTTTGTCGCCGTCGTTCAGGGCATGAATTTTTAACTGCTGGGGATTAACGGCAAAGGTGTGCAGCAATGCAATGGCTTCGTCCACTCCGCAGAGAATGGCGTCTTTTTTCTGGAAAAACTGCATGGTGACCCGTTGCTTCGGGCGGCGTTGTTTAATGATTTCAGCGGTTTTCAGAAAATAAACTGCCGAGAACCAGCCGTCTTGAATGCGGGAATCGAACTTAAAGGTTTTGTTGGTTAAACGCGGAATGCTGCCTTGCCGTTTCAGCTCAAATTCTTTATTTATCGTTTCCACATTTTGCTCCTTATATAAGTTTACATGCCTTAAATGGAAAGTGTTTGCTACAAAATCTAGTGCGTAAGCTATACCTATTCAGCCAAAAAAGCAAGTGTTAGTCTCGCTCGGCAAAGGCCGATTCGGCCCCGCGCGGCATATTGCCTGCGGATTATCTCGTCCGAAATTTATAACATAATGAAAAATAATGGGTTTTTCAGTATGAAATTATTGTTTATGGATTATGCGGATCTTCGGGTAAAATCACCGGGGTTATTACCGCCTGAAAGTGCGGTCGGATTGAAGGCATTTTTTATTATATAAAGAGTAAATTATGACAAATTATACAGTGATTACCGTGGACGGGCCGAGCGGAGCCGGAAAAGGCACCTTATGTTATGCGCTGGCAGAGAAATTAGGGTTTGCATTATTAGACAGCGGCGCGATTTATCGTGTTACTGCGTTGGCGGCGCTGAAAAAGCAAGTGGCGCTGGAAGATGAAACCGCCCTTGCCGAACTGGCGGCGGGGCTGGAGATTGAATTTTTGCCGCAGGCCGGTGAGGTGACGATTTTTCTGCAAGGCGAAGATGTCAGTGGCCAGATCCGCACGCAGGCCGTGGCGGAAGCGGCCTCGAAAATTGCGGTATTCCCGCAAGTGCGCGCCGCGCTTTTGCAGCTGCAACGCGATTTTGCCACTGAAAAAGGTTTGATTGCCGACGGGCGGGATATGGGGACGGTGGTTTTCCCTGACGCGCAGGTTAAACTGTTTTTGGACGCCAGCGCGGAAGAAAGAGCGAAAAGACGCTATAATCAGTTGCAAAGCAAAGGGATTAATGGTAACTTTGCACAGATTTTGGCCGAGATAAAGGCGCGCGACAACCGCGACAGAAACCGTCCGGTGGCGCCGCTGAAACCCGCGCCGGACGCCTTACTGCTGGACAGTACCGAATTAGGTATTGATCAGGTTGTTGCCCGTGCGTTAGTCTATATTCGGCAACGGCTTGTTTTGCGGTCGGAATCATCGGAATCCGTTTATTCAGGGAACGAATAAATATGTATTATCAGCCCCACTTTTATGGATATGAAGTGGACGTTATTAACTAACTTAGAAGATTAATTATGTCAGAATCTTTTGCTCAACTCTTTGAAGAATCATTAAAAGGCCTGGAAACCCGTTTGGGTTCTATCGTTAACGGTACCGTTGTCGCGATTGAAAAAGGCTTCGTTTATGTCGATGCCGGTTTGAAATCCGAAGCGCGTATTCCGGCGGAAGAATTCCAGAATGCACAAGGCGAGCTGGACGTTAAAGTCGGCGATGTCATCAATGTGGCACTGGATGCGGTGGAAGACGGTTACGGTGAAACCAAATTATCCCGTGAGAAAGCCGTTCGTCACGAATCCTGGATTGAATTGGAAAAAGCATACGAAGAACAAGCGACCGTAACCGGTTTAATCAACGGTAAAGTGAAAGGCGGTTTCACAGTTGAGCTGAACGGCGTGCGCGCATTCTTACCGGGTTCTCTGGTGGATACCCGTCCGGTGCGTGACACTACACACCTTGAAGGCAAAGAGCTGGAATTCAAGGTGATTAAACTGGATCAAAAACGCAACAACGTGGTAGTTTCCCGTCGTGCGGTGATCGAATCTGAAAACAGTCAGGATCGCGAAGAAATTTTAGCCAGCCTGTCTGAAGGCGCGGAAGTCAAAGGTACCGTTAAAAATCTTACCGATTACGGTGCGTTTGTTGATTTGGGCGGTGTTGACGGCTTACTGCATATCACCGATATGGCCTGGAAACGCGTTAAACATCCGAGCGAAATCGTTAATGTCGGCGATGAAATCACCGTTAAAGTCTTGAAATTTGACAAAGATCGTACCCGCGTATCCTTAGGCTTAAAACAGTTAGGTCAGGATCCATGGGTGGCGATTGCTGAAAATCATCCGGTCGGCAGCAAATTAACCGGTAAAGTGACTAATCTGACCGATTACGGCTGTTTCGTGGAAATTTTAGAAGGTGTTGAAGGATTAGTTCACGTTTCCGAAATGGACTGGACAAACAAAAATATTCATCCGTCTAAAGTGGTTAGCCTTGGTGATGTGGTTGAAGTCATGGTTCTGGAAATCGATGAAGAACGTCGTCGTATTTCGCTGGGCTTAAAACAATGCAAACCTAACCCATGGTTACAATTTGCCGAAACTCACAATAAAGGTGACAAAGTTTCCGGTAAAATCAAATCCATCACTGATTTCGGTATCTTCATCGGTCTGGAAGGCGGTATCGACGGCTTAGTGCATTTATCCGATATTTCCTGGAACGTACCGGGCGAAGAAGCGGTTCGCAGCTACAAGAAAGGCGATGAAGTGTCCGCCGTAGTATTGCAGGTGGATTCCGCTAAAGAACGTATTTCTTTAGGCATCAAACAGCTTGAAGAAGACCCGTTCAATAACTTCGTTGCGCTGAACAAAAAAGGCGCGGTAGTCAGTGCGAAAGTGGTTGAAGCTGATGCGAAAGGCGCCAAAGTAGAACTGGACGGCGGCGTTGAAGGCTATATCCGTGCAGGCGATTTAACCAGTGAAGTTGCTGCCGGCGATACCGTTGAAGCAAAATACACCGGTGTGGATCGTAAAGCCCGTATCGTTCACTTATCCGTAAAAGCGAAAGATCAGGCTGAAGAAGCGGCAGCGGTTGCAAGCGTCAACAACAAGCAAGAAGATATTGCAATGCCGAATGCGTTTGCTGAAGCGTTCAAAGCGGCGAAAGGCGAGTAATTAAGCATTCCCTTAAAACGGCCGGCGCAATGTTGTAAGCTGCCGGCCGATAAGAGGTGAGGAGAATATTATGACCAAGTCAGAACTTATTGAAAATTTAGTTCAAAAAAATCCTTCCGTACCGGTTAAAGAGGTAGAAAGCGCGGTGAAGGACATTTTAGAACAGATGTCGCAGACGTTAGAAAACGGTGATCGTATCGAGGTTCGCGGCTTCGGCAGTTTTTCATTGCATTTTCGCCAACCGCGTATAGGTCGTAACCCGAAAACCGGTGATCAGGTAAAACTGGAAGCCAAATCGGTACCTCACTTTAAAGCGGGTAAAGAGCTGAGAGAACGTGTAGATGTTCGGGCATAATATATCAACTAATTGAAATAACGGCACTTTAAGTGTCGTTTTTTGTGTTTATTTTTGGCATAATGATACGCACAGATTTCCAGGGAGAACCGCTATGATTAAATATATTTTCGGCTTTATTATTCTGCTCGCCGTTGTATTGGTTGCGATTACCGTCGGCGCCAATAATGATCAAATCATTTCGTTTAATTATATTGTTGCGCAAAGCGAAGTGCAGCTTTCCACTCTGGTTGCGATTTTATTCGGTTTAGGATTAATTTTAGGCTGGCTTATCTCGGCGTTCTTCTATCTGAAATTAAAGCTGAAAAATATGTCTCTTGCCCGCCAGATTAAACGTCAGACATTACAAATTAACGAATTGGCCACCAGCCGAGACAAGGCCGTCTGATAATGCTTGAACTGCTCTTTCTTCTGTTGCCGATTGCCGCCGCTTACGGTTGGTACATGGGGCATCGCAGCGCGAAAAAAGATCAGGACGATATCAGCAATAAACTTTCCCGCGATTATGTGACCGGGGTAAATTTTCTGTTATCCAACCAGCCGGATAAAGCGGTGGATTTATTTTTGGCGATGCTGCAAAAGCAGGAAGCCGAGAATGAAATAGAAAGCGCCTCCCGCTTTGAAGCGGAACTGACTTTAGGGAATTTATTCCGTTCGCGCGGGGAGGTCGATCGCGCTTTGCGCATTCATCAGGCGCTGGATCGCAGTCCGAATTATAGTTTTGAACAGAAATTACTGGCAAAACAGCAGCTTGCCAGAGATTTTATGGCGGTCGGTTTTTTTGATCGCGCCGAGAATTTATACATTGCTCTGGTGGATGAACCGGACTTCGCCGAAGGGGCGCTACAGCAGCTGGCGATTATTTATCAAAAAACCAAAGAATGGAAAAAAGCGATTAATGTCGCCGAGAAGCTGGCCAAAATCGCCCCGAAAGAAGATAACATCGAACTGGCGCATTATTATTGCGAATATGCACAGGGGCTGGATGCGCAAAGCAAAGATAAACCGATTGAAATTCTACAGCAGGCCCTGAATGTTGCGCCGAGTTGCGTCCGCGCTTCCATGTTGCTGGCGGAAGCCTATATGGTTCGGTTGGATTACCAAAGTGCGGTCAAAAATTTTGAAAATATTTTGCATCAGAATGCCGATTATGTGGGCGAAGTGCTGCCGGCGCTGAAGTACTGTTATCAGGAATTAAACCAGCTGGATAGTTTCGAGCTGTTTTTAATTAAAGCCAGTCAGATTTGTCATAACAGCGCGGTGGATCTGGCGCTGGCGGATTTGATCGCCGAAAAAGACGGTTCGTTTGCCGCCCAGACCAAACTGTACCAGCAACTGAATCAAAATCCGAGTACGTTTATTTTTCACCGCTTTATTCAGTATCAGATTGATAATGCGGAACCGGGAAGGGCGAAAGACAGTCTGATTCTGTTGCATAAAATGGTTGGCGAGCGGATAAAACAAGGGTTTGATTACCGCTGCATAAACTGCGGTTATCAGACGCATAAACTGACATGGTGCTGCCCGTCCTGCCGTCAGTGGGAAAGTATCAAACCGATTCGTGGAATTGAACATAATTGAGTTAATAAGGAAAACGTTATGAGCAGTAAAGTCATCGTAGCATTGGATTATGAAAAAGAACAACAGGCGCTGGCGTTGGTGGATCAGATTGATCCGGGTTTATGCCGTCTGAAAGTGGGCAAAGAAATGTTTACCACCTTGGGCACGCAGTTTATTAAACAATTGCACCAGCGTAATTTTGATGTGTTTTTGGATTTAAAATTCCATGATATTCCGAATACGGTGGCCAGAGCGGTGCGTTCGGCAGCGGATTTAGGTGTCTGGATGGTGGACTTGCATGCCAGCGGCGGGTTGCGCATGATGGAAGAGGCGAAAAAAATTCTGGAACCTTACGGCAAAGATGCGCCGATTTTAATTGGCGTGACGGTGCTGACCAGTATGGAAGATCTGGATTTATTACAGATCGGCATTAACGCATCGCCGATGGAACAGGTGATTCGTCTGGCTAATTTAACTCAGCGTGCCGGATTGGACGGTGTGGTCTGTTCGCCTCAGGAAGTGGAAATTCTGCGCGCCCACTGCGGTAAAGATTTTACTCTGGTGACGCCGGGCATTCGTCCTATCGGTGCCGATTTCGGTGATCAGCGCCGGGTAATGACGCCACCGGCAGCCATTCAGGCCGGTTCCGATTATTTGGTTATCGGCCGTCCGATTACACAGGCGGATAAACCGGCGGAAGTGTTACGCGCGATCAATGCGTCGATTGAAGGTTAATATGTCGGACAGCGTATTGGTTTATTCGACGCAGGGCGGGCGAATAAAAGCCGAGGACAAACCGGCGGCAAGACCGAAAGGTGATGGTATCGTACGCATTCAGCGACAAACCAGCGGCCGCAAAGGCAGCGGCGTCAGCCTGATTAGCGGTTTGGATTTAAACGATGATGAATTGAAAACGCTGGCCGCCGGCTTAAAAAAACGCTGCGGCTGCGGCGGTGCGGTAAAAAACGGCTGCATTGAAATTCAGGGAGATAAACGCGATCTGCTTAAATCGTTGCTGGAACAGCAAGGATTTCGCGTCAAATTAGCGGGCGGTTAACGACATATTAAAACCGAAAATATAAAAATGCCGGGCGGATAAATTAACACCGCCCGGCATTTTTTAATGAAAATAGCCCAGCAGCATGGCGCCGATAAAGGCGGCAACCGCGAATAATAATTTACGGGTTTTGGGTGGTGTTTCACTTTTATGAAAATAGCCGGCGGCACAGATCACATAGCAAATCAGCAGAACCAGTTTGCCGATAATCCACCACGGGAAGCCGAATTGCAGGGTAAACAGAATAATCGCACCGCTGAGAATCAGTAAAGTATCGGATAAGTGCGGTAGCATTTTTAACAGTTTTATTGCCCGCCAGTCTTTACCGCGAAGTTGCATCGTTCCGCGTACGACTAACAGGGCGAGGCTGGTAAAAGCACAGATGATATGAAGGTAAATTAACGAAAGTGTCATGGGTCACGGCTTAATATTGACTAAATGCGGCGATTCTAACATTCGCCCGCCGAAAAGGAAATCGGCCTGCGTGGAAAAGCAAGGATTTCCTGATTTGGATCATAAAAAGAAAGCGGGCATCATGTCCGCTTTCTTGATCTGATTTATTCCGGCGAATTTTCGACCGCACTTTCCGGGCTTGTCTCTTCGTCATCATCGGCATCGCAGACCCGTTCCAGACTGACCAGCTGCTCGTTTTCGACGGTACGAATCAAGCGTACGCCCTGTGTATTGCGCCCGACCACGCTGACTTCGCTGACCCGGGTTCTGACTAATGTGCCGGCGTCGGTAATCAGCATAATCTGATCGTTTTCTTCCACCTGCGCGGCGGCCACCACTTTGCCGTTACGTTCGCTGACCTTAATGGAAATCACCCCTTTGGTATTGCGCGATTTGGCCGGATATTCTTCCAGACCGGTGCGTTTGCCGTAGCCGTTTTGGGTGGCGGTCAGAATGGCGCCGCCGTTTTTCGGCACGACTAACGACACGACTTTATCGATATTGAGATCCGGGTTTTCATCGCTATTGTCATCGGAAATCTCTTCATTTTCGACCGCACTTTCCTCTTCCGACAGCGTATCGTTTAAGGCCAGTTTTATCCCGCGCACGCCGGTTGCCGAGCGCCCCATGGCGCGCACGGCGTTTTCATCGAAACGTACCACGCGACCCTGTGAGGAGAACAGCATGATTTCATTGCTGCCGTCGGTAATATCCACCCCGATCAGTTCGTCTTCATCACGCAGATTCAGGGCGATAATGCCGTTTGAACGCGGGCGGCTGAACTCGGTCAGCGCGGTTTTTTTTACGATACCGCCGGCTGTGGCCATGACCACGAATTTATTTTCTTCATACGCGGAAACCGGCAGAATGGCCGTGATGCGTTCGTTATCTTCCAGCGGCAGAATATTCACAATCGGACGACCGCGCGCACCGCGACTGGCCTGCGGTAGCTGATAAACTTTCAGCCAATAGAGGCGCCCGCGGCTGGAAAAACACAGAATCGTATCATGGGTATTGGCAACCAGCAGGCGCTCAATAAAATCTTCTTCTTTCATTTTGGTCGCGGATTTGCCTTTGCCGCCGCGGCGTTGCGCTTCATAATCGGTTAACGGCTGGTATTTCACATAGCCTTCGTGCGACAGCGTGACGACCACATCTTCTTGGGCAATCAAATCTTCCAGATTAATATCTCCGGAGGCGGCGGTGATTTCGGTGCGGCGCGGATCGTTAAATTCCAATTTTACCCGTTCCAGTTCTTCACGCAATACTTCTTTCAGCCGTTCGCTGCTGTTCAGAATACGCAGCAGTTCGCCGATTTCGAGTAAAATTTCCTGATATTCATTGACGATTTTTTCGTGTTCCAGACCGGTCAGGCGTTGCAGACGCAAATCCAGAATGGCGCGCGCCTGTTCTTCGGACAGATAATACCGACCGTCTCTGACCCCGAATTGTTCCGCCAGATCTTCCGGGCGGGAGGCATCCACGCCGGCGGCTTCCAGCATCGCCTGTACATTGCCGAGCTCCCAGCTGCGCGAGAGTAGCCCTTCGCGCGCTTCATCGGCGGTTTTGGAGGCGCGGATTAATTCAATCACCGGATCAATATTGGCCAAGGCAATCGCCAGCCCTTCTAAAATATGGGCGCGTTCGCGCGCTTTGCGCAGTTCGAATACGGTGCGGCGGGTCACCACTTCGCGGCGGTGTTTAACGAAAGCGGCGATGATTTGTTTGAGATCGAATAATTTCGGTTGACCGTGATCCAGCGCCACCATATTGATCCCGAAAGTGACCTGCATTTGGGTCAGCGCATAGAGATGATTCAAGACCACTTCGCCGACGGCATCGCGTTTGACTTCGATCTCAATGCGGAATCCTTCTTTGTTGGATACATCCAGTACATTGCTGATGCCGTCGATTTTTTTATCACGCACCAGCTCGGCGATTTTTTCCACCAAACGGGCTTTATTGACCTGATAAGGGATTTCGGTCACGATAATGGTTTCGCGGCCTTTGTCGTTCGTCTCGATTTCCGCTTTGGCGCGCACATAGACTTTACCGCGCCCGGTTTTGTAGGCTTCTTCAATGCCTTTGCGGCCGTTGATCAGCGCCGCAGTCGGGAAATCCGGGCCGGGAATATATTGCATTAATTCATCGATACTGATGTCTTCGTTGTCGAGATAGGCCAGGCAGCCGTCCAGCACCTCGCCTAAATTATGCGGCGGAATATTGGTCGCCATCCCCACGGCAATACCGGAAGAACCGTTAACCAGCAAGGCGGGAATTTTAGTCGGCAGCACATCGGGAATCATTTCCTTGCCGTCGTAGTTCGGCGAGAAATCCACGGTTTCTTTATCAAGATCGGTGAGTAATTCCTGCGTGATTTTCTGCATCCGGACTTCGGTGTAACGCATCGCCGCCGGCGCATCGCCGTCCACCGAACCGAAGTTACCCTGTCCGTCCACTAGCATGTAGCGCAGCGAAAAAGGCTGTGCCATGCGCACAATCGTGTCATAGACCGCGCTGTCGCCGTGCGGATGATATTTACCGATCACATCACCAACCACGCGCGCGGATTTGACATAGGCTTTATTATGCGTGATACCGCTTTGATCCATAGAGAAAAGTACGCGGCGGTGTACGGGTTTCAGGCCGTCTCGTACGTCGGGTAAGGCACGTCCGACAATCACGGACATCGCATAATCAAGATATGAAGATTTTAATTCTTCTTCTATACTGACGGGCGTAACGTTTGGGACTAAATCAGTCATTCAGGTCTTCCTAATATGGTAAAAAACTGGCGGAATTATAGCATAATTTCTATTGTTCCTCTAATGTTCCGCAAATTTTATAGTGAATTTTTACCGCACTTAGGGAATAATGATGCATTATTTCTATTTTGATTATCAGAAGGTTAAGCATGCACAATCTTGATCCGCAGGAGTTGGATAAATTTGAAAAAATGGCGGACGGCTGGTGGGATCCGCAGGGCGATTTTAAACCGATTCACCGGCTTAATCCGCTGCGTCTCGATTATATTTTGCAGCAGGCGAACGGCTTGTTTGCAAAACGGGTGCTGGATGTGGGCTGCGGCGGCGGCATTCTGGCCGAGAGTATGGCAAAACAGGGCGCGAACGTGACGGGAATCGATATGTCGGCTGCACCGCTGGAGGTTGCCGTCAACCATGCGCGCGAAAGCGGTGTGCAGATTGATTACCGGCAAACGACGGTGGAAGATTTTCTGCAAAAACAGACCGCACTTGGGGCGCAGAAATTCGATGTGATAACCTGCATGGAAATGCTGGAGCATGTGCCGCAGCCGGCTTCGGTCATCCGTAGCTGCAAACAGTTGCTGAAACCGGACGGCGTGCTGTTTCTGTCCACCATTAACCGTACGTTTAAAGCTTGGACGCTGGTTGTGCTGGGGGCGGAGTATATTCTGAAAATGCTGCCGCAAGGCACGCACGATTACGATAAATTTATCCGTCCGGCGGAGCTGTTGCAGTGGACGGATGAGGCACAGTTGGAATGCCGCAATATGACGGGCTATCACTATAACCCGCTAAGCGGCCGTTTCCGCTTAAATCGCGATGTCAGCTGCAATTATATGGCGGTATTTCACGCGAAATAGCATAAATGGCGCGTTTTCGGCGCAAAACAAAGGACGCCGCGGCGTCCTGTGTTATTTTTTATTGTTTTCGTCGCAATGCTCGATATCACTGCATTTGCCGTATAAATACAGGCTGTGGGTTTTTAGTTTAATACCGTGCTCGGCGCTGATTTCGCGCTGGCGTTTTTCAATCACTTCGTCATTGAACTCGAACACCTTACCGCAATCGACGCAGATAATGTGATCATGATGTTCCGTCGGCGCCAGTTCGAAAACCGATTTATTACCTTCAAAATTGTGACGGGTCAGAATATTCGCTTCATCGAACTGGTTCAATACGCGATATACCGTCGCCAGACCGATGTCTTCACCTCGTTCCAGCAACATTTTATACACGTCTTCCGCAGAAAAATGTGACATTTCATGCTCTTGCATTAATGCTAAAATCGTCAGACGCGGTTCGGTGATTTTTAAGCCGGCCTTTTTGAGTAATTTGATGTTTTCTTCAGACATAAAATGCCCCTTTTTTGAGATTAAGCGGATTATTCAACCAATTGATCTAAACACATTTCATCGTAAACCTGTTTAGTCCATTTTTCCACACGCTCGGCCGTTAATTCGGGCTGGCGATCTTCATCGATACACAAACCGACGAAGGTATTGTCGTCAATCAGCGCCTGTGACGATTCAAAATGATAGCCTGCGGTCGGCCAGTTACCGACGATAATGGCGCCTTTCGGTTCAATGATATTGCGCACGGTTCCCATCGCATCGCAGAAATAGTCGGCGTAATCTTCCTGATCGCCGCAGCCGAAAATGGCGACTAATTTGTCGGTGAAGTCGATTTCTTCCAGCGTCGGGAAAAAATCATCCCAGTCGCATTGCGCTTCACCGTAATACCAAGTCGGAATCCCAATCATCAGAAAATCGTAGGCCTCAATATCTTCTTTGGTACTTTTGGCAATATCGCGAATATCGACGATTTCGGCGCCCAATTGTTTTTGAATCATTTTGGCAACGTTTTCGGTGTTGCCGGTATCACTACCATAAAATAAACCAACGATAGCCATGTTTATTACCTGTTTTCCTTAATATCAAAATAATTTTGTAAAATCGTTACGACGACATCCGAACGACTAACCCCCCGAACGGACGCCAAATCTTCCAGTTTCTGCACCAAACCGCTATGTAATTTCAACTCCACCCGCTTTAAACCGCTGGATTTATCGCGTTTAAGCTGATTACGTTTATTGATACGGATTTGTTGCTCGCGGCTCAGCGGATTCGTTCTCGGGCGTCCTACCCGCGGCGTGTTAGCAAACAGATCTAAAGTGATGCAGTCGGCATCTTGTTTTGCCATTTTTCAACCCACTGAAATTATTCAACACGCAGCTAATTGAGAATGATAAGCTACAACGCTAAGATGGGGCGAACTATAACATAATTCAAGGGCGATTTAAACCCTATTCACATAACCCGAAATCAGGATAAAAAGCGCTGTACGGCGCGGATGACGGCATCCGGTTTTTCCGCGTGCACCCAGTGTCCGCTGCCGTTAATGGTAAAGGCGCCGGCATGCGGAAACTGCGCCGTAATCTCATCCCGGTATTCCGACAGAATATAATCCGACAGCCCGCCTTTGATAAATAATGTCGGTTTGGGGAAACTCACCGCCTGCCAGTCCATCAGCTTGGCATAATTGGCGTAAAGTGCGGTCAGATTGAAGCGAAAACGTTCGGGGCAATGAGCATCAAAGGATTTCAGCATAAACTGCTGCACGCTTGCCTGCGGAATATGTTGCGCCAGAATCGGTTTTGCCTGCTGACGGGTTTGCGCCTGCGCCCGTTTTACCGCAAACAAACCGGCAAACACACTATCATGCCCGTGGTTGCCGTACGCTACCGGCGCGATATCGATAACAACCAGTTTTTCCGTTAATTCGGGACGTAACGCCGCCGCCGTCATCGCCGTTTTGCCGCCCATGGAATGCCCGATTAAAATCACTTTATCCAGCTGTAGATAATCAATCAGATGCAGCAAATCCTGCGCCATCAGCGCATAATTCATTTCATTGCTGTGAAAGCTGTGCCCGTGATTACGCAAATCGACGCGCAGAATCGGATAATCGTCGGCGAAAGCGCGGGCGATCACGCCTAAATTGTTCATATCGCCGAACAAACCGTGAATAAAGATCAGCGTAGGTTTGCTAGTCGGTTGTTTTAATTGATTAAATTGGAAATTCAGTAAATTTTGTTGCGACATAATTTTTGCATAGAGTATTTGTAGAGAAGTCGTTATAATGTTGCAAAAGCGTAAACAGATCAAGCAAGTGGAGAGAAAAAATGAAAATAATCGAAGTGGATGAAGAACTTTATCAATATATTGCCAGCCAGACGCAATCTATTGGCGAAAGTGCCTCCGATATTCTGCGTCGTTTACTGCATTTTTCTTCCGCTAAAAGTGCGGTCAAAAATGAGCCGGTTTTTACCCCGCCGCTAAACGCCGAAAACGCACCGGAGGCTGAAACGGCGTCGGTGACTGAAGCCTCGCCGAACCGGGCGGAAAATGCGGCATCACAGCCGCCGAAAAAACAATCCGAGGCAGCGATTTCTCAGCTTGTCGGCAAAGTCCGCGCGCTGCTGACATCGCAAACTTTCCTGCAGGAAAGCAAAGCGGTCGTGCGGTTTTTAGATATTCTGCGCGTGCTGTACCGCACAAATCCGGAGAGCTTTGCGCAGGCGACGGAATCGCTGCAGGGGCGAACCCGGGTGTATTTTGCGCGCGATGAAGCCACATTACTGATGGCGGGCAATCATACCAAACCGAAACAGATTCCGGACACGCCGTATTGGGTCATTACCAATACCAACAGCGGGCGCAAAATGCTGATGCTGGAAGGGGCGATGCAATCAATGCACTTGCCGGCCGAACTGATTGATGAAGTCCGAGCCTTTTTCACCGCCAATTAAGCGGGCATATCAGGCGCATTTTCATGCTATTTCCTTGGCGGCAATATGCCGACTCCGCATCCTATCAACACAGAATTGCCTTGCGTGATGAGCAGGGCAATCTTTTCACTTGGGCGCAGCTGGCGGCGCGCATCGCACATTATGCCGCTGCCTTACGCGCACAGGGCGTTAAGGCGGGCGACGGCATTGCCCTACAGGGCAAAAACAATTGCCGTCTGGTGTTGCTGTATCTGGCGGCAATTGAGCTCGGCGTGCGGGTACTGGGCCTCAATCCGGCGTTTCCGGCGGAAAAAGCCGGCTGCCTTTGTCAGCGTAATCGGATCCGCTTTTATTATTCGGCAACGGCAGAAACGTTGCCGAATCTGACCGCACTGAGCTTGCCGGTCGGACAGGCTGATACTTTGCCGGATTTTGAAACCGGCGCGGATTTTCAGCGTCCGGCGACGATGACCTTAACATCCGGCTCCAGCGGGATGCCGAAAGCGGTGGTACATCATGTGCAGGCTCATCTGGATAATGCGCGCGGAGTGTGCGAGTTAATGGCATTCGGCGCGCAGGATTGCTGGTTGTTGTCGTTACCGCTGTATCATGTGTCCGGTCAGGGCATTATCTGGCGCTGGTTGCATGCCGGCGCGCAATTGCATGTGCCGGCGTGCGATTTTTATGCCGATGTGCTGCAAGCCAGCCATGTTTCGCTGGTGCCGACCCAGCTGCGCCGCTTGCTGGCTTATATTCGGCAGCGTCATATCGCGCAGTTTGCCACCCGCCATATTTTGCTCGGCGGCAGTCATATTCCGACCGAACTGACCCAACAGGCGCAGGCGCTGGGTATACAAACCTATTCCGGCTACGGGATGACCGAAATGGCTTCCACCGTGTTTGCCAAACCAAGCGACCGATTCGCCGGTGTCGGCCGGCCGCTGCCCGGACGGGAATTTCGCTTAGTCAATGAGGAAATCTGGCTGCGTGGTGCCGGGCTGGCGTTGGGGTATTGGCAGGAAGACGGCATTGTCGCCATGGTCAACCCGCAAGGCTGGTTGCAGACAAAAGATAAGGGACTGTGGCAGAATAATGAGCTGGTGGTGGTCGGGCGGCTGGATAATATGTTTATTTCCGGCGGCGAGAACATTCAGCCGGAAGAGATCGAAAAAATCATTTTGGGTTTCGAGCATGTCGAACAGGTATTTATTCTGCCGGTGGCGGATGACGAGTTCGGTCAGCGCCCGCTGGCAATGGTAAAATTCCGGGATGGTTTCAGCCAAAGTGCGGTCGAAAATTTAACACTTTGGCTGGCGGATAAATTAGAAAAGTTTAAACAGCCTGTGCGCTATTTACCTTTAGTGCCCGAATCGTGGCTGCAACAGGGCAATATTAAAATTTCCCGCGCACAGCTGAAAGCGCAGTTAGCGAAATTATTAGGAAAGTAAAATGAAACGACGTCGTATTTTTTCAATGTTATTTGCGGCGGGGCTGTTATTGCTCTGCAGCGGCGGCAGTATGGCCGAGGTGCCGAGCGAAGAGAGCGTGCAGACGCAGCTGGCGGCGGCAAAAGAAAAGGATCAGAACGATGCGGCGAATAAAGCATTGGTGCAGAATCTGCAAGATACGCTGGATTTACTGACCAAAATCAGCAAACAAAAAGAAGATAATAAAGCGCTGGACAGTGCGATCAATAACGCGGCGAAAGCCACCGCCACCACGCAGGCTTCCGTCGATAAGCTGAAAAGCGCCAGTGCGCCGAGCGCCGCGCAGCTGGCCAAATTATCGCTGACGGAATTACAGAATCAGTTAGCTGCCGTGCAGCAGGATTTACAGCAGGTGCAGACGGATTTAACCAATATTAACGGACTGTTGGTTAATCAGCGTTCTGCGCCGGATCGCGCTCAGACGGTATTAAGCAATAATCTGGTGCGCTCGCAGGAAATCGAAAAACTGCTGTTTAATACCGCCATCGATCCGACGGAAAAAGGCAAGCTGGAAGCCGAGGCGGCGTTAATTAAGCTGCAAAATGCCTACAATCAGGCATTATTGCAGGGTAATAATGATCTGACCGCACTTTATACCATTCAGCTGGAAGAAAAAAATCTGGTGCAGCAGCAACTGAAGAGCAAACAGACCGTATTGCAGGATGTGGTGAATGAAAAAAATCTACAGGAAACCCGCCAGCAGGCCGAACAGTTGCAGCAGGACGGCAAAAGCAGTACCAATCCATTGCTGGCCGAGCAGCAAAATCTTAACTTGGCTATCAGTCAGGATCTGATTAAACAGACGGCGCAGTTAAATACCATGACGCAGGATAATCTGCGGATTAAAAGTGTGTTGGACAATTTGCAGCAGACCGAGCGCAATATTAACGAGCAGATCAGCGCGCTGCAGGGGACACTGGTGCTTTCCCGTATTATTAATAAACAAAAGCAGCTGTTGCCGCAGGATCAGATGGTAAGCGGCTTAGCCAAACAGATTACCGATTTGCGGGTCAGAATTTTTGATTTGACCGAAATTCGTGACAATCTGTATGAAACCAAAAGCTATATCGCGGATTTGGAAAAGAAAAATAACGCCACGCTGACGGACGCCGAACGCAACCAGCTGACCACAATTTTGCAGGAACGCCGTAAACTGCTGTCGGATACCATCACCACGCTGAATAATCAGCTGAATCTGGCGATTAATATTGAGCTGAATCAGCAGCAGGTGACCGCAATCAGCGACACCTTGCAGGATAAACTGCAGCAGCAAAGTTTCTGGGTGAAAAGCAATTCGCCGCTTGATTTGGACTGGGTGACCAACTTTTTGCCGCGGGTGCAGTTCCAATTGAAAGACATCAGTGCGCTGATCAATTTTTCCAACTGGAAAGACAATATTATTCCGGCCGGCATCCTGATTGTTTTTCTGTCTTTATTGACCGCACTGATTCAATGGCGCAAACAGAAAATCAAGCAGCGTCTGACTTATATCAACAGCCGGATTAATACCTTAACCGGTGATCGCCAGCGTTATACGCCGGAGGCGATTTTCTGGACATTGATTCTGTGTTTGCCGAGCACGTTGATCTTTTTATCCTGTCTGATCTTGATCACCTTTATCTGTTTTGAAAATCCGGCCAATTTCTGGTGGTGGTCGCTGCGCATGTCCGGCTATTGGCTGTTCTTTGCCTTTATATTAGCCATGTTGCGCCCGAACGGGTTGGCATACCGCCATTTTAATATGCCGCTTAAAAATGTGGAGATTTTCTCCTCCGTATTGAAACGTTCCGTGTGGATTTGCGCCCTGTGGCTGAATGCGGGCATGTTCACCCGGCTGGATGCGGGGATTACCAATGATGTGATCGGGCAGGTGCTGACCATTTCGATTCTGATTATTTCACTGTTTATTGTCGGCCCGCGCTTACGCTATGCGGTACGGGCGTATCAGAACAGCCAGCAGGAAAGCACCGGGCAGGAATATCTGTCTAAATTCGCCCGTATCTTACTGGCGATCGCACCGGTGGCGCTGATTATTCTGATCGTCATGGGGTATTATTACACCGCGTTGATTCTCATGGATCATTTAATGTCATCCTATTTCGTTTTCGTTATCTGGATGGTGCTGCGCGATGTGATTTACCGTGCCTTTACGGTTTCCGCCCGCCGTTTGGCTTACCGGCGCATACAGGAAAAACGTGAGCAAGCGCAGGCGCAGAAAGCGGAAACCGATGACGGTGAAGTCAGTCTGGATATTCAGCCGGAAGAAGAAATCGCAATTTCTCAGGTGAAAGCGCAGGTCGGGCGCGTCACCGATCTGTTATTATGGGTGGGCTTATTCGCGTTATTTTATTGGGTCTGGTCCGATTTAATCGCTGTGGCCTATTATCTGGAAGGCGTGACGCTGTGGCAGCAAAGCGTCACCACCGATTCCGGCGTGGTTATGGAATCCATTACCTTGCTGAATCTGTTGCTGGCGATCGTGATATTGGTGGCGACTTATGCCTTGGTGCGCAATATTTCAGGGTTGCTGGAAGTGTTGATTTTCTCCCGTTTCAGCTTTTCGCAGGGCACTCCTTACACCATTACCACCTTATTAATCTATTTTATTATCGCGATCGGCGCGGGTACCGCGTTTGCGACACTGGGCATGTCGTGGTCGAAACTGCAATGGCTGTTTGCCGCGTTATCCGTCGGTCTCGGTTTCGGTTTGCAGGAAATTTTCGCCAACTTTGTTTCCGGTATCATTATTCTGTTTGAACGTCCGGTGCGGATCGGCGATGTGGTCACGATCGGCACCTATTCCGGTACGGTGTCCAAAATCCGTATCCGTTCCACTACGCTGATTGATTTTGATAAAAAAGAAGTCATCGTACCGAATAAAGCGTTTGTGACGGAACGGATCGTCAACTGGGCGCTGACCGATTCCATGACCCGCGTTTTAGTCAATGTGGGCGTGGCCTACGGCTCGGATCTGGAACTGGTGAGAAAATTATTGTTACAGGCGGCGAACGAATGTGATCGCGTACTGAAAGATCCGGAGCCTGCGGCCTATTTCTTATCTTTCGGCGCCAGCACGCTGGATCACGAATTGCGCGTTTATGTGGGTAAAATCGGCGACAGAACCCGGACGGTGGATTACTTAAACCGCCGCATCGAACAGTTATTTACGCAACACAATATCGATATCGCCTTTAATCAGCTGGATGTGTTCATTAAAAATACCTCCTCTGATGAGGAAATCCGGCTTATATCGGAGAAAACGGTTATCAAAAATTAAGGAAGCAATATGGCAGGCAACAGCATAGGACAGTTATTTCGCGTCACCACTTTCGGTGAATCGCACGGTATCGCACTGGGGTGCATCGTTGACGGCGTTCCGCCGGGACTGGCGTTATCGGAACAGGATATTCAGCCGGATTTGGATCGCCGCAAGCCCGGCACTTCCCGCTATACGACGGCGCGCCGTGAAAATGACGAGATACAGATTTTATCCGGCGTATTTGAAGGAAAAACCACCGGCACCAGCATCGGCATGCTGATTAAAAATGCCGATCAGCGCTCGCAGGATTACGGCGAGATCAAAGACCGTTTCCGGCCGGGTCATGCGGATTATACCTATCAGCAGAAATACGGCTTGCGTGATTATCGCGGCGGCGGGCGGGCATCCGCGCGGGAAACCGCCATGCGGGTCGCGGCGGGGGCGATTGCCAAAAAATATTTGCGCGAACACTTCGGGATTGAGGTGCGCGGATATTTATCGCAAATCGGCGCGGTGAAAATCGATCCGCGCACGGTGGAAAATGTCGCGGCTATCGATTGGCGGCAGGTCAATGCTAATCCGTTTTTCTGCCCGGATCAAAGTGCGGTGGAAAAATTTGATGAATTGATCCGCCGCCTGAAAAAAGACGGCAATTCCGTCGGGGCGAAGCTGACGGTGGTGGCGGAAAACGTGCCCGTCGGTTTGGGCGAACCGGTATTTGATCGTCTGGATGCGGATTTAGCCCATGCGTTAATGGGCATCAATGCGGTGAAAGCGGTGGAAATCGGCGACGGTTTCGCCGTGGTTGAACAGCTCGGCACTCAGCATCGTGATGAAATGACGCCGCAGGGCTTTTGTTCCAATCATGCGGGCGGAATTTTGGGCGGCATCAGCTCAGGGCAACCGATTATTGCCACGCTCGCCTTAAAGCCGACTTCCAGCATAACCATTGCGGGACGCTCGGTAAATCGGGAAAATCAGCCGGTGGAGGTGGTGACCAAAGGGCGCCATGACCCCTGCGTGGGAATTCGTGCCGTGCCGATCGCCGAGGCGATGACGGCTATCGTGCTGCTCGATCATTTATTACGGTTTAAGGCGCAATGTCGATGAAAACTTCTCTACGAACAGGCTTAAGTGCGGTCGTTTTTTCCGCTGTTTTTTTCGTTTCTTCCGTGATTGCCGCCCCGCAGGACTGGCAACAGGTAAAACGCCCGATTCCCGGCGATCCGACCCCGGTCGGTTCGTACAGCAACGGCTGTATTATCGGCGCGCAGGCGTTGCCGTTCGACGGCGACGGCTATCAGGTGATTCGCACCGCAAAAAACCGCTATTACGGCCATCCCGATATGATCGCTTATTTACAGCGTTTAGGACAAAAAGTGAAAGCCGCCGGCCTGCCGACCATGCTGATCGGCGATATCGCCATGCCGGGCGGCGGTCGTTTTCTGACCGGTCATGCCAGTCATCAAATGGGGCTGGATGCGGATATTTGGCTGCGCATGGGACGTTTATCGGCCAAAGATGCGCAGAATCCCGCCGGTATGGGGCTGCTGGTGGTTAACCGTAAGGCGCAGCGGGTGGACGAGCGGCTATGGAGTGACAATCATACCAATCTAATTCGTCTGGCGGCGCAGGATAGACAGGTCAGCCGGATTTTCGTCAATCCGGCCATTAAACTGAAATTATGCCAGACGGTGCGGGGCGATCGCAGCTGGCTACAGAAAATCCGCCCATGGTTCGGCCATGATTCCCATTTCCATGTGCGGTTAACCTGTCCGCAGGGCGCGGCCTATTGTGAAAATCAGGCGCCGGTGCCGGCCGGTGACGGTTGCGGCGATGAACTGTATTCCTGGTTTGAACCGGCGAAACCGTCGGCGACGCCGAGCAAGCCGAAAGCGCTGCCGCCGGAGCCGGTATTATGTCAGCAGGTGCTGAATGCACCGAATCGCAGCGAGTGGTTAGAGTAAAAATTTAGGTGCGGCATCAGGATGAAAAAGATGCCGCAGGCTTGGCAAATCTGCCGTGAGTGAACATGGAAGGGGGAGTGCGATGTTTATTGTAACTTTGATGATTTTTGTTGCCGGTCTGTTTTTGTTGGGCGTGGTGTACAACAAAACGCAAAAACTGGGGCAAACGGTTTTTTTAGGCTTGCTGTTAGGTCTGCTGGGCGGCGCATTATTGCAGCTTTTTACCGCAGAGCAGGTGATTAAAGACAGTCTGGAATGGATTAATTTGGTCGGCAACGGCTATGTGCGTCTGTTGCAGATGATTGTTATGCCGCTGGTGTTCATTTCCATTTTATCGGCCATCACCCGTTTAAATCAGGCCGGTTCTCTCGGCAAAATCAGCTTCAGCGTGATCGCCGTGTTATTGGTGACCACCGCCATCGCGGCGGCTATCGGGATCGCCATGGTGTATTGGTTCGACGTCTCCGCACAAGGGTTGATTGCCGGTGAGCGTGAACTGGCCGCACAGGCGAGAGTGGACGGCAAGGTCGAGCAAATCAGCGGCCTGACGATTCCGGCCATGCTGCTTTCGTTTATTCCGAAAAATCCGTTTGCCGAACTGACCGGCGCCAGCCCGACCTCCATTATCAGCACGGTGATTTTTTCCGCTTTTTTAGGTGTTGCGGCAATCAGTTTGCGTAAAGAAAACCAGATGCTGGGCGAACGTATTGCACAAGGAATCGATACCTTAAATCAGCTGATTATGCGCGTGGTGCGTTTTGTCATCCGCTTAACGCCGTACGGTGTATTCGCCCTGATGATTAAAATGGCGGCCACTTCGAAATGGGCGGATATTTTAATGCTGGGTAATTTTATCATTGCCTCTTATGTCGCGATTTTATTGATGTTTGTGGTACACGGCATATTACTGGCGCTGGCCGGCATTAACCCGCTTCATTACTATAAACAGGTGTTGCCGACACTGAGCTTTGCTTTTTCCTCCCGTTCAAGTGCGGCCACTATTCCGTTAAATATTGAAACCCAAATCAATAAACTGGGTAACAACAATGTGATTGCGAATTTTGCCGCGACCTTTGGTGCGACCATCGGACAAAACGGCTGCGGCGGCATTTACCCGGCAATGCTGGCGGTCATGGTGGCGCCGACGGTAGGCATCGACCCGTTCAGCGTACAGTATATTGCCACATTGATTTTGGTGGTGGCGATTTCTTCCGCCGGTATTGCCGGCGTGGGTGGCGGCGCGACGTTTGCGGCGATTGTGGTATTGTCAACGTTAAACCTGCCGTTGGCATTGGTGGGATTATTGATTTCCATTGAGCCGCTTATCGATATGGGACGAACCGCCCTGAACGTGAACGGCGCCATGGTGGCGGGAACATTAAGCAACAAATGGTTGTCAGGAAAATAAATATGCCGGAACTCAGTATCGAAATCATTATGCTTTTAGTCGGCGTGGCTTTCATCGCCGGTTTTATCGACGCCATCGCCGGCGGCGGCGGATTAATTACCATTCCGGCGCTGTTGATGACCGGCATGCCGCCGGCAATGGCGCTGGGTACCAATAAATTACAGGCCTGCGGCGGTTCGTTTTCCGCCAGTCTGTATTTTTTGCGCCGAAGAACGGTCAATCTGGCCGAAGTCTGGTTTTTATTACTGATGACGTTTATCGGCGCGGTGATCGGAACGGTGCTGATTCAGGCCGTTGACAGCGCATTAATTAAAAAAGTGATTCCGTTTCTGGTGTTGGCGATTGGCCTGTATTTTCTGCTGACGCCGAAGCTGGGCGATGAGGATCGGCAAAAGCGTATTTCCTATTCCGCGTTTGCGTTAAGTGCGGGGCTGGGCATCGGGTTTTACGACGGCTTTTTCGGGCCGGGTACCGGTTCGCTGCTGAGTCTGGCTTTTGTCACCTTGCTCGGGTTTAATCTGGCGAAAGCCACCGCGCATGCGAAGGTGTTGAATTTTACCTCGAATCTTGCCTCGCTGATCTTTTTCCTGATCGGCGGACAGATTATGTGGACGGTCGGGCTGGCCATGATGCTGGGACAAGCCATCGGCGCCAATCTGGGTGCCAAAATGGTATTAACCAAAGGCAAAGCGTTAATTCGCCCGATGGTGGTGGTGATGTCCTTTATTATGACGGCAAAAATGGCCTATGATCAGGGCTGGTTCGGATAATTTGAGTGAAAGAACATGGCTGAACAACAAGAAGCATTACGCTTAACCGCGCGCACAGGCTATCAGCCGCACTGGTCGTGGTCTTATTTATTGCCGCAATACTGGGGAATTTGGCTCGGCATTTTAGTGTTGCTGCTGCTGGCGTTTTTACCTTATGGCTGGCGCGATAAGCTGGCGGCGAAATTAGGCGTGATTGTCGGCCGCAAGGCGAAAAAACAGCGTCACCGCGCGGCGGTCAACCTGCGTTATTGCTTTCCGCACTGGTCGGAGGAAAAGCGCGAACAGGTGATTGACGCCATGTTTGTGACGGTAACCCAAGTGATGCTGGGCATCGGAGAAATTGCCGTGCGTTCGAAAAAACACCTGCAGGCGCGCAGCGAGTTTATCGGTATCGAACATATTCGACAGGCGAAAGCCGAGGGGCATAATATCATTTTGCTGGTGCCGCACGGCTGGGCGATTGACGCCTCCGGCATTATTCTGCATACCCACGGTATGCCGATGACCTCAATGTATAATCCGCATCGTAATCCGCTGGTGGATTGGCTGTGGACCATCACCCGCCAGCGTTTCGGCGGTAAAATGCACGCGCGCCAAAACGGCATTAAACCGTTTTTGAATACGGTAAAAAAAGGCGAAATGGGCTATTATCTGCCCGATGAGGATTACGGCGCCGAACTGAGCGAATATGTGGATTTTTTCGCCACCTATAAAGCCACCCTGCCGGGGCTGAACAAAATGGCAAAACTGGCTAAAGCTGTGGTGATTCCGATGTTCCCGCGCTATAACGCGGCGCGCGGCAAATATGAAATGGAAATTCATCCGATGATGAATTTAAGCGATGATCCCGCACAATCGGCGCGGGCGATGAACCGCGAAATCGAAAGTTTCGTCACCCCGACACCGGAGCAATACGTCTGGATTTTACGCCTGCTGAAAACGCGCAAAAACGGCGAGGATATTTATCGTTAAATCCTATAATCTGTGATACTATTTGCGCCGGTTTCTTTTATACAAAAAGTCGAAAATTTTCGACCGCACTTTTAGGTAATATGATGAACAACCCATTAGAACTGATTAAATCATCTATCAAATCCATTCCCGATTATCCGAAACAGGGAATTATTTTCCGGGACATTACCGGATTAACGGCTGTTCCGGCCGCATTTAAAGCCTCAATTGATCTGATCGTCGCACAATACCGGGATAAAGGTATCACTAAAGTTATCGGTACGGAAAGCCGCGGGTTTATTTTCGGCGCGCCGGTTGCGCTGGCGCTGAACGTGCCGTTCGTGTTAGTGCGTAAACCGGGCAAGCTGCCGCGTGCGACCCTGGCGCAATCTTACCAGCTGGAATACGGCGAAGATACGCTGGAAATTCATGCCGACTCCATTGAAGCGGGCGATAATGTGTTGATTATTGATGATTTACTGGCCACCGGCGGTACTGTAGAGGCGACTGTAAAACTGGTGCGCCGCCTGCACGGTGAAGTGAAACACGCCGCTTTTGTGATCAATCTGTGCGATCTCGGCGGGCAGGAACGTTTGCACGCTTTGGGCGTCGAGCCGTTTACGCTGGTGGATTTTCCGGGACATTAATTGACAGGAAGGACAGGCAATGAGTTATCAGGTATTGGCAAGAAAATGGCGGCCGAAAAACTTCGCCGACGTAGTAGGGCAGGAGCATATTCTGACCGCGCTGTCCAATGGTCTGAAAGATAACCGCCTGCATCACGCCTATTTGTTTTCCGGTACCCGCGGAGTGGGCAAAACCTCCATTGCGCGTTTGTTCGCCAAGGGATTGAATTGCGTTCACGGCGTAACGGCCGAACCTTGCGGCGTATGCGAACATTGTCAGGCGATCGAAGAGGGGCGTTTTATCGATCTGATCGAAATTGACGCCGCCTCGCGCACCAAAGTGGAAGATACCCGCGAATTGCTGGATAACGTGCAGTATAAGCCGGTGCAGGGGCGTTATAAGGTTTACCTGATCGATGAAGTGCATATGCTGTCCCGTCATTCTTTCAACGCGTTGCTGAAAACGCTGGAAGAGCCGCCGGAGTATGTCAAATTTCTGCTTGCCACTACCGATCCGCAAAAGCTACCGGTTACCATTTTATCCCGCTGTATTCAGTTTCATCTGAAAGCGCTGGAACAGACGCAAATCGCACAGCATCTGGCGCATATTCTGAACGCGGAGCATATTCCGTTTGAGGCGCTGGCGCTGGATAAACTGGCGAAAGCCGCACAGGGCAGTATTCGTGACAGTCTGAGCCTGACGGATCAGGCGATCGCCATGAGTAACGGCAATATCAGCCTTGAGGTGGTCAGCAATATGCTGGGTTTGCTCAGCGATGAGCAGCCGATAGAGATTTTATACGCCTTGCAGCAGGGCAATGCGGAAGCGCTGATGAAAGGCATTCGATCGGTGGCGGAGAAAGGCGGCGATTGGGACGAATTACTCAACGCGGTGGCCGAACTGTTGCATCATATTGCCATGCAGCAGTTATTGCCGCAGGGACAAATCAGCGATGAAAGTCCAATCGGTTTTCTGGCCAAACACATTGCCCCGGAAGATGTACAGTTTTTCTATCAGGTTATTGTCTCCGGCCGTAAAGAGCTGGCGTTCGCGCCTAATCGGCGTGCCGGTGCGGAGATGATTCTGATGCGCGCGCTGGCGTTTCACCCGAAATTATTCAACGTCGCGCCGTCCGCCGCTACGTCGGCGGAAGCCTCAACCGCACCGCCGTTGGTGGAAATGCCGGTGCTGTCGCAAAATATAAAAGCCAAATATCAAGCGCAAACCGCGCCACGGCGCACCGAACTGAGCGATTCGAGTTCGGCGGCTCTGCAAGCGCTGGAACAATTATCCAAACCGGTTGCCGCCGCGGAACCGACAACGGCGGACGAAAAAAAAAAGCATAATCTGACGAACGCAGAACCGTCGGCAGCGGTTAATACTTTGCCGCTGGTCGGTCGGCCGGCGAAACAACAGGCTGAAATACATTCTTCTAATCCGTCCGTTTCCTCCGTGCAACCGCCGGCGCCGAACAATACGCCGGCAGAAAAAAGTGCGGTGGAAAATAGCGTCGAAAATGAAAACGAAGACAGTGAAGAGACGCAAACGGCTGAAAATTACCGCTGGGAGTGGATTAATCCGGAAATGGCGAAAGAGCAGCAATCGGTACGTCCTTCGGAAATCAAACGCGCGATCCTGCAGCACAGCACGCCGGAATTGCAGCAGCGGATTGTCTGTGCCGCCCGCCAGCAGGACAGCTGGACGGATACGGTGGAAAAAATCGGCGTAAGCGGTCTGGTGAAAGAAATGGCGATGAACTGTTTTATTGTGCAGCAGTCGGAAACCCAGCTCCGGTTAGGCTTATCTTCCGCACATTTTCATTTAAATAAGGACAAAACCCGGCAAATGCTGGGCAAGGCATTAAGTGAGTTTTACGGCAGCGAGATTGCCTTGACGATTGAAGAAAACAACGATTCGACCCGGTTAACGCCGCTGGATCACCGCAATAAAATCTATCATGCGTTCAGTGAACAGGCTAAGCAGGATTTACAGCAGGATCCGAAACTTCGTTTATTACAGCAGGAATTCGATGCGCAGCTGGAACTCGGCAGCATCCGCCCGGTATAACTGACGAAGCGGATTTCAACGGGCAAAAAGTGCGGTAAAATTTGAGGTGAAATTTACTGACGGTCGCCGCCGAAGAGCAATCATAGCTAAAACAACGAGATAAAAATCACCTGCCGGAAACGGTAGGTGATTTTTTTATCCTTAATTTGACTGCGATGGCGGGGTTTTATGGTGTAGATCCACATATCCTCTTTGTTGCAGCGTGACTTCCTTGGATTTTTTCACCATGGTTTCAATTGTGGTGCCCTGTACTAAAATGGAAAACATCACCACCGCATAAGTCATCACCAGCAGCAGATCGCGCACATTCATGCCGATTTCCGGCATAAACAAACTTCCGGCGGGAATGGACAATGCCATTGCCAGCGACAGCCCGCCGCGCAGCCCGCCCCAGGTCAGAATACGCAGCGTGTAGGGGTTATAAGTGGTTCTCAGGCTCAGCAGTTTAAACGGTATCCACACGCTGAGATAGCGGCACAACAGGCATACCGGAATGGCGATCAGGCTGAGTATAATGCCCTGCGATGTGAAGCTGACCAGCAGCATGGCGGAGCCGATCAGCAGGAACAGCAAGGAATTGAGAAAATGGTCGATCATCTCCCAGAAGTGATCGAGATAATGCTGGCTTTGGGTGGAAAAGCCGGTGTGTCTTGTCCAGTTTCCGATCATAATGCCAGCCACCACCATCGCCAGCGCGCCGGAAACCTGCAATAGATTCGCCAGCATAAAACCGGCCGTCGGAATGGTGAGCGTCAGCAGAATTTCCAGACTGCCGTCGTCGGTGGCGGAAATCAGAAAATGCGCCAACAGCCCCAATGCCAGCCCGAACAGAATACCGCCGACCGCTTCCAGCAGGAATAATTCGCTGATGCCTTCCAGCGTCGGTTCGCGGCCGCCGAAGGCAACGGCAAACACGGTCGTGAAAATCACCAGCCCCACACCGTCGTTAAACAGGGATTCGCCTTCCACTTTCATGGACAGTTTTTTCGGCGCTTTCAGGTTTTTGATGATCGCCAGCACAGCAATCGGGTCGGTCGGGGAAATTAAGGCGCCGAACAGCAGACAATAGATAAATTCGATATGCCAGCCGATCAATCCGGTAATTCCGTACAACATAAAGCCGACGAAAAAAGTGGAGGCCAAGGTGGAAAATAAGGCGAGAATGGTGATTTCCCATTTCTGGCTTTTCATCACCGGCAGTTTAATCCCCAGTGCGCCGGCAAACAGCAGGAAGCCTAAGATCCCGTCTAACAGAAAACTTTTAAAATTAATCCGCTCCATTACGGTTCTGGCGATATCGTCCAGATTAAACCAGTTTAAATAGCCCATCAGCAGCAGAATTAAAGAGCCGACCATTGCCGAGGCGGTAACGGCGATGGTGTATTGAATTTGATCGTTGATTTTCTGGGTGATAAAACCGATAAGAATGGAAATTGCCGAAAGAAAGCAAATGTAAGTGTAGATACTCATAGATAAGCCTTAATAAAAAATAAACCGAGTCAAATAAGCCTGATGAAAGAGGTGAGCAAAAAATACAGCAAGCGATTAATTGGCGTAGTATAAGGAAACTGCTATCATTTAGAAAGAATATTTTCTGAAAATACATTGAAATGAGTAGAGTAAAAACCCTTTTTGTTACCCTGTTGCTGCTGTTATCCGGCGCGGTCGCCTATTGGTTTTACAGCGTTGAGATTTATCCGAGCGCCAATGTGGTGTTTTCTGCCGCCGGCGCTTCGGATTATCAGCCCGAATCGCTGTCGCCGGATATTCAGTGTGCCGCGACAAATCGGGCGGTGACGCCGATTCGGCAGGATAAATTCGGGCTGCTGGTGTGGAATATTCATAAAGGGCAGGATCACGGCTGGCAGGCCGCCGTACAGCAGTTTGCACAGGACAAAGATTTTGTTTTATTACAGGAAGTGACTGATCGGCAGCATATCGCCGATTTATTTTCGCATCAATTTTCCACCGCACTTTATGTCAGCGCTTTCGCTTATCTGGGACGGCAGTCGGGCGTAAGTTCCCTCAGCCGCTTTACGCCGCAAACCTATTGTGCCGGTTCGTCCGTCGAGCCATGGATTCGGATTCCGAAAGTCGGCAACGCCATGTTGTTCCCGTTGGCGGACGGGCGGCGTTTATTAACCGTGAATCTGCATTTGGTTAATTTTGAACTCAATCCCACTTATTATTACCGCCAGCTGCGCGCGATGATGGCGTTAATCGCACGGCACCAAGGGCCGATTATTTTAGCCGGCGATTTTAATTCGTGGAACGGCCGGCGGCTGGCGCTGATTCGGCAGCTGACCGCGCAATACCGGTTACAGGAAGTTCAGTTTAGCCCCGATCACCGGCTGCACTTTTTCGGTTATCCGCTGGATTGGGTGTTTGTGCGCGGATTTAAAACCCTGCGCGCGACTACGCTGCAAACCGGCAGTTCCGATCATAACCCGCTGCTGCTGGAGCTGGAACTGATTAAACCGCCGCGTGAATAACGATTTCCACTTTCCAGCACGGATCGGCAAGGTGGGCTTCAACCGTGGCGCGGCTCGGCGGATTTTCCGCATCCACCCATTCATCCCAGGCGCGGTTCATTTGCGCATAATCCGCCATATCCGCCAGAAAAATCTGCGCGTTCAGGATTCGGCTTTTATCCGAACCGAGGTCGGCCAATAAGTTATCAATCAGCGCCAGCACTTCCTGAGTCTGCTCATAGGCATCCGCCGCCGTATTTTCCGGCACTTGCCCGGCCAGATAAGCGACGCCCTGATACACGCTGATTTCCGATAAACGCCGATTGGCATAAAAACGTTGAACTTTTGACATTTTTATTTCTCTTAATAATAAAAGGGGAAATTAACACGGAAAGATTATAGCCGTTTTCGGCAAAAACGACTAAAATTCTTTTATTTTTAACCGCACTTATACAAGATGAAATTACTGATTTCCAACCAGCATGGCGCCATTGTGATGGCGTTGCTGCCGTTTTTATACGGCATGTTTTTATCGCATCCGATTTGGCCGCATCTTTTTCTGCTGGCGGGCTGGTTCGTGTTATATCTGATGACCTATCCGTTCCTGAATTTATTTAAAGGGCGCAATCTGCCGTTATATGCGAAATGGAGCGGAATTTATGCGGGCGCCGCCCTGATTTTGGCGCTTCCGGCGTTGTATTATAACTGGCGGATTATTTATTTTCTGGCGGCGATGTTGCCTTTTGTATTGGTCAATATTTATTATGTCAGACAAAAAAATGAACGGGCGCTGCTTAATGACATTGCGGGCATTATCATTTTTGCCCTCGCCGGCATGGGCGCCTACTATTTTCCCGACCGCACTTTTGATCAGACTATCTGGCTGGTGGCGCTGTATCCGAGTCTGTTTTTTGTCGGTACCACCTTATATGTGAAATCGGTCATGCGGGAACGTAAAAATCCGCGCTATCTGCAAGCCTCGATACTGTTTCATGGGCTGTGCGTAGTGGGATTTATCCTGATGGAGCAATATTATTTGGCGCTGGCTTTTGTGCCGCCGTTGCTTCGCGCCCTTGTGCTGCCGAAAGTCAAGCTGTCGGTTAAGCAGGTCGGATTTATTGAAATGGCCGTGTCGTTATGGTTTTTGATCATGCTGCTGATTGCAGCTTAAAGAGAGATTATGAATTTATATAAATGGTTGTTATTACCGTTAGCCGCCCTGAGTGTTTATACGCACGGGCAATCGATTGCGCTGCATGAGGCGACGACGGAGATAACGCAAGGGGAAGAATTTACCGATCAGCAGCGACGCAGTCTGGCGCAGCTGGCGGCGAACTGCGGGGATTGGCCGAAAGTGTTTGAGCTGATTTATCCGCTTGCCGAAAAGGGCGATGCCAATGCGCAGGCCAATCTGGGCATTTTGTATGTGCAGGGAAAAGGTGTCGCGCAGGATGCGGACAAAGCCTACTGGTGGTTCAGCGAAGCGGCGGAGCAGGGCAATATTAAAGGCATTAATTATCTGGCGTTTTTGTATCTGGACGGCCTTGGTACGCAGAAAAATATTCCGCACGGCATCAAACTGTTAAAGAAAACGGCACAGGCCGGCAATCAAACCGCCATGTTTATTCTGGGCGTATTGTATTACCGTGATTTGCAGGATTTCAAAAATGCGTTTATCTGGTTTGAAAGAGCCGCCAATACCGATCATAACGAATCCAAATTCCGCCTTGCCACGATGTATGAAGAGGGCAAAGGGATTAAAAAGAATGAGCAGAAAGCCATTTACTGGTATCGGGAAACCCTGAAACATCAGGATCAGTTTGCAGAGCAGGCACAAAAGCGCCTGAATGCGTTAAAACCACATGCGGTGAATCAAACCAACACGGACGACAAATAAAACACAGGGCAAAAATAAAGGCGGATATTCAGTCCGCCTTTGTGTTACGCGCTTTGTGCCGGTTCAATCACCTCAATGTTGGCATCGCTGTGCAGACCGCGCGGTAATGCGGAACCTTTGCGGCCGCGTTCGGCACGGAATTTTTGCCAGTCCGCCGGTTTGAGGGTAATTTTGCGCTTGCCGGCATGGAATACCAGACTGGCGTTTTCACTGATCAGCAATAAACGCACCAACAGTTCCGAACGGTTTTTGGCGTTTGCCGCCGGAATGGTGATGATTTTATTGCCCTTTCCTTTTGATAATGCCGGCAGATCGGCAACCGGGAAAATCAGCATACGCCCCGCGGAGGTCAGCGCCACCACAAGTGCGGTCGGATCGGTCAGCGTTAACGGCGGCAACACCTTGGCGTTTTCCGGCAGGGAAATTAACGCTTTGCCCGCTTTGTTGCGTGCGATTAAATCCTCAAACTTACACAAAAAGCCGTAACCGGCGTCGGAGGCCAACAACAATTGCTGCGGCTCGTTTTGCATCAGCACCTGTTCCACCGTGGCGCCGGCCGGCAGCGACAGTTTTCCGGTCAGCGGTTCGCCCTGCGAACGGGCGGAAGGTAATGACAGCGGATCCAGCGCGTAGCTGCGCCCGCTGCTGTCGATAAATACCGCCGGCTGATTGCTTTTACCGTAAGCATGTGCCAGATAGCCGTCACCGGCTTTATAGTTCAGCCCCTGTACGTCAATATCATGCCCCTTGGCACAGCGCACCCAGCCCATTTGCGACAAGATCACGGTGACCGGTTCTGCCGGCAACATCTCATTTTCGGCGATGGCTTTCGCCTCGGCGCGTTCTACCAGCGGCGACATGCGTGGGCTGGCAAAGGTTTGCGCATCCTGCTGAATTTCTTTTTTAATTAAGGTATTAAGGCGGCGCTCGGAACCCAGAATAGCCTGCAGGTTTTGCCGCTCCTGTTCCAGTTTGTCCTGTTCTGCCTGTAGGGCGTGTTCTTCCAGTTTTGCCAGCTGGCGCAGACGCAGATTTAAAATCGCTTCCGCCTGTTCATCGCTCAGATTAAAGCGCTGCATCAGCACCGGTTTCGGTTTGTCCTCGCTGCGGATAATGGCGATTACTTCATCAATATTGAGAAAGGCGATCATTAAGCCCTGTAGAATATGCAGCCGCGCCATCACTTTATCCAAGCGGTGCTGCAGGCGGCGAGTGACGGTGGTTCGGCGAAACGTCAGCCACTCGGTCAGAATCTGCGACAGGTTTTTCACTGCCGGTTTGTTGTCCAGCCCGATCATGTTCATATTGACACGATAGCTTTTTTCCAGATCCGTCGTGGCGAATAAGTGCGCCATCAGCGCTTCGGTGTCCACCCGGTTGGAACGTGGCACAATTACAATGCGTACCGGATTTTCGTGATCCGCCTCATCGCGGATATCATCCACCATCGGCAGCTTTTTCGCCGTCATTTGATCGGCAATCTGGGCGATGATTTTGGACGGCGAAGCCTGATGCGGCAACGCACTGACGATAATTTCACCGTCTTCTTTTTTCCATACCGCCCGCATTTTGATTGAACCGCGCCCTTGCTGATAAATTTTGCGGATATCCTCTTTCGACGAAATGATTTCCGCCTCCGTCGGATAATCAGGGCCGTGCAGCACCGTCATGAGTTGATCCAGCCCAGCCTGCGGGTTTTCCAGCAGCATCACGGCGGCATCCGCCACTTCGTTAATATTGTGCGGCGGAATATCGGTCGCCATACCGACGGCGATGCCGGTTGTGCCGTTTAACAGAATATGCGGCAGACGCGCCGGCAGATATTGCGGTTCTTCCAGCGTGCCGTCGAAATTAGGCTGATAATTAACCGTGCCTTGTCCCAGTTCGGCAAGCAGCAACTCGGAAATGGCGGCCAGCCGGGATTCCGTGTAACGCATAGCGGCGAAGGATTTCGGATCGTCCGGCGCGCCCCAGTTGCCTTGCCCGTCCACCAGCGGATAGCGATAAGAAAAAGGCTGCGCCATTAACACCATGGCTTCATAGCAGGCGCTGTCGCCGTGCGGGTGAAATTTACCCAGTACATCCCCCACGGTACGCGCCGATTTTTTGTATTTCGCCGTGGCGTTCAGCCCGAGTTCGGACATGGCATAAATGATGCGGCGTTGTACGGGTTTCAGTCCGTCGCCGATAAACGGCAGCGCACGATCCATAATCACATACATGGAATAATTGAGATAAGCGCTTTCGGTAAAACGGCGAATCGGCATTTGCTCGACGCCTTCATAATTAATTTGTGGCATAAACTCTGTTTCTGTTTTGTAATGACCGCAAAAGTGCGGTCGGTTTTTTAATTATTTTTTAATGCTGGAATCCGCTGTCGGTATCGGCATCGGGATTGCGTTGCTGGTAGATTTCATCTTTGATTTTGCCGCTGAAAATCGCCGGATTTTCCTCTCCCGTGACGATCAGCGTTCCTCTGGCGCCTTTATCTGCGCGGAAAATCGAATGATCGATAAAACTGTAGCGGCCGGGCACCGGAATGCTGACCTCCGTTATCGTCGCACCGCCCGGCGGGATCAGTGTGGTCTGTACATGCTGATTGCGCAGCGAACCGCCTTCCACATAAACGGTATCGAAGGCTTTGCCGATCAAATGAAAAGCGGAGGCTTTATTCGGCCCGGCGTTGCCTACATAAAAACGGATTTTGTCGCCCACGTTGGCGTGCAGCGCCTTATCTTCCGTCAGCGCGCCGTAATGGCCGTTGAATACCACATAATCGGGCAGTTCGTAGGCGGCTTTTTCCGGGCTGAACACTTGCAGGCCTTTTTCACCGAAAGCGCCGCGGGTATAGAATTCATTTTGTACGATATAAAATTCTTTGTCCGCCGGCGGTAATCCTGCTTTCGGTTCCACCAGCATTAAACCGAACATGCCTTTGCCGATATGAATGCCGGCTCCCGGCATTGCCGCGCAGTGATAAAGGTACAACCCGGGCGATAATACTTTAAAGCTGTAAATACTGGTATGACCGGGCGCCGTATTGCTTACCGTCGCGGTACCTTCCGGCGCGGCGGCGGAATGAAAATCAAGGCTGTGCGCCAGTTTTGAGTTGACCGGATTGGACAAATGAACCTCCACCGTGTCTCCTTCGCGCACCCGGATAAACGGTGCCGGCGTGGTGCCGTTAAAGGTCCAGTATTTAAACTGTACCTCCGGCATAATGTCCATGATCTTTTCCAGCGCTTCCAGTTTTACAATCACTTTGGCCGGCGTGGTGCGGTTAAGCGCTTTCGGAACATGCGGCGCCGGTGTCAGTTCCGCTTCAATCACCGGCAGCTCGGAAACGGCCGGATTTTCTACCGCACTTTTGGCCGTTTCAGGCGTCGCGGCTAAAGCGGGTGCGCTAATGGCGAAAACGGCGCCGATGATAAGGGATACAATGGTTTGTCGCATAGGGAATGTCCTCCGTTTAGACTGTGAGATCGACCTGATCGCCGTTGATTTGCAGCCAGTTTTTGCGATCTTCCGCGCGTTTTTTGGCCAGCAGCATATCCATTAATTCGAGGGTTTCGTCGGCGGTCTGTGCGTCCTGCTCAAAGGTCAGCTGAACCAGTCGGCGGGTGTTCGGATCCATGGTGGTTTCGCGCAGCTGGTTCGGATTCATCTCACCCAGCCCTTTGAAACGCTGTACATTCAGTTTGCCTTTTTTGTTTTTCAGGCGATCCAAAATGCCTTCTTTTTCGCCTTCATCCAGCGCATAAAAGACTTCATTGCCTAAATCAATGCGGTACAGAGGCGGCATCGCCACATGAACATGCCCCTCACGCACCAGTTTCGGAAAATGGCGCAGAAACAGCGCGCACAGCAAGGTGGCGATATGCAGCCCGTCGGAGTCCGCATCGGCGAGGATACAGACTTTGCCGTAACGCAGCTGGGAAAGATCGTCACTGTCGGGATCGATACCCAACGCCACGGCGATATCATGCACTTCCTGCGAGCCGAGCACTTGATCCGCCGAAACTTCCCAAGTATTCAGAATTTTACCGCGCAGGGGCAAAATCGCCTGATATTCGCGATCGCGCGCCTGTTTGGCGGAACCGCCGGCGGAATCGCCTTCCACCAGAAACAGCTCCGTGCGCGCGGAATCCTGCTGACTGCAATCCGCCAGTTTACCCGGTAACGCCGGGCCGCTGACCAGTTTTTTGCGTACCACTTTTTTTGCCGCCCGCAAGCGACGTTCGGCGGAACTGATGGCCAGTTTCGCCAGTTCTTCCGCTTCCTGTACGTTTTGATTCAGCCATAAACTGAAGGCATCTTTCACCACGCCGCTGACAAACACCGCACTTTGGCGCGAGGACAGACGTTCCTTAGTCTGACCGGCAAACTGCGGGTCCTGCATTTTGATTGACAGCACATAAGCGCAGCGTTCCCAGATATCATCCGCGGTCAGTTTAACCCCGCGCGGCAGCAGATTGCGGAATTCGCAGAATTCGCGCATCGCATCCAGCAATCCCTGACGCAAGCCGTTGACATGCGTTCCGCCCTGAATGGTGGGGATCAGATTAACATAGCTTTCGCCCAGTAATTCGCCGCCCTCCGGCAGCCAGAGCAATGCCCAGCTGGCGGTTTCTTTGTCCGTTTTGAAATCACCGACGAAAGGAACCGCCGGCAGCGTAACGCTGTTTTGCACCGCTTCGCTCAGATAATCCGATAAGCCGTCCTGATACAGCCAGCTTTCTTCACTGTCGTTGATTTTATCGATAAAGCGGATTTCCAACCCGGAACACAGCACCGCTTTGGCGCGCAGCAAATGGCGCAAGCGGGTGACGGAAAAATTGCTGCTGTCGAAATATTTCGGATTCGGTTTGAAATGTACGGTGGTACCCGTATTGCGCCGCCCGCAGGTGCCGATCACGGTCAGTTCTTCGGTTTTTACCCCGTTTTCAAAGGCGATTTTATAAATCTGCCCGTTGCGTTTAATGGTGACATCCACCCGCTCGGACAGGGCGTTGACGACGGAGATGCCGACCCCGTGCAGGCCGCCGGAAAATTCGTAGTTTTTATTGGAGAATTTACCGCCGGCGTGCAGTTTGGTCATAATCACTTCCACGCCGGACACCTTTTCCGTCGGGTGAATATCCACCGGCATGCCGCGGCCGTTATCAATCACTTCCAGCGATTGATCTTTATGTAAAATCACGTCGATTTTATCGGCATAACCCGCCAGCGCTTCATCCACGCTGTTGTCAATGACTTCTTGGGCAAGGTGATTAGGGCGGCTGGTGTCGGTGTACATGCCGGGGCGCAGTTGTACCGGCTCAAGATCTTTTAACACCGTAATTTCATTGGCGGAATAATTATCTGTCATGTTGTTTTCTGTAGTTAAACGTCAAATTTGCCGGGAATTTTAACAAAAAAATGACCCACTTGCACCTAACAAGAAAGGGGAGGCTGTACCGCCGTCGCCCGGTACGGTATCTTGCATCAGGTATCGGATCGGCCGATGACGTACATTAAACAAAAAACGGACAAGCACTCCGTTTTGGTGCGGTGTTTTATTGCCGCGGGGAGAAAATTTGTGGCTATTGCCGCCGTTATTGTGCGCTTAAATCCTGAATTAAAATTTTAGAGCGGCGCTGGTAATTATAATTATCCCGTTTATATTTCGGTAAATCTTCAATCCCGGCCAGGCGGAATCCCCGTTCCTGAAACCAGTGTACGGTGCGGGTGGTGAGCACGAACAGTTTGCCGATGCCCGCTTCGCGCGCCCGTTTTTGGATCGCTTCCAGCAGAATATCGCCGCGGGAGGAATTACGATAATCCGGATGTACCGCCACGCAGGCCATTTCCGCCATGTTCTCGGCCGCATAGAGATTAAGCGCCGCGCAGGCGATAATCACGCCGTCGCGATCAATAATGGTGTAATTGGCGATATCCATTTCCAGCTGTTCGCGTGATCGTTTAACCAGAATACCCAGCTGTTCGAGCGGGCGGATTAATTCCAGCAGGCCCGGAATATCCGCCACGGTGGCAATGCGGATATGCTCGGAACTTTCCATCGAAAGCTGGGTGCCCACACCGTCGCGGGTGAATAATTCCTGCAATAAAGAGCCGTCTTCTTCATAACTGAGCAGGTGCGAACGTTTCACCCCGGCGCGGCAGACATCAATCGCAGCCTGTAAGAAACGCGCCTGTGAGCTGTGATAGCGATTATCTTCAATCAGCGCCTGCAAATGCTTGGCGGCATCCTGCGGCAGCAGATCCGAAATCGGCATTTGTGTATCATCCAGAATCCCTTGGGTGGCGGAAAAACCGATCAGTTTCTCCGCCTTGAGTTTAATTGCCACCTGCGTGGCGATTTCCTCAAACGGCAGATTGAACGTCTCGCCGGTGACGGAAGGCGCAATCGGGCCTAACAATACGATAGCGCCCCGTTCCAGTTGCTGTCTGATATTGTCCGTATCAATGCGGCGGATTTTACCGCTCAACATATAATCCACGCCGTCGTCCACCCCGATCGGCTGAGCCAGAATAAAATTGCTGCTGACCACATTAATCAGCGGCGAATGCGGCAGGCGCAGGGATAAACGGGCGGCGATATCATAATGCAGTTTCCCCACCGCCTGTTTGACCAGTTCAAGGGTGCGCGGATCGGTGATGCGGATATTTTTGTGATAAACGGACTGAATATTATGCTGTTGCAGTAATTGATTGATCTGACAACGTGCGCCGAAGACGATAACCAGTTTGATGCCGAGGCTATGCAGTAAACTGATGTCATTGATAATATTGATAAAATTAGGACTGGCGACGGTATCGCCGTCAAGCATGATGACAAAGGTTTTGCCCCGGTGCATATTCACATAAGGCGTGGACTGTCTGAACCATTGAACTAATTCTGTGCTGCGCATAACCATTCCTATATATAATTATTCATTTTTAGTGAATTTATATTCATTCGGGCAAATATGCAAGCAAAATTTTCGTCAACGTAAAAGTGCGGTGAAAATCACCGCACTTTATTGCATCTATCAACGCATTTATGCCACAACGTTGAACTGCGCTTTCATTAAGGCTTCGAAATCCGTGCAGCCGCCGATCGGTTTTTCATCAATAAAAATCTGCGGCACGGTTTCTACCGGTTTGCCCACCGAGGCGGATAAATCCGCTTTGCTGATGCCTTCGGCAATAATATCCACATAACGGTAATCAAAATCCGGCAACGTGTTTTTGAGTTTTTCCGCCAGATTTTTTGCCCGTACACAATAAGGACAGCCCGGACGGCCGAAAATAACAACGAACATAATTCATTTCCTTTTTGGTTGTATAAAAATCGTAAGAATTTTACCCGATTTGCGGAAAAATGATAAAGCGTTTTTCCGCATTGTTGCGATTGGTGTAATATATGGAAGAAAAAACGACTCACGGAAACCGATTATGACAGCACAAAAAACCGCTTCATCAACCTTAGATTGTATTTTATCCCACCGTTCTATCCGCAAATTCACCGCGCAGCCCATCGACGGGCAGATTATCAGCAAGCTGGTGGATGCCGCCCGCTTTGCTTCGACCTCTAATCATTTGCAATGCGTCTCCATTATCCGGGTGACCGACCCGGCGTTGCGCGAGGCGCTCATGCGGTGCTGTTCCAATCAGGAATATGTCAAAAGTGCGCCGGAATTTTGGGTGTTTTGTGTGGATTTTCATAAACATAAACAGATTTGCCCGCAGGCGCAGCTGGATTATGCCGAGCTGCTGCAAATCGGCGCGGTGGACACCGGCATTATGGCGCAGAATGTGATGATCGCGGCGGAAAGTCTCGGGCTGGGCGGGGTGTTTATCGGCTCGTTGCGCAATCAAATGGAACAGGTCGGCGAACTGTTAGCATTACCGCCGCACACCTTGCCGATGGTCGGCTTATGCTTGGGCTATCCGGATCAGGATCCGCCGTTAAAACCGCGTTTACCGCCGGCGGCGATGTTTTTTGAAAACACTTATCAGCCTTTGGATTGCTCATTGCTGGAAAGGTACAATGCCCAAGTGGCCGATTATTATCAAAAACGCAGTGCCATCGACATGGACTGGTCGAAAAATGTGATTAAAACCTTGTCCAAACCGGTGCGTCCGGGCGTGTTGGGTTATCTGCAAAAACAAGGATTTGTGAAAAAGTAGGGAATCATGAAATTATTAATGCTATGCCGCGAACCGCGCTTATACAGCTGCCGGCGTCTGAAAGAAGCGGCACAGGAGAGCGGGCACCAAATGGATATATTGGATCCGAACCGCTGTTTGTTGAAACTGGCGCAAAATTCACCGCACTTTCAGTTGTATTATCAGCACAACGCGGACGCCGAGCCGTATGTATTACCGCAATACGACGCGGTTATTCCGCGTTTCGGCTCGGCCAGCACGCAAATGGGCTGTGCGGTGTTGCGCCATTTTGCGGCACAAAACGTGCTTTGTTTAAACGATGAAACGGCGTTTTTAAACGCGCGGGATAAATGGCGCAGCCTGCAATTATTGGCAACGGCCGGCATCGCGCTGCCGCCGTCGGCGCTTTCCGGCTGCGAATTTCAGGCCACGCAGGCGGTGAATCGTATCGGTTCGCCGACCATTTTGAAAACCTTAAACGGTGCGCAGGGCATCGGGGTGATTCTGGCGGATAAGGCGCAAAGTGCGGTCAGTATTCTGGAAACGTTGACGCATACCAATGTGCCGGTGCTGTTGCAGGACTTTATTGCCGAAGCCAACGGCACTGATTTTCGTTGCTTTGTGGTGGGCGAGCAGGTGGTGGCCAGCATGCAGCGCATCGGACAAAACGGTGAGTTCAGAGCCAATTTTCACCGTGGCGGTAGCGCGGAAAAAGTCAGCCTGAGCGAGGCGGAAAAAGCCATTGCCGTGAAAGCGGCCAAAACGCTGGGGCTGGATGTGGCGGGGGTGGATTTGATCCGCTCCGCTCAAGGCCTGTTGGTGCTGGAAGTAAACGCCAGTCCGGGGCTGGAAATGATCGAAAAAACCAGCGGGCTGGATATTGCGCTGCAAATGATCGCCTATGTTGAGAAAAAATGGCGTTCGGCGGCGTAGGCGGCATGGCAGGTTGCTGCCGGTGCGCCGAAGTGCGGTGAAAAAAGCGGCGGTTTTGCTTTTCATATTATGCCGCCGGTATTAAAATGTTCGTTGCGACACCACAGAGATATTTTCCCCGCATGCACGAAACCATAGCACAATAAGTAAGGAGTTATCATGATTATTTATTTACACGGGTTTGATTCCAGTAGTCCGGGTAACTACGAAAAAATTATGCAGCTGAAATTTATTGATGACGATGTGCGGTTTGTCAATTACAGCACCTTGCATCCGCGCCATGATATGCAGTTTTTGCTGAATGAAGTGCATAAACTGGTGTCGGAAAGCCGCGATCCCAAGCCGCTGATTTGCGGGGTCGGACTGGGCGGTTATTGGGCGGAGCGCATCGGTTTTTTGTGCGGGATCAAACAGGCGATATTCAACCCGAATTTATTTCCGAATGAAAATATGAGCGGTAAAATCGATCGGCCGGAAGAATATGAAGATATCGCCACCAAATGCGTGGCAAATTTCCGGCTGAAAAATAAGGGGCATTGTCTGGTATTTTTATCCACACAGGATGAAATACTGGATTCTCAGCGCAGCGCACAAATCTTATCGCCGTTTTATGAAGTGATTTGGGATGCGGCGGAAAGCCATAAATTCAAAACCATCTCCCACCATTTACAGCGTTTGAAACAATTTAAAGCTTAATATTGGCACCGGCGGGCGAGGCTGCCGGTTTGTTATGAAGCGTCTTTGCTACGGTTTTCCATTTCAAAATTCGGCGGCAGTTGCGGATCGGCATCTTCTTCATTGAGCTGCTTGACTTCCGGGGTCGCCATCAGTTTTTCCGTTTGATCATCATGAGCGCGTTTTTCCTTGCCCAATAGCTGATTTTGCAGCTGCGCATAACTGCTTTGCGGCGACAGCCAGACGGCGATTAACGCCTGATTGAACTGGTCGTCGAATTCATGAGCCAAAATCGTGTCGTTTAAAATAAAATAGCCGCGATCCGCCAGCGCAATATAACTTAATACGTCGTTCGGTGAAAAATCGGGAAAGATTTCCTGCATTTTTTTCAGCCATGCCGCCGAGCTGTCTTTATTGAAGTTTAGCGCATTCATTTCTTTAACCAGACTGATGGCGAAACTTTTTCCTTCCACCGGCTTGGCGTATTTAAACGACAGCATTAAAGGGCGCTGATTTTCCTGATAAGCGCCGCTTTCGGTGTACAGGCTGACGGTGTAAACATGAAAAGGTCCCCAGTTATAATCGGCATTGCCGACACTGGTCCAGTGCGCCGAAAGTGCGGTCGAAAATAAGCCGGAAAGCAATAACAGAAAAGCGTTAAATTTCATAATCTATCCAGTACAGAAATGATGGGCTGATTATATCAATAAATATGGAAAAGGCGAGAATTGCTCTCGCCTTTCGCTTATTTTTTGCCTTGCGGGGTTATTTTAAACTGCCGACCATATCTTCCGGCCGCACCCATTCGTCGAATTGTTCTGCGCTGAGCAGACCTAAATTCACCGCTTCTTCTTTCAGCGTGGTGCCGTTTTTATGCGCGGTTTTGGCGATTTTGGCCGCATTCTCATAACCGATATGGGTATTGAGGGCGGTCACCAGCATTAAGGAATTATCCAGCTGCATTTTGATGCGCGGGTAGTTCGGTTCAATGCCGGAGGCGCAGTGTTCGTCGAAGGAAACACAGGCATCCGCCAGCAGTTGCGCCGATTGCAAGAAATTCGCCGCCATTACCGGTTTGAACACATTTAACTGGAAATGCCCCTGCGAACCGGCAAAGGAAACGGTGGTATCGTTACCGAGTATTTGAGCGCAAACCATGGTCATGGCTTCGCATTGCGTCGGATTGACTTTCCCCGGCATGATGGACGAACCCGGTTCGTTTTCCGGAATCAGAATTTCGCCGATACCGGAACGCGGGCCGGAAGCCAGCAGACGAATGTCGTTAGCGATTTTAAATAAAGACATGGCCAGCTGTTTCAGCGCGCCGTGGGTTTCCACCACCGCATCATGAGTGGCTAAGGCTTCGAATTTATTTTCCGCGGTGATAAACGGCAAGCCGGTGAATTCGGCGATATAATCCGCCACTTTCACATCATACCCTTTCGGCGTATTTAAACCGGTGCCGACGGCGGTACCGCCCAGCGCCAGCTGGCTTAAATGCGGCAGGGTGTTTTTCAGCGCCAGCAAACCGAAGTGCAGTTGCGCCGCATAAGCGGAAAATTCCTGACCTAATGTCAGCGGTGTGGCGTCCATTAAATGCGTACGCCCGATTTTAACCACATCTTTGAACGCCTCGGATTTGGCCGCAAAGGTTTTTTGTAAACGTTCGACGCAAGGAATGGTGACTTCCACCACTTTTTTGTACGCCGCAATATGCATGGCGGTCGGATAGGTATCGTTGGAGGACTGGGATTTGTTGACATCATCATTCGGGTGAATAATGGATTTTTCGCCCAGTTTGCCGCCGTGGATCACATGGGCGCGGTTGGCGATCACTTCGTTCAGGTTCATATTGGATTGCGTACCGGAACCGGTCTGCCAGATCACCAGCGGGAATTGATCGTCTAATTTGCCGGCCAGAATTTCATCACAGGCCTGCGCGATCAGATCGCGTTTTTCCAGTGGTAACACGCCTAAATCATAGTTTGCGTAGGCGGCGGCTTTTTTCAGATAGCCGAAGGCCTCAATAATTTCTTTCGGCATGGAGGCCGCAGGGCCGATTTTGAAATTGTTGCGCGAACGCTCGGTTTGCGCCGCCCAGTATTTATCGGCAGGCACTTTCACTTCGCCCATGGTGTCTTTTTCAATACGAAATTCCATTGTGATTACCTCTTGTTAAATATAAAAAAACAGGGCAAGTCTATCATTTCAGCACGGTGAATGGAATGTAAGAGGAATTGTAAACTTCGGTTTTGTGATTTAGATCATAAAGTGCGGTGGATTTTTTCAGTGTTTCCGAACCTTAACCAAAGCTGTCGCTTTTTTGCCCGTTTAAAAAATTAATATTTTATCTTCGCCTGATTTTTCGCTAAAATCTTGCAGTTTAACGATCCGCTTTTTAGCGTAAACCCATTAACAGCCACCAAGCCGGAGTAATGATTTTATGTCAAAACAAGCACAGTTTTACCTTTTGCAGGCGGCGCAGGCTCCGGAAGCACTGGCCTGCGATCTGGCAGCCGCCGCCTGGCGTTTGGGCAAACGGGTGTTGATTGCCTGTGCCGCGGAAGCACAGGCGCTGGATATTGATGAAGCGCTGTGGCAGCGGGATCCCGAACAGTTCGTGCCGCATAATTTATCCGGTGAAATCACGCAATATGCCACGCCGATTGAAATTTCCTGGGGCGATAAACGGAATGCGCAACGGCGGGATTTATTGATCAATTTGCAGCCGCAGGTACCGGCTTTTGCCGCCGGCTTTAATCAGGTGATCGATTTTGTGCCGGCGCAAGAGGCATTGAAAGCGCTGGCGCGCGAACGTTATAAGCAATACCGCCAGCTCGGCTGGCAGCTCAGTACCGAGCAGGCATAAGGAGGCCGTATGTTTCGTTTGGCTGAAAGCCATGATTTGCCCCGTATCCTGACGATTTACAATCAGGTGATTGACAAACGCACGGTGACCGCCGATCTGGCGCCGGCAAGCGTTGAAAGCCGGCAGGACTGGTTTGATTTTCATCTGCACAGCACAAAATATCCCTTATGGGTTTATGAAGCGGAAGGTCATCTGCTCGGCTGGTGCAGTTACTCCGCCTTTTATGGCCGCCGCGCTTATGACGGTTGTGCGGAAATCAGTTTCTATCTGGATAGCGCGCTGCACGGCAAGGGCATCGGCAAACAATGCGTCAATTTCCTGATTGAACAAATGCCGAATTATCAGCTGCATACCTTACTGGCGTTCGTGTTCGGCAATAACGCGCCGAGTTTAGGTTTGCTGCACAAAATGGGATTTGAACGCTGGGGGCGCTTACCGCAGGTGGCCGATATGCAAACCCATTTTGAAGATTTGGTGATGCTGGGATGGCAAAGATAAATCCGCCGGAATACACCGGCGTTGGAACGCGAATTGAAAAGAATGAATAAACAATAGAGAAACAACATGACAAAACAATTTCAAATGGCGGATCGCTTTGATGCGTCTTCCGTCGAGCAGGCACTTTATAAACACTGGGAAGAACAGGGGTATTTTAAACCGAACGGCAATCCGGACGTTGCGAGTTATTGCATCGCCATTCCGCCGCCGAATGTGACCGGTAGTCTGCATATGGGACATGCGTTCCAGCAAACGCTGATGGATACCCTGATCCGCTTTCACCGTATGGAAGGGCATAATACATTATGGCAGGCGGGAACCGACCACGCCGGGATTGCAACGCAGATGGTGGTGGAACGCAAAATTGCCGCGGAAGAGGGCAAAACCCGCCACGATTATGGGCGTGAGGCCTTTATTGATAAAATCTGGCAATGGAAAGCTCATTCGGGCGGCACCATCAGCCAGCAGATGCGCCGTTTGGGCGATTCGGTGGATTGGGCGCGCGAACGTTTCACCATGGATGAGGGCTTATCCAACGCCGTGAAGGAAGTGTTCGTGCGTTTGCATGAAGAAGGGCTGATTTACCGCGGTAAACGCTTGGTGAACTGGGATCCGAAACTGCACACCGCGATTTCCGATTTGGAAGTGGAAAATAAAGAAAGCAAAGGATCGCTGTGGCATTTCCGTTATCCGCTGGCCGACGGCGCAAAAACCGCAGACGGTAAAGATTATCTGGTGGTGGCGACCACCCGTCCGGAAACGATGCTGGGCGATACGGCGGTGGCTGTGCATCCGGAAGATGAACGCTATCAGTCGCTGATCGGTAAAAGCGTAATTCTGCCGCTGGCAAACCGGGAAATTCCGATTATCGCCGATGAATATGTGGATCGCGAATTCGGTACCGGTGTGGTGAAAATCACCCCCGCGCACGATTTTAACGACTACGAGGTGGGCAAACGGCACGCTTTGCCGATGGTCAATGTGCTGACGCTGAATGCGGATATTCGTGATGAAGCGGAAATTATCGGCACGGACGGCAAAATCTGTCAAAATTATACCGCACTTATTCCGGCCGACTATCGCGGTCTGGAGCGGTTTGCCGCGCGGAAAAAAATCGTGGCGGATTTTGACGCGCTGGGATTGTTGGATGAAATCAAACCGCACGATTTGAAAGTGCCTTACGGCGATCGCGGCGGCGTGCCGATTGAACCGATGCTGACCGATCAATGGTATGTGAGCGTCAAACCGCTTGCCGAAGTCGCAACCAAGGCGGTGGAAGACGGCGAAATTCAATTTGTGCCGAAACAGTATGAAAACCTGTATTTCTCCTGGATGCGTGATATTCAGGATTGGTGTATTTCCCGCCAGCTTTGGTGGGGACACCGCATCCCGGCATGGTATGACGACGCGGGCAATGTGTATGTTGCGCGTAACGAAGAGGAAGTGCGGTCAAAATATAGCCTAAATTCTGATGTGGCGTTACGCCAAGACGAAGACGTGCTGGATACTTGGTTTTCCTCCGCCTTATGGACATTCTCCACTTTAGGCTGGCCGCAGCAAACCGAGGAGCTGAAAACCTTCCACCCGACGGATGTGCTGATCACCGGGTTCGACATCATCTTTTTCTGGGTGGCGCGCATGATTATGTTCACCATGCACTTCATCAAAGATGAAAACGGCAAACCGCAAGTGCCGTTTAAAACCGTGTATGTCACCGGGCTTATCCGTGATGAACAGGGACAGAAAATGTCGAAATCGAAAGGCAACGTTCTGGATCCGATTGATATGATTGACGGCATCAGTCTGGAAGCGCTGCTGGAAAAACGCACCGGCAATATGATGCAGCCGCAACTGGCGGAAAAAATCGCCAAAGCGACCCGCAAGGAATTTGCCAACGGTATTGCCGCACACGGCACCGATGCGCTGCGTTTCACGCTGGCGGCGCTGGCGAGTAACGGGCGCGATATTAACTGGGATATGAAACGGCTGGAAGGCTATCGCAATTTCTGTAACAAACTGTGGAATGCCAGCCGTTATGTGTTGATGAATCTCAATACGCTGGATTTACCGCACGGTGAGCCGGCGTTCGGTCTGGCGGATCGCTGGATTCAGGCGGAATTCAACAATACGGTTAAAGCCTTCCGTGATGCGTTGAGCCAATATCGTTTCGACTTAGCGGCGAACGCGTTATATGAATTCACCTGGAATCAATTCTGCGACTGGTATCTGGAACTGACCAAACCGGTTTTCGCCAACGGCAGCGAGGCGCAAAAACGCGGCGCGCGCGATACGTTAATTAATGTATTGGAAAAACTGCTGCGCTTAACGCATCCTGTGATGCCGTTTATCACCGAAGAAATCTGGCAGCAGGTGAAAGGTTTCGCCGGCGTGGACGGCGACACCATTATGTTACAGCCGTTCCCGCGTTATGATATCGCGCTTGAGGACGCGGAGGCGATTGTGCAAATCAACTGGCTGAAAGACATTATCACCGCCGTGCGCAATATCCGGGCGGAAAGCAATATCGCGCCGAGCAAAGGGCTGGATTTATTGCTGCGTAATATCAGCCAAAGCGAGCAAAACTGTCTTGAAAACAACCGCACTTTATTGCAGGTAATGGCGAAACTGAACGACATCCGCGTGCTGGCACAGGGCATTGACGCCCCGTTATCGGTCACCAAGCTGGTCGGTCAGGCGGAGTTATTTGTGCCGATGGCAGGTTTTATCAATAAAGATGCGGAACTGGCGCGTTTGAATAAAGAAATCGAAAAACTTCAGCATGAAGTTCAACGCGTCGAAACCAAACTCGCCAATGACGCCTTCGTGGCAAAAGCGCCGCCAGCCGTTATTGCCAAAGAACGGGAAAAAATGCAGGGCTACCGCGACGGTCTGGAAAAGCTGAAACAGCAATATTTGGCGATTGAAGCGCTGTAATAAATCGTCCGCGTGATATCTGGAGCACAGATTCACGCGGTTTTTTTTATCTCTTTATCTCCCCGCTAATAAAAACTTTGTCGTAATTTGCCGCAGCGAATGTCGCTGATACGGATTTAATGCCGGCAGATGCGATTGTTTTTTCATCAACAAAAGGATGCTGCAGATTACCGATGCGGTGGCTTCGATGATCGCTATTTTTTTGATCTTCATCATATCGCATACCTATTTCTATCTAGCGAACTACTCATTTATAACTAGTTTCTTTACAACATAACACTATGATTTTATTGAATATACCTAATAAACAGTAACACTTATTAGGCGTATTTTTTGTATGGTTTTGAGCGTATAGTGATTAAGCTATATACAAAAAGGAAGGAAAAAATAATGAGTCATTTCTTGGATCGTTTAACCTTTTTCAGACGCCGCAAGGCCGAAGCGTTCGCCAATGGACACGGTGCGTTAATCAATGATGATCGTCAATGGGAAGACGCCTACCGTAGCCGCTGGCAGCATGATCGTATCGCCCGTTCCACTCACGGTGTAAACTGTACCGGTTCGTGCAGCTGGAAAATTTATGTTAAAAACGGTTTGATTACCTGGGAAACCCAGCAAACCGATTATCCCCGTACCCGTCCCGATCTGCCCAATCATGAACCGCGCGGCTGTCCGCGTGGCGCATCATTTAGCTGGTATGTGTATTCGGCACAGCGCATTAAATATCCCATGATGCGCGGCGCATTGGCCGAATTATGGCGTACCGCGCGCAGCACGCTATCGCCGATAGAGGCTTGGGCGTCTATTGTAGAAGATGAACGGAAAGCGAAATCCTATAAATCGCAGCGAGGATTGGGAGGATTTGTTCGCTCGAGTTGGGATGAGGCATATGAAATGGTTGCCGCCGCGAATGCCTATACGATCAAGCAGTACGGCCCGGATCGCATTATTGGTTTTTCGCCTATTCCGGCTATGTCGATGATTAGCTATGCCGCCGGAACCCGCTATTTAGGATTATTAGGCGGCGTGCCGCTTTCATTTTACGACTGGTATTGTGATTTACCGCCGGCAAGTCCGCAAGTATGGGGCGAGCAGACGGATGTTTCCGAATCTGCCGATTGGTATAATGCGGATTATTTATTGGTGTGGGGGTCTAACGTACCGCTGACACGCACACCCGATGCCCATTTTTATACCGAAGTGCGCTATAAAGGCACGAAAACCGTGGCGATTTCTTCCGATTACGGCGAAATGGCTAAATTCGGCGATATTTGGCTGGCGCCGAAGCAGGGAACGGACGCCGCACTGGCCATGGCGATGGGACACGTTATTTTAAAAGAATTTCACCTCAATAATCCTTCTGAATATTTCACTTCTTACATTCGCCGTTATACGGATATGCCGATGCTGGTTCGCCTCGAACATACCGAAAAAGGGCTGATGCCGAAATATTTTTTGCGAGCCAGTGAGTTATCCGCTCAGTTTAGTGAAGAAAAACATCCCGAATGGAAAGTATTGGCGTGGGATACGTATTCGGATAGTCCGGTCGCGCCAAATGGCACGATCGGTTTTCGCTGGGACGGCAGCCGGAAATGGAATCTGGAACAAACCGCGCAGGATAAGCCCGTGCAACTGGCATTATCGTTAAAAGCCTGTGCCGATGAAGTCGTTGAGGTGCAGTTCAGCTACTTCTGCGCAGATAACAATGCACTGATTGCGCATAAAGTACCGGTAAAACGGGTTCGGTTAGCAAACGGTGAAACTGCACTGGTGGCGACAGTATTCGATTTAATGGTGGCCAACTATGGCGTCGATAATGGCCTAAACGATGAAAATGCGGCCAATAGCTATGATGAGGACAAACCTTATACACCGACATGGCAGCTGAAACATACCGGCGTCGATCCTGACTTAGTCATACAGGTCGCCCGCGAATTTGCGCAAAATGCCGATGTCACGAAAGGGCGTTCCATGGTGATTATCGGTGCCGGGTTAAATCACTGGTACCACATGGATATGGCATACCGCGGCGTGATAAATATGCTGATGCTGTGCGGGACAATCGGGCGTTCCGGCGGCGGCTGGTGTCATTATGTCGGACAGGAAAAATTACGGCCGCAAAGCGGCTGGTCGCCGTTAGCCTTTGGTCTGGACTGGCACCGACCGGCGCGTCAGATGACCGGCACCTCATTTTTCTACGCGCATACTAGTCAGTGGCGGCATGAAAAACTCGGTGCGGACGAGATTTTAGCCCCTATGGCGGATGAGAGCATGAAAGCATTATCGATGATCGATTATAACGCCAAAGCCGAACGTATGGGGTGGCTGCCGAGTGCGCCGCAGCTTGGCGCCAATCCGTTGGATGTGGTCGCACAGGCGGAAAGTGCGGGTGAAAATCCGCAAGATTTTATTGTTAAGGGGTTAAAAAACGGCTCGCTTGACCTTGCCTGTAATGATCCGGACAACCCGCAGAACTTTCCGCGCAATCTGTTTGTCTGGCGTTCCAATCTGCTGGGTTCGGCGGGGAAAGGTCATGAATATTTCTTAAAATATCTGCTGGGGACGCAAAATGCGGTGCTGAGCGATGAAAAAGACTGCATTACGCCGACGGAAATTAAGGTACGCCCGGCGGCGGAAGGTAAATTGGATTTGCTGACCTGTCTGGATTTTCGTATGAACACCACTTGTTTATATGCGGACGTTATTTTTCCGACGGCCACCTGGTATGAAAAAGACGATTTGAATACCTCGGATATGCACCCGTTTATTCATCCGCTGACCGAAGCGGTACAGCCGTTATGGCAAAGCCGCAGCGACTGGGATATTTATAAAGGTCTGGCCAAAAAATTCAGTGAGCTGGCAAAAGATTATCTTGGTGTGCGCAAAGATATCGTATTGACACCGCTGATGCACGACAGCCCGCAGGAAATGGGGCAGCCGTTTGATCCGAAAGACTGGAAACTCGGCGAATGCGAACCGGTTCCGGGAAAAACCATGCCGGCAATGACTGTGGTCGAACGAGATTACGGCGCGATTTATGAACAATATACGTCAGTCGGCCCGTTGCTTGAGAAAATCAATAACAATGGGAAGGGGATGACGTGGAATACCCAAGAAGAAGTCGATTTCTTGCGTAAGCTGAACGGAATACAGCCGCAGGGCGCCGGCAAAGGCCAACCTAAACTGGAGACGGCCATTGACGCGGCGGAAATGATTTTAACTTTAGCGCCTGAAACGAACGGCCATGTATCCAAAAAGGCTTGGGCGGCGCTGGGCAATATCACCGGGCGGGAACATACGCACTTGGTTGCGGCGAGCGAACATACGCAAATCCGTTTCCGCGATATCGTGGAACAGCCGCGTAAAATCGTGACCTCGCCGATTTGGTCCGGTATTGAAAGCGAAGAGGTTTGTTATAACGCCGGTTATACCAATGTGAATGAACTGATTCCATGGCGCACGCTTACCGGTCGTCAGCAATTTTATCAGGATCACCTGTGGATGCGCGCGTTCGGCGAAGGATTTGCCGTGTATAAACCCGCGGTGAATTTTAAAACGACGGAGAAATTATTACACCGTTACCCGAATGGCAATCAGGAAATTACCCTGAATTTCTTAACACCGCACCAGAAATGGGGCATTCACAGCACCTATTCGGAAAACATTCGTATGCTGACCTTAGGGCGGGGCGGGCCGCACATCTGGCTGAGTGAAGCTGATGCGAAACGTGCCGGTTTGCAGGATAACGATTGGGCGGAAGTCTTTAATGCAAACGGAACCCTGACCTGCCGGGTGGTGGTGAGCCAGCGTATTCCGGAATCCATGGTGGTGATGTATCACGCGCAGGAAAAAATCGTGAATACGCCGGGGGCGGAAGTATCGAAAAAACGCGGCGGCATTCATAACTCGGTGACGCGCGCGGTGCTTAAACCAACGCACATGATTGGCGGTTATGCACATCTGGCATACGGCTTTAACTATTACGGTACGGTGGGTTCAAACCGGGATGAATGGGTTGTGGTACGGAAGATGAACCGGATCGATTGGATGGACGAAACGGCGGAATAACTGACCGCACTTTTACTTTCTCGCCTACAGGGTAACGAATTGAAATCAAAAGGAATACAAAATGAAAATTAAGGCGCAGATCAGCATGGTGCTGAATTTGGATAAGTGTATCGGCTGCCATACCTGCTCGGTAACTTGCAAGAATGTCTGGACAAGTCGCGAAGGGGTGGAATATGCGTGGTTTAACAATGTCGAAACCAAACCGGGCATCGGGTTTCCGAAAAACTGGGAGGATCAGGAAAAATGGCAGGGCGGCTGGGTACGCAAAGCGAATGGAAAACTGGTACCGAAACAGGGCGGCAAAATTAAAATTCTGTCAAATATTTTTGCCAACCCGAATATGCCGCAAATTGACGACTATTACGAACCCTTTACCTTTGATTATGAACACTTGCAAAATGCGCCGAAATTAACCACGCCGCCGACCGCCCGGTGTCTTTAATCACCGGCAAGAAAATGGACAAAATCGAATGGGGGCCGAACTGGGAAGACGATTTGGCCGGTGAATTTGAAAAGCGGGCTAAAGACGTGCTGTTTGACGGCATTCAAAAAGAGATGCTGGCGGCCTTCGAACGGACGTTTATGATGTATTTACCGCGTTTATGCGAGCATTGCCTGAATCCTGCCTGTGTGGCGTCGTGCCCGTCCGGCAGCATTTATAAACGCGAAGATGACGGTATCGTCTTAATCGATCAGGATAAATGCCGCGGCTGGCGTATGTGTGTGTCCGGCTGCCCGTACAAAAAAATTTACTATAACTGGTCAACGGGGAAAGCGGAAAAATGTATTTTCTGCTATCCGCGGATTGAAAGCGGCGAACCGACAGTATGTTCGGAAACCTGTGTCGGACGTATCCGCTATCTGGGCGTGATGCTTTATGATGCCGATAAAATAGCGCAGGCCGCCGGTGTGGAAAATCCGCAGGATTTATATCAGGCGCAGCTTGACGCATTTTTAGATCCGACGGATCCGGCAATCGAACGCGAAGCGTTAAAACAGGGCATCAGCCAAAGCTGGCTGGATGCGGCAAAAAAATCGCCGGTGTATAAAATGGCAATGGAATGGAAAATCGCTTTTCCGCTACATCCGGAATATCGCACGTTACCGATGGTCTGGTATATTCCGCCGCTTTCTCCGATTCAATCGGCAATTGAAAACGGCTTTATCGGCGAGGACAGTATTATTCCGAGTGTCGAAGAAATGCGCATTCCATTGCGTTATTTAGCCAATTTGCTCACCGCCGGAGATGTTGCGCCGATTCGTGCGGCATTAGAAAAAATGATTGCAATGCGTCGTTTTAAACGCGGTCAGAGCGTGCAGGGTGAAAATTTAACGCAAAGCTTAGCCGGTAGCGGGCTGACGGCCGAAATGATTGAAGAAATGTACCGCACTTTAGCCATTGCCAACTATGAAGATCGCTTTGTGATTCCAGCAAGCCATAAAGAAATGGTTGAAGACAGCTTTAATGATAAAGCTTCCTGCGGTTTCAGCTTCGGCAACGGCTGTTCGGACGGCGTCAGTAAAGAAAGTCTGTTCGGCAGAAATAAACGGATTCCTATTATTTTTACCGATCGGCAAGAAGACATCGAAGAGAACCGCCGGAAAGGAGTGCGTTAGTGGCAAATCAACTTGTGTTTAAATGGTTCTCCGTGCTGCTGTGCTATCCGGAGCAGGCACTGATTGACGCCCTGCCGGAATTGCGGGAGGCGTTAAATAATATGCCGGAAATTGCGTCGAAACGCACCGCACTTGCCGGGTTTTTAGATCATCTTGCCAAGACTAAATTACTGACTTTACAGGAAGATTATGTGCAGACCTTCGATCGGAACCGCAGTCACGCACTGTATATTTTCGAACATATTCACGGCGAAGACCGTGATCGCGGTGCGGCACTGGTGGATCTGCTGGAAGAATACCGTAAATATGGTCTGGAGCTGGGCGATGACGAACTGCCGGATTATCTGCCGGCATTGCTGGAGTTTCTGGCTGAGATCGCCCCGCAACCCGCATTCAAACTGCTCGGCGATGCAGTGCATGTCATCAATCATATTGCGCAAAAGCTGGCCGCGAACGGCTCACCTTATGCCGTGTTATTGCAAACCCTGGTTATGCTCAGTCCGGTCAAGCCGTTACCGTTGATTGAACCGCCGGTGCGGGATATGGACGAGGCGATGGAAACGTTCGGCGCGGATATGACGGGCGCGGAGCCTTTACTGAACCGATCATTGAGTGATCGTACCAAAATCAGGTTTTATCCTGAAGGGGCCCATAAACAACATCAAGGAGCGGAGTAATGAATTACATTGAGCAATTTTTATTCGGAATTTATCCTTATATCTGTCTGAGCGTATTTTTTATCGGCAGCCTGATTCGTTTCGATCGTGAGCAATATTCTTGGAAAAGCGAATCCAGCGAGCTGCTTTACCGTGGACAGCTGCGTTTAGGCAGCGTGTTGTTTCATGTGGGTATTTTGTTAGTGCTGGGCGGGCATGTCGCCGGTCTGCTCACGCCATTATGGGCATTTGAGCTGCTCGGTATCAGTCAGGAACAACATCATATTATGGCGCTTGCGGCGGGGTCGGTGTCGGGTACGATGGCGCTTGCCGGAATCTTAATCCTGATTCACCGGCGCTTTCGCATTCAGCGCATTTTAACGACCAGCACATGGCGGGATAAATTGGTTGTGATCTGGTTGCTGGTTACCATACTCGCCGGTTTAAGTTTGATTCCGCTCAGTTTGGCAAGTAATAATGCGGTCGGCGAACTGGAAAGCATGATGCAATATGCACAGCGCATTCTGACATTTCGCGGCGATGCTACCGCTTATATTGCGCCGTTATCAAGTGCGGTCAAAATTCATGTGTTTTTGGGCATGACATTCTTTTTGATTTTTCCGTTTACCCGTATGGTACATGTATGGAGCGGTTTTGCCGCTTTCATCGGCTATATCCCGCGCGCCTGGCAGCTGGTACGCCGTCGTTCATAACCAACAGTAAGGAATGATATGAAATCGGAGCATTTCAAACGCTATTCAGTTTTATTTGCCGGCACGCTGGCGTTTCTGATGACGTTTATGGTATGGATGATGTTCGGTGTGATCGGTATTCCCCTGCGTAACGAACTGGGGCTATCCGATGTGGAATTCGGTATTTTAACTGCGACACCGGTACTTTCCGGCTCAATTATCCGCCTGCCGCTGGGAATGTGGACGGATAAATTCGGAGGCCGGAATGTAATGCTGACTTTGCTGGCGGTGTGTATTCCCTTTGTTTATCTCACCAGTTATGCGACATTATTCTGGCATTTTCTGGTTATCGGCTTAGTGATGGGACTGGCCGGCGGTTCGTTTTCTGTCGGCATGCCTTATGTTGCCCGCTGGTTTCCTAAGACGCAACAGGGACTGGCGACCGGTATATTCGGAATCGGCACCGCAGGTACGGCACTGAATAATTTTATCGCCCCGGAATTGCTGGCGCATTTCGGTGACTGGCGCGCCATACCGGAAGTCTATACCGGAATTTTGGCGGCGACGTTAGTTATATTCTGCTTTACTGCGTTTAGCAATCCGGCACATTTGATTAAAGGGGCGCAGGCGGGAATTATGCAGCAGTTGTCGCTGTTAAAAGACTGGCGGGTATTGCGCTACAGCCAGTATTACACCGTTGTGTTCGGCGGTTTCGTCGGCTTAACATTGTGGCTGAATAATTATTATGTCGAAAATTATCATTTGAATTTGCATGATGCAACCTTGCTGGCCCTGATTTATTTAATTCCGGGCAGCACGTTTCGTTCTGTCGGTGGCTATCTGGGGGATCGCTTCGGTGCCAACAGGGTTTCTTGGGTGGTCATGTGGGTATTGTGGATAGGCTTTCTGATTTTTGCCATTCCGCACGGCAGCTTATTACTGATCGGCACAAAAGGCGAGATCAGTTTACCTATCGGGCTGCCACTTTGGGCGTTTGCGCCGCTGACCTTTCTGGTCGGGTGCGCCATGGGAATCGGCAGCGGCTCTATTTTTAAATCCGTTGCCGACGATTACCCGAACGATATTGGCACGGTATCCGGCATCGTCGGACTTGCCGGCGGTTTATTCGGTTTTATTTTACCGATTGCCTTCGGCGCCTTGCTTGATGCCACCGGCATTCGGGCGACAGCATTTGTGTTAATGTTCATCGGTATTTCCACCGCATTAATCTGGATGCATTTTGCCTTTAAGGCCGAGCGTTAAGGTTGCGTATAAAACGGAGGAAAAGAGCGTGCAATTGAGCTGAGCGCAAAAAAGTTAGACCACAACATTAAGGACTGTTTCCGATAGATCATTGGGTTCAGTCCTTTTAGCTGTGAATGAGCAAAAACTAAAGATAAATCATTAAATTTACATTCCTTTATTTTTCCTGCTTAACTTTTTAAATAAATTATTTTCTTAAGGTTTATTTAAAATAATCTGAATTTAATGTCTCAAAATGAAAATAATCTCTATCTCTATTAAAATTAAATAATAATATGTTTAATGTAATGTATGTCGATAAATAAAAATTGAATTGTCATTTTAGATAAATATTTATATTATTGCAGTGATTAACTAATTAAAAAATCTCTGAGAAATTATTTTTACTAAACTTTAAAATAAGTCTTGGTTGTAAATATGTAGACGGCCGTGATTGTGGTAAATCTCACAATTTTTCATATTTCTTACCGCACTTTCAACATTCACATCACCGCCTTTGTCATCCGTTCGTCGTTAAACCTACGAAATTAACCCGTCATAAGAGTCTTCCCTCGGCATTCCGCTGGCTTAACTAATTTATCATCCGGGTTTTTTAGCTAAAAATCGTATTAATATGTAAATTTTTTAAAATTTAACCTTTACATTAATTTACTAGCTGAAATGTTTTAGCTTGAATTAATGTAGCTTATAATAATGCGGTGGGCTGATTATGGAATTAATTGTTATCTATTATAGTAATGCGTATTTAGGTGGTTTGTAATTCAATTGTCTGCGGCGGTGTTATGAATATGGAAATATCATAAAGATTATATTAATTGTTGGTTTTTGCTTTAATTACTATTAACTATAATCGAATTGTAATTTTATATTTATAATAATGACATTATCACTTCATTTCAAAATGAAATTAAAAAATAGAAATAAGATATGAATAAAATATTTAAAGTGATTTGGCACTATTCAAGTCAGACGTTCGTTGTGGTTTCTGAATTAACTAAATCGCAGAGTAAATGTTCATCGACAGCAGATGAAAGAAAAAATCCGAGCAAGTTGTTCCTATTAAGTGTGGCAGGTTCGGCCATGCTTAGTTCCGTTATGGCGCTGGCAGCAAGCTCTAATGGTATTGAACTTGGAGAAGGTGCCAGTTCTACGGCAGCAAATGCGAATGCGTTAGGGGTTTATGCTAATGCTTCCGGTGTGAATTCAACGGCTATCGGCACTCAGGCCGCGGCGTCAGAAACGGATGCTATTGCGCTTGGTTCCGGGGCAAATTCATCAACGCAATGGTCTATCGCTATTGGTAAAGGTGCCGTAAACAACTATAACTCGACGATTACAACAGCCGCCGCCGATGGGCGCGGAAATGCCGCTATTGCCATTGGCTACGGCGCTTCGACCAGTGATTATGGCACAACTGCAATCGGTTTGGGGACGAAGGCCTCAGGTAATATGGCAACGGCATTGGGTTCTCATGCAAACGCGACTAATACGGCGAGTTTAGCCGTGGGGGATGCGGCAAATGCAAGCGGGCTTGGTTCTGCCGCCATCGGCTATGATGCGGTTGCCAATTCCACTTATTCGACTGCCGTGGGGCATAGTGCAAAAGCGACGGATATTTATGCCATTGCGATTGGCGATAGTGCGTCAGCCAGCGAAGACCATACTATAGCCATGGGATATTTATCCAATGCAACAAAGTTTGCGGCGATAAGCGTTGGAATTTATAGTAAAGCCAGTGGGCATCAGGCAAATGCTTTAGGCTATGCAGCGAATGCTTCCGGTTCTTCTGCCAATGCATTCGGTTCTAATGCGACGGCGGCCGGCGATAATTCCATTGCGGTTGGAACGAAATCTATTGTAACGCAAAGTAATGCTGTTGCTGTTGGTACCACTGCGAATGCGTCGGGAATCGCGGCTTCTTCGTTCGGCGCCTTAGCGGTTGCGGCCGATTCTTTTGCCACGGCTTTAGGTTCTTATTCTAATGCGAGCGGCTCGGCTGCGGTTTCTATCGGGCATCTTTCCAAGGCGTTAGCAGAGCAAACCATTGCGCTTGGTGAATGGTCGTTAGCCAATGCCACAGCCTCCCTGGCGATAGGAGAACATGCTAATGCGACAGCCAAATGGGCAACAGCGATTGGTTCTTATTCAAATGCCTCGGCTCAAAATGCCGTTGCTATGGGCCACAGCGCGAATGCCGGCGGAACGGACTCTATCGCGATTGGTACGTTGGCAGCCGCGCAGGGGGAGCAGGCTGTTTCTGTAGGTTACAATAATAATGTCACGGGTAATCGTTCAGGTTCGCTCGGTGATGCAAGCGTCATTACGGGTAACGCCGCTTATTCAGTGGGAAATAATAACAAGATTAACGCCAATGGTTCCTTTGTATTAGGCAGCGATAATGTTATTGCAGCGACAGCGAATAATACTTATGTGATTGGTAATAATATTTCAGTAACCGCAGGCAATAATGTTATTTTAGGCGCAAACAGTTCAGAAAGTTCAAATACTACAACTAATGGCAAGGCCAATCAGGTAACTGCGGCAACAGTCGGCAGCTTAACGTATGGCGGGTTTGCCGGCACGGCATCTGGCGTGGTTTCTGTGGGCGCGAAAGGGGCAGAACGTCAAATTATTAATGTTGCGCCGGGGAATATTTCTGCAACATCGACGGATGCGATTAACGGTTCACAACTTTATGCAACGAATACTGTCCTGAATAATACGGCAGATTCTGTCGTCAATATATTAGGCGGAAATGCTAATGTGGTGGATAACGGTACGGTCAGCATGACTAATATCGGCGGTACGGGCAAAAATAATGTTAATGATGCCGTTGCCGCAGTAAATAACACCGTGGCGGCAGGAACCAATACCAATGTAACCGGTGTGCAAAATGCCGATGGCAGTACGACCTATACGGTAAATGCGTGGAACACCACGTTGAAAGGTTCTGATGAGATCAGCGTAACAAATGTGACGGATTCGGCAGGCAGGGTGATTGATTACAGCGTCGATCTTTCCGACAGTGCAAAAAATAATATAACTACGGCGAACAATACGGCAAATTTAGCAAATACGACGGCTAATGCCGCCAATCATACGGCAAATATAGCGAATAACACCGCAAACCTGGCTAATGCAACGGTGAATAAAGGTTGGAATCTTACGACGGCGGCGGCAGGCGGCGGTAATGTTGTGAACAGTACGGCTGAAAATGTACAGATGGGGGAAACGGTCACTCTTGATGCGGGAAAAAATGTTAATGTGACGCAATCGGGTCAGACAATCAGTATTGCCGTAACGGATAAACCGACTTTTGAAAGCGTAACGGCCAATACTTCCGTGAACGTGGGGGATACGACGCTCACCTCTGACGGCATCACGATACTGAATGGCGCTGGAGATAGCGTCAGTGTAACTAAAGAGGGGTTGAATAACGGCAATAATACGGTTACGAACGTCGCGCCGGGGGTGAAGGGGACTGATGCGGTTAATCTGAATCAGTTAAATGCAGTGAAATCCAACGTGGCGGCAGGAACCAATACCAATGTAACCGATGTGCAAAATGCTGATGGCAGTACGACTTATACGGTAAATGCGTGGAACACCACGTTGAAAGGTTCTGATGAGATCAGCGTAACAAATGTGACGGATTCAGCGGGCCGGGTGATTGATTACAGCGTCGATCTTTCCGACAGTGCAAAAAATAATATAACTACGGCGAACAATACGGCAAATATAGCGAATAACACCGCAAACCTGGCTAATGCAACGGTGAATAAAGGCTGGAATCTTACGACGACAGCGGCAGGCGGCGGTAATGTTGTGAACAGTACGGCTGAAAATGTACAAATGGGGGAAACGGTCACTCTTGATGCGGGAAAAAATGTTAATGTGACGCAATCGGGTCAGACAATCAGTATTGCCGTAACGGATAAACCGACTTTTGAAAGCGTAACGGCCAATACTTCCGTGAACGTGGGGGATACGACGCTCACCTCTGACGGCATCACGATAGTGAATGGCGCTGGAGATAGCGTCAGTGTGACTAAAGAGGGGTTGAATAACGGCAATAATACGATTACGAACGTCGCGCCGGGGGTAAAGGGGACTGATGCGGTTAATCTGGATCAGTTAAATGCAACGACCGGTGCGGCGAAAACGATATTAGAGAATGGCACAACCACTACGGTGACAGAGAGAACGGGGACGAATGGCCAGAGTATTTATTCCGTTGAAGTGAATCGTTCAAATGGTTCGGTGAATAAAAACGGCACTGTAACTGTAGAGAATGGTGATGCGATATTGAACGCACGCACCGTAGCAAACTTAATCAATAATTCGAGTTGGTCAGTGAATGCCGGCAGCGTCACAGGCACAAACGGCGTAACTCATTATGCAGTCAATGCTAACAGTGCAATTCGCGCCGGTGATACGGTAAATTATAACGCAGGGAAAAATATTGTAATTGGTGGTGAAGGTCATAACGTGACGATCGCCACTAATCCGAATGCCACCTTTGATTCTGTTGCGGCCAATGCTTCGTTTACTGTCGGTACGGGTGAGAATGCAACGACGATAAGCTCGAATTCCGACGGTTTAGTTGTTGCAAATAGTACGGCCGGTGATGCGAAGATCCAAGGCGTAGCAAATGCAACATTAAATGCGGAGAGTAAAGATGCCGTAAATGGCAGCCAATTATATTCCACGAATAATAATGTGACTAATTTAACAAATGAAGTTGCTAAAGGCTGGAATATGGCTGTTGTTGCGGAAAATGGCAGCGTAACCTATGTAGGAAACGATAAAGTTTCACAGATCAATATGGGGGATACGGTAAGTTATAAAGCGGGTCAAAATATTAATCTGATCGTGGATGCGACGAATAATACGATCACTATTGCCACTTCCGCCACACCAAACTTTACCTCGGTAGAGGCCGATACCGTGAATGCAAATACTGTGAATGCCGGTAGCGTAACCATTAATAATACCGGTATTAATGCCGGCAATACCACCATTACAAATGTCGCCGCACCGGTAAACCCAACGGATGCGGCGAATAAAGACTATGTCGATAACGCCGGTTGGTATGTGCAGAATAACGGTGATGTTGTGGGTGATAAAATCACTCATAACCAATCAGTGAATTTTGCAAACGGTAATGGCACTGTGACCAAGGTAAAAGTGGTTAATGGCACGGCGACTATCAGCGTTGATGTAGCAAATACGGCACTTTCAGTCAATGAAAACGGCACGGTGAAAGCGGGTGATAATACCTCTTATGCCACGGCAAATGATGTGGCGAATGCCGTCAATCATGCAGGCTGGACAGTAAATTCGACTGCAGTCGGAACAGGTAAGGTTTCGGGCGATACTGAAGCGGCTAAAGTGACGGCAGGGTCAGCAGTTAATATTAATGCCGGCAATAATATTGAAATCGCGCGTAAGGGAGCTGAGATGACGGTTGCAACATCAATGACTCCCGAATATACCAAGGTTTCGGTGGGCAACGGTGCCGTTACTATCGGCGGTTCAACCGGCAAAGACGGCGTTGCTGAAGTTTCGGTGGCAGACAGCAAGGGCGCACCGACGAGAGTGACGAACGTTGCGCCGGGTGTCAGCGGCACTGATGCAGTGAATATGAGCCAATTAAACAATTCAGTAACTCACTTTAATACCAACATGAATGCGCTTAATCATAAACTGGATAAAGTGGATAAAACTCTTCGTGCCGGTATTGCAGGGGCGACGGCAATCGGCTTTATTCAGCGTCCTAATGAAGGCGGTAAAAGCATCGTTTCTGTCGGTGTAGGCGGTTATAAGGGAGAATCTGCCGTTGCGGTCGGCTATGCACGAAATTCTGACAATAATAAGATTTCGATCAAACTAGGGGCGGGTATGAATAGCCGAAGCGATGTCAACTTTGGCGGAAGTATCGGTTATCAATGGTAAATTCTATAAGTTATCGTGTAATAAGCCCACCGGCACCGCATTGAAATTATTTACTTCGGTACAGCACAAAGGCATTGAAATTTTCGCCTGACTGCTGCTAAATCAAAACAGCAAAAGCAAGCCGTTGAGCTTGCTTTTTTACTGATAGCCACAAAGCCTATAACAAAAAAGCCACTCATCAGAGCGGCTTTAATTTTTTATGATATTTATCGGTGGTGCAGTATTACTGCTATACAGTACAAAACCGCGACGTTATGGCAACGAAAAGCCCGTGTGGTAACACGGGCAATTCAAGTATGAAAGGATCTCTATGAAAGCAACATGAAAAAACATCTCGCTAAATGGGCCTGTTCTGTCAGTGTAATTATTGCCATCATATTAACAACCTATGCCGATAATTTACGCACCTCCCAAACCGGCCTTGAATTAATCGGCAATGCGGAAGGCTGCTACCGTAAGCCTTATTTATGCCCGACGGATATACTCACCGTCGGCATCGGCACCACGGATTATGTAGAAAAAATCGCCCCGAACACAGTCGATTCACACACAACCAAAGAGGCGAGGAACTGAACAATGTACTGCAACAACATCAAGACTGGGGCGATATTGATGTGCCTGATGATATCCGCCGGCTGTTCAACAAACGAAAAAATCCCCGTTAAACAGCCGCTCTTATGCCCGCAAACCGATAATTGCCGGCAAATCACGGTATCCATCCAAAAAAACCGTGATTTTGCGACGGCATTGGATAAATCCCTTAACCAAACGGATTTATGCGTACTGGAAAATACCGCACTGAAAAAGTGTATTGCCGATTTTAACCAGAGTATAGAAACAAAATGACCGATATTTTAGACCGCGCTCAACAAGTTGAAGAAATGGCGCGTGAAATCGCTCTCAAAAAACACCGCACTTTTAAGGCGGTCAGCCGCCTTTATTGCGAAGAGTGCGGCGCTCTCATTCCTGAAAAACGCCGACAGCTTATTCACGGCGTCACCCGCTGCGTCACCTGTCAGGAAATCCACGAAAAACAACGCCGGAACTACCGCCGATGAAAAAACCGAACCAGATCCGAAAAATCATCGAACAAAGCTACCCGGATTTTGAGGCCAATCCGGACAGACTGCAGCTGTATATTGATAACGGCCAGATTATCGCCACCGGCGCCGGCGGCTTGAGTTTTGAATACCGCTACACACTGAACATCATCGCCACGGATTTCAAAGATGATTTGGCGCAGCTGATCGTACCGATTGAAGCCTATCTTCGTACCAATCAGCCGGAAATTTTTGAAAACCCGCAAAAGCGTGAGGGCGTATTTAAATTTGTCATGGATTATAACAATAACGACACCGTCGATGTCTCCTTTGAAATTCAAATGACAGAACGGGTCGTAACAACGAAAACCGATAATCTTAACGAAATCAAACTGCAATATGCGCCGGAACCGGTGTGGAACCAAGAGCGGGTGCGGGTGTATCTGGAAACCGAAGATAACCTGATTTTTGACAGCGGAGTGATGGATCATGGCAACCGTTGACGAAATTCACGCAAAACTGACCGCCCTGATTAACAACCTCAACCCGCAAGGGCGCCGGCAGCTGGCCAAAAACATCGGGCAAGCTTTGCGCAAAAACCAGCAGGCAAGAATTGCACGTCAGCAAAACCCCGACGGCACAGCCTTTGAACCACGCAAAGTGCAGAAAAAACTGCGTAATAAAAAAGGACGGGTAAAACGCAAGGCCATGTTCGCCAAACTGCGCACCGCCCGCTTTTTTAAAGTGCGGTCGAATTCTAACGAAGTTACGGTGGGATTTAACGGCACCGCTGCATACATTGCCAATATTCACCAGTATGGCTTAATGGGTACCGTGAACAAAAAGACGGGAAGAAAAATAAGATACGCCCAGCGCGAAGTGCTGGGCTTTAGTCATGAGGATTTGGATATGATCGAAGATATACTCTTAGAACACTTGGGCAAAGAATAACACAATGACGGAAATTATGATGCAGCCGACAAAAAATTCAACGTAATTTCTGGCAGTGATGACATTTCCGTACACGTTCACAAAATCCTGATTTTCGGTTCTACGCACAGGCACAGCATACACCACAACGGAAAGCAGGCAAATAAACAGCAGCAACCCTAGCCAATGTTCCGAAATAAAGGAAACTGCCATGTCATAGCCAACAAGCAACAAACCGACAGGAATGACAATCAGCAACAGCACAAAAGCGCCGGTAAGCATAAAGAGTGCAGCGAATAATTCCATAATTCCTCCCTTGTTGTTTTGATTGATTATTAAGCAAAATATTAAGTATTGTCAATAGGAAAATAAACACCGATGAACAATTTACAACTAGCCGTACTGTTGAGCGCTGTTGATAAAATGTCAGCGCCATTAAAAAGCGTCACCAAAAATGTTGCGGCGCTTTCTGACAAATTAAAGGAAAGCAAAACAGCATTAAAAGAATTAGAAAAAATGCAAGGTCGAATGAACACATTTTCCCGCACGACGGAACAAGTGAAGAGAAGCACTCGAGCCATCAGCGACCACACCCTAAAACTGGAAAACTTACGTCGCAAAGCGGACAAAATGAAATCAGACCGTGCAGATTTGAGAGAACGCATAAGCACACAACGATCTTACTTTCAACAATTATTATCAAAAGGTGAATCAACCAACGCCACAACCGCCGCTTTGCGCTTGGGGGAGTTAGAAAAACAATATGAAAAACTGAATGATAAAATTAGAAGTAACGCCAAATCAATCACAGACCGAAAGAATAAATTAAAAGCAAGTAGAACGGAAAAAGCTAAGCAATTATTACAATTGCGAGACCTAAACCGGAAATTAAAAGCGGCCGGTATTAATACAAAAGAATTTGGCAAGCACGAAACGGATCTGGCAGGAAAAATAAAACTTGCAAACACCGCCTTAGAAAGTCAAAAGGCAAAATTGGATAAGCTCAATGCAAAAAAAGCCGCTTATGACAAATATCGCGGACAAGTCGATACACTGAAAAGCGCCAGCACGAAAGCACAGATTGTCGGCGCACAGTCAATGGCGGCAGGCGCAACAATCTTGACCCCCATCAAAAGCGCGGTGAAAGACAGCATGGAGTTTGAAGATGCCATGTTGGGCGTCGCCCGTCAGGTGGAAGGTGTCAAAGACAAGATGGGCAACCTCACCCCGAAATACGACGAATGGAAACAAAAAATCTTCCAGCTTTCGCGCGAGCTGCCGAAAACCACTGTGGAAATTGCCAATATGGTTACAAGTGCAGCCAGAATGGGCATTGACGAAAATGAAATTGAAGACACCATCAGAAAAAATGTTGCTATGGCAGTGGCATTTGATGTACAGGAAGGGCAAGGTGACGAATTCACAGAAAAAATGGGGCGCGTGCGTGACAATTTAAAATTAACACAGCAACAAGCCGACGCTTTGGCGGATACCATTAACTACCTTGATGACAAAAACTTATCGAAAGGCACGGAAATCATTGACTTCTTAAATGATGCCGCTGGGATTTCCAACATGGTTAAGATGAGCGACAAAGATCTTGCAGCATGGGGGTCAACGCTTATTACCGCAGGCAATGAAGCGGGCAAGTCCGCAAAAGCGTTCGGCTCAATCCTCACCCGCTTGGGAAGTAATAAAAAACCAGTCAAAAAAGCCTTGGCAGCCATTGGTCTAAACCCTGACGATGTGAAAAAAGGATTGCAGGTCAATGCCAGTGAAACCATCCTGAAAGTGTTTAAACAGGTGCAAAAGAAAATCCCTGAACATTTACGGCTTTCCGTATTGGAAGGACTTGCGGGCGGCGACTATAACAAAGTCTTCGCCAATCTAGTGAAAAATCCGGATATGGTGGAAAAACAACTTGCCCAAGCCAACAGCGCAGAAGCTCAAGAGTCAATGGATAGAGAATTCCAAACTCGAATGAAAGGACTGTCGGCAACTTATCAAACCTTTACAAACAGCCTGCGTAATCTGAATATCGTATTGGGTGATATGCTGTCACCAGCGCTAAATAATTTAATGAAAAAAATTGGCCCGATTGTGGATAACATCAGAGCATGGGTTCAAGCAAATCCCGAACTGGTACGAAATCTAATGCAAATCGCTGCTGCTATCGGTGGAACACTCACCGTTTTTGGGGCATTAAGTATTGGAATGAGTTTCTTACTTTATCCGATAGCGAGACTTATCGTCGGATTTAATTATTTCTTAAAAATCAGTAAAGCAATAAGCATCGGCATCAAATCGGCTGGGATCGCTTTTTATTGGTTAGGGAAAATCGCGGTCAATGCGATTGTTCTCGTCGGTCGCGCAATGATGACCAATCCGATATTGGCAGCGATAACACTGATTATCGGGGCAATAATCCTACTTTGGCAAAACTGGGATACTGTCAAAGAAAAGCTCATTGCAAGCTGGACATGGTTAAAAGAAACCGCAGGCAACCTTTGGCAAAATATTGCCAATGCGGTCACTGAAAAATGGGAGGAATTAAAAATCAAGGTTGGCGAAATCACGGATAAAATTGGCGCATTTTTTTCTGAAAAATGGAACGGCCTAGTGGATGGCGCGAAAAAATTCGGATCCAATATGATGGATAAATTAAAGGAAGGTGTGCTGGAAGCCTTTGAGAAAGTTAAAAGTTCAATCTTAAAAACCGTAGATTGGATAAAAGAAAAACTCGGCTTTTCCAAAGAAACTGAACAGAAAATTGAACAGACCAAGCAAAAAGTAGAAAGTGCGACAGCCAATGCCATGAATAATAGTGCAGCAGGCAGATATTTTGAACAAGGCTTAGGGATAGAAATACCAAGCAGTCAAAAATGGTCTGGCGGCTATGCCGGCAGTGGCGGCAAATATGAACCGAAAGGCATTTATCACGGCGGCGAATATATCATGACCAAAGCCGCCACTTCTCGCCTTGGCGTGCCGTTGCTTAACGCCTTAAACTACGGTAAAAACGCCCTATTGGCGACAGGCATCGGCATGAGTGTAGCAACCGCCGCCCCGCTGCAGGTAGATACTCGTCCGCCGTTGTCTGCCAAGGCGGCAACCGTGCAACCCCTGCAACCGATGACGGTGAATATCACCATCAACGCCGCCCAAGGACAGGACGAACGCGCCATTGCGCGCATGATCGCCCAAGAAATGCAGCGCATTCAAAATCAACAACAGGCGAGATTGCGCAGCCGTTTAGGCGACAGGGAATAACAACAGGGCGTAAGCCCTTTTTGTTGATATTATCCTGAAATGCGATTATATTGTGATCATCCTTAAAACCTTAAAGGAGGATATATGTTAAAAGAAACAGGATATGATGAATATCTGGCCCAGCAAATTAAGTTAGGACGTGACGATATTAAAGCCGGACGCGTCATTTCTTTTGAAGATGCAAAGCAACACTGGCAAAGAACGCTTGAACAAAAAGCATTAGAGATTGCCGAACTGAATGAAGAACTGGAAAAAGAACTGATTTATGGCTAAAAAACTGCTTATCTCCAAATTGGCAGAAAGAAATATTGATGAGATTCTACAAAACGTCTATGAGTTCACCAGCTCCGCGACCAGTTCACAAAAATTATTAAATGATTTTATCAAACATTTTGAACTTATCAGCATGCTACCTAAAAGCGGCAAATTGCAAGCTGACAAGACAAGAATCACTTTCTGCCGCCATTATCGGATCGTCTATCAGGAAGCCGGCGAGTTTCTGGAAATCATCACGGTTATACACAGCCGAAGAAAATATCCCCAGCTCTAATAACCTAAAAAAACCGATTTATAATCGGTTTTTTGTTATCTCAATTTTCACACTGACACAAACTCACCTTTTTTATTAAATCCATTCACAATGCCGTTATTTAATAATTTAATTCGTATTATTGATGACTGCTGAACTTAACCGCCGTATTTTGACCGTCAACGGCATAAAAACCGCCGCCATCACCGCCGCAGAACAAATTAATATTGACTGCCCCATCGTCAACATCAAAGGCAACGTCAATATCACCGGCGCACTGACCACCGAGGATAACGGCGGAACGAAAGGCAATATCAGCATCAGCGGCAACGTGGACGTAAAAGGCGGTATCACAGCGAAAGGCGATGTCAAAGCGGGCGCGATAAGCTTACAAAACCACGTCCACCGCGAACAGGGCGACGGCGCCGATACAAGTAAGGCAAAATAATGAATCGAATCACCGGAAAAATCATCACCGACGAAAACGAACATATTAAACAGTCGGTTGCAGACATATTATTAACCCAAATCGGCACACGCATTCTGGAATTACGACATATTTCGTCACGTTGGATCACGGATTACCGGCTTTGCCGATTAATTCAAGGTCATTCGGTTGATATTACTGCTGGTTATTCTATTTGTTGGAATGGTATTAAGTGGAAATTAGGGTAATTAACTAAGCCTGTGCTTCGGCTTTTGTCCGAAAATAACCCGATTTTTTGGTGCAATTTATGGTGCAAATTCACTTCATTTATGATCTAAGCAGATCATAAAATAGTCGCAAACACCTGTTATAATATACAGTAGTTGGGTGGGTTTTCAAGATATGTAGTTAAGTGATAATAATCTAACTTATTGATTTTTAAGTGAATATAGAGCAAAAAGCCGCTCATCAGAGCGGCTTTAATTTTTTATGATATTTATCGGTGGTGCCTAGGGTCGGACTCGAACCGACACGCTTTTAAGGGCGGCGGATTTTGAATCCGCTGCGTCTACCAATTTCGCCACCCAGGCTTCACTGATAAACATCATCTTCAGTGCGTTGTATTATACGGTTATCCTTCCGGCTTGCAAGCGGAAATTCGGATTTATTCACCGTTTGTTTTAATTTTCAGCAAACGGGTGAAATTTACACCGCACTTTATCGTGGCGCAATAAAGTGCGGTGGGGTTTAATCACGTTTCCGGCTTAATAACCACCAAGTAATGAGGATAAACAGCATACTCGGCATGAGTGCGCCGGCCAGCGGCGGGATGCTGTAAACCAGACTGAGCGGGCCGAAAATTTCGTTGACCACATAAAACAGAAATCCGAAACAGATTCCGGTTACGATACGCGCACCGGCGGTGACGCTGCGCAGCGGGCCGAAAATAAAGGACAGCGCCAGCAGCATCATCACGCCCACGGAAAGCGGCTGGAATAATTTGCGCCAGTAAGTCAGCTCAAAGCGCTTTGAATCCTGTCCGGTTTCCTTCATAAATGCGATGTAATCGGACAGCCCGGAAATCGACAGCGAGGTGGCGCGCAACGAAACAATCCCTAATTTATCTGGCGTGAGGCTGGTTTGCCACACGCCGTTCAGCTGATTGGTGGTTTTGATTTCATCGGCGGAAATTTGCGAAGTATTGATTTGTTTTAATGTCCATTTGCCGTCTTTAAAGGTCGCCTGATTGGCATGGCTGACTTGCTGCAGCTGGCGCTGATCGTTAAAACGGTAAATATAAATATCGTTGAGTTTGATGTCGTCGGTAATTCGTCTGACATAAATAAAATCGTTACCGTCTTTTGCCCACACGCCGTTTTTAACCGACAGCATCGAGCCGCCGGAAATGGCTTTCGAACGCATATCGCGGGCGAATTGTTCCGTTTGTGGAATGCCCCATTCGCCGATCACCATGGTAATTACAACCAGCGGCAGGGCGGTTTTCATCACCGCGACACCGATATTTAAGCGGGAAAATCCCGCCGACTGCATCACGATCAATTCGCTGCGGCTGGCCAGATTGCCCAGCGCAATCAGCGCGCCGAGCAGTGCCGCCATCGGGAAGAAAGTTTCCACATCTTTCGGTATGGTCAGCACGGTATAAAGTACGGCTTGCAGCACGTCATAGCTGCCTTTGCCGACGCTGCGGAACTGTTCGACGAATTTAATGATGGCCGATAAACCGACCAGGGTCAGCAGGGTGGCGAAAATGGCGCCTAAAATACTTTTGCCGATGTAGCGATCTAAGGTATTCATCATCATTTCGTTTATCCTTCTACTACATGCTTTTTGCCGAATAAATGACGGATTTTATACATAAAGGCGCTGTGCCAGCTGTTTAACAGGATTCCCAGCAGCAGAAAAGTGAGATTAACCAGTGGCATGAATAGCGAAGCGTCGAGTTTGCCGGAAGCGCCTGCGGATTTAAACGAGCTTTGCAGCAGGAAATAAATCAGATACAGCATTAACGCCGGCAAAATCTTGGCAAACCGCCCCTGACGCGGGTTAACGCGGCTGAGCGGCACGGCGATTAACGCCATAATCGGCACCGCCAGAATCAAGGTGATACGCCATTGCAGTTCGGATTTTGCGGCCGGCGTTTTGGCTTTCAGCAGTTCGGTAAAAGGCAGGGTTTCCGCTTCGCTGTTTTCATTGTTTACCGCCTGATGCCCCAGATAAGCCCGGTATTGATCGAAATGCGTAATCCGGAAATCAGGCAGCATGGCGCTGCCTTCCACGCGCTGACTGTTTTGCAGATTCAGAATCTGATCGCCGTTCGGCAATGCTTTAAGTTCGCCGCTTTCTGCCACCGTTACGGACGGTTTTTCGCTTTTTTTGCTCGGCATCTGGAATAAGTACACATCATGAATCGTGTTATTGCGAATATTATTGATAAATAAGACAAAATTATTATTCCCGGCAGACATAAACTGACCCGCGGCAAGGGCGCCCATGGTCGGGTTCGCTTTGGCGTCGTCTAAAATCTGCGCCTGTTTTTGGATCGCCCACGGTGATAAGGCCAGTGCATTGTAAGCAGCGAGCGCGGCGGTGAAAAAGGATAACAGCAGCGCCACCCGCACCAGAATACGCTGACCGACGCCGCAGGCGCGCATAACAGTGATTTCGCTTTCCGCATACAGCCGCCCGAAGGTCAGCAGCAGCGCGATAAATAAACATAACGGCAGCATTAACTGCGCCATGGTGGGCATGCCGAGACCGAGCAGCGACAGCACCAGATCCGCCGGCACTTTTCCGCTTGCGGCGGAACCTAACACGCGCACCAATTGCTGACAAAAGAAAATAAGCAGTAAGATAAACAGAATTGCAGCCTGACTTTTTACGACTTCTTTAGTTAAATATCTGGTTAAAATCACGGTTCCGCCTATATTATTCCTTGCAATTTTTCTAAAACTGAGTAGTTTACTTGTTTTCAATAAGTTGGCGTATCATAACGTATTTTTGCCTTTTACGCAGTAAATTAGTGAGGAACACATGAAATATACAGTAAAAAGCACCGCACTTGCGGCGGTGGAAACCAGCCTGCTGGTCGGGCTTTTCGAGGACGACATGCTGTCGGAAAGTGCCGCCCGGTTGGATCAATTAAGCGGCGGTTATTTAACGCAGTTGCTGCAATCCGGCGAGATCAGCGGTAAGCACGGGCAGGTGACGGTGTTGCGCAATATCCCGCAGCTGAAAGCCGAGCGGTTGTTTATCGTCGGTTGCGGCAAACAGAATGAGCTGACGGAACGCCGTTATAAACAGCTGATCCAAAAAGCGATCGGCGCAGTGAAAGAAACCAAAGCGGCGCAGCTGGTCAGCTTGCTGGGCGATGTGGCGATTAACGGGCGCAGTGTTGAGTGGAACCTGCGTTTCGCGCTGGAAGCCATTGAGGACAGTTTTTATCTGTTCGACCGCTTTAAAAGCAACAAGAACGAACCAAGTGCGGTGTTAAATGAGGTTGTTTTTCATGTTGATGCGGCACAAACGGCGCCGGCGGAACGTGCCTTACAACAGGCGCAGGCGATTGCCCTCGGCATCCGTGCGGCAAAAGATCTGGCCAACTGCCCGCCGAATATCTGCAATCCGGCTTATCTGGCGCAGCAGGCGGAGGCCTTAGCGCAGCAATCGGCGTTGATCACAACCACGGTGGTGGGCGAAAAAACGATGGCGGAATTGGGTATGAATGCCTATCTGGCGGTGTCGCAAGGCAGTAAAAACGAGGCGCAGATGGCGATTATCGATTACCGTAACCACCCTGATCCGCAGGCAAAACCGATTGTGCTGGTGGGTAAAGGGCTGACCTTTGACGCCGGTGGTATCTCGCTGAAACCGGCGGACAGCATGGATGAGATGAAATACGATATGTGCGGTGCGGCGTCCGTGTTCGGCGTTATGCAGGCTGTTGCGCAATTGCAGCTGCCGCTGAATGTGATCGGCATACTGGCGGGCTGCGAGAATCTGCCGGACGGCAACGCTTATCGGCCAGGGGATATTCTCACTACGCTGGCGGGTTTGACGGTGGAAGTGCTGAATACCGATGCGGAAGGGCGTTTGGTGCTGTGCGACGCGTTGACCTATGCGGAGCGTTTCGAGCCGGCGATGGTGGTGGATATTGCGACTTTAACCGGTGCCTGTGTGGTCGCCTTGGGGCAGCATAACAGCGGTCTGGTGGCTACCGACGACGAGCTGGCGCAGGAATTACTGACAGCGGCGCAGCAAGCGGCGGATAAGGCCTGGCGTTTGCCGCTGAGCGAAGAATATCAGGAGCAGCTGAAATCCAATTTCGCCGATCTGGCCAATATCGGCGGACGTTGGGGCGGGGCGATTACCGCCGGCGCGTTTTTAGCCAATTTCACCAAAAAATACCGCTGGGCGCATCTGGATATCGCCGGCACCGCCTGGTTGCAGGGCGCCAACAAAGGCGCAACCGGACGCCCGGTAGGCCTGCTGACCCAATTTCTGATCAATCAGGCGGATAAATCTGCCTAAAGTGCGGTCGGTTTCGGCGTAAAATCACTTCCTTATCCCCGTTATAAACTATATTATATAAATAAATTTATAACGGGGATTTTCTATGTATACCTTTCTTAAACCGATACAACGAACAGGCCGCTTTCTGTGCTGGTTTATTCCGTTTATTGCTTGTTGTAGATGGCAGCGGGTTTGCCGAGGTGGACAGAGTGTATTTCACCCACTTGCAATATACTTTCTGAACCAGTAAAAATATTGCGCCGGCGGGATAATTTTATTGATCATTATATAAATAAGTATATAATGAACGTGCTTTGTAAGTAGTAAATCAAAAGGCTAGTGCATTCCCCATAATCTTTCCCCCAAGATTATTTTGCACTAGCCGTTTTTTATGCGCGTTATGCGCTCAGGAATGAATTTCCCGCCGACCGAGAAAAGAATGGGTCAGCGTGGTGCCGTCCACGGTTTCCAGCTCGCCGCCGACCGGAATGCCGTGCGCGATACGGCTGACTTTGATCCCTTGTTGCATGCACAGTTCCGCAATGTAGTTCGCCGTGGCATCGCCTTCCACCGTCGGATTGGTGGCCAGAATCACTTCGCTGAAATTTTCCGTCTGTAAACGGTTATGCAGCAGATCCAGCCCGATTTCGCGCGGGCCGATGCCGTCCAGCGGCGACAGATGACCCATTAATACGAAATAACGGCCGGAAAATTGCCCGGTCTGCTCAATCGCCTGAATATCCGCCGGCTGTTCCACCACGCACAGCAAACCGCTGTGCTGGCGGCGCGGATTGCTGCAAATGGTGCAAATCGCTTCTTCCGTAAAAGTGCGGCACTGTTCGCAATGACCGATTTGCGACATGGCGGCGGTGAGCGCGCGGGCAAGCTCCATGCCGCCGCTGCGATCCCGCTGTAGCAGATGATAAGCCATACGCTGTGCCGATTTCGGCCCGACGCCCGGCAGACAGCGCAGCGCGTCGATCAGATGTTCTAAAAGTGGACTGGTTTGCATAGATTTCGTCGAAACGGTAAAAAAATACACCGCACTTTGGCGCAACGGGCAAAAGTGCGGTCGGATTTTGCGCTGTTTTTAGAACGGCATTTTAAAACCCGGCGGCAATGCCATACCGGCGGTTACGGAGGCCATTTTTTCTTTCTGTAATTCTTCCGCCCGGCGCACCGCATCATTAAATGCGGCGGCGATCAAATCTTCCAGCATTTCTTTATCATCCGCCATCAGGGACGGATCAATGTCGATCCGACGGCAGTTGTGGGCGCCGTTGATGGTGATTTTCACCAGCCCCGCACCGGATTCGCCGGTCACTTCCAGCTGCGCGATTTCTTCCTGCATTTTCTGCATGCGATCCTGCATCTGCTGCGCCTGTTTCATTAAATTGCCTAAGCCGCCTTTTCCAAACATAATTTTTTTCCTGTCTGATTAAATTAAAAAACCCGGGCATTTTAACGAAAAATGACGAAATTGGGAATAGGGCGGCAGCGCTTTGCATGATCCTTACGGCGGCGCGGAAAATTGGCGCAAGTGCGGGCGAAATCTGTGCTAGAATTGCGCTTTTACATCAAACAAGCAATGATTTTGTCGTTATGCGAGTATTTATAGCCGAAAAACCCAGTCTGGCGCGCGCCATTGCCGATGTGCTGCCGAAACCGCATCAGCGCGGCGACGGTTTTATCCGCTGCGGTGAACACGATTATGTGACCTGGTGTGTCGGTCATCTGCTGGAACAGGCGGAACCGGACGCCTATGATGCCCGCTTTAAACAATGGCGTTTGGAACATTTGCCCATCGTGCCGGAAAAATGGCAGCTGATTCCGCGCAGTGCGGTAAAAAAACAGCTGGATATCGTTGCCGGGCTGATTCATCAGGCGGACGAACTGGTTAACGCCGGCGACCCGGATCGGGAAGGTCAGCTGCTGGTGGATGAGGTGTTCAGCTATGCCGGACTGTCTGCGCAAAAACGCGACCGGATTTTGCGTTGTCTGATCAGCGATTTAAATCCGAATGCGGTGGAAAAAGCGGTAAATAAGCTGCAACCCAACCGCGATTTTATTCCGCTGGCGACCTCCGCACTGGCGCGGGCGCGGGCGGATTGGCTGTATGGCATTAATATGACCCGCGCTTACACCATCCGCGGGCGGCAGGCGGGCTATGACGGCGTATTGTCCGTCGGTCGGGTGCAAACGCCGGTGCTGGGGCTGATTGTGCGCCGTGATCTGGAAATTGAACATTTTCAGCCGCGGGATTTTTTTGAGGTGCAGGCGCTGGTGCGCACGCAAGAGGAAAATCCGCAAAAATTCACCGCACTTTGGCAGCCGAGCAAAGCCTGCGAGGATTATCAGGACGAAGACGGCCGCGTGCTTTCCCGCGCGTTGGCGGAAAATGTGGTTAAACGTATCAGCGACCAGCTGGCGGAAGTGACGGATTATACGGATAAACGGGAAAAAGAAACTGCCCCGCTGCCGTATTCGCTGTCTGCGTTGCAAATCGACGCCGCAAAACGCTACGGCATGTCGGCGCAGGCGGTGCTGGATACCTGTCAGCGCTTATACGAAACCCATAAACTTATCACCTACCCGCGTTCCGACTGCCGCTATTTGCCGCAGGAGCATTTTGCCGAACGGCAGAAGGTGCTGGCGGCGATTTCCAGCCAATTGAACCTATATCGTCCGCTGCCCGATATTGTCGATCCGGAACAGAAAAACCGCTGCTGGAATGATAAAAAGGTGGAAGCCCACCATGCGATCATTCCCACCGCGAAAAATAAACCCGTCGCACTCAATCAGACCGAGCTGAACGTGTACGCGCTGATCGCACGGCAATATTTAATGCAGTTTTGCCCCGATGCGGAATACCGTAAAAGTAAAATTACCTTAACCATTGCCGGCGGCACCTTTATCGCGCAGGCGCGCAATCTGCAAATTGCCGGCTGGAAACAATTATGGGGAAAAGATGATGAGGACGAGCAGCAAGAACCGCCGTTGCCGGTGGTGAAAAAAGGGCAGATGCTGTGGTGCGAAAAAGGCGAAATTATCAGCAAAAAAACACAGCCGCCGAAGCCCTTTACCGATGCCACGCTGCTTGCCGCCATGACCGGTATTGCGCGTTTCGTGCAGGATAAGGCGCTGAAAAAAATCCTGCGCGAAACGGACGGTTTAGGCACCGAAGCGACGCGCGCCGGCATTATTGAGCTGCTGTTTAAACGCGGTTTTTTATATAAAAAAGGCAAAAATATTCACAGCTCGCCCGCCGGGCGGATTTTAATTCAGGCGCTGCCCGATATCGCCACCCTGCCGGATATGACCGCGCACTGGGAAGCACAGCTGGACGGCATCAGCCGCAAACAGGCAAGCTACCGTCAGTTTATGGATAATTTAATCCGTTTGCTGCCCGAGCTGCTGCGCTATGTCAATTTTACCGCCCTGCGCCAATTAAGCGGCGCGGCGAAGGCGACCGCACCGAAAGGGAAGGGCGGCAGGCGAAAAAGTGCGGTGAAAAAAAATGACGTTTCCGCTGGATGAAATTAACTCAATCAGGCATGATTTCATGAAAACCGCTTGCGTATAAGCCGGATATCCGATAATATCCGCACGTTAAATCAATGGCTATTTGTAAAAAGAGAATAAGATAATGTATCAAGCACTGTTAATCGTTTATTTACTGGTATCTATCGCCCTGATCGGCTTTATTTTACTCCAGCAGGGTAAAGGCGCAAATGCCGGCGCATCATTCGGCGGCGGTGCATCCGGTACGGTATTCGGTTCTGCCGGTGCGGGCAATTTCTTATCTCGCACCACTGCGGTATTAGCCACGGTTTTCTTTATTGTTAGCCTTGCGATTGGTAACATGAATTCCCATCGCAACAATGTACAGCAAGGTGCATTTGACGATTTATCACAGGCCGCCGAACAGATTCAGCAACAACAACCGGCAGCGCCCGCAGCGGAAAAAGAACAACAAAACAGCGATATTCCGCAATAAACCTCGTATTTCGCTCTGATGGTGGAATTGGTAGACACGCTATCTTGAGGGGGTAGTGTCCGTAGGACGTGCGAGTTCAAGTCTCGCTCAGAGCACCACAACATAAAACCCAATGCTTTGCGTTGGGTTTTTACTTTCCTAAAATATATCTTATTTTTCAATATATTACATCACTATAAATCACTTCTATTTTTTTATTTACTGTATTAAAATACAGTTGTTTTATGTATAAGCGATCACTATTTATGATCTATTATGATCTGTTTTACAATTCTTTTGCACCAAACTTTGCACCAAAAAATAGAAGACTGAACATGGCGACTTTTACCAAAAGAAACAACAAATGGCGCGCGCAAGTGCGCAAAAAAGGCATAAGTAAATCGGCTGAATTTGAAACAAAATCAGAAGCTCAAAAATGGGCTGCAGCGTTAGAAAAAGAAATTGAGTTAGCCAATTATAATCCATTGGCCAACACAACATTTTCTCAAGTTATCGACCGATATATCAAAGAATATACAGTCAAAAAACGTGGGGCTCGCGAGGAAAAACTACGATTGTTTAGAATTTGTGGTACCTCGCTTGGACAAATAGAGATGGATGAGTTAAGCCAACAGGATTTAAACGAATGGCAGAACAAACGACTATCAGAAGTATCATCAGCAAGTGTATTACGTGAACGTATTGCAATTTCTGCGGTATTAACCCAAGCAGTAAAATGGGGATATATTGAAAAGAATCCACTTTATGGTTTAGATAAACCCGAACAATCGAAAGCCCGCACCCGTTGCTACACCAAACAAGAAATCAATGTGCTTGTTGAAGCATCAGGATTTACTTTTGATGAAGAACCTAAAACAAAATATGCTGCTGTTGGTGCAGCGTTTTTATTTGCATTGGAAACGGCTATGCGAGCCGGAGAAATATGTTCACTAACATGGGAAAATGTAAACCTAATTGATCGCACGGCTTTTTTACCTCTCACTAAAAACGGCCACTCCCGCACAGTACCGCTTACACAGAACGCAATTAAAATTATTGAGAGAATGCAACGAAATGACGATGAATCACTGGTTTTTGGTTTAAAGGCAAGTGTACTGGGTTCTTTGTTCCGAAAGTTAAAAATAAAGGCAGGATTAAATGATGCCGACTTACATTTTCATGACACAAGAAGAGATGCCCTGACCCGTTTATCAAAAAAAGTGGAAGTTATGACATTGGCAAAAATCAGCGGTCATCGTGATCTAAAAATCTTACTTAACACATATTATGCACCTAATATGTCAGAAATTGCCAAGATGCTTGATTAAAAAAATAAAGGCATTGTTTCCAATGCCTTTCCTTTATATTCTATGCTTTTTCTTCTTATTTTTTACGAAAAACTCAATCACTTCATCTTTCACAAAAAGGGGTTTACATTTTCCTCCTGTGCGTGATTGTAAATTGACCGGGGCGGGAAACCTCGGATCGGAAATAATATTGCCGTAAGTGTGACGATAGCTAAAACCGCTGTAATCGGCGATATCTTGAATATCCCATAAACCTTTAGGTTCTTTTGATTCTTTTTCTTGAACAGCAAGAAGTAACCCCTCAATCTCCACTAATTTTTTCATCACCTGTTCATTGGTTACCATCGTTTAAATCCTCACATAATCGTTCTTTTGCTGCAGTAAAATAATGTTGGTTAAGCTCGAATCCGGTTACATCAAAACCTAATTGCTGGCAAGCAATTAGGCTACTCCCGCTGCCGACATGAGTGTCAAGGATAAGCTGCCCAGGGACAGCATATTTCTGTAGTAACCATTTGTACAAATTCACTGGTTTTTGGGTCGGATGAATTCGTTTCTCATTCAGTTTTTTGTTTCCTTGTGCAATATGTCCTTCTTCGATGCTTTTACCTTGTAACATACCGTTCCACATATACCTAAACTGACGGACACTGTTGTGTAAACTGCAGTATGCAATTTCACAGTCGCTGAATGGCGATTTGCCGTTTACTTTATCCCAAACGATACGGCCCGGACCGAAAGAATAATTACTAAAATAATTCACTCCCCAGATAATCTGATTTTTACTGACCCGGAATAACTCGTTAAAATATTCCGCCGTCGGCAATTCCCAAGTATCTGTTTCGGTATATAGCCTTTGAACGCCAATTGGACTTACTTTCCTGCCATAAAACTTGCGTTTTTCTGGCCCGGGGAAGTAGGGTGGATCGACAATGGCCAGGTCAAAATACTTATCTGGATATTGCTTTATTCCTTGCAAACAATCTTCATTTCTGAAATCAATCATTTTTCTTCTCCATTAATGTATTTAACAATTTTCCCTAATTTCCACTTCATACCCATTCCAACAAATAGAATAGCCCGCAGTAATATCAACCGAATGGCCTTGAATTAACCGGCAAAGCCGGTAATCCGTGATCCAACGTGACGGAATATGTCGTAATTCCAGCGAGAAACGCAGATTTTTTACCTCTTCGGCATGATATTTTAAAAATTCATTAACATCGTTTATTTTTTGTCCCGTACAGTTATTGACAGAACTCCAAGGCGACCGTTGGTCGCTATTTTCTAAAGCCTCGCGCTGCTCGCCTTTATCTTGAGATAAAAGCGATTTTTTGATTAACCGATACACTTTCGTGCGGGTCAGAATCGTGCGTAACTCTGCGGCTTTTTGATTAAAGAACCCAATAATTTTTTTGCACACCTCCCCATATTGATTCGGCTTACGGTCTTCGTAGGCCGTGCGCGCCAATAACTGATCGCGAGTAACTGCCGGGCCGCCTTGCAACAAGGTGTATGCTGCCCAATCACCCTTATCCGCCGCCTCAACTAATTGAGTTAATGCATCGTCACCATCAACGACACCGCCGCGTTTCCGACGCAACTCACGCCATACCGTCACCGGCGATCCACCAATCTGCTGGAACTGGCGGATACGCCATTTCGCCGCCCATGCTGACACATTTTTCGACATGTCTTTCAGGCTTTCGCCGGTTTCAGAATCTTTGTCATCGTCACAGGCATAGCCGTCAATATTTTTGGCAATGTACTTGGCAATATAGCCGGTTGCCGAGCCTTTATCCCAGTCAATGGCTTTTGCCGTAAACCGATGTTCGGCCGCACCCGGCTCATCCCCATCCACTTCCAGTGCGTAGCGGCGAAATGTATCACGCATTGTTTGCACATCCTCTTGGCGCACAAATAGCAGCAAATGCCAGTGCGGCGTGCCATCGTGATGTGGCTCGACAACGCGGAAACCAAACGGGCGGATCCCTTTGCGGGCAAGTGAGGCGCGGATTTTCGCGAACACATTACATAAATAAGCCTGCGTCTCTTTCGGGCTGGCAAAATTCCATCGCTTAATGAAACCGCCACTGCTATGCACCGCGTGATAACAGCTCGGCGCGGTTAAGGTGTAAAACTCACCGGCATAATTTAGGTGTTTCGCGACTTCTTCGAATCCGCGCATCCGCACCATCAATTCACAGCGCCGAATTGCTGGGTTCGAGACGGTTTTATAAAACATCTCGGCTAACTCAATTACTTCACCGTCTTCGTCGATCAGCGCCATCTGTTTAATAAATTCGCGGCTTTTGCGCTTTATCAAGCGCCATTCGGCAACCGCTTCACGGCTGGCATAGGGTGAGGCTTTACGCTGTACCTGCCCGACGGCAATCATCAAATGTTCACGAATTTGTGAGCGGATTGCCAATAACTGCGCATGCCACCAGTTTTCACTGCGCATTTTTTCAATGGCAATATTGACGCGTTCTTCGTTCAACAACCCTTTTTTGAACTGCCCATAAAACGGCGGCGTAACGCCTTTCATTTCGGTGTAATACGCCATCTTTTGATAAAGTGCGGTAAAAATTCTGTCGATTTCCCCTTCAGATTGCACCGGTTCACTACGGTTGCGAATATATTTATCTTCAAACTGATAAACCATCTCCTGCAGTTCATCAGCAAACGCCTTAGAAAAATGCTCTACATCATTAATAGAAAATTCATCTAAACCGATTGTTTTATGCAGTACTTGCGCGCCTTTAATCACCCCAAAGGTATAAACCGATCCCGCCGGTTTATTTATATTTACGGTGATCGGATAACGTTTCATCACACCTTCAACGCGAGATAACACGCCTTTATCCATCGTTGTCCGCAGCCAAGTATTTGCCGCTTTGCGACCGTCGGTGCGGAAAGTGCGCATATAGCGCTTCACGAAATATTTGCTTAAATAATCCGGCAAACCGCTGATATAGCGGTTTACGAACGGAAAGGCCTCTTCGTTAAAGTGAAATAATTCAAACTGATTCGGCGTTAAGCCTGTCGGCGTCGGCTTATTGACGACATAAGGCGACAACTGGCGCACCGGTTCGCGCGCCAGTTTTTCAGCTATTACCTGATCACGTTCCTGTTCCCAAGTCATCATAAAACGTCCGGCTGTTCCAACGTTGCCAAATAGTCGCTGTGAAGCTCGAAATAGGCTTTTACCTTCTCACTGGTGGCGTTCAGCACATCATGAATTTTACTCAAACTTAATGCTTCGTATTCTTCGAGGGCGAAGTGATGTACCTCACCCAACACCCCTTGAAACGTTTTATGAATACGCCCGACTTTCCGCACTTTCGGCTTGCCTGCCATTTCATGCTGCCCGATTATCTCAAGTAACTGATAACCGGTATCCAGTTTTAGAATCTGTAATTCAGAACCACAATCTAAACAAATCACCATGTTCTATTCTCCCCAACGTTCAAGACTTACCATCACCAAAATGATTAACCCGATAACGGTCAGAAAACCGACCGCACTGACTATGCTTACTATCATCACACCTCCGTTTCTAATGTTGCCCATACCTTTAACAGGCGCTTCACGGTTTCGCTTAATTCGGCTTGCGCATTGCCGGCCTTTTCCATCTGTCCGTCGTGCAGCGCTTTTAAGCAGCTGTCCGCTTTTGCGCCGATTTGCCATGACTGCGCGGCAATCAACTGCAATAAATACTCTTTTTGTTCGCTATCCATCGTATTAACTTAACCAATCAATCACCTGTAGCGCGCCGGCCACAACAATGGCGCCGGCACCGCCACAAACAGACAACCAAAACGCCTGACAAAGCCGTATTGATACCTTTTCGCACAAACTGAAATACAGAAAATTCAGCCCGAGGAGTACAAACATCACGCCATATACAACCAGTAAAGTCGCTATCATTTTTTCCATATCCGCTGAAATACATGCTTGAACGCCGCCAAACTTGTCGGCACCGAAAAATAAGGCACAATCGCTTTTGCAACCCGAATGAACTCGGCAATTTTTTGCCGCTCATTATCGTTATAAGCGGTTAAATCCGATTGCGCCGGCAGGCCTAATAACTGCGCCATGGCGATATTGTTTGCCGGGCAATTTTGGGCAAAACGGTTATATTGACGAGTGGCCGGATTACTCGGTTCATCAAACAAACGTTGCATTTCTGCACGCAAAATTTCATGGCCGGATAAACCACGATATTCGCCATGTAAGCGTTTGTGTTCGATCGCCTCAAAATGCGCCCGCTGTCTTGCCCGCATGGCCTGTAAATCCGCATAACTGCCCGTCATATTGCCCCCTTTGCCGTTTACTTAATCAACCATGCCCGATAATGCGCCAGCGCACGGGCGATAATGTTCCGTTTCTTAAACGGAGGCTGTGCCGGCAACACGATGCGTTCTAAACGGCGCACCCGTTCCAAAATCACCTCGGTGCTTAACGTTACCGTCTCATTGTGCTGGACCTGATGCGCATTAATGCGCGATTGCAGTTTTACTTGTTTTTCCAGCGCTTCAAGGCGTTGCTGCAGCTTGTATAAATTCACCCGGCGTTTCCCCTGTGCGGTGACTTTCTGGCTATTTTTTTGTTTAATCATTGTGCAATCTCCTGAATTTTGGTTGCAAAAATCCCGCCGATTCATTTTTGTGAATCAGCAAGAGTTAAAAATTACTACAGTGAATTAAATGTTAGATGTCGATTTCTTGTTGCCTAGAATCAATTTGATTCAGCGGCTTATTAATCCGCAAGGCTTCCGGTCGTTCGTTGTAAATCGGCGTGCGCACCCGTACAATCTGGCTTTGCACTTTCAGTTCTGTACCACAGTTATTGCAATAAGCAATCAAATCAATTAACAGCAAACTGATTTTTTCTGATGTGCGAACACGAATGTTTTTACTTCCGCAATTTGCGCATTTATGATCTACTTGCATTACTTACCACCTAATTTGTTATACTTATTTCCCATTTATTTTTAAGGGGTTAGAGAAAATAAGCTTAGTTTTACTTTGCTAAATAATCTTCAACCAAAATCCGCACCAGTTGTGAAATGCTGCGGCGTTCTTTGTCGGCGGCGAGTTTAATTTGCTGATAAAACGCCTCATCGGCACGGAACCCGATGATTTTGCTTAATCTTTTTTTGTGATCGGCTTCTTGTTTTTCCGCTTTCATAATTCACCTTATTTATTTTTGTGTTAGAATGTTTAACAACGCTTAACCATGTTCGCATTTTGCAATTATAATACTTTGCATTTTGCGAACATGTCAACTTGTTTTTTATGATTTTTGGAAGAATTATGAAAATCCAAGAAACTATTGACAGAATGTACAAAATAGCTGGAGTTAATACTGACGCTGCTTTAGCTGATATTTTTGGCATAAAACCAAGTTCTTTTAGTACTTGGAGAATGCGAAAAGAAATACCTCTAAAACAGTTAAAAAAATTTGCGAATATATATAACGTAAATTTAACTTGGCTGGAAACCGGTGAGGGTACGGCGACCATTGAAAATCAAGTTATACCGGCTATGCAGTCTGAAAGCGATGAAGCACATCGCATTTGTATTCACCAGTTAGACGCGAAAGCCATCGCGGGCTGTGATGACTATAGCAATGAATGTTATCCCGATATTATTCGCTCAATCTGGTTTAGCGAGCAGGGATTGTTGGAGATAGTCGGCATAAAACAAGCAAAAGATGTCTATCTTATTAGCGTGCCAACCACCAGTATGGAACCCACCATCAAGAAAGGTGACATTGTTTTTGTTGACACCAAGGTGAACAGTTATAACGGTGAGGGTATTTACATTTTCGACTTGAATGGGCATACCTATATCAAGCGTTTGCAACGTATTCCCACAGGCGTTATTCAAGCCACATCAGATAATCAGAATTATCGCCCTTTTGATATAACCGAAGAACTCTTCAATACTGCGGTTATTCGAGGGAAATTTATTCGAGTGTTACCGATTAATCCGAGGGATTTATAATGCGCCATTTTGTTTATATGAATTGGCATAAAGAGGTGAATGCCTACACGTTAGAAAATCATAAAGAAAATGAAGATTATTTTATTGGTTATGTTTTGCAAAAAAATCGGGTGATCACATTTCGCAAGGATAGAGTTATCAAATTCTTTGATAACTATGAAGAAGCGCAATATTATGCGCAAAACTTGCCAGCAGCAATATTTGAGCAGTTCGATCAAAAACTTAATGCAATAAAACGTAAATCCACAACACCTATTCAACATCCTCTCACTTTTTGTTTCACGGGTTTTGGTAAAGCACAAAAAAATGCATTAATGAACTTAACCTCCGAAGTAGGCTTGCGTGCAATTACAGATGTAACCTCAAAATGTGATTATTTAGTCATATGCGAAAATTCAAAAACGATAGGGCCATCTAAATTAGCAAAGGCTCAATCATTCGGCATAAAACTTATTTATGAAAATCAGTTTTTTCATTTAATTGAAACAGGGGAGATACCTGAATGAAAAAAATACTCCTCATTTTAACCGCACTTTGTCTATTATCCCCGCTGTTGTCTGCCAAGGAAAAATACAGCTGTGATGATCCAATTCCCTACTGCAAAAATATGCGTTCCTGCGAACAGGCAAAATTTTATTTGAATCAATGCGGCGTAAGCCGGTTAGATCGTGACAATGACGGTGTACCGTGTGAGAATATTTGTGGGTGAAATAATATTATGCAAGTTGACCGGGATTTACAAAATCATGTTTTGCATTTTTTAAAAGAACATTATGACAATTTTATTGAAGAGCGCTTAATTTATGCGGTCTGTATTAATAAAACTGAATTGTCTAATCTTAATGAACAGTTTTCACTTTTTCCGAAAATAAAGGTAAATGAAACTACGATGAAGCATTTGAGAGACAATCTACTTTATTTGAACGCGCATAAATTACTAGAACAACAAAAAGGCACAAGTTATCGCATTACACACAAGGGCGTTGACTTCATTGAGGGTGACGGTGGATTATCTGCCATCTTGAATATTTCCACTGTCAAACTTCACCCCAATACAGTTGATTTGTTTGTTCAGGTTATCAATCAGTCATCGTTAAACCCTGACGAGAAGCAAAGACTTTCTTCTCTTGTTCGATCACTTCCTGCCGATGCCACAAAATAAATTCTTGCATTAGCATTGGGAAAGGGCGCGGATTGGTTGATTGCTGCACTTTCATCAATCGGTAACTAATCCCAAAAGGTGTGATCTCTTCGCGCACAAACACACCAATGCCGATGCCATCACCCAAGGCAGAATCCATTCAATGCCCAGAAGTCGGCATCATTGTGATTTTCCTCATTCTTTATATAAACATTTAGTTGTTTTCCATGGTTGCTAAAAGCACAAATTTTAAGCATTATTTTCCCCTTTTTTCACGTTGATTTCGTCCGTTTCAATCTTCAATTCACACTCCACCTGTGATGTATAGCCATTGTCGCTGATACTATGCAAAACCTTAGTAATCAACCAATCCGACCTGTCAATTTCTTGTTTAAACCCACTCAACTGCACCGGTGTTTCTGGCATTAAATCCGGTATGCCGTAGGCAAGGGTGATGCTAAAACTTGCCACACCACGCTTGAGTTTGTCAAAAGCGGATTTTGCCGCATTGATTGCTGATGCTTCCGTGGCGTAAGTGTGCCGTAGAGTTTTGATTTGATCGCTATTGCTTGTTACCGGCTCTTGCTGTTCCACGCTATTGTATTTCCGCTTACTCAAGCGGCTACCTTTCACTGTACCGTTTTTCAGCGTTCTACCTTTTGTCATACGCTGTTTTTTTACAATCTTGGTGTTGGTATCAACTGTAATTTCGCCCCGTTTTCCGGTGTCTTGGTTGTGCCAATAGGCACGCACTGCTTTGTAGTTGTCACTTTCTGCAATGCTGAAATTGTAACTATCGCCGGCGGATTTAGTGATTTGCACCGTTGGAATGGGTTTGCCCGTAGCGGTTTTTGCTGCGCCCAAAGGTATAAACAGCAGCACGCCATTTTTCACCGTTGCCATTGCGCCGTAATCTTCCGCAAGGCGTGTCAGTAAATTAATATCGCTTTCGTTGGTTTGGTCAATGTGGGAAATAGTTTGTTCGGCATATTCTTTGGCACATTGGCTTTCCAATTTGTTTTCTTTTGCGATTTGTTCAATCAATGCGCCTAATTTTATGTTGTGAAATGACCGCTCTTTTTGCTCGCTAAGACTGCCTTTTAAATCTGCCGCACGGGCCCGAATAGTGAGGGTATCGGGCGAACCGGAAAACTGTACTTCATCAACCAAATATTTTCCTTTATCAATCAACGGCTCTCCTTGCCAACCTATCGCCACTTGAATTGTGGCATTGCGAGGGGGAAGGGCGAGTTTGCCGTCATGATCGGAAAGTTGCAAATCAAGCATATCCGCTTCAAAGCCCCGATTGTCATCAATTTGCATACTCATTAAACGGTCGGCAACGGTTTGCGTGATGTCGTTTTTCTGTTTATCTTGAGTGATCACAATCACAGAAAATTTAGGTGTGCGGTGATTCGTAGCAAAATCAAACATTAAAATGCTCCCATCACATTTTGCGCAAGATCGATCAATAACGGGTCGTCCGTGCGTTTTAAATTAAGGGTAAAATCAATCGCACGGGCCGTGCCATCGCCGAACAACTCCGTTCGGGTTTCTTGGATTGATTCAATGACAAAGAATCCCATCAACATAAAATTCGCCCCTTCAATCAGCGGAAATGCCGCACCGCTTTCCGCCATTAATTCCAACATCGCAAGGCTCAATGTGCCACCTGTGATTTCAGGGATTAATCGACCGCTGATAGTGACGGTTTCAGAATCTTTGCCGGTAAATTGGGTTTTCGGCATTTGCCCCACAACGGAGTTAGTCGGATGTCGCCACGATGATTGACGGTCAAAACTTTGAAAAGGCACGGTTTGACGGGTAAACACAAACACGCCAAGGGTAGCAAGAGCGGAGTTTTGGAGCATGGTTTATTCTCTCACTTTTACATTTATAGTAAGGACTAAAAATTCAATAAAAATCAGCCAACCCCAACCATCAATGTGGTGATACATTAAAAATGTAGCGAAACCGGCGATGGAAATAATCGTGAGAAAATAGAGTAAAAAAATAAAGAATGTTTTCATAAAATGTTTATAAAAGTGCGGTCAAAAAAAACTTGATTTCTGACCGCACTTGATTAGTGAAAAAGAAAAGCAATGCCAAAGATGACGATCAGCCAAAAGCAGAGAAGTGCAGCCAACAAAATGCGCCAAATCACATAACGGGGTTTTGCCATTAAATAATCAATCACTTTCTGCCTCATTGCGTTCTCTCGCTTTTTCACGCCATTGCATAAGCTCGCTAAATGTCATCTCATCAAAGGCTTGCGGTTGCCAGTGGAAAATCAGGGCTATATCTGCCATGGCATCTTCTACCGTGGCAGCAATTAAAATTACTCGGTCGGTTCTTCCGTTTCCGAGTTCTTCCCTAAAAAACCGACAGCCGCCGCAGCCAGTTCTGTGAAGTCAGCCACTTCCATAGAGGCAAAATCCGCTTTGTGTAGCACCGGTTGGGTGACCCGTGGCAATAACACTTGCAAGGCATCAACATCCATTTGCAACACATCAAACATTTTCAAGCCTTTTAATGCCGGCACAGTGGGTTTAATCACTGTAATGTCGGTGATTTTTTTGTCGCCACGCATAATCGGCAAGCTAAGTGTAATGATTTTTGAGGTTTCGTTTTTCATAACATAATTTCCGTTTTTAAACTGGAAATTTCCAAAAATAATATGGAAATTTTCAAAGGTGAATAAATGCCCCTTTCGGGGCAAGGTGTGTGAAATTAAATACCGATAGCAGCACGGTGTTCCGCCAAGCGGTCTTTACCGTCCACGATAAACACGGAATTGAGCAGATCAATTTCGATAATATCTTTGCCGTTTTCGATGATTTTGTAATAAGTCAAAGGTACGGTGTAGCTTTGTTCGGTGTCATCGCCCGATTTACTTGTGCCGTTGTCGATTTCACCAAAACGACCACGCATGACAAGTTCAATACTGGTGACTTCTTCTGTGTCGTCTTGTTGATATGCACCGGCAAAACGTAACGGCACACCGTCAATCGCACCGCCAAATTCTTTCAAAAGCTCGGTCATATAACCGCCCATTTTGAATTGAGCCTCAAGGGCTTCCACACCTAAATTCACTTTTACCGGCCCGAACATACCGCCTGCACGGTATTCTTCCAGTTTCAATGCCAATTTAGGTTGGGTGATCTCGGTAATTTGTCCACGATAAGAATTACCGTTACCCAAGAAATTCATTAATTTTAATTTACGGGGTAAAGCCATTTGTTACGCTCCTACTTTTGCAATATTTGCAGCAAATTCAACCAAATATTCATCGCTGATGTATTGGTTAAAGCCAAGTTGTTCTAACGGCGGCACAGGGCAGTAATCATAAGAGATAAGCAATTTTGCATCTTTTAATGTCGCTGCCGTGTTTAATTCAGGATTGATAAAGGCTTTACCGCCAATCAAATAACCTTTCGCCACAAATTCACGCCATTTCGCATTGATCGCTTCCACAATCTCTTTTACAAGATTGACCGAAATGTCCTTATCCACAGCCCAATCGAATGATTGTGCGATAGTGTCTTTCAACACTTGTGCGGTGCGGGTGTAGTTTTCGTAGATGAACAATTTATCGGCGGAACAGGTACGCAAGCCCCAGAATTTGTAACCGTTGTAATTAATACAAGCGGTAATGCCTTGTTCGTTCAAATAATTGACATCGGTCGCACTGTCGTTGATGTCGAACGAAAGCGGTTTTGTAACACCTGTTACACCATTTAAACCCTTGTTTGAGATAGAGGTATGCCAACCAAATTCTTTATCTTGGAATGCACGCATAGCAGCAGCACGCACTACAGCATAATCCACTTCAGTTTGTTTGGTGTTTGGATTGAAAGAGAGGAAATCACCAAAAATCAACATTAATTCACGTTGCGAAAATTGGCGGCGATAAGTGACGGCTTGTTCTTTGGTGTTGCAGCCGTAACAGGAGGCATAGACAAAGCCGTTGAGCTTTTGCGCGACGGTTAATAGTTCGGTTGTTACGTCTTGGCTGTCATATTTCGGCACACAGAAAATGCGTGGTTTGACACCGCAAACGGCAGCAGAAATTAAAAATGCTTTCAAGCCGGTGTAATTACCTTCATCATCGACACCGCCGATCACGTTAGCTTTCGTTTGTGATTCATCGTCACTTTCTTCCACGCGGATCACAACAACTTTACAATTGACAATATCTAAAATGCCGTCTAATGCACGGGAAAGCGTGCCGGTTTTACCTGCTTTGGCAATCATTGACGGCGTAATGCCGGTGAGCAATGTGGGTTTGTTGAGTGGGAAGGTTTCATTGTCTGCATCAGATGCAGTCGCAACCAAGCCAATGACGGCAGTAGATGATGTCGTCAAGGTGCGCAAGGCTTCGGAAATTTCCGTAACTTTGACACCGTGGAGATATTCTTCAGACATAATTAAGCCCTATGTTTTTGCGGATTAAAAAGATAGGGCTATTTTGTGGTGATTGTTTAAACTTTGCGACCGATTGAAAATGTGAAAAACGGACTAACAAAAGACCGCAAAAGTGCGGTCAATTTCGATCAGATCTTTTGAAAATCCGGCGGGAACTGCTTGCGGTTAACTTCACTTTCGTAGGCTGTTTTGCAGTGATCTTTATCGAAAAATAACGCATTGACAAATCTGAACCAAAAGCGCCAGCGCTTTTTCGGGTTCGCCGATAGCACTGCGCCACGGTAACACCGACTGGAAAATGTTTCATCTGCTGCACCACCGCTTAATGCGTTGGCCAGTTGGTCTAATGCGATCAAGACATGATATAGCCATGATTTTAATTTAGTTGCCATGCATCCACCTCTTTGCTAATTTGCTCTAACGTTTCCTGATTTTCTGCTGCTAAAATCCAATCTTCAAACTTTTGCCGTTGACCAATAATCGCTCCGACAGCGACGGCAAACTGATCTGATTTATCCAGCACTTTAGTCACCAGTACCTCAAAATCTATACCACGATTGGCAGCAATTTGCTTAAGCATCGGTGTGGCAGCATTGTTATCAGCTTGCCATGCTAACGCTTCAGATTCTTGACGATAAAAGCTGTCGATTTCGGTTTGCGGGTAGCCGACTAACAATGATGATTTGAGTGTGTCAGTCTTTTTTGCGAGCTGCTTAATTAACTCGTCTTTCTTTTTTACCAAAAGCGCGGTCTTATTTTCAGCGGATATTATCCAGCCTTTGCCGTTCCATTCGTGTAAATTTGATGGCGGTGCGTCTATCAACATTCCATTTTTGATATATTTCCCAATTAAATCCTGTCGATTTTCACTTTCTATTTCGATGACACTGAGACCAAGGGGAAAAAGAGCAGTAACATCATTAGATTGTGAAACAATCAGACCGTCGTTATTGTAAGCCACTTTTACAGTATCAGTTTTAAACTCGGATTGTGCATGATACCAGTCCTCTCCGCTTTCACCTTTTAAGTAAAGTACGTCTTCACCGAACTCTTTTTCTTCCGGCGTATATTGTGTTAAGTTTTTAATATGTTTTAGCATATACTCTCCATACTATGCATTAGCCACAGTCACCCATGTACCGTTTATGTTTTTCTGGATCGGTTTGACATAAACCCAATCGTTCGCATGCAAATCATCGCTATAATTGTAAAATCCGGTCACAACGTAACCCGCACCATGCGTTTGCCATTCCTTATTTTCCAATTTCCGGCTGACAGTCGCACCTAAACGCACATCTTGCACAACTTGCGGCTTACCTGATACTTCATTCCAAGTCGGCCAGCGCGTCGCAGTTGCCGGTGCATTTGTAATTTGTGTCCATGCGTGATTATGCGATGATGGCGGGAATGTTGAAGGTTTACTCGTTACCTCGCTCCAAGTCGGCCACCGGGTTGCGGTTGCCGGCGCATTTGTAATTTGTGTCCATGCGTGATTATGTGATGACGGCGGAAATGTTGAGGGCTTGCTTCGAATTTCGTTCCAGTCTGACCCGTCAATGCGTTTCCATGCAGTCCATGCGTTTTCGTTACGCCCCCGCACATACTTATTTTTTGATCCATATGTTGTGTATTCTTGTTGTACACCATATGCTGACAGCGTAACAATCAGAGAACCCGCCTGATTTTCCGGGTAATGACGTTGCGAAGCAGTATTTGCATTTGCTGCCTGGCCATATAACCCTACTGTTGTGATTTTGTCTAAATCTTCAGTACCGAGATTTTTTACTATAAAGTCAGCTATTCCATAGCCAGCGATTGTGGTTGGCTTACTCGTTACCTCACTCCAAGCAGGCCAACGGGTTGCAGTTGCCGGCGCATTTGTAATTTGTGTCCATGCGTGATTATGCGATGACGGCGGAAATGTGGACGGTTTACTTGTTACTTCATTCCAAGCAGGCCAACGGCTCGCAGTATTCGGAATCCCCCTCAGATTACCCCAGCTCAAATCTTCAAGTAACGCAGCGGTACCACTTTTACTTGGGATTAGATATTTATATATTACCTTATCATTCGGATCTGTTTGTACGATAGCGGCAATATTATTTGCACTTTCTGGCGCCGACTCCCATCTCACACCATATCCAGATTGATTATAAGTTCTCAGCGATGAATAGTCGCCGTTTTTAACGTGTAAATGTCCGGTCATCGTATCACCGTTTTTTGACACCCTGCTGTTTGCGTTATTATTTGCACTATTTGCGGTGCGTTGTGCATTGTCCGCTGCAGATTTAGCCTCCACGCCTTTATCATACGCGGTTTTTGCCGCAGCCGATGTGGCCACGTTCTCAGTGCTTGTGCTGTTGACGGCGGATGACCGGTTATTAAGTGGGATGTAGTTATGCAGCGCCTGTTGTATTGACGCAATGAGTTGTGCCAGTTTGCGACCGGCGCGAGCGGTAAGCGCCAGTTTTTCGCTGTCTAGTCCCGTGTCGCTTGTGAGTTGTACGATGCCCGCTTTAGTTGTGTCGGCTTTGTCGATTTCATGAGTGTGACCGTTGTTGTCAAAGCCGTTTGCGCTGGTTGCGGTAATGGTTTGCGGCGTGAGCTGTCCGCGTGTGACAAAGATTACCGTATCATCCACGGTTAATGTGATGGCATCTGATGTGCTGACAGTCAGTATCATCCGTAGCACCTGTACTTTACCGCTGCCGCTGGCCAATGCAGGTTTATAACTTTCCGGACAGTTGGCAATGGCAACCAGCTTATTATTGCTATCAAAGATCCCCATTTCCCGTACATAAAATCCGCCGACAGTTTCGGGGATGGTTAATTCAAAGATCACCTGTTTATTGTTACGCGGATCGACGCTGACAGCGCTAATTGTCGAGCGATACACCTCTTTTGTCAGTTTTGTCTGCGCGGCAGTCGGCACAACGGCGCTTCCGTTACCATCGCCGACCGCCATATGTGTGATTTTTAACGGTTGTTTATTGGCAACCGCACTTGCAATTGTTTGGGTACCGTAATGGGTTAATACGGCAAAAAATTGTTTTGTCATAACTTAGCCTGTTTATTGATAAACCGTGATAATGTCGCCGCTATTTTGTCCGATAAATGTACACATTTGCCCGGTCGGCGATATTGCGATAGCCAATTGATTAAGATGCCGAGATACCGGCTTTACATCGTTGATTAAGCGCACCAGTTCATTGTAAGTTTGTTCGTTTAAGCCGCTTTCCGGAACTTCAATGGTTATGCTGAATGTGCCGGGTGTGCCTTGTGGGGTTGTAGTAAACCATTCTTTCAATTCAACTAAATAGCCGATGGGCGCAATCACGCGCTTGACCGCGGCAATTGTGCCTTTGTGTTTATGCACGAAATAAGATTGCTTGATTGCAATGCGTTTGACTTCTTCCGTCCAACTTTCATCCCATTTATCTACGGAAAACGCCCAAGCTAAATAAGGGAGCAATGCAACCGGACAACGGTCAGGATTGATTAAATCAGCAATAATAATCGGATTTTCAACCGCACTTTTTAAAATTTCCGCTGCGCGTTTTTCTAACGGCGTTGAACCGATTGGCAATAAATGGTTAGTAATCATCGCTTGTCGTAATCTCAATATTGATGTTGCTGCAATAGGCGGATTTTGAGCTTGGCAGCACAATGTCCGCTGTTGGGCTTAATAATTCCACACGTTGCACGCCCTCTAAATGCAAGGCGGCATAAATGCCGGAAAGGCTGACATCGCGCCCTAAGCGGCGTTTTTCTTCCGTGTAGGCGGTGAGATTTTTCAAGGCTTGTGCTTTAATGGGTTCGTATTCTGGCCCACGGTATAAATGCAATTTTGCGCGGATTTCGTAATTTTGAATGACCGCACTTTGCACCTTGACCCGATCACCGATGGGACGAATATTGTCATCGTTGAGTTTATTGCGCACGGCGTTTAACACTTGTTCGCTTGCAACACCTTGCCCGATTCGGCTTAAAATCGTGACAGTGACTTGTGCCGGTTCGGGGGAAACCACTGAAACATCGGCGACTTCGGGGTGTGCTGAAAGTGCATGGAACACATAAGCAGAGCGTGGACCAGCGACAGAAAGCCCCTCAAATGCAAGCTGCGTGCGTAATCGTAATGAGGTGTCATCTTCTAAAATAGCCGATATTTTTGGCGTGACACTGTTGTCTTCTGCTTGAATGACTTGGCGTTTCACGTTGAAGTTGGCTGCGATGACATCAAGATCCGAATCCGAGGCATACGCCAACATAGTCGCCTGTGCCGCTTGGTTAATGCGAGAGCGTTCAAGTAATTGCAGATAAACGACTTCTTGCAGTAACTTGGTAATGGGCTCGCTTTCAAGACTTAATCGGGCTTGCCAAAATGTGCGTTCTTCTTGCGGAAATAAAGCGATAAATTCTGCTTTGCGTTCTGCCAATAAGGTTTCAAAATTTAAATCTTCAAGCACTTTGGGTGCATCAAGTTTTGATAAATCGACTAGTTCGCTCATTGTTTGCCACCGAGTAAAAGTTGTTCATTGCGAATTTCTTGATTATTTTTGCGATAACGCACCACATAACTTGCACTAATGCCTCGCTCTGTTAGTTGCGGTTTAAATTGGGTAATTTGCACACGGGGTTCCCAACGGTTGAGAGCTGTAACGGCACAAGCGGCAAGTTGTAGTAGAAGCGTGCTACTAATCGGGCGGTCAATCAGCATGGGAATCAGGCTGCCATATTCCCGCCGTTGAATACGTGAGCCTATGGGTGTGAGTAGAATATCGGCAATAGATTGTTTGATATGTTGCCCTTCATCTGTCAGATTTTCGCCGGTATATCGATTCATCTTGCTTTGCTTGTCTCTTGTCCGTCACCTTGTTCAAGGTGTTTGTGATTTTGTAGGCTAATACTGCCGCCTTTGATATCTCCGCTTGCCGTTACACTGCCCTGTGTACTGACATTGCCTTTTGTTGTGCTTGTACCGCTGGTTGAAAGTGAACCATTAATATTGACATTGCCTTTGATGTTTACTGTCGGGCAGAAAATATCAATTTGTTCACTGGCATTGATAAAGGCGGATTTAATCCCAATAACATTTAATCGCCCGATTGCTTGGTTGTATTCAATGGTTGCACCGTCAGCAAATTGGATCACGTGTAAATCGGGGGAGTGGCTTGGGCTGTTTTGCGTGTAAAGCCCAACCAATACACAAGCAGTGGTGAATTCACCACTTGCCGCCAAAATCACACATTGTTCATCCACAGTAGGCGGAGACCACGTTTTTGTTGTGCCAGCACGGAGCGTAATAAAAGGTAAAAAATTCGTCAGAATCTGACCGCTCTTTACCCGCACACGGGCGGTCGCATAATCTACCTCGGCAATCGTGCCAAAGCGAATGAGGTTATCTAATCGGCGGTTAAATTCGGCGAACATAAAACCTTTTTTCAGTTGTAATAAATAGCGTTATTGTTGGCGAGATAGGGGATAAATGCGAGGATGGGGAAGTGTGAATTGAGGTGTAACAAAAAAGCAAGCCTAGTTAACTTGCTTTGTATTGTTTGATTTAGTGACAGTTAGACATAATTCATCAAATTTTTGCATGGTTTCTTTATCCATCAGTTCGGCTTTATATAAATCTGTCGCATTTTTATGGATCATTGTCAATAATTCACTCATTTTCTCTCCGGTCAATTAGTGGATTAGGTACATCCCATTCTCGTGGGAAAGGTTCATGTTTCGGTGAAAATGCGATGATAAGAATATGATCATCCGATATTTTTTGATAGTGAATAATAGGACCTGAAGTTTCCCCTTCCAAATTTAATTTTAGTCTTGATACGGCATGATATTTTGTACTTGTAGCATTGTAAGGGCCACAATGATAATGCCAAATATTATTTTCTTGATAAAGCTCGGTATGGATAATCTTGTTGAGATTGTCATCTATCCAAGAGGGTTTATTTTTTCCACGCAAGGGTTTACCTTGTTCAACAGCTTGCATAAAGTCGAAAATAAGTTTTAATTCATCATCGGTCATTACTTGAATATCTTTAAAAAAAGGCGTATTTAAACGCCCTTCTTTAAATTGTTTTGACAATTCAACTTTCATCCGCAAAACCTACATTATCATTGCTTTTTTGAAGTCATCAAAAGAGTGTGATGAATTATAAGTATAGCCTACATCTTGATTCGAATTGTAAAGGCGGGATAAAACCACTTCATCTGATTGTTGTTTATATTTTTCTGATTTCATCATATTGCAAAGGGTATGCATTTTATTGCTGAATGATTGTAGTGTTGATGATAACTCTGGAGAGTTTGTATTAGCCATAATTTTATAAGCTAAATCATCATATCTATTGATTTTATCTTCTAATGTTAGAACATCACTTAAATCAATATTACTTAATGATTCAGGTGTAATTGATGTAATAACAAAATCAGTAATAGCAGAAACGGCTCTTACCATATCAATAATTTTTTCTATATCTTGATTGCTCAATTTGCTTTTATCTGCTTGTACACTAAAAATATTCACAGACTGTGTCGTGTTAGGAACAGGATGATTTTCTGCCAATGGTACAATCAATAATGCAGACATTGCCGCAGTTTTTAATTGCTTAAAAATTGGAGCAAAACTTTCAAAAATAGGATTTAATGATAGATTTGTCATAAGTCACCAAAGAATAAAAGTTTGCGAAGTTTACAACCTTTTGCCCAAATATAAAACTATTTTCTGCGATGTGCAACAAAAAAGGGCTTTCGCCCTTTGGTTAGACCCGATCACGCAAACTATTGCGTGTGCGTGCTTGTTGTTGGTTTTGGATACGTTGCAGCTCTTTTGCGACTTGCTGTGCAATCATTCGCTCGTCCATACCTTGTGCCGCATTGACCGTGATTTGCACATTCATCGGCTGTGCAACCTGTGTTACGACCGGACGTGCCGAAATTGGCGGTCGGTGATCCACTTGCACCGGTGCAGCTGTGGCGACACTGATACCCAATCCGCCTGCAATTAAGGCTTGTTTGCCGTAATTGAGGGCGTTTAAGGTATGAATGCCAAGGCGTGAAGTGGCTTCTTTTGTCATCACATATTCGCCACCGTGAACAATTCCCATGGGTTGATATTTGCCACCATTGCCGGTGTAACCGCCTTTAGAAAATCCTGTCATTGCAGCCATATCTGCCGTTTTTTGGATTTGTTCCGCATGTTGTTTTGGCACAAGTTTTGTAGCAATATCACCTACGCTCGGCATATTATCAATTAGCCATTTAACCCCATCAATTAAAAGTTGGAGTGGTTTGAGAGCGAAGTCAATACCTTTGGCTAACCATTCCCCAAAATCTCTACCGGCTCTAGAGGCTGCCAGTAATTCAACAGTGGTGTTTTCTACCGGTGAGAGTAAATCAGTAAACCATTTTACAGCTTTTTCAATCCAACCGACCACAACACCAAACAGATCACCCAATGGTTTGAATTTTTCAATAACAGGGGCAAGACCGGATTTTAGTCCCTCAAAGAAACCACTGAAAAAGGCTTTGATAGGTTGCCAGTATTTATAAATTAATGTCGCAACGGTTAATAAAACGATCCCTAAGGGGCTAATAGCCAATGTAATTAATTTTAATGGGGAAAGTAATCCTCTTAAAATTAACCGACCTGCAGATGCCAAATGTCCTGAAAATTTTGGAAGTATCACATTTAGCTTTGATAATCCTAAAAATAGGCGTGCGACGGGGTAAAGTATAAAACTTAATGCAAGGCTTAATGCACCAAATAATGTCAATGAGCCACCGATTGCACCTGCAACTAATAAAATATTTTGAGCCAATTTAGGATTTGCTTTAATCCAATTATTACCCTTCTCAATTAATCCCCCAATTTTTTTCAATAGAGAATCAAGTGTTGGAGCAAGTGTTCCGCCAATTGTTGAATTTAAGTTGAACAGTTGATTTTTGAAAATTCCCCATGTTGATGATAGGGCTTTCATTCGGGTTTCAAATTCACGGTCCATTGAGCCTTTTGCCGCCTCGCTATTAGCAAGTTCAATTTGTCTGCGCCATTCTTCAGTGTTTGATACAAGTAAAGCAAGGGTTTTTGTATGTTCTGTTCCAACTAAATCAGCGATAAACCCAAGGCGTTTTTGTTCCGGCATACTTTTCAATGTATCCACAATTTTCATCAATGTGCCTTGAGCATCTTTTACCATACCTAATTCAACTTGATCTGCAGTCAATCCTATTGCTTTCAGAGCATTTTTGACAGGTTTCTTTTTGCTTGCTGATGATAATCTCGTAAAGATTGCGTTCACTGCAGTGGCTGATTGTTCCTCTCCTGCTCCTGCAGTTTGTAATGTTGAACCTAGTGCCGCCATATTTTTTTCGGTGATTTTAGCAATACCGGCAATTCCCGATACCCGATTCATAAAACCGATAATCCCCGTTCCTTTTGAAATTGCGTTATCATCTAAATAGTTGATAGCGTCTGCTAATTCCCTTGATGCTGCAGATGATAATTTAAAGTTTTTTGTAACTTTACCGAATTGTTCAACTAATTCATCGGGACTTATCGCATCAAATGCGGTTGCCATTTGTGTATTTAATCGCACAAATTCTTCCAGCTGATCTTTAGGTACGTCCATTCTTGCCGCACTTTCAATCATATTGGCTATTTCTACTGTGGTTAAAGGCAGTTCAGTTGAAAGAGATTGAATTTTATTTTTCCATTCTTCAAATTCTTGGGTGAAGTTGCCGGCATCATCTTTTAGACCTTGAACCTGCCGTGCAACCCCAACCATGGCATCTTCAAAACTCATAAAATCTTTCACTGAATTTGTGATAGGTGCAATAATTGTTGTACCCGCTGCGGAGGCTTGCGCACCAATCATTTGTGCTTTTCCGCTTATATCTTTGAGCGTTTCAACTTGACCTCGGTATTTATTGTAAGCAGCTTGTTTTGCATTGAGTTTTGTTAAAGCAACTTCTTGCTGTTTAATCTGTTGATTTGCACCTTTTAGCTTATTTCGCAATTCGTATTGACGTTGCCCAAGTGTTTTTGCAGAGATCCCTGAAGCGTTTAATTCTTGCCGTGCTTGTCGTAACTTAAGTGCAGCCTGACCCTGTTCAATTTTTAACTTTTTAACAGCATTTTGTGCATTTAAAACCTTTGCTTTAAATTCATTTGTTGGATTTTTGGCGTTGGCTAACTGTTGCGTATAATGTTTCGCTTTTTGCTGTGCTTGTAATAATTCTTGGTTTACCACACTTAATTTGCTTTTAAGAGGGTTTAATGTAGCAGCATATTTTTTGATAGCAGTTTCATTCGCTTTATCTTGTTTTACAAGTTGCGCACGAATGGATTTATTTTCTTTTAGTTTTTGGGAAAGTTCGGAAACCTGTTTATTGGCGTTTTTTAATGGCGCAGAAATTTTATCAATGGCATTTAACAAAACGGTAAGTTGTAAATTATTCATTTTTTACTCACTTTTCTATTGACAAGGTTGATTATTTAGCTCAATAATCAGCTAAACAAAGGGGGAAATATGATTGCAATACTTTCACTATTTATTCTGACTGTTGGCTTACTTGGGCTTGCAATCGGTTTTGGCGTAATTGCGATGCCTTGGTTTGTCTCTCTTATTATTGCTGCACCGGCTATCTTCATTTATATGTTGATGATTGGTTCTGTGTTGTGGTTTGTTGAAGTTAATTTCTTTCTTGGAATGGCAGCGTTAGTTGTTTATGCTTATTGGTTGCACATCATTCGTAACCATCTAAAATCTAACGGCTTAATTGCTCAATAATTAAATCTTCAATTATTTCCAAATCATTTTCACTAAAGCCCAACAATTCCCGTTGGGCATATTGCACTTTAAAATCCTTGTTTTTTGACGGGCTTGATTTCAACCCGTATTGATGGACTGCCGCAATCGCTGCACTTGAGCCGTTAAAGCCCACTGAAACTTCATTGCCATTTGACCGCACTTTTAAATGCTTGGCGGTGCGGAGCTTGGCAAACATGGCTTTGCGCTTAATTCGTCCTTGTTTTTGTATAAAATTTTTACGAGGTTTGCGGGGCTCAAATGCTGATCCATCGGGATTTTGTTGCCTTGCAATGCGTGCCGATTGGCTTTTTCGTAATGCTTGCCCGATGTTGCGTGCCAGTTGTCTTCGAGACTGTGGCGATAGATTATTGACAAGTGCGGTCAATTTTCCTTGGATTTCTTGCACCGTTGCCATCAGACTTCACCCTCAAAAATCAAATTATCCCAAGTCTGCAAATAAACTTTTACAAGGCGCGGATCATCAAGCACCGGTTCTTTTGCATAATTAAGTTGCACGCTGTCGCCGTCTTTTTTCGATACTACACGTTCGGTGAGTTTGATTTCAAAACTGATGTCTGCCGTGTCGTTATTGTTGTAATCCACCTGAAACTTGAAGGCATTTTCACGCAACTGGGGGTTTTCAAAGATTTCCGGTTGATTGGTGCGAAGATAGGCAATCATCGGTACAACCAAAGCAGCAATATCACCGGCGTAATCGGTCACAATGATGTTGAGTGTGTAGCGATATTCAAAACTGAACGAGTTTGCTCCGGTAGCGATAATTTGCCCGCCGTCCGTGTAAAGCTGTAAGCGGTCGGGGTTTTCAATGAAATCCGGCAAACTTTGCTCAAGGATTTTTCGCAGTTGGTTGGGTTTTTTCATTTTCTAAAATTCCGTTGGCGTTTTTCTTCCCGTTCTTGGCATATCACACAACGGGTGACGCCGTGAATAAGCTGTCGGCGTTTTTCGGGAATGGGTGCATCGCAATCTTCACAGTAAAGACGGCTGACTGCCTTAAAAGTGCGGTGTTTTTTCAGGGCGATTTCCCGTTGCATTTCTTCTAATTGTTGCGCACGGTCAAATTGATCAGTCATTGTTTTTTTCCTTTTGATTAAAATCATCAATACATTTTTTTAGGCTGTGATTTTCAACCACGCATAAATTTAAACGGTGCTGTGCCTGTTGATAGGCTTCCGCCAGTTCGCCGTTAGTGCGAATTTGTGGCGAAAATTGACCACACTCTGCCGTTTGCGGGCAGAGTATCGGCTGTTTAATGATTTGCGGGGCGGTTGAGCACGCCGCGCACACCGTCAGGAATAGGGCTGTCAGCCCAAGTTTGATGTTGTTTAAGTGCATTTTTTAAATCCTGTGTTTGCTTTGTTTGCTGATGTTTTAGCTCATTGACGGCTTGGGTCAGTTGCTTTTGCTGTTCGGCAAATTGTTGTACATGTTCATTTAACGCCATATAAGAAGCCTGCCATTTGGCTTTGAGCTGTTCTTCTTTCACCATTTCAGCGCGCCAGTGGTTAGCCTGCCAACCTTGAAACAAGATGAGAAGCAAGAGCAGTAGCGGGCCAACTAATAACACCCATTTTTCTTTTGAAGTTAGGAAGTTAAACATAGTGCTTTCTCCTTTTGTCTGCGGTCAATCAAGCCTTTTAGCGGTTTTCCGTTTGCGTAAATCCAACGTTCAAATTGACCGCACATTGATTTGCTGTAACCTTTTCTTGCCATTTTAAATAGTGTGCTGTTTTTCAGTTTGCCGCACCCGACATTGAAGGTTGTTGCCGACCACGAATTTTGAGAAACTCAACCACAAAAAATGGGAAATTTAAAATTTGCGAATTTCCCATTTTAAGTGGTTAAAATTCACTAAATATGAGAAACAAAATGCTCTTTAAATCATCATTAAAGGACATTTAAATTCAGCCGTCCATCTCTCCCCAGTTTAAATTGACCGCAGTCAGTTGTTATTTCCTCAATCAAGACTTGCTATACCCACCGAACAGAGCAATCCTGTACACATATTAAGCAAAACAGGAAACAACAAAATGACCACATTTAAAATGAGAAGCGAACAAGAAATGATGCAAGAATTAGCCCTGATTGCCGTAAAAGAACAGGTTGATTTTATCGCGGACGGTTCACAATATTCCCTACCTAACGGACGTGGACAAACCTTTATTTATGATATAGCTTTTTTAGATATTCGATTTGTTGAAGATGGTCGTAAAGACAGCGTGGTAAAATTTATCTCGACACTTGCCCCTTTTGCCTCACCGTTTTATTGCCTATTATCCGAATTAGATGAAGAATAATGAATAAGGCTTAGCGAACAACTAAGCCTTTCTTCTCTAAAACTTATAGACTAAATTATCTTCGTATCGACTGTTGTAATTTGCATTTGTCTGTAATGTAATACGTTGATAGTCCTCAAACACCTGCCAATTATCCCATTTGTCATCAGCAGGTATGTCTGCGTAGCTGGTAACAACCGCATTGCAGTGTGGTTGTTATCGCCGTCTTTTTATTGTTTAACTTTGTGCAGGGTAAACCTCCATCTGATGTATCACAGCCAACTGATTTGGACTAAATCGCCAACCCTCCTCACAATTGTGAATTGCATTAAAACACCATTCGCTGCAAAAATATTTTGAGCGTTTTTGGTTGATGCCTAACGCAATACCTATTGCTCCCCACCAGTCATATTTTGCGCCCAAAGTGCGGTTAAAATAGGCTATGATTTGTTGGGGGCTGATATTATCAAGCGGGATGACATCCCACTTGCCATCTTTAATATTGATTTGCTTACACCGCACGCCACCGTCTCTTGGGCTTGCGCTATAGCAGTCATAAACCGGACGATAGTCATATTCTCCCCAATTTTCCAGTCTCTCCACTGCGATTTCACAGTGTGAATATTGTCCACGGGTAATTTTTCGGATTAGCCAATCACTCAATCGGTCATAAAGGCTGCCGCCGGCGTCTTTGTATAGCGCTAAATAGACAGTTGCCATGCGTTGACCTCTCTTTCAATTTCGTCAAGCTGTGATTGTTCAGTTGCCGCCAGAATCCGATCTTCAAACGCCTGTCGTGCGCCGATTATTGCCCCAATGGTAACTGCAAATTGGCTCGATTTTTCAATCACTTTTGCGACTAACACATCAAACGGGATACCGCGCACTTGCGCAATCTGGCGCAGCATTGGCGTATCAGCTTTCGAATTGACCTGATAAGCCAAGGCTTCTTTTTCTTGGCGGTAAAAGCTGTCGATTTCGGTTTGCGGGTAGCCGACTAACAACGATGATTTGAGCGTGTCAGTCTTTTTTGCGAGTTGCTCAATTAACTCGTCTTTCTTTTGTGTTAAAAGCGCGGTCTGATTTTCAGCTGAAATAATCCAGCCTTTACCGTTCCATTCATGCGCATTTGATGGCTTCGGCTCAAAAATCACATTCTCGTTGATAACATACAACCCAAGCAAGTCAGCTTTATCCGTATCAACTTCAATAACGCTACAATCAAGCGGGAACAGTGCCGACACATCTCTTGAGCAAGAGACAATCACGCCGTGTTTGTCATATACAGCTTTCATGGTGTCAGCTTTAAATTCTTTTTGTGATTCATACCAATCCGCACCGCTTTCATCTTGTAAATAGATAACATCTTCGCCGTAGATTTTTTCTACCGGCTCATATGGTTTGCAGTTTTTTAAAATCATTTTATCGTCCTCACGCATTTGCCACAGTCACCCATGTGCCGTTTATATTTTTCTGGATTGGTTTAACATAAACCCAGTCATTACTATTTAAATCACTGGTGTAATTATAAAATCCGGTCACAACATAACCCGCACCATGAGTTTGCCACTCTTCATCACCTAATTTTCTGCTGACCGTTGCGCCCAGACGCACATCTTGCACAACTTGCGGTTTCCCTGTTACCTCGCTCCAAGTTGGCCAGCGCGTCGCAGTTGACGGTGCATTTGTAATTTGTGTCCATGCGTGATTATGCGATGATGGCGGGAATGTTGAGGGTTTACTCGTTACCTCGCTCCAAGTCGGCCAGCGTGTCGCAGTTGACGGTGCATTTGTAATTTGTGTCCATGCGTGATTATGCGATGATGGCGGGAATGTTGAGGGTTTACTCGTTACCTCGCTCCAAGTTGGCCAGCGCGTCGCAGTTGACGGTGCATTTGTAATTTGTGTCCATGCGTGATTATGCGATGATGGCGGGAATGTTGAGGGTTTACTCGTTACCTCGCTCCAAGTCGGCCAGCGTGTCGCAGTCGCCGGTTTGTCTTTGAGTGTTGCCCATTTAACATCGGATATCATGGCAAATTTTTCCCACGATGACCAATTAGTGCCATCATCATTGAGTCTGATTCTGATATCACCCGCAGTGGCGACAACGATTTGGAATTTTTGATAACTTGCACCGACTTGGAAGCCGTTCAAATCCGCATTTGAATTAATCCAATCCGACGGAATATTTTTTGCAGTACTATGAAACCCGAAAAATGATGTGCCATCGGGGACGGCATCCAAATTCGTATATATTTTATCGGTTATAAACACGGGTTCCGATTTCGGCGCTTTCAGAGCCACATCTTCATCAAATGCTAATGTGCCACTTCTTTTTCTGATTAACGCCCGGTGCTCAATTGCTCCATCACTATTCACGTTGATAATCGCAGCAAAATAACTTGACGATTCCGGCGCGCTTTCCCAGCGGGCGTGTCTGCCTGCCGTATTATATGTCCGCATTGAAGAATAGTCAGAACCATTGGCTTTTATAGTTAAATGTCCGGTCATCGTGTCGCCTGATTTTGATACTCGGCCATTTGCGTTATCATTTGCAGTATCAGCTGCATGTTTAGCTTCAACACCTTTGTCAAAGGCGGTCTTAGCAGCAAAACTCGTCGCAACCGTATCGCGACTAGCACTATTAGTTGCGTTTGATCTTTTACTATTCGGAATATAATCGGATATTTTATCTGTCACCCAACTTTGATAAGCAACGAATTCCGTGGCGCCACTTTTTGGGAAAAAAGCAGCGTTCTCTCTTGTGCCATCTGTATTAAAATAAGCAATCGCATAGAAATTAGGCGACGTATCTGGGCTGCCTTGTGATAATGTGTACTTACCTGACGTATTGTAGTGATAAATACTATTGTAATTACTCCCGTTGTCTATAGACAGATTACCCGTTAGTTTCCCGCCGGAAAGAGGCAGCTTTTCCTCTGCAGTTTTTTGTGCTTTATCCGCTGTAGATTTAGCTTCGACGCCTTTATCATAAGCTATTTTTACTGCTTTCGGCGTTGCCGCTTTATCTTCCGCCGTGCTGTTTGTTGCCGAATCTAATTGCACAACACCTTGCTGGCTTGTCGAACTTTTTGGGAGTGCATGACTATGACCATTTTTATCTGCAACACTGGTGCTTTCTGCTGTTAAATCTTTGGGTTTAGATTTGCCCGTTAATAATTCAAGGGCTTTTTTAAGCCATAAAGTTCGGTTAGCAAGCTGTTTGATCGGCTTGTTTGTAATCCCGTTTTCACCCCCGAGTACAGGGTCGTTTTCTTCGATTTGGTAGATGCCGTCCCACTTTTCTTGTTCTTTTAAATTCGCCATAAAACATCCTTTAAATGTCGTTTAAACCTTGTTTTAACTTAGTTTGAACCATGGTTATAACTGCCGTTATAACGGGCTTTGTTGTTGTAACGTACCGGCACGGATTTGTAATCCAGCACCGCTAATGTGCAACGCGCCGGTGAGAAATTGCGTAATATTTTGCGCAGTTGTTGCCCTTGTTCGTTGGTAATCGGTTGATTTAAGCGGATGGCGTAATATGCCCACTTGTCGCTTAGCGGGATGGTTTGCACAAACTTGTGTTCGTAGGTTCGTGCTTTCAAGCCTTCGTCGATTTCAATTTCACCAAACCCTAAACGGCGTAATACTTCGCGAATTGACCACGGTGTGCCCTTGTATCGGTGCAATTCGATGGCGACTTTGATTAAGCTACGCTTGGATTGGTCGTTTTCAGCTAAAAATGAGCCGTCATAACCAGTTACACTCCACTTTTCGGCAAGCAACGGAATAAATTCATCGTCGAGCAGCTCGACGAGTGTCGTCATCACCTTGCTTTTATCCAACGCCGCCATACGATCGCTTAAGTCAGCCAAGGTTTTATATTTGGTCTCGCGTGCAATGATGTCCGCATAAGTCAATTTAGCCATTGCTACGCTCCGGTGCGACATCTACGTTAATTGCGGTGCAGTTTGCCCATTCGGTTTCGCCTACAACGATTTTTGCCGGCGCAATCAGATGCACGTCATAGACGCCTTCCACCCGCAATGCGCTGATAATTGCCGATGGCACAACATCAATACCGAGTTTCTTGGTTTTATCGGATAAATACAGTTGCAACGCATCACGGGCTTTGGTTTTGACAATGTCTTCATGATAGCCGTCTAATAAGGTGAGCGTGGCATTGATTTGATAATCGCGCTTAGTGGGTGCAATCACTTCGACGGTATCACATAACGGACGACGACGTTCCGGGCTAACATATTGCTTCACATCATTCAGTAAGCGACCATCTGGCAAGCCTGTTTTGGTGAGTACTGTAATGCGCACTAAACCACCACGAGGGTTAGAAATATTTATGTCTGCGATGTCTTGTGATACGGCGCGCACGTGATAATCATAAGCGGCGATGGAGCCGCAAGATGTAAAAGCTTCCGGCGCGGCGAGAATGCGCTTGCGGTAATCGTCATCTTCTTCGCGTGCTAAACCACCGCTTGGCACATCAATGTTGGTGACCGTGATTTCACCGTCAAAATTGACCGCACTTTTGAGCGTTTTTACCCGTCCAAGCTCCCAGCCATTGCCCACTGCACCAGTTTTATTACAAGCGGCTTCGATTTCAACATAAGAGATTAATGGCGTGATCACATCATCATTAAGAGTGATAAACTCAATTTCATCAGTGGCCGCTACTCGCGTGCCTTTAGGGATAAAAATAGACGGATGCTCACCTTTAACACTAAAGCGCAAAATCGTTCGTGCAGGTTTATCCAATAGACGATAACAACCGAAAGTTTCGCCACATAAATCCAAGGCTAAACCGGTCGCATATTGCGGAAAGGTCTGGCGAAAGGCTTCATTAATCCCTTGGCGGGCTAAACTTTCCCGAAAGGCGTACACATTAATCAACAAGCGTTCAATGTGTGCGGGCTGTAAGATTTTGCCCGTGCGTTTTTCATAATCGGCAATCGCATCACGCAAAATGCGTTCCACGTTGTCATCAACGGCTTTTACTTCATGTCGGTTCATTGTTTCACCTCGGTGGAATAAATCTCACGATACACATCATCAACCAGCGACCAACTAATCAATAGTTCAAAATGGGGCGCAGTGCCGCTTACTTGCACGCTGTCAACCTCAATGCGAGTTTCCCATTTTTGTAAAGCAAGGGTAATTTCCCGCACCATATTCGGGATAGCCACATCTTCCGGCTGGTCGATATATTGAAAATGATCTGAGCCAAACTCAGGGCGTAGCACGTCTGTGCCTTTTAGCGTGTTGAGAATATTGGCAATACACTGATGAATATCATCAATACCTTGCACCGCTTGGTTATCTAAGCTCGGGGCAAGTTGCCAGTGGGTTGTAAGGATGGTACTTTGTGTATTCATAGCCTTGATGATACAAGGCTATGAGTGGACTGGATTTTAAACTGATTTAAAGAATTACGGTTGGGCTGATGACGTTTGTTTGCCGTCGCCTTGTTCGGTGTGTTTGTGTTGTTTCAAGCTGATATTATCGGCTTTCACATCACCGTCTTGAACTGTCAACTCGCCGTTGATAGTTGCCGTTGCACCCGAACCGCTACCGTTACCGGTCATGCCTTGCATATAGGTTAAGGAACCGCTCACAAGCAAGTTTCCGGTGGTTTCGGTTTCCGGGCAGTCAATAGTGACTTTCGACGGCGATTTTATCAACACGTCACCCATGGCAGACACTTCTACATTGCCGGAAGTTCGGTCGTGTTTAATTACGGTTCCGTTACTGAATTTTTTCATCCAGATATTGGGATTTGCTGTCGGTGTGGGGTCTTGTGTATTGTAGATGGCGCCTAACACACATCCACCTTCGCCCCGTGCGTCGAGGAGTAACGCGACCAATTCGCCCACGTCGGGCAGACAGTAAAACTGATTGCCACCCGCATTCGGCGTGAGATAAGAAAGCCACGCCGTTTCCAAATCTTCAAGCGCAGGAATTTTGCACCGCACTTTATGACTTGCCGGGTCAACGGCAGACACAATGCCTTCTTGGTAAGTTGCGCCAAAATTATGCGTGTTCATCATTTGATTACTCCTGTTTCACGGCGCTGTTGTTGTGCTAAGGCGTAGTCATCAGCGTTCGTTTGTAACAAGCGGTCATCCACATAACGCAAATCAGGCTTGCCGTTGAGTGTATCCAATGGTTTCGGTTCGGTCAGCACTCCGGTGTTTTGTAAATCATCCGGGATAAATTCGAGCATTCGCACCTCAAGACTTGTAGTGTAACCACCGCCGCGCACAATGCTATGTCGGGATGATTTAATCAGATATTTGCCGCTAAAAACCCCCATGTTACGTAGTGCAAGCGTACTGCCAGCCACTAATTTCGGATTCCCGATCACAGTGATATTGCCTGCGGTCTGGTCGTCGTTTTGCTCCGCCAGTGCGGCGTCGGCGCGGGCATCAATTTGTTCTTGGGTTTCCCCGCGTGTGACGACTTTTAGCGTGTCACCGCTTGCGGCTTGTGCCTGCTTCATGTTTTCGCGCAAGGCTTTAGCTTTCTTGCGTTTCTTAATGACTTTTTTACCGTTGGCGTCGTAGCCGCTGACATCCACTTCTTTTGCGGTGTCTTTAATTCGGTCGCGTAAGCTGATAGATATAGTGTCTTTTTCTTCTAGCGTCACCACCGCTTCACTTTTACCCAATTCATCTTTGTCGGTAAAAACTAACTGATCGCCTACAATCTTGAAACTGTGATGATATTCACGGGCAAGGCGTGCCAAAAATTCAACGTCGCGCTCTAAATATTGCGTTGCTCGTTTAATTCGGATGCTTTTGATTGTGCCAACAACTTTCAGCTTTAATCGTCCGGCAATAATGCCGACGATTTGTTTTAGCGTAGTATTCTCATAGGCTTTTGGTTTCAGCGTGCGATTGGCTTTCGCAATACCCGTACTTAACGCTTTAATTTGAATATATGACGGACGATAACTATATTCCACCTCATCAATTTCAAATGCTCCAATATCAGTGAGTTGCTCACCCTTATATCCGATAGCCGCTTTCAGTTTATTTCCTTGGGTCGGATACCATTGCCGAATCCATTTGCCTTTTATGTCTTCAAAAGATATCGTCAGCTCGTCTGATTCGCCCTCAAGATTGTCGGTGTACATCAGCTCAATCAAATACGGTTCAATGTCTGCCGTGATGTTGGTTTTCTCATACATCATCGAAAAATCAGGCGTTGGGACATTATTGCTCATCGCTACCTCTTAACCATGGCGGCATGGATTCGTTGTTGGTCGGTTTAATGTTTAACACAGGGATATAAACGGTCGCGCCGGTAGGCAATACTTCGCACAGGCTAATGTGTGGGTTTGCGTTGATAATCCGCGCAAATTCCAGCGCGTTACCGTAGTAGTAATAGGCGAGGTTATCCCACCGTTCGCCTTGTTTTACGGTGTGTTTAAGTACGGTCTGTGTCATTCGTTACTTCCTCGTCTTCGCGTAGCACAATCCATGCCGTCATGGCGGCGACGGGTGTAGCGGCATTATCAATGCGTTCGTTAATGTCACTTAGTGCATTATCGGCGGGCGTAAACCAGTCATTCCAGTTCGCACCGTCGGATTGATTGCCAAATGTCAGGCTGTCTTTTATAATCATTAAATTGTCATAAATTCCGCCCATTTCTCGACTAAATTCGCCGACTGCTGGTAACACTTTACAAATACTGCCGAACAGTTCACTCATGTCGGTAAGTTCACCAAACTTGTCTAATGCACCGTCAAGATTACCCAACACATCCGGCAAATAAGCTAACGCCGCCGTCGGGTCATCGGTCAACTGGCGAACAATCGCGATGGTGTTTCTGACTTCATTCACAATTTGCCGGCCTTGGTTAAAGAGTTCTGCACCTTTTTGCACAGTTTCTTTCATATCAGACAGCACCTTTACCGCCCCATCCGGCAGAATTGAACCAAGTAATGAATTACTGCCTAAGTTCAATGCTGCGCCGAGCGGGTTATCGTCGATATCACCCACATATTCGCGCAGGTTGATTGTCATTTCACGAGCCAAGGAGTTGCCTAACTTATCCGTGAACAACGTTGCGGAATAAATATCGGTGATCACATAATTGCCTTTATATTTGCCCGCCCCCCAAATCAAGGCGAGAGCTTCTTGCTTGGCTTTGGCGGCAAGCAAGGCTTGATAGCGACTTTCCACCCCGCCAATTTTATGGTGCAGGCGAATGGCAAAAGACAATTCCGTCAGCTTTTCGCCCATTGCCTGTAAGCGTGGTTTGCCTTTCAGTACTGCGTGTTCGGCAAAATCTGCAGCATGGTTTTCAGAAAAATCCGTCAGGTTGACCGGCTCAAAGGCAATATTGCCTAACATAAAATACATCAGTATGCTCTCCGTCTATATTGATCTTCTTCACGTCTTATTGTTTCCACAATAAAACGGGCTAAATCCTGTTTACTGGCAAACAGGGCATCTTGCAATTGGCTTAAAAGACTGTCCGGATTTTGGTTGCCGCTTAGATGAATCGTCGGGTTAAAGTTCACCACAATACCGCCATTTTGCGTGGTTTCATTATGGGTAACGGCGTTTCTGTTTAGCGGTTGATAATCACTAAAAAGTGACGAATTTTGACTGCTTGAGTTCGGATTAAAATCAGGCGTGCGGTAATCCGTCGGCTGATTGATGCCCAATAGATTACCGATAAAATTCGCCCCAAATTTAATGTCATCCCACAGCGAACCGAAAAGGCCTTTTTTCTCGTTGAAAATCGGTTTAAAGGCGGTTTCAATACCGTTTAAAACGGGTTCGAATTTGACCGTACTTTTTGCCACAAGCGGCTCGACCGTTGGCATTTTTGGGGCTTTTATCGCAGGTGCAGCAACTGTTTTTGGTGCGGCTTTCTTGATCTTTTTCCCCATTTTATCGACCGCCTGTGTGGCTTGAAGGACATTTTCTGCAATCCCAATGGCAAGCCCTGAGACGATATTTTCGCCGTAGCCTTTAAACACCCGCGAAGGAGAATGAATATCCATTTCGCCAGTAAACCAACCTTTGATAGATTTACCTAAGCCGATAACCCATTCTTTCGCCCCATCCCACGCATTGCGAATACCATTGACTAAACCACTAATCAGGTTCGAACCAAATTCAGTAAACTTCGCAGGCAAATCAATCCCAAACCAAGAAAGCACGCCTGCAAAGGCTTGATAGAACAGGCCCAATGGTGACCAGTTGAGAATGGTGGCGGTGATGTTACCGATGCCTGAGTTGAAGACAGTGGTGATGTTTTCCCATACGCCACTAAAGAAAGTTGTGACCCCATTCCAAATATCAGAAATCACTTGTCCGCATTGAGTGGATTTTTCACCAATCCATTGCCACATTTGGCTGAATTTTTCGCTGACCCAGTCCCAATTATCCCAAAGTAAATAGGCAAGCCCTGCAATGACGGCAACCGCAATGCCGATAGGGTTAGCGAGAAAAGCGCGACCGACAAAAATAATAGCCTTACCAACAAGCAATAATCCCTTGAGTAAGGCGCCGGCGAACATTTGCCCTAATCGAGCAGCAAATAAAATAGATTTACCTAACCAACCGATTAAATAACCAAAGCCATAGGCAAGTTTAAGCACAACAGGTAACAATAATTTTCCGATAAAGCCCACAAGCCCCAAAATACCTTTGCTCACTAAGGCAATGATTGAACCGCCAAAAGACAATACTGACCATGCCATTTTGAACACTGAAATCACTTTCAATGTCCCCCAAGTTAAAAAACTTAACCCGCCGATGACCGCAGAAAAACCGGCAACCGCACCAACGGCATAAGTTCCCCATTTGGCAATTTCTCCCATTAAATCTGTATTGGTATTGATGAAGTCGGTAACGCTAATAATAATAGGTTGTAACCAACTAACAAAATCGTTGATCACAGGCAATACATAATTTCCAATGCCAATAGCGAGACTAGTAAAACTATTCGTCAATTTAGTTAATGACGCTTCAGTGGTCGCTGCTCGAGCATTAAACTCTTTATCCATACTGCCTAAATAGCGTAAATTGCCGTTCTCATCGGTTTCTTTCAGCTGTTTAAGGCTTTTTTCTAACAGTTCGGTATTGCCAGCAAGCACCGCCACATCATCAGCATATTCTCGCCCAAAGATGTCGACTAAAATCCCCATTGCCTGATCTTTCGGTAATTTCTCCACGCGTTTGACGAAATCAACAATCGCCCCTTCACCATCTTTAGCGATATTTTTCTTCAGCTGTTTGGCTGAAATACCCATTTTCTTTAATGCACCTTGAAAGGCTTTGCCGCCTTTTTCGGCGGTCATTAATTTGGTCAGCATTCCATTAATTGCCGTGCCTGCCACTTCAGGTGTTTTACCCAATGAGATAAAGGTATTAGAAAGTGCGGCTGCCGCATTTTCCGTTAAACCGAATTGCTTCGCCGTTCCCCCAATTCGCCCTAGAGTGTTGACAATATCAGAGGCTTTTGCCGGGCTTGAGTTGGATAAATCGTTAATGGCATCGCCAAGTTTACCAATTTCGCTAATGGGGATTTTGTACACATTAGCCAGTTTTGCCATAGCTTCACCGCTTTGGTCGGCTGACATATCAAAGGCGACAGACATTTTCGCAATGGTAGTCGTAAAGGCTGTGATATCCTCTTCTGCTACGCCAAGTTGTCCCCCCGAAGCGGCAATAGCCGCGAGTTCCTTACCTGTCATTGGAATCGTATGGGTTAAATCAAGGAGATCTTTAGAAAGTTTTTTAAACCCCTCGGGTGTTTTAAAATCCACAACTTTTTTTACATCCGCCATCGCACTTTCAAATTCAATAGCAGGCTTTGCCAATGCCACAACTGAACCACCTAACGCAGTCAGAGATGCCGCGCTACTTTTCATTCCAGCAATAGAAAGCTGATTTAACGTCGCCATTCGTTGTCCGATAGATTGCGTAGAATCGGTCAATGATTTCAGCGTATTTTTGATTTGGTTAATACCTGAGATCGCCCCACCGACTGCCGCACCAATGACTAAACTAATTGCAAGATTTGATGACATCGTTTATAGTCCTATTAAATTATTCAACTGTAAGGAGAACCACAATGTTAATGAAACTGATTGATGAAATAGTTGGCATAATTGGCGTCATTATTGGCTTCCTTTTGTTGGTAATTGGGGGCAGTGTGGCGTATTCTTATTACCCAACTATCACGACTGTAATTGGTGTCGTATTCGGTTTAGGATTACTTTCTCCAATTCTGCTCCCCATGCTTGATTTCTTAAATCGTGGGCTAAATAAGCTGTCAGCAAAAATGACTTCGGCTGATGAAATGCCCCAATGCCTGCAAGCGAAAAATCCACCGCTTGATAAAATCCAACAACGCTTATGGCGTTCCTTTAAAAATGGATACAACAACGCTCACAAATAACCACAAAGCCGCTTAAATAGCGGCTTTCGTGTAATTGGCTTTTATTTGCCGTTGGGCTTGCTTAAGCCAGCGTTCAAGGTCATTAAGGGTCATTTCTTCCAGGTCAGAATGCGGAAAACCAAACCAAAACGCCAAATCTGCTAATGCCGCATCAAGTTGGGTTATTTCAACTTTCCCTTCTGCATTTTTTCAACCACTTCCGCCGCACGCTTAAAGTCAGCAATATCCAATGCGTCAAGATCTTCAGGCACTAAACCGGTTAAGATGGCAAGTAAACTAATACTTTGTTCTGCATCGGTTTTTCCTGTCATTTTGCGAATATCTTTTACTTTAGGACGACGAATTTTTAACTCGGTGATTGGATTACCCTCACCATCTTGAATTGGAAAATCAAGGGCGACAATAACGTCAGACATAAAAAACTCCTTTGTGAGTATGTTGTTTAACTTTCACAAAGGAGTTTATAAAAGTGCGGTCAGTTTAGCTTTTAAACTGGTTTAAAGAATTATTGCCCGATGTTGGTGCGGTATTTTTGCAACACATCTTGCCCGTTGACACGGAAAATATTTGCCATAAAATCAATAAATAAAATTTCTTTGCCTGCAACAGTTTGTTTAATGGAATGTACCGTCAAGGTATCCTGAAACTCAGCATTTTCTTTATTTTTATGTCCTGTACCACCGACTTTTTGCGACATCACATTCATCGTGGTTACCATCGCTTCTTCTGCGGCTAACCCCATGGAATTAAACACTTGTAGGTTTGAGCGGATCATCAATTGTGTAGCTTTGAAGGGGTTGTACAACACGGCACGAACATCAGGATAGAAGCTATCCCACGTAATTTCTGCTTCAACGGTATTCGCTCCAGCTGGAAGTTTAACTGTACCAAACATTCCCAAGCCTTTATGCTCAATATATTCAAATTCAATATCAGGAATCTTGACTTCGTTCGCACGCCCCATTTGGCTGTTGCCGTTGATGTAAACATTACCGTTTACGATTTGGTTAATTGCAATACTCATTTTTTTGTCCTTTTGTGATACGGACACACACCGTGTGTCCCTACGTTATTTTGCTGACACTAAGTTTGCCAAGTATTTACGGGTCATTACCGATTTATTGCTGATACGTTCGCCCGGAATTTTTGGCGTGTAGTCATAAATCAGCGGAATTTGACCTTGGCTAAAGGCATCCACTAAATCATATTCATAGTCCAAACTTACAGAATGACCCACAAGGGATTTTTGACTACGCAAGAAAGTATCAATGGTTTCCACAAAGCTATCAATTAAAGCGTCATCAATCGGTTTATCAATAAACTGCAATTCTGCTTGACGAATACTCTCATCAATAATATCCCCCGTACGGCTTGCCACTTCAAAGCAGCTGATATGGGTTACCGTTGGGAAGTTAGACGAACGGTTGCCCCATAAGCGGAAGCCTGTGCCAAAGCTGTTAAAAATAGTGGTAATCCCCACTGCATTTAAGTGGTTGGTTTCCGATTGCTTGTCGTCGACACGTGCGGTCAACGGAATTTCCATGCCAATGACGCCGCTGAGTTCGTGGTTCGAGGTTGAGAACCAATAACCTGCATCCACGTCCACTTTCATACGTAAACCGGCTGCGTGAGTGGCAAGGCTTTCAAGATTATTAGTTGAACCAATCGCATACGGGAAGAAATGGCGCACGTTTTCATTCGATGCCGATGCATTAATTGTGCCAAGTGGACCACGCCCAGCAATGGCTTTCGATAGGCTCGTGCCTTTCGGCAACTGAATGTACGCTTTAGCGTGCATTTGGTCGGCAAGAGTAGCAAGGGCTGCCGCACAGCTGGCGGTTTTGTCATATTCAGGGCAGATTAAAATTTTGGCGTCCGCACCGTACAGGTTAAAACCGTCACGTAAAAGTTCAAAGCCCTGGCGTTTACCGGTTAAACTGTCCACGCCGCCTTTGATGTCATCTTCAGTGACCTTTTCAGGGTCGGCATACACATAGCTTGCGGTTAAGCCTTGTTCGCCCGCCGCCACGGTTAAAGTGATTTCACCCGCTTCGAGATTGACGCTGTAAGTTTCGCCTTCGGTTAATAGCGAACCGCCTAATTTGACATTAGTGACGCTAATTAAGCCTTTCTTCGCGGTCTTCGCCACAAGGGTGTTGCTGTCCTGAGTTAACACTTCGTCCGTCACTGTCGTACGGTGTTTCGCCGGGTCTAACACATTGACCACATACACCTGACCGCTGGCGTAGCGCGCCAAAATGTCGAAGGCATCAGGCAAAGTAAAGCCCTGGTCTAAAATGGTACCGAACTGCGAAAAGTCTTTTTTGGTTAAACATACGGTCAATTCGTTTACTGCGCCCATGGGTGCAGTGCCGACGATACCGATAATCGCACCATCTACGGTGCTGACTGCTACGGAACCGCCGTTTACACGTTTGGTTTCCGAGCCGTGGTGAAAAGCCATAATCTTCTCCTATGGTTTCTTAGGTTTTAAATCCGGTCGCACAGGTTGATCTGCGCGGCGTAAGTGTGCGGTGACAAATTTCGGCAAATCCGGCGCCTGGATCTGTTGCACCTGTTGTGTTTCCGTTTGCAATATCAGTTGATATTGCCAGATACCGGTTTCTTCGTCGGTACCGTTGAAAAATTCGTTCACCAGCCAACATTCGGTGCAGTTTGCAGGGCGAAATCCCACCATCAACAAGCGCAACTTATCCAGTAAATTCAACGCGCCCGCGTCGTCATGCAAATCACGGGTCAGTACCGTTAGGGCAACCTGAACATGCCGGGTTTGCAGCACCGATTCCGTGGTACGCGGTTTTTCGAATTTACTCGCCAGGTAACTAATCAGCACCGCCCCGTTAATATGCGATAAAGAATACGTCCCGGGATTGTTGGGAAAGAGTTCCACATCCCATTCCGGCAAATTTTCTTTCAAATATTGTGCAATATCGTTCAGAATTGGTTGGGTGGCTGACATCGTTAATATCCGTCCGTATTTATGCGCTGAGTTGCCCGCACTTCGTATTCGCTGTTATCCGGCAGTAAATCGTCCGATTTTTCTACCGCACTTTCCGCAATGCCTAAATGCAATTTGCCGTTAGCAATTTGTTCCAGTTCCTTCACCGCCTGGGTGTAGGTTTCTTTCACGGTTTCCGGCATTTTGGTTTCCGGGCGGCGCGCATAGAGCCAATAGCGGGCAAGGGTTAATGCGTGTTGACTGATGAGCGTCGGCACCTGCGTAAGCGGCAGGGTGTAACGGGAACGTAACGCCGCATCAATCCGTTCGTTCGCCACTTTAATCGCAGTGTCCAGCACGGTTAAATTCGGCTCCGTCGCCGTCGGCTCGTCATTGCTTAACTGCACCAGCGTTTTACGGGCAAATGCCGTGGTGAGCTCATCAATCGTTACGTACATTATTCAACCTTAGATTCGTCGCCTTTACCGGCGTCTTTTTGTTGCGTTTTTTTCCCGCCATCGGTTTGTTTATTGCCGGTTTGCTTATTGCCGTCTTCTGCCGGTTTTACGATGTCCAAATAAATCCCCAGGTTTTCCGCCTGCGCTTCGTCCAATTCGATAGTGGCGCCGATGTCATAACGTTTGCCATTGTGCAATAACGGGCTGCCTTTTACGGTTGCAGTTACTTTTGCCATGATTGTTTCCTTATGTGTAATGTTGTTTCTGTTTAAGCTGTCTCAGCTCATATCCTTCTGAAATGCGCCGACGTCGGCGCATTTGCCTAAAGTGCGGTCAAAATTTCGGAAGTTTTACACCGCGGATTTAATTAAGTAACCGGCGTCTGCCATTAACAAATATTCTTTGTTGATGTCGGTGGCGCGCGCGTTGTACACTTTGCCGCCCACTTCGTCGTATTTGTCCACCACAAAGGCGCCCTGACGACGGAAGGTATAACCGAAGGACGGTTTATACATTTTGTGTTTGCCGTCCGCCGCTTTTTGCGGTACGTACGCCATCACGATGTCGTTTTCCCATACCGGTTGCGTATCTTGGTCTAATTGGGTGGTGTAACTTGCACGACCGATAGCGATTTGCAAATCGTCCTGACCTTCACCTTTGATTAGTTCGGCGAATAATGACGGTGAAAGGGATTTCAAACCGCGTTCTTTTAAGATTTCCAGCACTTCTTTGTGGTTGCGGATCGCCTTCCAGACATTTGAGGAAATCACAATACGGTTCACGCTTTTGCCGCTTGCCATGCGCACAGCTTCGAACGCGTCATCGAAGACTTTAAATAATTGTGAATCCGCATGACTAAACTGGCTGGTACCGGATAACACGATTTTATTTTTCGCACCGTATGCGGCTTCATTAGTGACTAAGGCTTTGATACGCAATTCGCGATTCAGCGCCATTTTTTCCATCACTAAATCGATGGCAAATTGTTCATAGTCGAAGTCCGCTTCTTTACCTTCGCGGTAATCAATCGGATAGGCTAAATCTTTTTCGCCTAATGCGATGTCTTCCGTAGTGACTTTTGCCGGCGTGATTTTATTGCTTGCCGCATGCAATTCGCGTTCGTCGTTTTCAGTGACAAAAGCTTCTTTACCGAATTTAGGCAAGCGTGCGCCTTCTTTCGGTACGTCGGCGATTGGCAATAATAATTCGCCCACGAATTCATTGTTGTGATAACCCAACGCATATTGCGTTAAGACGGGATCTGTTAGGCGCGTTGTTACTTTTTGTCCTGCCATTTTTGTTTCCTTTGGTTGATATTGATAGGATTAACGTGTCAATTACTTCACGGCGCCTAAAGCGGTGACATAATCCACATTATGTTCTTTCATGTACGCACGAATACGGCGATCGAGTTCAATGCGGGTCGGGTCGTCCGTTTCCGCATATTCCACTTCGTCCGGCGGCGTGTCTTTCGTTTTGTCCGAGGTCGCCACTTCACCGAATTCAATGATTTTCGGCGATTGCGAAAGTGCGGTCTTAAATTGGCTTAATACGTCCTGTTCTTCGCCTTCCCCGAATTCCGGGTCTTTCCCCGCTTTCAGGTCGGCAAGATTGTCGAGTGCGCGCACTAAAGCGTCTTTCACGACCGGGGCAAGTTTGCCCTGTTTAACCAAGCCTTCGGCAAATTCCGCATTACCGGCTTTTTCCACCGCCAACGCCGCTTCCGCCTGGGCGGCTTCCGCTTTCGCTTTTTCTGCTTTCAGTTTTTCGTTCTCCGCCTTTAAGGCTTCGATTTCTTCAGGTGTCATTCCAGTTTCTCCTTCGGGTTGCTGGGGTTCGTTAAAAATCGGTTCAGGTGTGACTTGTTCGGACTGCACCTGTTTCTGAATCTGGTCGCGCATCGCGTCTTCTTTCAACCATTCCACTTCAAAGTGGGGTAGGGCTTTGTCGGCGTCTTCAATGCCGAACTTGCCGATAATCCATTCGCGCAGACGGCTGAACAGGCTGGCTTGCCCCCAGTCGCTGAATTCCAGGAAGTCGTCATCTTCGGCGAATTCCACCTGTTTCAAGCCCTTAACGGCCGGGGGCATTGCCCCCAGAAATCCCACGTGGCGCAGTGACAGTACGCCTTTGTGCGGATTATTCGGGCTGTCCGGCAGATAAAATGCCGCAGAAACTTTTTTGAATTTGCCGCTTTTCACCATTTCGGCAAATTCGGCGTCCACTTTATCCACATCGGCTTTCAGTACATCACCGTCAAGGCTTAAGCCTTTCACCCAGCCCCATGCCGGGTTATTGGCTTTTGGGTGCCCGATCACCAACGGTGCTTCGTGAAATTCTGGGTTGTAGGTTTCGACGGTTTGTTTAAGTTGGTCGACGGTAATTTCGATGAGCTTTCCTTTGGCATCGTATCGTTTACCTGCTTTGAAAATTTCGATTTGGGTCATATTGCCTCCGTTATGGGGCAATAATAATTAGTCGGTGAGAAAACCGCTTTTAAAGTCGTTTAAAGTTTTGAAATGAGGTATAGAGGAATGGATATTTAAAATGAACTACAATACCGTTTAAATGCCGTTTAAATCGTTTTTATAGCGTTTAAATTTTTTAAAATGATAAATTCATTTAATTAACACAAAAACGCCACGTAGGCGGTTTTATGCGTTATTTTTGATTTTTGGGGATTATCTCCCCATTCGACTGATAATTTGGCTTAAATGCCACTCTGCTTTGCGTAATAGTAATTGCTCGTCTTTCTCACCTGCGCCGAGCCACGGGCGAGCCGGAATGTTTACTTTTTTACTACGCCCAGCTTTACCACCAAATTGATGTAACCTTGCGTAGATTTCTTGCGAACCAAATTCAACACTGTCATTACTGACATTGTAAGCAGTCTTATCTGCAAGGTAACCATCTTGACGCAAAATCTTGGTAGATTTACCACGCTTGCGTTTGAGTGCAAGCGTGCGGTCTGAAAGCCGTTTCCACTTCTTATCTTCGGGGTCGGTTTCTGCCTTAAAACGGTCGGTGTGGATTTTCTTTAAAGTTTCACCTAAAATGCCATATAAACGGCGTGGTTTTTGCAGTTGGCTTGCAATTTCTCTTAAAGATTTGACTGCTTGCGTGTCGTCTAAAGTAATTTTAATCATAGTATTGCCTTTCAAATTTGAGTGGCGTATAGTGGAAAACACGGTGGGGGTTTCCTACTGGAAAGGTTGCGGTTTCGCCCGTATGATCCTGTTCGAATCAGGCAAACCACCGTGTGCTATAATTCTCCCCACAAAATCTCATACGCATTTTTCAAATTTTTCCACTCATTTTCCTGCGTAATTAAGCCACCTGTTTTTACAATATTCAATTCTGCACGCTGTTTCGTTTTTGAAATAGGGTCTTTGATTTTGACTGAATAGTCCATTGTCACTAACACTTTGCCAGCGTCATCATCATAAACAAAAATCAAAGCATTCTTAGCCTGAGTTGTATCAAGCAAAATAGCCGTTGGGCTACGTAACTTTTCGGGTAAATTCTCCCAAAACTCAATAGGCAAGTTAATGCCTTTGCCTTGTTTTGTATCACGCAAAGCGTGCAACACATCTTCATCACGTACAGCAATGACTGCCGTTTGCGGTGAGAGTTCTTTTGCTTCAAGTTTGGTGATGACATCAGGTGGCACAACGCCCACATATTTCATTGAGCCACGGGCCACTTTCTCAACGGCAACCTTATCCACCATATCTTTCATTGCCAAATTTAACATCGCCACCGCTTGCGGTCGTTGCAAAATGTTTTCTACGAGCAAACTCGCGAACTTCGGCTCGGCAGTAACGAGCTTTTGCATTAGCACGCTGTCAATACTGGTATTTCTGCCTGCTTTGATATTCTCAAAGTTATGGGGTGTGAAGCCCACGTCCGTGCCTTTGGGAATAGTTACCGTGCGTGGATTGCCAGAACGAATGCCCACGGTTTTCTGTTCCATTTCAACAGGTGGTGCGGTGCCGAGCTTTTTGCCGTAGTGGTCTAAGTCCATCTCATCGTGGGCAATCACGGTGCAGTGACAACCGTAGGCTTTCACAGGGTAATGATAACGCCACCACGGGTCGTCATAACGCAACACTAAACCGTCCCACGCCATATGTTCCAAACGTGGGTGAGCATTATCGTTGTGTTGATATTCCCAATAGGGCATATTTTCAGCAAGCTCTAGGTGCTGTTGTAATCGTCCTCGGTTATACGAGCTATAAACGTTGGTGTCGTAAATAATCCGTGTTCGCCAGTTGCGACCGCCGTTATATTCCCAGCCGGTTTTTGCCACGATTTCATCAAAACGCTTGCGGAAACTTTCCAAAGTTTCACCGTTAAGAATTGCCTCATCGATTGCTTGGCGAAATTCGGTTAGCACTTCGTTGCGGTTCGCTCCAGCAACCACGAAAAAATAGTCGTGTTCTTCGCCCAAAATATCCAAATAGCTGTTGGTTTTAAGGTTGAGTTTTTTCTCAAAGTATTTGGCTTGGTTTTCAAAGGTAAATTTACTCATCGCCTTTTGCCTTACGCTCATCATTTACCGACTGGCGACCTGCCAATTCGGCAACGGTCGAACCCCACGCCAACAACTCGCCATATTCCGCAAAGCTCAATTCAGGGATTAAACTGTCGAGTTGGTTGCGAAAATCTTCTAGGCTTTCGGCTTGCCCCAGTTGGTCTTTAATGGATTGAAGCCAATCGTCCACGTGGCTTTCGCCTTCAATTTCTAGCTGTTCAATAATGCCAGCAGCAATCGGGTGTAAGCCTTGGTGGTTGGGTTCAGCAAACTCAGAAACTTGCGGGTTTGTGACTGCATTTTCTGTCTCTGTTTGCACCGTAATATCGCCATCTTCAAAGCCATATTCACGTTGGAAGTATTCTTTCGTAAAAAGTACACCCATTGAATGTAGCTTGGTATCACGTTCTACTTGGGCAGTGTTGATTTCTTCCTGCTCGTAAAACTCAAACCTCGGCAGTTGTTCTACATTGAAATTGTATTTCACAATCCATTGTAAAAGCTGATTAAAAGTCGCTTCGACAATCGCTTGGTCGTCCGAACGAATGCTGTCTAAGACTTCAAGCCCAGCGGTGGCTGATGCGCGGTTGCTTTCTTGCTCGGTGGTTTGGTTTTGACCGAGTAAGGCGATGTTGATTTCCGCCTTGCAGAAATTCAGGAATTTTTCAAAGGCATCGGTGCTGGCTGATTTACCTGCGGCTTCTTTGATTTCGACGCTACTACCTTCAGGAATAACAGCAATGGCTGAACCAATCATTGCTTCTAACTGATCAGCAAGGCGGTTTTTATCCGTATCATTATTTTGGATTGGGTGCTTACCAATAATCCACGGTGAGCCGTATTTTTCTGTAAATTCCAACCAAAATTTAAAGCCGCCTTTTTTGAACGTCGCCGCCCAAAAGCAGAGCGATAAATCGCCCAAGCCGTACGGGTTGTCTTGGGTGGCTTCTTGGGTAGTCAATAAAAACTTATCATCAGGCAAGAGCTCGCCATTTACCCAGCTTTCTTTGGTGCGAAAGCGTAGGCGGTTTTCGTCATCAAAAACAAACCATTCAGGTTTTTTGCCGATAATTTCCACTGGCACAAATAAGCCATCACGTTCGCCCCACATTACTTCGCTGACTTGATAGCCGTAAAGCGTAGCATTGAGCATTTCCGTGATGATATTGTTCATCGGCAAACGGTCGAAAATTTGCGAAATTTTCGCATCCACCTTTTCATTATTGGTGGTCGTAATTCGCCACTCTAAGCCTTTGATGGCTGCTTTGCGACGGCGTACGCCTGAGCGAACTTGACCGTCGGAAAGCAACTCGCGATAGACTGCGATGTCTTTACCCATTTTTTTAAGAATGGGATCGGGGTTTGGCAGGTAATAGCCAAATGCCCAGTAATCAATACTTCTCGCTCGGGTAGCGATTTCGTTTACAAGGTTTTTATTTTTCGCTGCCATAAGCTGCACTCGCTAAAATTAAAGAAATAAAAATGCTCCAACCCCAGCCATTCATATTGTGAATAAATAGGTAAAATGTTGCACACATCATTAAGCAAAGTGGTACATATCTCATAATTAATATCCTTCTGTTAGTTGTCGGCTACGGCGTGGGCAACGTGCCAGTGGAGCGATAGGCATTTGTACTAATTGACGACTCGCATAATGGGCAAGTAGTAATGAAATTGCGGTGTCGCCGTGGCGTTTGGTTTTGCCATCACTGCTTTTAGTCCGTTTATCAGGAATACGTGGTACGCCTTTTACAACTTGGAACGAGCGTAAATCAGCAAGAATATCGGCATCTTTTGGAATGCTGTCTAACTCGCCATCTTCTAATGCTGCTTTAAATGGCGCAGTATGTTCCCGATACCATTTTTCAGATAATTGCACACAATCAATGAGTGAACTGTACTCATCACGTGCCGACTCTGCTAAATATCCGCCATTACCACGAGCATCAAAGGCAGCCCCTGCAAAACGTGGTAAATGTTTGAGAATAAACAGTACAATTTGCTCTTGTTGCTTATAAGGCATATTGCCTAGCTCCACAATAAAGCGGACGCTTTTGATTAGATTTTGTTGTTGAGCTAATACCACAAAAGAAGTCATATCGCCGCTACGAGCAAAGTCTTCGCCTAAAAAATGTAGTTGCGTATCGTCTAAGGTTTCCAGTACAGGTTTTAGCGTTTTGTTACACCAGTCTTGTATTTCCGTATAACGAGTCGGTTCTGGCACAAGGCTAAAACCATCTTTTGCCGTCATTCGAACAACTGGCGTGTCTTCGCTCATTTGGCGTTCAATTAACGCCCGAGAAAGCCATAAACCTGAACAATTTTTCGGAACACAGAAATACTCTTCAAGGGCATCTTCTTCGCTTGCCGTATCATTGAGTAGATTATCAATCCACTCTTTTTCCTTCTCAGGCGACCACGTTTGTTTAGTTACTTGGCAAATGCGTTGATACAGTCCATCACGACACGCATCTTCAATAGTGATTGTATGAACAGAATAACGTTTACGACCTGCACGGCTATCTTGGATCAGTCGATTAAATAGGTTATCTGCACCGTTGTGTGTTGAGATAATTCTGACTTTAGACCCCCACATAGTTAAAGCAAGAGCAGCTTTAAGCAAAGCAGCTAAATCATCATGGAAAGCAGCTTCATCAATTACAACAATACCTTGCATACCGCGTAAATTTGATGGTCGGCTAGATAATGCTTTAATCTTAAAACCTGATGCAAAATGGATCACAAAAGTGAGAATATCTTTCCCTTCTTTTTCATCGGTTAAGACTTCTTCTTGCGTTTCGCTTGCTGCATAGTTGAATGCTTTTGACCACATTGCTGCAGCATCAATGTATTCACGTGCCATCTCTTTGTTTGACCCCACATAAAATACATTATCGCCTCCATCTCTACGCTTAGTACTTGCCGCTAAAGAATTATCTGACGCCTCCGCCCAAGTTAAGCCACATCGCCGAGTTTTCTCGGCAATTTTTAGTTGGCTTTCATCTGCAATCCAACGCTTTTGATAACCCAGTAACAGCTCCAATGGATTAAACGCATGAATGGCATTAAGAAATGACTGGCATTCAGGGGATAATTCATTTAACGGTCTGTTATTTAATAATGCCATTACGCAATACCTAAAATCTGCTCTTTAATTGTTTTGACAGTGTCAGCGGATAATCCTGCTTGCACCACCACTTTTTCTGCAGTTTCTGCCGCTAATTGCGCCATTTCTTTGCGAATTGCTTGTTCACGTTTATGGGATAGACTTTCCGCCTGCTCCAAGCGTTGAACTGTGACCGCCAACATTGCCAACTCTTTCGGTTCGGCAATGCCTTTTTCGGCATATTGCGACGACATTTCAAAAGCAAGGTGTTTCACCAGCTCAATTACCGTTTTACCAATGTCGGTTTGCGGCATGTCACCAAATTGACGCGTCCACACTTCAGCCACTTCACGGGCTTGCCGAATTTTTGCGCCCACTTTTTCCATTCGGCTGGCATAACGATTGAGTCCCGTTTTACTTAAACAGGCACTTTCCGGCAGCCCGCAATCACGGATTAAATCGTTAATCTCTTCCAAGATTTCCGCCTGTGAAAATTGTTTATCGCGCAACATCATCGCCAGTTGGGTTTTGATATTCGGCGGCAACAAATCCACTTTACTGGCGCGTCCGCGGGTGGTTTTATCCGTCATTTAAAGCTCCTTTAAATGCGGTTTAAATTTTGGGTAATGGGCGTTTTACGCCCTCAACAACCGCCTCACCGTTAGCCACATCTAAACCTCGCTGGGTGATGGTCGCAATCATAAAACCATTGCTTAATCGCTCAATGCTGACTAAGCCTTGTTCTTCGAGCCAGCTCAAATGATTACGCACTAAATCTCGGCTGATATGATGGCCGTACATCGCCAGGCAATCGTCTAAAATGGATTCGTTGGCGTCATAACTGGCGTCCACAAGGGAGCGCAGAATCACTAAACGTTGGTCTTTAATAAAAATATCTCTCATCGTTACCCCTTAACACGCTCTTCAATGAGCAATGCGACTTGATGGCTTAGCGTAGAAAGGCGTGCATTGGTGGTATTGGTTTCGCCTTTGATTTCGGTCATTAAAATCTTTAATGCACTTAAATCTTCTTTGGTCGGCATATGTTCCAAGGTATCTTCCACTTTGGTTAAACGCTGTTCCACTTGGTCGATATTCTTGCGGATCTCATCAATTTCGCTCCGCTTCGGGTATTTGCTGTCCATCGACAGCTTCATGCCTGCCCAAACCGACCCCATCACGGTGGCAACCAAGCCCCAGTGCTTTTGGATAAACTCTAATAAGTCCATCATTTAACGGTTTCCTTCTTGCAGATTTTTTCGTAGGTCAGGTTATGGTTCAGCACCTGCCGTTTGGTTTCGTCAGTGTCTTTGCGGCTCGGATAAATCAGGCCGAAGGCGGAACAACCGCTAGTCTTCACGGAAATAACCTTTTGACTGCAACCGCTCATCAACAGACTTAGCAGACAAAGTGCGGTTAGTTTCGGCAATGTTTTTCGATATATCAGCATTTTCCAGTTCCTGTGCGACGGCTGCCGCTTCACGTTTTACCAATTCTATTTCTTCCTGTTGCTTGCGGATTTTGGCAGCTTGCCGGCGGGTGTACACCATGCTGCCGATAATCAAGGCCAGCACCGCCCCGATGACGTATAGGTTAATCATTGTTTTCCCCTTTGCGGTTGATGGCGTTGGCAAACCCTTTGGTCGCCGCGCCGCCCGCGCTGAAAACGGCGAAAGTCATAAACAGTTCCGGCACATACGGGCGGTTGAGCCACACGCAAAACACCAGGATACCCGCCATCAGCAGCGCACCGAAGAATTGGATAAATGCCGTAGTTGATAAGCGCCCGTCAGCATTGGTAATCAGTTCTTTTAATGCCATTAGTAACTCCAGCGTAAGTAAAAGGCCTTTGCAGCAGTTGTGCCGCCATTAATAGATTTATTTTTCTTAGCGTTATTACTCATACGCCAACCCCGTGTAAAGTGGCTCTTATAATTGGGAAAACGCATGGAAGCACTCATCATTCCCCCTTAAACAAATGATCAACATTGATAACTTGCTCGGTATCCAACCAGCTCCACACATCAAAGCACGGACAATCTTTAATCCATTCATTAGGCGTAATAGTGCCATCGCAGTTTAAATCAGGGCTTAAATCGCGATGTCCACAAATGCGGGCATTGGGATATTTGGCTTCAAGCTGACGCAGTAATTTATGCAAGGCAAGCCATTGTTCAGTGGTATATTCGCCGTGATTGCGTTTATCTTTAGTGATACCACCGACCAAACAAATGCCAAGGCTGTTAAGATTATGCCCCTTAACGTGTGCGCCGGTTTCACCTTCTCGGCGACCGGTTTCGATGGTGCCGTCGGTGTCAATCACAAAGTGGTAGCCAATATGTTGCAAGTGCGAATTGAACTGTCTGGTATTGTAGGCCTGCCGTTTAAAGCCTCGCTGTTTATGCCATTCGTTGATACGCTGCGCGGCGGTTTGGGTTGCGGTGCGTAATTGTTTGCCGTTTCGGGTAGCCGAACAGTGAATAACGATTTTGGCAATTTGAGATTTCACATAAACTCCTTAAAAATTCTTTAAATGGGTTTAAAAGACAGTTTAAAGAGTTTGCGATAGAAGATATTTTAAAGTCGTTTAAAGAACAGAGTGGGGAAATTTTGCTTATAAAAAAACGCCCTTTCGGGCGTATTTTTTCACGTTTAGCGATTAATTTTCTGCAAACATATCAAACTGCCGGCGGGCAATTTCTTCTTTTGTGATCTTCTTCACAATTTGATAAATCCACTGCATAGAAACATTGTACTTTCTCGCCAGTTCGCGGTGGTTTGTGCCGTTAAATTCATTAAAAATTTTGCGGTCGCGTTCGCTTAATAACAGCACAAGATTACGTGGAATATAAATCACCTCACCACCCCAGCTTTGGGCGATTTGGCTTGCTACTTCCACGCTGATTTGTTGCGCCAATGCCGGATCAATATCTGCAATGCGCTCTTTGATTTTTACTTCAGTATGTTTTGCTAAATCGGCTAAAATTTCAGGCGCTTTTTCGTTAAATGTTTCGACTTGTTCGTTCAACATAAACACCTCAACTGGGAATTTGATCACTATTGATGAAAATTCTAGCAATTTTGAATCGCTTATAGTGAAATATTTTCAAGAAGGGAATTAATGATAATAAATAACACGCTGATTTATAAAAGAAAAACCGCCATTTTGGCGGTTAAAAAAAGTTTATTTAGCTTGTTGGCTTTTCCATTTTTTCCATACTTCATAGCCCGGTAAATGTTCCACCGGTTGCCCCAGTTTGTGAAAGCGTTCAATGTATAAAACGGTGTTTTCCATTTCATCATTTTCCGCCACACGCTCGGCTTGTTTACGCTCCTCATTGTTGATTGCTGCAGAACCTACGCCTGAAAAGAGCGGTTTATTGGTTTCCATCACTTGCATTAAGTACCGGTGATTATTCAATGGCGCAAGATTTCGGCTTTCTTTGCGTTTCTTCTGTACCGCATTCACCGTCTCACTCAAAGAATGGGCTAATAATTGAGACGGTGGAAACATTGCCAGCACTTCTCGCATTAATTTAACCGCTCTTGAGTTGCTTAACGCGGATTTATCGGGGCGGAATAATGCGATATAACTGACTAAAGGGCGTGCCACGCCATATTTTAATTCAGTGATGAGCCCTAATAATTCACGCCCTGCGTCATCTTCTAAGAGTTGGTCGAGGTGAATATCAGAATGGCATATCGGACAACGGCATAACTTCATTTATTTCCCCCTTGCTTGCCATTTTTTCAGGCGTTCCAGCACTAAACTTGCTATTTGGTCGTTTAATGCGCCCACGTTTAGCGCAAGCGGTTTGTTTTGAGCGGTTAAGATTGGATTCACCACACCACGCACCCACGCATTTAACGCAGTTTCTGAACCGTCGCGCACCATGCCTTTTTTCGCCATTTCAATCCAAATAGCACGGATTTTATGGGCAATATTGCTTTTTACTACCGCACTTTTGCCACTTGGTGAATGGTGGCGACGGCTTGTTTTTTTAAATCCTTTAGCTTCCATTTCAGCTTGTACGCGCATTAATTCTGCGATGGTCATTTCCTTGCAAGATGTTTTGCCGGTTAATCGCTCCAGCATAGCGCGATAACTAAATTCATCCATTGATAGCTTTTGCTTAGCAATGTGGATCAGCTGTATTAGTTTGGGTTTGGTTTGATACATTGTTTTCTTCCTGTTAAAACACATTATTCAGCCCACTGAAACGGATTTAAGTGGGCTGTAAATGGGGTTTATAAGACAAGCATTCTTAAACAAATAAACTTTCTGACTTGTTTTATCTGTTCTGCCACGTCGTTCAAGCTACAGTTAACATAAGATAAAAACTCTTTCTCACTCATCTCTTCATCAAATTCGCTTAAAAAGTCTTTGATAGGCATATTTCTATAATCTAAAAGAGCTTGATAAAGCTCATTAAGCCGATCGCCACCTTCATCTAGTGCTAAAATAGCCAAAGAACCAGCTAATGAATTATTGCGAAAGAACTCTTGTTTTGTCATTGTTATCCCCTTATCTCACCAATCTCATTCTCAACCCCGGCAACTGATTTTGCACATTGCCCACATATACCGCTGCGTGTTGTGTTTGCCCTTGGCGTAGGGCGCGTAAGGCGTGAATCAGTTGTTTTGCTGCGTTTTCAAGCTGTTCATCTAAACGCGTTTTTTCTTGTGTTGTCATACTTCCTCCACTTCGACGACGTCATCAATTTCAGTGATGGTGTGCGGTAAGTTGTTTATGTTGAATGTGTTTAAATCACATTTATCTAATACTTGCTCATTGCTTTCAGATTCAACAACTGCTTCAACTAAGCAATAAAAACAGGCTATATATTTCGCCATTGTGTCCACCTTAAAATGGGTTTCTTAATACTCGGTCGCAAAATGCCGCGCGGCGTTTGCACCATTCTCTATTTTTCGGTCCGATAGCATTCAGTTCTGCCACCAGCCATTGTTCTTTTGCATCAAGCAATTCGCCTTTGCGCTCACTTTTTGCTGCTTTCTCGCTGTAATACTTAAAGCGATCAAACTTGTTGATGTTTTTGTTCATAAGGTTCTCCTGTGTAAAAACGCTTTATAAATGCGCCTTAAATCGGGTTTAAAGCGCATTGAAAAGGGCTTTAATCGTTAATAATGAGCCAAATCATACCGCTACCGGAAAGGGTAAAGCCTGTGATAATGAAGGTTTCAAACCACATTACGCCACCTCTTGTTCAAACGGCGTAATCACAAAATCTTCTACGCCTGTTTTAATGGTGATGCCATCCACCATTTTGGCGCGTTCCGGGTTGAGCAACATGGCTTCTTTGTTCACTTCTTCCTTCGTGCGAACAAACTCTTCAAACCCGAGTTTGTGCAAGCTATCAATCACGCTTTCCGTGCCGCGAATACTCACGGAAGGCGGGCGTTGACGCCATTGCACTTCGCCGGTATTAAATGTGCCGGTTTTGATTTTGCCGTTATTTGTGAGTTCGTCACGGTGGCTTTCACACCACGCTTGCACCGCTTCCATCATCGGTTTGGTTTTCTCTTTCACTTCGTTCATTAATGGCGCGTATTCTTCAGTGATTACCGCCAAACGGTCGTTTTGTTCGATTGCCAAGCGTTCCAGCTCACGGTTTAAATCGCCGATTTGTTTAATGGCGGTTTCCACTTCATCGCGGGTTTGATAACGCACTGCGAAGGTGTCGGTTTTAATTCGGGTTGCTTTTTTAGCCATGGTTTTCTCCTGTTGTTTTAGTTGTAAAATCTGCTAACACTTCACTGCCTTTGAGGTAAATCATTTCCCAAGTAGGATGGAAAAATGCTTGACCGCCGAAGTCTAATTTCACTTTGATTTTGCCGTTGCTAAATCCAATGATTTTTCCGCTGTCTTGACCGCACTTAATATTTAAGCCTTTTCGCAAGAATGGTAGATCATAGGTTTCCATGATGTATTCTCTTTGCCAGTTCATGCTCATTGTCTTTCTCCTGTAGTTGTTTAATGTAAATAACTGCGCCAAACGACTTTGATGCCTTCTACCATCATCTGGTATTCCATCCAATGCGCACCGTCATTGCCTTGGATGTAGGCAAGGGCCTGTCCGGTTTTTTCCAGTTTTTCGGTGATACTATTGGTATCGACCCGTACACGGGGTTTGATTTTGTCAAAGTCAATGCTTGCCACATGCAAGCCCATTTTGTTGAGGACATAAACGCATTTTTGCGTTTGTGATAAATAGCCCAGTGCGATTTTGTTGCAACCGCCAAACACCGGGTGTGGTTGGCGTTGTTTCACTAAAGTGCGGTCGATTTTTCTGATATTTCCCATTAATTTGCTCCTTTCATTTGTGCTTGGGCGGTTAAAATCAGGTCTAAAGTAATTACTGTGTCTTGCCCCTTGGCTGTCATGCCTGCAAGGCGTAAATATTGGGTTAAAGCGCGTAATCCGCCCGCTTTGCCGCCTATGTCGTAAAGCACCGTCATTAGGTCTTTGTCGGCAATATCTAAGCCCCACGCCTGTGCAATGGCTTTAATATCGCCACGTGTCGAGGCTTTTACGCCGCAATTGTTGCCAATGCGAGACCATAACCGGGCGTATTCATGGGCTTGGTTCACGCCGCCCTGAATGCGGGTGTACACTTTGTCGTTGCCGATCAGCGCAAAGCCGGTTTCGGTCTCTTCTTGTATGATTCGGATCTCTTCAAGCGCGTCATAAGGCAAGTGGTCGCTTTCGTCGATAATCACTAAGCCTTGCGTACCTTTAAGTTTCTTAGTGATCATGCGTGATAAGCGGTCTTTGCGACGAGGTGCATCGTTAACGTCGAGTTCTAACGCCAGTTCATACAAAATACTGCTTAATGTCGCTCTGCTTGGGCTTGCCGTAATCATCCACACGTTGTGGTTGTTCTTCGCATACTCTTGGCAGGCTTTGGTTTTGCCTACGCCGCTTGCGCCGTAAACGGTGACCATGGTCGGCAGGATTTTTGCCATATCAAGCGAGGCAAACACCTTTTTCGCAGTCGGAATTTCAATAAAGTGCGGTGCTTCCACAAACACTTGTTCTTTCTTTTTGCGCGTGTCAAGCCAGTTGGCAAGCGCGCTTTCAATGTTGTCGATATTGCCTTTGTAAACGCCTTTTAAGTAGGTGCTCAACGCACCGGCGGAAATGCCGCTTTGCTGGGCAATATCGCGTTGGGTGAAAATTTGTTGTTCTAAAAGTGGTTTAATTTGGTCAATGAGTGTCATAATATTGTCCTTGTTTTCTTTTAAGGGTAGGTTTATATCTATGTCTAATTTCTCTTCATTCCTGAACATTGAACAAGATGAATTTGAAACACTAATCAACAAGTCAGCAAAACAATCATCCGCTCTATTTGAAGGACTTAATCCTAAAATCATGAAACGTTTATATCGCTTTTTATTTTTAAGCTGCTCAACCTCTATTCATCAGTTAGAAATAGATTGGCATCACTATCGCGGAACATTCATGAGCATTAAATCTGAACAAGAGCGAAACGATTACCTTAAGCAGCTATCAAAACATTTTGGCTTTAGGGGAGAGTTAATGATTTCCCTTTTACTCTATCTACAATGGCGTTTCGTAATGCGGCTTGATATTCTTGAAGAGTGCCTTTCATTGACAGACAACTTGATTCGAGATGAACAAGCTCTTCAGCCAATTCCCACTTTCTTGCTAGCGTTGACAAACATTCAGCGTGCCATTGATTTTCAGTTGCCCGACTGGCTTCCTGAGTTTGATGACCCCGCATTTTTTTCATCTTCTCTAAACCGATAAAAAAACGTGCTTGAAATTCATCATCAAAAGGGGAATCATCGGTTTGAATGGTTTTTATGTTTTCAGTTAACATAGTTTTATCCTCACTTAGCTCGGCTTTAAACCCGTTTTAAAGCCCTTTTTCTTTTTTAGCCATGGTTAAATAATTATTGATGCCTTGTTGGAACGGTGAGACTTGTTCATCCTCTTCCAATACGACTTCACGCTTGCGCAGGGTGCTGCCTTCCTGGTGGATCACTTCCCACATTTGCGGCACGTTCGAAGTGTCGTCGAATTCCACTTCCGGCAAATACTGCGCCGCTTGTTGCGCCGCCATTTCCTGTGCGGCAAGGGCGGCTTTTTTGGTGTGGCGCACAAATTCGCGTTCTTTACGCGAGTGGTCTTGGGCGGCGTTGGTGTCGCCGAAGCCCGCCCTTTGTGTACAGGTCGCTTCTGCTAAATACGCACCATCTAAGCTATACACCCACACTTTGTCGTGTAAATTGTTAGGGTCAAACCGCACTACCACGTGTTTATGCGGCGTGCCGATTAAATCGTAGGCTTCGTAGCGGTTTTGCAAACCGTTCACTTTGCCGCCTGCCTTCAATTCAAAGGTGCCGTTGGCTTTTAAGGTGACTTCTTCGTGTAAGGTCAGCAGATAGCGCAACTGTTCCGGCGTGGCGAACCGTTTTTCTATTAAAGCGAAATCTCGCTCAAAAGCCTCGTTAAAACTTAATTTCCCTTGGCAGATTTCCGTTTCGCGGTTGATGCGCTCGTTGAACATCTGAATGCCTTCTTCCAGAGCCAGGATAAAATCCGCATAGGCAGCGCCCGCTTTATTGCCTTGGTAGTTGTCCGGCTTGTCTAACGGGTTGTCGCCGGCGTGGAACCCGGCAAGGCTCGGGTGTTTGTCCACCAGCTCGCCCAAGCCGCCGTGCGAAAACGCCCGTTCAATCGGCTTGGCCTGCCCGCGTCCGCGCCCGTAGCGCACCGTTGTCCAGTGCAGTTCGATACCCAAAGCGGGGATAATCCCTTGCACTTCGTCTTCGCGCACTTTAAAGCGGTAACGGTTTTTCACCCCGCCCGTCATTTTCTTGTTGGCGGCCGCTTTGGTGTTGTCGATGGTGAGATGTTTCGGTATGCCATATTTGCCCACCACATCCAACAGCGCCAGGCGGATCATGTTGGTGTTTTCCGTTTCATCGCAGCGGTAGGCAAGCACCTTGCGCGTGCGCACATCCTGCCACAGCCAGGTTTTCGGGCGGATAATATGGCCGTTGTGCCATTCCACCCACACGTTGTGTTTGTAACCGTCACCGTTCACCCATTCCATGGCATCTATATCTGCCACGGTGCGCACCAATGCCGGGAAATAGCGGCTCATGGCATATTCCCCTTCGCGCAAGTACACCTGGTGGGTTTTCGGGATTTCGCGCTCAATCTTGCGTTTAATGCTGGACGGGCTTGGGATGTCCCAGCCGTTCGCCTTGGAGGCGCGTTTCAACCGTTCGTAACAACTGCCGAATTGCGGGCGTTCGTTGCGGAAATAGTCCGCTTTGAAAAATGCCCAGGCTTCGTCACTGAAGGCGGCTTCACGGCTTTTGCCGTTGCTGCCTTGTTCGCTCATCAACAGCGGCAACCACAGGCTGCGGTCGGCGTTTTTAATGTGATACCACCAGCGTTTTAATGATCCGACAGAGAGCGGTTTTTCCCCTTTTTCGGCGCATTCGCGGTTATACTTACCGCACACCAGTTCAAAGGCGTCCAGCAGTTTTACGCCGGCATTCACCAATTCCGCCACGGCAAACATGGTGCCCAGTTTCAGCTTCGCCGCATTCTGCGCCTTGGTGGTGCCTTGTTCGTACTGCGCCCACAACAACTGCGCTTCGACCGGGGCTTTTGGCTCGGCTAAAATAGGTAAATTTTCCACCGCACTTTTATTGAATTTCACAACGATTTCGGCTTGCACGGCTTCCGGCATGGATTTCACGGCATACTCATAGCCGCCGCCTCGACTTGACCGTTTTCTACTATCCCATTTTTCTCTAGCAGCTTTACCTAATATGCCTTTATGTGTTTTAGGTAAACTTAAAACTTGAAGCTGCAATAGCTCAGCGACGGTATAGTGACTTTTTAAAGTTAAATTACTCATAAAAGATCCTTTTTTGTATCTTTTAAGTTTATTTTCATTTATGATTAAAACTTATTCGTTAAAACAGGTTTACGATTACGTTCAATCCGCTCAAGCGACCGCGCCGCCCAGATTTCCTCAGGGGCAACTCCGACGGCATTAGCAATCAATCTTTCCATTTTTGGATAAGGTTTATCTAACGCCGATTTCAATGTGTTATAGCTAACGTTGCCAGCGTTTGCTAAAGAACGTAACGACCATCCGTTTTTTCGTAATGCCGCTAAAATATCCGCTCGGTGCCAGTCTCGATTTGCGGTTTTTTTAGCGCCGTCTAATACACTCATTGAATACACTCCTTTTTATGTATCTAATGCGTGTATTAAACGGTAAAACTTTAATAAAGTCAATGGTAAAACTTAAATTATTTTAAAAATAAACCTTTAAAATTATTTAAACCAATTAAAACAATGGTTTGTATTTAGTTTTACCATAAATATTTTTTACTTAAAAAAGGTAAATCTTTCCAATTATTAAGATTTACCATTAACGCGGAGATAGAGATGAGTAAAGCTAAAGTTTATGACCAAGAGTTTGCCAAAAGAATGCAATTTCTTTTAAATACTAAATTTGATGGTAACTACAGTAAATTTTCTAGAGCTGTTGGGGTTCAACAGCCATCCTTAGTAAAATGGATTAAGGGCGAATCGGATCCTACTAGAACAAGTTTATTCCGAATATCTGAAGCTTCGGGAGTAAGTGCTGGTTGGCTAATCTCAGGACAAGGAGATCCCGAACCTGTAAATATAACTCAAGATATTAGCGGCGTGACAATGATTGACAGTTTTTCTTCCATTAATGTTTCAGCGGGTTACGGCAGCTTTAATGAGGGCGTGACACAGCCCGACGGGCAAGTACCGTATTCGGATGAACTGTTACATAAACTCAGCGTAAAACCGCGCCACGGCGCCGTTTTCTGGGCGGATGGCGTTTCAATGCGCCCGACCATTGACGACGGCGATCAGATGTTGGTGGATTTATCAAAGAAAGAGATTAAAGGCGATAAAATTTACTTGGTGCAAAACGGTGCCAGCGTGTGGGTGAAACGCCTTAAAATCAATTGGGACGGGCTGGAACTGATTTCAGATAACAAAGATGAATACCCGCCAATCCGCTTAACGCAAGCCGAGGCGGAAGATTTACAGGTTATCGGGCAGGTAGTGCACATCGGCAAAAATCTCACTTAAACCGGATTTAAACAAAATTTAAAGCCGAATTTAAATTTCTCATTTCAAGTGGTTATTTTGCCATTTTCCGCCAAACCTTAAAATTTTTCCCATTTCATTATTCTTCTTTTCCTCAACAAATAAAAAAGGGGCTGACACTCTGCCAACCCCCGTTTTATCTGGTTCCTGCCAACATATTCCCGCTTATTTCAACCAAATCCCTATTTCTTTTTGTTTTTCTCATCTTTAGTGGTTGGATACAAAGGTGATAGAGATCAGCGCATCAAACGCCCCTTGCGGCATTTTTTGCCCGTTGGCGTAAGTATTGACACATCTTTCCGCTTGCTTAATGCCTTTGGCGAAAGCTCTGGCGATTTCTTCATTGGTATAAATTTTATTTGGTATGATTTTTTCTACAGCTTCCGTTGTGCCGATGCCAAAAGTTAGGACATCAGAAGGGCAGTGATAGGGCTTTCGCTGACAGCCTTCAGCATTACCGATTAAGAGCAAGCCTTGTTTTGAGGTTTGCAATTCATTGCCGTATAAAGCGAATGTTAAGCCGACAATGGCGGTGATACCGCACGCCCATTTAGCGCTTTTTCTTATCATTGATTTTTCCTTCTACTTCTAATTTTCTTAATTCAAAATCTTTTTTCTTGTAATACCAATTCACCACCCACGTTGCGATGGTGACGATAATCCCAACGATAACGCCAACATCGGCAAGCGTAACATCGCTTAACATATTGCTGATCACTCCCATAAATGCGGTAAAACCGCCTGATACATAAGGCGCATTGCTTTGAATGTCTTTCATTTTGTTAGCTCCATAACTGCAACGTATCTTGTGCAACGCTGATCTTTTCGGTGTCAGGATCGGGCAAATTCACTTCTGTGCCGATAGGGATTATCGGCAAATTCATCAAGTGCGGATTCAGTTCGCATGCGATTTCTAAATAGCCTTGGCTTTTGCCTAAATGGCGGTAAACAATGGCATCGAGATTGTCATTTTGTTGGGCTCGCACTTTCATCAGATCAGCTCCACGTCAATTCTTCGGCGTTTCAACATATCGCTGATAGCAAAACGGGCATCACGGCGGAGTTGGTCAATGATGTCTTTGAGCTGTTCCATTTTCTTATCACCCTCATTGGTGCTGTCGTAACTTGCGTAGCGTTCGTATAAATTGGCAACGGCAAGGCAAATCACGGCACGTTGATAGCGTTGCACTAAAATGCTTTCGTCATTTATGCGTGGAGCCGGAATACTTGCCAAATGACCGTATTTCGCATTTTCCTGCTGGAATGCGCTCAATTCTTCATTGACCGAAGCCATTGCCTCAATCAGAGAATCTTTTAAGCGAAATTCGGTCACTGTGCCATCAATACGCATTTGATTGCGGCATTGAGAGATCGAAAAATCAGGGAAAAAGGGTTCATTGCTGATTAAATCATCGGTGTTAGGATAGGTTTCTACCTGTTTTTGCACTGCGCCCATTTCATAATCGGGAGTAAGTTTGATTGAGATTGCACCGTCTGACATTGTGTTTACCTATAAAAAAAGCGGGGTGGGGATTCATCAAATGCGGTGTAGAAATTTAGAAAATTTTGACCGCACTTTGAATCCGCCCCGCGGCTGCGTGGTTTGCTTGGATTACGTTCTTTCTTGCTTGTGCAAGAAAGAACCAAAGAACACACCCCGACTAAATCGCTTTTCCGCCCTTAGAATGAATTTTCTTTACGGGAAATTTGTCAACTCGCTGCGCTCAAACAGGACAAATTTCCCTAAAAATTCATTCACAGTCGGGCGATTTACACGGGGCTTAAACAACATCAAGATTCACTCTCGTTTTTCTCAAGTTGCTTACGGAGTTTTTTTATCTCGCCTTTCACGCCGATTTTCTGATCTAAGCCGAGTGCTCGTTCGAGATATTCAAGGGCTTGAGTGGGGTTTTTCTCAATAGTGAGCAACCCCAATTCCCGCAATAATCTTGCACGGCTTTCGTCCGGCATATCACAATCGGCGGTGATGCGGTTGGCTTGTTCCAAATACGCCACTTCAAAAGGTTGATTTGCTGCCTGCGCCGCTTTGGCTTGGTCGGCAAATTCTTCAGCGATAAGTGTGCCTAATGTTCGGCTGAACGGTTCAGGCAGTCGCAAATCGTGAAAAACGGCATAGTCGGCAATGGTTAAAGCAAGGTGATATTCCCCACAGTCAATCGCCCATACGCACCACGTCATCACCACATTATCTTGTTTACCCGTTCCAGCAGATAATGCGCCCTCAATCCAAGGCAAATAATCCGGCAAAATACGTTTTTTAAATTCTGCTTTGCGCACCGTGGATTGGATTTGTTTTAAATCCTTTTTGTGGCGGGCAAGCAAGCGGAGCATTTTGTCGTATTCGCTAAATTGGCTTAAATCTTCGGTTTCTGCCGCATTGGCTAAAGCGGCAGAGACTTCGATAAAATGACGTTTAGTCGGTCGCATTGGCTTATTCCGTTGCGCCGTTAGTGGTTTCGCTAGCCGGCGCGTCAACAATCGTGATGTTTTTCGCCAGTGCGACTGCCTCATAGTTTTCGACTACATACGCCTCATTTGAGGATAAATAGTCTTCTACACGATTGCGTTCCGGTTTGTCTTTAAAGTGACGGCGCACTCTTCCTTCTTGTACGTAGATTGACAAGTTATCCAATGCGGTGATAAGCACTGTGCCTTTCGGGAAATACGGTACGGAAACCGCTTGTAAACCGCCCACGCGTTTTTGGCTGATGACCGTATCACCGGCGACTTGCTCGCTTGGTTTTTCTTGATTGATTAATGGGAAGTATTTATCTGCTAATAAATCGCTACCCATGATCGCCACGAGTTTTGTGTCATCACGGTATTGTGCAGGGATAAAGTCTTCTTTAAGGGCGAACACAAAGGCATCAAGATTTTTGTAGGTTTTACCTGTGCCGATTTCGATTTTGCCGCTACCTTTGGTTTCTTCTGTCATTACACGGGCAGTGGCTTTGGTTTCGATTTGGTGTAACCAGCCAACATTGACATCTTGCAATAATGGGTTTGTTTTGAGGTTAGTTGTTGCGGCAACACTTGAACCGTTAAAACCGATCATAATGCGGTCGTGTGCAATGCGTTCAGCTTTGAGATTGCCAATTCGAGCGGCAAAATCAGGGAATTTCGCCCAACTATCCAAAGTGGCGTAGTTCAAATGGGTGTCGAAGTTGGTTTGCTCGCAAGAGTAGGTGTTTTCTTCAAGACTGTGAATGTCTCTGGTTTCACGCTCTTTTTTGTTGGTATCGGTTCGGCTTGCAATAGGGCCTAATACTCCTAAACGCAAAGTCGCACCTTTCATTTCCGTCACCATCACTACATTAATGCGTTTTAGAAAGTCGGAGTTTTCCAAGACGGCGTTTTCGAGTTTTTGTTGAATAGTTGGCTCAACGGTGAATTGACCGCCTGCAGCGATAAATTCTACGGATTCGCCATTGTCTGTTGCTACACCGGCGAAATAATGGGCTAATTTAGTTTTGGTAAATTTATTCATTTTGGCTTCCTGTGGTGATAATTAGAAGAAACGACCGTCTGCTTCGGTTGTTTCGCCCGCAACTAAAGGGCGTTCGGTATAGTCGGCAGATGGCGTTTGTTCAAGTTGGGTAAACTTGCTTTGAATCGCTTCTTGGGTTTCTTGCATTTTTGCAAATTCCGCTTTTTGTTTTTCAAAATCGGCAGAAAGTGCGGTCAGTTTTTCCAAGGTTTCTTTGGTTTGTTCCGCTAAAAGCTCAATGGATTTTTCATGATCCGCAAAGCGTTCGTCATCGGATTTTTCTTTTTTACTGAACAACGCCTTGATTTTTTCAAACACGGAGAAATTCGGTTTTTCTTCAATGTCTTCAAATTCAAGCAACGTTTCCACGGCAGCAGTGAACAGGTTTTCCGCTTTTAATTTGCGGGACGCCAAGCCGTTGTGCGAGAAGGAAAGCATTTCCGTGCCAAGACTTGCCGGATTGTCCGTTACCGCAAGACCGACCAAATAGGCTTTGCCGGTGTCGGCGAAATTGGTGTCGATTTCAACGGATGTATAGACTTTTTGCCCTGCCTGATTGAGCTTAATCAAACTTTCCGTTGGGATAATTTCAGCTAATAATTGCAGTTTGCCATCTTTACGTTCTTGGGATTTCAGTGCAATCACATCACCAAAACAATGAGCGTTTGGCATATCTTCAAAAAACAGGGTGAATTTGATGTGATCTAAATTAATGCGTGCACCGTAAGTATTTTTTGGATCATAGCTTTCAGCCATTTCCTCAATCCACTTACGCTGAATTTCGCGACCGTCTGTGGTTGCGCCCTCTGTCGCAACGACAAACCATTTCGATTTTTTCGGCATGGGTTATCCTTTTTATGGTTCAAGTTGCGCCCATTCTGAAAGACTTTTTACACCTGTGCGAGTGCTTGCCATTGTTGCTTTTGGTTTCACAAAACGCCCTGAAAGACGACCGCATTTATCCTTTCTACTATGCCGTTATTAAAATTTAAGAGATAACGCATGACAGAACCTATCAACAATCCACCTCAACCGGAAAACACGGCAGATACCAAACGCCGAGCGCAAGTGATGTATTTCAGCGGTTATAAAATTGCGGAAATATCACGTCAGTTAAATATTCCAACATCGACTATTTCCAGTTGGAAAGAGCGTGAAAAATGGGATGATTTCGCACCGGTCGGGCGTGTGGAACTGACCCTTGAAAGCCGTTTGAACTTGCTCATTCTGAAAGAAAACAAGAGCGGGGCAGATTACAAAGAAATTGATTTACTCGGTCGCCAAATGGAACGGATGGCTAGGGTGAAAAAATATTCTTTTGGCGAAGGCAATGAAGTTGATTTGAACCCGAAACTTGCCAATCGGAATAAAGGCGAACGCAAAAAAGCGGAGCAAAACGCCATCAGCGAAGAGCAAGAGGAATTGTTGATTAATGGCTTTCTTGAGGGAATGTTTAATTATCAACGGGTGTGGCATAAGGCAAAAGAACATCGAATCCGCAATATTTTGAAAAGTCGTCAGATTGGGGCGACTTATTATTTTGCTCATGAAGCCTTTGTTGATGCGCTGACAACAGGCCATAATCAAATTTTCCTTTCGGCCAGTAAAAAACAGGCGTTGCAGTTCCGTTCTTACATTGTGAATTATGCCAAACAAACCGCAGATGTGGATTTGAAAGGGGAAACCATCAAACTGCCGAATGGGGCGGAGTTGATTTTTCTTGGCACGAACTCGGCAACAGCCCAATCGTATCACGGCAATTTGTACTTTGACGAAGTGTTTTGGGTGCCGAAATTTGATGTGATGCGCAAAGTGGCATCGGGTATGGCGGCACAAAAGATGTATCGTCAAACTTACTTTTCTACGCCGACAACCATTGCGCACCCTGCCTATGCGTTTTTTTGCGGCAAAGCCTTTAATCGCAACCGTGCAAAATTGGAAAAAGTGGAAATTGATATTTCCCACGAAAATTTACGTGCCGGCAAGCTCTGTGCGGATCGTCAGTGGAAACAGATTGTCAGCATTTACGATGCGATGGAAGGCGGCTGCAACTTGTTTAACATTGATGATTTGATTGCGGAAAACAGCAAGGAAGAGTTTAATCAGCTGTTTTTGTGCCAATTTGCTGATGATGATAGCTCCGCTTTCAAATTTGCTGATCTTCAGTTGTGTCAAGTGGATAGCCTAGAAGAGTGGGAGGATTATAAACCATTTTGGCAACGACCTTTCGGCAATCGGGAGGTATGGCTCGGTTATGACCCGGCATTTACTGGCGACCGTGCGGCACTCGCTATTGTTGCACCGCCTAAAGTGGAAGGGGGCGACTATCGTGTGTTGCATTGGCAAACTTTTCACGGAATGGATTATGAAGCGCAAGCAAATCGAATCAAACAATTTTGTGATGACTATAACATCACTCGTATTGTGATTGATAAAACGGGAATGGGGTCGGGCGTGTATCAAGAGGTAAGGAAATTTTATCCAATGGCGCAAGGGCTAGATTATAACGTCGACCTGAAAAACGAAATGGTACTGAAAACGCAAAACCTCATTCAGAAACGCCGTCTAAAATTTGACGGCAAAGAAATTATCACTAGTTTTATGACAGTAAAAAAACGCACAACCGGCACAGGCAGAATCACTTATGTTTCCGACCGTTCGGAAGAAGCAAGCCACGGTGATTTATCGTGGGCGATCATGAACTGCATTTTAAACGTTCCTTACGGCTCCGGCGGCGATGTTGTCGGCAGCGCACAAACAACAATTTTCACCTTTGAATAGGATTTAATAATGAAAAAATCACGTAAAAAAACGACCGCACTTTCTTCACAAGCCAGAACGGAAGCCTTTAGTTTTGGTGAGCCGATTCCCGTGCTTGATCGTGCGGAAATCCTCAATTATTTTGAGCCGGTGCTGATGTATCAAAAATATTACAATCCGCCGATTAATTTGAGTTATCTCTCTAAAGCATTGAATGCCTCGGCACATCATCAAAGTGCGATCACGGTGAAGAAAAATATTTTGCTTTCAACTTGTAAAACGACCGCACTTTTGCCACGCACACAGTTGGAAAAATTGGTACAGGATTATTTGGTTTTTGGTAATGCCTACATTGAAATTAAGCGTAATCGCTTTGGCAATGTGATGGCATTAAATGCACCTCTGGCGAAATATATGCGGGTTGGTGTAGAGCGGGGCGTATTTTATCAAGTGGTGAATGGAGTTGATGAACACGAGTTTGCAAAAGGTTCGGTTTTCAATTTGGTTAATCCGGACGTGAATCAAGAGGTTTATGGTGTGCCGGAATATTTGGCCGCATTGCAGTCTGCATTTTTAAATGAGAGTGCAACATTGTTCCGCCGTAAATATTATTTGAATGGTGCGCATGCGGGTTCAATAATCTATTTAACGGATCCTACTCAAAACAAAGATGATGTTGATGCGATTAAAGCGCAAATTCGACAAACCAAAGGCACAGGCAATTTTAAGAATTTGTTTATTCATATTCCTGATGGCAAGAAAGACGGGTTGCAAGTGATTCCCCTTTCCGATGCTATAGCTAAAGATGATTTTCTCAATATTAAAAATGCAAGCCGTGATGATGTGTTAGCTGCGCACCGTGTACCACCTCAACTGATGGGGATTATCCCGAATAATACCGGCGGTTTTGGTGATGTGGAAAAAGCGACCAAAGTGTTTTTTGTCAATGAGATTATTCCGCTACAAGAACGCTTGAAAGAAATTAATGCGATTGTTGGAAAGGAAGTGATCACTTTCAGCGAATATAAACTGTTTGAATAAAAACAGATCCTTTTAAAATAAAAATGCCCGTGCCTACCACGGGTTTTTTATTGCAAATGAAAGGGTTTTTGCCCCTTATTTATTTAATTCTGCCCCAGTTTATTATATCAAAACACCCCATAACACAAAGGTGAAAACCTTATTTTTCCCTGATTTTCAGCCACTTTCACGCACGAAAAATCGCAGTCAAACCCTCGCCACGCCCGCGCACTAAATGTGTTGATTTCAACGCAAATTGCGATCCTCAATCAAGCCTTTTCAGATATAGCGCCTTTCAGATCCTGACTTTTAGATCTTTCAACGCAAATCAACGCAGAAAAACGCATTTTTTGATTGGTTTTAAACGTGCGAGTTCAAGTCTCTATATTTTTTTAATCAAAAAATGTAAAAATATTTGGTTCATTAAAATTTGCACCAAGATTTGAATAATGCTTTGATAAATATAGTGATTATTTTCACGCTCAGAGCACCATTAAACTGAACATAGCCCCGCGTAATTAATCGCGGGGTTTTGTTTTTTCTGCATTTTATAAGGCTTTATCGTACTTTTGCTACTCGTAACTTATGATGTGTTTGTTGAATCTTCCTCTCACGTTATTGTCTACTTTTCTCATTTTCGAAACAGTACAGTTCACTCCGGTCATTTAAACGCTATGGTAAAGTGTACCCGGTGTTTTTCTATTATATATACACTTTTTTTATTTTTTTGTGCTGGAAATCTTCACACTGATCCATAGGTGAAACTTTGCAAAATATAATCTTGATACAATGTAATCCTATTTGATACAATGTAGTCATGTTTGATACACAAGGAAAGAAATAAACAATAACGCCATTACTGTTTATCAACTTAGCGGCTTTAGAAAATGGCTAAAATCCCTAAAAGACTTAATCGCCAAAGAAGCCATATTAAAACGCATAGAACGAGCAGAACAAGGGAATCTAGGGGATCATAAAAGCGTAGGCAATGGCGTGTATGAAATGAGAGTATTTGTAGGCAAAGGCTATCGGGTCTATTTTACCCAGCAAAATGGGGTAACGTATTGGCTACTTTGCGGCGGAGATAAATCTACGCAACAAACTGACATAGAGAAAGCTAAAGCGATATGCCAGCTACTCAAACCAACACTTAAATGAGCAATAGGGGGATATAATGGGAAAGACAATCATCGTAAATGGCATTGAGTTAGACGAAGAGGATCTACAAGTCAGCCAATTTGATGCAGCAGAATATTTAAACGAAGATGAAGCATTAACCGAGCTTTATTTGAAAAATGCGTTAGAAACTGCAAATCAGGCAGAAATTCTACAAGCCTTTAAAACGGTGGCAAGAGCGAAAGGAATGACGCAAACAGCCGCAAAAGCGGGCATTGCGCGGGAAAACCTTTACAGAACGTTATCTGGCAAAACCGAGCCTAAATTTAGCACTATGCAACGTTTAGCGCAGGCTTTAGGTTATGAGTTGATGTTCAGTATCAAGCCAAAAGCCAAGATTTGAAACAATCCGCAAAATTCTAAATGTGTTGAATATTGAGTTAATCTTACAAGTCAAAACTGCACAAGCTCAACAATCCACATAAATGGGGCAATAACGCCCCTTTTCCTGCTTGCCTAACCCACCAAAAAAGCGAGATTGACGACTTGAGCAATGAACAACAAAAAGCACTGATGACAGGCTTAAAAGAAATTCAAGCGCACCAAAAAGGCAAAATCGAGTTACCCAGTTACACACTAAACCGCCCGGAACTGCTTGAGATGAAAGCAAGCGAAATCAAAGCAATTCGAGAAAGTTTAAAACTATCTCAATCAATGTTTGCACTAAAATAATGAGGTACCGATATTTGCTTAGAAGACCATAACATTAAAGTAATTAACATTCTTCCTATTCTGCCGTTACCATCTTTAAATGGATGCAGAGCCTCAAACTCTAAACTATCAAAAACGAAGCGCTAATCCATTAGTCAATCTTTTAACGTTAATTTTTACTATCCAACCCGCTCGGATGTTCTTCCGATAACTTAAAAATCAGAGCGGGTATCCTTTAAAAGTGCGGACATAATTGAGAGAAAACCAGGAATTTATTGACCGCACTTTTATCAAAATAATAAGCGGGGTTAGCGAAATCCGCAAGGTAATGACTGATTGCCCGGAACCTTCGTTAAGGCGGAAATTCGAGCGGTGGGGTGTGGCTTTTTCTGGGGGGATTCGGTGCTGAATTGTGTCAATTAAAATGAAAAAAATTCATTTAAATGAATAAGAAACGCATGATTTCTAAAATCTGTTTCAGGTTATGTAAAGAAGTGCAAATATTGGTGTTCTTAATTGAATAAAAACTAATTGTCTATAATATGGCAGGGATTTTAGAGTTAGTCATCGTGTTATCCTCAGCGTAAAAATCATATCCTCAAAACATCATCAGGCATTTCAATGTAAAAGGATAAAAACAGGGAAGGTTTAGTCTTCACTCCCTCCGGTACATGCGGCGCGCTCTCACTTTTATCTCAATTAAGGATCATATAATGAACAAAATTTTTAAAGTAATTTGGAATCATGCTACACAAACCTGGGTTGCTGTTTCGGAATTAGATAAAGCGAAAGGGAAAACGAAATCCTCTTCCGGCCGGAAAAAAGGCGTTGCGGTGTTGGCGCTTTCCGTTGCGGCGACGGGCGGCTGTTTAATCGGCGGGGCGGCTGTTGCGGCAACGGCAATGAATATTGCTGGTGAGGTAACAAGTTCAACCGATGTTGATATGGAAGTTGCAATTGGTAAAGGGTCTCAGGTTGTTAATACTTCGACAGTTTCTACCTCAGATAGTACAGGGGGGACTACTTCCGGCGGTATAGCAATTGGTTCTAGTTCCACTGCGGTAGGAAGTGGTGTATCTGTTGGTTTAGATGCTTTTGCCGGTGCTGACTCACTGGCATTTGGTGCTGGTGCAACGGCGAATACAAAAGGTAAGGCTGGAGGTGCAACCTCTCCTAGTACTGCGATTGGTAACGGGGCTTATTCGGAAGGCGAATATGCATTAGCCATAGGCGCATTTTCTAAAGCAACAGAGAACAGCTCTATAGCGCAAGGGGTGATGGCGGCAACGTCAAAAGCAGGATCTATTGCTATCGGACGTTCATCTGGGGCAAATACTACTCAAGGAAGTGGTCGAACATTAAAGAATGGTATAAATATTCCGACAATTGATATTGCTCAGTCTGAAGGTCATGGTTCTGTTTCTATTGGTACCCGTAGCCATGCTTATGGCGATTTGAGCGTTGCTATTGGTCAGTCGTCTTCAGTCAGCAATACTTCTGCGCTATCGGTGGCGTTAGGGGCGAAATCGGTGGCAGGGGCATTTAATAATGAACAATCTTCCACCAATGTGACCTTTTTAAATGCTTCAGGGGTGAATGAAACCAAGGAATATGCCGGAACTTATAAGGCGGTAACAATACCGACTACTGATTCCAATAAATTAATGGCTGCAAGCCAAGCCAATGGTACCAGTGTATTGGCTATTGGGGCAGCAGATTCCGAACGCCAGATTCAATATGTGGCAGCAGGTCGGGTGACAGAAAATTCTACCGATGCGATTAACGGTTCACAGCTTTATCATGTTTTAAATTATATGGGCTTTAATGTGCATAACACGAGTGATAGCTCTGTTGCTCGTATTAATAATAATTCTCATATCCAATTTAAAGATGGTAATTTAACCGAAGTTGTTGCCGCTGCGAAAGACGGAGGCGTTAATGCAACGGTAACGGTAAATGTTAAACAAGGCAGCTTTAATACTACAACTGACGGTACGGTAGTTGCCAATACCAGCCAGACCGGTGTGGCAACGGTTGCTGATGTGGCTGCTGCGGTGCAAAGTGCGGGTTGGTATGCAACTTCTAACAAAACCGGAACGGGGAATAATACCGGTTCAAGCAATGAATTGATTAATCCGGGTGACACCGTGACCTTTATTGCCGGGGATAATATTAATATTACGCAAAGCAACGGTAATTTCACCATATCTTCAACTGGCGTGCATTACTATAGTGTGAATGATAATGGCACACAGCAAGCTAACTATAAAAATGATGGTGCTACAGGCGTTAATGCATTAGCTGCCGGCGTTGCGGCTAATGCTAGCGGTGCTAATGCAACGGCTATCGGGATTAATTCGACTGCGTCCGGTATAGGCAGTGTTTCTATTGGTAATGAATCTAAAGCAGCCGGATTAAGAACGGTTGCAATCGGTGAATTGTCTAATGCAACAATGAATGATGATATTGCGGTCGGTTATGGTGCTAAAACTAATACGAATAACTCAGCTAATACAAGCAGCCAAGGAGGCGCGTTGGCATTCGGTATTCATACCAATGCCGATGGTGATAACGCGGTTGCGGTGGGGAATAAAGCCAATGCCACAGGAAATTCTGCTATTGCGCTTGCCGGTAACAGCACCGGCACCGGTGCGGTAAATGTCGGTTATCAAGGGGAGGCGACAGGAAACAGCACGGTAAGCATGGGTTATTATGCTAAGGCTACAAAGGATTATGCAACGGCTATCGGTAGTCAGGCAAAAGCCGGCGGCATTCAGTCGGCAGCACTGGGCGCAAATGCAAATGCTTCAGCAGACTATTCATCGGCATTAGGCGGTAATGCCAATGCTTCGGCAAATTATTCTTCAGCTGTGGGCAGTTATGCTAATGCAAGCAGCGATTATGCTTTTGCCGGCGGCTATTATGCCAAGGCAAGCAATGAAAGCACCATTGCGCTGGGTAATAATGCAAACGCAAGCGGGGAAAGTGCCATCGCTCAGGGGTATCACGCCAATGCGAGCAAAGATAGCAGTATTGCTATCGGTAAAGAGGCGAACGCTTCAGGCACACAGTCTATTGCGATTGGCAGCAGCAACAATGTATCCGGCGTGAATTCCAGTGCCATTGGTAACAACAATACCATTTCTTCGGCTGCACAAAATACCAGCGTGCTGGGTAACAATGTGAATGCGACAACCAAAGATTCCGTGATCTTGGGGGATTCTTCTCAAGGCGATGCGTCGGTGGTCGGTTGTACTACCGCAACGGTAAATAATATTACTTATACTGGATTTGCCGGTACCAGCGTAGATTCCGGCGAATATGTCAGCATTGGTGCTAAAGGTGATGAACGCAAAATTATCAATGTTGCGGCGGGGAATATCACTGCCGGCTCTACCGAAGCGATTAACGGTTCACAGCTTTATATGGTTGCGAATAATCTAACGGATTATGTAAATAATGTATCCTGGAAACTGGGTAATAATAGCGGCACTAAAGTTGATGATGTAAAAGCCGGTGATCAGGTGAATTTTGTTAACGGTACCAATACGGTGTCGAATGTGACTGTTACCGAAAACAATACGGTATCCAATGTGTCTTACAGTGTGAAAGTGGATAACTCCACCATTAAAACCGGTGATGACGGCAACGTTACGGCAAATACTACTAATCTGACAGTAAATAATAACGGTACGGTAAAAGTTGATGACAATGGAAACGGGTCAAATCTGGTGAATGCCAGCACCGTGATTAACGCCATTAACAATGCCTCATTTGTGGCGACAATCGGCACCAATACGACGACTTTTGCTAATCAGGACGGTAAATCTAATTATACGGTAAAAGCCGGTGAAACTCTGGTATTCCAAGCAGGTAAGAACCTGAAAGTGAAACAGGAAAATGGCGCCTTTACTTATGCTACGGAAGATAATGTAAGTTTTGAGAACGTTAAAGTCGGCAATGTAACAATTAATTCCACCACAGGTATTGATGCAGGTAACACCACCATTACCAATGTTGCAAACGGCACTAACGCAACGGATGCGGTGAATCTCAGCCAGTTAAATTCAACTAAAACGGAAGTGAAGTCAGCAAACCAAACTGTGACGGTAACGAACTCTACCGGTACAGAGGGGCAGACGATTTATAATGTTGAAGTCAATGCGGACGGTAAAACCATTAACACTAACAGCAGCACCGGCGCGCTGGAAGTAGTTAGCGGTAACACCACAACCAATAGTAATGGCACGGCGAAAGTGGCGGACGGCAGCAATAATACGGATGTGGCGACTATCGGCGATATTGTTAATACCATGAATAATGTGTCTTGGAATATCACTTCAGGCACCAACGGTACGGGTACTCAAGCCGGTACTAAATCCGATGAACAGGTTAAAGCCGGCGAGACCGTTACTCTATTAGCCGGTGACAATATGGTGATTAAGCAGGATGGCCAGAACTTTACTTATTCCGTCAGCGCGACACCAACATTTACCAACGTGACGGTTAATGATACCTTAACTGTCGGCCCGGTAAAAATTAACAATACAACCGGCATTGACGCAGGCAATACGACAATTACCAACGTATCTAACGGCACTAATGCAACGGATGCGGTAAATCTCAGCCAGTTAAATGCAACCAAAACTGAAGTAACCTCAGCGAACAATACCGTTAATGTTACCAGTTCGACAGGTGATAAAGGTCAGACTATTTATAACGTTGAAGTGAATACGGATAATACAACCATTAAGCCAAATTCTACGACTGGCGCATTGGAAGTGGTAACAGGTAACACCACAACCAATACTAACGGTACCGCAGCTGTAGCGAATGGTAGTAACGTAAGCAGTGTGGCAACAGTCGGTGATATTGTTAACACGATTAACAATGTATCCTGGAAACTGGGTAACAGCACAGCTCAAAAAGTTGATGATGTAAAAGCCGGCGATCAGGTGAATTTTATTAACGGTACTAATACCGTGTCGAATGTGACTGTAAATGATGACGGTACGGTATCTAATGTATCTTACAGTGTAAATGTGGATAATTCCACTATTAAAACCGGTGATGACGGCAAAGTTACTGCGAACACTACTAATCTGACGGTAAATGACAACGGCACGGTAAAAGTGGATGATGCTAACGGTTCGAATCTAGTTAATGCAAGCACAGTAACCAATGCGATTAACAACGCTTCCTTTGTGGCGACAATCGGCAAAGATGCAACTGATTTTACTGATCAGGACGGTAAATCCAGCTACAAAGTGAAAGCCGGTGAAACCCTGACATTCCAAGCGGGTAAAAACCTGAAAGTGAAACAGGATAACGGTACTTTCACTTATGCTACGGAAGATAATGTCACATTTAATAATGTGAATACTACCACGCTGACCGTCGGTAATGTGGCAAACAGCAGTGCGCCGACAGTCAACTTTAGTGCGGAAGCGGCCACAAACGCTACGAACAATAATGCAAGCAATATGCCGGTGAACGCACTGAATATTACCACTAACGGTAAGCCGACACAGATTACCGGTGTAGGTTCGGTATTAAATACACAAACCGTTAATACCAATCCGAACGGAACTGCAAGTAGCTCGACTTTAGTGAATTTAACCAACTTACCGGAAACGACCTTAAATTCCGCCGCCACCGTGCGTGATCTGCAGAATATGGGCTGGGTGGTTTCTGCTCTGGGTAATAATTATACCGATACGGTGAAAAACGCCAATGAAGTGAAATTTGTTGGCGAAGGTGCGGTTAATGTTACCGGGGTAACGAATGACAATATCCGTTATGTCAATATTTCGGTTAACGAGACTCAGGTGCGTAATAATATTACCGGTAATGCTACTGTGGACGGTAACGGAACAGCAGTTGTACCGAATATTACCAATAATGCGACTGCCGGCGATCAGCTGGTAAATGCCACTACTTTGGTAAATGTGGCGAACAATGTATCCTGGAAACTGGGTGATAACAGCGGCACTAAAGTCGATGATGTAAAAGCCGGTGATCAGATTAACTTTGTTAACGGTAGCAATACGGTGGCGAATGTGACTGTTACCGAAAACGGTACGGTATCCAACGTGTCCTACAGTGTGAATGTGGATAATTCCACTATCAAAACGGACGGCGATAAAATCGTTGCCAATACCACAAATCTGGCTGTTAATGATAACGGCACAGTAAAAGTGGACGGCGGCGACGGCGCTAATCTGGTTAATGCAAGCACAGTAACCAATGCGATTAACAATGCTTCTTTTGTAGCGACAATCGGCACAGATGCAACTGATTTTACCGATCAGGAGGGTAAATCTGAGTACAAAGTGAAAGCCGGTGAAACCCTGAAATTCCAAGCGGGTAAAAACCTGAAAGTGAAACAGGAAAACGGTACCTTTACTTATGCCACGGCAGATGATGTGAGCTTTAACAGTGTGAAAGTCGGCAATGTGACGATTAATTCCACCACAGGCATTGATGCAGGTAACACCAAAATTACTAATGTCACTGCGGGTACCAATGCAACGGATGCGGTGAATGTTAGTCAGTTGAACTCATCCGTGGCGGCTGCAAAAACGGAAGTGACTTCAACAAATAATACCATTAATGTCACAAACTCTACCGGCAAAAACGGTCAGACGGTTTATAACGTTGAAGTGAATACGGATAATACGACAATTAAACCGAACAGCACCACCGGTGCGCTGGAAGTGGTGAGCGGTAATACCACTACTAATGACAACGGTACAGCCGAAGTTGAGGACGGCAGCAACACTACGGATGTGGCGACCATCGGTGATATTGTCAACACCATTAATAATGTGTCGTGGAATACCGTTGCGGGTAAAGTTGACGGCACTAATGGTGAGGTGGAAGGCAATGCGACCGCCAAAGTGAAAGCCGGCGAAACCGTGACTTATAATGCAGGTAAAAATATCAAGATTGTACAAAACGGGACAACCTTTAATCTGTCCACGACCGATGATGTCAACTTTAACAGTGTGAAAGTCGGCAATGTGACGATTAATTCCAGTGGTATTGACGCGGGTAATACGCAAATCACCAATGTGACTGCGGGCACCAACGGCACGGATGCGGTGAATCTGGATCAGTTAAATAAATCCGTGGCGGCATCTAAAGAAGAAGTGACGTCAAAAGATAAATCCGTGACGGTCAATGTTTCACAAAACGCCACCACCGGTGCGAATATTTATGACTTAGCGGTCAACACCGACGGCACAACCATTAACACCAATAGCACCACCGGTAAACTGGAAGTGATCACCGGCGGTTCGCAAGTGAATGCCAATGGTACGGCCGCAGCGAAAAGTGGTGATGAAAATAAAGTGGCGACCGTGGGTGATATTGTCAATACGGTAAATAATGTGTCTTGGAATCTGACGACTTCAAAATCTGACGGTAATGTAACGGGTACGACAGAAGAGCAGATTAAAGCGGGTGAAGTGGTGACGATTGATGCAGGTAAAAACATTAATGTTACCCAATCGGCGAATAAAATCTCTATCGCGACCAATATGAACTCAAGTTTTGACAGCGTAGTGGTCGGGCCGGTGACAATCAATTCAACCGGCATTGACGCAGGCAACACCACCATTACCAATGTCGCAAACGGCACTAACGGTACGGATGCGGTGAATCTGAATCAGTTAAATAAATCCGTTGCGGCGGCGAAAACGGAAGTGACGTCTAAAGATAACACCGTAAACGTCACCAACTCTACCGGCGCCAACGGTCAGACGATTTACGATTTATCGGTAAAAACCGGATCCTTTGGCAACACGACCAACGGTGCTTTAGTGGCGGGTAATGACGGTTTTGCTACCGTGACCGATATTATCAACGCGGTGAACAGCGGTTATTGGAAAGTCGGCAATAACGCCGGGACTGAAACGGCGCAGATTAAATTCGGCGATCAGGTGAACTTTGTCAACGGTGTCGGTACGAAATCCAATGTCAGCGGTTCGAATGTGACCTTTGATGTGAATCTGGTGTCCGGCGATAATTCCGTCAGCGTAACCAATAATACCGACGGTTCCGTAAACTTAAGTGTGAATACCACCAACGTGAAGAACGCCTTAGCCGGTAACGTCACCACCAATCCGAACGGAACGGTGAAAGTTGCCGATAACACCGACGGCTCTAATTTTGTCAACGCCACCAATGTGGTTGATGCGATTAATAAGTCCGGCTGGATCACCAATTCGACCACCGCAACCGGCGGCGCAACCGAAACCGTGATTAATCCGGGTAAAGCGGTGAATTTCGAAGCGGGCGACAATATGCAGGTGACACAAAGCGTTGATGCCAACGGCAATGTGACTTATACCTACGCAACGAAAGAAAACGTCACCTTTAAAAACTTAACGGTGACCGGTGACACGCAGGTACATAACTTCAGCGTGGCGCCTAATTCAACGGTGGATATGGGCGGCAACCAAATCACCAACGTATCTGCCGGTACAAACGGCACGGATGCGGTGAATGTGGATCAGCTGAAAGAAAACATCACCAATATTAACAATAATATTGCCAATGCGACGGAATCGGTGAAATGGAAACTGACGGGCAATAATGATGATGCCAACGCGACGACCGTCGGCAATCAGACCGTCAGCTTTAATAATGGCACAGGCACCGTTGCGGTAGTGAACGGTACTAACGTGACATATAACGTGGATACCGGCAATATCACGACCAATACCACCACGGGCGTGGCATCCGGTGATATTACACCGACTAAGATTGCCACCACCGGTGATGTGATCAACGCGATTAACAACAGCGGCTGGCGCACAACCAATAGCGACGGTTCCACTTCGCTGATTAATCCGGGTGACAGCGTGAACTATGTGAACGGTAAAGGCACCTCCGCCAACGTCACCACCAAAGACGGCGTCACCAGCGTGTCTTATGACGTGAAAACGACGGATTTAACCGTGAATGACAACGGCACCGTCGCGGCGCCGACCGACGGTTCAAGCGTGGTGAATGCGACCACCGTTGCCAATACGGTGAACAATGTCAGCTGGAATCTGCACTCTACCAAAGTTGAAGGCAGCAGCGGTAAAGTGACCGACAGCAGCGATACGAAAGCGGCGAAAGTGAAAGCCGGTAATACGGTGAATATTAATGCCGGTAACAATATTGAGATCACCCGCAAAGGCAACGATGTCGCCATTGCAACCTCAATGAACCCGACATTCGATTCCGTGAAAATCGGCAGCGGCAATAATGCGACTACGATCTCTTCCAACGAGAGCGGAATCAGCATTGCCGGCAATAACGGTGAAGCCCGTCAGATCCACAATGTGAAAGGCGGTTCGGCGGATACCGATGCGGTGAACGTCAGCCAGCTGAAACAAAGCATGGGCGATGTGTACAACCGGCTCAACCGCAACAATAAAGATCTTCGCGCAGGTATCGCCGGTGCGAATGCCGCAGCCGGTTTACCGCAAGTATATATTCCGGGTAAATCCATGGTGGCGGCATCAGCCGGTACCTTCAAAGGTCAAAGCGCCGTGGCGGTGGGCTATTCCCGCGCCAGCGATAACGGTAAAGTGATCCTGAAGCTACAGGGTAATGCCAATACGCAGGGCGATGTGGGTGGTTCCGTCGGCGTGGGTTATCAATGGTAATCCGGTAATCTGACCTGAACAACGTGCGGTTAAAATTCCTTGTGTTTTTTAACCGCACTTTTTTTATGTTAAAATCGGTCGGTGCAATCGGCTTGGCTTTTAAGGCGGGTAAAGTGCGGTTGAAAATAGCTTAATTTTTCACCGCACTTTTTTATTTTAAAATCGGTCGGTGTATCGAATTGGCGCTTGGGTAAAGTGCGGTTGAAAATAGCTTGATTTTTCACCGCACTTTTGTGTTTTAAAATCGGTCGGTGTATCGAATTGCCGGTCGGGTAAAGTGCGGTTGAAAATAGCTTGATTTTTCACCGCACTTTTTATTGTTCGAAGCGATGCCGGCGGTGTGGGTTAAAAGGTTTTTTCTTTCCAGTAGCCGAGCCATTCTTTCAGCGCCTGCATATTGGCGGGCATGGCGCCGGCTTGCGGGATAAAGTGCATCAGATTCAGCGGATAATAAGCCGGGGTTATGCCTTCGCCGACGCTTGCCGGTAAAACGTCAAATCCCTGTTTTTCAAATAACAGTTTCGCCCGTTGCATATGCCATTGATTCGTCACCAGAATAATGCGTTTAATATTTTCTTTCGCAAGGATCTCTCGGGTGAAACGGGCGTTTTGTGCGGTGGTGTGCGATTGTTTTTCCTGCCATTGGGTCGGGACATGGAAGAAGGTTTGCAACTCATCCGCCATGATTTTGGCTTCCGAATTGCCGTTCGGGTTGCCGCCGCTGATTAAAACCGGCAGCTGCGTTTGATTATGTAAATACGCGGCGTAGCGTAACCGTTCCAGCGGAATCGGCGGCACGGCAAGGGCGCCGAACAACTCTTTGCTGTCACGCAGTCCGCCGCCCAGCACCACAATAGCCTGCGCGGTGTTATAATCGTCGAGCGTCAGATTATCCTCAACGATCAGGCTGTCCTGTAGCTTTTGCGCGGTATAAGGAATACTGAAAATATACAGGATCAGGATGCCGAGCAGGCCGCAGGCGTAGCTGAGTTTTTTGTATTCCAGATAGCCGAAGCATAATGCCAGCAGCCATAAAATTAACACGTTAAACGGCGGAAGTGCCAGCGCGGTGAGAAATTTTGTCAGTGCATACATAGAGTTATACCTTATCCATAAAGAACTATCATGCGAGTCCGTTGTCAAAATAGCAGTTGTGCGGATTGCGCAAGCATAAAGCGGTTAGAATATTTTGTAAAGACGCTTAAGCCTGTCGGCGTTATGCTTTAAAATGCTTGCCTTTGGCGAAGATCGTTATGTAACAAGTAAAACGGGTAGAAAATGAATGAAGTGTTAGTTTCCCTTAAGCAGGAATTGAAAAAGATTCTTGACTTGATTATCGATAAAAACGATGTGTTGTATTTTGATTACCCGTTGCATTTAAACGTCGGGGATCTGTTGATTTATGCCGGTACGGAACGGTTTTTTAACGATTACGGCGTGAATGTCCGCCTGCGGCGCTGTTTGCAGAGTTTTGATCTTGACGAAGTGAAAAAATATGTCAAGCCGACCACCACGCTGCTGTGCCACGGCGGCGGCAATTTCGGCGATTTGTATCCGGCTATTCAGCGTCTGCGTGAAGCGCTGGTGGCGGCGTTTCCGCATAACCGGATTATTGTGCTGCCGCAAACGGCGTATTTTTCCGATCAGACGGCGCTGGAAAAATCGGCGGCGATTTTTTCCGCTCACCGCGATTGCTATTTGTTGGCGCGCGATAAAGCAACCTTTGAATTAATGCAGGGTAAATTTTCCGATAAAGTATTTTTATCGCCCGATATGGCTCATCAGCTGTATGGCGTGCTGACGCGGAAAACACCAAGTGCGGTGCAAAAATCAACAGAAAATATTCTGTATTTTTTACGCAAAGATATTGAAGCCAGCCGGCTGGAAAAAGACATTCAGGCCACACTGCCGCCACATGCCGCGGTGAAAGACTGGGAAGATATTCTGAGCAAGCAAGATGTCAACTATGAACTGCTGTGCGGCCGTCTGGCGCGGGTTGCCAATAAATTGCATTTGACCTTCGTGAAAAATTGGGTGAATGCGATGTGGTATCGCCACACGCTGAATGTGATTGAACGGGCGCGGGCGGAATTTCTGCGTTATGACACCGTCGTGACCAGCCGGCTGCACGGGCATATCTTTTCCTGCCTGTTAGAATTGCCGAATCAGGTATGCGATAATTCTTACGGCAAAAATTCCGCTTATTACAATCAATGGACGAACGCGATCGACTTCGCAACACAATATGAACGGTAATCATCGCAACCTGCTCAGCCTGCTGCTGGTCACGATTGTCAGTACCGGGCTGACGATGGTGAGTTCCTTTTTGCTGGCTCACCTGCTGACCGTGGACGAACGCGGCGCATTCCAATTGTTTGTGACCGCCGTCACTTATGTGGTGACCGTGGGCGCCGGCGGGGTCGGTTTTGCGCTGGCATTGTGCATGCGCCGCAAACAATATCACTATTGGCGCTATTATGTATTCGGCTTTCTGATTATCGCCGCGCTGGTTGCCGTGCTGGCTTTGTGTCTGTTTAACATTACGGATTTGCATGCGCTGTTTGTGCTCAATGTGGTGCTGACCGCCGTGCTGACCATTACGCTGGAAAACAGCAAAATCGATGCCAATTTGGGCGTTTATCGCCTGCTTTCTCTGCAACAGCCGATTTTAGCCGTGTTACTGTACGGGGTGTATTATATGCTGTTCGGCGAACAGCATATCGCCGCGGTGGTGTATCTGCTGACGGCGCTGACCGCCGTGCAGGCGCTGTGCTGTTTATATTATCTGGGCAAAATTGAGACGAAGTTCAAACGCGAAAATGAGATTACCGACATTGATTTGCGTTTTTTCGGCAAAAACTGGATCAAGCAAAATCTGCTGCAAACTTTCGGCGCCACCACGGTGAATCTGGATAAGTTTCTGATCGTGTCGCTAATGGGCAATTACACGCTGGGACTTTATACGGTGTGCATCGCGTTTGATGCGCTGCTGACGAAATTCATCAATATGCTGGCGGATTATTATTATTCCGGCCTGCTGAATAACATCAACCGGATTAAACCGGTGTTAGTATTGATCGCTGCCATGAGCATCGGTGCGGTGGCGATTGTGCCGGTTCTGGCCGAAGCGGTCGTCACCTTCTTTTTCGGCGCGCGTTATGCGCAGGCTGCGCCGGCATTGTTGCTGTTTATCATTAATTCGATTCTGGCGGGATTGTCTTGGGTGCTGTCGCAGAATATGCTGATTTTAGGCAAACAGGTGCTATTATTCACCCGTCAGCTGATCTCGATTTTCGTGCTGGTGCTGCTGTTTTTCTGTTTTAAAACGCAGGGCCTGTACGGCGTCGGCTATGCGTTAATCGGCGCAAGTCTGACACGTTTGCTGATTTCCATTGTGTATTATTATAAATTTCCGGTCGCACAATCGGTGTAAGCGCCGATGCCGACATAACGGATAGTTGCTGACAAGCAAACCAGAAATAGGAAGAGAAATGAAAAAATATCTGATTTCCTTGGATAAAGACGCTCACCGCCGCGAGCTGTTTTTTGCCCAGCCCGATACCCGCGATTTCCGGGTTTTCAGCGCCATCAATACCATGGCGGAAACCGACGAAAAACTGACCGCACTTTTTGCGGCGGACGAGTTTGCACGTCGTTACGGCAGAGCGGTGACCAAAGGCGAAATCGGCTGCACGCTCAGTCATCTGGCGGTGTATCGCCTGATTGCGGCAGACGACGGCATCGCCGCGGATGAATATTGTTTGATCTGTGAAGACGATGCTTTATTGGCGCCGGCGTTTCAGGCGAATCTGGATTGCATTATACGGCAACGGATCGGGGCGGATATTATTTTGATCGGGCAATCGAAAATTCCCGCCTTTAACCATTGGGAACTGGAAATCAATTACCCGACAACTTTGTCTTGTTTACGCCGGCCGATCAGCGGTTGTGCTTTCAAATATGCCTATCCGTACCGCAATTATTTCGCCGGCACGGTAGCCTATTTAATCAGAAAATCCGCCCTCGGCGCATTTTTATCGCAGCCGCAGCGCCCGTTCTGGCTGGCGGACGATTATATTTTATTCGGTGATCAATTCGGGCTGGATATCGCGGTGATCCGTCCGTTAATGGTGATCGAAAACCCGCAGCTTACCAGTAATCTGGAAACGCTGCGCGGTTCGCTGCAACATAATATATGGCAGAAATTATTGAAATATCCGGCAAAGAAATGTTTGGCGGTTAAACGCAATTTAGGAAAACGATGAATGTCGGCATTATTTAACCTGTTTTATCTCTATGATCCGTGGCTGTTTCATGTCTTTCGCATGGCATTTTTGTGTGGAGCGGCGGCGTTGCTTTGGCTGGCATATCGTTGGCGGCGGAACCAATTGCCGCAGGGTGTGATCGTTCCGCTGGACAGTTTCGCCGTAATTATCGGCTTGCTCTTATTCAGTTTTTTACCGCTGATTATACACGGCAGCAAAGATTTTTCCGTGCTACTGCAATACAGCAAAACCCTGATTTTGTTTGTGTTCGCACTGGGCATTTATAATCTGTTTTATTTCACGCCGGACGGGCAGGCAAGGATGGTGCGCGATCTGAAAATCGGCATCGCCGTGCAGGCATTCATCGGTTTGCTGGCTTTGATTGGGCTTTCGTTCGCCATTGATGCCGCGCTGTCCACCCATGTGCTGCTGCCGCGTTTTTACGGCTCGGAGCAGGAATACCGCCTGTATAATCTTACCTCGGCGGCATTTTTTCAGCTCAGCGCGTTTTATCTGATGCTGCTGCATTTTCTGCTGGCATACAATAAACGGCACAATAATATCAGTGCGGTGTTTTTATTTCTGATGTTATTTATCGGGCTGATTTCCGGCCGCACTTTTTTAATTCTGTCGCTTATCAGCATCGCCCTGTATTTTAAATGGCGCTATATTCCGGCGTTGTTGCTGTTTGCCGCGCTGTGCGTTTTGCTGGCGCTGAATTATGCCGAAAACAAGTATGTGGCGCATGCGCTGGAACCGTTGATTAATGTGTTAAATCACCGCGGCTTAACCAGTTCTTCCACCGATACCCTGATGCAAAAGCATTTATTTATGCCGCAGTGGCGCCAGCTGTTGTTCGGCGACGGCTATTATGTGACGCCGGAAGGCAAATATTACGGCGGCACCGACAGCGGCTTTTTGCGTCAGGCGCTGTACGGCGGTGTGCTGAACGTGCTGGTGTGTTTTTTGTTTACCGCTTATTTTGTGCGTAAAATCGCGCTCAATTGGTTTGACGGCAGCCGGATTTTTACCTTATCGACCCTGTTTATTCTGTCGGTATTGAATATTAAGGCGGATACTTACGCCTTTCCGGGCATTATGCTGACGTTGCTGATGTTGTTGTCCCTGTTCGGCAGAGAGGGGAAAAACCGGCTGTTATTTAACCGTAAGGGGAATGATTGATGTTTAGTATTATCGTGCCGTCCTATAACCGCAAAACGGAAATCCCCGCGCTGCTGGACAGCTTGCGGCGGCAGACCCGTTATAATTTTGAAGTGATCATTGTTGATGATTGCTCACCGGACGCCGTTGAGGTGACGGAGGCTTATCCGTTTCCGGTTCGCGTGGTGCGCAATGACACCAATCAGGGGGCGGCGCGCAGCCGCAATATCGGCGCCCGGTTGGCAACGCACGACTGGCTGCTGTTTTTAGATGATGATGACCGGTTCGCCGATAATAAATGCGAAGTGCTGGCACAGGCGATCGCCGCGCAACCGCAGGCGAATTTTGTGTATCATCCGGCGCAATGTGTGATGGTTAACGAACATTTCACCTATTTTACTCACCCTTATGCGGATGTGCGCGCGCTGACCTTAGACAATATTCTGCGCGCCAATAAAATCGGCGGTATGCCGATGATCGGGCTGACCAAAGCGCTGTTTCTGCAAGTGGGCGGCTTATCCACCGATTTGCTTTCGCTGGAAGATTATGAGTTTGTGCTGAAACTGGTCAGCGATGCGGCGTTTCGCCCGCTGTATGTGGATAAGCCGCTAAGCCGCTGTAGTTTTCACACCAAGCGTTCCAGTGTTTCCACCAATACGGCGAATACGCAAAAAGCGATCGCCGTGATTGGCGAAAAATATGTTACGACGGCGGTGCAGCGTAAAAACTTTGCGCTGAACGCGCAATATATGCTGGCTTATCCGCATATGATGAATTTGTCGCGCCGTGCCGCAAAATACTATTTCGCCATGTTTAAACTTGATCGTCGTGTTAAATCCCTGTTTATCGCGGTGATTACGCTGCTTTCGCCGCGGCTGGCGATTAATTTGAAAAGGTTTATCTAATGAAATTTTCCGTATTAATGTCTTTATATGTTAAAGAAAATCCGCAATATCTGCTTGAATGTCTTGAAAGTTTAAAAGTACAGAGCCTGCCGGCGGATGAAATCGTTCTGGTGTTTGACGGCCCGCTCACTCCGGCGCTGGAAAGTGCGGTGCAAAATTATCAACAATTTTTGCCGCTGAATATTGTCCGGCTGGCGCAGAACCGCGGTTTGGGTCAGGCGTTAAACGAGGGGCTGCGCCATTGTACGCACGAATGGGTGTTTCGTATGGATACCGATGATATTTGTGATCCGCAGCGATTTGAAAAACAGGCGGCTTTTATTCGGCAACATCCCGACACGGTGATTGTCGGCGGACAAATTGCCGAATTCGGTACCGATATTCAGCATATCGTCAGTTATCGCCGGGTGCCGACCGGTGCGGCGCAGATTGTGGCGTTTACCCGCCGGCGCTGTCCGTTTAATCATATGACGGTGGCGTATAAAAAATCCGCCGTGCAGGCGGCCGGCGGTTATCAGGATTTGCAGGAAGATTATTATTTATGGATTAATCTGGTGGCGCAATATCCGCAGCAGGTGGCGAATCTGGCGGATATTCTGGTGTATGCGCGGGTCGGCAACGGCATGGTCGGTCGCCGCCGCGGTCTGGCACAAGCCCGCTGTGAGTGGCATTTATTTAAACTGAAGCGCCGTTTACATATGCAGGGTACGCTCTCCGGGCTGGGGATTTTCGCCCTGCGCGTGATCCCGCGTTTATTACCGCTTTCGCTGCTGCAAGTAGTGTATCGGTTTTTGCGTAAGTAATTTGTTATTTTTTATCGCCTTGGGCAAACAAGGCGTTGTATTAGTGAGGAAAGTAAAATGCGTCAACCTTCAATCCGCTTGGCCTTCTGCGCCGCGGCGCTGATTCTGGCAGGCTGCGCCGGCAGTCACAATCAGAACGAAAACGGGCATTATGCCCCGATAAAAGCTATCGATAGCGCGGCGGCGTATGATAAACCGCGTACATGGCAGAATTTTGATGATTATGTGCGGTTTTTAAAATCCAAAGCCGCCGGACAGGGCGTGTCCGCGGCGGTACTGAATGAACAGAATAATATCCGTTATATTCAAAAAGCGGTGGATCTCGACTGGCAGCAGGCGGGCAGAGCCAAACGCCGTGATCCGAGTTCGCCGCCGGTGGTGAATCCAAACGGCGTCACCAATTATGTCAACCGCGTGCTGACGACTAATAAAGTGGATATTGCCGAAGAACGTTATTGGGAACAATTGCCGCAACTGGAAGCCGCCAGCCGCCGTTTCGGCGTGCAGAAAGAATATCTGCTGGCGCTGTGGGGCATGGAAAGCAGCTTCGGCTATTATCAGGGCAATTATGACGTCTTATCCGTGCTGGCGACACTGGCTTTTGACGGACGGCGCGAGGCGTTGTTCAGCCGGGAATTTGTAGCGGCGATGAAAATGCTGGAGCGCGACCATATCCGGCGGGATAAAATGCTGGGCTCTTGGGCGGGCGCAATGGGGCAGACGCAGTTTATGCCGAGTTCTTATTTAAGCTATGCGGCGGATGGCGATAATGACGGTGAAAAAGATATCTGGGCTAACCATTATGATGTTTTCGCCTCTATCGCCAATTATCTGCATACCGTCGGTTGGAACGATAAACTGCCTTGGGGCGTGGAGGTGAGCTTAACGCAGTATGTGGATTTAAGTCTGTCCGGCACGGAAAAAGGCAAAGCCCGCTCCTTACGGGATTGGCAGGCGCTCGGCGTGATCCTGAAATCGCCGAGTGCGCAGGAGCAGGAAAAACTGGCCGCATTGGCGCCAGCGCAATTATGGCTGGTGCGTCCGGATCAGGATGTCGGGCGGGCTTTTCTGGTTTCTAATAATTTCCGCACCATTCTGGATTGGAATAAATCCAATTATTTTGCCGTCAGTATCGGTATGTTCGCCGATCGGATCAAACAGCGAATCGGAAATTAAACCGCTGACCGCACGCCTTATCCGCCCGGCGCCGGTTGAGGTAAAATGCGGTGCGTTTTGCCAAAAAATAAGCCTGACCGTTAGCGGTCAGGCTTATTTTATCGGTGAGTGAGTAGACTAAGTGCGGTTATTTTTTAGCCGCTTTTGCCTGTGCCACCCAGTTGTCGAATTCGGCCTGATGGGCTTTAATCCAGCCGTCCACATGACGCTCGATGTCTTTCGTTGAATTCTGTCCCTGGCGCATTGCCATATTCTGCGCGTTAATATCGCTTAACGGCAGTTTCATCAGCGAGAATAATTTTGCCGCGTCCGGATGCTGTTGGGCAAAGGCTTTATTGGCGATAATGTTGATCGTATTCATGGTGAACCCGTAGTCTTTACCGTTCGGCAGTGCGGTATTTTTCGGCGCAGTTTTGCCGGGCGCGGTGTCTTTCGGCACTTCAAGCCAGACTACATCTTTGCCGGGCACCAGCACGCCGCTGACCCAGTACGGCGTCCAGGTGTAATACAGCACCGGTTCGCCGTTTTTATAACGGGCGATGGTATTGGCGATCAGCGCGGAGTAGTTGCCCTGATCGTGTTCAATGGTGTCGCCCAGCTGATAAATATCGAAATGTTCATTAATGGCGCGTTCACAACCCCAGCCCGGGTTACAGCCGGTTAAATTGGCTTTGCCGTCGCCGTCATGGTCGAATAATTTTGCCATTGCCGGATCTTTGAGCTGGCCGATATTGGTAATGCCGTATTTATCCGCGGTTTTTTTATCAATTAAATAGCCGTGTACCGCGTTATTCACATAAACCCCCTGACGATAGAAGGCGTTGTCGCCGCCGGCTTTTTCGTATTTATCATTATGCAGCGGGCTCCAGTTGGTGGCGAGGAAAGTGGCGTCGCCGTTGGCAACCGACGCATAAGCCACATTGTAATCCACTTCTTTCGGTGCGTTAACCTGATAGCCCAACGCTTCCAGACCTTTTGATACCAACACCGTTTGAAAGGTTTCTTCCGCAATGGTGCTTTGAATCGGCTGAATCACCGTGTCGTTCGCCTGCACTGTCGCGGCGCTAAAAACGGAAAAAAGGGTAAGTGCGGTCATTTTTGTTGTGTTATGTAACATGTTTTCTCCTTCATTGATGTTATTCGGTAAGCGAGCCGGTACATTTATGCCGGTTTATCGACGGTTATTGTTTGGTGCGGGTAAACAGGCCGATAATACCGCGCTGATACCAACGCTGGCGCGTGGTGCTTTGCATGTTTTCGCCGACTTTTTGGGTTAAGCGATCCAAAATAATCGCCATTAACACGATGCCTAATCCGCCGGTCGCCGCTTGTCCCATATCCAGACGGCCGATGCCGCGCAGCACCATTTGACCTAAACCGCCGACCGCAATCATGGAGGCGATCACCACCATCGACAGCGACAGCATTAAGGTTTGGTTAATGCCCGCCATAATTGACGGCATGGCTAACGGCAGCTGTACTTTATACAATAACTGTTTGCGGTTTGCGCCGAAGGCGTTTGCCGCTTCAATCAGTGATTCCGGCACTTGACGGATACCTAAAATGGTCAGGCGGATAATCGGTGGCAAGGCAAAGATAATGGTGACGACTACGCCGGGTACATTACCGATCCCGAACAGCATCACGATCGGCACTAAATACACAAATGCCGGCGTGGTTTGCATGGCATCCAGAATCGGTTTGATAATAGCCGAGGCGCGCTGCGAACGCGCCATCCAGATCCCCATCGGCAAGCCGATAAGCAAACAAAAGGAGACCGAAGTCAGCACCAGCGCCAGCGTGATCATCATTTCGTCCCAGGCACCGACGGCGCCGATCACGATCATCGACAGCAATGTCAATAATGCCAGCCGAAAGGTGGAAAGCTGCCATACGATTAAACTCAGCACCAGCAACATGACCGTCGGCGGCAGTAAATTAAATAACGATTGAAATAAGGTTAAGATGGTGTCAATCGGTGCGCTGATAAACAGGAAAAAATCTCTTAAATGCATAACCAGCCAGTTGATTGCGCTTTCCACCCAATGACCGAAAGGAATCAACGTATCGTTAAAAGGGTGGAGCCAGTCGAATTGCGTGCTGTGTTGCGACGCGGTCAGCCAATCGGCGGCGTCCGTTTGCGCCGCGCTTTGCGTCATACTGTCCCAGGCATCTGTATTTGCTGCATTTTCCGTTGTCATTATTCAGTCCTTCTATCTAATGTTTGTAATACTTTCACTTTGGTGATAACCCCATAATAACGTCCGTGTTGGTCAACAATCGGAAGCGGGCAGGGCGCCTGCGCCACATCGCTGATAACATCGCCGATCAAACTGTCCGGCGGCAAGGCGGTGATTTCAATAAAACTGTCCGCCAGTAACTGTTTGTTGCGTTTCGCCTGTTGCAGCGAATCCACCGAAACCATGCCCTGATAGATGCCGCGGCGATCGGATACCACGGCAAAATCACGTTCGTGCTGTTCCAGCAATTTGAGCGCCACATGCGGTTTTTCGTTATCGGTTTTCTGCACGATATCCAGTAAATGCCGTTTGCTGGCGATGTCTTTCACCGTCAGTACGTTGGAAACGTTAACCCCCTGAATGAAGGAACGGATATAATCGTTTGCCGGATTTTGTAAAATCTCATCCGGCTGGCCGACCTGAATCACCTGACCGTTTTGCATAATGGCAATGCGGTTGCCGATGCGCATGGCTTCATCCAAATCATGAGAAATAAACACAATAGTGCGGTCGGAATTTTCCTGTAATCGCAACAGCTCGTCCTGCATTTCGGTGCGGATTAACGGGTCAAGCGCCGAAAAGGCCTCGTCCATTAACAAAATCTCCGGATCATTGGCCAATGCCCGCGCCAGCCCGACCCGTTGCTGCATACCGCCGGAAAGTTCCGACGGATAAGAATCGGCATAGGCTTCCAGTCCGACCCGGCTTAACGCCTCCAGGGCTTTTTGCTGACGCGCTTTGAGCGGAATGCCGGACAATTCCAGACCAAATGCGGTATTTTCCACAATCGTCATATGCGGCATTAGGGCGAAAGACTGGAACACCATGCTGATACGTTTACGCCGAACCTCGCGTAATTCGCTTTCCGACATTTCGGCGATATCGTCGTTGTCGATAAACACATGGCCTTTGCTCGGTTCGATTAAACGATTCAATAAGCGGACTAAGGTTGATTTTCCCGAGCCGGACAATCCCATAATCACGAATATTTCACCGGACATAATTTCCAGTGAGACATTATTTACGGCGACGGTCGATCCCGTATTAGAAAAAACCTCTTCTTTCGATGAGCCTTTTTCTAATAATTTAAATGCGGCGTCTTCATGCTCTCCGAAAATTTTATATAAATTTTTAACGGATAATTTTACTGACATTATAATTATTATCTCCTAAAGTTAAAAAATAAAGATGGTTAAAAAATGTTGAATGGCGCAAGTCAATTTACCTTAACAAAAAAATAACAAGAATGCAAATCGATGTCAGTGATAATATGTGGTTTATGGCGGATTTATCTGCTTAAATTATAATTTTTTCAAAAGGTTAATTATTTTTAATTTTTGCTTAAATATTGTTGCTCGGAAGTGTTTTATAGCGTAAATAAAGAACATGCTGAGTAAGTTGTGAGGGTTTTTATTTTTTTAAATAATATTGTAATTTATGGAAAATTTATTTATAAAATTTATTGCTATAGTGTAAATAATTTATTTGATAATGTAGTTGTAATTATTAATATTCTATTAACTTTGTTCGGAATTATCGCAATAAATAAAACGCGATATTATTCTCCATAAAACAGCAAGAATTTATACCAAAACTTATGAAATAATAACCGCACTTTAGCGTTTTAGCAGTAATAAAACAGGGGCGTATTACGCCCCCGAATGGATTATGTTGCTGTCGGATTATAATTCGATGTTGACCAGGCGGGCAAAACCCTGTGCCGGATCGGTTTCGTAAGCGGCCGCCGCATCCTCAAGGGTTAATCCCAGCGCTGCGGCGACCCCTTTGCCGTAAGCCGGATCGCAGGCGTAGCAGTTACGGATATGGCGGTATTTAATAAACGTATAAGCATCGCCCATGGCCGCGGCGGTATTGTCAAATAGCGCCTGTTGTTGGTCGGCGGTCATCAAACGGAACAGCGCACGCGGCTGCTCGAAATAATCGTCGTTGGTATTGGCATATTCCCAATGGGCGGCATCGCCGTTGATCTTCAACGGCGGCTCGGCATACTGTTTTTGCTCCTGCCATTGGGCGAAACTGTTCGGCTCGTAGTGCGGGCCGCCGCCGTAATTGCCGTCAACCCGCCCCGCACCGTCGCGCAGATTACTGTGTACCGGGCAGCGCGGCGCATTAACCGGAATTTGGTTGAAATTCACCCCCAGACGGTAGCGCTGCGCATCGGCGTAATTAAACAAGCGCGCTTGCAGCATTTTATCCGGCGAGACGCTGATCCCGGGAACCAGATTGCTTGGTGCGAAAGCGGCCTGTTCCACTTCGGCAAAGAAATTTTCCGGATTGCGGTTAAGCTCGAATTCGCCCACTTCAATTAGCGGATAATCTTTTTTCGGCCAGACTTTAGTTAAATCAAACGGATGATAAGGCACTTTTTCCGCCTCGGCTTCCGGCATTACCTGAATAAACAGAGTCCATTTCGGAAAATCGCCGCGTTCAATCGCCTGATATAAATCGTTCTGGCTGCTTTCCCGATCCTTGGCGATGATTGCCGCCGCTTCTTTATTCGTCAGATTTTTAATGCCCTGCTGGGTGCGGAAATGGAATTTGACCCAGTAACGTTCGTTTTCGGCGTTGATAAAACTGTATGTGTGCGAACCGAAGCCGTGCATATGGCGATAACCGTCGGGGATGCCGCGATCGCTCATCACAATCGTGACTTGATGCAGCGCTTCCGGCAGCAGCGTCCAGAAATCCCAGTTATTATTTGCCGAACGCATATTGGTGCGCGGATCGCGTTTGACGGCACGGTTTAAATCCGGAAATTTACGCGGATCGCGCAGGAAAAAGACCGGGGTATTATTTCCCACCATATCCCAGTTGCCTTCTTCGGTATAAAACTTCAGCGCAAAGCCGCGAATATCGCGTTCGGCATCCGCCGCACCGCGTTCGCCGGCAACGGTGGTAAAGCGGGCGAACATTTCCGTCTGTTTACCGATTTGACTGAAAATTTTCGCTTTGGTGTAGCGGGTAATATCGTGCGTTACCGTAAATACGCCGTAAGCACCGGATCCTTTGGCATGCATGCGTCTTTCCGGAATCACTTCGCGCACAAAATTCGCCAGCTTTTCATTCAGCCATAAATCCTGTGCCAGTAACGGGCCACGCTCGCCGGCGGTCAGACTGTTTTGGTTGTCCGCCACCGGCGCACCGTTGTTCATGGTTAAATGTGTGACAGGGCATTTGCTCATAACATACTCCTTTAAGGTAGAGGGATTGAAAGTAATCGTAAATAAAAAAGCACGTTAATCATCATACAGATAAATTTTTAACTATTAAAGTAATAAATTCAATTTGTTATATCTATCAAACAAGACAAAGTAGGATAAAACGGCTGGCGGTAACTTAACAAAGGTGTGTTATAAATGGATGGGTATCGAACGTATCGCCGGGAGGCGGAGGGCATCCCGGCGGAGGAAAAGTGCGGTATTAACGGTGCTATTTTTTGTCTGCGCAATAGCGAATCAGCCCTTCCTGCTGGGTGGTGGCGATAAGACGTCCCTGCCGGTCGAAAATTTCTCCCCGCGCCAGTCCTCGTGCGCCGTAAGCGTTATTGCTTTCCAATGCATAAAGCAGCCAGTCGTTCAGATCGAACGGACGGTGAAACCAAATGGCGTGGTCGATGGTCGCCACTTTCATGCCCGCTTCCAGAAAGCCTTTTTTATGCGGATGAAGTGCGGTCAATAAAGTATGAAAATCGGAGAAATAGGCCAGCAGGCATTGCTGAATTTTCAGATCCGCCGGCACGCTGCCGTTGGCTTTTACCCAAGCGTATTGCTCCGGCGGCAATTTTGTGCCGCTAAACGGATTATTCATATATTTGGTGCGAATATCAAACGGCCGTTCCGCGGTGAATTTATCGCGCACCGCCTCGGGAATGTATTGCGCCAGTTTTTGCATCATCACGCTTTCCTGCAGAAAATCCTGCGGGCCGCCCACCTGCGGCATCGGGCTTTGATGTTCAAAACCGCGTTCTTCAATCTGAAAAGACGCGGTAATATGGCAAATCGGTTGATTATGCTGAATGGCTTTTACCCGCAATGCGGTAAAGTTGCGCCCTTCGCGCAGGGTTTCCACATCATAGATAATCGGGTGCTGACTGTCGCCCGGTGCTAAGAAATAAGCGTGGCAGGAATGCAGAATACGATTGTGCGGCGCAACCTGAATCGCCGCGGACAGCGCCTGTGCGATCACCTGACCGCCGAACAGCTGGCGCAGGCCGAGATCCTGACTTTCGCCGCGGAACAACACATCATCCAGTCTTTCCAGTTTGAGAAGTTGTATCAGATTATTGAGTACTGCCGACATAGTATTTTCCTTTTTATAGATATCCGAGTGAATGTTAAACCCCGCCGGCACCGCGCGGATAAGCCGTGCGGCGGACAGGGCGGCATATTGTTTGAGCATTTAATTGTAATCGGCGGAGAAAGATTTGCAATCATCATCCGCTTATTGCATAATACCAAGCCTTAACCGCCTGTGCGGTTAATTCTATGGAAGCCTTTTCGGTTCCTCGCAATGGTGTCTGGTTTACCCGGTCAGGTTCGGAAGAAAGCAGCCAAAGTCAGAATTTCCGTGTGCCGAGATCAAGCCGGAAAGGTTTCCACCCATTTCAGCGGGGCGGCATGTAAGTCGCCCCGTGTCTTTTCCGATTTTGCGAAAGCGCAATGCCGCCGGGCCTTTCATTCGATTCTTTGCGCCAGCCGGCGGAAGCAGCCGTCGGGTTTATGGATTAATTCCTGATAGCTGCCCTGTTCGATTAAACGGGATTGGTCGATCACGCAAAGTTTATCGAAACGCTCAATAGCGGTCAGCCGATGGGTGACCATCAGCAGCGTTTTGCTTTCGCAATGCCGCAGGATCAATGCCAGCATACGGCGTTCCGTTTCGCGATCCAGACCTTCGGTAGGTTCATCCAGCAGCAGCATAGGGGCGTCGTTTAATAAAATGCGCGCCAGCCCTAAACGGCGTTGTTCACCGCCGGACAGCGGACGCCCGCCGTCGCCCAGCCAAATATCCAGCCCCTGTTCCTGCTGTGCCAGTTTATCCAGACCGACTTGTTCTAAGATCGCCAGCATCCTGTGATCGTCGATTTTCTGTGCGGCGGCCAGTTGCAGATTATTGCGCAGCGTATCGCTGAATACATGCACGCGCTGGGTTAAAAAGCACATTTGCGTACGCAGACTGTGTTCGCTGTAGGCCGCAATCGGTTTGCCGCCAAGTAAAATGTCGCCTTGTTGCGGATCATAATTGCGTACCAGCAGTTGCAGTAAGGTGGATTTGCCGCTGCCGGTTTTGCCTAAAATCGCCACTTTCTGTCCCGCTTCCACCGTTAAATTAATGTTATCCAGCGCCGTATCCGAACGTTGCGGATAGGCGAAACTCAGATGGGTTATCTGAAGGGAAAGTGCGGTGGTTTTTTCGCAGGTTTGCGTGCCGTTAAAGGTGACTAAAGGCGGCTGTTCGGTGATTTCACTGACCCGTTCGGCGGAAGCGATAACCTGTCCGATATGTAAAAACGCCGCGCCGAGCGGCATTAAAATTTCAAACGCCGCCAGCGCGGCGAAGGCAAACAGCGCGATCAGTGCCGCGCGGTACTGACCGCTGCCGAAATCCGCCTCGGCGGCGAACCATAAGGTCGCCGATAAAATCAGCCCGTTGGCGAACAGCAAAAGTGCGGTGGATAATCCGGATAAATTGGCTTCCCGCTGCTGATAATGCTGCCATTGTTGTTCCGTGTGCTGTAATTTCTGTTTTAACGGCTGTTCCGCGTTAAACAGCAGCAATTCCGCCTGCGCCTGGATAAATTCCACAAATTGGGTGCGGTAACGGGCGCGGGCATGGGTCAGTTTACTGCCGAAGCGTCTGCCCAGATGATAAAACACCGTCGGCACGCACAGGAGCAGCAAAAACAGGCTGATGCCGATAAACAGCGCCAGCGTCACATTAAACAGGCTCAGGGCGATGGTGAGCAATACAATCACGGTCAGCGCGCTCACAAACGGGGCGAGCAGCCGCAGATAAAGACTGTCCAACGTATCCACATCCGCCACCAGACGATTTAATAAGTCGCTGTTGCGATAACGGTTTAATACCGCGGGGCTGAGCGGAATGATTTTGCGAAAGACCTGCACCCGCAATGTCGCCAACACCCGGAAAGTGGCATCGTGAGTGACGATTTTTTCAAAATAACGGGTGACGGTGCGGCCGATCGCCAGTCCGCGCACGCTGGCGGAGGGATAAAAATAGTTAAACAGCGTCCCCACACCGGCAATCGCCGTAGCGGCCAGAAACCAGCCCGAAACGGTTAACAGCCCGATACTGGCGGCAAGTCCGCCCAGCATCAGCAGCAAGCCCAGCAATAATACCCAGCGGGCATGTTTGAATAATGATAAAAAAGGAAGTAAGGCGCGCATTAGTTGATGTCCTGTTTACGTTGAGCCAGTAACTCGGCAAAAAAGCCCTGTTCCTGCAATTGGTCAAAATGCCCTTGCTGGACGATTTGTCCTTGCCGCATTACCAGAATATGATTGCACTGTTTCAGATCTTCGATTCGATGGGTGATCATCAGTGTGGTCTGCTCGCGACTGATATGTTGTAGCGCCTGCAACACCCGGTTTTCCGATTGCGCATCCAGACTGGCGGTCGGCTCATCCAACAGCAGCAGATGCCCCTGCCGCAGCAGCGCGCGCGCAATGGCCAGACGCTGTGCCTGTCCGACGGAAAGCCCGCTGCCGTTTTCTTTTATTTCGGCATCCAGCCCCAGCTTATCGGTAAATTCTGTTGCGCTGGCGCGGCTTAACGCCTGTTCGATGCGCTGCGGGTCGGCCTCTATGCCGCCGAGCAGCAGGTTTTCTCTGATGGTGCCCTGCAACAGCAGCGGATTTTGCCCTACCCAGGCAATCGCGCGGCGCCATTTGAGCAGATCCGTTTGATTAAGTTCGACGCCGTTGATTTTCAGGCTGCCCCGATAAGGCAGAAAACCTAACAGGACATTCATCAGCGAAGTTTTGCCGGCGCCACTTTGACCGACCAGCGCAGTGTGGCTGCGCGGTGCCAAAGTAAAATTGAGCGGTTGGGTCAGCGCCTCGCCCTGCGGCGACAGTACGACTAAATTTTGTGCCGCAATTTCGACCGCACTTTGCAGATGAAGCGGCTGTTGTGCGGCGGATTGGGCGGTCAGATAATCCTGTTGCAGGAAATCGACGATCGCATCGGCGGCGCCGATAGCGGCCGCACGATCATGATAATACGTACCGAGATCGCGCAGCGGCTGATAAAATTCCGGCGCCAGCGTTAAGCAGAAGAAGCCGATAAATAAAGTTATCGGCGTGCCGTAGCTGCCGAAGTCAAGTTCGCCCAAATAACTGAAACCGAAATATACCGCCATCAGGGCAATCGAAATCGAGGTGAAAAATTCCAGGACGGCGGAAGATAAAAATGCCATTTTCAGTACTTCCATGGTGGTGATGCGGAAATCATCGGCATTGTCTTCAATATGGCGGGTCTGTTCTTGCGTGCGGTTGAACAGGCGCAGGGTTTCCAGTCCGCGCAGGCGATCAAGAAACTGACCGCTCAGGCGGGCAAGGGTCGCCATATTTTTCTGGCTGCTGTCGGCGGCGGCAAGCCCGACCAGAATCATAAACAGCGGAATCAGCGGCGCGGTGAGCAGCAAAATGGCTCCCGCCGCCCAGTTTAACGGAAATACCGCAAGCAAAATAACCAGCGGCACAATGCCGGCCAGCGCCTGCTGCGGCAGATAGCGGGCATAAAAATTGTGCAGGTTTTCCACCTGTTCCAGCATGATGGTCGCCCAGCTGCCCGCCGGTTTATGATTGATGGTCGCCGGCCCCACCTGATGAATTTTATCCAGAATCCGTTGGCGGATAATATTGCGTAATTGCCGACCGCACTTAAAGCCGATTTTTTCGCGCAGCCATAAAATCAGCGCCCGCAAGGCAAAGCCTGCGATCAAACCGAAAAAATAAGGCGCCAGCTCGCTGCGCGCGGTGTGCAGAATAATCAGATGGTGCAGAATGTTGGCTAAAAAGTAGGTTTGCGCCACTAAAATTACGGAAGAAAGGCTTGCCAGCAGAATATTGAGGGTCAGTAATTTTCTGATGGGCTGCTGCTGAGCGCGCAGCCATTGCTGCAATTGTTTTTGGCGGATTTTGTCCATAACGTTTTGTTTCTTTTCTTTATGCAGTCCGGATAGTCATCCGTTATTTTGTCGCTTTAATGCGCCACGTCTTTTTCGCTTGGTGGAAGTAAAATCAGCCCCAAAAGACATTCGATTTAACCGCTGATTTTATCCGCGCTTTGCCGGATAAAACGCCGGCAGGTTATTCACAGCTTAGCGCCGCTATCATCGGTAGCAAAATCGGCTCACGCTCGGGCCGGTGACGCGGGGGAAACAGGCTGGAGCGTGAGTAAAGTGCGGTGTGTTTTCGGCTGATTTATGCCTGCGCATCAAGAAAACGCTCGGCATCCAGTGCCGCCATACATCCTGTGCCGGCGGAAGTGATCGCCTGACGGTAATTGTGATCCATCACATCGCCAGCGGCGAACACGCCTGCCACCGAGGTGGCGGTGGCGTTGCCGTCCAGACCGGATTTCACCACAATATAACCGTTGTTCAGCTCAAGTTGATCGGCGAAAATCTCCGTGTTCGGCGCATGCCCGATGGCAATAAAGACGCCGTCCAGTTTGACTTCTTCAAGCGCGCCGGATTGGGTATCTTTCAGACGTACGCCGGTCACGCCCATGTCATCGCCCAACACTTCCTCTAAAGTGCGGTCGGTATGCAGCACGATTTTGCCTTCTTCGACTTTCTTATATAACCGATCGATCAGAATTTTTTCTGCGCGGAAACTGTCACGGCGGTGGATCAGATGCACTTCGGCGGCGATATTGGCCAGATACAGCGCTTCTTCCACCGCGGTATTGCCGCCGCCGACAACGGCGACCGGTTTGTTGCGGTAGAAAAAGCCGTCACAGGTGGCGCAAGCCGAAACGCCGCGACCTTTATAGGCTTCTTCGGAAGGCAGACCGAGATAGCGGGCGGAGGCGCCGGTGGCGATGATTAACGCATCGCAGCTGAAAGTCTGCGCATCACCGTAAAGTTTAAACGGACGGGATGATAAATCCACCCGACCGATATGATCAAAGACGATTTCGGTATCGAATTTTTCTGCGTGCTGCAACATACGCTGCATTAATGCCGGGCCGGTGGTATCGCCGAAATCGCCCGGCCAGTTTTCAATTTCGCTGGTGGTGGTTAATTGTCCGCCCTGTTGCAGGCCGGTTACCAGCACCGGTTTTAAATTGGCGCGGGCGGCATAAATCGCCGCCGTATAACCGGCAGGGCCGGAACCTAAAATAAGCAGTTTACTGTGTTTAATCTCTGACATAAAAAATCCTTTTGTTAAAAATAACCGATGAAATTGTGTCTTAATATGGTGTCCATTATAAGGATTTCAATCAATGAATTCATTAATAGAGCAGCGAATACAGCAATCGGCGATATTTATTGGTGACCGGATCATTGTTGCCGATTGCCGCCAGAATGGAAAGAAACTGTTGCTTGACTTCGCCATTTTGTGCGTTCAGATCCTGTTTCAGAATATCGAACAGCAGCGTCAGCGCCTCTTCGTTGCGGTTTGCCTGATGCAGTTGCACTGCCAGTTTGAGAGCGATTTCGGCACTCGGATTTTGTTTGAACTCGGCTTGTAATTGCTGAATTTCAGGCGTGTCCGCCGCTTTGATAAGCAAATCGATTTGCGCCTGTAAGCCTTGCCAGCGACTGTCCCGATCCTGTAGCGGAATGCCGTTTAAAATTTCCTGCGCCGGTTCGGTGCGTTTAATGGCGATGTAGGTTTCCGCATACAGCAGCGCAATATCGCTGTTTTTGCGCTCGGATAACTCCCAGGCGTCTTTTAATAACGGCAGCGCCGCGTCGTAGTCTTGCACTTGTAGAAAATCCAGCGCCTGATTGAATTTGATTTCCTCTTCTTTCGGCAAAATCACGCTCAAACGCTGTTGCAATGTGGCTTCGTCCAACGGCCCCTGAAAGGCGTCCAGCGCCTGCCCGTCTTTAAACAGGTAAGTGGTCGGCAGCGCCTGAATGCCAAATTGCGCGGCGATCATTTGTTCCGTTTCACAGTTGATTTTACCCAGCGTAAACTGCCCCTGATGTTTCTCCGCATAGCGTTCCAGCAATGCGGAAAATTCCACCGATTGCGCATGGCTTGGCGCGTAAAACACCAATACCAGCGGGGTTTGCTGGGCAAGTTGCAGCGTATCGGTGAGATTTTGTTCGTTAATGTCAATAAGATAAGGCGTCATATTCAATCCTGTCCGGTTGAGAAAATTGACAGGATTGTAACAAAAGTGCGGTGTTTTTTGAAAACTTTTCTCAATCGCACCGCACTTTTCGATGCGCAATTAGAGCAGCACGCTGCCGATTACGGAAAGCGCGAAACCGACAAGTCCGATCAGCGTTTCCTGTACCGTCCAGGTTTTCAGCGTGGTTTTGGTATCCATTTCAAGGAAACGGCTGACCAGCCAGAAACCGCTGTCATTGACATGGGATAACACCGTTGCGCCGGAGGCAATGGCGATCACGATAAAGCACAGATCGAACTGACTGAGACCGGTGGTCGCCGCCACGGTCGGTGCAATCAGCGCCGAGGTAGTGGTCAGCGCGACGGTAGCCGAACCCTGCGCCACCCGCAGCGCCGCGGAAATAATGAAGGCGGCGACGATCACCGGCATACCGGTATCGGACAGCATGGCGGCCAGTACATCGCCGATACCGCTGGCGCGCAGCACGCCGCCGAACATTCCGCCGGCACCGGTGACCAGCACGATGGAGCAAATCGGGCCGAGGGCATTATCGCAGATTTTTTCGATTTGCTCGCCGGTGCGCTGGTCTTTCAGCAGAATAATGGCGACGATCAGGGTAATCAGCAACGCAACCGGCGTTTTGCCCAGTAAGCGCAGGCTTTCCACCCAAAGCTGCGAACCGTCGATGACGTTCGTCACCGACAAGGTGTTTAAGCCGGTATCAAATAAAATCAGGATCAACGGCAGCAATAAAACCGCCAACACTTTTTTAAAACTCGGCGGATTTAACACCGCAGTTTCATTAATTGCCGAGGCGTTCAGGAACGATTTCGGCAACGGCAGCATGATCTTTTGTCCCAGATATTTGCCGAACAGATAACAGGAAAGATACCAGGTTGGAATGGCGCACAGAAATCCTACGATCACCAATAATCCCATATTGGCGCCCAATAAATCGCCGGAAACCACCGGGCCGGGATGCGGCGGCACGAACGCGTGCATTACGGCAAAGGCACCGGCCGCCGGAAAGGCGTAACGCAAAACGGAACCGCCGAAGCGTTTGGCCACACTGAAGATGATCGGCAGCATCACCACCAGACCGGCATCAAAGAAAATCGGGAAGCCGAACAGTAACGAGGCCACCCCTAAGGCCAGCGGCGCTTTTTTCTCGCCGAATTTATTGATGAGCGTATCGGCCAGCACTTTCGCGCCGCCGGTGATTTCAAGCAGGCGGCCGATCATAGCGCCCAGCCCCACTAATAACGCCACCGACGCCAGCGTGCCGCCGAAACCGTTCAGCAGGGTCGGCAGAATTTTATCAATGGGAATGCCGGTGGCAAGTGCGGTCAGTAAACTGACGATAAACAGCGCCACAAAGGCATGCACTTTAAATTTCATAATCAGCAGGAGCAACAGCAAAACCGATGCGATCATGATGAAAATCAACATAGTAAATTCCTCTTTAAAATAATCTTAAACTGCTGCCAGCATGCCGCCATCGACGAACAGCAACTGACCGTTAACGAAATCTGAGGCGGCGGATGAGAAAAATACCGCCGCGCCCACCAGTTCTTGCGGATCGCCCCAACGTGCCGCCGGTGTGCGCTGACATAACCATGCGGTAAACGCCTTGTCTTCCACCAAAGGGCGGGTAAGTTCGGTGTTGAAATAGCCCGGCGCAATTCCGTTGACCTGAATATTGTAGCGGGCAAGTTCCACGCACATACCGCGGGTCAGCATTTTCACCGCGCCTTTGGAGGCCGCATAAGGGGTGATGGTATCGCGCCCCAGTTCGCTTTGCATGGAGCCGATATTGATGATCTTGCCTTGCCGGCGTTGCACCATATAGCGGGCGACGGTCTGAGACACCATAAACACCGCTTTTTGGTTCACTTTAATGATCTCGTCAAACTCCGCTTCCGGAAAATCGCAGAACGGATGACGGCGTTGAATGCCGGCATTGTTGATCAGCACATCAAGCGGGCCGATACGCCGTTCAATCTCATCAATTGCCTGCCGAACCGCCGCCGTATCGGTCACATCAAAGGCCACCGCATGGGCAGTGAGCCCTTGTGCGCGCAGTTTTTCCGCCGCCTGCTCGGCTTTATCCTGCGCCGTGCCGTTAATGATCACCTCGGCACCGTAACGGGCGAGCCCCTGTGCCAGAATATTGCCGATCCCTCTGCTGGAACCGGTAATTAAAATACGTTTGCCCTGTAATGAAAAAAGGTTGTTCATCCTGTTCTCTCCCTTATGCAAAAGTCAGCTGAACTTTTGCGATGGCGTTTTTATTTCCCGCACTTTCAAGCGCTTGCTGCAATTCGGTAAACGGGAAGGTTTTTGATAATAAAGGCAGGGGATTGATTTTGCCCTCACTTAACCACTGTACGGCGGTATTGAATTCTTCGACAAAACGGAAAGTGCCTGTCCAGCTGATTTCTTTAGCGATAAGCTGCATCAGAGGAAAATCGGCGATCGCACCGCCCATACCGATCTGCACGATGGTACCGCGCGCTTTGGTGACATCCAGACAACGCAGGATTGAAGTGGGATGCCCCGAAGCCTCAAAAGACACATCAAAGGCGCCTTTATGCTGCCGGTATTGGCTGAAATCATCCTGTGCGTTAAGTGTTTTATCCGCCCCCATCTGCTCGGCCAGCGCCAGACAACGCGCGCTGATATCGGCACAGACGATTTCTTTGGCACCCAATACCTTAACGGCGGCGACGGTCAGGCAGCCGATCGGGCCGACCCCGGAAATAAAGACACGTTTACCCTGTAAATGGCCTGCACGTTTGGCCGCATGGATTGCCACCGCCAAGGGTTCGGCAAATGTCATGACTTCATCCGGCGCGTGGGCGGCATAGGGAATACATTGCGCATTATCAACCACTTTAAAACGGGTGAATCCGCCGTCGATATGGGGATCATACATAGCGCTGCCGAAAAAACGCATGGTTTCGCACTGATTGGTTTCACCGGATAAACAATATTTGCACCGGCCGCAGGGCTTACTCGGATTAATGGCCACCTTTTGACCTTCATAGAGATTCGGCGCGCTGGTTTTAATCACTTTGCCGATCACCTCATGGCCCAATATCATCGGGTGTTTTAGCGCAAAATTGCCCACTTTTCCATGCTGGTAGTAATGTAAATCGGAACCGCAGATCCCGCCGCGAGTAATTTGTACCAGCGTTTGCTGATCGTTCGGATCATAGGCCAGCGGCTGTTTGATGATGGCCACCTGCTTTGGCCCTTTTACCACACAGGAAAGCGTTTCTCTATCCATTTTCTGCCTCCGTCTTTATTGGGTTACTGGTAACATAAATTCTTCGAACGGTTTCGTAAAGCGAAATTTGCGTTCATTGGCGTAAATTGTGATGAAGTTCAAATTTTTTGTCGGTAACGTGATTCAGTATAACGCGCCGTTGTTTATTTTTTGTGAGGTAAATCACAAAATTTGATGTTACTGGTAACTTTAGGGCGGATTTTTGTTATTGTAGCCCCAGGAAAGATGAGGGCGTCAGGCTAAGGAGTTTTGTGATGCTGAATACAAAAGGGAAAAGTTTTATTCTGATGGGGGTTTCCAGCACCGGAAAAACGACGGTGGGCACGGAGGTCGCCCATCGTTTGGGGATTAAATTAATCGACGGCGATGATTTGCATCCGCGGGCGAATATTATCAAAATGGGGCAGGGGCAGCCGCTCAACGATGAGGATCGGGCGCCGTGGCTGGAACGGATTCGTGATGCGGCGTTCAGTCTCGAGCATAAAAGCGAAGTCGGCATTATCGTCTGTTCCGCACTGAAACGAAAATACCGGGATATGATTCGTGAGGGCAACGAAAGCGTGAAATTTTTATTCCTGCACGGATCTTTTGAATTAATCCTTGCGCGCATGCGGCAGCGCAAAGGCCATTATATGAAAACGGAAATGCTGAAAAGCCAGTTCGATACGCTGGAAGTGCCTCAGGCGGATGAAACCGATGTGATTCCGATTGATATCGACGGCGCTTTTGAAACGGTCGTGCAACGTTGTATCGCGGCATTAACGCCGTTTTTATAATCGTTTCGCGCAGATGCCCGGCATCATAAAGTGCGGTATTTTTTGCGCATTTTTTATTTTCAAACAGCCGGCTGAGAAGTTGAACAGGGGATAAAGTGCGGTATTTTTTGGCGTATTTTTTATCGATTCTATCGGGCGGCGAGGTGTGCCGCTTTTGACCGGCGGCATTGAGGATAACATCAAGGTTTCTTCGCGGAAAGGCGTGCCGGCGCGTTTTCTTTGCTACAAAAACGCCCCTGAAACTGATAAAATTCCGCCTGATTTTTTGACAACGAATTCAGGAATAACAGTGGCATTAATTAGTTTAACCGAGGGTTATCTGGCTTTCGGCGATCAGCCCGTATTGGATCAGGCTGAACTGCATATCGAAAGCGGCGAGCGAGTGTGTCTGGTGGGGCGTAACGGCGCGGGCAAATCCACCTTAATGAAAATTCTGGCCGGCGACATTATGCTGGACGATGGCCGTCTGCAACTTGAGCGGGAGCTGGTGGTTTCCCGTCTGGAGCAGGATCCGCCGCGGCATGCGCAGGGCAATGTGTTTGATTATGTGGCTGAGGGCATCGGTCATCTGGCGGATTTATTAAAACAATATCATCAGCTTTCCCGCCGGCTGGAAAAAGACGGCAGTGAACAAACGCTGAATCAGTTGGCGCGCATTCAAACGGAGCTGGAACATACCGACGGCTGGCGGTTTGAAAATAAAATCAACGACGTGCTGGCCAGACTGACGCTGAATGCGGAAACGCAGTTAGCCGATTTATCCGGCGGTTGGCTGCGCAAAGCGGCGCTGGCCAGAGCGCTGGTGTGCGAGCCGGATGTATTGCTGCTGGACGAACCCACCAACCACTTGGATGTGGACACCATTGAGTGGCTGGAAGAATTCCTGTTAGGCTTTGCCGGCAGTATCGTATTTATTTCACATGACCGTTCCTTTATCCGCAAAATGGCGACCCGGATTGTGGATTTGGATCGCGGCAAACTGGTGTCTTATCCGGGCGATTATGATCGCTATCTGACGACAAAAGAAGAAAACCTGCGCGTGGAAGCGCTGCAAAACGAGTTGTTCGATAAAAAACTGGCGCAGGAAGAAATCTGGATTCGCCAAGGCATCAAAGCGCGCCGTACCCGTAACGAAGGGCGTGTGCGGGCGTTAAAAGCGTTGCGTGAGGAACGCCGTCAGCGCCGCGATGTGCTGGGCAGTGCGAAATTACAGCTGGATAACTCAAGCCGTTCCGGCAAAATCGTGTTTGAGCTGGACGACGTCAGCTATGAAATTGGCGGGAAAACCTTGCTAAGCCATTTCAGCACGACCATTTTACGCGGCGATAAAATCGCCTTGGTCGGGCCGAACGGCTGCGGAAAAACCACCTTGATTAAATTGCTGCTCGGAGACATTCAGCCGACTTCCGGCGCGATTCGCCGCGGCACCAAACTGGAGATTGCTTATTTCGACCAATACCGCGCCGAGCTGGATCCGGAAAAAAGCGTGATGGACAATGTGGCGGACGGTAAGCAGGATATTGAAGTCAACGGCGTGAAACGGCATGTATTGGGCTATTTGCAGGATTTTCTGTTTCCGCCGAAGCGAGCCATGACGCCGGTTAAAGCCTTATCCGGCGGCGAACGCAACCGTCTGCTGCTGGCAAAACTGTTGCTTAAGCCGAATAATCTGCTGATTTTAGACGAACCGACCAATGATCTGGATGTGGAAACCCTGGAATTACTGGAAGATATTCTGACCGATTATCAGGGCACGTTGTTGATCGTCAGCCATGATCGTCAGTTTATCGATAACACCGCGACGGAATGTTATCTGTTTGAAGGCGACGGCGTACTGAATAAATATATCGGCGGTTTTCATGATGCCAAACAGCAGCAGGCCAATTATTTTGCGGCCAAAGCCGCTGCGCAGGCGCCGAAAACCGTTGCCGACAGTGAGAAAAGTGCGGTGCAAAATAAAGCGGTTTCCGCCGCCGCGCCGAAAAATCGCTCGCCGAAATTATCCTACAAGGAGCAGCGCGAGCTGGAACAGCTGCCGCAGTTGCTGGAAGCATTAGAACAAAACATCAGCGCATTGCAAGCGGAAATCGGCAGCGCCGAGTTTTTCCAGCAGGATCATGCATACACTTCGGCAAAACTGCAGGCACTTGCCGACGCCGAACAGGGGCTGGAAGAGGCGTTTGTGCGCTGGGAGGCGCTGGAAGAAAAAGCCAATGCGGCAAAAAGCTGATAAGCAGGCAGTGTTTTGACGGTGGAAAGTGCGGTGAAAATTCAGTGTTTTTTTACCGCACTTTTTTACCGCACTTTTTTCGCCGGGCAGGTTATTTCTGCGCGCATACCGCGATAAAGTTTAATGGTTTGCGCGGATCATTAAATACCTTAAACATTTTTTTAAAGGTGGCGCGGTTTTCCGTTTTCAGCGCATTTTTAATGATTTTCAGACTGCCGAGAAGGCCCTCGTCATACAGCATGCCGCGCGGCGACAGCAGCGTCATTTCACCGTTGAAGGTGTCGATATTGCGAAAACCGCCGTCGGCAAATACCTTTATCCAGTCCGTTTTGCTCAGCGGCGTGACGCTGATATTAATCGCTTCCCGCAGTTGCTGCAAAACGGCTTCGCGGTTTGTGCCGGTCAGCATCACATCGTGGGTCAGCAAAAAACCGCCCGGTTTTAACACCCGATAATATTCGCCCACCGCCTTGATTTTTGCCGGCAGCGGCAGCATGGTCAGCATCGCTTCATTGATGACGATATCAAAGCTCGCATCGTCAAAGGGCAATGACAGCGCATTGGCGCGCTGTACATGAATCAGATCCTGCAATCCTTGTGCGGCGATATGGGTTTCGGCTTTGCGCAGCGCCGCTTCATCCAGATCCACCCCTTCAATATGGCAGCCGAAGCGTTTCGCCAGCCCGATGGCGGTTGTGCCCATATTGCAGGCCACTTCCAGCACCTGTTTATCGCGGCTGAAATCGCCGTTGCCAATCAGCCACTCCGTTGCTTTTCGGCCGCCCGGACGCAAACGCGTTTTACCTAAACGGGCAAGAAAATTGTGGCCGACTTCCTCTTTTTTCATGTGATTTCGTCCTCCGGATAAAAATGGTTGACTAAATATATCAGATTTAAAATAAATATGGTAATGATATTCAGTCTTATTTACGGGAGGGGACGAAAACGGGGAACGAGCGGTTGCCGGTGCGCAACCGCCCAGCTTGGGTTACACTAAATTACTAATAAAAATCAATAAGATAATTAATGGCACAACAAATTTCACATAATTAAACCAGAGGGTCGTGAAAATGGAATCCGGTGTGGAAGAAAGCTCTTTTCTGGCATCTTCTTTCAGCACGAAACCCACAAAAACGGCGCAACCCAAAGCGGTGAGCAAAAACAGAATATTGCCGCTGACATAATCAAAGGCATCAAAAATATTTTTACCGAAGAAAGTGACGTTTTGCAGCAGATTATTACTTAAAATCGACGGAATATTGCCGAACAGGAAAATGCCGCCCAGCGTCAGTGCGATGGCCTTGCTGCGGCGCATTCTGAGTTTTTCCTGCAATGCGGTGATAATCACTTCATAAATGGTAATGGAGGTGGTTAGGGCGGCAATCAGCAATAAGCTGAAGAAAATCACGGCGAAAAAGCGCCCCGCCCATAAATGGGAAAAGACGATCGGCAGACTCTGAAAAACCAGCGTGGGGCCGGCATTCGGTTCGATGCCGAAGCTGAACAGGGAAGGAAAAATCATAAAGCCGGCAAGCACGGCGATAATTGTGTTGGTGAAACCGGTGATGACGGCGGTCTGAATCAGATTTTCCTGCTTACTGAGATAGCTGGACAGGGTAACGATCACGCCGAATCCCAAACTTAACGCAAAGAAAACCTGTCCCAGCACCATAATGAACAGCTGCGGTGTGATTTTGGAAAAATCCGGTTTTAAATAATAAATAATGCCTTCCATCGCGCCCGGTAACGTAATGTTACGGATAACCATACCGAGTAAAAAGACAAACAGCAGCGGCATCAGATATTTGACCGAGCGTTCGATGCCGCCGATAATGCCTTTGGCCAGAATGATGTAATTGACCGCCACAAAAAGAAAGGTGTAAAGCGTAATGGCCAGCGGGCTGTCGGTAATATGCCGATCATAAAAATTTTGCGCGATTTCTTTACTGATGGTGTGCGAAATATCGAGATTGCCGCTGATCAGATTGACGATATAGCTGATTACCCAGCCGCCGAGCACCATGTAATAGGCCATAATACCGAACGCGCCGAGCAGTCCCATATAGCCGATGATTTTCCAGCCTTTGGCAATGGGTTTGCTTGCCAGTCTGTCGCCGAAGGCGTCGATGGAATTCACCCGCAGACGGCGACCGATAACGTTTTCCACCAGAATCATCGGAATACCGATAACCAGCATCGCAATGCAAAACAGCAAGACATAAGCGCCGCCGCCGTTTTCTCCCACCAGATAGGGAAACCGCCAGGTTGCGCCGAAGCCGACGGTCGCCCCGGCAACCGTCATTACATAAGTCAGCCGGCTGGACCAGGTTTGTCTTTCAGTTGTTTTTGTTGTCATAATATTGCCTTAATGGGTTGATAATCATGCCGTTTATGGCGCAGTCGGTCGATTAAATATCGGTTTTGTCTTTATATTCGCACAGATCTTCGATAATGCAGGAGGCGCAACGCGGTTTTCTGGCGATGCAGGTATAGCGGCCGTGCAGAATCAGCCAGTGGTGGACATCCAGTTTAAATTCGTCGGGCACCACTTTCAGTAGTTTCTTTTCCACTTCAAGTACGTTTTTACCCGGCGCGAAGCCGGTGCGGTTAGCGACGCGGAAAATATGGGTATCCACCGCAATGGTCGGATGACCGAAAGCCGTATTTAACACCACGTTGGCCGTTTTGCGTCCGACGCCGGCCAGCGCTTCCAGCGCTTCACGGTTTTCCGGCACTTCGCCGTGATGTTTATCGATTAAATCTCGGCAGGTTTTGATGATATTTTCCGCCTTGCTGTTATACAGCCCGATCGTTTTGATATAGTCTTTTAATTTCTCCACGCCGAGATCCAAAATGGCCTGCGGCGTGTTGGCGACCGGAAATAATTTGGCGGTGGCTTTGTTGACGCCTTTATCGGTGGCCTGCGCCGACAGAATCACGGCAATCAGCAGCTCGAAAGGCGAGTGATAGCTAAGCTCGGTTGTGGGTTTTGGGGTATGATCCCGTAAACGGGTCAGAATTTCGATGCGTTGTTGTTTATTCATCTGTGCAATTATTTGGTGTTATGATCAATCATGTTTTTTATTGCCAGCATCAGGCCTAAGCCGATAAAGGCGCCGGGCGGCAGAATCGCCAGCAAAAAGCTGCTGTCGGCGTGGAACAGTTCCACATGCAGAACGCTCGCCCAGCTGCCCAACAGATTTTCGATGCCGTCGAACCATTTGCCGGTGCCGATAATTTCCCGCAGGCTGCCGAGTACGAATAAACTCAGGCTCATGCCTAATCCCATGGAAAAACCGTCAAACAGAGAATACAGGATGCCGTTTTTGGAAGCAAACGCCTCTGCGCGCCCGATCACGATGCAATTGGTGACGATCAGCGGAATAAAAATTCCCAGCGCCTGATACAGCGTATAAGTATAAGCGTTCATCATCAGCTGCACCATCGTCACCGTGGTGGCGATAATCATCACATAAATCGGAATACGGATTTGATTGGGAATATGTTGGCGGAACAGCGCGATGACCGTATTGGTACACATCAGCACCAGCATGGTGGCCAGCCCCAGCCCCAGCGCGTTGGTTGCGGTATTGGAGACCGCCAGCAGCGGGCAAAGCCCGAGCAGCTGCACCAGCGTGGAGTTATTTTTCCAGATGCCCTGAATAAAAATGTCCCGCCAAACGGAACGGTTTTGCACCGCACTTTTCGGTGCGTCAAGTGCGGTGGTTTTTGGCGTGGTTTCTGTCATCTTGTTATCCTCGCGTATTTTGTGGTTGCATCGAATCCAGCAACGAAAGCGATGCCCGTTTCACCTGATTGACTACCGCGCGCGGCGTAATGGTGGCGCCGGAGAACTGATCGAATTTACCGCCGTCTTTTTTCACCGCCCAGTCTTTCTGGTTGTCGCGGGAAATGTGCCGGTGAGCAAAGGCGAGGATCCAGTTCGACACGCGGGTTTCGATTTTATCGCCCAGCCCCGGGGTTTCTTTGTGTTCGATCACGCGCACGCCGAGAATTTCACCCTGCACGGTCATGCCCACCAACAGGCGGATATTGCCCGAATAACCGTCCGGCGCAGTGGTTTCAAAGGCGTATGCGACGGTTTTCCCGTTTTTCTCGGCCTGGCACAGCTTATCGATATACGCGATGCTGCCGTTGATCGGTTGGCAGCTGGCGGCCAAATCATGGTCAAAATCGTTTTGCGGAATCACCTGCTGGAGCAATTTACGCTGCTGCTCTGCGACGGCATGATCGATTTTATCTTTGGTTAAAAAATAAACTCCGCTGGAAAGTGCGGTACAAATCAGCGCGATAAATCCCAGCAGCAAACCGTAACGGATACTGACTTTTACAAGCTGCATTATTGCCCCCTTTTCGCCGAATGACCGGCCACGCGCGGTCGGGTATAGTGATCGATCAGCGGCACGCAGATATTGGCCAGCAAAATCGCGAATGCCACGCCGTCGGGGTAGTTACCGTAAAAACGGATCACACACACCAGACAACCCGCCAGCGCGCCGAAAACCAGTTTGCCTTTCGGCGTAATGGAGGCGGTGACCGGGTCGGTGGCGATAAAAAACGCCCCGAACATCGTCGCACCGCTGACCCACTGCCAGAGCGGGTTGGTACCGAACGGCGCAAACCAGTGGAACAGGCTGAAAATAAAGATGGTGCTTAAAAACGCCAGCGGAATGTGCCAGTGAATAATCTTTTTCCAGATCAGGAAAAGACCGCCCGCCAGAAAACATAAATTCACCTGTGTCCAGCCGATGCCTTCGGGCAGACTTTCGCCGCCCAACGGTAAAATGCGCTCGAAAATCGGCGACCATCCCACCTGCGCAAAACTGTCCGCGCCGTGTTTGGCGGCGGTTTTCAGGCTATCCAGCGGCGTGGCCTGCGTGATGCCGTCAATCGCGGCGGTTAATTGATGCAGGCTGAAACCGTCGGTGCTGAAACCGGTGAAAATCAACGAATAGGCATCGGCAAAAGTCGGCGGTTCGTTCAGCAATTGAACCGGCGGCAGCCAGGTCGTCATTTGCAGCGGGAAAGACACCAGCAACACCACATAACCGACCATGGCGGGATTAAATAAATTCTGCCCCAGACCGCCGTAAACATGTTTGCCGACAATCACCGCGCAGCCGACGCCGAGCAGAATTATCCAGTAAGGCGCGTAGGGCGGAATCGCCATCGCCAGAATAAGTGCGGTCAGAATAACGCTGAAATCACCGATATAAAAAAACGCGGGTTTGCGGCGTAACAGCGTAACGCCGAATTCAAGCAGTAAGCCGAACACGATAGCAAGTGCGGCTTGAATCAGCACGCCGAAACCAAAGTAATAGAGTTGTGCGCCCAGTGCCGGCAGCATGGCGACGATAACCCACAACATGATCCGGGCGGTGAGCTTGCCCGAATGGGTATGCGGTGAACTGATCATTTTAAACATATCTTTATCTCTTAATTGTGATTTTGTTGCTGCGCCGCTTTTTTGGCTTTGGCGCGCGCAATGGCGGCGGCGATAGCGGCTTTTTTATCGTCAAGTGCGGTGGAATTTTCAGTAGTTTTTTCGACCGCACTATTATGTTCGGTGCGTTTTTCTACCGCACTTTTTCCCGCTGCGCCGTCGGTTACCGGCTGTACGGTTGATTGCGGCGGCACTGTTTCAGCCGGCGGTGTCGCGTCGGCATGATTGGCGGCGTTATCATTTTGCGCCGCTTTTTTGGCTTTGGCGCGTGCAATGGCCGCGGCGATAGCGGCTTTTTTATCGTCAAGTGCGGTGGGATTTTCGCCGGTTTTTTCGACCGCACCGTTATGTTCAGTGTGTTTTTCCGGCGCACTTTTTCCTGCTGTGCCGTCGGTTGCCGGCTGTGTGCGTGACTGCGGCGGCATCGTTTCAGCCGGCGGTGTCGCGTCGGCACGATTGGCGGCATTATCGTTTTGCTGCGCTGCTTTTTTGGCTTTGGCGCGCGCAATGGCGGCGGCGATAGCGGCTTTTTTGTCGTCAAGTGCGGTGGAATTTTCGCAAGTTTTTTCGACCGCACTATTATGTTCGGTGCGTTTTTCTACCGCACTTTTTCCCGCTGTGCCGTCGCTTGCCGGCTGCACGCTTGACTGCGGCGGCATCGTTTCAGCCGGCGGTGTCGCATCGGCATGATTGGCGGCGTTATCGTTTTGCGCTGCTTTTTTGGCTTTGGCGCGCGCAATGGCGGCGGCGATAGCGGCTTTTTTGTTATCAAGTGCGGTGGAATTTTCGCCGGTTTTTTCGACCGCACTATTATGTTCAGTGTGTTTTTCCTGTGCAGATTGTTGCGCTGCGCCGTCGGTTGTCGGCTGCGCCCTTGACGGTGTTTGTTGTTCCGCCTGCTGACGGGCTAAGCGGCGCGCTTTACGCTGCGCCATAATCTCGCTGTTATCCGGCACCACTTCGCCTTTGGCGTTCACCAAGGTTTTCATCTGCGCCTGGGCGGCGTTCTGACCGGCGGATTGTTTGGCTTTTAGCCGCTCTAATGCGGCTTGTACCGGATCGACGCCTTGCTGCTGCGCCAGTTCGGCACGACGGTTTTCCGCGGCGCGCTGGGCTCTGGCTTTACGCGCCTGTTCCTCTTTTTGCAGACGCGCCTGACGCGCTTCAAACCGTACTTTGGCCTCTTCGGCCTTGTGCGCTTTGTCTTTTATTTCCCACAGTTTGGCCTTTTCCTGACGGAAATATTGAATCAGCGGGATATGGCTCGGGCAAACATAGGCGCATACGCCGCATTCAATGCAGTCTTTCAGGGCGTATTGCTCCGATTTTTCATGATCTTCGCTGCGCGCGAACCAGTACAGCTGCTGCGGCATTAAATGTACCGGGCAGGCGTCCGAACAGGCGGAACAGCGGATACAGGACTGTTCCGGCTCCGGCGGCGCATATTCGAAATGATCCGGCGCCAGCAGGCAGTTGGTTACTTTGGTTACCGGCGCGTTTAAATCGGGCAGAATCACGCCCATCATCGGGCCGCCCATAAACACCGGGAAACGATCGTCATAATGATAGCCCGCCTGTTGCAGCAGATGCGCGATCGGGGTGCCGAAGCGCACCCATTGATTGCCTTTGTGCGGGATTTTATCGCCGGTCAGAGTAACCACACGTTCAATCTGCGGCTCATCGTCCATAATCGCCCGTTTGACGGCAAAGGCGGTGCCGACGTTATGCATTAATACGCCGATACGGGAAGAGCGTTGGCCGCTCGGTACTTCCAGCCCGGTCAGCACCTGAATCAGCTGTTTTGACGCGCCGGACGGGTATTTGGTCGGAATCACGCGGATTTCGATGTCGTTCGCACCGTGCAGCGCGCGGGTCAGCGCCGCCACTGCCTGCGGTTTGTTATCTTCAATGGCGAGTACCACGTTTTCCGGGCGCAGAATATAACGCAGGATACGGATACCTTCGATAATTTCCGCCGGATAATCGCGCATCAGGCGATCGTCGCAGGTGATATAGGGTTCGCATTCCGCGCCGTTGATAATCAGCAGTTTAACCTGTTTTTCCGCCGAATGAATTTTGGCCGCGGTCGGAAATGCCGCGCCGCCCAGACCGGCAATGCCGGCGTGGTAAATGGTTTCGATCAGCTGTTCCGGCGTGCGGCTGAGAAAATCTTCGAGCGGCCGGCGTTCACGCCATTGATCCAGCCCGTCGGCCTGAATTTCGATGCACAGTTCGCTTAATCCCGACGGATGGGCGGCGACGTGCGGCGCAATGGTGGTTACCGTACCGGAAGTGGGCGCATGCACCGGTAGGGCGCGCAGCCCTTCGCCCAGCGTCAGCGGCTGACCTTTCAGAACGTTATCGCCCGGCTTGACCAGAATATTGCCTGCGCTGCCGGCATGTTGTTTCACCGGCACATAATAGGTTTCTGCCAATGGCGCGCGGGTAATCGGCGTTTGGTTCGATTGGGATTTCATTTCCGGCGGATGAATGCCGCCGTCGAACGTCCATAGTTTACCCGAATTGAAACGGGCTAATACATCATTCATCACGCTCTCCCACAATCAGTTTTTTCTGCACCGACGTGGTATCCAGCACGGGAATAACCAGTTTCGGATCAAATTTCCAGCTCCAGTGTTCGATATCCGGTTTTACTTTAATCATGGAAATACAGTCGGTCGGGCAGGGGGCGACACAAAGTTCGCAGCCGGTACAGAGATCGGGAATGACGGTATGCACCGCCCGATTGGTGCCGATAATGGCGTCAACCGGACAGGCCTGAATACATTTGGTACAGCCGATACACATATTTTCGTCGATAAAGGCGACTTTCGGCGTTGGATCTTCAGCCAGCTCGCTTGCCGGCACTTCCACGCCGAGCAAATCCGCCAGTTTAACCACCAGCGGCTGCCCGCCGGGGACGCATTTGGTGATCACATCGCCGTTGGCAATGGCCTCGGCATAAGGGCGACAACCGGGATAACCGCATTGACCGCATTGGCTTTGCGGCAACAGGGCATCGATTTTTTCGACGATAGGATCCGCCTCGACTTTCAGTTTTATTGAGGCGATGCCTAAAATAATACCGAAAATCAACGCCAATACGGCAATGGCGATCAGCACATAATAAAAGGTTGTCATGTTACGCTCTCACCAGACCGGTAAAGCCCATAAAGGCAAGCGACATCAGGCCGGCCGTAATCAATGCGATGGAGGCGCCGCGAAACGGCAACGGCACATCCGCCGCCGCCAGCCGTTCACGCAGGGCGGCGAATAAAACCAGCACCAGCGCAAAGCCGAGCGAGGCGCCAAAACCGTAAATCACTGATTGGGTCAGATTATGCGCCAGATTAATATTCAGCAGCGCCACTCCCAGTACGGCGCAGTTGGTGGTAATCAGCGGCAGGAAAATACCCAGCAGGCGGTACAGCACCGGGCTGGTTTTATTGATCACCATTTCGGTAAACTGAACTACTACCGCGATCACTAGAATAAAGACTAATGTGCGTAGAAAATTGCCGTTAAACGGCGTCAGCAAATAGCGATCGGCCAGATAAGAACACAATGACGCCACCGTCAGCACGAACATTGTCGCCAATCCCATGCCGACTGCGGTTTCGATTTTCTTCGATACCCCCATAAACGGACAAAGTCCCAGAAATTTAACCAGAACAAAGTTGTTGATAAGCGCGGTACTGATAATCAATAAAATATAATCTGTCATAGTGTTTTCGCTGATTTGATTAAGCCGTATATTATCTCTGTTTCTGCCGCCCAGGACAATAAAAAGTTTAGCGCGCGGAAATTTAACATAAAACGACCGCACTTTTTATGCCGAAAACGGGGGATATGCCGGTGTTTATGATGACAGGCACTGCGCCAGCGCGGGCTTGATCGCCGGATATTGAAAGCAAAAACCGGCTTGCAGCAGTTTGGCCGGCTGTATTTTTTGGCTGTCCAGCAACAGTTGCGCCCGTTCGCCGAAGACCAGTTTCAGCATGAGCGCAGGGACGTTGACAAAGTGTGGTCGGTTTAACAGCGATCCCAGCGCCTGATTGAAGTCGCCGTTGCGTGCCGGATTCGGCGCCGACAGATTGAATGCGCCGCGACATGACGGATTGTGCAGCAAAAATACAATGGCATTGACCATATCCGGCAGTGCGATCCAGCCCCAATATTGCCGCCCGCTGCCAAGTTTGCCGCCCAAACCTAAGCGATACAGCGGCAGGATCTGCGCCAACGCACCGCCGTTAGGCGCCAGCACGATACCGGTACGCAGCAGGCAGACGCGGGTTTCGGCACCCAGCGCGGCGGCTTCCCATTGCTGACAGAGACGGGCGGGAAAGGTGGTGCCGGGCATGCTGTCTTCGCTGATCGCCGCCTCGCCCTGATCGCCATAATAGCCCGCCGCCGAGCCGGAAATAAAACTGTGCGGCGGATGGCTGCTGCGGTTAATTAGTGCGGTCAGTTTTTCGGTTAAATTCACCCGGCTGTAAAGCAGGCGATTTTTCTGCTGCGCCGTCCAGCGCCGCCGGAATATCGGTTCGCCCGCCAGATTAATCACGGCGTCAAAGGCGTTCAGATCGCGGAACTGATCCAGCGTGTCGATAAGCCCGACGCCGGCGGGCAGTTTGGCTTGTGCCTGCGTCGGATTTCGGGTCAGCGCAATGATCTGATGATCACGGATTAAACGGGGAATCAATGCGCGCCCAACCAGACCCGTGGCGCCGGTCAATAAAATTTTCATCGTTCCCTCCCGTCGTATGCGTTATAGTGAATTTTCAAATAGCTGCTGAATGTTGCTGATCAGGCGCTTAATTTCGGTGCCGGATGTCGGGGTGATAAAAATGGTGTCGTCGCCGGCAATGGTGCCTAAAATGCCTTCCGCTTTGCCTACCGAATCCAGCAGGCGGGCGATAAGCTGGGCGGCGCCCGGACTGGTTTTTACCACGATCAGCGAGGTGTTGGAGTCGATGTCCAGCACCAGATTTTTAAGCGGGCTGCTGGTATTCGGCACGCTGAGTTCATTGGGCAGGCAATATACCATTTCCATGCGCGTATTGCGGGTGCGCACGGCGCCGAATTTGTTCAGCATGCGTGATATTTTCGATTGATTGATATTGTTGAACCCCTGCTGCTGCAAGGCGGTGACGATTTCGCTTTGCGAGCCGAACCGTTCTTGCGCCAGCAACGCCTTGAATGCAGCGGTTAAATTGTCGCTTTTTTCATTTGTCATCGGAATGCTCCAGATTCTGTCTTTTGCATAGATTTTGCATAAAAATGCAAAATAAGTAAATAAAATTTGTTTATCTGCGCTGTTTTCGGTGTGAAAACGCGCTGATTGGCGGGAAAACCTTGAGTTAGATCTCACTATTGGATTTATCCGTTTGAATTTGCGCAGGAATAAATTTAGAATTCAGAGGTTCAATTTGTAAACTTAATCAACGTAAGGAGTTTTAAATGAAAGTAGCAGTATTAGGCGCCGCAGGCGGTATCGGTCAGGCATTGGCATTATTGTTGAAATTACAGTTACCGGCAGGTTCCGAATTATCGTTATATGATATTGCGCCGGTAACTCCGGGGGTGGCGGCGGATGTCAGCCATATTCCGACCGCGGTTAAAGTGCAGGGATTCGCCGGTGAAGATCCGACACCGGCTTTGCAGGGCGCGGATGTGGTGTTGATTTCGGCAGGTGTGGCGCGTAAACCGGGTATGGATCGCTCCGATTTATTCAATATTAACGCCGGCATTGTGCGTAATTTAATTGAAAAAGTGGCGGCGGCGTGCCCGCAGGCCTGTATCGGGATCATTACCAATCCGGTGAATACCACCGTTGCCATTGCGGCGGAAGTGCTGAAAAAAGCCGGCGTGTACGATAAACGCAAATTATTCGGGGTGACGACGCTGGATGTGCTGCGTTCCGAAACCTTTGTATCCGAATTAAAACAGCTGAATGTTTCCCGTACGGCCGTGCCGGTTATCGGCGGTCACTCCGGCGTAACGATTCTGCCGTTGCTGTCACAGGTGCAGTATGCCGAGTGGAAAGAGGAGGAAATCGCGCCGTTAACCAAACGTATTCAAAATGCCGGTACGGAAGTGGTGGAAGCCAAGGCCGGCGGCGGATCGGCGACACTTTCTATGGCGCAGGCGGCAGCCCGTTTTGCCCGCGCACTGGTAAAAGGGTTGAGCGGCGAAACCGTGGTGGAATGCACTTATGTGGAAGGCGATGGCAAATACGCCCGTTTCTTCGCCCAACCGGTTCGCTTGGGTAAAAACGGGGTGGAAGAAATTCTGCCGATCGGCCCGTTAAGTGCGTTTGAACAGCAGGCGCTGGAAGCGATGCTGCCGACCTTACGCGCCGATATCGAGCTGGGTGAGAAATTTGTTAATTCGTAACGCGAATTTATTGTTCAAAAAGGCGGCAATTAAGCCGCTTTTTTTGTTTTTTATGAAAATATTTAGCTAAAACCGTGAGTTAGTTCACAAATTTGGTAATAACCATTTGCCCTGTGAGGGTTAATTCTGTATCCTACGCCCATCAAAAACAAGTGCTATTAATAAATAGCCGACATATTTTGCTTTCCGAGTAGTGCCTCCGTTAAACGAGGCACTTTTTTTATCTTATTTATACCAGTTGTAATCCGGATTAATCAGATTATCTTCGATTGCTCCCCAAGGTAAAACCAGTGTCACGTCACCATAGGCATAAGCATTTAACGCGTAAGGCGGATAAACAAAATGAATGCCCTCCGGACTGAAATAAAATTCCGGCGAAATGCTGAAATCCTGTTTCGAAATAAACGGCGGCTCCCCGTTCATTACATTGTCAACATAGTCTTTCCATAAGAACTCGAGGAGTTTGGGCTGCCCGCTTTCGGTCACTAAATCATCAAGGCGGATAATGGCTTTTTTATTGATATCAATATTGGTGTAAAACAGATAGTGCATGCCGTGCGCGCTGCCGGTATAGGTAGAGACCGCCTCTTCAAAGCTGACGACATTTTGACGCTGACCGAGATAATTCGCGTTGATGCATAAGTCGAATCCCAAAGCCGGTTCGCGCTTGATTTCATCTATGGCGGTGCGATGAATGGTTTCCAGTCGTTTGATTAAATCCGCTTTGCTCGGATTTTCTAACGCGGATTGACTTTTTTCATCAGCATTAACAAGATAGCCGTATTGCTTTTTCACCAGCAGCGCATCCAGCCATGGCACGCCGGTTTCCGGCAGATAATCGCAGGTGTTGACCGTTGCCTGCGGAATATTCAGGTCATTTTTCGTTTTGGCATCGAATTCAATTTGCGCCTGTTTGTTGAAAATTTCGCTAATTTTCACCTGTAATGCCGGAAATTGCGCTTTAGCCTGTGCGAGTTCGTTTTGAACGGTCTGTTGATTGGCTTTCAGCTGTGCGACGGTGTGTTCCGACTGTTGCAGTTGCTGCGTTAAGTCGGTGATCTCTTTGTCGTTACAGGCGAAAAGCAGGGCGGTGCTGAGCAGCAGGAGGGGAACGGATTTTTTCATGATGGTTGCCTTATGCGGTTAAAAAAGGGCGGTTTCGCCCTTTGTTCGGATTACATTTTTTCTACGGTTTTGATACCCAGTAAATCCAATCCTTGTTTGAGGGTTTTCGCGGTTAATAACGCCAGTTTCAAACGGCTGAGTTTTATCTCATCGTCGGCATTAAGGATTGGGCAATGTTCATAAAATGCAGAAAATAATCCCGCCAGTTCATACAGATAAGCGCAGAGAATATGCGGCGTTCCGTCACGACCGACAATTTGTACCGCTTCTTCAAATTGCAATAATTTAATCGCCAGCAAGCGCTCTTTTTCGTCGTCCAGTTTAATCGGCGCCGTTGATAAACTTTCCGCACTGATTGCTGCTTTGTTAAAAATAGAACGGATCCGGGTATAGGCATACTGCATATAAGGCGCGGTGTTGCCTTCAAAACTCAGCATATTATCCCAGTCGAATACATAATCGGTGGTGCGGTTTTTGGATAAATCCGCATATTTCACCGCACCGATACCCACCGCTTCCACTACCGCCGCTTTTTCCTGTGCGGAAAGTGCGGTGCTTTTTTGCGAAATTAATTTATCCGCCCGTTCAAGGGCTTCGTCTAACAGATCCGCCAGCTTCACCGTGCCGCCGCTCCGGGTTTTAAACGGTTTGCCGTCTTTACCCAGCATCATGCCGAAATTTTTGTGCTCCAGCTGGAAGCTGTCCGGTACATAGCCCGCCTTGCGGGTGATAAGCCAGGCCTGCTGCATATGCTGACTTTGGCGGGTGTCGGAAAAGACCAGGGCGCGATCGGCGTGCAGGGTTTCATAACGGTATTTTGCCGCGGCGATATCCGTTGTGGTGTAAAGATAACCGCCGTCTTTTTTCTGGATAATCACGCCCATCGGATCGCCGTCTTTATTTTTGAATTCTTGTAGATAAACCACCCAAGCGCCGTCGTCTTCTACTGCCAGCCCCTGTGTTTTCAGATCCGCCACAATGCCCGGCAGCATCGGATTATACAGACTTTCTCCCATGACATCTTTTTCCGTCAGGGTAACGTTCAGCCGCGTGTAATTGTGCTGATTCTGACGCATGGTAATATCCACCAGTTTTTTCCACATAGTACGGCAATATTCGTCACCGCCCTGTAGTTTGACGACATAACCGCGGGCTTTTTCGGCAAAATCCGGATCGTTGTCATAATGCTCTTTCGCCGCGCGGTAAAAGGCTTCCAAATCGCTTAGCTGCATTGCGCTGGCATGTTCGTTTTCCATTTTTTCCAGATAGGCGATCAACATACCGAACTGGGTGCCCCAATCGCCGACATGGTTGGCGCGGATCACCTTATTGCCGAGAAATTCCAGCGTGCGCACCACGGCATCGCCGATAATGGTGGAACGCAGATGGCCGACGTGCATTTCTTTGGCCACGTTCGGGGAGGAATAATCCGCCACTACGGTTTGTTTTTGTGATGTGCGCACGCCGAGTTTTTCATCGTCAAGGGCTTGCTGAAGATTCTCCGCTAACCAGTGTTTGGCTAAGAAGATATTGATAAAGCCGGGGCCGGCGATTTCGGTTTTTTCCGCCATGCCCTGCAAATCCAGCCGGTCGATAACCTGCTGAGCGAATTCGCGCGGATTTTGTCCCAGTTTTTTTGCCGCCGCCATAATGCCGTTGGCCTGATAATCACCGAATTGCGGTTTTCCCGATTGACGCACTGACGCATCGCATTGCGCATCTGCGCCCGCTTTGATCATCGCCTGTTTGATTTTGTCCGATAGAATGGATTGAATATTCACTGTGTATGTAACCTGATTTTGAATTGTGAAAGTAATCCGCTATGATACCGTTCTTTCGTGAGCCAGAAAAGATGAAGTGAGAAAAAATGATCAGCCCGAACCAAAATCATCCGCTGTTTTGTCAGACTTTTGTCCATTTATCGGATTTTATTGAATTTGAACGAAAAATCATTGCATTGGCGGCGGCAATGGCACTGCCGTTGCAAGCATACCCGATCGATCATCTGGCGGTGAGAGTAAATCAGCGTAAAGATGCCGAGCAATGGCTGACAGTGCTATTAAAGTGCGGTACAATTTTGAGCGATAATATCATTAACGGTCGGCCTATTTACTTGATTAAATTGAATAAACCTCTGCGGTTTTGCGATCAAGACGTAGATATTATTGAATTGCCGTTTCCTAAAAATAAACTGTATCCGCAACATGCCTGGGAGCATATTGAAGTGGTGATTCCGTTTTTGTACAAAGAATCGACGGAAGAATGGGTTAAGCGCATTAATGCGTTATTTTTATGGAACAAATTAACCGATTTGAGCGTCAAAGTCAGCGAGCCGAAAGTGGAAGGCGAACGTCTGCCGAATCCTTCTGTCGCAGTGAGCTTTGCGCAGCAATCGGATAATCATACCTGTATTAAGGTTCATCCGTATCATATTAAAAAAATAATTGAGGTTTAACACCAATGAAAAAAGCTGCTTTAGCATTAACCGTTTTATTGAGCCTGGGACTGACTGCCTGTTCATCATCTTCCGATGACAACAGCTACAAGGGCGAAGTGGTTTTCAGTGCCTATGAAGGAAGTAATTTAAAACTGACTATTCGCCGTGACAACTGTGAACCTTCGGACGGTAATGCGGAAATGATCGAGTTGGTTTATCCTTATGATTCCAATTTGGTCGTCGGTGCCTGCGTATCGGTTTCCGCGGACGATAACGGTAATCTGAGTATCAAAAATGTGTCGAGATCAAAATCGGCCTCTTGGTTGTCCAGAACCGGTAAACATTAATTTTGTTTAAGGTATTTTTATGAAAAAAATCAGTTTGGCATTTGCATTGTTATTAACGCTGGGATTAGCCGGTTGCGCCAATCAGGACATTTACAGCGGCAGCGTCTATTCCGGCGCGCAGGCAAAAGAAGCGCGTTCTATCAGCTACGGTACCATCGTATCCACCCGCCCAGTGAAAATTCAGGCGGATAATCAAGGCGTTATCGGCACGGTGGGCGGCGGTGTATTAGGCGGTATCGCCGGTTCCGGCGTCGGCGGCGGAACGGGACAAGCCATTGCCACCACGGTTGGCGCCATTGCCGGTGCGGTGATCGGCAGCAAAGTGGAAGAAAAAGCCAGTCAGGTGGATTCGCTGGAATTAGTGATTAAAAAAGACGACGGCAAGGAAATTGTCGTCGTACAAAAATATGAAGCCAATTTGGTTCCGGGCGCACGCGTGCGTATTGTCGGCGGTTCATCGTTGAACGTTTCGGCATTATAATCCCGGATTTCATGACGGATAACAGGCTTTCGGCATCCCCGGAAGCCTTTATTTTTGGCGTGAAATTTTTTCGATAACTACAATTTTTCTGCCAAACCGTGCTAAAATAGCCCGATTTTTTATTTATGTTTTACTATAAGGTTAGTGAATGAAACCCTCAATTATCAGTAAGTTAGATAGTTTAAATGAACGTCATGAAGAACTGGCCGCGCTGTTGGGCGACCCGTCCGTTATCAGCGATCAGGATAAATTCCGCGCCTACTCAAAAGAATATGCCCAATTGGAAGATGTGGTGACCTGTTTTGCCCGCTGGAAACAGCTGAATGAAAATTTGGAAGAGGCGGCGGCGCTACTGGATGATCCGAGCATGCGCGAAATGGCGCAGGAGGAAATCGAAACCTGTAAAACAGAACGGGAACAGGTGGAAAAACAGTTACAGATTTTACTGCTGCCGAAAGATCCGAATGATGAATACAACTGTTATCTGGAAATCCGGGCGGGAACGGGCGGTGATGAAGCGGGGATTTTCGCCGGCGATTTATTCCGGATGTACAGCCGTTATGCGGAAAGCAAGCGCTGGCGGCTGGAAGTGTTGAGCGAAAATGAGAGCGAGCAGGGCGGATATAAAGAGATCATCGTCAAAATCAGCGGCGATAGCGTTTACGGCCAGCTGAAATTCGAGTCCGGCGGTCATCGGGTACAACGCGTACCGAAAACCGAATCGCAGGGACGTATTCATACCTCCGCCTGTACCGTGGCGGTGATGCCGGAATTACCGGAGAGTGAACTGCCGGAAATCAACCCGGCGGATTTGCGTATCGATACCTATCGTTCATCGGGCGCGGGCGGGCAGCATGTCAACACCACGGATTCCGCCGTGCGCATTACCCATATTCCGACCGGTATTGTGGTGGAATGTCAGGATGAACGTTCACAGCATAAAAATAAAGCCAAGGCCATGTCGGTGCTGGCGTCACGAATTGTGCAGGCAGAGCAGGAAAAACAAGCCGCTCAGCAGGCGGACACACGCCGTAACTTACTCGGTTCCGGTGATCGCTCGGATAAAATCCGCACCTATAATTACCCGCAGGGGCGCGTGACCGATCACCGTATCAATCTGACCGTTTATCGTCTGGATGAAGTGATGAACGGCAAAATTGATGAGCTGATTCAACCGATTATCACCGAATATCAGGCGGATCAGCTGGCAGCTTTGTCCGAACAAAATTAATCTTTTTATCCTCAGGCTCGTTCCACAGACAGAATCGGTTGCAGTGAACAATATTTACCCACAACGTTATCAGCAATGGCAGGAAGCTGCCATTGACTATTTACAACCTTATCAGGCTCAGGATCCTTATGCGAATCCTAAAGCCGATGTTCGCCTGTTATTACAGTTTGTGACAGGGTGTGATCGCGCAACGCTTCTGGCCTTTCCGGAAAGGCTGCTGGATGAAAAACAGATAAGCACGCTGTCACAATTATTAGCGCGTCGGGCCAAAGGCGAACCGATGGCGTATATTCTCGGCGAACAGGCATTCTGGTCGTTAAATTTGCAGGTGTCCGAACGGACCTTAATTCCGCGTCCGGATACGGAAGTGCTGGTGGAGCAGGCGCTGGCGGCGGCGAAACAGCGCTTAATTTCACCGCACTTTGACGGCGAACTGGCGATTTTGGATCTCGGCACCGGCACCGGTGCTATCGCGCTGGCATTGGCGGCCGAACTGACGCCGCTGACGGAACAGCGCGGCGTCGGTTTAACGGTGTTAGGTGTGGATGTGATTGTCGAAGCGGTGGCACTGGCGGCCGGTAACGCCGAACGCAATCGGGTGAAAAATACACATTTTATACAAAGCCATTGGTTTGAGGAAATCGGCCACCGGCATTTTGATCTTATCGTCGCCAATCCGCCGTATATTGACGCTCAGGATGAGCATCTGCGCCGCGGCGATGTGCGCTTCGAACCTTTATCGGCGCTGGTTGCCGGACAACAGGGATATGAAGATCTGCGCAAGATTATTCGGCAGGCGCCGCAATATCTGAAAACGAACGGCTGGTTATTGTTGGAACACGGCTGGCAGCAGGGAGAAAAAGTGCGGTCGTTTTTTGCCTCGGATCTATGGCAGGCGGTTGCAAGCGTGCGCGATTACGGTGACAATGAACGGGTAACTTTCGGGCGAATAGCCAAAGGATAATTGTGATGAAGTATTACCAAAAAGCCTTGTATGACGAAATGACGTCTTTTTATTTGATCACCTGCGATAACGAAGGGGATGAACTTGCCCGTATCCGCGCTTTAATGGGGGCGCTGGTGCGCAAAGCACGCAAAGCGATCGCGGCGGATATGCGCGATAAAGACAAAATTCAGCGCTTATTGCAGCTGGTTTATCAGGATTGGGGCTTTCATTGCGACCCCGAACAGTATTTTCATTCCGCCAAGCTGTATTTGCCGCAGGTGCTGACGACACACAGCGGCATGCCGGTGAGTATCGGCGCGATTGTGCTGTATCTGGCGGACAGCCTGAACCTGCCGCTGTATCCGGTGAATTTTCCGACCCAGCTGATTTTGCGCGCCGATATGGAGGGCGAAACGCTGTTTATCGACCCTTGGAACGGCAAAATCCTTTCGCGCCGACGGCTGGAGACGCTGTATGAAGGCGCGCTCGGTTTCGGTGCGACCCTGACGGCGGAGGTATTGGCGCGGGCAGACTGGCAAGTGCTGATTGAGCGTTTCAGACAGCTGGCCAAAAACGCGCTGATTCGCGAGGAACACAATTACGCCGCGCTGCAATATATCGAAACCTTATTACACCGCCATCCGGACGATCCTTATGAAATCCGCGATCGCGGCATTGTGTTGGCGCAAATGGGCTGCTTTAAAGCGGCGGCGGGCGATTTGGAATATTTTATCGAAAAATGTCCGCAGGATCCGACCGCACTTTTGCTGGCGGGACAGTTATCGGAACTCAAAAAAGAAACAGAATCTATTCATTAGAGGGAATGTACTATGCAAAATAAAATTGTGCGCGTCGGTGACATCGAGATTGCCAACGATAAACCGTTCGTGTTATTCGGCGGGATGAATGTGCTGGAAAGCCGCGATATGGCGATGGCGGTGTGTGAGAAATACGTCGAAGTAACGACGAAATTAGGCGTGCCTTATATTTTTAAAGCGTCTTTCGATAAAGCCAACCGCTCCTCCATTCATTCTTACCGCGGCCCGGGCATGGACGAAGGGCTGAAGATTTTTCAGGAGCTGAAAGATACCTTCGGCGTAAAAGTGATTACCGACGTGCATGAAATTTATCAGTGTCAGCCGGTGGCGGATGTGGTGGATATTATTCAGCTGCCTGCGTTTTTAGCCCGTCAGACCGATTTGGTGGAAGAAATGGCGCGCACCGGCGCGGTGATTAATGTGAAAAAACCACAGTTTTTGAGCCCGGGACAAATGGGCAATATTGTGGAAAAAATCCGCGAATGCGGCAATGATAATGTGATTTTGTGCGATCGCGGCACCAATTTCGGCTATGACAATCTGGTGGTGGATATGCTCGGTTTCAATGTGATGAGGCAGGTGTCCGACGGATGTCCGGTGATTTTTGATGTGACTCATTCACTGCAATGTCGGGATCCGTTTGGTGCCGCTTCGGGCGGACGTCGCGCACAGGTGACGGAACTGGCGCGCGCCGGTCTGGCGGTGGGGCTGGCGGGCTTATTTCTGGAAGCGCATCCTGATCCGAATAATGCCAAATGCGACGGCCCGTCGGCATTGCCGCTGTCGAAACTGGACGCCTTTATCGCACAGATGAAAGCCGTTGACGACCTGGTAAAAGGATTCGAGGAACTTGATACCTCAAATTAAGGCGAAAAGTGCGGTGGATTTTTAATAAGTTTTGTCAAGAGATTGTTAAAATCCACCGCCTGCGGTATAGTCAAAGGCGGTAAACCGCAACACAGCATTTTGATAAAAGGAGAGTTATCTATGAATATCGTTTTTCTTGATAGTACCGCCATTCCGAAACATATCCCGATTCCCCGTCCGAGCTTTGCACATCAATGGATTGAATACGAACACACCTCCGCCGCGCAAACGGTCGAGCGCGCCAAAGACGCCGATATCGTGATCACCAGTAAAGTCGTATTTAACCGCGAAACCCTACAGCAATTACCGAATTTAAAACTGATCGCGTTAACCGCGACCGGCACCAATAATATTGATCTGGCGGCGGCGAAAGCACAGGGCGTGACGGTAAAAAACGTCACCGGTTATTCCTCGGTAACGGTGCCGGAACATGTGCTGGGCTTGATTTTTGCGCTGAAACACAGCCTGATGAACTGGTATCGGGATCAGCTCAGCGCCAAATGGGCTGAGTGCAAACAGTTCTGTTATTTTGATTACCCGATCACCGATGTGCGCGGCGCCACGCTGGGGATCGTCGGCAAAGGCAATTTGGGCAGCGAAATCGGACGTTTGGCCACCGCACTTGGGATGAAAGTGATTTATGCCGAACGTAAAGATGCGATCACGATTCGCGACGGTTATCTGCCTTTTGAAACGGTATTACGCGAAGCGGACATTCTGACCCTGCATTGCCCGTTGACCGAAAGCACTACCAATCTGATTAATGCCGACACCCTCAAGCAGATGAAACCGAGCGCGTATTTAATCAACACCGGGCGCGGGCCTTTGGTGGACGAACGCGCGCTGGTCGAGGCGCTGGAAAACGGCACGATTGCCGCCGCCGCGCTGGATGTTTTGGTGCAGGAACCGCCGGTAAAAGACAATCCGCTGATTCAGGCGGCGACCCGTTTACCGAATCTGATTATTACGCCGCATATTGCCTGGGCATCCGACAGCGCGGTAACCACCTTGGTCAGTAAGGTGACGCAAAACATTGAAGAGTTTGTGGCGACAGGTAAATAAATTATCGCTATAATGGCGTCATCCGTTTCTGATACCGGCACGGACTTGGGTTCGTGCTTTTATTTTTTTAAGATAACCAATAAACCGATATGACTTTTCCTGTCTCCTTATTTATCGCCCTGCGTTATTGGCGAGCCAAAAGTGCGGATCGTTTCGGGCGGCTGGTGACCAATCTTGCCGCCTGCGGCATTATACTCGGTGTGATGGCGCTGATTATTGTACTTTCCGTGATGAACGGTCTGGAAAAACATCAAAAACAACAGGTTCTCGCCACCATTGCGCACGCCATAGTGATGCCCGCTGAAGATCGACTGAACCTTGAAGATACGCCGCCGGCGCTGCCGGATTTCGTATCAAAAGCGGTGCCGATTAATACCACCGGCGTGATTTTGCAGACGGCGAAAGGCGTCAGTGCCGGACAGGCCATCGGTATCCGCGCCTTTTCCGACGACCGCCTACTGGATGAACTGGCGCCGCAGCAGTTTGAACAGCTGCTGCCTGCCGGCGGTTTTAAACTGATTATCGGCTCCGCGCTGGCGCACAAACTACAGCTGCAAATCGGCGATAAAGTGCGCCTTATGATCACCGAAAACAGCCGCTACACGCCGTTCGGACGGGTGCCGGTACAACGTTTGTTTACGGTCAGCGACATTTATTTTTCCAATGCGGAAAGCGCCGATTACGCCGTGTTCGCCAATTTGAGCGATATCGGCCGTTTAATGCGCATTCAGCCGCAACAGGTGCAAGGCTATCGTCTGTTTCTTGATGATCCGTTCCGAATTACCGAATTATCCGCCTATTTCCCTGCGCAACAATGGAAAATCGACGACTGGCGCAGTCAGAAAGGCGAGTTTTTTCAGGCGGTCAGAATGGAAAAAAACATGATGGGCTTATTAATCAGCCTGATTATCGTAGTGGCGATATCCAACATTATCACCTCGCTGAGTTTAATGGTGGTGGATAAACAGGGCGAAATTGCGATTTTGCAAACGCAGGGGCTGCGTAAAGCGCAGGTGCGGCGGATTTTTATCGCGCAAGGCTTATTCGTCGGGCTTAGCGGCACCTTGTTCGGGACATTGCTCGGCATGGCGGCGACGTTAAATCTGGATCGCCTGATTAATGTGATCAACCCGCAGGGAATTTTTTTGCCGACGGAAACCGACGGCGTACAGATTGCGCTGGTCGTCGGCTTTTCTTTGCTGCTGTCACTGCTTTCCACGTTATATCCCGCTTACCGTGCGGCACAGGTGGAGCCGGCGCAGGCATTGCGCTATGAATAGTGCGCATATGCACAAAAGTGCGGTGTTTTTTTATCTTTTTTTATTTAACGCAATAGAATTTAAGCTATGCCAAATCACGAAATGTTATTACATTGTCAACACGTCAGCAAAGATTATCAGGAAGGTGCGATCCGCACTCAGGTTTTGAAAGACGTGAGTTTTTCCATGCAATCCGGCGAGCTGGTGGCGATTGTCGGCAGTTCCGGTTCGGGTAAAAGCACGTTGCTGCATACCTTGGGCGGGCTGGATCAGCCAAGCGGCGGCGAGGTGTTTATCCGCGGGCAGTCTTTACAGCGCGCCAGTGCCGACGAACTGGCGCGGTTGCGCAACCGACAGCTGGGTTTTGTGTATCAGTTCCATCATTTGATGGCGGATTTCAGCGCATTGGAAAATGTGATGATGCCGATGCTGATCGGACGGCAGAACAAAACGGAAGCCCGCGATCGGGCGGAAAACATGTTGGCGGCGGTCGGATTGTCGCACCGCGTGACGCATCGTCCTTCGGCATTATCGGGCGGCGAACGGCAACGGGTGGCGATAGCCCGCGCGCTGGTTAATCACCCGGCGTTGGTGCTGGCCGATGAGCCTACCGGCAATCTGGATCGCAAAACCACGGAAAGTATTTTTGATCTGATCCGACAGTTAAACGAAGAACAGCAGATCGCTTTTTTACTGGTTACCCATGATCTGAATTTAGCCCGAAAACTGTCCCGCTGTCTGCTCATGCAAGACGGCGTACTGAGCGGAGCGCAGGTATGAATACGCCTTTTTTTATCAGCTGGCGCTATCAGCGTACCAAGCAGCAAAACCGTTTGGTTTCGCTGATTTCGCTGTTTTCCGGTATCGGCATTGCGTTGGGCGTAGCGGTGCTGATTGTCGGCCTAAGCGCGATGAACGGTTTTGAGCGGGAGCTGAATAACCGGATTCTGGCGGTGGTGCCACATGTGGAAATCCGCGCTTATCCGGGGCAGGGCGACAGTGAAACGCTTGATCATTGGCAAAATCTGACCGCACTTTTAGCGCAGGATGCGCAAATCGGCGCCGTGTCGCCGTTTGTCGGATTTACCGCGTTGGTGGAAAACGGCGCCAAGCTGAAAGTGGTGCAGGTGAAAGGGGTGGAGAAAACGGCGCAGGATCAGGTCAGCGCACTGGGAAAATTTGTACTGGATGACGGCTGGCAGCGGTTTGAGCAGAACGGCGGTTTGATTCTCGGCGCTGCGATTGCCCGCGAGCTGGCGGTTGAGCCCGGCGATTGGGTGACTCTGCTGGTGTCTTCGCCCGGTAACGGCGAGGATTTCAGCCAACCGGTACGGCATCGGATTCAGGTCAGCGGTATTCTGCGTCTGGACGGGCAGCTTGATCACAGTTATGCGCTGATGCCGCTGGCGCAGGCGCAGACATTTCTGGGTTATCGATCGGATCAGGTCAGCGGCGTGGAATTAAAAGTTAACGCGCCTTTTGCGGTTCAGCAGCTGGATTATGCCGTATTGCAGCATTATCCGAAGATGCTGAATGTGCAGAACTGGATTGCTAAATTCGGCTATATGTACCGCGATATTCAGCTGATCCGCACCGTCATGTATATTGCCATGGTGCTGGTGATCGGTGTCGCTTGTTTTAATATTGTTTCAACCCTGATTATGGCGGTGAAGGACAAGCAGGGCGACATCGCCATTATGCGCACGCTGGGCGCCGACAACGCATTTATCAAACGGATTTTTATTTGGTACGGCTTGCAGGCCGGGATGAAAGGTTGTCTGAGCGGTATTGTTTTAGGTATAGTACTGGCGCTGAATCTGACGACTTTGATTGAGGGCATTGAATGGCTGCTGGGCAGAAAACTGTTGTCGGACGGGGTGTATTTTGTGGACTTTTTACCGAGCGAACTGCACTGGCAGGATGTGGTTATCGTGCTGATTGCCGCGTTAATCCTCAGCCTTATCGCAAGTCTGTACCCTGCCGGCCGTGCCGCGAAGCTGCAACCCGCACAAGTTTTGAGCGGTCATTAAGGCAACGATTGAATAATTTTTTAAACTAGTTTACTAGTACAAAAATGCATGTTACATTGACACCCATTATTTACGGTGTGATGATTTCTTCCGGAAAGCAAAATAAACGGGCGCTTGCAACGCCCGCTAATAAATTAAGAGAGTGATGTATGACGACAAAAAATAAAAACCATATCCGTATCGCCAATGACGATACCCGAATTGCCAAAATAGAGCAGGTATTACCGCCGATCGCGCTGCTGGAAAAATACCCGGCAAGCGAAACTGCGGTCAAAACCGTAAAAAATGCCCGCCGGCAGGCACACAATATTATTCACGGGCAGGATGATCGCCTGCTGGTGATTATCGGCCCTTGTTCCATTCATGATCCGAAATCCGCGCTGGAATACGCCCGGCGGATTAGAGCGATGCGCGAAAAATATCGCGATACGCTGGAAATTATCATGCGCGTTTATTTTGAAAAGCCGCGTACCACCGTGGGCTGGAAAGGCTTGATTAACGATCCGTATCTGGATCACAGCTATGCGCTGAATGACGGCTTGCGCATCGCCCGCAAACTGCTTTCCGATATTAATGATCTTGAAGTGCCGACCGCAGGGGAATTTTTGGATATGATTACCCCGCAGTATATTGCCGATTTTATGAGCTGGGGGGCTATCGGCGCCAGAACCACCGAATCGCAGGTTCACCGTGAACTGGCATCCGGCCTGTCCTGCGCAGTGGGATTTAAAAACGCCACCAATGGCGGCGTGCGTATTGCGCTGGATGCGATCGGGGCGGCGGAAGCACCGCACTATTTCCTTTCCGTTACCAAATTCGGTCATTCCGCCATTGTGTCCACCAAGGGCAATGAAGACGGTCATATTATTTTGCGCGGCGGCGATAAGGGGCCGAATTACAGCGCCGAGGATGTGCGCATCGTGTGCGATAATATTGCCAAGAGCGGTCGGATTCCGCATGTGATGATCGATTTCAGCCATGCCAATAGCTATAAACAATTCAAAAAGCAATTGGACGTTTGTCAGGAAGTCTGTCGTCAGGTTGCCGGCGGTTCGACCCGGATTTTCGGCGTAATGGTGGAAAGCCATTTGGTCGAAGGCCGTCAAGATCTGGAAGAGGGCAAAGAACTGGTGTACGGCCAAAGCGTGACCGACGCCTGTATCGGCTGGGAAGACAGCGAGCAGGTCTTGCAGAATTTATCCGATGCCGTGGTGGCACGCCGCCGTGTTACGGGTTAATATGCCGTACAGTGCGCTCAACGGATTTTGCCTCATAAGCGTAAAAAACGTTTAAAAAAACCACCGCACTTTTGTGCGGATTGTATCTCAAAGCGGGTCAGTTTTCCCGCTTTTTCTGTTTGTTACGGCGGGTACAAATCGCGCCGCCATATCATTTTTCCCTTTATTTTTATCCGCGTTTTTCTGTGCTTTTCGCTTAAACCGCCGTTGGATTTGGTATATCATATACAGCAATTTTTGGTATCGGATAACATAGATTAATATGGCACAACAACACGCTCAGTCCCAACGTACTCAAACGAGAGATAATCAAGTGGCGCAGGTGAGCATTCCGCCTCATTCCATCGAAGCGGAACAGGCCGTGTTAGGCGGTATTTTATTAAGCAACAGCCACTGGGATGCCGTTGCCGAGCGGATTATCGCAGAGGATTTTTATACCTTTCAGCACCGGCTGATCTTTCAGGAAATGGCCGATCTGGTGCGCCGCAATCAACCGGTGGATTTGCTGACGATTGATGAAGCGCTGAAAAATAAAGGCGTGACCGATGAAGTCGGCGGGTTCGCCTATTTGGCGGAACTTTCCAATAATACGCCCAGTGCGGCGAATATTATCGCTTATGCGGATATTGTGCGCGAAAAGGCGATTTTGCGCGAACTTATCGCCGCCGGTAATAAAATCGCAAAAATCAGTTATACGCCGAAAGGGCAGGATGTAAAAGCCATTCTGGACGAGGCGGAACGGGAAGTGTTCGCCATTGCGGAAAAACGCACCACCGCCAGTGAAGGCCCGCAGAATATTATTGATATTCTGGAAGCGACGGTGGATAAAATCGAAACCCTGAGCCTGAATAAAAATCATAACGGGATCACCGGCGTGACCACCGGATTTATTGATCTGGATAAGAAAACCGCCGGTTTGCAGCCTTCCGACCTGATTATCGTGGCGGCGCGCCCGTCGATGGGAAAAACCACCTTTGCGATGAATCTGTGCGAAAACGCCGCACTGGCCAGCGAGAAGCCGGTGCTGGTGTTCAGCCTTGAAATGCCTGCCGAACAGATTATGATGCGTACTATCGCCTCCCTTTCGCGCGTTGATCAGACCAAAATCCGTACCGGGCAAGGGCTGGATGAAAGCGACTGGTCAAAAATCGGCAGTACGCTCGGCATCTTTAAACAAAAACCGAATCTGTTTATCGACGATTCCTCCGGATTGACACCGACGGAACTGCGCTCCCGTGCCAGACGGGTTTATCGCGAAAATAAAGGGTTGAGCCTGATTATGGTGGATTATTTACAGTTAATGCGTGCGCCGGGATTTGCCGATAACCGCACGTTGGAAATCGCCGAGATTTCCCGCTCGTTGAAAGCACTGGCGAAAGAACTGGAAGTACCGGTGATCGCATTGTCGCAGCTGAACCGAACGCTGGAAAACCGCGCGGATAAACGCCCGGTGAACTCGGATTTGCGCGAATCCGGATCCATTGAGCAGGATGCGGATTTGATTATGTTTATTTACCGCGATGAAGTCTATAACGACAATTCCGATGATAAAGGCATTGCCGAGATCATTATCGGTAAACAGCGTAACGGCCCGATCGGCAGAGTGCGGTTAAAATTTCAGGGACAATATTCGCGCTTTGACAATTTAAAAGAACAACCGGAATATATGGATGAGTATTAAGCCTATGATGCACATGAAACCGGCGACGGCAAAAATCAGTTCCGTCGCATTAAAACACAATATCCAGACAATTAAACAAAAAGCACCGCACAGTAAAGTGATCGCCGTGGTGAAAGCCAATGCTTACGGCCATGGTGTGGTGTTTGTTTCCGCTGCGCTGGAGGCCATGGTGGACTGTTTCGGCGTTGCGCGTCTGGAAGAAGCCTTAAGCCTGCGTTCCAACGGTATTATTAAACCGATTCTGCTGCTGGAAGGCTTTTTTTCGGAAAAAGATTTGCCGGTTATCGCGGTCAATAACATTCAAACCATTGTGCATAATCAGGAACAGCTTGATGCCTTGCAACGGGCGCAGGTGCCGAATAAAATCAAAGTGTGGTTGAAAATCGATACCGGCATGCACCGGCTGGGCGTGCGACTGGATCAGGTGGATGATTTTTACCGGCAGCTGAAACATTGCGCCGCGGTGGACGATAATATCGGCTTTGTCAGCCATTTCAGTCGCGCAGACGAATTGCAGTGCGATTATACCCGTAAACAACTGACAGATTTTTTACGCATCACGCAGGATAAAAACGGTGAGCGCAGCATTGCCGCTTCCGGCGGGGTGTTATTCTGGCCGGATTCCCATCTGGACTGGATTCGGCCGGGCATTATTATGTACGGCATTTCGCCGAATAACACGCCGAGCAGCGAATACGGCTTAACGCCGGTGATGACGCTGACCTCGTCGCTGATCGCGGTGCGTGATCATAAACAGGGCGAACCGGTAGGCTACGGCGGAAAATGGATCAGCCAACGGGATACCAAAATCGGTGTGATCGCTATCGGTTACGGCGATGGTTATCCGCGTGATATGCCGATGGGAACGCCGGTATATCTTAACGGACGCCGGGTGCCGATTGTGGGTAAAGTTTCCATGGATATGCTGACGGTGGATCTCGGTGCCGACAGCCGGGATCAGGTCGGCGATGAAGTGATTCTGTGGGGCAAGGAACTGCCTATCGAAGAAATTGCGGAAATCAGCGGCGTTTTGAGTTATGAATTAATTACAAAACTCACTCCGCGGGTTTTGACCGAATATATTGATTAAGTGCGCCGGCACACAGGGCGGCGAAGGTAAATAAACCTTCCTCCTGTGATGTCCTCCTCAACTTTAAAATCAATAGAGGAGTTATAGCGCCGATTAATTGATTATATTAATTTCAATAATTAACATGAAAAGGAAATACCATGAAAAATATCAATCCGACGACGACTAAGGCGTGGCAGGCCTTGCAGCAGCATAAAGCCGATTTTGCCGCAACCACCATTCAGCAGCTTTTTGCACAGGAACCGGATCGTTTCGCGCAGTATTCATTAACCTTTCACGACGACATGTTAGTGGATTTTTCCAAAAATAATCTTAATCAGCAAACTCTGCGTTTATTGCGCCAGCTAGCCGACGAATGCGCGCTGTCCGAGGCGGTGGAAGCCATGTTCAGCGGCGAGAAAATCAACCGCACCGAAAATCGCGCGGTATTGCACACCGCACTGCGTAATCGTTCCAACACGCCTGTGCTGGTGGACGGCAAAGATGTGATGCCGGAAGTCAACGCCGTGCTGGCGAAAATGAAATCATTCTGTGAGCGGGTGATTTCCGGCGAATGGAAGGGTTATACCGGCAAAGCGATCACCGATGTGATCAATATCGGCATCGGCGGTTCGGATTTGGGCCCTTATATGGTGACCGAAGCCCTGCGCCCGTATAAAAATCATTTGACTATGCACTTCGTGTCGAATGTGGACGGCACTCATATCGCCGAAACCCTGAAAAAAGTCAATCCGGAAACCACGCTGGTACTGGTGGCGTCCAAAACCTTTACCACGCAGGAAACCATGACCAACGCCATGTCCGCGCGCGACTGGTTCTTAGCCGCCGCGAAAGACCAAGCCCATGTGGCGAAACATTTTGCCGCGTTATCCACGAATGCCGAAGAAGTGGCGAAATTCGGGATCGATACCGCCAATATGTTTGAATTCTGGGATTGGGTCGGCGGCCGTTATTCTTTATGGTCGGCGATCGGTTTGTCTATTGCGCTGTCCGTCGGATTCGAGCATTTCGAAGCCTTATTAAGCGGGGCGCACGAAATGGATAAACATTTCCGCACCACGCCGATTGAGAAAAACATTCCGGCAACCTTAGCGCTGGTGGGATTATGGAACACCAATTTCCTCGGCGCACAAACCGAAGCGATTTTGCCGTATGATCAGTATCTGCACCGTTTTGCCGCCTATTTCCAGCAAGGCAATATGGAATCCAACGGCAAATATGTAGCGCGTGACGGGAACGCCGTCGATTATCAGACCGGCCCGATTATTTGGGGCGAACCGGGAACCAACGGTCAGCACGCGTTCTATCAGCTGATTCATCAGGGCACCACTTTAATTCCTTGCGATTTTATTGCGCCGGCGCAAAGCCATAATCCGCTGTCCGATCATCACAGTAAACTGCTGTCCAACTTCTTTGCGCAGACCGAGGCGCTGGCGTTCGGTAAAAGCAAGCAGGAAGTGGAAGCGGAGTTTGTCAAAGCGGGTAAAGTGTTAGATGATGTAAAAGATATCGTGCCGTTTAAGGTGTTTACCGGCAATAAACCGACCAACTCGATTTTGCTGCAGAAAATTACGCCGTTCAGTCTGGGGGCGTTAATTGCCATGTATGAGCATAAAATTTTCGTACAGGGCGTGATTTTCAATATTTTCAGTTTTGACCAATGGGGCGTTGAGCTGGGTAAACAGCTGGCTAACCGCATTCTGCCGGAACTGGCGGACGACAGCCAAATCAGCAGCCACGACAGTTCTACCAACGGGTTGATCAATCAGTTTAAAGCCTGGCGCTAAAAGTGCGGTCGGTTTTGGCTTAGTTTTTACCCCTGACGCCAATCACAACGGGCATTTCTCCAACGAAATGCCCGTTTTTTATGGGAAATTTGCAGTCGCCGGTTTGGCATTAAACGGATTTAACTTTATACATGCAGAACGCGCTGACCAATAAAATCAACAGCGAAAAATAAAACACCGTGTTGTAATGCCAGAATTGCGTCACCAGCCCGGCGATCGGGCCGCCGATAATCCAACTGCCTTTTGCCGCGTTGCTGAATAGGGTGGTCGCCGCGCCCATTTGTGCTGGCATCAGATCCTGAAAATACACCATGCCGATTGTGGCGACGATACCGATAAACACCGCATTCAGCCCCTGCAAGGCGATAAACTGCCAAGGTTGTACGGCGAATAATAACCCCAGATAAAACAGCATACCGGCGAAAAGTGCGGTGAATATCAGCTGTTTTTTGGTAAAAAATCGGCTCAGATAACCGGCGAGCAACATAACCGGAATTTCCAGCCCCGCAGCGGTACCCATTAAAATTCCCGCCAGCTCCTGCGCCAGCTGCAACTGGTGAATCAGATATAACGGCATATTGATAAAATACATACTGTTACACACTAACATCAGCAGACAGGCGCTAAATAAAAAGGCGGTGCTTTTACGATTGGCGCGCGGCGCGTCAGTAATTTCGCGGCTGGACAGCGCTGTGTTGCGGGGGATTTTCGGCAGTAAACAGGCAGTCGCCGCCGCACACAGCAGAAACGCCAGCCCGGCCAGCAGATACATATAACTGAAGCCCCAGTGCAGTGCAATGGCAAAGGATAACGGCGGGCCGATAACCCAAGCAAGGGAAATCTGGGTTCGCATCACGGTGGTGAACATTACGCTTTCCCGTTTCATGCTTTCGCTGTATTCGCGGGCAAAGGCGAACGATTGCGGATTGGCGGCAGAACCTAAGCCTAAAAGTGTGGTTCCCAGTAGTATCAAAATATAATAATTGCGGCAGTAGGCAAAAATCAGGCAGCCGAAAATGGCAATCAGACAACAGGTCATTATGACTTTGCGCCGATCCTGTCGGGTGTCCGAATATTTTGCCACCAGCTGACTTAACAGGATGCCGATAACGGCGTTGACGGAATAAAAGATGCCGACCATTAACGGCGGCGCCTGAATTTCCTGTGATAAAAACAGGCTGAGGGTCGGTTGCTGAAAAGCGGAGGCGATGCCGGTCAGAAAGGCGATTAATAAAAACGTAAAGATAACCGTATTGGCCGGTTTTTGTGGTTCGGGTGTTAGCATAAATGCAATCTGTTAAGACGGAAATGACGCTATTTTACACCGTTGCGTCAAAAAAGTGCGGTCAATAATCGGAATATTTTCGCAGCGCGGCAAATCAACAGGCGACCGCAGTCGCCCGTTGAGCTGCTTGCCGGCTTAACCGATCACCGGCGGCAGATAACCCGCCTGAATTAAAAACGGCACGTTCATAATCAGTAAGCCCAGCAATAGCGCAATAAGCAAGCTGAGGTTGCCGCCGATGACGCGATAGCGCAGATCGGGATATAATTTTCGCATGCGCCATGCCAGACCGACCGGCAGCACCAAACCGTAAAAGGTGAACATTTGGCCGGCATATCCCAGCGCAGCGACGAAACCGTCCGGATAGAACAGCGCGAATGCCAGCGGCGGGATAAAGGTTAACACGCCCAAACCGAGGCGCCCTGCGCGGATGTTGACGCGTTTTAACAGATCATCCAGACAATCGAATAAAGACAGCGCCACGCCGAGGAATGAGGTGATTAATGCCAGCGTGGAAAAGGTGCGCACGGCACCGCTGATCAGCGGGCTTTCCGTTACATGGTAAGTGGCGTTGACCAATCCGTTTAAGGTCGGATCGGTATTAATAATTTGGACAAATTGCGATTGCGGAAATACGCCGTGGGTCGCCATTTGCCATAAAATATAGGCGACTAACGGGATAGCCGTGCCGCCGATAATGGCAATGCGCAGCCGGCGGATATCACCGTCCAGATAACTGTTGATACTCGGAATGATAACGTGGAAGCCGAACGAGGTAAAAAATACCGGGCTGGCGGAAATAATCAGGAAGTCTTTTAACGGCATCGCCATCAGATGCGCTGAACTGACCCGCGGCAGCATCATACTTAATACCAACACGAACGCCACCAGTTTGATCATAAACAGTAAGCGGGTCAGCGCATCCACCGCGCCGGTGCTGATCACAATGAAAACGCCTAATATGACGGTGAACAGCACAATGGAAATCGGCGTGGCATGCTCGCCTAAAAACGGCAGCACGCCGGCTAATAGCGACCCGCCGCCGGTTACATAGGCGGACAGAATGGCGTACATAAAAATAACCAGCGATAAGGTGGCGAGAATGCGTCCCGCCATACCGAAATATTGCTCCGCCAGCGTGGCGATACCGGCATCTTTGCGTTCGGCTTTCTGATAAACCTCAACGAATAACAGTGCGCTGTAAGACAGTAAAATCCACAGCGCGAACAGCAACAGCAAGGTATAAGTAAATCCCATTTCCGCCGAGGTCAGCGGCATTGCCAGCATACCCGCGCCGATGGTGGTGCCGGCAACAAGCAGAGCGCTGCCGAAAGTTTTATTTCGCATAAACGGATTATCCTTATTGAATGTAAAAAAAGTGCGGTCATTCTAGCGTAAATTTCTGGGATTGTAATTATATTTTTACGCTGCGTTTTTATTTATTTACAATTTTGCTATGACGTTGTATTTACAGGATTTGTTATCCCGATGCGCTTTTCCCGAAACTCTCTGCATTTATTGGCTCTGCGAGCGCGCGGAGGCCGGAAAGAAACAGGCGGCGGGGAATTGCAGGATTGTGTTACTCTGCCCCTATTTTTGTGATAAAATCCCCAACCGATTTCTCATGCATAATTAATTTTAGGAAAGACTATGAAAGTATTGGAAGGCGTTGTTGCGGCACCGAACGCAAAGATTGCAGTGGTGATCGCCCGTTTTAACAGTTTTATTAATGAAAGCCTGCTGGAAGGCGCGGTAGATGCGCTGAAACGGGTCGGTCAGGTGAAAGACGAAAATATTACCTTAGTTCGCGCACCGGGCGCTTATGAACTGCCGCTGGTGGCGCGCCGTCTGGCAGAAAGTAAAAAATACGATGCGATTGTGGCGTTGGGAACGGTGATTCGCGGCGGCACGGCGCATTTCGAATATGTGGCGGGCGAAGCGAGCAGCGGTTTAGGTCAGGTGGCGATGCAGGCGGAAATTCCGGTGGCGTTTGGGGTGTTGACCACGGAAAATATCGAACAGGCTATCGAACGCGCCGGTACCAAAGCGGGCAATAAAGGGGCGGAAGCCGCGCTGGTCGCACTGGAAATGGTAAATTTATTGGCACAGATTGAAGCGGCGTAATCTATGAGTGAACAGCTAAAAAAAATCTCGCCGCGCCGCAGAGCAAGAGAATGTGCGGTTCAGGCCTTATATTCTTGGTATGTATCGCAGAATCCGGCGGAAACCGTTGAATTGGCCTTTGTCACCGATCAGGATATGAAAGGGGTGGATCTGCCGTATTTCCGTAAACTGTTCCGGCAAACCGTGGAGCATATTGATGCCGTCGAAACGACGCTGCGTCCTTATCTGGATCGTGATATCGGCGAGCTGGATCCGATCGAACGCGCCATTCTGCGTTTGGCGGTGTATGAATTACAGTTTGAACCGGACGTGCCGTATAAAGTCGCTATCAATGAAGCGATTGAAGTGGCGAAAGTCTTCGGCGCAGACGACAGTCATAAATATGTGAATGGCGTATTGGATAAAATTGCGCCGGCGTTATCTCGTAAATAATTGATGTCAAGGGGAAAGCGGTATGAGCGAGGGTGAGTTTGATATTATTCAACGGTATTTCACTGCGTCGAAAAGGCTTCCCCGTAAAGACGTTATCGTTTCGGTCGGCGATGATTGCGCCATTACTGAGCACCGCCAGAATCAGCGCATTGCCGTCACCACCGATACTATGGTGGAAAATACCCATTTCCTGCCCGATATCAGCGCCGCCGATCTCGCCTATAAGGCCGCCGCAACGAATTTAAGCGATTTAGCCGCCATGGGCGCCGAACCGGCCTGGTTTTCGTTGGCATTGACCTTGCCCCGAGTTGATCATCAGTGGTTGAGCGAATTCAGCCACAGTTTTTTTACGGTGCTGGATCACTATAATGTGGATTTAATCGGCGGCGATACCACTCAGGGAGCGCTGCACGTCATTACGATCACCGCGCAGGGGATTGTGCCGAAAGGTAAAGCCTTATGTCGTCACAGCGCCAGACCCGGCGACTGGATTTATGTGTCCGGTTCTTTAGGCGACAGTGCCGCGGGGTTGGCTTTATTATTGCAGGGCAAACACGCGACAGATGCGTCGCTGAGTGCGGATCAGCAATATCTTATCCGGCGTCATTTGCGCCCGACGCCCCGCGTATTGCTGGGATTTGAGCTGGCGGTATCTTCACTGGCAAATGCGGCGATCGACATTTCCGACGGTTTTATTGCCGATTTGGGGCATATTCTGCAGCGTAGCCAATGCGGTGCGGTGATTCACTTGGATAAACTGCCGTTATCCGAACCGTTAATGCATGAATTCGGCCGCGCGCAGGCCGAGCAGTTTGCGCTGAGCGGCGGTGAGGATTACGAACTGTGCTTTACCGTTTCCGATCTCAACCGGGCAAAACTGGAACGGGCTTTGATGCACATCGGCGTAGCTTATACCTGCGTGGGGCAAATCCGCTCGCTGGGGGCGCATAATAAAAACCGTATTTATTTTCAGCGTTACGGCAAACCGGCGGATGCGGCAAATACCGCCGGTTTTGAACATTTTCGTTAGGACAGTGCGATGCAAGCGCAAAATGATCCGTTAAAACGGATAAAACTATACCATCCCGTTCATTTCTTTGCGTTGGGATTCGGCTCCGGCTTAATGCGCCCGGCACCGGGAACCTGGGGAACGCTTGCCGGCACGATTGTCGGCGGCTTACTGCTGCAATATTTAACGCTGAATACTTTTCTGATTTTGACCGCACTTTGTTTTGTGGTCGGCTGCTATTTATGCCGCAAAACCTCGCAGGATATGGGCATGCATGATCACGGCGCGATTGTGTGGGATGAGTTTGTCGGGATTTTTATCGTATTATCCGCCTTGCCGCAGCTTACGCTGTTCTGGTATGTTGCCGCCTTTTTGATCTTCCGTTTTTTCGATATTGTTAAGCCTTATCCTATTCGCTATTTCGATCAAAAACTGGAAAGCGGATTCGGTATCATGATTGATGATGTGTTGGCCGCGCTTTACAGTGTGGTGCTGATTAAAATTATCGCATTTTTTGTATAGGTTCCCTATGTTTACCATCTTGCTGGTCAACCTTGCCGGGTTATTAAGCCCGGGGCCCGATTTTTTCTATGTCAGCCGTAAAGCGGCAAGCGATACCCAAAATAATGCCATTGCCGCCGCTTTCGGCATCAGCCTCGGCATTTTAATCTGGGCGACTATCGTCATTTTCGGCTTATCCCTGATAAGCCGCACGCATAACCTTATTCAGTATATTATTATGTGTTTGGGCGGCAGCTATCTGGTCTATTGCGGGATTAAACTGCTGAAAGTGACGGCAAACACCAAATTGCAAGCCGCCCATCCGCTGCGTGAAGCGAAAAGCGCTATCCGCCGGGAAATCGGCAAGGGGCTGATGATTAATCTGAGCAATGCCAAAGCGATTGTGTTTTTTACCAGCGTATTATCCGGTTTTATGAGCGGTATTGCCGATCCGGCTGCCATCATTGCCGTTATTTTGCTGCTGACGCTGGAAACTTTCCTCTATTTCAGCATGATCGCATTTTTATTTTCACGCAATATGGTGCGGCGTTTTTATACCGAATATAATCGTTATATTGATAATTTTGCCGGATTGGTTTTTCTGCTGTTCGGCGGCGAACTGATTTATACCGGCATTAGCGCGATAATTAACACAACATCTTAAAGGATAAGGAAAAAACTATGACATTACAAATTGCAGTGGCAGGCGCAGGCGGCCGTATGGGGCGCCAATTGATTCAGGCGATTCAGACCGCAGACGGCGTTTGCCTCGGTGCGGCGTTTGAACGTCCGGGTTCATCATTAATCGGTACCGATGCGGGCGAGCTGGCGGGTGTCGGCGCGTTGGGCGTTAAGGTTTCAGACGATCTGTCCGCACAAAAAGACCATTTTGATGTGTTCATTGATTTTACTCGTCCTGAAGGCACATTGGAGCATCTCCGATTCTGTGTTGCGCACGGGAAAAAAATGATTATCGGCACCACCGGTTTTAATGACGCAGGCAAACAGGACATCCGGCAGGCCGCACAACAAACCGCCATTGTGTTTGCCTCCAATTTCAGTGTCGGCGTCAATCTGGTATTTAAATTGCTGGAAAAAGCGGCGAAAGTGATGGGGGATTATTGCGATATCGAAATTATCGAAGCTCATCACCGTCACAAAGTGGATGCCCCGTCCGGCACGGCATTATCCATGGGCGAACATATCGCCAAAACGCTGGGACGCGATTTAAAAACACAGGGCGTTTTCTGCCGAGACGGAATTATTGGCGAACGCAAACCGGATGAAATCGGGTTTTCGACCATCCGAGCCGGCGATGTGGTCGGCGAACACAGCGTCTGGTTTGCCGATATCGGTGAACGGGTGGAAATTTCCCATAAAGCCTCAAGCCGCATGACCTTTGCCAACGGCGCCGTCCGGGCGGCAAAATGGATTGCCGCACAAGACAAGGGATTATTCGACATGACGGATGTGCTGAGTCTGAATAATTTATAGGCTGTAGCGCGACAGTTTTCACACCATATTCACTCTTATAACGTTCTCGACCTCATGATCGCACTGAAAGTGCGGTCATTTTTTTGCCGTTTTTATAATTCGATTTCCAAATCCTCTTCCACCCGACAGCAGCAGAGCAGGATTTCATCCGGATTTAAAAAGGCAAGGGGCGTTTCTTTATAAGAGACCTTGCCTTTTCGTATCTTCACCCGACAAGACCCGCAATACCCGCTGCGGCATTGATATTCATGGCAAACGCTGTGTTGCTCCAGCCGGTTGAGCAGCGGAATGTCATTGTCATGTTCAATAATTCGGTTACTGTGTAATAAATGGATTTTCATTATTTAAGCGTTGAGATAACGTAAAATTGCCCGGAAGAACATTCATTATAATGACCGTTAAATCCAGATAAAATAGGCAAGCCCGCCGATAATGGCAATACAGAATAAATTCAGCATAAACCCAACCTTCGCCATATCCGCTTGTCGCACATAACCGGTGGCGCAACGTCGTTTATTGTAAGCCGAGACGGAAAAAACGAAAAAGTGCGGTGAAATTTTCAAACATTTTTAAAACGTTTAAAAAAACACCGCACTTTTTATCAACCGGTCTTACAGATCAAAATCGCCGAAATCGTTGGTATCGACTTTGGAATCAATCTGACCGACGAGGTAGGAGCTGACTTCCACTTCCTGCGGCGCAACCTGTACGTTATCGGAAACCAGCCACGCATTGATCCACGGAATCGGGTTGGAGCGCGCCTGAAACGGCAGCGGAAGACCGACCGCCTGCATGCGGATATTGGTGATGTATTCCACATATTGCACCAGAATATCCTTATTCAGACCAATCATCGAGCCGTCTTTAAACAGATAATCCGCCCAGGCCTTTTCCTGTTCGGCCGCAGCGACGAATAGATCGTAGGCTTCCTGCTTGCATTCTTCGGCGATTTCCGCCATTTCCGGATCGTCCTGACCGGCGGCCATAATATTCAGAATATGCTGTGTGCCGGTTAAATGCAGGGCTTCGTCGCGGGCGATAAATTTAATGATCTTGGCATTGCCTTCCATCAGCTGGCGTTCGGCAAAAGCAAAGGAGCAGGCGAAAGACACATAGAAACGAATCGCTTCCAGCGCATTGACGCTCATTAAACAGAGGTAAAGCTGTTTTTTCAGATTGCGCAGGGTGACGACGCAGTCTTTTTCGTCCACGCGGTATGTGCCTTCGCCGTATAAACCGTATAACTGACTGTCGCGGATCAAATCGTCGTAATAAGCGGAAATATCCTTCGCGCGCTTGATGATTTCTTCATTGGTGACGATATCGTCGAATACCACCGAAGGATCATTGACGATATTGCGGATAATGTGGGTATAAGAGCGGGAATGAATCGTTTCCGAAAACGTCCAGGTTTCAATCCAGGTTTCCAGCTCAGGAATGGACACCAACGGCAGCAATGCCACATTCGGACTGCGCCCCTGAATGGAATCAAGCAGGGTTTGATATTTCAGGTTGCTGATAAATATATGTTTTTCATGTTCCGGCAATGCGGCATAATCAATACGATCCTGCGATACGTCTACCTCCTCCGGACGCCAGAAGAAAGATAGTTGTTTTTCAATAAGTTTCTCAAAAGTCTCATATTTTTGCTGATCATAACGCGCAACATTCACATTCTGCCCGAAAAACATCGGCTCTTTTAGTTGATCGTTTTTGGTTTGGGAAAAGGTGGTATATGCCATAAAAAATACCTTTATTTGCAGTTAAGAATGGTTTGTATTTTACCATGAAAATTGCTTTATGTAATAACAAGAGGGAATAGACGGCTTTTATATTGATTAGGTTTTAATTTATGGCTACGCGTGGGTAGCCGGCCGATTACCGAGGCATCAGGTAAACCCGTACCTAATGTTTCAACTCTCGGCTACGCGTAGGTAGCCGGCGGTTTTTAAACCGAGCACATCACCATAACATTTTGTTTCAACTCTCGGCTACGTGTAGGTAGCTGGACTTGCCGGTGTTCGATTCCCGTGGACTTGTTGCGGTTTCAACTCACAACTACGTGTAGGTAGCTGGGCTGGCAAGCGAATCACTGGCGCACCGAAGCAATTGTTTCAACTCACAACTACGCGTAGGTAGCCGGCAAAATCTCTCTGATTTGTTGTATTTTGGTGTTGTTTCAACTCACAACTACGCGTAGGTAGCCGGGTTCATTCAGCGGTGGTGCGGTGTCATACAGCATGTTTCAACTCTCGGCTACGCGTAGGTAGCCGGCTACTAAGCCGTCGTCTAACGCTTGATAAAATGTTGTTTCAACTCTCGGCTACGCGTAGGTAGCCGGTTCGCGCGTTTCCAGCTCGGTATCAAGCACCGAGTTTCAACTCTCGGCTACGTGTAGGTAGCCGGATGCAACTCTCGGCGGACGCCTTGATATTGCTGATGTTTCAACTCACAGCTACGCATAGGTAGCCGGTGGTTCAGACAAATAACCCGCTACAACCAACAGGGTTTCAACTCACAGCTACGCATAGGTAGCCGGCCACTGTAACTTCCTTTCGTATTTGTCTGCCGCTTGTTTCAACTCACAGCTACGCATAGGTAGCCGGAAGGTAGTAAAGGGAAATTATTTTATAGCGATCAGTTTCAACTCACAGCTACGCGTAGGTAGCCGGACAGTACCACCATTTTTCATTAAAATAGCACGATTAGTTTCAACTCACAGCTACGCGTAGGTAGCCGGAAAAGGCGTCGGCAACGGCTTCGCCCTCATTCAAGTTTCAACTCACAACTACGCGTAGGTAGCCGGGTTAATGATTTCCGCTCCGCAAATTCGACGGGCTTGGTTTCAACTCACAGCTACGCGTAGGTAGCCGGCTATGCAAGGGCTGAATCTGGATTTAGCCGATGTCGTTTCAACTCACAGCTACGCGTAGGTAGCCGGCTTTTTAAAGATAATGGCTAAATCATTCGGGCTGTTTCAACTCACAGCTACGCGTAGGTAGCCGGACATACGGGCGATTAAGCCATACGCAGATCACTAGTTTCAACTCACAGCTACGCGTAGGTAGCCGGATCCATTAAAAGCGCGGGAAACCTATCAATACGTTGTTTCAACTCACAGCTACGCGTAGGTAGCCGGCAGTCTGGGACAGCGGTATAAGTATCTCGATTATGTTTCAACTCACAGCTACGCGTAGGTAGCCGGGAACAGGTAAGATTATACAACAGAACTGACATGCCGTTTCAACTCACAGCTACGCGTAGGTAGCCGGACTTACTTTTAGTTCAAACTCAGTGCCAAATCGTTGTTTCAACTCACAGCTACGCGTAGGTAGCCGGCAAGCGTTTTACGATAGCAAAACTTCATGACTGTGTTTCAACTCACAGCTACGCGTAGGTAGCCGGCCGCACAATAGTGCGGTTTTATTTTGGAGAAATGGTTTCAACTCTCGGCTACGTGTAGGTAGCCGGTTCTGACATCATTCGCACTGGCAGCAACGATTTGGTTTCAACTCTCGGCTACGTGTAGGTAGCCGGTTGTCAAAATGTTAGAGGAGCAACGTTCGGAGGCGCTGTTTCAACTCTCGGCTACGTGTAGGTAGCCGGGTCGGTTTTTATTAAATTTTAATCAAGTAACTGGTGTTTCAACTCTCGGCTACGTGTAGATAGCCGGCTTTGAGGGAGTGATTTATTATTTTGAATTACACGTTTCAACTCTCGGCTACGTGTAGGTAGCCGGTCATAGACCACCTCACCCCGTTGTGTGTTTAGTCGTTTCAACTCTCAGCTACGCGTAGGTAGCCGGTTGGGAGTTATTACAATACAATTTTAATAAAATGTTTCAACTCTCAGCTACGCGTAGGTAGCCGGTTCGGACGTTTGAATAGTGCGGAGATAGTGTTATGTTTCAACTCTCAGCTACGCGTAGGTAGCCGGAATCTCAAAAACCAAGGTTATTACTAAGAAAATCGTTTCAACTCTCAGCTACGCGTAGGTAGCCGGAAGGAAACAATACCGGAAATTTCCGCCAGAATCGGTTTCAACTCTCAGCTACGCGTAGGTAGCCGGGAGAAATTGAAAAGCACCAATGCCGTATAGATGTAGGTTTCAACTCTCAGCTACGCGTAGGTAGCCGGGTAATATTGATTTAGTTTGTGGTAAAGATATTGCTGTTTCAACTCTCAGCTACGCGTAGGTAGCCGGCTTTTGCGATTGCTATTGTTAATGGCAATCAAATTGTTTCAACTCTCAGCTACGCGTAGGTAGCCGGTCGATTTGTTAAATCAAGCGTCTTCTTGGGCTTCTGTTTCAACTCTCAGCTACGCGTAGGTAGCCGGTTTTGTTTAACGATCCGTACAGCGGTCGCCTGGTGTTTCAACTCTCAGCTACGCGTAGGTAGCCGGGCGACGCACGCGGTCAAGACTTGGCAACAGACTATGGTTTCAACTCTCAGCTACGCGTAGGTAGCCGGTTTATGTTTATAAAGAGTTTTATTGGTGGGTCGTGTTTCAACTCTCAGCTACGCGTAGGTAGCCGGATGCGCCGGAAACCCTTATTATTACTCCAGATTGGTTTCAACTCTCAGCTACGCGTAGGTAGCCGGTTTTTCTTTTTTCTGTTTTTTGCAAGATCAGAGGGGTTTCAACTCTCAGCTACGCGTAGGTAGCCGGTTGTCAGGAAAATCGCTGTAGTAACCTGTGATAACGCGTTTCAACTCTCAGCTACGCGTAGGTAGCCGGCAGTCCCCTGAGGAAGTTCAACAAATCTACTTAGGTTTCAACTCTCAGCTACGCGTAGGTAGCCGGATGCTGTTACGCTATCTTTAATTCAAACTTTCTAGTTTCAACTCTCAGCTACGCGTAGGTAGCCGGCACTTGTAGGAGGTCATCAGGCGGCTGAAGACCCGTTTCAACTCTCAGCTACGCGTAGGTAGCCGGTTCCGCCGAGGGGGTAAAGCAAGCCACATATGACGTTTCAACTCTCAGCTACGCGTAGGTAGCCGGTGAACAGATCGACAACGACAAATGTTTCTGCGACGTTTCAACTCTCAGCTACGCGTAGGTAGCCGGATCGCTTATTAATCAGATCGGTACCGATTGGATGTTTCAACTCTCAGCTACGCGTAGGTAGCCGGCAAACTTGACAAGGCCCCGGAACATTTGTTTGAAGTTTCAACTCTCAGCTACGCGTAGGTAGCCGGCAGCGTTAAAGTACCACTTGCATTTTCGCTAGCTGTGTTTCAACTCTCAGCTACGCGTAGGTAGCCGGTCGGTCAGGATAGCAAGTACCAAGAATTACAGAAGTTTCAACTCTCAGCTACGCGTAGGTAGCCGGATGACGAACTGATCCGTCGTTACGGTTACAACGTGTTTCAACTCTCAGCTACGCGTAGGTAGCCGGTACGCACGACGTTCTCTGTTTTTCCGCCTGTCAGTTTCAACTCTCAGCTACGCGTAGGTAGCCGGTGCATTTTTGAGAAAGGGCGAAGGGAGTGGCTTGAAAAGCCGGAATTCGCTGATCTTTAACAAAAAGACGGGAAGCAAGTATAACATAGCTTTATTTATGTTATACGAATAAGTTAAGTATCTAATTTGTTAAAGAAACATGGAATCGCTAATCTAAGAGGATTTTATGTGAACCAACGGTTAGCGATCAGATAATTAATATATCTTTAAAAATATCCGGAGCGGGTTTAGCGCCATGATGTTCGACTTTATTCCGCCATTTACTGCCTAAGTGATAGAACCTTAAACTATCTGATTCGGGATCATAGGTTTCCAGCAGTTTCTGTTTTAGTTTTACCCATTGATCAGGTGTTACATCACATTCGAATACGGAGTATTGTGCCCTAACACCATAGTCTAAACAATACTTTGCTATACGACGTAAGCGGCGCTGCCCTGCGGGATCTTCAAATGATATATCATAAGTAATTAACATCAGCATAATTTTATCTCATTAAAAAAGGTGGATATTCCGCCAGATCGCCACGCAGATGCCGCGCTAATAGCATTGCCTGAATATGCGGCAGTAAACCGATTTCAACATCTTCCTGTAAAAAGGGATGAATAATTTTTTCCTGTTTTTTCATTTGCAAGGTTTGGAATATAAGTTTACGCAGTTCAGGCTTAAGGTTTACGGCACCACTCGCTTCAATCGTAAAATCCCGTGGTTTGACTTGACCGCGATTAATTAAACTCAGCACCATACGATCAATCCACCAGGCCCGAAATTCCTCAAGAATATCTTGTGCCAGACTGTCTCTTCCCGGGCGATCCGCGTGCAGAAAACCGACCTGTGGATCCAGACCGATACTTTGCAGAGCACCACTGATGTCTTTACCTACTATGCTATACAAGAAGGACAATAAGGCGTTAATGCCATCACGCGGCGGGCGGCGGTTACGTCCATCGAAAGTAAATTCGCTATTTTCAGTAAGTAAGTTCCGGAATACGCCGAAATAACGTGATGCGGCCTCGCCTTCAATACCTCGGATTAATTCCAGATTTTCAGCTTTTTTTAATTGTTGCAAACTGATATTTAAAGCCACAACAGCCGATTGTACGGATTGATGCTCGCCGTGATTGCGCAGCCGTCGCTGTAGCACCCGCTTGCTTGACTGAATCTTTGCTGCAATAATATGCCGCGCAATCGGCACCGGATTTTGTTCCGATAGTCGGTACTGCGCCCGCCGCAGCAATACATTGCCGCTTTGGCGCCCTTGTAAGCGTCCTAAAAAACGCCCGTTTTCGGTAAAAAACGCCAGATTTACATTATTTTCGCCGCAAAATCCCATCAAAAACGGCGACACCAACACATTGCCGAAACAGAAAATATGCCCGATGGAATGCACCGGCAACTGCGCTACTTTCTTCCGCTCCTGTTCCACCACCAGCGTTTCCCGCTCCTTATGCAGATAACTGCCCTGCGTGGTGATATACAGCGTATTTTGCAGCTTGCGCATAGTTGAAAAACTCCCTTGATTTTGACCGCACTTTTGTTTTTTTAATTTACCAATTTACCGTTTAGACCATCTGAAATGGTTCCGGCAGATTGAGTTAGATAACACACTATCCATGATCTGCGGTTACCTGTTATTTTTTACAACCAACACACTTCCGCTGGTTTTCAGACACGTTTTTAAATATGTCCAATACATAGGATAAGCGGGGCGCTCAGCATCCAACAAAATAAAATCGTAGCTACTTGATTACTTTGTAAAAATTTGCCGGCATCGACACATAATGCGGTAGTGACTTCAGATAATCCCGTTGCAACAAGATGTTTCAGTGCGGTCTGCTGACATTGCGTTTCAATTTCCAAAGTAATTAAATGTCCACCGGTTTGTTCTACAGCATCAGCCTGCCACAATGTGGAATAGCCTCCTGACGTGCCGATTTCCAACAAACTTTTTGCTTGTTTAGCAAGCACCAATAGCGCCAAAAATTCAGCCGATTCAGGTTCAATAACAGCGCCGGCATGCTTACCTGTATCCCAGCTCAATTAAATCATTTAAGAACCAATACCGCCCTAAAACAAAGGACGGTATTGGACTACTTTGCTTACAATTAGCAACTAACAATCAAGGTTTCAACACACAACCGCCCGTAGACGATTGAAGACGCGCCATTGGTCAATTCATTCAGCTTGGCGGTCTCAATACACAGCCACTCAATGGCAGCTGAAATAAGTTTAAATTATTAAAGTAGTTAACAATCCTCCTTTATTCAAAATGAAAGTATTTTATGGGCTAACAAATGAAAATATATCCGGCATTTTAGAAAGAATCCACAAGGCAACTAAAATAATACCAATGACAATCTTTCTCAGCCCTTTAAAATGCATTAGAAATTCATCGTCTGCTTTCTTTTCTAAATGAATCATCCAGAATTTATCACGTTGATTACCCATACATAATATCTCCATCGCACAAGATCATGGTTATTATCTTAGGGCATCAGAATATTAATTTCAAATTTCTTGAAAGTTAATTGCTTATTTATATAACAAACAACCCCTCCACATACCCCACCGACCGATCCCGATCCAACAACTTTGGCTGGCAAACCTCCATCAGCGAGCAGGCTTTGCAGCGTTTGCTGTAGTTGGGCAGCGGGGTTTGTCCGCTTGCCAAGAGTTCGCGTACTTGGGCGATAACGGTCAGCGTCTGCGCTCTAAGGTCATCTGAAAACGCTACCGGTACACGGTGGCGGGTTTGCATATACCACAGTGCGCCTTCGGCGATGGTTTGTCCGGTCATCTCTTCTAAACACAGCGCCTGCGCGCAAAGCTGGATTTCGTCGAACGGATCGGGTTTGGGCTTACCGCGTTTGTATTCCACCGGTTTCAGGCGACCGGTTTTTATCTCCACCTCGACCAAATCCAAAATACCGCTGATGCCTAATTTTTCCGCCGAAACGTGTACGGCGCGCTCGAAACGCATGCCGCCTCTCGTTTCCGGCTCACCCGAATCCACCCGCTCGTGCAGCGAACGTCCCTGCGCGGTGAGATAGTTTTCCGCCCACGCCTGCTCGTTGTGAATCAATGCGCATTGGCGCGGGCAGAAAGCAAAGTGCTGCAAAGCAGAAAGGGGAACGATGAGTTGTTCCGCTTGCTTATCGCCTTGGGCTGCTTGGTCAGGAAAAAGTGCGGTCATTTTTTTAGTGTTTTTTTAGAAGCCGTCAATTTCCTGTGGAATCAAGCCTTCAAGGTTGTGCAATGCGTAACTGCCGTCCGTATTCACTTTCAGGCTGCCGTGCACTTTGGCGGAGGAATATTGTCCGGCTTTGCAGTTGTGTTCCCACCAAATCAGTTTCAACACTTGCATGCTGCCTTCGGGGCGGGCGGATGAGGCGTCGCCTTCAAACAGTTTGGTTAGCACGGTTTTGATGGTTTCGGCATCGGCGTCGGAAAAGCCGGTGCGTTCGGCAAGTTGCGGCGACATAGCACCGAAGGCGACGTAAATGCCGCTGTCGACGCGGTGTTTCATGCCCATGGTGTCGGAGCCGCGTTTGCTACCGTCGCCTTCGCCGCTCACGCTTTTGGTAATTTGCGTGCTGGTGATATTGACCGGTTCGACGCTGAATGCCGACTGGATGGTGACAGGGCCGCGTACGGCAATCGATACGCCTGCGCCGTCGTCACTTTTGCCGAACGCGAATACCTGCCCGAAACTGCGCACGTCCAGCCATTTTTCACAGGCTTTTTTGGCGGTTTCGTCTTTATTGGCTTTTTTAGCGTTAAAGGCTTCCGCGCCTAAACCCACATTTTTGTCTTTGGCGCGGTTGGCGAGGCTGGTCATGCCGTCGGTTTTCTTTTCGTCGGATTGCACGAAAATGCTTGCGCCGCCATCTTGCAGGCGATCGCGGATTTTACGTTTCAGGCAAACATCGGTCATTTCGCCGAAGCCGGCAAAATCGGCACGCGGGCGGTTGCCGTTTAAAGGATCGCCGTTGGGATTAGCATTGGTGACTTTAACAATCAGGGCGAAGTCGATTTTTTTGGTTAAGCTCATGTTGTTTTCCTTTCACTATTTAGGGTTATTCAGTGGTTTCGGTTTTCTTTTGTTTGGCCGCTTGGCGCTCGGCAATTTGGCGGTTGTTTTCCATTTTTTGGCAATGATAACCAAGCAGAAACTCGCCGCTTAATTTGTCGTCGCAAGTAAAGTCGTTATGTCGGAACAGTTCCATAATTTCGCCGATGGCTTGCGAGCCGGTATCTTTTCCACGGTTGCGCAGCCGGTCTTGATAAGGCTTCAGCGCCAGTTCGATATTGCGCCAAGTGGCGAAGGGGTGTTCGGCAAAGCGCTGCATATAACGTTCGGCGGTAGTGGCGCGTTTTTCTTCCGCCAGATAAAGCGCGTAGGATTCGATATTTTCGGCAATGGCCAGCAATCTGCCGTATAAATAATCGCGCGCGCGGTTTTCGATATCCAAGCTCATAGAATAAGTCCTCCTTTTTGATAAATCATGATGACGGGCGCGCCAGCCTTTGTATAAAGCGCAGGCGACGCCGATATTGCGTTGCCATTCCCAATGCTCGCTGCCGTTAGGATTGCAGGCCGTCCGAAAACTTTGTTGCACCAAATCATAAGGCATCGGCACGTTTTTACCGCCGGCAATCACCGGCAGCAAACGGGCGTAGAGTTGCTTTTTCAGGCTATCGCTCAATGCTTGTCCATAAATGGCATGGCCGATGGCGTACGGCGAGGGTGGCACGAACGCCCAAAGGGTGTGTTTGTCTGTTTTTTTGCCGTTCGGTTTTTCAATGCTATGGCGTTGATACCAAGAAAAATCGTCTATCCAGGCATCCAGATTGGCGAAATAATCGGCCGGCAAAAACTCTTGGTAATAGGTCAGTGCCATACGCCCCGGTGTTGCGGAATCCAGCATTAATAATGAGATTTGCTCATGGGCTTTTAATGCTGCCTGATAGCCGTGCAGTTTCTTTTTGATGATGTGGGCGGCGGCTTTTCCGATATTGACCGACCAATCGACATTTTCAGACGGCGTATCAGGTAAAAATTCATCGCAATTTTTGACCGCACTTATATCCAGATTGTCCCAATCAATTTCATCCGACATATCTTTTATCGGTGAAGGAATTTGCTTGCCACTGACCGCCCAAGCGACGGTGACTTGATCGCCGTTGCGGATGCCTTGTCGGGCTATCAGCCAGCGTAAGGCGCTATGCGCTTTGGCGGAGACTTCCGCCGATACGCTGGCTGCTTCTTCGGCCGATTCAAAGCGACCGCGAAAGGTGTAACCGGTCGTATCATTGGAAGAAATCAATTTGGCTTTATCACCCGTATGGCGCAGTTTAGCCGGGTGCATGGTGGAAACCGTCGCATCAGTGCCTTGCACCAGACAAAAACCTTTTTGTGTAGCGCTGCTGCCGAGATAGTCTATCCATGACTGTTGCACGCCGCTATCCGTCCAGGTTTCGCTCTGTACATCGCCTGCAATTTCCACACACCAGCACACCAATGCCGAACCGAATTCGATTTCGCCTTTGGTTTTCGGCAAGACGGAAAAAATCAGCGGAGCAGCGCCCTCCGCATCCCATTTGCGCAACACCTTGCCGTTTGAATCCAACTGAAAAACGCCTGTCCGCACCAAATCGGCGACAACCGTACCTTTGCTGATATAATTCAGCACCGCCTGCACTTTCGGGTGTTTATATGCCGAATCACACCATGCCTGCAACTGCTTTTGATAACCTTCGAAATAGGCTTTTTTGCCGCCGCCGTAATCGGCATAATCTTTGGCGACATATTGGATTTTGTCTGCCAGCGGATGCGGTGCTTCGCCGCTGGTGCGATTTTCTGACGATTCGGTGGCCGGCAGCATAATCGCCGTTTTCGGTGGCATTACCCACGCTGTCTGAAATTCGCCTTGTCCGTTTAGTACGATAACGATATGGGCGTTTTGCAGGGTATGGCCGACCGGGGTTAACGGCTCGTCATCGCTGTCAAAGGTTTGCCCTGATACGGTTTCGTATGTCCGATACAACTTCTGCATCCAACTCATAATCCCAACTCCTCTGCCTCGGTTTCTACCGGCTTCATATTTCGTTTAAACGGTCTGTGAGGCTGCATTTTGCGGATAAAACGGGTTTTCAGACGGCCTGTATTATCGTTTACGCTTGGGAATTCGATTACGCCATGTTGCATATTGGCTTGCCAAAAACGGTTGATCAATTCGTGCTTACCCGTTTCTTCGGGGTAGCCGAAGCTATGGAACATCAAGCCGAAATCGAGATTGTCGATTTCATCGTAAAAGCCTGCTTTGCCATCCCGACTTGGGCTGCCGAATTGGCACGGCTCCACATAGCCCTGACAGTCGCGTGTGCCCAGGAAAATATCCTGCCGTCCGCCGCGATCCAGCATTCGACGGGCAATCGCCATATGTTTGCCGAGATTACGGTCGTCTTTGAGCTCGTGCCAATATTCGTTCCAAGTAAAATGCGCTTGTACTTGATATTCCACCTCTTGCAGAAAGGTGTAAATCGCCAGCGTATTGCCGCCGTTCCAATCTAGCGGTTTGGTGGATTTGCTTTGGGTGCGAATCGGCTTCATGACACGAATTTTATCAATATGCCAGATCAGGGTGGGTTTCCAATAAATGCTCCTCAAAATGCCTTTTATCGCTTCATACGTCGGCACTTGGTAGGTAAATTTTTCACCGCCGATTTTGGTAATGGGGTCGGTAAACAAAGCTTGTCGTCCCCAGACACGAAAGGTCATTGTGCTGTTCATAGTGCTCCTTTTATAAGCCATAAAACATCATTGTACCGGCGTCATCAACCGACAAGCCGTATTCATCGGTGTAATGCGCATCTTTCAAATAATAAATCCCCGAACCTGCCTGCACTTCATGTACAGCGTATTCTTTTTCCAGTTGTTGCCATACTTTCGGGAACACGTTCACACTATAGCGCTGTGCTTTTGCCAAAGTGCGGTACATTTTTTTCGGATTCCATTCGCCGCACAACGTAGCAATTAATTCCCTGCCTTCGCCATACGGCACAATCACGGCGCGGGTCGGCGCCTCAATTGTTTGGAAGGTACGTCCCGCACTTTTGAAAGATTGCATCAGCAACGGAAACGGCTTGGTGCGTTCATTGTTTTTATTGGCGTAAGGATTGTTTTCATTATCACTCAACCAATCCAGCAGCGAACCTGTCGTGCTGTTTTTGACGGGATAAACCATCTCACTGCGACGGTTATAAAAATAGTACTGGAAATACTGCTGCATGGCTGCGGGCTGCAAAATATCCTGCCCTGAAAATTCACGCAATACGCGCTCGGCATGGATTTGCCCTTGATGAATATCAGGCAACATCTGTGCCAAACTCGGCTCTTGCAGATTCAATACATACACTTGCCCTTTGCCGTCTTTTTCGCCATGGCGATTGCAGCGCCCCGCCGCTTGGGCAATGGAATCCAAGCCGCCCAAAGCGCGCATCACGCAAGCCATCGAAAGATCGATGCCGGCCTCGGTTAACTGGGTACTGATGCAAATCACGGGTTCTTGATTTTTTAAACGCGTTTTAATGGTATCAAAAATAGCTTTGCGGTGCGCCGCACATTGATGGGTGCTGAGATGAAACAACGCTTCGGGCGGCACGTTTTGTTTTTGGCAATATTGGTACAAATCCTGCGCCCATTTTTTTGTATTCACGATAAACAGGCAGCTTGAGGCCGTCTGAAACTGCGCCAATAAAAACGCACCTGCCTCATCCGGCGACCAACCGCCGGCTTTAGGTTGATAGCGGATTTCCACGCGTGATAAGTCATCGAACAGCTTATTTAACTGATCGTTTTTACCCATAATCTCGGCATTTTCCGCTAACTTTAATTCGCCGAATGCCGATTTGGGCAGCTTGTCCAGCAACGGTTGGGTCGCGGTACACAATACCGCGCTGGATTTGCCGAATTTTGTCAGCCAGTTCAATACATTGCAGAACAAATGCACACATTTTATCGGCAGAGTTTGGATTTCATCAAAAATCAGCACGCTGCGGGTCATCGGGTGAATATGCCGCGCACCGCGTGTGCCGCCGCCGAACCAGGCATCGAGAAACTGCACCATAGTGGTAAACACAATCGGCTTATCCCAGTTTTCGGCAAGCAGCTTGTCCTGCCAGGTTTGTTTTTCGGGCTCAAGATTGGAGTGATGTTCCAACACCCAATCCGCGCCGAGAATTTCACGCACCGTGCCTGCATTTTGGTCGATGATAGAGGTGTAGGGAATAATATAGATAATGCGATCAAGATCGTATTTTTTCGCGTGGTGCAAGGCATAGCGCAGACTCGCCAAGGTTTTACCGCCGCCAGTCGGCACCGTCAGGGTATAAATACCTTGAGAATCGACCGCTCTTTTTAAACAGTGGTCTGAAATCCGGCGGCGGATTTTGTCGATCGGATAACGGATTTCAAAGCCTGCCAAGCGGGCTTCCAGTTTGTTGATTGCCGTTTGCCAATCGGGCTTTTTCGTGAGGCGGCGAATATCTTTTTGATGTTCCTGTTCAAAATCGGCACTGTTGATGCGATCGGCATCAATCAGACAGCTAAACAGAAAACGGGTGAGGCAGCCGAGATAAAATTCTTTGCTTTTCTTGTTGGTTTCTTTGTCGGACAAAATCGGCTTGAACGCATTTAACAGTTCACGAATCAGGTTTTCTCCCGCCAATGTCTGCGCGGTTTGCCCGACGATTTTATCGGCATTGCGTTCGCATTCCGCTAAATGGGTCAATTCGTCTGCTTTTTCAAAACGTTTTTTCCAAGTGGGATTGCCTTTATCATCTAAACAGTCAATCAGCCCGCCGTGATGGGAGGCAAGACACAGGCCTAATATTTGCCCGCATAATTCGCCGATGCCGTGTTGTTCACCGTATTTTCTCAGTGCACGATACACCCATTGCGCGCCGGCGGTAGCGTGGTCGATTTTTTTGCCGTTGGGTAAAACATAATCATCGGCGTCGGGATCAATACCGGCGGCGCTTGTTATATAATTCAGGAAGTCTGCGGCGTATTTACCGAAATCGTGCATCAGACCCAGCAGTTCGCCGCTTGATGCCAGGTCGAGTTTTTCGGCCAGAGCTTTGGCAATGGCGGCGGTTTCTAGAAGGTGGGTTGCTACGGATTGCACAACGCCGTCTGAACGACGGATGTGGGCGATATATTTTGCAGTCAAGGCGCTTGCTCCTTTCGGCCGTTAAATGAACCGTTATATCAACACATTACTACAAAAGATGTGTGAGATAATAGCAAATTTAAAAATATATTCAATGGCGTTTTTTTATTTCGCAAATGTGTTGTTTTTGTTTTAACTGATTAAAATTTATGGACTTTTCTTTCAGTAAAGGGAACGGCGGCAAGAGGTTTTGAGCATGTCGCGGAAAGAGGCGCGCCGTTGCTTATCGTAAAGCAATAATGAGTTTATTATTCCCTGTTTTTATGCGCTTAACCTTATTTAGGGGCAATAAAAAACGGTGGAAACAGTAAAAATTTCCACCGCACTTTTTATGGATTAAATTTTACATGCACCGCCTGCGCAGCCGTCGTCCATATCTTCCTGAGCGTCTTCGGCGCCGTCGCGGGTGTTTTGATAGTAGAGCGTTTTTAAGCCGTATTTATACGCGGTTAACAGATCTTTCAGCAGCACTTTCATCGGGACTTTGCCGTCTTCAAAGCGTTTCGGATCGTAATTGGTGTTGGCGGAAATAGCCTGATCGACAAATTTCTGCATAATGCCGACCAGATGCAGATAGCCGTCGTTGCTCGGGATATCCCACAGCAGTTCGTAATTTTCGCCCAGATTTTCATAATCCGGCACCACTTGTTTTAAAATGCCGTCTTTGGAGGCTTTCACGCTGACATGGCCGCGCGGCGGTTCGATACCGTTGGTGGCGTTGGAAATCTGCGAGGAGGTTTCCGACGGCATTAAGGCCGTCAGGGTGGAGTTACGCAAGCCGAAGGTCTGAATATCTTTGCGCAGGCTTTCCCAATCATAATGCAGCGGTTCCTGCGTTAGGCTGTCGATATCCTTTTTATAGCTGTCGATAGGCAAAATACCTTTGGCATAAGTGGTCTGGTTAAAATATTCACAGGCGCCGGCTTCTTTTGCCAGATTCATCGAGGCTTTCAGCAGGTAATACTGAATGGCTTCAAAGGTGCGGTGAGTGAGATCGTTGGCGCTGCCGTCGGAATAACGCACGCCGTTTTTAGCCAGATAATACGCATAGTTGATCACGCCGATGCCCAGCGAGCGGCGCGCTAACGAACTGCGCCGCGCCGCGTTGACCGGGTAATCCTGATAATCCAGCAGCGCGTCTAAAGCGCGAACCGCCAAATCGGCCAGCTCGTCCAATTCGTCGAGGTTGTTAATGGCGCCGAGGTTAAATGCCGATAACGTACACAGCGCAATTTCGCCTTCTTCATCATTAATGTGTGCCAGCGGTTTGGTCGGCAGGGCGATTTCCAGACATAAATTGGACTGACGAACCGGCGCCACGGCGGGATCGAACGGGGAGTGAGTATTGCAATGATCCACGTTTTGAATATAAATTCGCCCGGTGGAGGCGCGTTCCTGCATTAATAAGGAAAAAATTTCCACCGCTTTTACCGTGCGTTTGCGGATAGTCGGATCCTGTTCGTATTTAAGATAAAGCTGTTCGAATTTATCCTGATCGGCGAAAAACGCCGCATACAATCCCGGTACGTCGGAGGGGCTGAACAGGGTGATATCGCCGCCTTTGATCAGACGCTGATACATTAATTTGTTCAGCTGCACGCCGTAATCCATATGACGGACGCGGTTGTCTTCCACGCCACGATTGTTTTTCAGCACCAGCAGACTTTCCGCCTCAAGATGCCAGATAGGGTAGTACACCGTTGCTGCCCCGCCGCGAACGCCGCCCTGCGAACAGGATTTCACGGCGGTCTGGAAATATTTATAAAACGGAATGCAGCCGGTATGGAAGGCTTCGCCGCCGCGGATCGGGCTGCCTAAGGCGCGGATAGCGCCGGCGTTGATGCCGATGCCGGCACGCTGCGAGACATATTTAACGATCGCCGAAGCCGTGGCGTTAATGGAATCCAGACTGTCGCCGCATTCGATCAGCACGCAGGAGCTGAACTGGCGGGTCGGAGTGCGCACGCCGGACATAATCGGCGTCGGCAGAGAAATCTTAAAGGTGGAGGTGGCGTCATAAAAACGGCGCACATAACTTAAACGGGTTTCCGCCGGATATTTTGAAAACAGGCTGGCGGCCACCAATAAGTATAAAAATTGTGCCGATTCGTAAATTTCGCCGGTAACTCGGTTTTGTACCAGATATTTGCCTTCCAGCTGTTTGACCGCCGCGTAGGAGAAGGTCATATCGCGCCAGTGGTCGAGAAAACCGTCCATTTCGTCCCATTCTTCGCGGGAATAATCGCTCAGCAGGGCTTCATCATATTTGCCCATGCGCACCAGTTTTTTCACATGATCGTATAAACGCGGCGGATCAAAATGGCCGTAGGCTTTTTTACGCAGATGAAAAACCGCCAGACGGGCGGCAAGGTACTGATAATCCGGCGCGTCTTTGCTGATTAAATCCGCCGCGGCTTTGATAATGGTTTCATGAATATCCGAGGTGCGAATGCCTTCGTAAAACTGAATGTGCGAACGCAGTTCGACCTGCGATACGGAAACATTTTCCAATCCTTCCGCCGCCCAAGTGATCACGCGGTGAATTTTGTCTAGGTTAATCGGTTCGAGTTTTCCGTCACGTTTCGTGACCATTAAGGCTTTGTTCATAAGTGATTTCCGGCTTGTTATATTGAGGTTGAAAACACAATATATAGGTACATGAGAAAAATTAGGCTACAAGATAATGTGTTGTCCGTAAAAGTTCAAGCACTAAATTTGAGGGGGAATTGTTGACAGAAAATAACTTACTTATAAATAAGAAAAAATTTGTTAAGCCAAAAATCCGACTGAATAAAATTTTGTATATTGGCGGAATTGACGATTTTTGACCGAGATCAGAAAAAAGTGCGGTCAGTTTTTTCGCTAAATTTGACCGCACTTTAGACCATTCGGATTTTAGCTTTCGCTTTCCGGCTCGGCCGTTTGAGGCCGAAGCAACACACAGGCTATGCCGGGCGCTTTACTCTTTATAAATGCTGTTATACAGGCTGCTTTCAAACTGCACCAGCGGCGCCCGTTTGGTTTTGCTTTCCAGATCGCTGCCGGTGGAATAGCCGTTGATAAACTGCACGAACGCCACCCGTTCGCCGCGGGCGTTGGTCATAAAGCCGGCGAGATTATAAACCCCTTTTAAGGCGCCGGTTTTGGCCGTGATATTTTTTACCAGCGGCGCGTTAATCATGGAGCCGCGTCCGCTTAGTGTACCGTCCGTACCCGCGATGGGAAAGGTTTCCAACAGATGCAGCTGATCCTCATGCCGGGCAATATATTCTAAGGCCTGCAACATGGCCTGCGGGGCGATCAGATTGTGCCGCGATAAGCCGGAACCGTCGGCGATAATGCTGTTGCCGAATTTCACGCCGGCTTTGGATTGCAGAATCTGGCGCATGGCCAGCGAGGCAAGCTGGAACGAGGCCGGGCGTTGGTAATGATGATAGGCGACGGTGCGGAACAGCGCATCGGCGATCTGATTGTCGGATTTTTTCATCATTTTTTTCAGTAGATCCGGCAGCGGTTTGGATAAATGCTGTGCCAGCAGTTTACCCTGCTGCGGTTGGTAAGGCTGCTGTACGCTGCCGTTAAAGGCGATGCCGAGGCGGCTTAACTGGCGCTGAATGGTTGCGGCGGCGTAGGCATCGGGATCCTGTACCGAAAAGCTCAGCCCAAAAGGTTTGCTCTGGCGGCTTAAACAGCCTTTGATTTGATAGCGGTTATTATCGTGAACCACCGCATCCAGCTGGCAATAAGGCGCCTCTTCTTTGGTGGCGACGCGAACCTGTCCGAAAACCTGAACGGGGAATTGCGCCGGTACGTTAAATTTGACCAGCTCGCCGGCGGGCTGATTGGCGTCCAGTTCGACGTAAAAACAGTTGTTATCCAGATTAACGGCGGCCGGCGGAGAGTTAAAACACAGGGTCAGATCATTCCAAATCCAGCCTAAGCCGCGGTCATGGCCGACAAATACGGAGGTATCCAGAATCAGATTGCCGGCAATGCGGTTGATTCCCTGTTTTTTCAGTTCCGCCAGCAAATTATACAGCTGACCGCTGGTTAAATCCGGATCGCCGCTGAATCTGGCGATAAGATCGCCATTCAATTGTCCGTTTTCGACGCGCCCGTTGGTCAGCAGGCTGGTTTCGAAACGAAAATCGTCACCCAGTGTTAATTTGGCGGCAAGTGCGGTAAAAACCTTTTGCGTACTGGCGGGCAGCATGAAGGTTTGCGGGTTGAATGCGGCGATTTGCTGATCCTGGTTTAAATTTTTCGCCACAAATCCCAGACTTGCGCCTTGCGGTAAACGAGCGGCGATCGAGGCGACATCCACATCGGCGACGGCGCAGGTTGAGAACGCTAAACTTAAGGCTAATAAGGTCGGTTTTAATCGGGATGAAAATCGGGATAATTTGTACATAAACGGCTGTGTTTCGGTTGCTATTTTTTTTCAGACGAACAATAATAGTACCTGAATCAGCGAGAGTAAAACGATTTCTCGTTTATCGTGATATTTTATTAACTACGACAGGATGACGTATTCTGCCGTAGTTTTGTTTTTACTTAAATAAAGGATAGCTTGAGAGTTATGCAACAGATTCCTATGACCGTACGCGGTGCGGAGCAATTAAGACAAGAACTTGATTTTCTTAAGAATGTACGCCGTCCGGAAATTATTAAAGCCATTGCCGAAGCGCGTGAACACGGGGATTTAAAAGAAAATGCGGAATATCATGCCGCCCGTGAGCAGCAGGGCTTTTGCGAAGGCCGCATTCAGGAAATCGAAGGGAAATTATCCAACGGTCAGATTATTGATGTGACCAAAATTCCGAATAACGGTAAAGTGATTTTCGGCGCCACGGTGGTGCTGGTGAATACCGATACGGAAGAGGGAGTGACTTACCGTATTGTCGGCGATGACGAGGCGAACATTAAAGAGGGATTAATTTCCGTCAATTCGCCGATTGCGCGCGGTTTGATCGGTAAAGAACTGGACGATACGGTGAGTATCGTGACGCCCGGCGGTACGGTGGAATTTGAGATTATTGCCGTGGAGTATAAATAAGCGGCATATCCGGAAAGGACGCGAAAGATCGCGTCCGTCAGCGGGTTATTTGCGCGGCAGTTGAATTTTCGCTTCTTCGCTCGGGCGATAAAGCACGAGGATATGGCCGATGGTTTGCACCGCCGAAGCCTGTGTTTCACGGATAATCGCATCAATGATTAATTGCTTGGTGTCGCGATCTGCGCCGGCAATTTTTACTTTAATCAATTCATGATGGTTGAGTGCGTTGTCGATTTCGGCAAGCACGCCCTCGGTTAGTCCGTTGCCTCCCAGCATCACCACCGGATTTAAGTGATGAGCCAGACCTTTTAAGAATTGTTTCTGTTTGGTTGATAATGTCATGAATAATGATCCCGATGAATAAAAAAGTGCGGTCGGTTTTTTGATAAAATATCGCAGCCGACGACTTGAACCGGGAAATTTTAACCTTATATTGGAAAAACTACCACAACATTTGAATAATTTATGGGAAAGAAAAAACGTTCGGCGAGTTCGACTCGCTGGCTGAATGAACATTTTAAGGATCCGTTTGTCCAAAAAGCGCATAAACAAAAATTACGTTCGCGCGCCTATTTTAAGCTGGATGAAATTCAGCAGACGGACCGTTTGTTTAAACCGGGCATGACCGTCGTCGATCTCGGCGCCGCGCCCGGCGGTTGGTCGCAGTATGCGGTCAGTCAAATCGGTTCGAACGGTCGGGTGATTGCCTGCGATATTCTGGAGATGGATCCGATTGTCGGCGTGGATTTTCTACAGGGCGATTTTCGCGATGACAATGTCTTAAACGCGTTGTTGGAGCGGGTGGGGGAAGCCAAAGTAGATGTGGTCATGTCCGATATGGCGCCCAATTTCAGCGGTATGCCGTCGGTCGATATTCCGCGTGCAATGTATCTGGTCGAACTGGCGCTGGATATGTGCAAACAGGTTCTGGCCCCTAAAGGCGGTTTTGTGGTGAAGGTTTTCCAGGGTGAAGGTTTTGACGACTACTTAAAAGAGATCCGATCTCTGTTCAGTGTTGTGAAAGTGCGTAAGCCTGAAGCGTCCCGCGGGCGTTCCCGTGAGGTGTATATCGTTGCAACGGGTTACAAATATTAGCGATGGATTTGATAACTTCAAATCCGGCGGTGGATGTAGTAAGCTTGTAACAATTTATTAACTCAAAAATAAACGAGGTCAAACCTTGAACGATATGGTAAAAAATCTGGTGCTGTGGATTGTGGTTGCGGTTGTGATGATGACGGCATATCAAGGATTTAACGGCAGTTCCAATGGCAATTTAACCGATTATACGACATTTATTACCGATGTCGGTAATGATCAGGTACGTCAGGTGCGTTTTGAAGACAGCGAACTTGCCGTAACCAAGGCCGACGGTTCCAAATATTCGACCGTGATGCCGATTTATGACGATAAATTATTGAATGATTTATTAAATAAGAAAATCAAAGTGGAAGGAACACCGCCGGAAAAACGCGGCTTTTTATCTCAGATTTTGATTTCGTGGTTCCCGATGCTGTTATTGATCGGCGTCTGGTTTTTCTTTATGCGCCAGATGCAGGGAGGCGGCGGCAAAGCTATGAGTTTTGGCAAAAGCCGAGCCAAGATGCTGACCAAAGAACAGATTAAAACCACTTTCGCCGATGTCGCCGGCTGTGATGAAGCCAAAGAAGAAGTGGGCGAAATTGTGGATTTCCTGCGTGATCCGAGTAAATTTCAGAAACTGGGCGGTAAAATTCCGAAAGGGATTTTAATGGTCGGCCCGCCGGGAACCGGGAAAACCTTATTGGCGAAAGCCATTGCCGGGGAGGCGAAGGTGCCGTTTTTTACCATTTCGGGTTCTGATTTCGTGGAAATGTTCGTGGGGGTCGGTGCCTCCCGCGTGCGCGATATGTTCGAACAGGCGAAGAAAAACGCGCCTTGTCTGATTTTTATTGATGAAATTGATGCGGTCGGTCGCCAGCGCGGTGCCGGTCTGGGCGGCGGGCATGATGAACGTGAACAGACGCTGAACCAAATGCTGGTGGAAATGGACGGTTTTGAAGGTAATGAAGGCGTTATCGTGATTGCCGCCACCAACCGTCCGGATGTACTGGATCCGGCGTTAACCCGTCCGGGACGTTTCGACCGTCAGGTGGTGGTCGGTTTACCGGATGTACGCGGTCGCGAGCATATTCTTAAAGTGCATATGCGCAAAGTGCCGATTGCGCCTGATGTGGACGCCATGACGCTGGCGCGCGGTACGCCGGGCTATTCCGGTGCGGATCTGGCCAATCTGGTGAATGAAGCCGCCTTGTTTGCCGCGCGCACCAATAAACGCGTGGTGACCATGCTGGAATTTGAGAAAGCGAAAGATAAAATCAATATGGGGCCGGAACGCCGCACCATGATTATGACGGAGAAACAGAAAGAATCCACCGCTTATCATGAAGCCGGGCATGCAATTGTGGGTTATCTGGTGCCGGAACATGATCCGGTGCATAAAGTGACCATTATCCCGCGCGGTCGCGCCTTGGGGGTAACTTTCTTCCTGCCGGAGGGCGATCAGGTCAGCATCAGCCAGAAACAGCTGGAAAGCAAATTATCCACTTTATATGCGGGACGTCTGGCGGAAGATTTGATTTACGGTGAGGAAAATATTTCCACCGGTGCCTCCAACGACATTAAAGTGGCGACCAATATTGCGCGCAATATGGTGACCCAATGGGGCTTTTCGGAAAAACTGGGGCCGATTCTTTATACCGAAGATGACGGTGAAGTATTCCTCGGCCGTTCCATGGCGAAAGCGCAGCATATGTCCGACGAAACCGCGCATGTTATTGATGAAGAAGTGCGCGCGATTGTGGCGCGAAACTATGAACGGGCAAGACGTTTGCTGACGGAAAATATGGATATTTTACATGCGATGAAAGACGCGCTGGTAAAATATGAAACCATTGAAGAGGTTCAGATCAAACAATTGATGAACCGCCAACCGGTCACACCGCCGAACGGCTGGGACGATGCCGGCGTTAAACCGTCAGCGGAAAAGGCCGAGAGTGCGGCGAACGCGACGGATAAGGCTGAGAATACGGAAGAAAGTGCGGTGGAAAATCCGGACAAATCCGATAACGCATAACATTGAGGGACATCTTCGGATGTCCCTTTTGTTTTGCCTGTCAGCATGCCAACGGCGCAGCGGCAAGTGCAAGGCGAAAAAGAATTTTTTATTCTTTTTAATATTCCGCTATAATTGACGGAAATTTTTGTACGGGAAATATCCATTGCCGAAACGATGTTTTTTCCGACCGCACTTTTACCGAATAATAGCAATATGAAGTTATACGCCAACCACAAAGTTTTAGATCTCAATGAGCCTCAAATCATGGGGATTTTAAATTTCACCCCCGATTCCTTTTCCGACAGCGGTAAATTTTTCCGTTTAGACAAAGCCTTGCGGCAAGTGGAAAATATGCTGGCACAAGGCGCCGCCATTATTGATATCGGCGGCGAGTCAACCCGGCCGAATGCCGACGAGGTTAGCACTGAACAGGAGCTGGAACGCGTGGTGCCGTTGGTGGAAGCGGTTCGCCGGCGCTTTGATTGCTGGATTTCGGTGGATACTTCCAAAGCGCAGGTGATGGCGGAAAGCGCCGCGGCGGGCATGGATATGATTAACGATATTCGTGCCTTAAGCGAGCCGAATGCGCTGGAAACCGCGGTGAAATTGGCTTTGCCGACCTGCATTATGCATATGCAGGGACAGCCGCGCACCATGCAGGCGGATCCGCATTATACAGATGTGGTGGCGGAAGTGCTGGAATTTCTGCAAAAACGCACCGCACTTTGTTTGCAGGCGGGTATGAAAAAAGAGAATATTATCTGGGATCCGGGCTTCGGCTTCGGTAAAACGATTCAGCATAATTATCAGTTGTTGCAACGATTGTCCGTATTTGCGCAAAACTATCCGCTGTTGGCGGGGCTTTCGCGTAAATCGATGATTGGTGCGGTGCTGGACAAACCGGTACAACAGCGTGCCGTCGGCAGTGCGGCCGGTGCGCTGATCGCCGTCATCAATGGGGCGCGGATTGTGCGCGTGCATGATGTGGCGGAAACTGCCGACGCATTAAAAATCTGGCTGGCGACGGTACAGGCATAATACGGCGTATTGAACACATACGCTTTACATTATTTAAGCATGAAGAAGGAATAACCATGGCAGAACGTAAATATTTCGGCACCGACGGGGTGCGCGGTAAAGTCGGCACCTCACCGATTACGCCCGATTTCGTCTTAAAATTAGGCTGGGCGGCGGGCAAAGTGCTGGCGACACAAGGTTCCCGCACGGTTTTAATCGGTAAAGATACGCGGATTTCGGGTTATATGCTCGAATCGGCGCTGGAAGCGGGGCTGGCAGCCGCCGGGTTGTCCGCCGCGTTTACCGGGCCGATGCCGACACCGGCCATCGCCTATTTAACCCATACTTTCCGGGCGGAAGCCGGTATTGTCATTTCCGCTTCGCATAATCCTTATTATGATAACGGCATTAAATTTTTCTCAACTGCCGGCACCAAGCTGCCGGACGATGTGGAGGAAGCCATTGAAGCAATGCTGGAACAGCCGATGGACTGTGTGGAATCCGCCGAGCTGGGGCGCGCCAGCCGGATTAAAGACGCGGCCGGGCGTTATATTGAATTTTGTAAAAGCACTTTCCCGGCGCATTTAAGTCTGGAAAATTATAAAATCGTGGTGGATTGTGCCAATGGGGCGACTTATCATATTGCGCCGAATGTCATGCGTGAACTGGGCGCGGAAGTAATTGAAATCGGTACCGATCCGAACGGTGTCAATATCAATGAAAAATGCGGCGCCACAGATATTAAGGCGTTGCAGGATAAAGTGCTGGAAGTGAAAGCGGATGTCGGTCTGGCTTATGACGGCGACGGCGACCGCCTCATCATGGTGGATCATCTGGGTAATAAAGTGGACGGCGATCAGGCGTTGTTTATCATTGCCCGCGAGGCACTGCGCGCCGGTAATCTGAAAGGCGGCGTGGTGGGCACACTGATGAGCAACATGAGCCTTGAACTGGCGTTGAAACAGTTGGCGATTCCGTTTATCCGCGCTAACGTGGGTGATCGTTATGTGCTGGAAAAAATGCAGGAGAAAGGCTGGACGCTGGGCGGTGAAAATTCCGGGCATATTATCATTGCGGACAAAAACACCACCGGCGACGGCATTATTGCCTCGTTGGCTGTGCTGAGCGCCATGGTGCAGCATCGTTTATCGTTGAATGAGCTGGCAAGTGCGGTGAAATTATTCCCGCAAGTGTTGATTAATGTGCGTTTTGCCGGTGGTGAAAACCCATTGAACAGCGAGGCGGTCAAAGCCGTTGCCGCCGAAATGGAACAGCGTCTGGCGGGTAAAGGCCGCATTTTGCTGCGTAAATCCGGTACCGAACCATTGATTCGGGTGATGGTGGAATGTGAAGACGGCGAGCTGGCACAGCAATGTGCGGAAAAAATCGCCGATGCGGTACGCGCCAACTGACGTGGCCGCGGATGACGACAAGCGACGTGAATGCGCTGATAATCCGTTAATAAGGTGATGATTATACGGGCGGTTTGGGGTATCCGCCCGTTGCATTTTTAGTTTTTGGGTATTTGATAGTAAAAAATAATTGGAGAAAAAAAGATTAATGAAAATCATTGTGATGCGCCATGGCGAAGCTGAAACGGTGGCAAGCTCCGATCAGGCACGTTGTTTAACCGCAAGAGGCAAAGCTCAGGCTAATGCGCAGGCACTCTGGCTGAAATCGGTACAGTCTGCGCCGGATAAGGTGCTGGTAAGTCCTTATGTTCGCGCATTGGAAACCTTTGAGCAGCTTGATGCGGTGTTTGAACGGCAGCTGACGGCAAAACAGGAAATCTGGGCGGGAATTACGCCCTACGGTGATGCGGCGACGGTGGCCGATTATCTTGCCGTTCTTGTGCGCGAGGGGGTAAGCGCCGTGCTGCTGGTTTCTCATTTGCCGCTGGTCGGTGAAATTGTGGCTCAATTATGTCCTACAAGCCGGGTCAGTTTTTATCCGGCAACCTTAGTTTGCCTTGAATGGGACGGCGAGAGTGCGGGAACCTTATCAGAGATTAAATACCCTGAATAAGACGGTCGGATAAATACAAAAAGCAGCGCCGCAACGCTGCTTTTTCGTATGGTAAGATGTTAATTTAAATATTTGAACACTTTAATAACTTTGCTGACACCCGATACGTTACGCGCGACATCAGCCGCCGCGTCGGCCTGTTCATGGGTCAGATTGCCCATTAAAAAGACTTCACTGTTTTCCGTAATCACTTTAACATCGCTGGTTTTCACACTGGCATTAACCAGCATTTTTGATTTAACCTGAGTGGTGATCCAGCTGTCTTTGCTGATTTGACCGACGGAAATCGGCTGACCGACCCGGATTTCATTATAAACGTCATTAACGTTTTCAACCCCTTTCGCCAGATTGGTGGCAATTTCTTTCAGGCCTTCATTGGGAACCTGCCCGATCAGTAAAATCCGTCCGCTGTAAGAGACCACGCTGACACGCGCTTCGGCTTTGATTTGTTCGTCTTTTTTAATTGCCGACAGCACTTTTTCTTCCAGCGTTTCATCATCCACCTGCGTGCCGATTGTTCTCGGATCGGTGCCCACTTTGGTTGCCACCGCTGCGGTGCCGGCGACACCTGCCGCGATACAGCCTTGCAGTAAGATCGCGCCGCCTAAAATTACGGCAAGTTTTTTAAGGGTATGAATTTTCATCGTTAAGCTCCTTTGTGTTACTGAATTGGATTTATACTCATTCCGCTACGCATGTGAAAACAACGCGTGATCAATCAGTTCGCAAATCACATTGACAATAAATAAATGATGCTCCAGAATGCGGCTTTCCTTTACGGCAGGTGCGGCAATTTCCAGATCATTTTCGGTTAAAAAACCCTGAATATGATCATTTCGCGCACCGGTCAATACTATGACATTGATTTCTTTATTTAGTGCGCAATTAATGGTGTCCAGAACGGTGTCTTCGTTGCCGAAAGGGGAAAAGACCACCAGAATATCACCTTGCCGCGCGATAGCGTTAAATTGACGCTGATACAGACTGTTCGGCGCGCTGTCGGAGATAATTGCGGATCCTATGGCGTTATCCAGACTTAAGAGAACGGAAGGAAAACTCGGCCGTTCCAGTTCGTAGCGGTTCAGTAAATTGGCGACCAGAAACTGCGCATTGGCATAAGAACGGCCATGTCCGCAGACAATAATTTTATTTCCGCGCAGCAGGCAGCTCACCATCGTGTGTACCGCCTGGACAATCGTATCCGGCAGCAGCTTGGAGGCTGAAATATGCGTTTGAATGCTTTCGCTGTAGAGATCTTTAATTTTATCTAACATAGTGCTTATTCTAGGAAATTGGGAATCCATTCAATATCGTCGGCGGTTTTTCCGAACGCGACCAAATCAAAACGACAATCGGTGTCTTCCAGGCTGCAATCCCGTTGCGCCAGCCAGAGACTTGCCGCATCCTGCCATTTTTGCTGTTTTCGCCAATCCACGCTGTCAACTGCGGAGCCGAAAACCGCATTTTTGCGCTGGCGCACTTCCACGAACACGATAGTTTGCTGATCACGCATGATCAGATCCAGTTCACCGCATTTAAAATATTGATTGGCGGCAATAAAATGCAGCCCCTTAGACTCTAAGAAAAGGCGGGCCTGTAATTCAAAGCCCGCACCTTGCTGACGTTTGGAGGTAAACATCTTAATTGCTTAATACTGCAATGCCGCCGTTTTGGTATTGGAACCAGGTCATATCGCGTTCGACATTACAGTTCGGGCCGGCACTTAAAACACCGGTCAGACCGGTAACGTTGAAGCCCGGTACCTGACGCAATTCATTAAACTGATTGATCAGCAGCCACGCATCGGAACCCATGGCATATAGACGCATTAATGAATAATCACCGTTGGTTAAGGTTTCCACCTGTTTATATTGTTCGGATTCGGTATCTTTAAAGAACGGAATATCGCTGAATTGCAACCCGTTCATCAGCAAACGGTATTCCGGACCGTTATTGGAAGAATTGCTGCGCGAACTGGCATACAATTTCAGATTACTGCCGGAATTATCAATCACCGTTTTAATTTCGCTTAACTGTTCGCTGGTCGCGACGATATACAGTCCCTGTGCGTTTTCGCTTAAACCGGATTGCAAAGCGAAACTGATATCATCGGCTTTATTGTAAAATTTGATATTCGCATCAGTGGCGGCAAGTTGCTGCCAGCGTACATTAAACGCGGAGGCGGTGCGCTGTCCCAAATCGCTTTGCGGCACGATCACTAACGGGCTGCGGATGCCGTCGTTCCAGATTTTATTGGCGGCGGATTCCGCTTCATCTTCCGGTGCCAGACCGTAATAACACAGCTGACCGACTGCTCGGGCATTGGCGGTGGAATTCAGTGACAGCACGTTTAAGCCCTGAATCGAAGACGGATTGTTTAATACGGCATCCACATTTTGTTTCAGCAACGGGCCGACGACGGTAGTGATACCTTGCTGTTTGACTTGCGCCAGAATGCTGTCGATAGGCGTTGCGATAGTATCGAAAACCTGTACCGGTATCGCCGAATCGCCGCGCGCATGGTCGAACCCTTTTTTAATGGTATTGCCGATTAATTGCGCGTCACCGCTTAAGGGCAGTAATAAAGCGATTTGGTTCAGGCTGGTTTGTTGAAAATTAAACAATCCCTGCAATTCTGTCGGGAATAAATAGGCGGCGGTATGGTTCGGGTAGCTGTTTTTCCAGTTTTGCAGCGCCTGACTTAACTGTGCCGGCTGATTTAAATGATCATTATAGGCTTTCGCCAGCGCCAGCCAGCCGCCTAGTGCCGCATTACCGTCTGCCGCGGTATTATTGATGACGCCCTTATTCGTGTTGCGCAACAATGCCCAAGTGCGGTCATTATTAGCCTGTTTTCTTTGCGTATCGGTGACATAGTTGTCAATCTGAATTCTGGCTTTAACCGCGTCGATCGGATCATTGCGGTTTTCTGCGATACGCGCGCTCACTTCATAATAACGGGCTTTTTGGGACGGGCTTAATAACGACAGATTGATAGCTTGCAGCTGGGTTTGTGCGCTTTTGTTTTTGCCTTTAAGTGCGGCGATATTGGCGTCGATAATGGATTTATCCAGCAATTGCTCATCGTTCAGATCTTTCAGCTCGGCTAACAGCGCTTCTGCCTGCGGAATTTTGTTTTCCGTGAGCAACACGCGGGCGGCCAGCAGCTTATAAGTCTGTTTATCTTCGTTATCGCTGGTTTGCTCGATTTTATTCATATAAAAATCGGAATTGGCGTTGGCATCATTTTTCAGTACGCCGGTGAAGCTGCTGCCGAATAAGGTGGTACAGCCTGCGAGTAACAGCGTAAATAAAAAAGGCATTAATTGATTTTTAAAATTAATGCGTTGTAATAGAATAGTCATAATTACTCCGTTGTTCAAACAATCTGTACGGATCTTACTTATCTGAATAATTAAAAGCAAATAAAAGAAGTTAAAAAATGAATAATTTAGCCGGAACCCTCTATATTGTCGCCACCCCTATCGGTAATCTGCGGGATATCACGCAACGGGCGCTGGATGTTTTCGCTCAGGCCGATTTAATTGCCGCCGAAGATACCCGACACAGCGGTTTGCTGCTTGCCCATTATGGGATTAAAAAACCTTTTTTCGCCCTGCATGATCATAACGAGCAGCAAAAAGCGGCGCAGTTGGTGGCGAAATTGCAGCAGGGGATGAGCATTGCGCTGATTTCCGATGCGGGAACACCGTTGATCAGCGATCCGGGCTTTCATTTGGTCAGACAATGCCGCCAGGCCGGCATCAGGGTGGTGCCGCTGCCGGGCGCCTGCGCGGCGATTACCGCATTGTGTGCCTCGGGCATTGCCTCCGATCGTTTCTGTTTTGAGGGATTTCTGCCGGCCAAAAGCAAAGGGCGGCGCGATAAGCTGGAAGTCCTTGCCGATGAGGAACGCACCCTGATTTTTTATGAATCCACCCATCGGATTTTAGATTGTCTGGCGGATATGGAAGCGGTGTTCGGCGCGGATCGTTATGCGGTACTGGCGCGTGAAATCACCAAAAGCTGGGAAACCGTTTCGGGCGATAGGCTGGCAGCGTTGCGCGCCTGGCTGGCGGAGGATCCTAACCGCACCAAAGGTGAAATGGTGTTAATTGTAGAGGGCAAGCCAAAAACGCAAGAGACGGTTTTTTCCGCACAGGCCATCAAGGCATTGACGTTAATTGCCCGTGAGTTGCCGCTGAAAAAGGCGGCGGCGATTGTGGCGGAAGTTTACGGTTATAAGAAAAATGCGTTGTACCAATTTGGTCTGGCGCATTTTGACTAACCCGGCAAAACGGCATGGCGACAGTGATTTATTGCAATAAAACGTTATATAATCCGTCGGCTTTGTGTATAATTGCGCCAGTTTAGAGGAAAGCAAGCGATATGAGTCAGTTTTTTTATATTCATCCGGAAAATCCGCAGCCCCGGCTGATTAATCAGGCGGTGGATATTTTGCGCCGCGGCGGCGTGATTGTGTATCCGACCGATTCCGGCTATGCGTTAGGCTGTATGCTGGGCGATAAACATGCGATGGATCGGATTGTGCAGATCCGCCAGCTGCCGGAAAATCACAACTTTACGCTGGTATGCAGCGATTTGTCCGAGCTGTCGAATTATTCCGTAGTCAGCAACAGCGCCTATCGTTTAATTAAAAATAATACGCCGGGACGCTATACCTTTATTTTAACCGCCACCAAAGAATTACCGCGCCGCTTGATGACATCCAAACGCAAAACCATTGGTCTTCGCGTACCGGATAATCAGATTGCGCTGGATTTATTGAGCGCATTGGGCGAACCGATTTTGTCCTGTTCGCTGATGCTGCCGGGCGAAGAGCATATTACCCAGTCGGATCCGGAGGAAATCCGTGACCGTCTGGAACGTCAGGTGGATCTGATTATTCACGGCGGTTATCTGGGACAGAAGCCGACCACGGTGGTGGATTTAACCGACGATTCTCCGGTGATTATCCGTGAGGGCAGCGGGTCGATAGCGCCGTTTATCTGACCGCAGTGCGATTATTTAACCAGACGCTTGGGAAAGCGACAAAGAGGAATTATGAAATCAAACAAAATAAACTCTCGTCCAAACCGACCGCACTTTAGCGCCGATAAAAGTGCGGTCGATTTTAGTGCCGTTTCCACCGCTGCGAAAAGCAAAAGCCGGGTGGCAGGGGAAAAACTGCAGAAAGTGCTGGCGCGCGCCGGTCAGGGATCGCGCCGTGAAATCGAAGCCATGATTGCGGCCAACCGCGTCAGCGTGGACGGCAAAATGGCAACGCTGGGCGACCGGATTGATGTGAATTCGGCCGTAAAAGTGCGCATTGACGGGCATATCGTCAATCTGATGCAGGCGCAGAAAGCCATGTGTCGCGTGCTGATGTATTACAAACCGGAAGGCGAGTTGTGTACCCGCCATGATCCGGAAGGCCGCGCCACCGTGTTTGACCGTCTGCCGCGCTTAACTGGCGCGCGCTGGATCGCAGTGGGGCGGCTGGATATCAATACTTCCGGCTTATTGTTATTCACCACCGACGGCGAACTGGCAAACCGCTTAATGCACCCGAGCCGGGAAGTGGAACGCGAATATTCCGTGCGCGTATTCGGTCAGGTCGACGACGCCATGCTGGCGCGCTTGAAAAAAGGCGTGCAGCTGGAAGACGGGCCGGCGAATTTCACGCTAATCAAATCGGTCGGCGGACAAGGTATGAATCAATGGTTTGATGTCACTTTAATGGAAGGGCGTAATCGTGAAGTGCGCCGTTTGTGGGAATCGCAGGGCATTCAGGTCAGCCGCCTGATCCGTATCCGCTATGGTAATATTCAGCTGGCGAAATCGCTGCCCCGCGGCGGATGGGAAGAAATGCCGCTCGAGGAGGTGAATTATTTGCGCGAATTGGTCGGCTTGCCGCCGGAAACCGACACCAAACTGGCGGTTCATAAAGTGCGACGGCGTCCGAAAACCGGGCAAATCCGCAAAGCGGTAAAACGCTACACGGAATTGAACAAACGCTATAAAAAATCCTAAAAAACATACCGCACTTTGGCACCGAATAACAAAAGTGCGGTTTATTTTGTGAGAATTTTATGAAAATACAACAACTTCGCTATATTGTCGAAATCGTTAACCAGAACCTCAATGTGACCGAAGCCGCCAATACGCTGTTTACCTCGCAGCCGGGCATCAGTAAGCAGGTGCGGCTGCTGGAGGATGAACTGGGGCTGGAGATTTTCGAACGCAACGGCAAACATATTAAAGCCTTAACGCCGGCGGGGAAAAAAATTGTGTCGATTGCACGCGAGCTGTTGGTGAAAACGCAAAGCATCAAAGCGGTCGCCAATGAGTACACGCAGCCCAATCACGGCGTACTGCGGATCGCCACCACCAATACACAGGCGCGTTATATGCTGCCTGCGGTAGTGGAACGCTTTTCTAAGCAGTATCCCGATGTCAGCCTGCATATTCATCAGGGATCGCCGATGCAGATTTATGACGCGCTGTTGTCCGGCGAAGTGGATCTTGCCATTACGACGGAAGCGCAGTATCTGTTCGACGATGTGGTATTGCTGCCGTGCTATTTCTGGAACCGTTCGGTGATCGTCAAGCCCGATCATCCGCTGGCGAACTGCAAAAACCTGACGATTGAAGAACTGGGCAAATACCCGTTGGTGACTTACACATTCGGGTTTACCGGCGTTTCGGATCTGGATTATTCTTTCAACAGTGCTGGCATTTTGCCGAATATTGTGTTTACCGCAACCGATGCGGATGTAATTAAAACCTATGTGCGGCTGGGACTGGGCGTGGGGATTATGGCCTCAATGGCGCACACGGCGGCGGATACCGATTTGCTGGCAATCGACGCCAGCCATTTGTTCCGCTCCAGCATGACCCAGATAGCATTTAAGCACAGCGTCTTTTTGCGTAACTATATGTATGATTTTATTAATTATTTTTCACCGCACTTAACCCGTCCGATGGTGGAGAAAGCAGAGCGTTTGCATGATAATAATGCGGTTAAGAAATTATTTGATAATGTCGAGCTGGAAGTGCGCTGATATTCGCTTCAGATAGTAATGACCCGCCGTTTCGTGTTGCGTGAAACGGCGGTTTTTTATCAGCGGAATAGGCCCGTATGCGGCGGCTTAATTGATGCCGATCCAATTCGGCAGCGCCAGCGAAATTGCCGGAATATAGGTAATGGCCAGTAAGAAACTGAGCAGAATCAGCAGCCACGGCATCGCGGCACGGACGACATCTGTCAACGGCATTTTCGATACGGCGGAGGCCACGAATAAATTCAGCCCGATTGGCGGAGTGATCAGACCGATTTCCATGTTGACCACCATAATAATTCCTAGATGAATCGGATCAATCCCTAGTTGGAGGGCGATCGGAAACAAAATCGGCGCAAGAATCAGAATAATGGCCGAAGGTTCCATAAAGGCACCGGCGATCAGCAGGATAATATTCACCACGATTAAGAATGTCCATGGCTGTAAATCCCAGCGAATGACATGCTCGGTAATCAGCTGTGGGATTTGTTCGGTGGTTAAAACATGGGCGAACAGCATCGCATTGGCAATAATAAACATCAGCATGACGCTGAGTTTCGCCGATTCCAGCAATACTTTCGGGCAATCGCGCAGTCTGACATCTTTATAAATAAATACCGCGACGAAAAATGAATACACCGCGGCAACGGCCGCCGCTTCTGTCGGGGTAAAGATACCGCTGTAAATCCCGCCGAGGATAATTACCATCAGCAGCAGCCCCCAGCTCGCTTTGCGTGCGGCGGCGCACCATTGACGCACACTGGCGCGGGGTTGCGCCGGCAGTTTTTTAACCCGTGCGACAAGGTAAATGGCAAGCATTAATACCACGCCGAGCAGCGTACCCGGTATTACGCCGGCCATAAATAAACGTCCTACGGAGGTTTCTGTCGCCGCGGCGTAAACCACCATTACGACGGAGGGCGGAATTAAGATCCCTAGAGTTCCCGCATTACAGATAATCCCGGTACCGAAGCCGACCGGATAACCGGAACGCACCATACCGGCGATGGCGATCGAACCGACGGCCGCCACGGTGGCCGGACTTGAGCCGGAAAGTGCGGCGAATAACATGCAGGACATGACGGCGGCAATCGCCAGACCGCCGCGAATATGTCCGACGGTGGCATTGGCGAAATCAATCAGCCGTTTTGCAACGCCGCCTGTGGTCATGAATGCCCCGGCAAGTAAAAAGAACGGGATGGCTAACAGCGTATAATGTTCCGAGGTTTCAAACAGTTTAATCGCCAGCGAGCTGAGCGAATCCTGACTGAACAATAAAATGGTTATCGCACTGGATAATCCCAGCGAGATGGCGATTGGAACACCGATAAACATCAAGACGAATAACAGCAAAAATAGCACCAGAATCGTCATTTTGCCTCCTTGCGGCTGAGTTTCAGCGCATCTTCACTTTCATCGGCCAGCCCCAGATTGTGTTGCTTGCCGCGCAGAATGCGAATCAGAATTTCAATAAAACGGATTGCTATCAGCGCAAAGCCAAGCGGCATAATCAGGCCGGTTTGCCAGAGCTTAATATTGAAATGATGTAAATCGTCGGCACCCACGCCGGTCAGATACATGGCGTGAATCCATTCATAACTTGCCGCGCTGATTAACACGCCATAGACCAGACAACATAGTGCGGCGATAATTCCGACCGTTTTCTGGCCTGCGCGGGATAAATGCTTAACCACAATATCGACACCGATATGGCCTGCAGTACGCACGCCGTATGAGGCGCCGAAAAAAATCAGCCAGCCGAAACAGACTTTCGTCACCGCAATGCTCCAGGTCATTTCCTGAGCGGCCAGCATAATCCATTCGCCGATCGGTTCGGCAAATGATGCCGTCAGCGGGAAACGGTCTGCCAAATCAAAGAACACATTGTAAAGATTGTTGAAGATGACATAAAAAAATGTCACCAATGTCATCACCATTAATAAAATCGCGATAAAACATTCCTCAAAACGCTCCCATAACCACTTTAGAGAAGCCATTTTTTACTCCTGCAACGAGATGATAAAAAGTGCGGCACAAAACTGCCGCATTTTAATGAACGGCGATAAAGCCGTTACGGATTGTTGGAGGCTGCCGCCGCCTGAATCAGATCCGCGCCGATAGTGTCTTCAAACTGTTTCCAGACCGGTTTAACCGCATCGCGCCATTGACTGCGCTGTTCCGCTGTCAGCGTAATGATCTGACTGGAACCGGAATCAATAATTTTCTGTTTATCGGCAAGATTCAGCGCATGGGATTGCTTGTTCACTTCAGCGGAAACTTCATTCAGAATAGCGATCAATTCAGCGCGGATAGCTTCAGGCACGCTGTGCCAGAAATCCGTGTTGACGATCACCATGTAAGACAACAATCCGTGATTCGATTCCGTAATATATTTCTGTACCTCGTTGATTTTCTGAGAAAAAATATTGGAATAGGGATTTTCCGCGCCATTGACCACACCGGTTTGCAATCCCTGATACATTTCACCGAACGCCATTTTACGCGGTACGGCTTTCAACGCTTTGAACTGCGCATCCAGCACTTCGGAGTTCTGCACGCGGAATTTCAAACCGCGCGCATCTTTCGGCAGTCTTAATTCTTTGTTGGCGGAGAGTTGTTTCAGATCGTTGTTCCAGTAAGCCAGACCGGTAATGCCTTTGTCTTCCATGGATTTCAGCAGGGATTTTCCCGCATCGCTTTGTTCAAAGCGCTCCACCGCCTTAATATCATCAAACAGAAACGGCAAATCGAACAGTTGAATCTTCGGCGTGTATTTATCAAATTTTGCCAGAGACGGGGCAAGCATTTGTACATTATTTAACAGCAGCGCCTCCATTTCCTTACCGTCGCCATACAGGGAAGAGTTAGGATAGACTTCCACTTTCACCTTACCCGCCAGACGCTGTTCCACCAGCTTCTGAAACAGTAATGCGCCCTGACCTTTCGGGGTTTCGTTAGCGACAACATGGGAAAATTTAATAATGATAGGATCATTGGCCCACGCCGATAATGAAAAAGCGGCACTGAGCGCAAAGGTGGTGATCGTTTTTATTAGTTTTTTGTATAACATTGTGTTTACCTCACTCGATAGGGTTATGAATCGACCGATTCGTTAGCTAATTTGCCCTGTTTTTTACAAAAGTAAACATTTTATTAACAAAATTTTGACAAAGATCGCAAAAAATTTCACTTCCTGCGGTTCGCCGTGCTGAAATAAAAGAGTGAGTTTTCAGTGGAAATATGATAAAAATAAGCTCTCTTTTTTTCATGTATTTTATAGGAAATCACTATGTCAGAGTTACAGAACATCATTGAGGCGGCATTTGAGCGCCGCGCTGAAATTTCGCCGAAAACCGTCGATGCCCAAACCCGCGCGGCAATTGAACAGGTTATTGAGGGGCTGGATCGCGGTCAGTACCGGGTGGCGGAAAAAATCGACGGTGAATGGGTAACTCATCAATGGTTAAAAAAAGCCGTACTGTTGTCGTTCCGGATTAACGATAATCAGCTGATCGACGGCGCGGAAACCAAGTATTACGATAAAGTGCGGTTGAAATTTGCCGATTATGATGAAGCTCGTTTCCAACAGGAAGGATTCCGTGTGGTGCCGTCCGCGACCGTGCGTAAAGGGGCGTATATCGCCAAAAATGCGGTATTAATGCCGTCTTATGTGAATATCGGCGCTTATGTCGGCGAAGGCACGATGGTCGATACCTGGGCGACCGTGGGATCTTGCGCGCAGATCGGCAAAAATGTACATTTGTCCGGCGGCGTGGGAATCGGCGGTGTACTGGAACCGTTACAAGCCAACCCGACCATTATCGGCGATAACTGTTTTATCGGTGCCCGCTCAGAAGTGGTTGAAGGTGTGATTGTGGAAGACGGCTGTGTGATTTCCATGGGCGTGTTTATCGGCCAGTCCACCAAAATCTATGACCGCGAAACCGGCGAAATCCATTACGGCCGCGTACCGGCAGGCTCCGTCGTGGTTTCCGGCAGCCTGCCATCCAAAGACGGCAAATACAGTTTGTATTGTGCGGTTATTGTGAAAAAAGTGGATGCCAAAACATTAGGCAAAGTCGGCATCAACGAACTGCTGCGTACCATCGACGAATAACCGGATTGGTTGAATGAGACGAATAAAAAGGGTTGGTGAATGCCGGCCTTTTTCTTATTATAGTTAGACAACGTCTGGCTATAATAGAACGGCGAGGAATAAAATACCCGAAAGGGGAATAACTCCAGCCGACTTTGGACGGTTTTTGAGCCTCTTGGCACCCTATATGGGTAAATATTAATTTCGAAAATTAACGGGAATGTCGTTATGACAAACTTATCTATTTTAAATCAATCAATTCGCACCTTAGACAATCTCTATTCCTTAAATGATCTTCACTTGGCGAGTGGAAATGATCCAAAATATCGTCCAAATCTATTTGCTCGTAATGAACAAACTAAGGAATTAGCAAAAGAAATTGAAAATGGGTGAAACACAAAAACGATCTTCGCTATTAAAACTATTCGTGGAGGTAAAGATATTTCGGTTCAAGGAACTTGGGCTTGTGAAGAATTAGTACTAAGTTACGCCATGTGGATTAGCCCAAAATTTCATTTAGTTGTGCTACGGGCATTCTTAGCTATGCACAAACAGCAAACTCAACTGCAGCAGCTTGCCTTGCCGGAGCCTGAGAAAAAATATTCCTGCGAACTGACCGAAAAACAATGGCTACGTTTCGCTTCAATGTGGTATGCGCTTTACAATAATTTAGAATTATTGAGTAAAATTCACAAACCGCTTGAAATGCTCGGCTCACACTACGGTATCACCGCTTACACTCACGCAACAGAATATCAAACCGTGCTAGGCGCAATGAAACGCATGCTTGAGCCAATGTTGGCAGAGTTTAACGTCGATCCACGCGAAAATGCACACTACTACCACGCGCTAAAAACCCTGCGCGAATATCAACCGAAAGGGCTTGCTAAAGGCGTAATTATCTAAACCCTAATCAAAACCGACCGCACTTTTATTGTTTTTTGCGGTGATATTTTGTACATTAGAAGTATAAATTGGACATTAAAAGGGTATGGCGATGAAAAATAGTTCTAAGATTTACTTAGCTGATGTGATTATGAAAATGGTTTACCTTTTTATTGCAATTTTGGTTATTTCAGCTATTTTAGCTAAACTTGCACCGTCTGATCCGTTAGCTTTCCCTTGGCATATTGTCGGCTTTTCTTGCGGTTTAATTTTGTTTGGTTTATTTATGGCATATCGTGAACATAAAATAAAAAAGCAAGAGAAAGAATATCTGGACAATTTGCTTGAAAAAGTCGAAAAGGAATTAGACATTAAATTACGTTAAATCGAATTAACTTAAAAAGCTCGCTTCGGCGGGCTTTTTTATTATAGCTAGACA
>CCMQ01000002.1 GCA_000751835.1 Necropsobacter rosorum | reverse complement strand
AGCTTTCATCCGCTACCGTTCGACTTGCATGTGTTAAGCCTGCCGCCAGCGTTCAATCTGAGCCATGATCAAACTCTTCAATTCAAGTTCAATCGCTCAATAAATCACTTAGCTTTAATTTTGTTTGCGGACGCAAGCATTGCGTCCCTACAATACAAAATGAATTTCAAGTTAAGCACTTATCAAGACTTCAAAATTAAAATTTATTCAACAAAGTCAATCAACAAGTGCCCACACAGATTGTCTGATAAATTGTTAAAGAACAAAAAATTGGTCGGCGAGATAGGATTTGAACCTACGACCCACTGGTCCCAAACCAGTTGCGCTACCAAGCTGCGCTACTCGCCGACATGCTATACAGATAAATTGGGGTGGCTAATGGGACTTGAACCCACGACAACCGGAATCACAATCCGGGGCTCTACCAACTGAGCTATAGCCACCGTCGTCTGTTAGACTCGCATTGACTGGCGCGCTCGACAGGATTCGAACCTGCGACCTTTGGCTCCGGAGGCCAACGCTCTATCCAACTGAGCTACGAGCGCTCATCGCGTCGTTGCGGGCGTATATTAAGAGTTTACAAATCACTTGTCTAGTCTTTTTTTCTATTTTTTTATTGCAAGATAGTTTTTTGCGCAATTTGTTTATTATTTAAGATAAAGCTGTGTGTTTTTTATAATTTTTCCGAAATTTGACCGCACTTAATCCTGTCGTTTAACCGGCGTCAACACCCAAATAATCAATAATCCGAACAGCAAACCAATGCCACCGCCGGCAGCCGCCCATAAGAAACGGTTCGGGTAATCATAATCCAGCGGCTGAGACGGTTTTTTCAAATAGCGATATGCCACTAAAGTATCATCCAAGGCAGTTACCGATTTCATCATATTCAGTTTGCCCTGCCAATCCTGCGCGTCGCTGCGTTGTCCGGCCTGCCCCAAATTCAATTGGGTTGCCGTATTAATTTGATTGAACAGGATTTTCCATTGTAAAATCAATTCATTATAAACGACACTGCGCGTAACATCATTCGTGTGTTGAATAAATGCGGCTAACAGTTCGGCCGCCTGTTTGGGATTTTCCAGCGCAATACTGATGCTCACGGGAGTTTGTGCCGTTTGCGGCGTAATATGAACCTGATGGATCAATTGCTGCAACAATTTATTATCCGCCTGACTATTGCCCGTCATCTGCTGCTTGTAATATTCGCTGCGCTGCCAGAAAGCGCTGATATTCTCATATGCGGATAATTGTTGCGTGAATTCCCGGTAAACGGTATCCGCCGCCTTAGACGCACTCTGGCGCTCTCCGCTAATCAGCTGATACATGGAAAATAAAGAAGAATAATTTCCCAGCTCATTAGTCGTCGGCGGAGCAATGTTTGCCGATGCCGTCCATAACGGTTTCACGAAATAGCTACTGGCATAACCGCCCAACGCCAAAAGTGCGGTCAAAAATAACACAATAATGCTATTTTTCCGTTTACGTCCACATCCCTGCTTATCTGTCATATTTCCCCCGATAGCGTTAAGACGATTTTAAACGCCGCGCACGGCGTTTCATGCGGCGCAGCCAGCGAGTGATCCGCCATGCTCTTGCGATTGAAAAAGAATACACGAAAAACAACAGAATAAATGCCAGAAACATCACCCATTCGTTGATATAAAAAATCTCGCCCAAAATACCGAAACCGGCGCAAAGTGCGGCGACAAAGGTAATCAATAAAAATGCTTGTCGGGAACTGAGCCCTGCCCGTACCATTAAATGATGCACATGCAGCCGATCAGGACGAAACGGGCTTTTGCCCTTGCGCAAACGGCGATAAATAATCGCGATCATATCCACCACTGGAATGGCGATAATCCATAACGCGGTAATCGGATTCATCGGATGCCCCTTGCCCTGCGTACTCAGCAGTAAAATCCAGATAATCGTAAACCCGATTAACGTACTACCGGCATCGCCCATAAACACTTTATATTTCGCCCCGAACGGAATGCCCAGATTCAGCATAAAATAAGGCAGAATGGCGATAATCAAGGCAAAACTCCAGTACGCCAAATCCATTTGGTTATCCAGCACCAGCAAAATACCGATAGCCGCAAACGCCACGCTGGACAGCCCGCCGAGCAAACCGTCTATTCCGTCGATCATATTAAACGCGTTGATCACCGCAATGGTGGCAAATACCGTAATCATCAAGCCGATCGAGCCTAACGTCAGCTGAAACGGCCCGATAATCTGACCTAAATGATCGAGATAAATATTGCCCATATCAATCATTAAAATCGCCAGAAACGCCTGAATGCCGGCCCGGATAAACGGGCTGATATCAAAACGGTCGTCCCAGATACCGATAACCAGCAACACGAAAATACTGAACAGGTACAGCCCCGGCAGGCGCATTTGATCCCATTCCAGTAAATAAAAACACAGATTTCCGGCAAACAGAGAAATGCCGCCGATCAGCGGTATCGCGCCCTGATGGCGCTTGCGGTAATTAGGTTTATCCACTAAACCGACTTTCTGCGCAAGCGGGCGCATCACAAATAATGTGGCTAACGCGCCTAAAAAGGTAAGTAACAAACTAACTAACATTGCGATATGTAAAGATGACGAAATTCAATGCGGCAAGCATATCATAAAGCAAAATCCGAACATAAATATTTTTATAAATTTATCACGTTTTCAAGTACAATAACCGGCATTCTGCAACAAAAAAGGACAATCATCATGACGACTTCAGAAACCTTATTTTCCCGCGCCCAACAAGTGATTCCGGGCGGAGTAAACTCACCGGTGCGGGCGTTCAAAGGGGTGGGCGGCACACCGGTTTTCATTGAAAAAGCACAGGGCGCTTATATTTTCAATACCGACGGCAAGCCTTATATCGATTATGTCGGTTCCTGGGGACCGATGATTCTGGGGCATAATCATCCCGCGATTTTAAGTGCGGTGCTGAAAACCGCAGAAAAAGGGCTGAGTTTCGGCGCGCCGACGCCGTCGGAAATCGATTTGGCCGAGCTGGTGTGCGAATTGGTGCCTTCCATTGAAATGGTGCGCATGGTCAGCTCCGGTACCGAAGCCACCATGTCGGCCATCCGGCTGGCACGCGGCTATACCAAACGGGACAAAATCCTGAAATTCGAAGGCTGTTATCACGGACATTCCGACAGCTTATTGGTTAAAGCGGGTTCCGGTGCGCTGACGCTGGGACAGCCGAGTTCGCCCGGCGTGCCGGAAGATTTCGCCAAACACACGCTGACCTGCGAATACAATAATCTGCAATCGGTTAAAGACGCTTTCGCCCAATATCCCGATGAAATCGCCTGTTTAATTATTGAACCGGTCGCCGGCAACATGAACTGTATTCCGCCGAAGCCGGGGTTCTTACAGGGATTACGTGAGCTGTGTGATCAATACGGCACGTTGTTTATTATTGATGAAGTGATGACCGGCTTTCGGGTCGCCCTCGGCGGCGCCCAACATTATTACGGCGTGACGCCCGATCTCACCACTTTAGGCAAAGTGATCGGCGGCGGTATGCCGGTGGGCGCATTCGGCGGTAAAAAAGAAATCATGCAATATATCGCACCGACCGGCCCGGTTTATCAGGCGGGCACCTTATCCGGCAACCCGATTGCCATGGCGGCGGGGCTTGCCTGTTTAACCGAGCTGAAAAAAGCGGGCAACGAGCAGCATCTCGCCCGCCTGACGGAAAAACTGGCGCACGGTTTAAAAGCCGCGGCGGATAAACACGGCGTACCGTTTCTGGTCAATTATGTGGGCGGCATGTTTGGATTATTCTTTACCGCGCAGCCGGAAGTGTCCTCTTATCAGCATGCGGTGCAATGCGATGTGGAAAAATTCAGACAGTTTTTCCACCACATGCTGCAGCAAGGTGTGTACCTCGCGCCTTCCGCCTTTGAAGCGGGATTTATGTCTCTCGCCCATACGGAACAGGACATTGAGCGCACAATCCAAGCCGCGGACATTGCCTTTGCCGCATTAAAATAACAACGCCCTGGGCATAACGGACAAGCATTTCGGAGCAGTGATGGATAAGGCAAAATATCATCTGGCCATACTAAAAGTGCATTTTACCGCACTGCTGTTCGGCGCGACAGGGCTGTTCGGCGTACTGATTAAAAGTGATGCCGGCGTGCTGGTGCTGGGACGCGTTATGATTGCCCTGCTGGCGCTCTCGGTCTTTTTCCTGCTGAAAAAGATTCCGCTCGCCCGGCTCAACGCAAAGGAGATACTGGCGCAGTGCCTGCTCGGTTTTTTGCTGACCATGCACTGGGTCACCTTTTATATTGCGGTCAAAGTCGGCGGCGTTGCGCTGGGCACGCTGGGATTCGCCAGTTTTCCTGCATTCGTCGGATTATTTGAAGTGCTGGCCTTCAAAGAGCGGTTAACATGGCGCGAATTTCTGCTGCTACTCAGCATTTCTACCGGGTTGGTGCTGGTAACGCCGCAATTTGAATTCGGCAATCAGGCGACACAGGGATTATTGTGGGGAATTTTTTCCGGCGCCATCTATGCCCTGCTTGCTATTTTTAACCGTAAAAACGCCTCGAAAATATCGGGTTCTCAGGCAAGCTGGTGGCAGTATCTGGTCGGTATCGTCATTTTATTGCCGGTCAGCGGCGCTCAGCTTTCGGCGGTATCCGCCGCGGACTGGCTGTGGATCGCCTGTATCGGTTTGCTGTGCACCAGTCTGGCTTATACCCTGTTTATTTCCAGTCTGGATACGGTCAACGCCCGCACGGCGGCGATGATTATTTCTCTTGAGCCGGTATATGCCATCGTGATGGCGTGGGCATGGCTCGGTGAAGTGCCGACACCGAAAATGCTGCTCGGCGGGGCGATCATCATTCTGTCCGTCGCACTGGTGAATCGGCGCAAATAATGCGCTGAAATCCACCGCACTTTGCGCGACCGCCGCCATAGCACATATAAAAAGTGCGGTGGTTTTTGGCGCCGTTTTTTACAGCGCCGCCACAATCCGTTGTTTCAGCGCTTCCCGCTCGCCCTCGCTTAATGCACGATTCCGTTTATTGGTCAGAATAAAAAAGTCTTCCGCTTTTTCGCCAATCGTCGTAATTTTAGCGTTCAGCAAATTCAGTTCCAGCTCGGTGAAAATCTGACTGACCTCCGCCAGCAATCCCGCTTTGTCCAGCGCAAACAGCTCCATTTCCGTCTGCTCGGTTTTTTCCGTCGACAGAAAACGGACTTCCGTATTGACGCGAAAATGCTGCAACCGGCGGTTTTTATTCCGATTCGGCGCAGCTACCCAATCGCAGCGCAGCGCGCGGGTCAGCGCCTGTTCCAGCTCACGGCGGCGGTCAAATTTCGCCAGCTCGCCGTTTAATTCGGTAACGATAAAACTGTCGAAAACATAGCCGTCCGCGCTGGTGATAATCTGCGCGTCATGAATACTGAACCGCTTCGCGCCGATTGCCGAAACCAGTCGGTGAAACAGGTTCGGCCGATCCTGACAATAAATAAAGATCTCGGTGCCGCCGGCGGAAAAACGGTTACTGATTTTCACCACAAAATCCTCCTGCGCCTCAAGCAGCAACTGCGTGTGCCAAGCGATTTGTTTCGGACTGTTGCGTAAAAAATAGTCGTCCGGACAGCGCCGCCAGACCGGCATGACGTCTTGTTCGCTTAACTGCGGATTCTCGCCTAACAGTAACGCCAGCGCCTCTTGACGATGAGCGGCGATTTTTTCCTGATTATCCGCCAAACGGCTCATTCCGCGCTGAAACTGCTGGTTAGTGTACTGATACAATGTTGCCAGCAACGAGCGTTTCCAGCTGTTCCACAGGGTTTCGTTAGTGGCGCAAATATCGGCGACGGTCAGGCAGATTAAATAATCCAGCCGCACCGGATTCTGCACCGCTGCGGCAAACGCCATCACCACTTCCGGATCATGAATATCCCGCCGCTGTGCGGTCACCGACATCAGCAGATGTTGTCTCACCAGCCATGCCATCGTCGCCGTTTCGCGCGCATCAAAACCATGCAGACGGGCAAATTCAATCATATCCTGCGCGCCCAGTTCGGCATGATCGCCGCCGCGGCCTTTGGCAATATCATGAAATAAGGCGGCCAGATAAATTAATGTGCGATCCGATAAAGCGGGAAACACCACACTGCAAACCGGATGTGCGGCGGCATTTTCCGGCGCCAGAAAACTTTCCAGTTTCAGCATAACGCGCAGCGTGTGTTCGTCCACGGTGTAATTGTGGAACAAATCGAACTGCATCAGCCCTTCAATATTTTTCCATTGCGGCAAATAAATGTTCAGCACGCCGTAGCGGCGCATCGGCAGCAGCGCCCGTTCAATGGCTTTCGGCTGCACAAACAGGCGCAGGAATTTTTCCCGTGCCGTCGGCATAGCGCTTAAATAGCCGTCAAACCTGTCCAGCGCCAGATTCAGCTGACGCAGCGTCGCCGAGTGAATATCCGCCGCAGGTTGTTGGGTCAGATGATAGAACAGATCCAAAATACTGTCCGGGCGGGTTTGGAAACAAGCGGGATTACGCAGGCAGATTTCGTTGTTTTTCAGACAGAAATGTTCGTCTAACGGCACGGCGGGCGCGTCCGTCACAGTGGTCAGAAAATGTTCGCGATAATGCTTGGTTAAAATATCGCTCAGCAGCGAAATGGATTGCAGCGCCTGAAAAAACGCCTTCATCATTTTCTCCACCGCCTGATTCCCTTCTCCCCGATAGCCCAGTAATTCGCTGACTTTCAGCTGGCGGTCGAACAGCAAACGGTTATCGTAACGTTTTAACATCAGATGCAACGCAAACCGCACTTTAAATAAAAATTGCTGGCTTTGCTGGAGCAGCGCATATTCCTGCGGATAAATAAACCCGGATTGCAGAATATCATCCAGCGTCTTCGCCCCGGTATGCCGCAGCGCCAGCCAGTACAGCAGATGCAGATCGCGCAGCCCGCCGGGGCTGTATTTAATATCCGGTTCAAGATTATAGCTGGTGTTGTTATAACGTTGATAACGCTCGCTTTTTTCCTGCATTTTAGCGGTGAAGAACGCGTCAATCGGCCAGAAATCCGCCTGTTGCAAAAGTGCGGTCAGTTTTACGAACAAATTTCGGTTACCGCACAAATAGCGGCTTTCCAGTAAATTGGTGGCGATACTGATGTCCTGCCGGCCTTCCTGCTCGCATTGCCCCAGAGTGCGAACCGCATGCCCCACCTCAAAGCCGCAATCCCATAAAAACTGAATCAATCCACGAATGCCTTCTTCCGTTGCGGCGTCGATATACCCTTCGGTCAGAATCAGCACATCCAGATCCGACAACGGAAACATTTCTTCCCGCCCATAACCGCCGACGGCGATCAACGCCAGCGGCGGCAGCGATGCCAGCTGAAAATGCCGCCAAAGATGACCTAATAGCTGATCACAAAAGCGCGTGCGGTTGGCGATCAGCTCATTTACCGCCATGCGCTCAAACTGCGCCAGCTCAAAGGCTTTCAGCGCCTCTTTCTGTGCTTTGATCGCCTCCACGGTCAGCGCGGCGGGCGGAATATAGTTAAACATGAAAGATCCTTGCAAACATTTCAGAACGGGATAATCCCGATATAAAACGGGGCGCTCAAAGCACCCCGCTGCGTCGGTTAAACATTCACCATAATACGGCTAATCCGTCCCGCCTGTTCTTCTTCAGGACGAATCGTCATCACTTCACAGCCCGTCGCGGTAACTACCAGCTGATGTTCGTACTGCGCCGAATGACTGCGGTCTTTGGTTTTCACCGTCCAGCCGTCGCCCATCAGGCGCACTTCTTTCTTACCCGCATTGATCATCGGCTCAATGGTAAATACCATGCCTTCTTGCAGAATCACGCCGCCGTCATCAGCATAATAATGCAGCACCTGCGGTTCGCAATGGAATTCGGTACCGATACCATGACCGCAATATTCGCGCACTACGCTAAACCCCTGACTTTCCGTATAATGCTGCACGGCCTTGCCGATTTCGCGTAAACGAATGCCCGGTTTGACCGTGCGCAGCCCGACATAAAGCGCTTCCTGCGCCGCTTCAACCAGCTTTTGGCTGCGGATATTGGTTTGCCCGACGATATACATTTTGGAGTTATCGCCGAAATAGCCGTCTTTAATGACCGTCACGTCGATATTCAAAATATCGCCGTTTTTTAACGTTTTTCCCTCGCTCGGAATGCCGTGACAAACCACTTCATTAAGCGAAATGCAGGTCGCTTTCGGGAAACCGTGATAGCCCAGACAGGCCGGGATCACCTTTTGTTCGTTGACCATATAGTCATGACAGAGACGATCCAGCTCGCCGGTGGTCACGCCCGCCTTCACATAGGGTTCGATCATTATCAGCACATCGGCCGCCAGCTTGCAGGCCTCGCGCAGTTTTATAATTTCGTCTTCCGTTCTCAATGGAATAGCCATAATTATCTCTCTGTTAAATAAAAAATTTGCCGCATTGTAGCATTATTCAATAGAAAAATCCTTGATAAATTCTTGAACGGATTGGTGGGTTATTGGATAATACGCCCATTCAATGCAACAACGAAGTAACAGACGAGATAAATTATGACAGAGATGACAGTTCCGCTAACCTTTACCGATGCGGCGGCAAATAAAGTCAAAGCGCTGATTAGCGAAGAAGAAAACAGCGCGCTGAAACTGCGCGTGTATATTACCGGCGGCGGCTGTAGCGGTTTCCAGTACGGTTTTACCTTCGATGAAAAAGTCAACGAAGGCGATCTGACCGTGGAAAATGCCGGCGTTCAGCTGGTGATCGATCCTATGAGTCTGCAATATCTTATCGGTGGCACCGTCGATTATACCGAGGGGCTGGAAGGTTCGCGCTTTATCGTCAACAATCCGAACGCCACCACCACCTGCGGTTGCGGTTCCTCTTTCAGCATCTGACGGCATGGATTTCCAGTTCACCTATGATGCCGGCGAGATTATGGCAACCTGCTCCATGGGGCATGAAGCGCTAGCAAACTGGCTGAATATTGAAGTGCGGTCAAATCCGTCGTTAATTTCAACCGCACTTTCACAGCTGCAAAATGCCAAAATACGCCCCTTTCCCGATGATATTGTGCTGCTCGGGTGCGAATACAGCCTGTTTATCAATGCCGACGAAGTCATGATTAAAGCCAATAATCTGGAAATTGCCGGTCAGGACAAACCGGAAGACGGTTTTCATTATTACGATGAGGAAAGCATCGCCTTTTGCGGCACAGAAGATTTCGAGCGTTTTTTACGGTCTTATCTGGCCTTTAACGCCCAACCCAACGGATAACCTATGGCAGACGAACGGCACCACGACAACACGCAGACAGATTCCCGCGCCGCAAAGCGCAACGTACCGTTGCGCGTCTTACTGATCAAAATCGCCTTTGTGGCGCTCTGCTATATCGCCTTTTACGGCATTTATCTGGACGGCAAAATCCGCGCCAAAATGGACGGGCAAGTCTGGCAGCTGCCGGCCGAAGTGTACAGCCGCATCGACAGCATTCGTTTAAGCGATCGCCTGACTCCGGAACAAATCAAACAACAGCTGCTCGAACACGGCTATCGCCAGACCACCATGGTCGCCGCACCGGGCGATTTCAAAATTGAAGACGGCAGCATCGTTTTACTGCGCGGCGCCTTTCCGTTCCCCGCGCAGCCGGAAGCCCAACGGGTATTCCGTTTACGTTTCAGCGACAACAAACTCAGCGTCATTGAAGATCTGATCAACGTAAAAGCCATCGACGAATTCCGGCTGGCGCCGAAACTCATCGCCATGCTGCAATCGGATAAAGAAGAACGGCTGGCCATTTCGCTGCAAAATTATCCGCGTCTGCTGATCGATGCGTTATTGCTCACCGAAGACCGCCGTTTCTACGAACATGACGGCATCAGCCCCATCGGCATCATCCGCGCGCTGATCGCCAATATTCAGGCCGGACACCGCGTACAGGGCGGCAGTACGCTGACTCAGCAACTGGTAAAAAACCTGTTTCTCAGCAACGAACGTTCCTTCAGCCGTAAAATCAATGAAGCGTTGATGGCGCTGATTCTGGATTCCCGCTATGATAAAAACCGCATTCTGGAAACCTATTTAAACGAAATCTATCTGGGACAAAACGGCGACACCCAAATTCACGGCTTTGAACTGGCCAGTCATTTCTACTTCGGGCGTTCCATTCGGGAAATCAGTCTCGACCAGATCGCCTTATTGGTGGGAATGGTCAAAGGCCCGTCGTTGTATAACCCTTGGCGCAATCCGAACAATGCGCTGGAGCGCCGCAATGTGGTGCTGCACCTGCTGCTGGAGCATAAAGTCATCAGCGACGAACTGTATGATATGCTGAGCAAGCGCCCCTTAGGCGTGCAGGCACGCGGTAAAATCAACCGCAAATATCCGGCATTTCTGCAAACGTTGCAGACGGAATTACGTCATCAGCTGGGCGAGAGCAAGGCCGCCGCCTTATCCGGTGCGCGCATTTTCTCCACGCTGGACGGCAAACAACAGCAATATGCGGAAAACGCCGTGATCAATGCCGTTTCCGAATTACAGCTGAAATATAAAAATCCGCATCTGGAATCCGCACTGGTGGTGGCCGATTACCGCAGCGGCGAGGTCAGAGCCATTGTCGGCGGGCTGCAAACCGACTATGCCGGCTTTAACCGTGCCGTCAGCGCGCGCCGCCAAATCGGCTCGCTGGTTAAACCGTCGGTTTATTTGACCGCACTTGCCCATCCGCAGCAGTTCCGCCTTAATACGCCGATTCAAAATCAGCCGATTACCATTCATGTCAAAGGCAGCCCGCCGTGGCAGCCGCGCAACTATGACCGCAAATACAGCGGTTCCGTCATGTTAATGGACGCCTTGGTTCGCTCGCTGAATATTCCGACAGTTAATATCGGCATGAAAGTGGGCTTGACTCAGGTTATCGAAACGCAAAAAGCCATGGGCTGGGATAACGTCAGCATTCCGAAACTGCCGTCCACTCTGCTGGGGGCCTATTCGATTTCGCCTTATGAAGTCACCAAACTGTACCAAACCATCGCCAACGAGGGCGCCAGTATCAGGCTTGCGACTATCGACAGCGTCACCGATCACCAAGGCAATCTTCTTTATCAACGGGCGATGGAACCGGAGCAGGTTGTGCCGCGCGAAGCCGCATTCCAAACCCTGTTTGCCATGCAGCAGGCAGTGGAACGCGGCACCGGACGCAGCCTGCAAAATCATTTCGCCCATTTGCATCTGGCGGGCAAAACCGGCACCACCAACGATGCGCGCGATACCTGGTTTGTCGGCATTGACGGCGAACATGTGGTTACGGTATGGCTGGGACGCGATGATAACGGCGATACCAATCTGACCGGCGCCAGCGGCGCGCTTCAGGTCTATCGGGACTATTTACAGCGCTTCGAGGCAACGCCGTTGAAACGACCTACGCCGCCGGATATCAAATGGGTCGGCATTAATGCTTACGGCAGCTGGGATTGCGACAGCGCGCGCAAAATTCCGGTCTGGAGCGATCGCAACCAATCGTTCTGTTCCCCGCAACGCGCCGCCTCGGCGGAGGACGGCGGCAAACGGGAAAGCCTGTGGGATGTGTTAAAACCGGCCGCGCCCGCCAACAGTGCGCCGGTGGAAGACGCCCTGCCGGCGAATTAACGCGCTTTATTGATGGTGTTCAAGTCGGCGGCGGAATAAATCTTTACTGTAAATCACCTGTGTCGGATTCAGCCGGTCAATTCCGCCCAAACTCGGATCCACATACAGGGCGGCCGTATATTGGAAAACCGGCAGCACCACATTGTCCTGCTGCAAAATATCGATAATCTGTCCGTACAGCGCGCTGCGTTCCTGCTCGGAAATCGGCTGCAAGGTTTTTTCCAACAGCTGATCCACTTTTTTATTATGATAACCGCTTTTATTATCCGGGTCTGCGGAATAAAAATTCATCAGAAATGCGGAAGGTTCATTATAATCCGCACACCAGCCGGAGCGGATAATCTGAAAATCGCCTGTCGCCCGTTTTTCCAACAATTGCTGCCAAGACACCGGCTCGGCGCTGATCCGAATCATATCCGACTGCGACAGCATTTGTACCAGTCTTTGCGCGATGCGCGGATGCACCCCGTCCTGATCAAAGGTCAGCCGCAGCTGCAACGGCGTTTTCTCATTAATCCCGTTTTGCTGCAACAATTGCTCCACCAGTACCGGTTCCCAGCGGCTTTCCTGCTCCGTGCGCATGGATTGCGGCAGGAAATGGCTGCTTGCCAGCATATCCGGCTCTTCGTGCTGCACCAGATTGCGTGCCGACATCATCGAAACTAACGCTTTTCTGACCGCACTTTTCGCCAGAACCGGATCGTTGAAATTAAATTCATAATAATAGCTGCATAATTTCGGCAAGTGGATAACCGCGCTATGGTGCTGCTGCGGGTTTTGCACGACATCCAGCTCGGTCAACGGTTGGTCCGGCGTCATCTTACGATAATCAACCTGTTTGAAAAAATGCTGATCCGCCGCCCGATAATAAGGATTTTCCGTCAGGTGAATCATATCGCCCTGCTGACCGGCGACAGTATAGGCGCCGTTCGTCACAAAACCGCTGTGCGCCTGTAAATACTGCGGCAATAACGCCGGATGTGCCAACATAGCGGGCAGATAAGGTTTCGCCTTATCCAGACGGATTTGCAGCACCCGTTCGCTCACGGCGTTGACACCGAGACTGTCCGCCGGCAGTTCGCCGGCAATCACGGCCGCCGCATGTTGCAGGCCCAGAAAGGTTAAATAGGATTTTAGCGGATTCTCGGAACGCGCCAGCCGCTGCCAGCTGCGCACGAAATCCTCGGCGCGAACCGGCTCGCCGTTTGACCATTTGGCATTTTCGCGCAATACAAACGTCCAGTTTTTATTATCTTCCGTTTGCCAGCTTTCCGCCACTGCTGGCATAATCCGCCCCTGCGCATCATAAATCACCAGCCCTTCCAGAATATCGCGCAGAAAAATACTTTGCTCTTCGTTGCGCAGCTCGGAGGGGCTTATCACCAAATCACCGTAAACCCCGCGCGTCAGCACGTCAAACTTCACTGCCGGCTGTACGGCAGGCAAACTCGCGGCGGATTGCGGCGGCGGTACGGGCTGATCACAGGCGCTGAGGCCGAAAACAGCACAAAAAAACACCGCACTTTTAATGGAAAATAAAGAACGGAAATCTGACTTGAAATTGAACATGACGCATACATCGTTGCCGGAAAGATAGCGGCATTATACAAAAATGCGTGGTGAATACCAATTTATTCTTTGACGGTCTTAATCCAGAAGAAAAAGAACCAGTATTTGATCAACAGCACCGCGATAATAAGACTTTTCGCCAGCACGCCGGGCGAAAAATAAAAGCCGATGGCCAGCATCACCGTGGCGAACGCCAGAATCCAGCATTTCGATTTCTGACTTAACGCCCGCTGTTCTTTAAACGATTTAAGATGCTTCTTGTATAATTCCGTCTGCAAAAACCACTGATGCAGCCGATCGGAACCTTTGGCAAAGAAAAACAGGGTTAACAACAAAAACGGCGTTGCCGGCAACATCGGCAAAACCACGCCTAATACGCCCAACGCCAGAAAAAAACAGCCCAACAGAATATAAATCGCTTTCATTATCGCCCTTATCAAATAAAAATAATTCTCAATTATCCGCAATTTTTTAGATTTTTCAAGGTGGATATTATAAAATTTGCCCCTATTTATTAGATTATGCTTTTATCGACAGCCTGAAATCAGGCACTTCATTTTATTAAGGATCACAGTTATGTCTAATCCATTATTGAGCGCAACGGCATTACCGCAATTTTCACGCATCCGCCCCGAACACATCCGCCCGGCCATTGAGCAACTGATTCAGGACTGCCGGCAGGAAGTCGAACGTCTGTTAAAACAACCGCACTTCAGCTGGGAAAATCTGATCCAACCGCTAACCGAAAGCGGTGAGCGGTTAAGCCGCGCCTGGTCGCCGGTCAGTCATTTAAATGCGGTAAAAAACAGCCCGGAATTGCGCGAGGCTTATCAGGCCTGTCTGCCGTTATTATCCGAATACAGCACTTGGCTCGGACAGCATGCAGGGTTATACCAGGCTTACCGACAACTGAAAAACAGCCCTGAATTCGAACATTACAGCACGGCGCAGAAAAAATCCGTCGACAATGCCCTGCGCGATTTCAAATTGTCCGGGATTTCCTTAGCGCCGGAAAAACAAAAACGCTACGGCGAAATCGTCTCGCGCCTGTCGGAATTAAGCTCACAGTTCAGCAATAATGTGCTGGACGCCACCATGGGCTGGGAAAAAGTCATTGACGATGAAGCCCTGCTGCGCGGTCTGCCGGAAAGCGCATTGCAGGCGGCAAAACAATCGGCGCAACACAAAGGTCTCAGCGGTTATCGCTTCACCCTTGAATTTCCGAGCTATTTACCGGTGATGACCTATTGCGAAAACCGTGAACTGCGCGAGGAAATGTACCGCGCGTTTGTCACCCGCGCATCGGAGCAAGGCCCGAATGCAGGCAAATGGGATAATTCGGCCATTATGGAAGAGATTCTGAACCTGCGTCTGGAGCTGGCAAAATTGCTGGATTTCCACACTTATACCGAGCTGTCGCTGGCCACCAAAATGGCGGAAAGTCCGCAGCAAGTGCTGGATTTTCTGGCCAATCTTGCTGCGCGCGCCAAACCGCAGGGCGAACGCGAACTGGCGGAATTGCAGGCGTTTTGTCAAACGCAGTTTAATCTGACCGCACTTGAACCTTGGGATATCGCCTTTTACAGCGAAAAACAGAAACAAAGTCTGTATGCCATTAACGATGAAGCGCTACGCCCGTATTTCCCGGAAGATCGGGTTCTCGCCGGTTTGTTTGAAGTGATCAAGCGCATTTTCAATATCCGCGCGGTCGAACGCTTTAATGTGGACAGCTGGCATAAAGATGTGCGTTTCTTTGATTTGATCGACGCCAATGATCAGCTTCGCGGCAGTTTTTATCTCGATCTGTACGCGCGGGAAAATAAACGCGGCGGCGCCTGGATGGACGATTGTATCGGGCGCAGACGCAAAGCGGACGGTTCGATCCAAACGCCGGTCGCCTATCTGACCTGTAATTTCAATGCGCCGATCGGCGATAAACCGGCATTATTCACCCACGACGAAGTCACTACGCTGTTCCATGAATTCGGACACGGGCTCCATCATATGCTGACGCAAATCGACATCGCCGATGTGGCCGGGATTAACGGCGTGCCTTGGGACGCGGTAGAATTGCCGAGCCAGTTTTTAGAAAACTGGTGTTGGGAAGAAGAGGCGCTGGCGTTTATTTCCGGTCATTATGAAAGCGGCGAACCGCTGCCGAAAGAAAAACTGCACCAGCTGCTGAAGGCCAAAAATTTCCAAGCCGCCATGTTCGTGCTGCGTCAGCTGGAATTCGGTTTGTTCGATTTCCGTCTGCATCATTATTTCCAGCCGGGCAAACCTGATCAGATCTTAAATACGCTGCGCCAGGTTAAAGCGCAGGTGGCGGTGATCAAGGGGGTGGATTGGGCAAGACCGGCACACAGTTTCAGCCATATTTTCGCCGGAGGCTATGCGGCCGGCTATTACAGCTATTTATGGGCGGAAGTGTTGTCTGCCGACGCCTTTTCCCGCTTTGAAGAAGAAGGCATTTTCAACCCGGTGACCGGTCAATCCTATCTGGACGAAATTCTGACCCGCGGCGGGTCGGAAGAACCGATGACGCTGTTCAAACGTTTCCGGGGCCGCGCACCGCAGTTAGACGCCTTACTCAGACATAAAGGCATTGCCGGTTAAGGCAAAACCGCCCAAAAAAACACCGCACTTTTTACGCCCGGAACAAGGCTGAAAAGTGCGGTTGTTTTTTCCGTATTTTCGGCTTAATTCAGCCAGCCTGCCTGTTGTACGATAAACAGCAGCGTAAAGGCGCTTAAGTAAATCAAGCCGATAAAAGACAGCCATAACAAGCCGCCTTTCACCCGATGAGCGCCTTTCAGCACCAAAGATAAATTCAACCAAGCGAACACCGGTGTCGATACAAAGGAGGCAATCATGGCAAATTTCAGCATCGGCCCTACGGCGTTATTAAAATAGAAAATAATCGCCAGACCGGACAGAGCGGCAAACACAATGGCCGAATTTAAAATACTCGGGCGGCTTTCTTTTTTACCTAAAATCAGGCGCAGACTTTCCACATTGGTGCGGGAATAACCGTCGATCACCGTAATGGTGGTGCCGAACATGCACATAAAAGCGATAAAGGCGATCAGACCGCGCGCCCAGTCGCCGATCGTCGAAGCGTACATATTGATCAGCTGAGCAATATATTTTCCGCCCACCATTTCCACCGTATTGCCGGAGCCGTATTGCACCAATGCGCCCAACGCCAGAAAAACAATCGCCAGAATCGCCGTGCCGATAAAGCCGACGTTAAAATCAAAAATCCCGTCTTTATAAGAAACCTTGGTCAGCCGTCGTTTTGCCACCACCCACATGGAATTGATGGCCGAAATTTCAATCGGTGCCGGCATCCAGCCCATCAGCGCTACAATGAAAGCCAGCGCGCCGAGATTCCACGGCGACGGGGCGATATAATCCGCCGGCGCCACACCCTGAATGCCCGTACGCATTAAGGCAATCACCACCGCCGCAACCGTCGTCACCGTTAAGGCGATCATAATCAGCTTGGATAAACCATCCAGAATACGGTATTTTCCCAACAGTAAAATCGCCGTACTAAGCGCAATAACAATCAGGCTTAAGGTCGGCACCGGTACGGGAACCGGCAGCACGAAAGTTAAAATCGCCGCGCACAACAAACCAACGGCGGCGGTATTAATGATCGTCGCGAAGATATTTAACAAAAAGAAAATCCACAGATACAGTTTGCCTTTCTGGCGATAGCCTTCAAGCAGCGTATTGCCACTGTCTAAGGTATATTGCACGCCGAAGCGGAAAAAGGGATATTTAAATACATTGGCCAGAATAATAATAATCGCCAATTGCCAGCCATAAATCGCGCCCGCCTGCGTTGAGGCGATAATATGCGAACCGCCCACTGCGGCGGAAGCCATTAAGATTCCGGGCCCTAACGCACTGAATTTCGATGCCCAAGTGGATTTTTCCGTTTGTTTTTGTTCTTCACTCATCATATTTGCTTTCTGTAAAATCGATAAAAGGGAATTGATTGTAATATATTTGTGCCGGATTATGAACAGCAAAATAATGAGAAAATAATGCAAAATGCCATTTTTGCAGCATATTAAGCTAAAAATGAAATTTGAAAACCCTGTAAACAGCGATTATTACAGCATTAAATATTGGTGTGAGATAAATATAAAGCGAAACGCTCTGCCTATCGTATCAAGTGAAGCAGTTAATCGTTTTTTTACTATTTTTGTCCGTGCAGTAAACAAGAAACACTATCTCGGAGAGAAGAAAAGTAAATACAGGTGAAAGAAAGTGCTGATAAATGAAGTGAAATGGCTGGGGTACTAGGATTCGAACCTAGGAATGCCGGAATCAGAATCCGGTGCCTTACCGCTTGGCGATACCCCAACTGAAGTTTCTTAAGTTCGAAACTGTTCAGGAAGTACCCGAGAATATGGCTGGGGTACTAGGATTCGAACCTAGGAATGCCGAGATCAAAACCCGGTGCCTTACCACTTGGCGATACCCCAATCGAAATATCTTAATCTCGGAACTTTTAAATAAGGTAGCGTGGCTGGGGTACTAGGATTCGAACCTAGGGATGCCGAGATCAAAACCCGGTGCCTTACCGCTTGGCGATACCCCACCTACTCAATGACTGCAAGCTAATGAATGGTGCGGGACGAGGGACTTGAACCCACACACCTCGCGGCGCCAGAACCTAAATCTGGTGCGTCTACCAATTTCGCCAGTCCCGCAAATATGGTGGCTATGACGGGATTCGAACCTGTGACCCCAACATTATGAGTGTTGTGCTCTAACCGACTGAGCTACATAGCCATAAATATCTGCGTTCACCTCATCGGCTTTGCGGGGCTAATTATGCGGATATCTGCTGCGGTCGTCAACTCTTTTTTTACAGAATTATTTCATTTCCCGCTTATTCGGATAGAGATTATACAAATCGATCTAAAAGTAACCGCACTCTTATTCCGCCAGTAAACGCTGTAATAAACTGCCGTCCAGCAGCGCCTGTTTAATCAACGCAAAGGCGCCGATAACATCTTCATTTTCCAGCTCGGAAGCCACCAACGGCGTGGTTTCCACAAACGACGGCAGCGCATGGCTTTCCAGTGTTTTGCGAATGGCGGCGAACAACACGTTTTTTGCCTGTGTAATCTCACCTGAAATCACAATTTTTTCAGGATTAAACATATTGACCGTCATCGCCAGCACCCGCCCGATTTGCACGCCGACATGTTCGATCAGCTCCGTTGCGACAACGTCTTGTTTATTACTTGCCTTGCAAATGGCGTCAATATCGTGGCTTTCCAGCGACAGCCATTTGCTGGTGTAACCGTCTTCCAGCAGTTTCTGCATTTTATCTTCAATGGCCGAATTGCTGACCACGGTTTCCAGACAGCCCACGTTGCCGCAAAAACAGCGTTTGCCGAGCGGATCCACTTGAATATGCCCGAGTTCGCCGGCATTATTTTTATAGCCTAAAAAGACTTCATGATTAATCACAATGCCCGCGCTGACGCCGCGATGAATGCGCAGCAGTAACGAATCATAGCAGTCTTTGGTCACGCCGAAATAATGTTCCGCCAGTGCCAGACTGCGCACTTCATGCCCGACAAAAGTCATCAGACCGAAACGCCGCTCAATATTCTGCGCCAGCGCCCAAGGTTCGTCGAGCGTCAGATGCGGGATATGCAAAATGGTATTGGTTTTCACCTCCACAAATCCGGGCACGGTGATACCGATTGCGATAAATTCGCGCTGCCGTTTGCGGTTAGCCTGAATAAACGCTTCCAGCTCTCGGCACAAAAAGGCTTCAATATCCTGCACATTGCTATATTCGGGCAAGTCAACAATGTCTTTTTTCAGCAATTTGGTGGATAAATCCATAATCGCAAATGTAATGCGTTTGCACTCCAAACGAACCAAAATCGCCCGAAACGCTTTATATTCCGCCACAATGGATGTGGCGCGTCTGCCGCCGGTGGATTCCTGCTGCTCGACCTCTTTAATTAATCCGCGCCCGAGCAGGCTGCGGGTAATTTTGGTGACGCTTGCCGGCGCAAGCTGGCTAAGCTCGGAGATTTGAATACGAGAAATCGGTCCTTGTTGATCAATCAGTTTATAGACGACCGCACTATTCATCTGTTTTACGAAGTCAACATTGGCTATCTGATGATTTTCCTGCATTTCAGTTTCTCCCACAGCTAAAAACAATAAACCCGATTATTTTAGAATGAATTTTACAGAATTCCTAGCACTAAAAAAGGCAACCGAAGCTGCCTTGTATCAATAAAAGTGCGGTGAATTTTAATTCAGTTTCCACTCGCCGTTTACCGCCGTACCTATCACTTTGAAATCATGGGTAAATACGGTCAGATTTGCAACCTTGCCCACTTCAATTGAACCCAAACGGTCATCCACACCGATGGCTTTTGCCGGATAATAATTACACATGCGTAATGTTTCGTCTAACGGAATGCCGACGTATTTCACCGCATTTTCCACCGATTCAATCATGGTCACCGCCGAACCGCCCAACGTGCCGTTTGCGTCATAACATTTGCCGTCCCGCACATAAACCGTTTTGCCGACGAACACAAAAGAGTCAATATTCGCGCCGGCAGCCGCGGTGGCGTCGGTGACGATACACAATTTATCGCCTTTCAGTTTCTTAGCCAGCCGGATATTGGCAAAATTCACATGCAGACCGTCAACAATGATGCCGCTGTAAATATCGCTGTCCAGTACCGCACCGACAACCCCCATGGCACGCCCTGAGCTGATCGGCGACATCGCATTATGCAGGTGAGTGGCAAAACGCGCGCCGGCATGAATCGCATTGCGCGTTTCATCATAACCGGCATTGGAATGTCCCACCGAGACCACAATGCCGTGCTGTACAAAATCCTTGATATAGCGCGCCGTTGGGTTTTCCGGCGCTAAGGTCAGTTTGGTAATCACATCAGCATTGGCCAGCAAAAAGGCTTTCATTTCCGGGCTTATCGCGCGCACATATTCGGCCTGATGCACGCCTTTTTTCTCCACACTGATATACGGGCCTTCCAAGTGCAGACCTAAAGCCTGATTACGGTATTTCGCCAGATATTCGCGCATCACCTGCACCGCGGTTTTCATTCCTTCATCCGGTGAAGTGATAAAGGTCGGCAGATAACTCGTGGTGCCGGATTTCAGGTTGGTTGCCTGCATAATTTCCAGCGTGTTCACCGAAACCTGTTCGTTAAACATCACTCCGCCGCAGCCGTTTAACTGTAAATCGATAAACCCGGCCGTCAGATTGTGGCCGTGCAAATCGATCTTTTGCATCGCCTCCGGCAAATCCTGCTGCGCCGCAATCGCCGCGATTTTATCATTTTCCACCACGACCGCATGTCCGTAGAGCACCTCTTTTGCAGTATAAATAACCGCATTGGTAAACGCATATTTCATCTTTTCTCTCCGTATAATTCAGACCGGTTACAATACGCTGTGAATCGCCTTCGCCTCCAGTTCACTAAAATATTTCACCGTTTTCACTTTTAATTCCTGCGTGGCCGGCTCGTCGCAGACAAAAATCGCATGACGATGCAGCTGCAGCGCACTGATTGTCCAGAAATGATTTACACTGCCTTCCACTCCCGCCTGCAGCGCCAGCGCTTTATTATAGCCGGTGACCAGCAGCATAACCTCTTCGGCATCAAGCAGCGTCGCCACCCCGATCGTCAGCGCGTATTTCGGCACTTTATTCACATCATTGTCAAAGAAACGGGAATTGGCAATCAGCGTATCCTGAGTTAAGGTTTTGATTCGGGTACGCGATGCCAGAGAAGATGCCGGTTCGTTAAAGGCGATATGCCCGTCAACCCCGACACCGCCCATAAACAGATTAATTTTACCATAAGATTTGATCTTATCTTCATAACGGCGGCATTCCGCATCATGATCCTCGGTATTACCATCCAGAATATTGATATTTTTCTCCTGAATGTCCACATGATTAAAAAAGTTGTTATACATAAAGGAATGGTAGCTTTCGGGATGATCTTTCGGCAGCCCCACATATTCATCCATATTAAAAGTCACCACATGCTTAAAACTGACCTCACCCGCCTGATAAAGTTTGATCAGTTCTTTATAGGTCTGTAACGGTGTGCCGCCGGTTGGTAATCCCAATACGAAAGGACGGGTTTCTGTCGGCGCAAACGCATTAATCCGGTCAGCAATATGACGAGCCGCCCATTTACTGACATGTTCCGATGTTTTAAGAGGAATCAAGCGCATAACAAATCTCCTGTGTTAAACATAAATTACCCAATAATGAAGAAAAATTTCATAAAACAAATTATAAATTAATATTACCTCCAAAGCCAAGTTCAATTCCCTCCTTTCGATAAAATAGTGACGGCAATCACAAAACCGATGCGCCAAGTTGCAAACTCGGATGATCCTCTTATAATGGTTATTAATGAAGCAATTCTTCATTAATCCGATAAATTTACGAGAATTACCAACCTTTTTACCTCCAACCTACTAACTCAAAATAAGGATCTGCGATGAGCGTATTAAATTATCTACAAAAAATAGGGCGCGCATTAATGGTACCCGTTGCCGCCCTGCCGGCAGCTGCCGTACTAATGGGGATCGGCTATTGGATCGATCCCGACGGCTGGGGCGCCAACAGCCAGTTAGCGGCATTATTAATTAAATCCGGCGCCGCCATCATCGATAATATGGCGATTCTGTTCGCAGTCGGGGTGGCTTTCGGCATGTCGAACGATAAACACGGCTCCGCCGCACTGTCCGGTTTAGTCGGTTATTTAGTGCTGACCACCTTATTGTCTCCGGGCAGTGTTGCGCAATTGGAAGGCATTGCGGCAGACGAAGTGCCCGCCGCATTCGGTAAAATCAATAATCAGTTTATCGGCATTTTAGTCGGCGTGATCTCGGCGGAACTGTACAACCGCTTCTATCAGGTCGAACTGCCGAAAGCGCTGGCCTTTTTCAGCGGAAAACGGTTAGTGCCGATTATCGTCTCGCTGGTTATGATTGTCGTCGCCTTTATTCTGCTTTATCTCTGGCCGGCCATTTTCAACGGATTGGTCAGTTTCGGCGAATATATCAAAGATCTGGGCGCAGTCGGCGCCGGCATTTACGGATTCCTGAACCGCCTGCTGATTCCGGTCGGCTTGCACCACGCCTTAAACTCCGTATTCTGGTTTGATGTGGCCGGTATTAATGACATTCCGAATTTCCTCGGCGGCGCACAATCCCTGGCGGAAGGCAAAGCGGTATTGGGCGTCACAGGCATGTATCAGGCCGGATTCTTCCCGGTTATGATGTTCGGTTTACCGGCTGCCGCCCTGGCGATTTACCACAGCGCAAAACCGGCGAAAAAGGTACAGGTCGCCTCAATTATGCTGGCCGCCGCACTGGCTTCATTTTTTACCGGCATCACCGAACCGCTGGAATTCTCGTTTATGTTTGTCGCACCGCTGCTTTATGTGGTGCATGCGTTGCTGACCGGGATTTCCGTGTTTATCGCCGCCACCATGCACTGGATCGCCGGTTTCGGTTTCAGCGCCGGACTGGTGGATATGGTACTTTCCTCACGCAACCCGCTGGCAACCCAATGGTATATGCTGATTGTGCAAGGCTTGATCTTTGCCGTGGTTTACTATGTCCTCTTCCGCGCCATCATCAATGCCCTGAATTTAAAAACGCCGGGACGCGAAGAAGAACAGAGCGCACAACCGGCTACCCGTACCGATGGTTCTTATAAAGAACGCGCCGCCGGTTTTATTCAGGCCTTAGGCGGCGCGGACAACCTCAGCCATATCGACGCCTGTATCACCCGCCTGCGCCTGACGCTGGTTGATCCGGGCAAAATTGATGACGCACAGTTGCGCGCCTTAGGCTCCAAAGGCAACGTCAAACTGGGCGAACACGGCTTGCAAGTGATTTTAGGCCCGGAAGCCGAACTGATCGCCGACGCCATGAAACAGCAACATTAAACCTCAAACCGGCGCAGGTTACTTGGCCTGCGCCTTTGTTATTTTAAGGAAACCTGTGTTATGCGTGATTTCAAATTACCTCTAATCGTTGCATTGTCTTGTTTAATATTAAATACGTCAGTAACCGCAACGGAAATTCAAACCCTACAGCCTCAACGCGATTATCAGACATTGCTGACCCAGCGCCAAGTTGTGGATGAGCTGTTGGAGCAAGCCGCAATCATTCAGAAATCGCCTGCTCGAGTATCCAATGCGGGATTTACCGCCAAATTGCCAAGCAATATGGAACGAATAGCCGAATTGTTGTTACAGGCCTATGAACTTGAGCCTTATCGCGTTGACTTTCTGTTCGGTGCGGCCAATGCCAATATTTATAACGGTAATGTAGATAAAGCGATTCCGCTCTATGAGAAAGTACTTTCTATCGCGCCTGATGATATAAAAGCACATATCTATCTGACCACATGGCATCGTTTTAAACAAAACCGTGCTGAAAATGAAAAATATTTTAAGCGACTGCAAACCTTATCACCGGAAAAAGCCTCAACACTAAGCAAAGTCTTTGAAACCATCGATCGCATCACCCATCAACCGATCACCGATAAACTGGAACAACCGCTCGGAGAAAATGCCGCAATCATTACCTTAGGTTATGCATTGAATCCGGACGGTTCGATGCATGAGATTTTAATTCAGCGGTTAGAAAAAACGCTTGAACTGGCAAAACAAAATCCCGATAGCTTAATTATCGTTACAGGCGGCGTACCACAGAATAATAAAACGGAAGGAACATTAATGAAACAATGGTTAATCGATAAAGGCATTCCGACCGAACGCATTTATTCTGATGATTATGCCAGATCAACCGTAGAAAACGCTTTATTCGCCCGTTATGCTGTTGCGAAGCATAAAATTAAACATGCGGTGTTAATCAGTTCCGGTAGCCATGTTCGACGCGGTCAGGCCTTATTTGAAATCGCCACATGGGAAAGCGGCCCGCAAGATCTGAATATCCGAACCGTTGCGGCATTAGACAAACCGCTGGACGAACTACAAACCGTCAGTCAGAAAGATTTGTTGGGGATTTATCGTGACAGCCTAAAAGTACTTGGTCTGCCTACTTTTAACAGCGGTGTTTTACAAGATTAATATAAGAAACCGCACTTTTATCCCCAAAAGTGCGGTTATTTTTTGCGCGGTTTTATTACGCGGTTTGAGTTGGGATTAATCCGGCATCCCAGAAATCCGTCGGGGCATTGACTACCGGTTTGATGATACCGCTGCGGATCACGAAATCGCCGAAGGCTTCGTTTTCTTCCCGCTCGGTTGCCCAGCGGCCGATTAAGCCGTCCAGTTCATCGATGATCTCCGGCAGGGTGATATTTTCGCGATACAGTCGCGGAATCCGCACGCCTTCACGGTCTCCGCCGATATGCAGATTATAGCGGCCGATGGCTTTGCCGACCAATCCCACTTCGGACAGCATCGCCCGGCCGCAACCGTTCGGACAGCCGGTGATACGGGTGATAATGTAATCGTCGGACAGATTGTGTTTCGCCATTAATTTATCCAGCTCGGTGACGAAATCCGGCAGCACCCGCTCAGCTTCCGCCATCGCCAGCGGACAGGTCGGGAAGGATACGCAGGACATGGAATATTCGCGCTGTTTGGTGACATCCGGGCGAATCAGACCGTATTGTCGGGCAATGGCTTCAATTTGCGCTTTATCCTCTTCCGCCACATTGGCAATAATAATATTCTGATTGGCGGTAATGCGGAAATCGCCTTTATGCACTTTCGCCAGTTCCAGCATACCGGTCATCAGCGGTTTGCCCGGTTTATCGGTAATACGCCCGCTTTCGATAAAACAGGTCAGGTGCCATTTTTTATCGATACCGTGAACCCAGCCGATACGATCACCGCGCTCGGTAAATTTAAACGGCCGAATCGGTTCGAATTTAACTCCCATACGTTTTTCCACTTCGGCGCGGAAACCGTCCAGTGTCATCGTCTGAATGGTGTAACGGGTACGCGCATTTTTCCGATCGCTGCGGTTACCGAAATCACGCTGGGTGGTCACCACGGCTTCCGCGGCCGCCAAGGTTTTATCCAACGGTACATAACCCAGCTCAAGGGAAATGTTCGGATAGGTTTTGGTGTTGCCGTGTTCAAAGGAAAGTCCGCCGCCGACCAGTACATTAAAGCCGCACAATTGCCCGTTTTCGTCCTGAATCGCGATAAAATTCATATCATTGCCGTACACGTCCACATCGTTTAACGGCGGAATCGCCACCGCGGTTTTAAACTTGCGCGGTAAAAAGGTTTTACCTAAAATCGGCTCTTCTTCCTGTTTGAATAAATCGTCGGAACTTTCAATTTTTTTGCCGTCGATCCACACATCCAGATAACCGCGCGAACGCGGCAGTAAATGTTCGGAGATTTTCTTAGCAAATTCATAGGCCTGTTGGTGCAATTCCGATTCGATAGGGTTGGAGGTGCATAAAACGTTGCGGTTCATATCCGCCGCGGTGGCGATACTGTCCAGTCCGATACTGTGCAGCAAACGGTGCATCGGCTGCAACTGTCCTTTCGGTACGCCGTGATACTGGAAAGTCTGGCGGTTGGTCAGACGAATGGATTGGTAATAAGTATGCTCGCGGGCAAACTTGTCGATTTCAATCCATTGATACGGCTGAATAATCCCGCCGGGCAAACGGCAGCGCAGCAGCATAAATTTCAGCGGCTCCAGTTTTTCTTCCAGTCGTTCCGCCCGAATATCGCGATCATCCTGTTCATACATGCCGTGAAAACGGATCAACTGGAAATTATCGCCTCTAAATCCGCCGGTTAACGGATCCTGCAAATCGTCTAAAATCGTACCGCGCAGAAAATTACTCTGCGATTTGAGGCGTTCATTGTCGGACAGCGGCTTATTCTGCCAATCCGGTTTTTGGGTTTGGTTGTCTTTGCTCATGGGTTATTCACTCCGATTGTTATACTGGTAGAGGACGAAGTGCCGCCTTCGCCCGAAAAATAAGGGTTTTAATACACATCCCGCTGATAGCGCCGGTTTTCGCGCAGCTCGGTCAAATAATCTTCCGCCTCATCGCGGCTGAATCCGCCCTGTTGTTCAATCACATCCAGCAAGGCAGTTTCCACATCTTTCGCCATGCGGGCGGCATCACCGCACACATAAAGATACGCGCCGTCCTGTAACCATTGCCAAAGTGCGGTGGATTTTTCGCGGATTTTATCCTGTACATAGATTTTTTCCGCCTGATCTCTCGACCAAGCAAAATCATAACGATGTAAGAAACCGTCTTTGGCAAACTGCTGCCATTCCGTTTGATACAGGAAATCCTGAGTAAAATGCTGATTGCCGAAAATCAGCCAGTTTTTCCCTTCGGCCTCCTGCGCCGCGCGCTGCTGCACAAAGGCACGGAACGGAGCGATGCCGGTGCCGGAACCGATCATAATAATCGGCTTACCGCCGTCTTCCGGTAAACGGAAATTCTCGTTACGTTCAATAAAGATCCGCACTTGTCCGTCTTCCGGCACCCGTTCGGCAAGGTAGCTTGATGCTGCGCCCGCGCGGGGTTTGCCGGCATGCTCAAAACGCACGACGCCCACGCTCAAATGCACTTCTTCGCCCACTTCCGCCGCGGCGGATGCAATGGAATACAAACGCGGCGCCAGCGGACGCAGCAATGAAATAAACTGTTCGGCGCTCAGTTTAGCCGGAAAATCATGCAACACATCCACCGGCGGCGTGCTTTGCACATACGCGGTTAATTCGTCCGTTTTCGCCACCAATTCGTTCAGCGCCGGATTGCCGGCCAGCCCGGCATAGGCTTTCATAAACACCGGCGTGTTCTGTGTCAGTTCGAAATGCGATAAAAGTGCGGTGCGAATCGGCAACGTTTTGCCTTCCGCCTGCACGCTTTCATCGCCGCTTAACTCCAGCGCGGTCAGTATTTCCTGTACCAGCGCCGGATCATTATCGAACCATACGCCCAGCGCATCGCCGGGCTGATAAGTCAGTCCGGAGTCGGCCAGATCAAATTCAAGGTGACGCACGTCTTTTTCCGCCTGACGCGCGGTGATTTTCTGATTGGTCAATAATGTGGCGAGATAAGGATTGTCTTTATGATATTGGCTCTCCGTCGCCATTTCCGGCACCGAACCGACCGCACTTTTCACCGCTGCGGGCGCCGCGGCTTTTTGTTTGACTGCGCTCACCACTTGTTCAATCCATTGTGCTGCGGTGTCGGCAAAATCCAGATCCGCATCGACGCGATCCAATAAACGTGTCGCCCCTAATTCCTCCAAGCGTCGGTCAAAATCTTTGCCAGCCTGACAGAAATTCGGATAGGAGGTATCGCCCAGACCCAACACCGCAAACTCAAGTTTGTCCAGCTTCGGCGCTTTTTTACCGTGCAAGAGTTTATATAACACCACGCCCTCTTCCGGCGGTTCGCCCTCGCCCTGCGTGGAGCTGATTAACAATAACAGCTGCTCATCGGCGATTTTTTTCGCTTTATAGTCTTTGGCAGCCACCAGATTAACCGTAATATTTGCCTGCCGTAAGCGCTCCGCCAATTGTGCGGCAACGCCTTTGGCATTACCGGTTTGCGACACCGAAAGCACGGTTACGGCCAGCGGGGCGGCCGCGCTAGCAACAGCTGTCGCAAGCGCAGGCACGCCTTCCGCCGGCAAACCGACGCCTTTCGCTTTCGCCCAGCAATAGCCGGAAAGCCAGGCTAATTGCAGACTGTCCAGCCCGTCCAGTAATGCGCCGGTTTCGGCATTCAGAGGGAAATGATGTGTTGTGTTTGTCATGATTTGTCCCACAGTTAAGATTAATTGTAATTATCGGCAAGCGCATTTCACTTATCGAATAGGGTTTTGCGACCGTCTGTTATGCGGCCTGTTATACGCCGGAAAGTGCGGTGCTTTTTTACGCCGTTTTATCCCAGTCCTAAAATCATTCCCGCCGCTACGGTGTGATAAGTCGCCTCGTCAATCAGAATAAAGGCGCCGCCGGCGGTATTGACGCTGTAAGTGGTCGCCACAATCGGTTTTTGCAGGCTTAAACGCACTTGCGCAATATCATTCATGTTAATCTGCTCCGCGCCGCTGGCATTGGACAGCGTTTGAATATCCAGCACCTGTTCCACTTCGCTGACCCGGGCGAACACGGTTTGCGTGCCGTGTTTCAGCAGATATTTACGCGCCGGATTCAGCGCCCGCTCATCAAACCAGCATAATGTGGCATGCAGCCGTTTGCTCGGTCTTAACGCCGAATGTTCCGCCACAAACACATCGCCGCGGGAAATATCAATATCCTTATCCAGCCGCAATGTGATCACCTCGCCGCGTTTGGCAGCTTTTACCTCGCCGTTCGGGGCAATAATTTCCACCACGGTGGCTTTTAAGGCGGAGGGTTCAATACGGATGGTCTGCCCCACATGCACGTCACCGGCTTCAATCCGCCCCTGATAACCGCGGAAATCATCCTGTTTATCCGCATCCTGACGAATCACCAGTTGCACCGGAAAATAAAAATCGTCGCTTTGAATATCGCTATCGTCCGCCGCCGGCAGGTTCTCCAAAATAGTCAGTAACGGCTCGCCCTGATACCAAGGCGTATGTTCGCTGTGATACACCAGATTATCCCCCAGCAGGGCGGAAACCGGCACAAAGTACACATGTTGCAATCCCAGCTGCTGCGCCAGATGGGTGTAGCTCTGTTTAATCGCATTGAATTTCTGTTCGCTGTAATCCAGCAAATCCATTTTATTGACCGCCACAATAATGTGCGGACAATTTAAATGACTTAATACCGCGGAATGCCGTTTGGTCTGTGCCAGCAACTCCACCGGCTGACGGGAAAAATCCAGCTGGGAGGCATCCACCAAAACAATCGCCGCCGACGCCGTCGATGCGCCGGTCACCATATTGCGGGTGTATTGTTCATGTCCCGGCGTGTCGGCAATAATAAATTTGCGTTTTGCGGTGGAAAAATAGCGGTACGCCACATCAATGGTAATGCCCTGTTCGCGCTCCGCTTCCAATCCGTCGGTCAATAAGGAAAAATCAATCGCTTCATTAGCGCCTTTGTTTTTCGCCTGATTCAGCACATTAAGCTGGTCGCTCAGCAAGGCTTTACTGTCATACAGCAGGCGGCCGATTAAGGTGCTTTTGCCGTCATCCACACTACCGGCAGTGATAAAGCGTAAGGGAGTAAGCTGTTGTGTCATTATTCTGTCCTTTTATTGTTTTCATCTCGTTTCAGTGCTGAAATCCTACCCTCGCGTTGAAAATCGCGGGGCGGAAAACGCCGGCCGCACAAAAGTGCGGTCATTTTCGGCGAAGTTTAGAAATAGCCTTCTTTTTTGCGTTTTTCCATCGCCGCTTCGCTGGCCTGATCATCCAGACGGGTGGCGCTGCGTTCGGAAATGTCGGCCACCGCCGTTTCCTGAATAATGTCCAGCGCCGTTTTTGCCGTACTGGCCACCGGGCAGGTACAACTGATATCGCCGACCGTGCGGAAGCGCACATCCAGAATCTCGCTGTGTTCATGCGCGCCTTTCGGCGTCAACGCGGTGACCGGCACCAATAAACCTTTGCGCCGCACCACTTCGCGCTTGTGGCTGTAATAAATCGGCGGTAACGCCAGATTTTCGCGGGCGATATACTGCCAGATATCCAGTTCCGTCCAGTTGGAAATCGGGAATACCCGCATATTTTCGCCTTTATGCAGTTTGGCGTTGTATAAAGACCACAGCTCCGGACGCTGAGCTTTCGGATCCCACTGACCGAATTCGTCGCGGAAGGAAAAAATCCGCTCTTTGGCGCGGGCTTTCTCTTCATCACGCCGCGCACCGCCCATTAAGGCATCAAAACCGTTTTCGGCAATGGTTTCCAGTAACGTAACCGCCTGCGCCGCATTACGGCTGTCGGTTGCTTTACGCAGCACCACCGTACCGCGCGCGATGGAATCCTCCACATGGCCGACCACCAGACGGGCGTTCAGTCGCGCCACCTGTTCATCACGAAAGCGAATCACTTCCGGATAGTTATGTCCGGTGTCAATATGCACCAAAGGAAACGGTAATTGCACCGCCCGGTTGCCCAATTGAAAGGCTTTGCGCGCCAACGCCAGCAGCACGACGGAATCCTTGCCGCCGGAAAACAGCAGCGCCGGATTCTCACATTCCGCCACCACTTCGCGGATAATATGAATGGATTCGGCTTCAAGCCAGTCTAAATGACCGTTCTGAATTTGAGTTTGGGTTGTCATTGTGATTGCATCCTTTTCATTCTAAACATTGTTCTGATTCGTTTGATAACATCGATATTTGCGGTCATGGCACGGAATGCCGCATAACTATGCCGCTCAACTCGTGCGCTTATTTATGCAGCCCGCATTCCTTGCTGTCTTTATTTTCCCACCACCAGCGCCCGGCTCGGATATCTTCGTCTTGTTTTATCGGGCGGGTGCAAGGCTCACAGCCGATACTCGGATAGCCCTGCTCATACAGCGCGTTATACGGGATTCGGTGAGAGAGAATATAAGCCCAGACCTCCGCCTCGCTCCAATCGAAAATCGGATTATATTTATCGATGCCGCGCGCGCTGTCCTGTTCGTGAAACGGCAATTCGCTGCGCGTCACCGACTGCTCGCGGCGCTGACCGGAAAGCCAGGCATCCGCGCCCTGTAATGCGCGGTTAAGCGGTTCAATTTTACGGATAAAGCAGCATTCGCGGCGCAGCGCTACGCTGTCATAAAAGGCATTACGACCTTTTTCCTGCTCATATTGGCGTACCTTTTCCGGATTCGGTCGGAACAGACTGAAATCCAGGCTCGGATAACGCGCGCTCACCGCCTCCGCCAGCGCCAGCGTTTCCGGATTCAAACGGCCGGTTTCCAGCGTAAACACGCTAAGCGGTACCGCCGCGTTGACAATGGCATCGGTAATCACCATATCTTCAACCGCCAGACTGCTGGCAAAACGGGCATCCCGGTGCCGTTCGGCAATCAATTGCAGGCGTTCGATCAAAATTCGGGCTTTTTCTTCGGTCTGAGCAAAAACCGCTGCGCTCGGCTGCGGAATCTGCCATAAATTCGGTTTAATAATCATCATTCACTCCGGACAACATTCATTTCAGGCGACACGTTCAACGGCTAAACTGTCTAAGGTAAAGTGCGGTGGTTTTTCAGCCGGTTTCGCCTCGCCGAACCAAGCCAGTTTATGCTGCAGCGCCACCACTTCACCGACCACAATTAACGCCGGCGTCGGCGCCTGTGCGGCCAGTTCGGCAAGCTGCGCCAGTTTGCCGGTGAACGTTTTCTGGCTTGGCTGCGTGCCCTGTGAAATCACCGCCACTGGGGTATCGGCACGCCGCCCGAAACGGATCAGATTGGCGGCAATCTCCGCCGCTTTCATGCCGCCCATATAAATCACTAAGGTCTGCCGACTACGGGCAAGACTTTGCCACTCGGCGCTATCGTCCGCCTGTGCCTTACGATGGCCGGTAACGAAAACCGCACTTTGCGCGTAATCGCGATGGGTCAGCGGAATGCCCGCATAGGCGGTGGCACCGATGGCTGATGTAATGCCCGGCACCACGGAAAACGGAATCTGTTTATCCGCCAGAATTTCCAGCTCTTCCCCGCCGCGACCGAACACGAACGGATCGCCGCCTTTCAGGCGTACTACCCGTTTGCCCCGCTGAGCATATTCCACCAGCAGGCGATTGGTTTCGTCCTGCGCAACCGAATGACCGCCGGCGCGTTTGCCGACAAAAATCCGTTGCGCATCGCGGCGCACTAAATCCAGAATCTCATCCGACACCAGCGCGTCATATAACACAATGTCCGCCTGTTGAATTTCCTGCAAGCCTTTTAAGGTCAGTAATCCCGCATCGCCGGGCCCGGCGCCGACCAATGCGACCGAACCGCCGCGATAATCCTGTGTCAGCTGGCGTTGCAATTCCTGTTCTGCGGCAGCATGCTGATGATTTTTCAATAAACGGGCAAAACGTCCGTTAAACAAGCGCTCCCAGAAACGGCGGCGTTCGGTAACCGTCGCCAGCTTCTGTTTTACCGCGCCGCGCCAGCGGCCGGAAATGGCCGCCATTGCACCTAAATGTTGCGGCAGCAGACTTTCCAGCTTTTCCCGCAGCAACCGCGCCAGCACCGGCGCACAGCCGCCACTGGAAACCGCCACCTGAATCGGGCTGCGATCAATAATGGAGGGGAAAATAAAACTGCAATGCGCCTGATCGTCCACCACGTTGACCAGTTTCTGTTGCTGCTCGGCGACTAAAAACACGCGCCGGTTAAGCTGTTCGTCGTCGGTTGCGGCAATCACCAGAAAAACCGACCGCACTTGTTCGGCATGAAATTCCTGTGCCAGCCAGATAATCCGGTTGTGTGCATAAAGTTCGGCGATCTCCGGGTTTAACTGTTGCGCCACCACCCGCACTTGGGCGTTGGCTTTTAATAACAGTTTGATCTTACGCGCGGCAATTTCGCCGCCCCCGATCACCAGCACCGGCCGCTCAGTTAAATCCGCAAATACGGGAAAATAATGCATAATCACTCCTCTTAGCAGCCTGATGCGGCGATTAAAAAACGGCTCGGCAATGCGTTATGCCGAACGCAGATAATGAAATCAATTGAAAAATGAAGCGTTACGGATGGAGAGAGCCGAGTCGAACAACCGGTTTAAGGTCATCACGCCGCCACACGGAAAAACAATGAAACACGATGCAATGTTTTAACTTCTTCCCCGTGCAATCTCACTCCACCACAGGCGCAATGCGCTTGTCTCAAGTGGTGTAAGTTATAAATCAAATCCACAGGGAGGAAAAATAACAAAAAAGCATTTTATATAACAAAGTGAAATAACCGGCCGCTAAACGGACGGGCGACCATAACCAAAAAGAATAACCAATCCGTGCGGTCGGGTTGGAAAAGTGCGGTGCTTTTTGCGGGAGTTTTTATTCGGGCATAAAAAAGGCGGACACCCGTCCGCCCCATCAGTCGGTTTCGGTTTATCCCCGTCCCCACACCTCTTCTGCGATTTCGCGAATGAAATTCAGTTTGTTCCACTGCTGTTCTTCGGTCAGAATATTGCCTTCTTCCGTCGAGGCGAAACCGCACTGCGGGCTTAAACACAGCTGATTGATATCCACATATTGCGCGGCTTCGCGAATACGTTCAATGATGCTGTCTTTGTCTTCCAGTTCGCCGTCTTTCGAAGTCACCAATCCCAGCACCACTTGCTGATCGCGAATGAAACGCAGCGGTTTAAAATCGCCGGCGCGATCGCTGTCGTATTCGAGGAAAAAGCCGTCCACCTTACAGTTGCCGAACAATTCCTGCGCCACCGGTTCATAACCGCCGGAGGAGAACCAAGTGGAGCGGAAATTACCGCGGCAGATGTGCATGGTGACGGTCATATCCGCCGGGCGATCGGCAATGGCGCGATTAACCATATACACATAATCTTTCGCCAATTGCGCCAAATCAAACCCGCGCGCCGCATAAGCCGCCCGTTTTTCTTGCGAACATAATTCTCCCCAGCTGGTATCGTCCAGTTGCAGATTGCGACAGCCTAAGGCATAAAATTTTTGCACCGCACTTTTATACGCATCGGCAATATCGTCCAGCAATAATTGATTATTGCCCGCATAACGGGCGATCGGCTGATAATCGGTTTCGCGCACGGTACAGATTAAATGCAGCATTGACGGCGACGGCACGGTAAATTTTACCGGATAATCGCCGGCAATCGCCTGCAACGAACGGTAATGCTGCAAAAACGGATGATTATCCGAAAAGCCGATTTTATCCACGATTTTTAAGGTTTTCGGACGTACGCTGTGATGTTTGAACTGCACGGAAAATTTCTCCGCTTCCACTTCCTGCACACCGTCCAGCGCGGCTAAGAAATCCAGATGCCAGAAAGTGCGGCGAAACTCGCCGTCGGTCACCGCGTGCAGCCCGACCGCTTTTTGACGGGCAACCAGTTTTTCAATTTCCTGATCTTCCAGCGCGCTTAAATCCGCGCAGGAAATATCGCCACAGCTGCATTGCTGACGCGCCTGTTTCAGCGCCTGCGGACGTAAAAAACTGCCCACGATATCGAAACGGTACGGGGCTTTGCTGCGTTGATGTGCGTTAGGGAATAATTTGCTCATTTTACTTTCCTGTTGTGTGTTTTGATAAAAAAGTGCGGTTCATTTTAGCAGAGTTTTCGCATAAAGACAGTGCGGCGACATGTCCTTTGCCGATTTTTAACGCACCGCTTCCCCCGTCCGCCCGGCGTCGCGACAGGGTGGCGAAGCGCATTTTATTTGTGCTACACTCCTTCGGCCGCAATGGCAAATACAACATATTACATTTAATTAACAGAAAAAAGGAATTTCGACATGATGATCACCATGTTAAAAGGAAAAATTCATCGCGCGACGGTCACCCAAGCCGAACTGAATTATGTCGGCAGCATTACCGTGGATGCGCAATTACTGGCGGCCGCCGGCATCTTGGAATACGAAAAAGTGTATATCGCCGATGTGGATAACGGCCAGCGTTTTGAAACCTATACCATCGCCGGAGAGCCGGGCAGCGGCGTAATTTGCCTGAACGGTGCGGCGGCGCGCTGTGTCAGTTGCGGCGATAAAATCATTATCATGAGTTATGCCCAGTACGACGCCGCAGAGCTGAACGCCCATCGGCCGCGGGTGGTATTTGTCGATGACAACAATCAAATCAGTCAGATCAGCAATTATGAAAAACACGGCTTACTTGCCGCACCCCATGAGCAAACCGCATAAAAGTGCGGTGATTTTACAGAGCAAATCATTAATCAGCCAATAAAGAGAGCAACATGAACATAGCACACACGATACAGGAAGTACGCGCCCAAGTGAAAGTCTGGCAACAGGCGGGGTTAAGCATCGGTTTTGTACCGACCATGGGCTTTTTGCATGAAGGACACGCCGCCTTGATTCGGCAGGCGCGCGACCATAACGACAAAGTGGTGGTATCCGTTTTTGTCAATCCGACCCAATTCGGGCCGACGGAAGATTTGGCCGCCTATCCGCGCGATCTGGAACGGGATACGGCATTATGCCGCGAACAAGGGGTTGATCTGATTTTTCATCCGAGCGCAGAGGAAATGTATTGCCGGCCCAAAGCCTATGTGGATATCACGGAGTTATCACAAACCTTGTGCGGACAAACCAGACCGATTCATTTTAAAGGCGTTTGCACGGTGGTCACCAAACTGTTTAATATCGTCACGCCCGATCGCGCCTATTTCGGCGAAAAAGACGCGCAGCAACTGGCGATTATCCGCAAGATGGTCAACGATTTAAACATCCCCGTTGCAATTTGCGGCGTGCCGATTGTACGCGAAGCCGACGGCTTGGCAAAATCTTCGCGCAATACCTATTTATCCGCTGCCGAGCGGCAAGCGGCGACGGTGTTATACCGCGCCATTGAAAGCGCCCGGCATGTGCTGGAGCAGGCGGCGGGAAAGGTTGACTGCGCCGAAGTGCTGGCGGTGATGAAACGGATACTGGACAGCGAAGTGCGGGCCAAAATCGACTATGTTTCCGCCGTGGATGCCGACACCATGCAGCCGGTGGACAGCTTTGACAAACCGGTGCTGATCGCAATGGCGGTTTATATCGGCAAGACTCGGTTAATTGATAATTTCACCTATCGCCCGGCACAAAAAGGATAAAACATAATGAAATATTTACAATTTATCAATGAGTTATTATCCAAATACATTACGCTGATCATTTTAGCCTTATCCGCCGTCGCCTTTATGCTGCCGGATTATTTTGCCTGGGGCGTGCAATACACAGCGATTTTTCTCGGCGTGGCGATGTTCGGTATGGGACTGAATATCCGTCCGCAGGATTTTGCCGTGGTGCTTGCCCGTCCCAAAGACATTCTGCTCGGCACGCTGGCACAATATACGATTATGCCGTTCGCCGCCTGGGCAATCTGTTCTCTGTTCCGGCTGCCGCCGGATATTGCCGTCGGGGTGATTCTGGTGGGCTGCTGCCCGGGCGGCACCGCCAGTAATGTGATTGCTTATATCGCGAAAGGCGATGTCGCCTTATCCGTCGGCATGACCACCGTATCCACCTTACTCGCCCCCTTTGTCACCCCGCTGCTGATTTACGGCTTAATGGGCACCTGGATCGAAGTGGATATTTCGGCGATGATGATATCCGTCACCAAAATCGTACTGCTGCCGGTTTTATTGGGGATCGCCGTGCAATATCTGTTCCGTCATCAAGTGGAACGGATTCGCCCGGTCAGCCCGTTAATTTCAATGATCGCCATCGTGATGATTATCGCCGCCATCATCGCCGTTAACCGCGATAAACTGATCAGCAGCGGATTACTGACCTTAGCGGTGGTCTGTTTGCATAATCTCGTCGGCCTCGGCCTGGGGCTTGTGGTCGGAAAATGGTTAGGTTTGAATTACGCCAAAACCACTTCGCTGGCAATAGAAGTCGGTATGCAAAACAGCGGATTAGCCGTGGCTTTGGCCGCCATTAACTTCGCCGCCAACCCGCTAGCCACCCTGCCCGGCGCCGTTTTCAGCGTCTGGCACAATATGTCCGGCGCAGTTTTCGCCGGCATCCGCCGTTATTATATGGTGGAAGCGCCGGAAAATATTACATCGCATTACAAACAAGCTGCTGCCGATTAAAACTTATGCCCTCCAAAACGGAGGGCATAAATGATATCCTGTCACTGCTTTCCAGTATAAAACAGTCTAACGATAACTGACCATTTCCATTTCATTCAGATAAATGTGAGTTGTCGCCGGTTCGGTTTGTGCAATGATTTTACCCTGACGGATGGAATAGCGTGTTGCCGCCTGGCGTCTTACTGCATCAAACCCGCTCTCCGCGGCCAAAATAATCAAATTGGCGCTGTTTCCTTCAACAATACCATAATCCGTTAGTCCTAAGGCTTTAGCACCGTTTTCAGTGACTAACTTTAAACCATCGTTAATCTGTCCATATCCCATTAACTGACAAACATGCAATCCCATATGCAGCACCTGTAGCATATTCGCAGTTCCCAATGGGTACCAGGGATCAAACACATCATCATGACCGAAACATACATTAATCTGATTATTCAGCATTTCTTTCACTCGTGTAATACCACGCCGTTTAGGATAGGTATCGAAACGCCCTTGTAAATGAATATTCACCAAAGGATTCGCTACAAAATGAATGCCGGACATTTTCAGCAACCGAAATAAACGAGAGGCATAAGCGCCGTTATAAGAATGCATTGCCGTCGTATGACTGGCAGTCACTTTATCTCCCATTTTATATTTCAATGCCAATGCAGCGACAGTTTCCACAAAACGGGACTGCTCATCATCAATTTCATCACAATGAATATCAAGTTTCTTATCATATTTACGGGCAATATCAAAAGCAATATGCAGAGATTGTACGCCATATTCCCGAGTAAATTCAAAATGCGGGATACCACCGACTACATCCGCACCCATCGCGATCGCTTGTTCTAATAACCGTTCGCCATTCGGATAAGATAAAATACCTTCTTGTGGAAAAGCAACGAGTTGTAATTCCACCCAAGGCGCGACTTCCTTTTTAACTTCCAACATCGCTTTCAGTGCGGTTAAATTCGGATCAGAAACGTCCACATGCGTGCGTACATATTGAATACCGTTGGCTATCTGCCATTTTAACGTCTTCCAGGCACGCGCTTTCACATCTTCATGACTCAACATTGATTTGCGTTCCGCCCAACGTTCAATACCTTCAAATAACGTCCCTGACTGATTCCAATTCGGCTGTCCTGCAGTTTGTGTCGCATCCAAATGAATATGGGGTTCAACAAAAGGCGGATAGGCCATTCCTCCCTGCCCGTCAATACATTCACCGGAAAATAACGATTGAGGCTGATACTTATCAATTGCAGCAAATTTGCCGTCTTTGATTAAAATTTGCCAGAGCCCTTCTCGGTTCGGCAAACGAATATTATTGATTAACATAAATGCACCTTACTTCAATTTACCAATTAACGGATTCAGTACGACATAAGATAATGCGCCGCCAAGCACAGCATTAAACGGAATAATGCCCGGCAAGAATTTACCACAAACGATACCAATCGCAACAGCAAGTAACGCCGCCCAATTAATCGTAACGAACTTCGCCTGCTCAAAATTTGCATAAGCGTTGCGGCGTAATAAATAATCCGCAATGATTACCCCGCCCACCGGCGGGATCGCAGAAGACAGAAAAGTCAACCAGTCAACAAAATGATTGTACAGCCATAGTGCACATAATGTTCCAATAATACCGTTCGCCACCGACCAAATTCGGCTGCTCAACCCGGTAATATTGGCAAAGCCTAAACCGGAGGCATATAAGGCGTTATCGTTGGTCGTCCAAATATTTAAACCTAATACCAAAATTGCCGGTAAAATTAACCCTTGCGCCATCATCACATCAGAAATATCCGATAAACCTTTTACCGCTGCACCGGCTGCACCGAACAAAAACATCAATGTATTCCCCAGAAAGAAAGCAATCATACTGATAACTATCGCTTGCTTCGCCACACGCCCGAAACGCACAAAATCCGCAGTTAACGAACCGGCACTGATAAACGATCCAACAACTAATGTAATTGCCATAGACAAGGAAATCTGCTGTTCAGGAATCAGATTACGCAGTACGTCCAATCCACCGACTTCCGTCACGGCCAAATAGACAGAATAAGATCCTAACAGAGCAATGGACGGAACTGCTACAGCAGAAAGTGCTGCCAGAGCGGAAATACCAAAAAATACTGTAACGGTCATCAATGCGCCCGAACCTAAAATTAGCCAGTTGACATCAATGCCCGTTACTTTATTGACCGGAATGGCGAACATAGCCACACCGACGCCAAACCATCCCACCTGTGTACCGCCTAATAGTAATGATGGCAACCAAGAACCTTTCACTCCGAAAGAATAGCGTGCCAGAATATGCGTCGTAAGCCCGGTCTTAGCACCGATATATCCCAAACAGGAAGTATAAATCCCTAACATCAGATTACCGATAATTACCGCTGTCCAAAAATCATTATAGGTTAGGGACGATCCCAAAGTTCCTCCCGTCCACATGCTGGCGGAAAAAAACGTTAATCCCAGCATTACGAAAGTCAACGCGACAATGCCTTTACGCTGTTCCTGAGGAACCGGTTTCAGACTAAAATTATCTAAGCTCATTATTATTCCTTAAAAAAACAAAAAAATCGCTGCATTATAATAATCCAGAGGCAGAAAGCAAACGATTGCGCATAAAAATAAAAAAAATGACCGCACTTTTCAGAACACTCATTGATGGCATAACGTCCTATCGTTTTTCCAAATTCTGGATCCGGATCGCAAAAACAGGGAAAATTGCTTCACCTTATTTCGCACCGGTTATAGCTTATAACATAACATGTATGAAATAAGGAAAGATTATGCTGCGCATTATTGTCTCTGTGTTTTTCGCGTTGTTAACCGCTTATCCCTTAAAGGCCGAACCGCCTGATTTAATGTTACTGGGGACTTATACCAATCAGAACGTGCAGGGTTGGGTGATGAGCGAGAAGCTGGACGGCGTAAGGGGATATTGGGACGGGCGCAGGCTGTTTACCCGGCAGAATAAAATACTGACTCCGCCGAGTTATTTTATTAAAGATTTTCCGCCTTTCGCCATTGACGGCGAGCTGTTTACGCAGCGGAATCAGTTTGAGCGGATTTCGTCTATCGTACGTTCGCAAAAAGACAAGGGCTGGGAGACGATGAAATTGTATGTCTTTGATGTACCCGACGCAAAAGGAGATTTATTTCAGCGTTTAGCGGTATTAGAAGACTATTTAGCCCGTCATCCCACGCCCTATATCCGGATTATCGAACAGATTCCGGTGCAAAATACGCAACAGGTACAGGATTTTCTGCGCCGAATTGAGGAACTAAAGGGCGAAGGCATTGTTCTGCGTAATCCTCAGGCACCCTATGAAAATAAGCGCAGTACCCAAATTCTGAAATTAAAGACCGCACTTGACGAGGAATGCGAAGTGACCGCGCATCACCAAGGCAAGGGGCAATTCGCCGGTATGCTGGGGGCGCTGAGCTGTAAAAATCAACGTGGCGAATTCCGCATCGGATCAGGCTTCAGCCTACAGGAACGGGCTGATCCGCCGCCTATCGGTGCGATCATTACTTACAAATATCGAGGCCTGACTAAAAACGGATTGCCGAAATTTGCCACCTACTGGCGAAAAAAAGAGGGGTAAAAAAATAACACCGCAAAGTGAAAGCTCTGCGGTGTCAGTATAAAAAGTGCGGTGAATTATGCCAGAATTTTATTTAACTCGGCACTGACCTGTTCGACGTTCTGCGTGCCGTCCAAACGGAAATACTGCGTATTGCCCGCTTTGGCTTCCGCCTGATAATAATCCACTAACGGCTGAGTGGTGTTGTGGTAAACTTGCAACCGATCCAACACGGTTTCCGGTTTATCATCGGCGCGAATAATTAAATCCTCACCGGTAATATCGTCTTTGCCTTCTACTTTCGGCGGATTATACACAATATGATAAGAGCGGCCGGAAGCCTGGTGCACGCGGCGTCCGCTCATGCGTTCTACAATCACTTCATCCGGCACATCGAATTCCAGTACATAATCAATGGCGATACCGGCGTTTTTCAGGGCATCGGCTTGCGGAATTGTGCGCGGAAAGCCGTCTAATAAAAAGCCGTTGGCGCAATCCGGCTGAGCCACGCGATCTTTAACCAACGCGATAATCAAATCGTCCGGCACCAATTTTCCCGCATCCATTAAGGTTTTTGCTTGTTTGCCCAATTCGGAACCGGCTTTAATCGCGGCGCGCAGCATATCGCCGGTGGAGATTTGCGGAATGCCGAATTTGTTCATAATAAACTGCGCCTGAGTGCCTTTTCCCGCTCCCGGCGCGCCTAACAGAATAATTTTCATTATAAAATTGACCTCGTTAAACAAAAAAACGGTTATACGATACCCTGCTTAAGTCACAAACTCAAGCCTGAAATACGATTTTGCCGTTCTTTTAACCCGATCGCCGCGTTGCAGCGGCAAAATATGCTTCATTACCGATAAAAACCGATTATTTTCCGTAGCTTGGGCTATTTAGCTAACTCGGCAGCAGCCGGAGACTCCGCCGTTTTCTTTCTGAATTTATCCAGCCATAATAAAAAGTTGGCATAAACCGTGCCGGCAACGGAATGCCAAACACAAGCCACTGCACACACCACCGCGGATTCGGGAACCGCCGGGAAAAATTTCATGCTTAAGCCGGTGGCCAGACCGGCATTTTGCACGCCGACTTCAATCGAAATGGTTTTCTTTTTCGCCAGACTCATGCCGAAAACTTTACCGGCTAAATAGCCCAGTCCATAACCGATAAGATTGTGAAATGCGATGCACAATAAAATGATAACCCCGGATTGCAGAAAATAATCGCCGTACAGTGCTACCACACCGCCGACAATAAAGGCGAAATTAATCACCGCAACGCCAGGCATCAGCTCGCGGATATTCCGGAACCATGTTTTCCGGTGCAGCGTCATATTCAAAACGGAACCCACCACCACCGGCAGCACCGTTACCTGCAGCATAAAGGTAAACATTGCCCAGCCGTTCATTTCCACATGCTGGCCCAGCAAATAATTCAGTAATAACGGCGTCATTACCGGCGCTAAGATGGTCGAAACCGTGGTCATCCCGACGGAAAACGCCACATCACCCTTGCATAAAAAAGTCATAATATTGGAGGCGACGCCGCCCGGACAGGAACCGACTAACACTAGCCCTAAGGTCAGAGCGGGAGAAAGATCAAAACTGTTGGCAATAAAAATCGCCAGAAAAGGCATCACCGTATATTGCGCGACGGTACCGATAAAAATATCGAACGGACGCTGCGCCAGAATTTTGTAATCCTGTTTGCCTAAGGTCATACCCATAGACAGCATAATAAGGCTTAACACCACAATTTGCGCATCGCCTTTTACCCAAGTGAATAATTCCGGCTGATAAAAGGTGATGGCCGCCAACAGAATAATAAACAGCGCGGTAAATCTTGCCAGTAAACGGCTTAATTGGATCATAAACGACATCATTGCTTCCCTGTGTAGTATAAAAATCAGTAAATAATACGCTCAATTACCGCCGACAAGCTGACAACTGACGGTGAATTTATCACTAATACTTACTGAAAGTAGGGGTAAAGTCAATATCAGTTTAACGATTGCGCTGCTTAAATTATGCGGCTTGCCCTAAAAACACCAGGCTTTATTCGGCATGCCAGGGCGCGACCCAAATTAAGCACAACATGCCGGGCACCGCCAACCAGAAACAGAGCCAGAAATAGTCGTAATAGCCCAAATAATCGATCAACACGCCGGCCTGCGTATTCAGCGTGGCGCGGGGCAGAGCGGATAAGCTGGTAAACAGCGCCAATTGGGTGGCGGTATAGAGCGGGTTGGTTTCCCGCGCCATAAAGGCCACGAATGCCGAAGTTCCCAGACCGATACCGATATATTCCGCCGCCACCACCAGCGTCAATGCCAATAGCGCAAAACGATCCACATTGTCGAAAGGCCCCAGTTTCGCCAGCCAGGCAAAACCGAGAATGGTGATAATCTGCACCAGGCCGAACAGCCATAAAGCGCGGTTAATGCCGATTTTCAGCATAATGATTCCGCCTGCGATACCGGCGATAATCATGGGCCACAAAGACGCATTTTTCACCACCAGCCCGATTTGCGTCATACTGAATCCCATATCCAGATAAAACGGCGAAATCAGCGCGGTCGCCATACTGTCGCCCAGTTTATACAGAAAAATAAACGCCAGAATGCCCACGGCGGAGGCGATGCCTTTACGACCGAAAAATTCTCTAAACGGCTCGACCACATTGTCTTTTAAAGTGCGGTCGGTTTTGAGCGCAATTTTCGGTTCCCGGCTTAAGAACAGCGTCATAAAAATGCCGGGCAGCATAAACAGTGCGGTGATCATAAACACTGTTTGCCAGTTAAAATGATCGGCCAGAATCAGTGACAGCGATCCCGGCACTAAGCCTGCGACCCGATAAGCGTTGACGTGAATGGAATTGCCTAATCCCAGTTCATTATCGGGCAGAATTTCCCGCCGATACGCATCCAGTACGATATCCTGACAGGCGGAAAAAAACGCGCACAGCACCGCGACCGCCGCAATCAGGGTTAGACCGAAGCGGCTGTGCGGATCAAGAAAGCCGAACAGCGCCAGAAAAAGAATTAACAATAACTGTGAGATCAGCATCCAGCCGCGGCGGCGACCTAAAAACGGCGGAATATAACGGTCGAGCAGCGGCGCCCAGAGAAATTTCCACGAAAACGGCAAGGTAACCAACGTAAAATAACCGAGCGTCGCCAGATCAATGCGCTCGGCACGCAGCCAAATCGGCAATAGGGAAATAATAATATATAACGGCAGGCCGGAACTGAAACCGGTAAAAATACAGATCAGCATGTTACGGCTGAAAATCTGGGAAAGTAAGCCCGGTGTTGTCGATGTCATATTAAAAAGTGCGGTGTTTTTTTAAATTTTTTTCCGATATCGTTAAACGGTAAAAGCGAACTGAAAATACGCCTAAATAGTGCAACGGTGGCTTTTCAAATACCGTCAGCGCCAAGCAAGGCCGGCGCTAACGGTGATGATGTTTAATCACGATACCCTTGCGGGTTGTTTTTCTGCCAGTTCCAGGTGTCTTTCATCATTTGCGTTAAGCCGCGTTCAGCGCGCCAGTTCAATGCTTTTGCCGCCCGTGTCGGATCGGAATAACAGGTGGCGATATCGCCCGGACGGCGGTCAGTCAGTTTATACGGAATCTGAATGTCATTTGCCTGTTCAAAGGCTTTCACCATATCCAGCACGGAATAACCGACACCGGTGCCCAGATTATAAATATGCAGCCCGGCGTCATCTTCATGGCGATTCAGCGCTTTCAAATGGCCGACCGCTAAATCCACCACATGAATATAATCGCGCACGCCGGTACCGTCATGGGTGTCGTAATCACTGCCGAATACGGATAACTGCGGCAGTTTGCCGATAGCCACCTGACTGATATAAGGCAGCAGATTATTCGGAATGCCGTTCGGATCCTCACCGATTAAGCCGCTTTCGTGTGCGCCCACCGGATTAAAATAGCGCAGAATGGTAAAGCTGAATCGCGGCTCGGCTTTGGCGATGTCGGTCAGAATCTGCTCCACCATTAATTTAGAGGTGCCGTAAGGGTTGGTCGTTCCGCCCACTTTACAGGTTTCCGTAATCGGAATAATTTCCGGATCACCGTAAACGGTGGCAGACGAACTGAACACGAAATTCCATACTCCGGCTTTTTTCATTTCCTGCACTAACACCAGCGAACCGGTCACATTATTCATATAATATTCCGCCGGTTTCTGTACACTTTCGCCCACCGCTTTCAGACCGGCGAAATGAATCACCGATTTGATGGCATTTTCAGCAAAGATTTTCTGCAAAAGCGCCGCATCCAGCACATCACCCTGATAAAATTTAACGTCTTTGCCGGTAATTTGGCTGACGCGTTCAAGGGATTTCGGCGATGAATTACATAAATTATCCAATACAACAACATCTTTCCCTGAATTTAATAATTCGACCACGGTGTGCGAACCGATATAACCTGCGCCGCCTGTCACTAAAATCGTCATTATATTCTCCTAATTTGTTTAATGATCTCCGAACGGACGTAGTATAGAACATTTTGCTGCAATGGGAAAATTATTCATTCGGTTCAAGCGATTTTATACATAGATATTATTTATTGAACTTTTCATCAAACCTGATAGTCTTATGCTGTAGTAAATGACATGCAGAGTTCATTTACATTTTCGGAAATCCTATGGAGTTTATTTTATGAAAACTATTGTAAAAATTGCATCGCTGGTATTAATCGTCACCGCTGTCGCCGCCTGTAACGGCATGTCCAGAACGCAGAAAAACACGGCTATCGGTGCTGCGGTAGGTGGTGTGGCCGGTAACGTTATCGGTAATTCGACCGGCGCAACCTTAGGCGGTGCGGCACTCGGCGGTTTAATCGGCAGCCAGGTTAAATAATTTAAATTTCCCGACTTTAATGAAAGATCTGTTAAGCAGATCTTTTTTATTGCCCGTTTTTCATCGCAAACGTTTACTCTTCAAGACTTTCAGGTAAAATACCCGCGATTTTAGATTATTTACACAGGGTATTTTATGTCTTTGGAAAAGCATTTTGAGCTTGCGCAACGCGGTTCAACCGTCCGTCAGGAAATCATTGCGGGTCTGACCACCTTTTTAGCCATGGTCTATTCCGTTATCGTGGTACCGAATATGCTGAGCGCCGCCGGTTTTCCGGCAGAAAGCGTATTTATCGCAACCTGTCTGGTGTCCGGTCTCGGTTCTGTTTTAATCGGCTTATGGGCCAACGCCCCGATGGCGATTGGCTGCGCCATTTCCCTCACGGCATTTACCGCCTTCAGTCTGGTGCTGGGACAGCATGTCAGCGTCCCTGTCGCCTTAGGTGCGGTCTTTTTTATGGGCGTAATCTTTACGCTGATTTCCGCCACCGGTATACGCGCCTGGATTTTACGCAATCTGCCGGCAAGCATTGCTCACGGCGCGGGAATCGGAATCGGGCTGTTTCTGTTATTAATTGCCGCCAACGGCGTCGGCATCGTTGTGGGCAATCAAGCCGGTTTACCGGTAAAACTCGGCGATTTTTCTTCATTTCCGGTATTAATGTCGTTAATCGGTCTTGCCGCCATTATCGGTTTGGAGAAAATGCAAATCAAAGGCGCGATTTTATGGGTGATTATTGCCATTACCCTGATCGGCTTAATTTTTGATCCTCAGGTCACATTCGGCGGTGAGATCTTCAGAATGCCGACCTTCGGCGAACAATCGCTGTTTTTAGAGCTGGATTTAATGGGCGCCTTACAACCGGCTATTTTACCGGCCGTTTTCGCCTTGGTAATGACCGCAGTATTTGATGCCACCGGCACGATTCGCGCGGTAGCCGGTCAGGCGAACCTGCTGGATAAAGACGGGCAAATCATTAACGGCGGCAAAGCCCTGACCTCCGACTCGGTCAGCAGTCTGTTTTCCGGTATTTTCGGTACCGCTCCCGCCGCGGTGTATATCGAATCTGCCGCCGGTACTGCCGCAGGTGGTAAAACCGGGATCACCGCCATTGTCGTCGGGGTCTTGTTTTTACTTATGCTGTTTTTTCAGCCGTTAGCCGGTTTAGTGCCCGGTTATGCCACCGCACCGGCGTTAATGTATGTCGGTTTATTAATGTTAAGCAACGTGAGCAAACTGGATTTTTCTGATTTTGTGGGCGCAATGAGCGGTCTGGTTTGCGCCGTATTTATCGTATTAACCGCCAATATCGTGACCGGCATAATGTTAGGTTTTGCCATGCTGGTTATCGGTCGTTTGGTGAGCGGTGAAGTGAAAAAACTCAATCTGGGTACCGTTATTATCGCCGTTGCCTTAGTGCTGTTCTATGTCGGCGGCTGGGCAATTTAACCTTGCGAGAACATCAAAAAGGGCTGAACAACATATTCAGCCCTTTTTCGTCTCAATCTTCAATCTGTTAATCAGTCAACCTCTACCGGTTTGACAATCTCGCTCGGATAGCATCCCAATAATTTTAAATAACTGCTGTACTGCTTTAATTCTTCGAATGCGGTCTGGGTTGCGGGATCATTGATATTGGCTTCAATTTCCAGATAAAACATTTCTTCCCACGGTTTACCGTAAATCGGGCGGGATTCCAGTTTAGTCATACTGATATTATGGCGCTTAAACACCAATAACGCCTCCACCAACGACCCGGCCTGCTGCGGCGTACTCATCAGCAACAACGTTTTGGCCCGAATCTGTGGCGACACGGCAATCGGCTTTTTAGCAAGTACGATAAAACGGGTAATATTATTTTCCTGATTGGCGATATCGCTTTGCAATACCCGCAAACCGTATAATTTACCGCCGTCTTCATTGCCTAACGCAGCAATATTCGGTTTATTCAGACTTGCCACCAGTTCCATCGCATGCGAACTGCTTTCGCAATATTCGATATGAACCCGTTCAAGGCTGCGGATAAACCGGCTGCATTGCTGTATCACCTGCGGATGGCTGTATAACACATCAATTTTCGTTAAATCGTCCTGCTCGTTAACCAACACGCAATGTTTAATCGGATAAGCCAGTTCGCCGACCAGCGATAATTCCGTATGCTGCAACAGATCATACACTTCATTAATTGAGCCGGAGGTGGTGTTTTCCAGCGGCAGCACGCCATAATCCGCCTCGCCGTTTTGCACTTTGTCAAAAATCTGTTCGAATGAACTACAGCTGAGCTCAATGAATTCTTCCTGATAACGCGTAGCATAACTGCGTGCGGCAAGGTGCGAATAGGAACCGCGTTTACCCAGAAAGGCAATATGAATCCGCTGTTCGCGCTGGGCATTCAGCTTTTTCTGCAAGTAAACCTGCTGGGTTAATACCGAATCTTCAATAATTTTCTGAAAAACCTGCGTAATATACTGCGGTTCCAGCTGATAATTTTCGTTTTCCGCAAACTGCACCAATTCCTGCAACAGCTGCTGTTCGCGCTCGACATCACGCAGCGCTTTTTGTGTCGCTTCTTTACTGCGAACCACATCAAACGCCAAACGATGCCGTTCGGATAACAATTTCAGCAAGCTGCGGTCGATCTGCGTAATCTGCCGGCGAATTTCACTTAACTCAAGAGCCATATTTTTGTCCTAATAACAATCTCGGAGATTAAGGATAAACAACATCATCTTTCGGATCAAATGTCGCGGCATCAATCGGCGAATTTTTAATAAAAAACGCTTTCAGCACGTCCGCATCCACAAAGCCGGTATTCACATAGCTCGGCTTATTTGTGACCACCGGATAACCGTCGCCGCCCGCTGCACAATAGCTCGGCAGCGAAATACGATAGGTTTTGTGCAAATCAATCGGTTGCCCCTGAATTTTCACCTGTTCGACTTTTTTCTCGGCACGGTTCACTCGCATCGAAATGCCGGCAAATTGCGCATAGGCGCCGGAATCCACCTCTTTTAACGCCACCACGTTCAGATAATCCAGTAATTCGGCTCCGTTCAATTCCACATAGCTGATGATATTGCCGAAAGGCTGAACTTTCAGAATATCTTTATAAGTGATATCGCCTTCCTGAATCGAATCGCGAATTCCGCCGGAATTCATAATGCCGACATCAGCCTTAACGCGTTCACGCTGCGCTTCCGCCACTAATCGCCCTAAATTGGTCTGACGAAAACGCACCGCATCGCGATCGCCGAGCAACAGCCCTTTGCTCTCGCCGACTTTCACCCCCAGCAATTTATCGCCCTGATCCTGATAGGTTTTCAGCAGCGCAAGCAACTGCGCATCTTGCGGGATTTCTTCAGCGTATAAAATATAATTGGTTTTACCGTCCGCGGTCTTCACTTTTTGTTTCAGGTTTACCGGAATCAGCTGATAATTCACCAGTTTCAAGTCACCGTTTTTAAACTCAAAATCCGCTCTGCCGACATATTTCCCCCATTCGCCGGCCTGCATAATCCAACTGCCGTTCTGGAAATCCGGCATGCAGAGCGCGGTCGGCTGATATTTTTCAATAAATACCCCGTTCGCATCCACACATACCGTATCATGGGTGTGACCGCCGATAATCATATCGAAAGATTTCGGCGGCAGGTTGCGAGCCAGACTGACATCGCCCGGCGCATTCGAACCGTGTTTGGCGTTGTAATAATAGCCCATATGAGTCAACGCGATTTTGACATCGGGTTGTATTTTTTCATCTAATTCCGCCAACACTTGCTCGGCGGTTTTGGTCGGGTCGGCAAATTTGACCGCTCCCATATATTCAGGATTACCCAGTTTGGCGGTGTCCTCCGTCGTGAGCCCCACTACCGCGATTTTTAATCCCTGTTTATTCAGCACGGTATAAGGTTTCACCCATCGCTGAGAACTGTCGGCATGATAAACATTGGCGGCCAGCAGCGGAAATTTCGCCCATTTTTCCTGCATATCCAACAGCTGCAACGGATTGTCGAACTCGTGATTGCCTAAGGTCATGGCTTCATAACCGATGATATTCATCCCTTCAATATCCGGCTTGGCATTTTGCAGATCCGATTCGGGTACGCCGGTGTTGATGTCCCCCGCATTCAGCAACACCACCGCACCGCCTTTTTGCTCAACCTCGCGCTTAATCCGGTCAATTAAGGTTTTCTGTGCCGCCAAACCGTATTCGCCTTTATCATTCGCCCAGAAATGACCGTGTAAATCGTTGGTGTGCAGCACAGTGAAACGATAGATCTGATCCGGTTGGTAAGCCATCACCGCGAAAGCATACAAGCCAGCAACCAAGGCACTGAATTTCATTAACTTTTTCATATTAATCACCTTTCAAAAACAGCGGTATTATGGTCACGCACAATGTTGTTATTCTGCCGCGGCAGGCTGATGCCGGCCTTCCGGACATATAAACGGATTATGCAACGACGATATCATACCGAAAAAACAGAGAAAAAACCGACCGCACTTTTTTAGCGGACAGACAATAAAAAAGCTATATTCCGTCGAAATATAGCTTTTCCCGCATCACAATCAATCAGATTAACACTTGAATCGGCGCCACATAACCCTGAGGCACTTGCGCTTTGTCGTCAAAGGTGACGAATTCCCACGCAGTCTGATTGGCCAACAGCGCTCTCAGCAATTTATTATTTAAACCGTGCCCCGATTTATAGGCTTTGAAATCGCCGATAATATTGTAACCCGCCATATAAAGATCACCGATGGCGTCCAGCATTTTATGCCGCACCAGCTCATCTTTAAAACGTAAACCATCTTCATTTAAAATACGGTAGTCATCCAGCACGATTGCATTATCCAAGCTACCGCCCAGCGCCAACCCCTGCGATTGCAGATACTCAATATCTTTCATAAAGCCAAATGTTCTGGCGCGGCTGATTTGCTGAACAAACGCCTGTGCGGAGAACTCCAGCACATAATTACGCACGTTTTTGCTGATCGCAGGATGTTCAAAGTCAATGGTAAAGTCCAGACGGAAACCGTTATAAGGTTTCAATTCCGCCCATTTATCACCGTCTTCAACCCGAACCGGCTGTTTTACGCGAATAAATTTCTTCGCCGCATTCTGTTCTTCAATGCCGGCATCCAGCAGAAGGTAAATAAACGGACTTGCACTGCCGTCCATCACCGGAATTTCCGGCGCATCGACTTCAATAATAATATTATCGATGCCCAATCCCGCCAATGCGGCATTCAGATGTTCAACCGTAGAAATCCGCACGCCTTCTTCATTAACCAGACAAGTACAAAGCATGGTGTCACGCACCGCATTGGCATTCGCCGGAAATGTGACCGGCGGATTTAAATCGGTACGGCAATAAACCACTCCGGTATTTGCCATGGCCGGGCGTAATGTCAAGGTGACCTTATTACCGCTATGCAGCCCGACACCGGTGACTTTAATGCTTTGTTTTAATGTTCTTTGTTTAATCATAATTTTTTTAACCCATTGTTAAACAACAAGATTAATATATAAACTCTATTTTTCAGGGTGACGTATAAAATTTGCCGCGTTAAACAGGTTCTCGTCTTTTTTCAGCGAGTTCAGTCTGTCCGTAATCGGCGTGTCCAAAATATTGCGATCGGCAAGATTAGCCGGCCGATTCGGCACTTGTTCCTGTCCATGGGTTGACGCGTTTTGACCGTACTGTCCGAAACCGCCCTGATTCGGTTTTGCATTCGCCTGTCCCATCGGTTGCGACACGCCTTGGGTACGCGGCATAATCTGAATATCCGGCCCTTCAATATCGCCGATACCGGTGGCTACAATCGTCACCCGAATTTCATCAACCATTTCCGGTACTAATGTGGTACCCACCACAACCGTCGCTTCATCAGAAGCAAAAGCCCGGATAGTATCGCCGACAGTATAGAATTCGTCCAGACCGAGATCCATCCCGGCAGTAATATTCACAAGTACGCCGCGCGCACCGGATAAATCCACATCTTCCAGTAACGGACTGGCCACCGCATCTTGCGCCGCTTTTTCCGCTCGGCCGTCAGTCGCCGCACCTTGCGCCACGCCGGATCCCATCATCGCACGGCCCATTTCCGACATAACGGTACGCACATCGGCAAAGTCCACATTAATTAAGCCCGGCGAGGTAATCATATCGGAAATACCGGTTACCGCATTGCGTAAAATATCGTTCGCTGCCGCAAATGCATTCAGTAAACTGATATTTTTACCCAGTACTTTTAATAATTTTTCATTAGGAATGATAATCAGGGAATCCACATGCTTGGATAATTCCTTAATTCCCATTTCGGCAAACTGCATGCGTTTTTTCCCTTCGAAAGAGAACGGTTTAGTCACCACCGCAACAGTCAGAATACCTAATTCTTTGGCAATTTGCGCAACAATCGGCGCCGCACCGGTTCCGGTACCGCCGCCCATACCGGCAGCGATAAACACCATGTCGGCACCTTCCAGCATTGCACGGATAGCTTCCTGATCGTCTTCCGCCGCTTTGCGGCCGACATTCGGATTCGCACCGGCACCTAATCCTTTGGTGGTTTCGCCACCGATTTGCACCGTTTGCTGTACATTACTTTTACGCAATGCCTGCGCATCCGTATTGACCGCGTAGAAAATAATTCTGCCGTGTTCATCTTCCGGTGTCGGATAAACAAGTTCGTCGCTATCGATGACCGTACCGCCAATATTATTTTTAATCATATTAGCGACCATATGATTCACCGCGTTACCGCCGCCGCCGCCGACACCAACAACTTTGATAAGCGCACCGTTCATATCGCCAAGATCGTAATCAACCGGTTCAAACATATTTATTCTCCGTCAATGCCAATTCTCGGATTGGCGCAAAATTAAAACTTAAATTGCTCTTATTGTAGATGAAAAATCGAAATTCTCAAAATTCTGAGCGCACTTTATTCATAATTTTTTTCAGCCCTGACCAGGTCGAACCCCAAAAACTATCTTCCGAACCATAATGATCATTAATCGGACTTTCGTCTTCATTATTATGGTTATACTGCAATAATCCGACAACCGTGGAATACTGCGGTTTATTCACATAATCGGTCAGACCGGTGATATTCATCGGGCTGCCGATGCGAACCTGCGTGCCGAATACTTTGCCGGCACAGAGTTTCAGATCTTCAATTTGCGCACCGCCGCCGGTAATCACAATACCGGCAATCAACTCGAATTTCATCTGCTTACTTTCAAGTTCATACTGCAATTGGTTTAATTCATTGCGCACCAATCCCAGTAATTCTTCATAACGTGCGGACGTTGCCACCGACAACTGTTCCTTGGTCAACACCCGCGGCGTACGGCCGCCGATACCGGCGACTTCAATTTTTTTCTCCGCATGCGTGGTCGGCGGGTTCCACGCGCTGCTGTAATTGACTTTAATCCGTTCCGCCTCCATTCTCGAGGTTTCGCAAGCATAGGCGATATCATCAGTAACGCGGTTGCCGGCGTAAGGTATCACCTTACTGAATCGCAGTGCGCCGTTGGTATAAACCACTATATCCATGGTACCGGCACCGAAATCGATCAGACAGACGCCTAAATCCTTTTCGTCTTCGGTCAAGACGGAATAACCGGATGCAACGCCGGAATAAACGATTTTATCCACCTTTAATTTACAACGTTCGACCGCTTTTTTCAGATTATTCAGCCAATCCTGATGACAGGCGATTAAATGCGCCTGCGCTTTTAAGCGAACCCCTTGCAGACCGAGCGGATCTTTAATATTAACCTGTTTATCCACGGCATATTCCTGCGGAATAATATGCAGTAAAGACAACCCTTCGCCCATTTTGACCGAACTTGCCGTATGCATGGCGGAATCGATCTCATCCTGGGTCACCTCACCTTCCGCAATCGGAACGAAACCGCTTTCATTCAGGCTTTGAATATGTTCCCCGGTAATCGCCAGCGTCACGCTCATAATCTGGCAATCGGCAACCGACTCGGCCGCTTCAATCGCACGCTGAATGGAATTTACGACCGCACTTAAATCGGTAATGCTACCCTTATCAATGCCTTTGGACGGACAACTGCCCACCCCAAGCACATTCACCACACCGTCGGGTAAGACTTCACCGACAACCGCCACGACTTTAGAAGTACCGACTTCTAATCCTACAATAGTTTTTGATTCCACAATTTTAGCCATGTTATAACTTCGCACTATTCACTGTAATTATGCCCTAATCCGCATCAACCATTCCCACCGCGGCACCGACGCCGTATCGCAAATCCACATAAGACAATTTTTTATGCTCCGGCACCTCGATCTGCGGGTAAATCGTCGCAAAGCGATCCAGTTTTGTTTTCCACTCGCCGCGTCCTAACTTTAAGGTGACGTCATTATCCAACACAACCTGCCACGAACCTCTGGCGTCAATCGCCACGGCTTTGACAACCAGCCCTTTGGATTTAAAGTCATTATAAATTTTATTCCAGGCACCGAGCACAACCGCACTTTGGTAATCCGGGCCGGACAAGCGGGGTAAATTCGTCTGTTTTACTTTTTCCATCGGCAATTTAAACACCACGCCGTCAGCGGATAAAAACTCCGTTTCATTCCAAACCGCCACCGGAGTATATTCACTGACCAGAATGCTTAAGCGATCGGGCCAGATTTTACGCACCACCACATCTTTGATCCAAGGCATGGTCTGAATTTGATCCCGCACCACATCCATATTCTGCCCGAAAAAACCTTTTAATCCGCCCATTTTCAGCAAGGTTTCCCGCACATCCGTATCGGTGGTGAAGTTCGGCGCACCGACCAAAGCAAAGGCGCTTATCGGTCGGTCATCCAACGCTTCCAGCCAATCCTGCCGGTTAGAATAAGCATAAAACAACAGACCCAGGCATAATAGCACAACTAAGGGTTTTATCTGCACAAAAAACCGCGATTTCGGTGTACCCGTTCTGATTCCCTGCGAGGTTTTATGCCGTAATACATTCATTCAACACTGAGCTCCAGCACTCTGACGACCAGCTGTTCAAAGGAATATCCCGCCGCCGCCGCCGATTTGGGAAACAAACTGTGACTGGTCATCCCCGGGTTGGTATTCACTTCAACCAAACGGAAACGTCCCTGTCCATCGGTCATTACGTCAATTCGGCTCCAGCCGCGGCAACCTACCGCATCATAAGCTTTTTTCACTAATTGACGCAATTCCTGCTCGCGTTCGTCGCTTAAGCCTGCCGGACAAAAATACTGCGTATTATCCGAAAGGTATTTGGCTTCATAGTCATAAAATTCGCCTTCCGGCACAATTTTAATCGACGGCAGCACTTCGTTATCCAGCACCGGCACGGTAAATTCATCCCCCGCCAGCCATTCCTCAATCAATACCGTATCGTCATATTTTAACGCAAATTCCACCGCACTTTTCAGCGTTTCCAGCGTTTTGACCTTCGTCATCCCTACACTGGAGCCTTCCAGCGACGGTTTCACCATCAGCGGCAATCCTAATTTTTCGACAATTGCCGCCGGATTTAGTTCTGACAGACCGGCTCTCGTCACGATTTCCATCTCCGCCACCGGCAAGCCAAAGGCTTTCCACAGCATTTTGGTGCGCAGTTTATCCATGGTCAGCGCCGACGCCATCACTCCGCAGCCGGTATAAGGTACGCCGATTTGTTCCAGCAAGCCCTGCATGGTGCCGTCTTCGCCGCCGCGGCCGTGTAAGATATTAAATACTCGCTCAAACCCCTGTTGTTTTAGCGTAGCGACCGGAAAGGTTTTCGGGTCGATCGGGTGGGCGTCGAATCCCTGATTCTTCAATGCCGTTAACACCGCATTGCCCGAACTGAGCGATACTTCGCGCTCCGCCGACGTGCCGCCCAGCAATACTGCGATTTTTTGTTGTTTTAATGCTTTTTTCATTGCTTATTCCACTTATTACAATTGTTCCGCCGTCCATTTTGTCATTAAGCGACGGGATAATTTACTCACATCCCCCGCACCCTGCGCAAGAATCAGGTCGCCCTCCTGTATCACCTGATCAAGAATCTCCGCCAGCTGCGCATGATCCGCCACAAAAATCGGATCCACCTTGCCCAGATTACGAATCGAACGGCATAAGGAACGGCTGTCCGCCCCGGCAATCGGCTGTTCTCCCGCCGCATAAACATCCAGCATAATCAGCACATCCACCTGCGACAGCACACGGACAAAATCGTCAAATAAATCTCTGGTGCGCGAATAGCGGTGCGGTTGAAAAATCATTACAATACGCTTATTGCCCCAGCCCTGACGCGCGGCTTCGATGGTCACTTCCACTTCCGTCGGGTGATGACCGTAATCGTCCACCAGCATCACGTTACCGTTCGGACGGCTAAATTTACCCAGCTGATCGAAACGACGCCCCGCGCCCTGAAAATCTGCCAGCGCAATCAGAATCGCATCATCGCCGATGCCTTCTTCTTTCGCCACCGCCAGCGCGGCCGTCGCATTCAAGGCATTGTGTCGCCCCGGCACATTGAGCAATACCTCAATGGATTTTCCCGCCGGCGTCACCACCGTATAATAGCCGCGAAAACCGCTCTGACGATAATTTTCAATGCGGTAATCCGCCTTTTCGCTGAAACCGTAGGTGACCACCTGACGGCCGACCTGCGGGATCAATTCATGTAAAACCGGATCATCGGCGCACAGCACCGCCAAACCGTAAAACGGCAAATTATGCAGAAAATTCACATAGGTTTGTTTCATTTCTTCAAAATCACCGTGATAGGTATCCATATGATCCGGCTCAATATTTGTCACCACCGAGACCATCGGCTGTAAGTGCAGGAACGACGCATCGCTTTCGTCCGCTTCCGCGATCAAATAACGGCTACAGCCTAAATGCGCATTCGCCCCGGCAGATTTTACCAACCCGCCGTTGACAAAGGTCGGATCCAGACCGGCCTGCGCATAAATCATGGAAATCATCGCCGTTGTCGTGGTTTTGCCGTGGGTTCCTGCAATGGCGATACCGTGACGGAAACGCATAATTTCCGCCAGCATCTGCGCGCGCTGAATAACCGGAATCCGCTTTTCGTGCGCCGCGATGACTTCCAGATTATCCGCTTTAATCGCGCTGGACACCACCACCACGCTGGCGCCTTCCACATTGCTTGCCGCATGGGAAAAATACACTTTCGCACCTAAAGAAACTAACCGATTTGTGACCGCACTTTCCGCAATATCCGAACCGGTTACCAGATAACCTTCATTTAATAATACTTCCGCAATTCCGCCCATACCGGCGCCGCCGATACCGACAAAATGAATTTGGCGTACCCGACGCATTCCCGGCACGGTTTGTCTCACCCGTTGTTGAAAATCTTTCATTAATTTATTCCTGATTCCTGCTTAATTTGTCACTTCAATAACCGCCTGTGCGACATACTCCGCCGCACGCGGTGCCGACATGGCTTTTGCGTTGATCGCCATAGCCAGTAATTGTTCGCGATCAAGACGGGTTAATAGCTGCACTACTCTGTCGGCATTCAAATCGCTTTGCTGAATAATTTCCGCCGCTCCCGCATCGGCCAGATATTTCGCATTGAGATACTGCTGCTGATCCTTATGCTGAAACGGCACGAAAATCGCCGCCGCCCCGACTGCCGCCAGTTCACACACGGTCAACGCGCCGGAACGGCAGATAACGATATCCGCCCAAGCATATGCCTGCGCCATATCATCAATAAACTCGCTGATTTCAACCGGCGCATCAGACGGATAAAGGGCGCGGATCTGTTGCGCCGCTCCGGCGCCCACCTGATGACGCACTTCAAGTTTGTCCGCCAGATGCGAAACCACCGCCGGCATAGTAAGGTTCAGCACTCTTGCGCCCTGACTGCCGCCGACCACCAGCACTCGCAATTTGCCGCTGCGCCCGGCAAAACGCTGCTGTGGTGACGGCTGTGCGAAGAAATCCTGTCGCACCGGATTCCCCACCGTCTTTGCCTGCGCAAACGCCGTAGGAAATGCCTGCAATACACGCTTCGCGATTTTAGCCAGCCAATGATTGGTCAGCCCGGCCACCGCATTTTGTTCGTGCAGTACAATAGGTACGCCGCAAAGTTTCGCCGCAATTCCACCCGGCCCGGATACATAACCGCCCATGCCCAATACCGCATCGGGGCGATAGTCACGAATAATGCTGCGCGCCTGCAATACCGCTCTGCAAATGGCAAACGGCGCGGCCAGCAAGGCTTTGATTCCTTTTCCGCGCAACCCTGAAATCTGAATAAACCGAATCGGAATGCCGTATTTCGGCACCAGCTGCGCCTCCATACGGTCTTGCGTACCCAGCCAGCAAATCTCCCAGCCTTGCCGCTGTAAATATTGCGCCACGGCAATCGCGGGAAAAACATGTCCGCCGGTACCGCCGGCCATGATGAGTAATTTTTTGTTTGTTTCCTGTACCACAATATTTTCCTTAATCATCCCGCAAACGTGCCTGACCGCCGCGCATTAAACGGTTTTCATGGTCGATACGCAATAACACGCCGATCGTGATCGACATAATAATCAAGCTCGAACCGCCGTAACTGACCAGCGGAAAAGTCAGCCCTTTGGTCGGCAATAGCCCTAATGCCATGCCCAGATTGACAAAGCCCTGAAAAAAAATCCAGAAACTGACGCCGAATGCGAAAAAGCCTTTAAAACGCTGCTCCAGTTGTAACGATTCACGCCCGATTTTCATCGCTCTGAACACTAACAGCGCCAATAACACAATTACAAAAAAAATGCCGATAAAACCGAATTCCTCGCCGATGACCGCCATCACAAAGTCGGTATGGGCTTCCGGCAAATATTCCAGCTTCTGAATGGAATTGCCCAGCCCTTCGCCGCTGAATTCACCGCGCCCGAACGCCATGAGGGAATTGGATAACTGGAAACCGGTACCGTACGGGTCCTGAAAAGGATCCATAAACCCGGTCAATCGTTTCAGTCGATAAGCGGACGACACCGCCAGCCACAAGATCAACAACACGCCGGAAAAGCCCAGCGCAACAAATTGCCAGAAATTCGCGCCGGCAATAAACAGCAGCCCGAAGGTAATAATAAACAACACAATGGTGCTGCCCAGATCCGGCTGTAATAATAACAAGCCGCCCAGCAGCCCCATGACAATCATCGGTTTAAATGCGCTTAGCCGCTTGCTGCGCACTTCATCATAACGGCGGGTAAAATAGCTGGCCAGAAAGCAGGTCAGCGCCAGTTTGGCAAATTCGGCCGGTTGAAAATTAAAGAAAACCAGCGGAATCCAGCGCCGCGCGCCGTTGATTTTCGCCCCGATGCCGGGAATCAGCACCAGCACCAGCAAAAACATCGCACTCCAGAAAATATAAGCGTGATATTTTTGCCAGCTGTCCATCGGAACCTGTAAAAAGGTATAGCAGGCGACAATGGAAATCACCACATACAGCGCATCGCGTTTGGCAAAATAGAAAGAATCGTTGAACAGCCGGGTTCCCACCGGAATGGAAGCGGAAGACACCGCCACCAGACCGATCAACAATAAACTGATAAATAACCAGAACAGCGCCCGATCATACAGTAAATTAGCCGGCGCCAGTCTCGTCCAATGTTGGTAGTTCTGTTTAAAATTCTCGATAAACCGCATTAACCTGACTCTAACTTAATTTTGCCAAACGGGTAAATTCCGCTCCGCGCTGTTCAAAGGATGCGAATTGATCCAAACTGGCGCAGGCCGGCGATAATAATACCATATCACCCGCTTTTAATGCCGGGCGCAGGCTTTCAATCGCCTGCTGCATGGTATCGAACAAACGGCTCTGCGCGGATAATTCGGCTAACTGCGCGCCGTCCCGCCCGAAACAGTAACAATAAATATGCGGTTTGTTCAGCAATGTCGCCAACGGCGAAAAATCCGCCCCTTTACCGTCACCGCCCAGCAATAAATATAAATTGCCCGCCACTTGCAAGCCGGTCAGCGCCGCCACGGTGCTGCCCACATTAGTGGCTTTGGAATCGTTAATCCAGCGCACGCCCTGTGCCAAATGCGCTAACTGAAAACGGTGATCCAGCCCGCCGAAACTGCGAAGTGCGGTGCGAATTGCGTGTAAATCGATACCCACCGCCTGTGCCAGCGCTGCCGCGGCCAGCGCATTCATCAGATTGTGCCGCCCGGTCAGCCGGACTTCGTCGCACGGCAGAATCATCTCATCATGCGCCATTAAATACTGTTTGCCGTTTTCGCTTTTCAGCCAGTAATCTGCATTCTGTTCGGCAAAACTGACCTGTTTTTGCGCCGTTTGTCCGTTATCTTCCCGGGTAAGCGGATCGTCACCGTTGACTACCGCGGTTTGACAATGCGCATAGATGGTTAATTTCGCCCGGCGATAATCCTGCAAATCGGTATAGCGGTTCATGTGATCTTCCGTCACATTCAGCACGGTGGCCGCCGCCGCATGCAGGCTGTAGGTGGTTTCCAGCTGAAAACTGGATAATTCCAGCACATAAAGCTGATAATCCTGTTGCAGCAGAGAAAGTGCCGGAATGCCGATATTCCCGCCCATACCGACGCGAATTCCCGCCGCTTTCGCCATTTCGGCCACTAACGTGGTTACCGTGCTTTTACCGTTTGAGCCGGTAATCGCCACAATCGGTTTGTCCGCCGCACGGCAGAATAATTCAATATCGCCCACCACTTCCACACCGGCCTGAAGTGCGGTCTGAATTTCCGGCGTTTTTACCGCCAGTCCGGGGCTTATCACAATCATGTCGCTTTCCAGCAACCACTGCTGATTCAGCCCGCCGCAGTGCAGCGCAATGGCGCTGTCCAGTTGTTCGGCGCCGGGCGGGGCGGGGCGCGTATCAATCACGCGGACATGAGCTTGCTGCGCGGTTAAAAAATCGACACAGGATAAGCCGGTTTTACCCAAACCGACCACACAGATATTTTTATTCCGATATTGATTATTCATATTGATTCTCTTAACGCAGTTTCAGCGTAACCAGCCCCAGCAGCACCAGCATCAGGGAAATAATCCAGAAGCGGATAATCACCCGCGGCTCGGGCCAGCCTTTCAGTTCAAAGTGGTGATGAATCGGCGCCATACGAAAAATACGTTGTTTACGCAGTTTGTAAGATCCCACCTGCAAAATCACCGACAGGGTTTCCATCACAAATACCCCGCCCATAATCACCAGTAAAAATTCCTGCCGCACCAACACCGCAACCACGCCCAGCGCGCCGCCGAGCGCCAGCGATCCCACATCGCCCATAAACACCTGCGCCGGATAGGTATTAAACCACAGAAAGCCCAATCCCGCGCCCACAATGGCGGTACAGAACACCACCAGCTCGGAGGTATATTTAATATACGGGATATACAGATATTTCGACCATTCCACATTGCCGGTCGCCCATGCGATTAAAGCGAATGCGCCGGCCACGAACACCGTCGGCATAATCGCCAGACCGTCCAGACCGTCGGTCAGGTTAACCGCGTTACTGGTGCCGACAATCACAAAATAGGCCAGAATAATATAAAACAGCCCCAATTGCGGCATCACTTCTTTAAAAAACGGCACCACCAGCCGGGTGGCGTCGCTGTCTTTGCCCACCGCATACATGCCGAACACCGCAACCAGCGCAATGGCGGACAGCCAGAAATATTTCCAGCGCGCAATCAGCCCGTCGGTATTTTTGCGCGTAATTTTGCGGTAATCATCAATAAAACCGACCGCACCGTAACCGAACAAAACCAGCAGGCTGAACCAGATATACGGGTTGGCTAAATTCGCCCATAACAGCGTGCTGACACCGATCGCGAATAAAATCATGATACCGCCCATCGTCGGCGTGCCTTTTTTGCTTAAATGGCTTTCCGGCCCGTCGTTGCGCACTTCCTGACCGAATTTCAGAATCTGTAGGCGGCGAATCACCTTCGGCCCGATCCATAACGACAGTAAAAGTGCGGTCAGTAACGCCAGAATTGCGCGTACCGTAATGTACGACACCACATTAAACCCGCTTTGGTATTGCTGCAAATATTCAGCCAGCCAGACTAACATACAAAATTATCCTTTAATGAATTGATCACATCTTCCATTCGCATACTGCGTGATCCTTTTGCTAATAAAACCACTTTTTGATCGGCGTTCAATTTATCCTGAATTAATGCCGTAACATAGGCCGTCAGCGCCGCCTTATCGGTAAAGTGCGTTCCGCCGCAGGCCGCCGAGACAGCGGCGCTTTGCACACCGAAACTGACCACCGCCTCCAGTCTCGCCGCCCGGGCGAACTCCGCCACCTGCTGATGACAAAGTTGACTATTTTCGCCTAATTCCGCCATATCACCAACAACTAAAATGCGAAACGCGGCATATTTTTGTAATACGCTGATCGCAGAACGCAGCGAAGCCACATTGGCGTTATAGGTATCGTCCAGTAATAACAGGTTGTGACAAGGGGTTAGCGGGAATAAACGCCCGCTCACCTGCGATTTGCGCTCCAGCCCCCGTTTCACGTCGGCCAAACCGGCGCCCACGCTCATCGCCAGCGCCGCCGCCGCCAGCGCATTGCTGATATTGTGTGCGCCTAAATAGGGCAGGTGGATCGCAATTTGTCCCTGCGGGCTGTGCAACACAAAATCGGAACCGTTTTCCGTGATATGTACGTCCGCGGCATAATAATCCGCCTGCGCATTGTCGGCGGAAAACGACCGCACTTGATGGGTGCCGATATCCGCCTGCCAGCGTGCCAGATAATGACAATCCAGATTAATCACCGCCACGCCCTGTGCCGCCAGGCCGCGATAGATTTCGCCTTTTGCCTGCGCCACGCCGTCAATGCTGCCGAAGCCTTCCAGATGCGCCGCCGCCACATTGTTGACCAACGCCGCATCCGGGCGCACCAGTTCGGTGGTATAGGCGATTTCGCCCGGATGATTCGCGCCCAGTTCGATCACCGCAAAACGGTGCCGTTCGGTTAAGCGCAATAAGGTCAGCGGCACACCGATATCGTTATTGAAATTGCCGTGAGTAAATAAAACTGCTTCAGAATCGACCGCACTTTCACGCAGGATCGAGGCGGTCATTTCTTTTACCGAGGTTTTCCCCGACGAGCCGGTAATCGCCACGGTTTTCGGCTTCAAATGCGCTTTCAGCCATTGTGCCAGCCGTCCCAGCGCCAGGCGGGTATCGGCGACGATAAGCTGCGCTGCGGCAACCTCACTGCGCCGCTGCACCACCACAGCCCGGCAGCCTTGTGCGACCGCCGCGTTAAGATAGGCATGGGCATCGAACTTTTCGCCTTGCAGGGCAAAAAATAAGCCGTTCTCAGTCTGTCGGCGGGTATCGGTGCTGATATTTTCCACGGTGATCGTGCCATCACCGATTAATTCGGCATGCAGAATGTCTGCAATGCGTTTGAGATCAAGTTTAATCATGATTATGTGTCTGCGTCCGTCAACAGGCAGCGGCGGCTTAACCCGTCCCCCTGCCTTGCCGTTTAAAAATACTTGCTTACCGTTTCCTGATCGGAAAAGTGCTGTTTGGTCGTGCCGATGATCTGATAATCCTCATGCCCCTTACCGGCGATTAAAATCACATCATTTTCCACCGCACTTTGCAGCGCGGTACGAATGGCCTGTTCGCGGTCATGAATCACCGAAACCCGCTGCGGTTGGCTAAAGCCGGCTAAAATATCCGCCATAATTTTCCGTTTATCTTCGGTGCGCGGATTATCGTCGGTGGCGATCACCCGATCGGCCAGGCGCTCGGCGATGTGTGCCATTAACGGCCGTTTGCCGCTGTCGCGATCGCCGCCGCAGCCGAAAACGCACCACAATTTGCCATGGCAATGCAGCCGCGCGGCGCTCAAGGCTTTTTCCAGCGCATCGGGGGTGTGTGCGTAATCCACGATCGCCGTCGCTTTGCCGGGCGCGGTCAACATTTGCATGCGCCCGCATACGCCGTGTAATTGCGTCACGCTGTCCGATAACTGCGCCACGGAATAGCCCAAAGCCAATAACGTTGCGCTCACCAGCAGCACATTGCTGACATTAAACGCGCCGATTAACGGACTGTGCAATTCGCCCGCGCCCCAACTTGAGTTAAATGCAATGCGCGCTCCGTTAGCGTCGAAAGAGATCCGTTCGGCCTTCAGCCAGCGATGACGGTGCGGCCGAAACGCCGGATTGCAGCTCACGGCAATGGCCTGCGGTAATTCAGCCAGCCATTGTGCGCCGCTATCATCGTCGGCATTAATAATTTTGTGTTCGCTGTGCAGTTCGGTGAAAAGCCGTTTTTTCGCCGCGGCATAATTTTCCATTGAATGATGATAATCAAGGTGATCGCGGCTGAGATTGGTAAAAATCGCGGCAGCGAAATGCAGCGCCTCCACCCGGTGCTGCACCAGACCGTGAGAAGACACTTCAATCGCGGCGAAATCCGCTCCCTGCGCCACAAATTGCGCCAGTGACGCCTGAATTTCCACCGCCGATCCGGTGGTATTGGCGGCGGCTTTCACCTGTCCATACAAACCGTTGCCGATCGTCCCCATCACTCCGGCGCGATGCCCCAGCAGTTGCGTCCATTGCGCCAGCAGCTGCGCCACCGTGGTTTTGCCGTTCGTGCCGGTGACACCGACTAAAGTAAGATGGCGGGAAGGCGAATGATAAAAATGATCGGCAATGGCGGATAATTGTTCAGGCAAGCGATAATAAGCAATCAGCGGAATGCCGTTTTGCTGCTGAAGTTGTAGATGTTGCGCGGCGCTGTCGGCCTCAAAAAGCACCGCACTTGCGCCGTTTTGTAAGGCTTGCGCAATATAACGGCGCCCGTCGGTTTGATGTCCTTTGATTGCAACGAAAAGACAGCCAGTCTTTACAGAGCGGCTGTCCAATGTCATATCGGTCAGCTCGACGCGATGGTCAAGCCCGGATACCCCTAAAAGTGCGGTCAGTTTTTGCATAATTTTTTCTTCATTTGACGCTTAGTTCGTTTTTTCCGTTCTTTTATCACTTAAACGAACCGTGCGTTTTGCCATTTTATCCTGATCAATACCGTCCGGCGTGACGTTATTGGTACGCAACGCATACCCCATAATGCTGGAAAATACCGGCGCGGAAACCGCACCGCCGTAATACTGCCCCGCCTTCGGATCATTAATCAGCACGATTAACGCATAGCGCGGATCGCTGATCGGCGCAACGCCGGCGGTATATGCGATATATTTATCCACATAACGGCCGTTTTCCAGTTTTTTCGCTGTCCCGGTTTTTACCCCGACCCGATAGCCGTCCACCATGGCGCGTTTATTTTTGATCGCCACTTTTTCCATCATATTCACTACTTCACGCGTCAGTTTTTCCGGGAACACGCGATTGCCGATCACCGGCGGATCAACCTTGGTAATGGAAAGCGGACGATAAATGCCGAAGCTGCCCAGCGTCACATAGGCGCGCGCAATCTGCAACGGCGTGGCGTTGATGCCGTAACCGTAAGCCACGTTGGCACGTTCAATATCCGCCCAGCGTTTACGATTGGCGTTCAGCAGGCCGGATTGTTCGCCGATTAACCCGAGATCCGTCGGCTTGCCCAAACCGGCATTTTGATAGGTTTCCATTAACGCCGCCGGCGGCATGCGCAGCGCCAGACGGCTAACACCGCGGTTACTGGAATTTTCCAGAATCTGATCCAGCGTTTGTTTATCGCGCGGGGCAACGTCGCGGATTTCATGTCCGTTTAACACCAGCGGCCCGGTATTAATCACTTCGTCACGGCGTACCGCTCCACGCTGAAGTGCGGTCAAAACCACGAAAGGTTTTACCGTCGAACCCGGCTCGAAGGTATCGGTAATCGCCCGGTTACGCATCAGATCCGCTTTTACCCCGATTCGGTTGTTCGGGTTGTAAGACGGCGCGTTGACCATCGCCAGCACTTCGCCGGTGCGAATATCCACCAACACGGCGGTGCCCGATTCCGCTTTATTTTCCGCCACCGCTTTTTTGATTTCGCGATACACCATGGATTGCAGCTTTTCATCAATACTCAGCGTTACGTCATGGGCATCGTATTTTTTCACATCGGCAATATCTTCCACCACGTTACCGTATTTATCTTTACGATAGGTGCGCGAACCGGATTTGCCGATTAACAGCGAATTAAAACTTTTTTCGATCCCTTCAATGCCGGCGCCGTCAATATCGGTGTAACCGATAATATGTGCGGTTTCTTCCACCCGCGGATAAAAACGCCGCGCCTCGGTTTTCAGCACCACGCCTTTGAGTTTTAACTGTTTGATATAATCGGCAACAGTCGGCGAAACCTGACGGGACAAATAGACAAAACGAGAGGCCGGATCTTTCTCCAGCCGTTTAATCAGCGTGTTATAAGGCACGCCCAGCACTTGCGCCAAGGCTTTCCAGCGATCTTTATCCTGTAGGGCGTTTTCTTCATAAATAAATTTCGCATCCGCCACAATGGAATACATCGGCACGCTGACCGACAACAGCTGACCGTTGCGATCCAGAATGGAGCCGCGCACGGACAACACTTCCTGTGTGCGCAAAGAACGTTTATCCGCTTCATCCATTAACGGATCCGAATTCATAACCTGAACATAAGTGGCTCGCGCAATCAATGCGCTCAGGCCGATAAGCACCACCCCGATAGTCCAGTAAAAACGCCCTTTTAAAAAGCTCGTATCATAACAAACCTTGGGTTTATTGCGTTTAATCGCACTGCCGCCGCTATTGCGTTTGGTTTTATTACCGTTTTGCTTATTCAATTTGATCATCGTACGCACCTCAGCCTATTCCAGGATCAGAACTTCCTGTTCAGGCTCAATCGCTTTCATCTGTAATTTTCCCGTGGCAATCGCTTCAATACGGGTATTATCACTTTGTGTCGCCTCTTCCAGTTTTAAATTTAAAAATTCATTTTCCAGCGCCTGATGCTGCAACACCAACTCGCTTTTTTGCGCAATTAGGCCGCGGGTCTGATGCGTAATCCAGATGGTGCCCAGTGCGGTAATCAAAACCAGCATCAGCAATACCATCACTAATTTGTTCGAGACGAATAAATCTTCCAGCAGGATCGTCTGCAGCGGGTAACGCTCTGAATTTTTCAGCATGCAGCTACCCTCTCGGCAACGCGCAGCACCGCACTTCTGGCGCGAGGATTATGTGCGATTTCGGCTTCCGTCGGCATGATTGCTTTGCCGATCAGCGTTAATGTCTGATTACGCGGAATCTGATCATCGCGCAGCGGTAATCCTTTCGGGATAATCTCGCCCTGACTTTGCTTACGCATAAAATGTTTCACCATGCGATCTTCAAGGGAATGGAAACTGATCACCGCTAAACGGCCTTTCGGCGCCAACACCGTTAATGCCGCTTGCAAAACGCGTTCCAGCTCTTCCAGTTCGGCGTTAATAAAAATGCGGATCGCCTGAAAACTGCGAGTGGCGGGATGTTTATGCTTATCTTTGAAAGGCACGGAGCGGGCGATTAATTTCGCCAGTTGCAGCGTACGGGTTAAAGGCGGCGTGCCTTGCTGCCGGGCATTACGGTTATAGCCGACAATTGCCAGCGCAATACGTTTGGCAAAGCGTTCTTCGCCGAAGGTTTTTAATACCCACGCCAAATCCTGTTCGGAAACCTGTTGCAACCAGTCTGCGGCGGAAAGCCCCTGGGTCGTATCCATGCGCATATCCAGTGGGCCGTCCTGCATAAAACTGAAACCGCGCGCCGCATCATCCAACTGCGGTGAAGATACGCCTAAATCCAGCAAAATACCGTCGATTTTACCGACCAGCCCTAATTTTTCACAAATGTCGGCAATGGCGGAAAAGCTGTTATGTTCGATATGGAAACGGGGATCCTGAATTTGTTCGGCGGCGGCAATCGCTCTTGGATCGCGATCAATGGCAATCAGGCGGGCGCCGGCGGATAATTGTGAGAGGATCAAACGGGAATGACCACCGCGCCCGAAAGTGCCGTCAATATAAACACCATTTTCTTTCAAAGCCAGTCCCGCAACCGCTTCATGCAATAAAACGGTGAGGTGTTCCGGTGATGAAAAAGTATGCTGCGCGTTCATGATCATTAAATTAAAAAATAAAAAACAAATAATTTGAGGAAGATAAGGCGGTGTACCCTGTACACCGCTTACCTTTGCTAGTGCCGCTGTTCTTTTACATGAAAGAAAATCTTTCTTTTATATCGACAGCGTAATTAATTCCGGTGATAACGACAGCTGACCGCTGGCACCCAGCGCCATATCTTTTTCGATCTGGGATTGCCACTCAGCGTCGCTCCAAATTTCAAATTTATTCAGCTGCCCGACCAACATGATACTTTTTTCTAATTTTGCATGCTGGCGTAACGGCCCGCTAATCAAAACCCGCCCTACACTATCCAGTTCACATTCCGTTGCATAACCCAGCATCACACGCTGTAAACTGCGCTGCACCGGATCAAAATTGGATAAAGCGAGCAGTTTTTGTTCTATGCTTTCCCATTCATTCAGCGGATAAAGCAGTAAACAAGGCTGGCGGATATCTACCGTACAAACCATTCTTCCTTGATTATGTTGCATAATTTCCGGGCGATAGCGGGTGGGGATAGCCATTCTCCCTTTCGAATCCAGATTCACCGCCGATGCGCCACGAAACATAAGATTTCCTTTGATTTTTTCGCAACTCAAGATTGATACGATTTATTTTCGGCATTTTTTACCACAAAATACCACTTTCCACCACTTTGCCTAAGTTTATTATTAGTTAAATCAACTTGCAAGCGTTTAATTCCCGAATAACGTAAAGTTTTGTATAACGCCATAAAAAACAAAACCGCTTACGGTTTCCCGTAAGCGGTTCATCACAAGTTACAGCGAATAATTAATTTTCGTTTCCGTCGTCATTGACTAACGGTTTTAACATACCGAAGAACATCAGCACGGACAATACGCCGCAGGCAAGACCGAGCCAGACGGATAAATCATAATTCAGCCCCAGTCCGATAGGCGCATTCAGAATGAAAGTCGCACAGACAACCGTCATAAACACCGCCGGAATGGTGGCGATCCAGTGGAACTTGCCGTTACGGTACAGGAATGCCGCGCCGACCCATAATGTCACCATTGCGGTGGTCTGGTTCGCCCAGCCGAAATAGCGCCATAACATGGAGAAGTCCATTTTAGAGACCAGAAAACCGATAGCAAACAACGGCAGTGCGATAGTCAGACGCTTAGCGATATTACGCTGATCGAATTTGAAGAAATCGGCAATTAGTAAACGTGCGGCACGGAATGCGGTATCACCGGAAGTAATCGGCAGAATCACCACGCCCAGCACCGCTAAAATACCGCCGAACAAACCGAGCATACCGATCGCGGAATCATACACCACTTTCGCCGGCGTACCGATCTTAATGGCTTCGGCCAGTGATGCCTGATCATTATAGAAACTTAAACCGACCATACACCAGATCAACGCGATCACCCCTTCACCGATCATCGCACCGTAGAAAATAAAGCGGCCTTCTTTTTCATTTTCGGTACAACGCGCCATTAACGGTGACTGTGTGGCATGGAAACCGGAAATCGCACCGCAGGCGATGGTGATAAACAGCAACGGCCAAATCGGCATATTCGTAGGGTGCATATTTTTAAAGAAGTCCATAAAGCTGACGTCCGCACCCACCGTTCTGAAAAACGGAATGCCTTCAAAGAACAAGCCGAACAACATACCGCAGGTCATAAACATTAACAACGCGCCGAAGAACGGATAAATACGGCCGATAATTTTATCAATCGGCACCAGCGTGGCGAGAATATAATAAATGAAAATGATTGATGTCCATATGGTTAAAATATGGGTGGTGGACGCGCCCGCCTCATCATTTACCGCCGCGGCGCTGACCGAACCGGAACTCATTAAATCATTGGTAATATTGGTTAATAATGACGCCGGGCTGGCTACGAATACCACGCCGACCAGCAACAATAACAAAATCGCCAGCACATTCATGAAATGCTTGGCCGGCTGGCCTAAATATTTACCCGCCAAATACGGAATATTCGCCCCGCCGTTACGGATACTCAGCATACCGGTTAAATAGTCATGCACCGCGCCGGCAAAAACGCAACCCAACACAATCCACAACATCGCAACCGGTCCGTACAGCGCGCCCAGAATTGGGCCGAAAATCGGGCCGGTACCGGCAATATTTAATAACTGAATCAACCAGATTTTCTTTTTGGAGATGGGAACATAATCAACGCCGTCTTTTTTACTGAAAGCCGGTGTTTCGCGTTTCGGATTAATAACAAAAACTTTCTCAACAAACTTGCTATAAATAAAATAGCCCGCAAGCAACATTGCAACACAAAAAAGGAACCACAACATACAATCACCTTGAATAAATAATAAAATTCGCCCGCCTTACTGATTTTTATAAAGCGAGCATATTTTATGTAGTCACTGCAATGAAGTAAACGCCGCTCCGGTTATTTGCCGGGAAAATATTCATAAAAAGTGAGGTCTATCACAATTTATCTTGATGTTCGTCTGTTTTTTCGCCGCCTTTTTGCGCATCGGTTTCGTCAAACCGCACCACAGGAATACAGCTGCGGCATGCGCCCTGATCCACCCCGACTTCCTCGCAGAATTGATTGTATTTATCCCATGCTCTGCGAAACCAGCTTTTCTTTGCCTCTGTCATAGTCATTCTCCTTTCATTAACGAGCAAATGTAATCATAAAAGGCTTTCGTATTTTTGCAACATTTCTTTTACTTCCATTCTACAAGCCTTTAACCATTGTTTTTTACCGGCAACGCTTGCCGGCTTTCCGTCTCGCTGCCGACAATAGGCCGTCAGCAACGGGCCGGATAATGCGCCCTGCCGCGTCGCCAAACAATGCAACAAACGCCGGATGGCCGGCAATGCCGCCGCTAAAGTGCGGTGAAAATCGGCAAAGTTTTGCAGACTTAAGCGGTCTTCCCGGCGCAATGTCCAATCCGGCGCTTCACTCATAAAATGCGCTGCCAGCGGATGAAAAGACAAACCGATATTGCGCCGAAACTGCGCGCCTGCCTGCTGACAGAACGCCTCTCCCGCCGCACTTAACGCGCGTACGGCAAGCGCCGAATAACAACCGCTGCTGGCTTCCCGGTGTTCGCCGAGACAAACTATCTGAAAACCGCAGCACCGCCAGAATGTCATCAGCGACGGCGTATAACCGAAGCTGACGGAAACAAAATCCGCCGCACCTTGCTGCGCCAGCGCTTCGACCAGCTGCCGCCCGATGCCCTGCCGCTGTCTGTCCGGCCGTACCGCAATACGGGAAATACGCACGGATCGCAGGCTACAGGCCGCCGCCAACCCCGTTTGCTGACACAGCATCTGCGCCGCCAGATTGCCCCTCGGACGCCGCACGCCGCGCTGAATATCGGTAATCAGTGCGGCATCATGCAAACCGCCTTCCGTCACGCCCCATAAACAACCGAGCAGGCCGTCTTTGGAATCCGCCAGCCAGAAATGCTGACCCGACGCATCAAATAAACGGCGCAGATCCGACGGCGAGGTTTTATAATGCGCCAAGGTCAGCAAACCGTAAAATTCGCGGTAACGCTCCTGTGCAAGCAGCTGCTGCCGGGGGAAACGGCAAATCTGGTATGAGGTGCCGACCTGCGATCGCGGCTGCGGCTGCGCCAGCGCCTGTTCCGCATCCAGCAGCAACAGCGCATCAATAAAGGGTTCCACCTTATCATCCGCGCGCCAGCGCAACGGCGCACTTAAGGTGAGATGGCATAAAGTGCGGTCGGTTTTTTGCATAAATTTCAGCAAAAATCCCCGCCCGGTGCCTTCGTAACTTTGTACCGTGGTGGTACATAAAATATGTTTGAACGCTGATGTCAGACCACGCAGCAGCGGCAGCGGGATCATCGCCGCCTCATCAATAATCAGCCAGTATTCGACAAACCGCTGCGGCGCCCGTGCAATTTGCCGGCATAGTTCATCGGGGGCGATAAAAGGCAATTCGACGCCCGCAAATTCGCGCAAGATATTGACCGCACTTTTATTCGGTGCGGTAATCAGCACATGGGACAACTGCGCCGCCAGCATGCCGGCCAACGCGGATTTACCGCGCCCGCGTTTTGCCGTCAGTACGAAAATATCCGCCTGCGCGGATAAAATCCGTTGCAGCACCGCCCGTTGTTCCGCCGTCGGCACATGACGATTGTCCCGGCAAGAAGGGCGCGGCACGGATAAATCGATCCGCGGCATATCCTGCTGCCGGTAAACGGGAAAAGCGCAGCGCGCAATATGGCGCTGAAAAAAACGGATAAAATTCGGTGTGCGGATGCCGCACGCCTCGCCGCTCCAGCGCAGGCTATCCATATCAATCTGTTGTTGTAGCGTTCGCCACCGATTAAACAGCAGCAGCAACAAACCGCCGGCCTGCAAGCCGCCGCCGGCGACGGCCAGCGCATCCAGATGAATGCCGTAGCGCGCATCGTAAATGATCAGCGCCGCCTCTTGCCCCAAACGGTTTCTTGCCTGCGAAAAACTGACCGGTTGATACGGGCAATCCAACGCTAAGTGCGGTGCATTTTCGGCATAAAAAAGCACCGCACTTTCACCGTTTCGTCGGCAAAGCGCGCGCAGTTGTCCACTCAGTTGTTCAATGAGCCATTCATCTTCGCCGACCAGCAGCGCGATCTGCCGAGCCTGCACGTTACGCTTTTTCCGCCAGATAAGGATCGGCAAAGCCCAGCGCGCCCATAATCTCCGTTTCCAGCTTTTCCATTTCTTCCGCCTCATCATCGTCAATATGATCATACCCGAGCAGATGCAAACTGCCGTGCACCACCATATGCGCCCAGTGCGCCGTCAGCGGTTTGCCCTGTTGCTGCGCTTCGCGTTCCACCACCTGACGGCAAATCACTAAATCGCCCAACAGCGGCAACACCACTTGCGGCGGGCATTCAAAGGGAAACGACAGCACGTTGGTCGGGCGATCTTTTCCGCGATAGGTTAAATTCAGCTGATGACTTTCCGCTTCATCCACAATCCGCACCGTGATTTCCGGCACGCTGTGTTCCGCCCGCACCGCCGCACTCGCCCATTGCTGAATCTGGGCGACGCTCGGCAAGTTTTCATGCGCTTCACTGGCGATTTGTAAATCGATCATTACATTTTGCATATTCTTTCTCTGACTGGCTGATAATTTGCATAGCTTATCATTCAAACGCGGTGAAGAATATTGATTTTTCTATTGCGCTCCGTCAGGTGGCGGATATGCAATAATGTCTTATAAATCTGGAAATTAGATCACATTTCAGGAAAAAATGCAGGCTTTTCGCTAAAAAAAGATTTATTATTACCGCACTTTTTCGGTCTTTTGCGAAAAATGAATTTTTACACCGAAATCAGGAGCAATTTTAATGTTTAAACAACTGCAACAGATCGGCAAAGCCTTTATGCTGCCGATCGCAATCCTGCCTGCCGCAGGGTTATTGTTGGGGATCGGCGGCGCCCTTTCCAATCACGCCACCATTCAGGCTTATCCCGTGTTAAATCATGCCATGCTGCAAAGCGTTTTCCAGCTGATGTCCGCCGCAGGCAGCGTGGTGTTCGGCAATCTGGCGCTGTTGCTGTGTATCGGGCTTGGTATCGGGCTGGCGAAACGGGATAAAGGCGTCGCCGCGCTGGCCGCGACGGTCGGTTATCTGATTATGAGCGGCACCATCGATGCGCTGATTCCCTTGTTCGCGCCGGACAGCAAAGGCATCGACACCGGTGTGATCGGGGCATTGGTGATGGGTTTGATTACCGTTAAGCTGCACAATAACTATCACAATATTCAATTGCCGCAGGTGCTCGGTTTCTTCGGCGGCTCACGTTTTGTGCCGATTATTACCGCATTCTGCGCAATCTTTGTCGGCGTGCTGTTTTTCCTTATCTGGCCGACGTTTCAGGGCTGGCTGCTTGCCGCCGGCGAACATATTGCCTCAATGGGCGAAATCGGTACCTTTTTCTATGGCTTTTTAATGCGGCTGAGCGGTGCGGTGGGGCTGCATCATATGATTTATCCGCTGTTTTGGTACACCGAACTGGGCGGTACGGAAATCGTGAACGGCGAAACAATTGTCGGCGCGCAGAAAATCTTTTTCGCCCAACTCGCCGATCCCAATCATCAGGGCTTATTTACCGAAGGCACCCGCTTTTTCGCCGGCCGTTTCGACACCATGATGTTCGGGCTGCCCGCCGCCTGTCTTGCCATGTATCATGCGGTGCCGAAATCGCGTCGCAGCCGGATCGGCGGATTATTCCTCGGTGCTGCGCTGACCTCCTTTATCACCGGCATTACCGAGCCTATCGAATTTATGTTTTTATTCGTCGCCCCTTGGCTTTATGTGTTCCACGCTTTTCTGGACGGCGTTTCTTTCTATATTGCCGATTTTCTCAATATCGCGATCGGCAATACCTTTTCCGGCGGTTTTATTGATTTTCTGTTGTTCGGCATTTTGCAAGGTAATGAAAATACCCATTGGATTCGGGTGATTCTGGTCGGGATCCCTTGGGCGCTGCTGTATTATTTTTCTTTCCTGTTTTTGATCAAAACGTTTCATGTGATGACGCCGGGACGCGGCGATGAGCAGGAGGAACGCACGGAAGTGCAAACCACCTCGCTGACCGAAAACGCGCATGCGATTATTCAGGCGCTGGGCGGAGCGCACAATATCGAACATGTCGATGCCTGTATTACCCGTTTACGGGTTGCGGTAAAAGAGGTGAACGCGGTGGATAAAGCCCGGCTGAAAGCGCTGGGCGCGATCGATGTACTGGAAGTGGGCGGTGGTGTGCAGGCGGTTTTCGGCGCCAAAGCGGTGTTATATAAAAGCGAAATCAACCAGATATTAGGCAAGGAAGATTAAAAACCAAGCGGATTAACACCATAAAGCAAGGGCGTTTCGGCGCCCTTGCTTGTTGTTTTCCGGCCAATTTATTCCGCCTTCGCCCGTTCGATACGGCGCTGTTCCGCCAGCGACTGACGGCGGATTTCCTCCTGCGCCTCCCAAGCGTCATAAGCCTGCACCACTTTCGCCACCACCGGGTGACGCACAATATCTTTACTGTCGAAATAATTAAAGCTCAGCTCCGGCACCGCTTCCAGCACTTCAATGGCGTGGCGCAGACCGGATTTCTGGCTGCGCGGCAGATCGATTTGAGTAATATCGCCGGTGATCACCGCTTTGGAATTAAAGCCGATCCGGGTCAGGAACATTTTCATTTGTTCCACCGTGGTGTTCTGGCTTTCGTCCAGAATAATAAAGCTGTCGTTCAGCGTGCGGCCGCGCATATAGGCTAGCGGTGCGATCTCAATTACATTGCGCTCGATTAATTTCTGTACTTTTTCAAAGCCGAGCATTTCAAACAGGGCGTCATATAACGGCCGCAGATAAGGCTCGATTTTTTGTCCCAGATCTCCGGGCAGAAAGCCCAGTTTTTCGCCGGCCTCTACCGCCGGACGAGTCAGCAGCACGCGGCGGATTTCCTGCCGTTCCAAAGCCTCCACTGCTGCGGCGACGGCTAAAAACGTTTTCCCGGTACCCGCCGGGCCGATACCGAAACTGATATCATAGCGCAGAATATTATGCAGATACTGAATCTGGTTCGGCCCACGCGGTTTAATTAAGCCGCGTTTGGTTTTAATCGTGGTGCCGTAAACCCGGCTTTCATCGCTCTGCGCCTGTAGCAGCATGCGGCTTTCCTGAATCGCCATATGCACATCGGACAAATCGATTTCTTTCACTTTGCCGCGAATCGGCGCCGTTTCCAGATACAGACGCTGAATTAATGCCACCGCACCGGCAATCACCGCCCCATGATGGGATTTTACCTCATCTTCCTGCGATTGTATGGTAAAGGTAAAATTACGGCGGCAAATGTTGAGATTAAATTCTTTTTCAATCAATTGAATATTTTCATCAAATGCGCCGCAAAGGGCTTGCAGGCGCATATTATCCTGCGGTTCGAGGGTAAATTCCCGGCTCGGTGTTGGTGTCAAAGCATGGTTCCTTAGTTAAGCGTCGCAGCCGCCGGCAGACGGCTTTCATCAGGCGTATTGTAAAAAAGTGCGGTGCGATTTGCTACTGTTTTTAAAACTTGCTAAAAATCCACCGCACTTTTTACCGCTTTTACCGCCGTTTGAGCGCCGCTATTACGCCTGTTTCAGACGGCCGGCAAAACATTGCAGAAAATGCAGCATTAAATCGCGATCCGATTCGGCCAGCTCCGTTATCATGCGATGAATATGATGTGTCTGGTCGGACAAGCGCGGACTGCTTTCACCGATCAGATCGGCGGCGGTGCAATTAAAAATCTCCGCCAGTTCGATTAATCTGACCGCATTCGGAACGATAATACCGCGTTCCATGCGCGAGACCGCCTCATTGCCGATCTCCAGTATTTCCGCCACTTGCTCTTGGGTAAAGCCGCATTGCTGGCGATATTTGGCGATGGTTTTTCCGATGCGTTTATTCATTTCATGATGATTAAAATTCAGTTTCATACAAGCCTCCATTCGACGTTAATAGTGGAGTAATCAACCTGTTTTATTAAGGACTTTTAAATAAGAGATAACAACTTTTTAGGTTGTTTTTACAGCAAGATAGGCTATACTGCCTGTAACGATTCAGTACAAATCGTTGCAAAAATCATATGACCGCGATAATGTCTTATTATTGCACAACCAATCAAAGGAGCATGTCATGGGAAAAACTCTGGATATCATCAACAATCCGCTGACCAATAAAGGTACCGCCTTCACGTTGCGGGAACGCGCCGCACTTGGGCTGACCGGTCGGCTGCCGGCGGCGGTGGAAACCCTTGACCAACAAGTGGCACGGGCTTACAAACAGCTGTCAAGCTATGAAAAAGATATTGAAAAATATATCTTTTTAGACCAGCTGCATAACCGTAACGAAGTGTTGTATTATCGCCTGATTACCGATCATTTGGCGGAAATGCTGCCGATCATCTATGATCCGACCGTCGGTGAAGCGATCAAAAAATGGAGCCGCGATTACCGTCGCTCGCGCGCCGTTTATCTGAATGTCAACCGTCCCGAGGATATCAGAGTCTCCTTTGAAACACTGGGATTAGGCGCGGATGAGGTGGATTTGATCGTGGTGTCCGATGCGGAGGAAATTCTCGGTATCGGCGACTGGGGCGTCAACGGGACGGATATTTCCGTCGGCAAACTGGCGGTTTATACCGCGGCCGCCGGTATTGATCCGGCGCGTGTTATCGCCGTCAATCTTGACGTGGGTACCGATAACGAAGCCTTATTGAATGATCCCGCCTATCTCGGCAACCGTCACGCCCGGGTGCGCGGCGAACGTTACGATCATCTGATTAACGAATATCTCAAGGTCGCCGCCGACATGTTCCCGCATGCGTTATTACATTTCGAAGATTTCGGCCCCTCCAATGCGCGCCGTATTTTACAGCAGAACCGCACCCAATACCGCATCTTCAACGACGACATGCAAGGCACCGGGGCGATCGTAATGGCGGCGGTGATTTCCGGCCTGAAAGTCACCAAACAGACTTTTGCCGACCAGCGTTTGGTGGTGTACGGTGCTGGCACGGCGGGTACCGGTATGGCGGATCAGATCAGCGCCGCAATGGAACGCAGCGGCCTTTCGCGCGAACAGGCCAAACAGCGCGTGTGGTTAATCGATATTCACGGTCTGGTCACCGATGATATGCCGAATCTGCCTGATTATCAGCAGGAATATGCCCGTCCGGCCGCCGAAGTCGCCGCGTGGCGGAAAGAAGATAACAAGATCGGTCTGTTGGAAGTGGTCAAACAGGTTAAGCCGACCATTTTGATCGGTACCTCCACCGATCACGGCGCCTTTAACCAACAGGTGATTGACGCGCTGTGTGCCGGCGTGGAACGCCCGATTTTATTGCCGCTTTCCAACCCGACCGAAAAAATCGAAGTGATGCCGCAGGATGCAGTGCCGTGGTCAAAAGGCAAGGCATTAATCGCCACCGGCATTCCGGTCGCGCCGGTAGATTATCAGGGAACGACATTCCATATCGGACAAGGCAATAACGCCCTGCTCTATCCGGGTTTAGGTTTGGGCGTGATCGTATCCGGCGCCGAACAGGTTACCGACGCCATGTTGCTGGCGGCGGCCGAAGCCGTGGCAAGTCAGGTCAATCCGCAGGATTTAGGCGCTTCCCTCTTGCCGCCGGTGGATAATCTGCGCGCTTCTTCCGCAACCGTTGCGGTTGCCGTCGCCAAACAGGCGGTCGCCGACGGGGTCGCAACCAAACAGTCGGAAAACTGGATACAGACCGTGCAGGATGCCATGTGGCAACCGCTTTACCGCGCCTAACCACAAACCGTCTGCTTGCCGCAGACGGTTTAATTTTTTACGCTCAGATTTTACAGGAGATAAAAAATGAAAAACTCAGGTTTATTTATCGCCGGATTACTGTCTTTAATCGGCGGTCTTTTCGCGTGTTTTAATCCGTTCGCCGCCAGCTTAACGGTTGATCTGTTAGCCGGCTGGTTCTTGCTCATTTGCGCTGTCGTGATGCTCTATTCCGCGTTCAGTAGTCTGAGCGGGCAGGCAAAATGGAGTGAGATTATCATTGCGCTGGCTTATTTACTGCTCGGTTATTTTTTGCTGGCACACCCGCTGCAAGGGCTCGCTTCGCTGACGATCCTGTTCGGGATTATGCTGTTGTTGGCCGGTATTTTCCGCTTCTGCGTGGCAGTTAAACTGCTGCACGGCTATATCCGTTGGGTAATGATCGCCTCCGCGGCGTTATCCTTACTGCTGGCCGGTCTGATATTCGCCAACTTCCCGCAATCGGCGGCCGTCACACTGGGATTGATTTTCGCTATTGAGCTGATATCCAACGGCATTTCTCTGTTGTTCTGGTCATCCGCCGACAGCGTTTAGATAAAAAGTGCGGTGGTTTTTTTTTGCAGTTTTTTCGCCCAATCGGCGCTATAATCCCGCATCGTTTTATTCTGAATGCGGTGAACATGATGTTCGCCGTCGCATTAATCCGATAGGAACAGGAGCAAGATTACATTGAGTGTTTATGCGGATAAACTGAAAACGTTCTGCGGGGAAATTTACTGGCGGGAAACGGTGTTGTGCGCACCGGCGATTATTATTGTGCTGGCATTCAGCCTGGATTTGGATCCGACTTCGGCGGTCGTGCTGGTCGGTGCCGCTTTTTCGGTGGGATTCGGCGCCTCCAGAACCTTTGCCGGTTATCGCTGGGGCGCGGTGATCGCTGCAACGCTGGGTATGGCGCTGGCGGCATTTGCCGGCTCGCTGGCCAGCGAACATGCGCTGTGGCTGTTGCCGGTGACGGCACTGCTGACTGCGGTGTGCGCGTTTCTGACCGGTTATGACAATAATTTATGGTGGATCAGCTTACAGGTGGTGGTCGCCTTTCTGGTCGCCAGTTATTATCCGCAATCCTTCGAACCGGCCTTGCAACGTGCCGGATTGGTGCTGTCCGGCGGCGGCATACAGTTACTCGGCATGATGTTGTTATCGCTGCTGATCCCGAAAAGTGCGCAGCCGTTACCGGTCGCCGCCACTACGCCGTTAGCGCCGGCCTTGCTGCTGCGCTTTGTGCTCTGTGTGGTGATCGCTGTGATTGCCGCGCTGCTGATGGCGAAACAAGCGGGAATTGCCAACGATTATTGGGCGCCGATGACCGCGCTGCTGATTTTACGTCCGGCGGGCAATGTCACGCTGGCGCGCGCGATTAACCGCTTGGTCGGCACCTTATTCGGCTGCGGGCTGGCCACCGTGATTATTTACCTGTTTCATGACGCCTTATTCGTGCTGCTGATTTGTCTGACTTTAACCGCGGCCGCCGCATTTTCCATGCAAAAAGCGCATTACGCATTATTAAGCAGTATGATTTCCGCCACCATCGTCTTTCTTATTGCGCTGGGTTTCGGTGATCCGATTCAAACCACCGAACATCGTTTAATCGCCACCCTGCTCGGCGGGGCGACCGCGCTGGTTATGGGGCGAATTTTCCGTTTATGAGGGTGCAATCGATGCGCTATTCAGCGCATACGCTTACACCGTCTGTTACTCAAGAGGCTTAACTATGGCATTTTTAACCGCACTGGAAAGCGTACTTTCCATTATTCTGATCATCGCCCTGGGCTTTTATCTGCGCCGGCAGGGCTGGTTTGCCGATTCCTTTGCCGCGAATCTTTCCAAACTGATTATGAACATCGCCATGCCGGCGTCCATTTTCATTTCCGTCCTGACCTACTTAAGCCGCGATAAACTGCTTGCCTTATCGGACGGTCTGTTTTATGGCGTCGTTTCGGTCGTGATCGGCTATGTGCTCTCCTGGCTGATGGTCAAGGTGCTGCGCGTACGTCCCGGTCGCCGCGGGGTGTTTATCAACACGATTGTGAACGCGAATACGATTTTTATCGGTTTGCCGCTGAATATCGCGCTTTTCGGCGATCTCAGCATGCCGTATTTTCTGGTGTATTATGTGCTCAATACCGTCTCGACCTGGGCATTCGGCGCCTTGCTGATTGCGCGCGACAGCAGCGAAGCGCAGCCCAATGCGCAGAAACAGGCCTTCAACTGGAAAAAGCTGTTCCCGGCACCGCTTATCGGCTTTTTGATTTCTTTAATCTTTTTACTGGGCGATATTCCCGTGCCGGGTTTTATTCATTCGTCACTGCAATATGTCGGCGCAACCGTGACGCCGCTGTCTCTGATTTACATCGGCATTACCTTATGTGACGCCGGCTTAAACAGCATTCGTTTCGATAAAGACACCCTCGCCGCCCTGTTCGGTAAGTTTGTGCTTTCACCGCTGGTGATGTTTGCGTTGATTATGCTCGGTCAGCACTGGCTGCCGCTGCCGTCAATCGAAGCGAAAACGCTGATTGTACAATCCTCCGTCTCGGCGCTGGCGGTGCTGCCGATTCTCGCCAATGAGGCCAAAGGCGACGTGCGGTTCGCCACCAATGTGGTGACGACCAGCACCATTTTATTTATGATTGTAGTACCGATTGTCGATGCGCTGCTGCAATTGATGCCATAGCGTATCAATCGCAGAACATGCCTTCGTCGTATTCCGTCATCTTAACTTAAGGATAAGATCATCTTGTATGCCGTTATTTCGTAGCAAATTTCTGTTTTCTCTCCTCGGCGTCGGCATTATCGCCGGGTTGGTCGGTATTTTACTGACGTTGCTGTTACATCATGTCCAGCACTATGTATTCGACTACGGCTTCAATACGCCGATGTCATTTCGTGAAGGCGTAGAAGATGCCGCGCCCTGGCGCCGTTTCTGGGCGCTGATCGCCTGCGGTGCGGCGGCGGGTCTGGGCTGGATGAGCATTCATCGCTGGGGAAAACCGTTAGTCGAGGTTAAAAGTGCGGTCAATAACGGGCAATCAATGCCTTTTGTCACCACGATTAGCCACGCGCTATTGCAGATTATTACCGTCGGCATGGGCTCGCCTTTGGGGCGCGAAGTCGCACCGCGCGAAATGAGCGTCGCCTTTGCCGAACAGTGGTCGCGCCATACCGGGCTGAACGCGGAAGAACGGCGTATTTTACTGGCCTGTGCGTCGGGCGCAGGACTGGCGGCCGTTTATAACGTTCCTTTTGCCGCGGTTATTTTTATTCTGGAAACCCTGCTGCTGGCATGGCAGCCTCGGCTGGTCGTTAGCGCGTTAATCACTTGTAGCAGCGCGGTTGCCGTCGTCAGAATGGGCTTGGGCGACGGCATACAATATCCGATGACGGATATCCCGTTAAATCAGAATTTCCTGCTGTGGGCGCTGGCGGCGGGCCCCTTGCTCGGCTTGGGCGTTTATCTGTTCGACCGCTGTATCGCCGGCCTGCCCGAACTGCCGCGCCGCAGCCCGCGCATGCTGCTGTTCTCGCTGGCGACGTTCGGATTAATCGGTCTTATGGCGGTGTATTACCCGGATATTCTCGGAAACGGTAAAGCCGGCAATCAATTAAGTTTTCATGCTTTAATCGGTTGGCGGGAAGCGGCGGAGCTGTTGGCAGCCAAATGGTTCGCCGTATTGCTGGCGATGCTGGCGGGGGCTTACGGCGGACGAATTACGCCGTCGATGATGTTGGGCGGCCTGCTGGCGTTTCTCAGCGCTGCGCTGTGGAACGCGCTGCTGCCGGAAATTCCCCTCGGCGCGGCGGCATTGATCGGGGCGGCCGTCTTTTTAGGTCTGGCGCAAAAAATGCTGCTGACCGCCATGGTCTTTATGCTCGAACTCACCCGCCTGTCACCGGCTTACTGGCTACCCATGTGTTTATGCACCGCCGGCGCGTTATTGCTGCACCGGTATTTATCCGCAACGGCATCTCATGCGCCGACCAATCGATAAAAGCATCTCTCGCCGGCGAATCCGGTACGATAAAAAACCGCATGATTAGCATGCGGTTTTTTCTGTTATTTCACTTCCGGGAACAACATGCGGATAACATTTTGCGTTACCCGTCTGGATTGTCCGGCATAAGGGAAAATGTGCATCATCATCATCGGATTGAAATTCGCTTCAATCACGCCCCAAGAAGCCAGCGTCGGTTCGGCGGGACGTTTCAGATCGGGAATGATTAAATCCACCCCGCACACCGCCGCCCCCATGGCTTTGGTAATGCCGACGGCAAGGCGTTTATAACTGTCGTGCATTTCATCGGTCATATCAATGCTGTCGCCGCCGGTGCTGATATTGGAATTGGCCCGCAGCTGCACCGACTGACCGTTTGCCGGAATGCTGTCTATCGTCAATCCCTGCTCTTTCAGTTGCAGCCGTTCAATATCCCCCAAGGCGATTTTTTTCAGCGGGGTACGGCTGCCGTCGCCGCGCAGCGGATGAGCGTTTTTCGCCGCAACCAGTTCCGCCACCGTATGCACGCCGTCGCCCACCACATTGGCAGGCACGCGCAGCAGCACCGCCAGCGTGTCATCGCCGAGCACAAAAAAGCGGTATTCGGTGCCGACCAGATAATCTTCCACCATAATTTCTTTGTCTTCCCGGAAGGCGATTTCTACCGCGGCGGCAAAATCCTCGCGGTGCTGCACGCCCTGCTGGAAAATGGTAATACCCAAACCATAATTGGTGGATTTCGGTTTAATCACGACCGCGCGCCGTTCAAACAGGCTGTAACTTGCCAGCGCCTGTTCCGCCGAGGTAAATTCCACACTCTGCGGCACATTGAAACCGGCTTTGGCCAGCACTTTTTTGGTCACCACTTTATTTTCCATGATCAGCGGCGAAATATAGCTGTCATGTGAGGTCATATTGCCGTTTTTCACATATTCGATATGATCGCCGAATTGCAGGCAAAGGAACTGATCGCGCTCGTCCAGAATTTCCGTTTTGATGCCTTTTTGAATCAAATCGAACAATAATGCCTGGGTGGATAATTCCATATTGTCAAACGCGGAAAGCGCATAAAAACGCTCGAACGCCGCGGCTTTGTACCGTTTTGCCAACGCCGCGCCGAAGCGCTGATAGCCGCCGGCTTGTTCCACCGCCTGCACTAAACGACCGCACAGGGTTTTGTCCGGCTGAGCGAACTGGGTTAATTTTTCTTGTACAATATCCACCGCACTTTGTGGCGCGCCGATATCGTTCAGCATGTCAATCAGGCGCTGTAGCAGCGCTTCGCCTTCCGCCCGATAAGCGGTTTGCGCCAACGGATTTTCCCACGCTACTTCCGCCAGACGCGCTTTGCCCAACTCCACGCCGTGCTGATCGGCGGTCTCATCCAGCCAGATCATCAGCAGCACAAAATAATGAATGAATTTCGCATCGTTCAGGCTGATGCCGTAAGGCTCGAACGGATTTAAATCGAACAGTCTGAATTCCAGATACTGAATGCCGTTGGCCAGCAGATCACGGGCTTTTTTGGCGCCGCGCAAGCGCACGTTGGAATAAAATTCTTTCTCGGCGATAAGCTTGCCGCTTGCCACCCAATGCTCTAAGGTTTCGACATACTTTGCCACGCTGTCGAAAGACACCACGATCTCCGGCGCATTCACATAACCGTATTGGCTGGAACGCAGACTGCGCACATATTGGCCGGCTTTCAGCGGGGAGCCCTGTTTGAAATAATCGCCGTCCACCGTCGGGGTCGCCGACAGTAAATACAGCAGCACCCATTGATAACGCAGAAAATTCTTCGCCATTTTCAGATATAAATCGTTCTGAAAATCCACCGCACTTTGATAGTCATGCTGCGCCTTGAACAAGGCGCGGATCAAATCGGGCGCAAGCTGAAAATTATAATGAATGCCGCTGACCATTTGTTTATTTTTGCCGTAGGATTGCACCAAATGTTCGCGATACGCCACATCGTCGGCGTTATCCAGCTGCGCCACTTTGATCTGCGCCGCCGGTGGCAAACCGGCCGGCATGCTGAGCGGGAAAATATATTCGTTTTCCGGCAATGAGCGCAGCACCACTTCATGAATGGCGGACAGCCAGCGCAAACTGTCCTCGATGTTGTTATTCGGCGGTGTAATCAGTTCAAGCTGACTTTCGGCGAAATCCGTCTGAATATAAGGATGATAGGAACGATTACCGAATACGGCCGGGTGCGGCGTAGTCACCACCGAGCCGTCCTCATGCACGCGCTGGCTTTCTTTTTCGATACCGAACGAACCCTGCCGGAATAATACGCCGAGGCGCTGTTGCTTAATTGCTTGTTGAATGTTCATAAGTATCCTTTTAATACTCACAATAAAGGGGAGACCCGCCTATTATTCAGGACAATTCATAAAAACACAAATCGTCCGTTCATCTTGATGCTACGGCGGGTTAAATTTACGGTTGTGTGACGGGGATTAATGCTCTTCCCGGGCGTGATTGATACTGTATTTCGGGATTTCGACCACTAAATCTTCGTTACCGATTTTACACTGACAGCTTAAGCGGCTGTCCACTTCCAGCCCCCATGCCTTATCCAGCATATCGTCTTCCTGATCGCTGCTTTCGTTTAAACTGTCGAATCCTTCGCGGATAATCACATGGCAGGTAGTACAGGCGCAAGATTTATCGCAGGCGTGTTCGATTTCAACCCCGGCGTCCAGCGCCACATCCAGTAAGTTATCCCCTTCCGCCGCATCGACCACCATACCGTCGGGACACAGCGTTTCATGGGGTAAAAAAACAACTTTAACCATATTTTATTCCTTCAATTTTTCAATATCGTCAATAGAATGACCGGATAAGGCGGCGCGAATTGATTTATCCATACGGCGCGCGGCGAATTCCTGCGTCGCCAGATCCAAGGCTTTAATTCCTTGCTTGATCGCCAGACTGTCATCCTGCTGCTGTAATTGCTGTAACGAAACTAACGCATTTTTAACCGCACTTAATTCCTCATCGTTGAGCAACGCTTCATCCTGTCGCAGCGCCGCATACACGCTTTCGATAACCCGCGCCGCTTCCACCCGCTGTTCCGCCAGCAAACGCGCCTGAATATCCTGTTTGGCATTTTCCATTGAGGTTTTCAGCATACGGGTGATTTCATCATCGGTTAAGCCGTAAGAAGGTTTCACCTGAATGGAAGACTGCACACCGGTGGATTTTTCCATCGCCGTCACGCTTAACAACCCGTCCGCATCCACTTGGTAAGTAACGCGAATATGTGCCGCGCCCGCAGCCATCGGCGGAATACCGTGCAGGGTAAAACGCGCCAGCGAACGGCAGTCCGCCACCATTTCGCGCTCGCCCTGCACAATATGCACCGACATCGCGGTCTGCCCGTCTTTGAAGGTGGTAAATTCCTGTGCGCGGGCCACCGGAATGGTGGTGTTGCGCGGAATGATTTTTTCGACCAGACCGCCCATGGTTTCAATCCCCAACGACAACGGAATTACATCCAGCAACAGCATTTCCGCCTCCGGTTTATTGCCGACCAGAATATCGGCCTGAATCGCCGCCCCGAGCGCCACCACTTTATCGGGGTCAATCGAGGTCAGCGGCGGACGGCGGAAAAACGCCTGTACCTGCTCACGCACATAAGGCACCCGGGTCGAGCCGCCGACCATCACCACTTCGCGCACCTCTTGTGTGTCGACACCGGCATCTTTCAGCGCGCGGCGACAAGCCGCCAGCGAACGTTTTACCAGCGGCTCAATCAATTGGTTAAACTGTTCAACGGACATTTCGCCCGACCAGTCTTTAAAATGAATCGTGGTTTTCGCGGCGGAACTTAACCGCACTTTCGCCTGATTGGCCGTTTCGATCAATTGGCGCTGTTGCTGCGCATTGTCAACGCCGAGCGCCGATTGATGCAGGATCCAGTCGGCAATAAGATGATCAAAATCATCCCCGCCCAGCGCCGTATCTCCGCCGGTGGCCAGCACTTCAAATACGCCTTTGGCCAAGCGCAAAACGGAAATATCAAAGGTTCCGCCGCCCAAATCATACACCGCAATCACGCCTTCCTGTCCGCTGTCCAGCCCGTAGGCAATCGCCGCCGCCGTCGGTTCGTTCAATAACCGCAGCACATTCAGCCCGGCTAATTTTGCCGCATCTTTGGTGCTTTGCCGCTGTGCGTCATCAAAATAGGCGGGCACCGTAATCACCGCGCCGGACAGCTCGCCGCCCAGCCGCTGCTCGGCAAGTGCGGTCAGTTTTTTCAGAATTTCCGCCGACACCTCAATCGGGCTGACCAATCCCTGCGCGGTTTGAAATAACGGCAAGCCGTTTTCCGTGCGGGCAAAGGCATAAGGCAGATTCGGATAGCGGCGCTGCACATCTTCCAGGGAGCGGCCGATCAAACGTTTGACCGAAATAATCGTATTGCGTGGGTCTTCGCTGGCCAGTTCGGCGGCTTCATAGCCCACGCGAACCGGTTGATTCGGCTGAAAATTCACAATTGACGGCGTAAGCGGACGTTCCTGTCGGTCGGATAAAATTTCCGTCATCCCGTTGCGCACCGTCGCCACCAGCGAATTGGTGGTGCCTAAATCAATACCGACCGCGAGTTTCTGTTGATGGGGAGCGGCGCTCTGACCGGGTTCGGCGATTTGCAGTAATGCCATGATTATGTTCTCTAAAATTCTTATGTATCAGTTTATATAATAATGTTCGTCATCCGCCATCGGACAACAGGATGGCTCAGAATGCCAGCAGCGTTTCTTCAATCCGCTCAATCTCCGCCGTCAGTTTGCGAATAAAACGCAGCCGATCGGTCAGCACCCGTGCCTGCTGCCAGTTTTCCGCACCAAGTGCGGTGGAAAGTTCACTTAAAATCTCTCTGCCGGCCTGTTCGATTTGCGCGGAAAATGCGCTCAGCCGTTGCGTATCCTGCTGCTGTTCGAGCGCTTCCAGCTGTTCGCGCCATGTCATTTGCTGCATCAGAAATGCCATATCGTGATTGGTTTGTTGTTCTGTGTCCTGAGAGCCGAGGTGCAGGGCGATAATGCTGTCGGCGCGGGAAATCGGATCTTTCAGAATTTGCAACGCATCGTTGACTTCCGCCGATTTTTGCAGCGCCAGACGCTGCTCCTGTGCCGAACGGTTGGCAAAATTATCCGGATGCAGGGATTTCTGCAACGCCAGATAACGCTGGGAAAGGCGATGCTGATCCAGCTCAAAGCTAACGGGTAATGCAAATAATGCAAAAGGATTCGTCATGCCGTTTACCCGCTTACACATTAAAACTTTCGCCGCAGCCGCATTGATCTTTGACATTCGGATTGCTGAACTTAAATCCTTCATTCAGCCCTTCCTTGACAAAATCCAGCTGGGTGCCGTCCAGATAAACCAGACTTTTGCTGTCCACAATCACTTTAACGCCCTGATGTTCAAACACCTGATCATCGTCATTTAACTGATCGACGAACTCCAGCACATACGCCAGCCCTGAACACCCGGAGGTTTTAATGCCTAAACGCAATCCGATACCCTTACCGCGATTAGCCAAAAAGGTTTTTACCCGATTCGCCGCACTGTCGGTTAATGTGATCGCCATAATATTCTCCAAATAGAAGGTAAAATGATAACGCGCGTCTGCTGCGCGCGTATCAGAATAATCAATTACTCGCCTTTTTTCGCTTTATAATCTGCGATCGCCGCTTTAATGGCGTCTTCCGCTAAGATAGAACAGTGAATTTTAACCGGCGGCAATTCCAGCTCTTCCGCAATCTGGCTGTTTTTAATCCCCTGCGCTTCATCTAACGATTTGCCCTTCACCCATTCGGTAATCAGCGAACTGGAGGCAATCGCCGAACCGCAGCCGTAAGTTTTGAATTTCGCATCTTCAATGATGCCGCTGTCATTCACTTTAATCTGTAGCTGCATGACATCGCCGCAGGCCGGTGCGCCGACCATGCCGGTACCGATATCCGCCGCTTTTTTGTCAAACGAACCGACATTACGCGGATTTTCATAATGATCGATGACTTTGTCGCTGTATGCCATATTTCTTTCCTTTCCTACATTTGTATCAAAAACAATAAGCCGAATTTAAATTATCGAGCCGCCGCGTCACAGGCTTAAACCTTAATGGTGCGTCCATTCGATGGCGCTTAAATCCACGCCGTCTTTATACATATCCCACAGCGGGGATAATTCGCGTAATTTTTGCACCGCACTTTTGACCAGATTAATGGTGTAATCAATCTCTTCCTGCGTGGTATAACGTCCCAGCGTAAAACGGATCGAACTGTGCGCCAGTTCATCGTTCAGCCCGAGCGCACGCAGCACATAAGACGGTTCCAGACTTGCCGAAGTACAGGCGGAGCCGGAAGACACCGCAATATCGCGCAGCGCCATCATCAGGCTTTCGCCTTCCACATAATTGAAACTGATATTTAAATTGTTATCCACCCGATGTGTCATCGAACCGTTGACATAGGTTTCTTCAATATCTTTCAAGCCGTTATACAAGCGATCGCGCAGCGCTTTCAGACGCGGCATTTCGGTCGCCATTTCTTCCTTGCAGATGCGATAGGCTTCGCCCATGCCGACGATTTGGTGTACCGGTAAGGTGCCGGAACGCATTCCGCGTTCATGGCCGCCGCCGTGGATAATCGCCTCCAGACGGATACGCGGTTTACGCCGGACGTATAACGCGCCGATGCCTTTCGGCCCGTACAGTTTGTGGCTGGACATGGACATTAAATCCACTTTCAGTTCCGCCAGATTAATCGGCAGTTTGCCCACACTCTGAGTGGCGTCCACATGAAACACTACCCGTCGTTCGCGGCAGATTTCGCCGATTGCGGCAATATCCTGAATCACGCCGATTTCGTTATTGACGTGCATGATCGACACTAAAATGGTGTCGTCACGCATCGCCGCTTTCAACTCGTCCAAATCAATCAAACCGTCCGACTGCGGGCTTAAATAAGTCACTTCGAAACCTTCGCGCTCCAGCTGACGGCAGGTATCCAGCACCGCTTTATGCTCGGTTTTGCAGGTAATGATATGTTTACCTTTGGTCTGGTAAAAATGCGCCGCACCTTTCAGCGCCAGATTATCCGCCTCCGTCGCGCCGGATGTGAACACAATTTCACGGCTGTCGGCACCGATCAGATCGGCGATATGATTACGCGCCACATCCACCGCTTCTTCCGCCTGCCAGCCGAACTTGTGCGAACGGGACGCCGGATTGCCGAAAGTGCCGTCGATGGTTAAATAGTCCATCATTTTTTTCGCCACCCGTTCGTCCACCGGACACGTCGCCGCATAATCTAAATAAATGGGTAATTTCATTATCAACTCCTAAAAAACACTTTATTTTTTACCGCACTTTTTGCTAGCGGTTATTTATTAATCATTACTAAATTGTCAAAATCCTGATGGGTCTGTTTATGCTTTACATGATGTTTATCCACCAGTTCCGCCAGCGTAATATCGTTCAGGAAATCTTCAATGCGCTGGCTTAATTGTTCCCATAAGGAATGGGTCAGACATTGCTTGCCGCCCTGACAGTCGCCCTGCCCCAGACAGCGGGTCACGGAAATATTTTCGTTGACGGCGGAGATAATCATGCCGATGGCAATATCGTCGGCCGGCAGCCCCAACTGATAGCCGCCGCCGGGGCCGCGCACGCTTTTTACCAGACCGTGACGGCGCAATTTGGCAAACAATTGTTCCAAATAAGAAAGGGAAATATGTTGCCGCTCGGAAATATCGGCCAGACTGACAGGACCGTTTTCAGCATTGAGGGCAATATCTAAAATTGCGGTGACAGCATAACGACCTTTGGAGGTTAATTTCATCTTCTATTTTCCTTCTTATCAATCAATGGCGATATATTACATAACCAACTAAATTAGTCAACTATTGAGCCGGCTTATTTCAGCCTTTTTTCTACCGCACTTAACATGCCGTGCAGAATATTCAGCTCGTTACGCTCAATTTGCGCCCGTTGATATAACCGTCTTAATTTCGGCATAACACCTTGATTCTGAATGAAACCCAGTTGGCGATAAAGCCGTTCGGTATGGGCGAAAAAATATTCCAGCGCCTGCGCGTCCGGATAGATATTCTCTATCGCTGAAAGTGGCGATTGCTGTTGTATTTTATCCGTCGCGCGCCATGCAATTCTCAGTTCATAAGCGACCAGCTGCACCGCCATGGCCAGATTGAGCGAAGAATAATCGGGATTGGCCGGGATCGTCAGATGATAACGGCATTTCAGCAGTTCATCATTGGTCAATCCGCTGCACTCACGTCCAAACACGATCGCCACGTTTCCCTGCCGAGCATGAAAAATGGCTTTTTCGGCGCATTCACGCGGCTCAATCAGCGGGGTTTGCACATGGCGCAGGCGCGCGCTGGTGCCGATGACTAACGAACAGCCGGCAATCGCGTCGGCAAAATCGTTGACCTGCACGGCGTTGTTCACCACATCCTCCGCACCGGCGGCCAAGGCGATAGCCTGCGCATCAATCCGTTGTTTCGGCGCCACCAGATATAAATGCGCCAGCCCCATGGTTTTCATCGCCCGGGCCGCGGAGCCGATATTGCCGCTATGCGACGTTTCCACCAGCACAATTCGGATATTTTCCAACATATCATTATCGTATTATCTGACCTCAAATTGTGGATATTCTATCACAATACCCTTTAAATTTAGTCAGGAATTTTAAAATTTTCTGTAAGTTCTCGCTTTTCAGTGAAAAAATCACTATAATCAGCGCTCTTAACTGTTCTTTAAAATCTGGTGGAAATCTATGAATCCAATGTTAAACATCGCCATTCGTGCGGCACGAAGAGCGGGCAATATTATTGCTAAAGGTTATGAACGCCGCGATGAAATTCAAACCACAAGCAAAGGCAAAAATGACTTTGTCACCAATATTGATAAGGCTTCCGAAGCGGCTATCATCGAAGTCATTAAAAAATCTTACCCCGAACATACCATTATTACCGAAGAAAGCGGTGCGCTGGAAGGCAAAGACAGCGAAGTACAATGGATCATCGACCCACTGGATGGCACCACAAACTTTATTAAAGGTTTACCGCACTTTTCCGTTTCTATCGCAATCCGGGTGAAAGGCCGCACCGAAGTCGGCGTGGTTTACGATCCGATGCGCAATGAATTATTCACCGCCGTTCGCGGCGAGGGCGCGAAACTCAATGAACTGCGTCTGCGCGTGGACAACAAACGCGACTTACAGGGCACGGTGTTAGTCACCGGCTTTCCATTCAAAAAACCGACATTAATGCCGATTCACTTCGCCATGATGAACAGCCTTATTAGCGAAGTTGCCGATTTCCGCCGCACCGGCTCCGCCGCACTGGATTTATGCTATGTGGCCGCCGGTCGGGTGGACGGTTATTTCGAAATGGGTGTGAAAGCCTGGGATATTGCCGCCGGCGATCTGATTGTGCGCGAAGCCGGTGGCTTGGTGTGCGATTTCAACGGCGGGCATAATTACCTGACCGCCGGCCACATCGTCGCCGCACCGCCGCGTTTGGTCAAAGCGATTTTAGCCAACATCCAGCCTTGTCTCGGCAGCGATTTTAAAGGCTAATATTACAATTTCTTTCGTCTTACAAATGCTGAATAACGGCCTGTCATTCAGCATTTTTTCTATAAAATTGAAGAAGATAATTCCGCCCTCCGCCCACAAAATACCCCCCAACCACAATACAAAAGCTCAAAACCCGATGTCAGCTACCCCTTTCTTAGTAGCTTTTTCCATCCAGATCAAAAAAACAGTAAATTAATAAAAATCTTCATTGTGTTATTGATGAAAAGCTTTACTATTTTTACGTTTTTAATAACCGACTTTTTTGGTCAATTATTTATCTGTTAGGAGTGATTTTTATGTATTGCATTCAATGTGAACAAACCATGCGCACCCCGGTCGGCAACGGCTGCAGCTACGCACAGGGCATGTGCGGAAAAACGGCGGAAACATCCGATTTACAGGATCTACTGGTAGCAGTATTGCAAAGTCTTTCCGCTTGGGCGCTACAGGGGCGGGATCTGGGCATCATTGATAATCACATCGATGCCTTCTGCGCACAGGCATTTTTCTCCACCTTAACCAACGTCAACTTCGACTCACAGCGGATCATTCACTATGCCCGCCAGGCGCAGGATTACCGTGACGATCTTATCCGCCGCTGTCGGGCGATTAACCCCAGCATTGAAGTAAAACATCCGCTGGCGCATCTGACATTACAAGGCGACAGCATTGCGCAATTAACCGCACAGGCGGCGGATTTCGCGTTAAATTCCGATCGCGCGGAGATCGGCGAAGAGGCGCACGGTGTGCGGATGCTGTGCCTATACGGTTTAAAAGGCGCGGCGGCTTATATGGAACATGCTCATGTTCTGGGCAAATCCGACAATGAAGTGTACCGTCAGTTCCACGAATTTATGGCTTGGCTGGGCACTCAACCGAGTGATCTGGGCGAATTACTGGATAAAGCCCTGGCGATCGGCAACATGAATTTTCAGGTGATGGGGCTGTTGGATCAGGGCGAAACGGAAGCCTTCGGCAATCCGGTGCCGGCTACGGTCAACGTAAAACCGCTCGCCGGCAAATGTATTCTGATTTCCGGCCATGATCTGAAAGATTTAAAAGCGCTGCTGGAACAAACCGAAGGTACCGGCATTAACGTTTATACGCACGGCGAAATGCTGCCGGCGCACGGTTATCCGGAACTGAAAAAATATCCACATTTAGCCGGCAATTACGGCAGCGGCTGGCAGAATCAGCAAAAAGAATTCGCCAAGTTCCCGGGGCCGATTATCATGACCTCCAACTGTATTATCGACCCGAATGTCGGTCATTATGCCGATCGTATTTTTACCCGCAGCATCGTCGGCTGGCCGGGCGTGGCGCATATTGAAGACCGCGATTTCGCACCGGTGATCGCCAAAGCGCAGGCGATGTCCGGTTTTCCTTACAGCGAACTGGAACACCGCATCACCGTCGGTTTCGGCCGTCAGACCTTGCTGGATGCCTCCGATGCGGTAATCAACATGGTAGCGGAGAAAAAACTGCGTCATGTCTTTTTAGTCGGCGGCTGCGACGGCAGCAAAGGCGAACGCAGCTATTACACCGATTTTGCCCGCCAAGTGCCGCAGGATTGCGCCATTCTGACCCTCGGTTGCGGAAAATACCGGTTCAACAAGCTGGATTTCGGCACTATCGACGGTTTACCGCGCCTGTTGGATGTCGGTCAGTGTAACGACGCCTACTCCGCCATTATGCTGGCGGTCAATCTGGCGCAGAAACTGAATGTCGGCGTCAACGAATTGCCGCTGACGCTGGTGTTATCCTGGTTCGAACAAAAAGCCATCGTGATCCTGCTCACGTTGTTGGCGCTGGGGGTGAAAAATATTTACACCGGCCCGACCGCACCGGCGTTTCTGAATGATAATGTGATGACGCTGCTGAACCAGAAATTCGGCTTACGCGGTTTAACCACACCGGAACAGGATATGGCCGAAGCATTGGCGAAATAATCAATCAAAGTGCGGTGATTTTTTCAGCGGTTTTTAAACCGTGTCGGCACTGAAAAATAAGCCGAAAACGCACCGCACTTTAATCAGGAAAGGATCATGTCGGAAAATCAAAACCCTTTATGTTACAACCAGATGCAAGTGCATTCGGTGCTCAAAGAAACCGATGACGTTTATACCATCGAACTTATCGCGCAGGATTTTTACCCCTATCAGCCGGGCCAGTACGCGCTGGTCAGTATCCGCAACACGCCGGATATTGCCCGCGCCTATACGCTGTCTTCCTCGCCGGGATTAAGCCGTTTTATCACGCTGACCGTGCGCCGCATTCAAGACGGCGTCGGTTCCAACTGGCTGACCTCGGAAGTGAAAGCCGGTGATCAGCTCTGGCTGTCGGATCCGATGGGCGACTTTACCTGCGCCAAAATCCTCAGCGACCGTTATCTGCTGGCCGCCGGCGGCTGCGGGGTAACGCCGATTATGTCGATGACCCGCTGGCTTTTGAATAACCGCCCGGATGTCGATGTAGTGGTGCTGTACAGTGTGCATGCGCCGAAAGATGTGATCTTCAAACGCGAATGGGAGCAATTACGTCAGCAGTTTCCGCAGCTGAAACTGTTTATCAATGCCTCGGTCGATGCGCAACCGGGTTTTCTGTCCGGCCGGCTCAGCCGCGAAATGCTGGCGCAGCTGGTACCGAATATCGCCGATTACAGCGTGCTGACCTGCGGCCCGCAAAGTTATATGAATGATTTGCAGGCCATGACGCAAGCGCTCGGCGTTGCGCCGGAACGCTTCTTTCTGGAGCAGTTCCATGCCGCGGCGGAAAACTGCCTGCTGGATAACAGCAAGCAGGTGACCTTAACCCTCTCCAATCCGGTGCCGCAAAGTTTTTCCGTGCCGGTGGGCATGACCTTACTGGCGGCGCTGGAAGAACATAAAGTGCCGGTGATTGCCGCCTGCCGTTCCGGGATCTGCGGTTCCTGCAAAACGCGGGTAAGCGGCGATTATGAGGTGTCCACCAACGGGCCGCTGACCGAAGACGAGCTTCAGCGCGGCTATGTGCTGGCTTGCAGCTGCCAGCTGAAAGGCAATGTCACCGTGGATTTACTGCCGGATTAACCCGTTTTAGCCAACCCAAAGCCGAAGCCGCCGCGCCTCGGCTTTTGCATTTCAAGCGTTCGGTTAAACGCAAAGATAATCCATAATACTTTGTGCCGCCTCGCGTCCTTCGGCAATGGCGGTCACCACCAGATCCGAGCCGCGGGTAATATCACCGCCGGCGAAAATTTTCGGATTGGCGGTTTGCTGTTTTAACTCGCCGCGGGTCTCGATACGTCCGCGTTTATCCGTCGTAACGCCCACCGACGCCAGCCACGGCATCGCGTGCGGTGCAAAACCGAATGCTACGATCACCGCATCGCAAGGGATCACCGTCTCACTACCGGCAATCACTTCCGCACGGCAACGCCCGTTAGCATCCGGCTCGCCCATACGGGTTTGTAATACGCTAATTCCGGTCACTCTGCCCGCCGCATCGCTGCGCACCGCCACCGGTTCCGCTTCAATCCGCACCGGTTGGGCGTTAAAGCGAAATGCCACGCCTTCTTCTTTCGCATTCTGATATTCTTTTTTAGACCCCGGCATATTGGCGGCATCGCGCCGATAAATACAGGTTACTTCAGCGGCATGCTGACGAACCGCCGTGCGCACGCAATCCATCGCCGTATCCCCGCCGCCGAGCACCACCACTCGCTTACCGACCATGCTGACATAATCCGCTGCCTCAAAGCCGAGCAAATGCTGCGTGTTGCCGATTAAAAACGGCAACGCGGAATACACTCCTTGCGCCGTTTCGCCGGCGATGCCCGCCGGCATGCCCTGATAGGTGCCGACGCCGAGAAACACGGCATCATACTGAGCGGCCAGATCCGCCAGCGCAATATCTTTGCCGATTTCCACCCCCAGTTCAAAACGGATACCCATCTCGCTGAAAATCCGACGGCGGCGGGTCATTACGCTTTTTTCCAGTTTAAAGGCCGGAATGCCGAAGGTCAGCAGCCCGCCGATTTCCGGCTGACGTTCATACACCGTCACCTGCACGCCGTTGCGGATAAGCACGTCGGCACAGCCTAGTCCGGCCGGGCCGGCACCGATCACCGCCACTTTTTTACCGCTGTCCGGCACGCCGGAAAGATCCGGTTTCCAACCCATTTCAAAGGCCTTTTCGGTAATATATTTTTCCACATTGCCGATTGTCACCGCGCCGAATTCCCCGTTCAGCGTACAATCACCTTCGCACAGGCGATCCTGCGGGCATACCCGGCCGCAAACCTCCGGCAGACTGTTGGTACGGTGCGCCAGTTCCACCGCATCGAAAATACGCCCTTCGTGCGCCAGACGCAGCCAGTCGGGGATATTGTTATGCAGCGGACATTTGTGCTGGCAATAGGGATTGCCGCATTCCAGACAGCGATCCGCCTGCGAAACCGCCTGCGCATCGCTGAAAATCTGGTAAATCTCAATAAATTCGTTCACTCGGCTGTGCAAGGGAATTTTCGACGGATCCACACGGGGTAAATCAATAAACTGGTAAACATTATCACGGCTCATTTTTTCTTCCTTCATTCTGTTACGGGTTAGCCGGAAAATGCGGTCGTTTTGACGAAAGTTTTTAAAAATTAACCGCACTTTTCCGCCTTTTCGGTGTTATTGAATCACGGCGCGCAATTCATTCTGGGTACGCCGTTTATGCCCCAGCAGGGCGTCCACTTCATTGGCTTTCGGTTTCACCAGCACAAATCGCGTCATATAATTGTCCCAATCGGCCAAAATCCGCTCCCCGATTGCACTGCGGGTCAGTTCCACATGGCGGGAAATCAGGCCGCGCAAATGTTCCTGATGGGTCGGCAAATCGGCAATACTTAGCCCTTCCACCAGTTCCGGGTTAATGCGTCCGCGGAATTTGCCGTCCGTATCCAGCACATAGGCGAATCCGCCGGTCATGCCCGCACCGAAATTAATACCGGTTTTACCCAGCACGGTCACCACCCCGCCGGTCATATATTCGCAGCCGTTGTCGCCGATGCCTTCCACCACCGCCAACGCGCCCGAATTACGCACCGCAAAGCGCTCGCCCGCCCGGCCGGAAGCGAACAATTCGCCGCCGGTGGCACCGTATAAGCAGGTATTGCCCGCTATCACGGCATCTTCCGCCTTAAAGGCCACGCCGTTATGAGGTTTAATGACGATACGTCCGCCCGCCATGCCTTTGCCCACATAATCGTTGGCATCACCGGTCAGGCTCAGGTTTACGCCGCCCGCCAGCCACACGCCGAAACTTTGTCCTGCGGTGCCGGTCAGACGAATATGAAATTCCTGCAACGGATTACCGCGGTTGCCGTAACGTTCGGCAATCAGCCCGGATAAAGCGGCGCCGACGGAACGATCCAGATTGCAGATATCGAAAGTCAGTTCCGCACATAAACCGCTGTCGAAGGCCGCTTTGCTTTGCGCCACAATCGCCTGATTGAGCCGCCCCGGATCAAACGGCGGATTGGATTGGGTGCAATACCGGCTGCTGCCGGCCGGCACTTTCGGCGCATACAGCAGTTTGCTTAAATCCAGTCCCCGCTGCGCGCCGGTTTTGCCGTGGATAATTTCCAGCAGGTCGGTGCGTCCGATTAAATCCGTCAGTTTCGCCACGCCCAATTGAGCCAGAATTTCACGCACATCCTGTGCGATGAATTTAAAATAATTCATCACTTTTTCCGGCACGCCGTGATAATGCTGACGGCGCAACGTATCGTCCTGCGTCGCCACGCCGGTGGCGCAGTTGTTCAAATGGCAGATCCGCAGATAACGGCAACCCAGCGCCACCATCGGTGCGGTGCCGAAACCGAAACTTTCCGCTCCCAGAATGGCCGCTTTGACAATATCCAGCCCGGTTTTCAGCCCGCCGTCCACCTGTAGGCGCACTTTATGGCGCAAATTGTTTTCCACCAGCGCCTGCTGCGCTTCCGCCAGCCCCAGCTCCCACGGCAAACCGCAGTATTTCACGCTGGTCAGCGGGCTGGCGCCGGTACCGCCGTCATAACCGGCGATCGTAATTAAATCCGCATAGGCTTTCGCCACGCCGGTCGCAATCGTACCGACACCCGGCAACGACACCAGTTTGACCGAAATCAGGGCGCGCGGATTAATTTGCTTCAAATCGAAAATCAGCTGCGCCAGATCCTCAATAGAATAAATATCGTGATGCGGCGGCGGAGAAATCAGGGTTGAACCCGGCACCGCATAGCGCAACTGCGCAATATAAGGGGTGACTTTATCGCCCGGCAGCTGACCGCCTTCGCCCGGTTTCGCACCTTGCGCCACCTTAATCTGAATCACTTCCGCACTCATTAAATAAGCCGGTGTAACGCCGAAACGGCCGGAAGCCACCTGTTTGATTTTAGACACTTTTTCCGTGCCGTAGCGTTTCGGATCCTCACCGCCTTCACCGGAATTGGAATAACCGCCCAGCCGGTTCATCGCCGTCGCCAGCCCCTCATGAGCTTCGGGGCTTAACGCGCCGATAGACATGGCGGCACTGTCAAAACGCCGATACAGATTTTCCGCCGCTTCCACCTCCTCAAGGGCGATAGGCTGTCTGCCCTCACTTTTCAGCCGTAACATATCGCGGATTGTGGTTATCGGGCGCTGGTTCACTTTGTCGCGGAATACGCAGTATTCGGCATAATCGCCCGAATTCACCGCCGCCTGCAACGCATTGACCACCTCCGGATTATAGGCGTGGTATTCGCCCTGCGGTTTAAATTTCAGCAAACCGCCGATATCCAGATCCTGACTGTGACGCCAGGCGCGTTTACGACTCGCGCTTAACTGACGCTGTATTTCCGCAAATCCTGCCCCTTCAATCCGGCTGGTAATCCCCGGCAAGCAAAGTGCGGTGATTTCTGCGCTTAAACCGACCACTTCAAACAGGCGGGCGCAGCGATAAGAAGAAATACAGGAAATGCCCATTTTGGACATGATTTTATATAAGCCTTTGTTGATCCCGTTGCGGAAATTCGCGGTGACCACCCGCAGCGGCTTGCTGATCGCGCCGTGTTGCACCATTTGATACAGAGTTTCATAGGCAAGATAAGGATACACCGCAGTGGCGCCTAAGCCGATCAGCACCGCAAAATGGTGCGGATTGCGCGCTTCCGCCGTTTCCACGATGATATTGGTATCGCAGCGCAGATTGGCTTCCACCAGACAGCTTTGCAACGCGCCCACCGCTAACGCACTCGGAATCGGTTGTTTGTGCCGATCGATATAACGGTCGGAAATAATTAACAGCACCGTTTTGTCACTCACCGCCTGTTTGGCCTGTTCGCACAGACGTTCAATCGCCTGTTTCAGGTCGATTTCATCGGGATTATAAGTGGCGTCTAAAATACTGTGTCGATAATGATCCGGCGCTAAACGCAGAATTTGCTGCATATCGGAATAGACCAGCACCGGCGATTTAAAATTCACTCGCTGTGACATGCCCTCCGCCTCAAAAAAGACACTCATTTCGCGCCCGATACTGGTTGCCAGACTCATCACATGCGCTTCACGCAACGGATCAATCGGCGGATTGGTGACTTGGGCGAAATACTGGCGGAAATAATCGAACAACAGACGCGGGCGCTCGCTCAGCACGGCAAACGGCGTGTCGTCGCCCATAGAGCCCACCGCTTCCTGACCGTTTTCCCCCAGCACGCGCAACACGTTTTCCAGTTCTTCGCGATGATATAAAAACTGTTTCTGGTAAATTTTTAAGGTGGCTTCGTCCAGCGTTCCTTCGCCCACCTCATTTTCCGGCAGCTGTTCAAACGGAATCAGGCGCTGCACATGTTTATTCAGCCATTCACGATAGGGATGACGGGCGCGCACTTCGTTATCGATTTCATCGGAATGCAGCACCTGCCCTTTGCGGGTATCGATCACCAGCAACTGCCCCGGGCCGACCCGCCCTTTTTCCACCACTTCGTCGGGCGCGTAATTCCAGATCCCGACTTCGGAGGCAATCGTAATCAGACGATCTTCGGTAATCACATAACGCGCCGGGCGCAAACCGTTACGGTCGAGATTACAGGCGGCATAGCGGCCGTCGGATAAGACGATCCCGGCCGGGCCGTCCCAGGGTTCCATATGCATGGAGTTAAAATCGTAAAAGGCGCGCAGATCGTCGTCCATATCCGGATTCTGCTGCCATGCCGGCGGTACCAGCAAGCGCATGGCGCGAAACAAATCCATGCCGCCGCTGACGAATAATTCCAGCATATTATCCAGCGAACTCGAATCCGAACCGGTTTCGTTCACAAACGGCGCCGCACTTTGCAGATCGGGAATTAACGGCGTGCGGTATTTGTAAGCCCGTACGCGCGCCCAGGCACGATTGCCGGAAATGGTATTGATTTCGCCGTTATGAGCCAGATAACGAAACGGCTGCGCCAGTTTCCAGCGCGGCTGAGTATTGGTGGAAAACCGCTGATGAAACAAACAAATCGCAGTCTGCATGCGTAAATCCGCTAAATCCAGATAGAATTCAGGCAAATCTTTCGGCATACACAGACCTTTATACACAATCGTCTGGTTGGAGAAACTGCAAATATAAAAATCGGGATGTGCAATACGTTTTTCGATGCGGCGCCGCGCAACAAACAAACGGCGCTGCAAATCCTGTCCCCGCCAACCGCTCGGTGCGTTAATAAACACCTGTTTGATCAACGGCATATCCGCCAGTGCGATCTCACCGAGTACCGACGGATTGGTCGGCACGTCGCGCCAGGCCGGAATGCCTAAGGTTTCTTCGGTTAATTCCTGCTCAATAATCGCCATATATTGCTGCGCCAGCACGGCATCCTGCGGCAGAAAAATCTGCCCCACGCCGAAAATTTTAGCCAGAGAAAAACCGTTTTCCGCCGCCACAGTACGGAAAAAACTTTCCGGCATTTGCAGCGACAGACCGCAGCCGTCACCGGTTTTGCCATCCGCTAAAATGGCGCCGCGATGCTGCATGCGGGATAAGCCCAAAATCCCGTTGCGCACGACTTTATGGCTCTGCACGCCGTCAATATTTGCGATCAGACCGAAGCCGCAGTTTTCCCGTTCGAACGAACGGTCGTAGAGTTTTGTCATCATCACTTCCTATAAATCATTGTTGTTTTTGTTATATCAAAATCTAATCCGCGCCCCTTGAGGCGAACAGTTAGGATTTTAAATATAAACAATAAAAAAACAATCTTATATAGAAATAATTTTGAAAAAACTTTTATTTATTAGATTATTTTTAATAAAAACAGCGATAACAATATAAAAACCAAAAAGTCCTCTTCCACAAAAAAGCCCGGTCATCCCGGGCTTTACTAAACAAGCAATCAGTGATTATTTAGCGCACTTGCAATCCGCCGATTTTTTTTCGAAACGTTCTGCGGCATAATCCCAGTTTACCACGTTCCAGAATTCTTTGATGTAATCCGGGCGACGGTTTTGGAATTTTAAGTAATAAGCATGTTCCCAAACATCCAGCGCAATCAGCGGGAAGCCTTCGCAGCCGGCGATATCTTTCCCCATTAACGGGCTGTCCTGATTGGCGGTCGAAACCACTTCCAGTTTACCCTGATTTAACACTAACCATGCCCAACCGGAACCGAAACGGGTTGCCGCCGCTTTTTCAAATTCCGCTTTGAACGCCTCTACGGAACCGAAATCACGAATAATGGCGTCTTTTAACGCGCCCTGTAAAGTGGTGCCTTTTTTCAGCCCTTTCCAGAATAAGCTGTGATTGGCGTGACCGCCCGCATTGTTGCGCACGGCAGTGCGTTTATCCGCCGGCACGGAAGCCAGTTTGGAAATTAATTCGCCCGGGCATAAATCGGCAAATTCCGGCAATGTTTCCAATACGGCATTGGCATTGTTCACATAAGTCTGGTGGTGTTTAGAATGGTGAATTTCCATGGTTTGTGCGTCGAAATGCGGTTCTAATGCATCATAGGCATAGCCTAGTTCAGGTAAAGTATAAGACATATGAGTATCCTTCTGTAAAATAATCGTTAGTAATAAAGCCGATAAAATCTTAACAAAAAAATTGATTAAGATCATTAAAAGTTTAAATTTTTGTTAAAAAACAGGGCGGCCTGCATGCCGCCCCGTGTGTAGAAGGAGGATAACTTATTTATCCTGCTGGGCTTTTACCGCGGCCACCGCCACCATATTAATAATACGGCGAACCGATGAGGCGGAGGTTAAAATATGCGCGGTTTTTTCCATCCCCATCAGGATCGGGCCGATGGTGATCGGAGTTGCCGTACCTTGCAACAAATTCAGACTGATGCGCGCCGCTTCCATATTCGGCATAATCAGCAAATTCGCCGCCCCTTTAAGCGGGCTGTCCGGCATAATATCCCGGCGCAGCGTTTCCGACAGCGCCACATCGCAGTGCATTTCGCCGTCGATAATCAGTTCCGGCGCGCGCGCTTTAACCAAGCGTAAAACTTCGCGCATTTTCACCGCACTTGGATCATCAAAGCTGCCATAGTTGGAATGCGATACCAACGCCACTTGCGGTTCGATCCCGAAACGGCGGACTTCGGCAGCGGACATCAAGGTGATTTCCGCCAGTTCCTGCGCGCTCGGATTGCGGTTAACGAAAGTATCGGCGATAAACAGGTTGCCGGTCGGCAGTACCAGCCCGTTTACCGTGGCGGGAATCGCGCCCGCTTTGACGCCGATAATATCTTTAATCGCGGTTAAATGAGAGGCATACGGGCCGACCAGCCCGCACAGCATGGCATCCGCCTTGCCCAGTGCCAGCAGCATGGTGCCAAGTGCGGTCGGATTATGCAGCATTTTTCGTTTTGCCCCCGCCTGCGTCATGCCGCGGCGTTTCAGCTCGTTATAATAAGCCGTCCAGCATTCTTCATAATACGGGTTATTTTCAATATCAATGATGGCAAAATCACGTCCCTGTTCAAGGTGCAGCCCCAGTTTTTTGATTGTCTGCTCAATCACTGCAGTGCGCCCCAATAAAATCGGTGCGGCAATCCCTAGGGTGGCGATTTCCTGCACCGCATGCAGCACGCGGGCTTCCTCACCGTCGGTCAGCAGCACCCGTTTTTTATCCTGTTTTGCCTGTGCGAATACCGGTTTCATAAACAGGTTGGTTTTATACACGAACTGAGTCAGTTTTTCGATATACGCATCAAAATCCTCGATCGGCCGGGTCGCCACGCCGCTGTCCATCGCCGCTTTCGCCACCGCCGGAGCAATTTTGACAATCAGGCGCGGATCAAAGGGTTTCGGAATAATATATTCCGGCCCGAACGATACTTCGCTGTCGCCGTAAGCGGACGTCACCACATCGCTTTGTTCCGCTAAGGCGAGATCGGCAATGGCATACACCGCCGCCAGCTTCATTTCTTCATTAATGGTGGTGGCGCTGACATCCAGCGCGCCGCGGAAAATAAACGGGAAGCACAGCACGTTGTTGACCTGATTCGGATAATCGGAACGGCCGGTACACACAATCGCATCCGGGCGCACCGCTTTCGCCAGCGGCGGTAAAATTTCCGGTTCCGGATTGGCCAGCGCCAGAATCAGCGGGCTTGGCCCCATGGTTTTCACCATCTCCTGAGTCAGCGCGCCCGCGGCGGAACAGCCGAGGAAAATATCCGCATCAGGAATGGCGTCCGCTAAGGTGCGGGTGCCGTTATCCTCAATGGCGTAATGTTTTTTGGTGTCGTCCATCCGCTCATCGCGGCCTTTGTAAATCACCCCTTTGGAATCACACACGATGATATTTTCCCGTTTCATCCCCAGTGAAACCAACAAATTCAGACAGGCGATTGACGCCGCACCCGCGCCGGAGGCGACCAGTCTGACTTCCTCGATTTTTTTATTGACGATGCGCAGCCCGTTGATCACCGCGGCGGCGGAGATAATCGCCGTGCCGTGCTGATCGTCATGGAATACCGGAATATTCATGCGTTCGCGCAGTTTCTGTTCAATATAAAAACACTCCGGCGCTTTAATATCTTCCAGATTAATGCCGCCGAAGGTCGGCTCAAGTGCGGCGATAATTTCCACCAGTTTTTCCGGATCTTTTTCGTCGATCTCGATATCGAACACATCCACGCCGGCAAATTTTTTAAATAAAACCCCTTTACCTTCCATCACCGGTTTACCGGCCAGCGCGCCGATATTGCCCAGCCCCAGCACCGCAGTACCGTTCGAAATGACGGCGACCAGATTGCCGCGCGCAGTATAACGATAAGCCAAGGCCGGATCCGCCTGAATTTCCAGACAAGGCATCGCCACTCCCGGCGAATAGGCCAAAGCTAAATCGCGCTGGGTTGCCAGCGATTTGGTCGGCGTGACTTCAATTTTGCCCGGTTGCGGAAATTCATGAAAATCCAATGCGGCTTGACGTAGTTGTGCATCCATAAAACGATCCTTCTAAAATTAACGTTACATCTAAAAACAGCTTAAGCCTGTTTATTATAGGCAAAAAAATCAGAAAATCTGTGATTCAAAACACATTATTGATTATTCTCCGCTAAAAAGCACCGCACTTTTCGCCCGCCTTAGCCGATTCAGCAGGGTGCAGAATTTAGGGTTTTGGCGTAATATGTAGTAAAATGCGTGCCATTGAAAATGGAAATACGACGACATGATGCGATTAGATAAATTTCTGGCGGAAAATACCGGCCTTACCCGCGCACAGGCCACTAAAGCCCTGCGCCAAAGTGCGGTCAGTTTGAACGATAAAATTGAAAAAAACGGCGCCGTTAAAATCAGCGAGGCGGATGAGATCCGCTTCAACGGCGAATTGCTGCCTTGGGTGGCAAGCGGTCAATATATTATGCTGCACAAACCGCAAGGCTATGTTTGCACCCATGATGAAGGCAATTACCCGACCGTCTATCAGTTTTTCGATTATCCGCTGGCCGGCAAACTGCACTGCGCCGGCCGGCTGGACGCCGATACCACCGGTTTGGTGCTGCTGACCGACGACGGGCAATGGTCACATCGGATCACCTCGCCGAAACATCATTGTGAAAAAACTTATCGGGTCGGTCTTGCCGATCCGGTGGAAAGCCACTATCGACAGGCCTGCGAACAGGGCATCTTGCTGCGCGGTGAGAAACAGCCGACCAAACCGGCCGCGCTGACGATTCTTGATGATTACACCGTTGATCTGACCATCAGCGAAGGGCGTTATCATCAGGTAAAACGCATGTTCGCCGCTTTAGGCAATAAAGTCGTCGCCCTGCACCGCTGGCGAATCGGCGGCGTTGAGCTGGACGACCGGCTGCCGGAAGGTGAATACCGCCCGCTGAGTGCGGCAGAAATCGCACGCTTAACCAAAGGATAAATTTTGCATAATAACAACGTTCACCAAGCCGGTTTTATTTTTATTCTCACCCTCGGCATATTGTCTATGCTGCCGCCGCTGGGAGTGGATATGTACCTGCCGGCGTTTTTGAATATCGCACAGGATCTGCAGGTCAGCCCGGAACAGGTTCAGCATACGCTGACTTTTTTCGCTTACGGAATGGCCGCCGGGCAACTGTTCTGGGGGCCGGTGGGCGACAGTTTCGGGCGCAAACCGATTATCTTGCTGGGAGTGATCGTCAGTGCGCTGACCGCCTTAAGTCTGACCCGGGTGGAATATATCGGCAGCTTCACGCTGCTGCGCTTTATCCAAGGTTTCTTCGGCGCTGCGCCCGTGGTACTGGCAGGCGCGCTGCTGCGGGATCTGTTCAGTAAAAATGAACTCTCGCGCACTATGTCCACCATCACGCTGGTCTTTATGATCGCGCCGCTGGTGGCGCCGATTATCGGCGGTTATCTGGTTTCTTATTTTCACTGGCATTCCATTTTTTATGTGATTTCCGCCATGGGCGGTTTGAGCGTTCTGCTGGTCTATTTCATCATTCCGGAAACCCACAAAAAAGAAAATCGCATTCCGCTGCGGTTAACCGTTATCGCGCGTAATTTTGTCAATCTGTGGAAGAAAAAAGAAGTGCTCGGCTATATGTTTACCGGCGCTTTCGGGTTTGGCGGGCTGTTCGCCTTCATTACCGCCGGTTCCATCGTTTACATCGGTATTTACGGCGTACCGGTGCAGCATTTCGGTTATTTCTTTATGCTGAATATCGGCGTGATGACCCTCGGCTCGTTTTTGAACGGGCGTCTGGTCACCAAAATCGGCGCGGAAAAAATGCTACAGGCAGGCTTAAGCGTGCAGTTTATCGCCGGCATCTGGCTGTTTCTGGTGGCAATGTTTGATCTCGGCTTTTGGCCGATGGCAATCGGTGTCGCCCTGTTCGTCGGGCAAAATTCGGTGATCGGCTCCAATGCGATGGCCTCCATTCTGGAAAAATTTCCCTCGATGGCGGGCACGGCCAATTCCATGGTCGGTAGCGTCCGCTTCGGTACCGGCGCTACGGTCGGCTCGCTGGTCGCCTTAATGGAAATGAAAACCGCCGTTCCCATGTTGCTGACCATGACGCTGTGTTCGCTGATCGCCGTCAGTTTTTATTATTTTTTAACCTATCGAAATCTGAAATAACTATGGCGAAACTGACCATCAAAGATATTGCGCAACTTAGCGGCGTCGGCAAATCCACCGTCTCGCGGGTGTTGAATAACGATCCGAAGGTCAGCGCACAAACCCGCCGGCGGGTGGAAGAAATTATCCGCCGATGCGGGTTTCAACCGTCCAAATCCGCCCGCTCCATGCGCGGCATCAATAACCGCACTATCGGTATTATCGTTTCCCGCTTATCTTCCGCTTCGGAAAATCAGGCGCTCGCCACGATGCTGCCGCGCCTGTACGCCAACCAATGCGAACCGATTATCGTCGAAAGTCAGTTCAGCCCGTCCGCCGTACAAGAGCAGCTTAATTTTTTCAGCCAACGGGCGGTGGACGGTGTGATCCTCTTTGCATTCAGCGAGCTGGACGAACGCAGCCTGACCGGCTGGGAAGATAAAATGGTGGTTATCGCCCGCCGTTATCCCGCCGTCTCTTCGGTTTATTATGACGATGAAAAGGCAATCCGCCTGCTAATGACACATCTTTACGCCCATGGCCATCGGCATATCGCCTATCTCGGCGTGACGGATCAGGATGCCACCACCGGTTACCGACGCCATCAAAGTTACTTGCAGTTTTGCCGCACTTATCACCTTTCTCCGCGCTCCGTACAGGGCGAACTCGGTTATCATTGGGCGTATCAGCATGCAAGTGCGGTCATTTCCGAACCAGTTTCCGCATTAGTCTGCGCCACGGACAGCCAGGCCATCGGCGCCATCAAATATTTACAGGAACAGCGCTTGCAATCCGTTCAGGTCTGCGCCGTAGGCAACAACCCGCTGCTGCAATTTCTGTTTCCCGCCATTCTGACGGTCGAACCGGGTTTTGCGCAGGCCGGCGACATCGCAGTGACCCAATTATTAGCGCGTTTAAACGGCGAACCGGTTAAGCATTATTGTGTGGATTGCCTACTACAACAAAATCCAGTACCCCGCTCCTAAGATACGGCTTAAAAAACTGTCGAAAAAACGACCGCACTTTTCAGTTCACTGATTTTATTTTGCTTTTTTCAGTTCCCAAAAACCGTATCAGTTTGATCCTATAATAAGCCAGAGCATCTTTAATCAACATAAAAATACGGTTTTTATACACATTTTTGCTATCAGCCGTTTAACTGATTACGTCTTTTCTGCAATATAAAGACCAGAATCAAAAGCAGTGCGCAAGCCAATGAAATCATAAATAAAGTGCCGAAAAAACCGTTCCATTTAAATGTTTCAATGATTAACGACAGTGGTAGGCCGGCAATTGCCGCGCCGATATAGGCAAACAGGCTGACAAAACCGGTGGAGGCGCCCGAGGCGTATTTATGGGAATTTTCCGCGGCCGCCATGGCAATTAAAAACTGCGGGCCGAAAATAAAAAATCCCATTAGGAAAAACAGCGCCGACATAACGACCGTACTGTCCGTCGGAATAAACCACAGTCCCAACGCGACGGAAATAATGCCGACCACATAAATAATATTCATCTGAGTGCGATTGCCATGGAAAAATTTATCCGATCCCCAGCCGGCAAATAAGGCGCCGAGAAATCCGCCCACTTCAAAAAACGAGATCACCGTGTTGGCCTGCAACAGATTATAGCCGTGGGTTTCAGTCAGATACAGATTTCCCCAGTCGTTAATGCCGGTGCGGACAATATAAACCAGCCCGTACGACACCGCTAACGCCCAGATTATATTATTTTTAAACACATAATTTTTCAGAATTTCCCAAGTGGAAAGCCCGATCCCTTCGCTTTCGTGTTTCTGTTCGGCGATATCGTTGCGCCATTCGCCCACCGTCGGCAATCCCATGGAACTCGGCCGATCGCGTAATAATACGCATAAGCCGATGCCGACAATCACCGCGATCACACCGGGAATAATCATGCCGTAGCGCCATCCCCAGGCTAACGCCACCGCACCGGCAATCAGCGGAATCAACGCCCCGCCGAGATTATGCGAGGTATTCCAGATTGCCCACCACAGGCCTCTTTCATTACGCGAATACCAGGTATTCAGAATTTTTGAACAAGGCGGCCAGCCCCAACCTTGGAAAAAGGCGTTAATCATCCACAGCGTCACGAACATAAAGATAGACGAACTCATGCCGAATAAAATATTCACCACGCCGGTCGCCATTAATCCCAAGCCCATAAAATAGCGCGGGTTGGAACGATCGCCGATAACCCCGGACAGAAACTTCGATACCCCGTAAGTCAGATAAAACGCCGTTCCCATTATCCCGATATCGGCTTTTTGCAGCCCTAGATCAGCCAGCATTTCCGGCATGACGAAATTAAACCCTTTGCGGGTAAAATAAAACACCGCATAACCGATATAACTGACAATCATTAGATGCAGCCGCCAATAACGATAGGTTTTGTCGATCTCTTCCTTGCTCTTCGTGACCGGAAGATCATCAGCCTGTTTAAAAATAAACATCGTATTTCTCCTTAACTTTAATGTTATTAATTTAACAATTTTATTATTTAATAGTTTATAATGATATTTATGTTAAAAAAGTTACACAGATCACAGTTTGTACATTTTTTTCGTGTATGATAGAAAAAAGTAACACCATTCTTTAAACCATAAAACGAGGGAATCAACATGCAGGCAAAAGACATTGCAAAATATATTGACCATACCGCACTGAGCGCAGAAAAAACCGAACAGGATATTATTCAGCTATGTGACGAAGCCGTTGAACACGGTTTCTGTTCGGTGTGTATCAATTCGGGTTATATTCCGCTGGCAAAACAAAAATTAGCCGGTACCGATGTGAAAATCTGCACAGTGGTCGGTTTTCCGCTGGGCGCGAATCTGAGTGCGGTAAAAGCCTTTGAAGCCCGCGAGGCCATTAAAGCCGGAGCCAATGAAATCGATATGGTGATTAATGTGGGCTGGATAAAATCCAACCGCTGGCAGGCGGTGAAAGAGGACATTCAGGCGGTACTGGACGCCTGTGCCGGCATCACGCTGAAAGTGATTCTGGAAACCTGCCTGCTGACCAAGGCGGAAATCGTGCAGGCCTGCGAACTTTGTAAAGCCTTACAGGTGGCCTTTGTGAAAACCTCCACCGGGTTTAATAAAGGCGGTGCGACGGCGGAAGATGTGGCGTTAATGAAACGGACGGTCGGCACCATCGGAGTGAAAGCCTCCGGCGGCATTCGCGATACCCAAACCGCTCTGGCGATGATTGACGCCGGCGCCACCCGCATCGGCGCCAGTGCGGGGATAGCAATTATTCG
>CCMQ01000001.1 GCA_000751835.1 Necropsobacter rosorum | reverse complement strand
GTGTGCTGTGCTGTGCTGTGCTGTGCTGTGCTGTGCTGTGCTGTGCTGTGCTGTGCTGTGCTGTGTCATAAATAGATTACCTAACTATAAAAAATGAAAGAGTATTTTAATCAATTTATTTTGCACTTGCTATGCTCTATTTATATATTTCAACGTTAATTGTTTTACAGTAGCGCCTTACTCATATTGAGTATGCATTCTACGATTAGTATTTTCTGGTGAAAGTGCCAATTAACGGGGTAGAGGAATAATGATTTATCAATAATTAAAAAAGAATTTGTAAAGATACTCATCTTATTTGTATAACCAAAATACTGTGAGCGGTTCTAAAATGACATTGGATGTTTTTCGGGTAACGCTAGTTTTGGGCTCGGCCTTAGTCGTACTTATGTAAGTGGTAAAATCCAGATACACGGTAGAGATCTCAGCTGATTTTGTTATTGGAAAATTAACTGAAATTCTACCGCACTTTTATGATTAACGATGTCTAAAGCGTGTTAAACGTACCGAATAAATATCGTCTATATTAAAACTTCAGCATTTCCCCCTCTTTCGGTACGCTTACCCGATCTTCCATGTTGCCGGCTTTGACATATTGGCGCATGGTTTGGCTGGAGACGGTGGCGTGGTTGACGGCGTCCATATGCACGGTTACGATGTTTGCCTGAGGGGCGCGCCGGTAAGCTTTGCTCACATCGGCGGTGCCCATAATGATGCCGCCGTCCATGCCTTGCAGTTTGGCGTATCCGGTGTTCATCACCATCACATCGGGCTGATAATCGCTTAATGCCTGATCAACCGCCGGATTCCAGATGGTATCGCCGACGATATACAGGGTTTTTTCATCGGGCGTTTGAAACACCACGCCCATGGCTTCGCCCAGAAACTCGGCCATTTGCGGTTCGGCATACATTTGATCGGTGCCGTGCTGACCGCCGGTTTTGCTTAATTTCACCTGACCGAACGGGGTGTTTTTGCCGACCACCCGCACATCGCTGAACCCTTGCTGGCGTACAATAGCAGCATCGCCGGCGTTCTGTACAAAAATCGGGGTGGTTTTGGCAATCAGTTTCTGTGCGGCCGCATCCCAGTGATCGGGGTGCGTGTGGGTCAGGATCACGGCGTCAATGTCCTGAATGACCGCATCTGCCGGCTGAGTCATATCGATTAGCGGATTGCGCGCGTCGCTGTTGACCGTGCCGGCAAATCCCGGATAGCTGCCTTTCGGCGCCAGATAAGGATCGACTAGAAAGGTTTTGTCGCCGTAATGAATTTTTGCCGTCGCATTGCGAATATGCTGATAGCGTATTTCCGCCGCTGCGTTGCCGATCATCGCGGCGCTGAATAATAAGGTTAAAGCCAGTTTATGCCATGTCATGTTGTACCTCGTTCAATAAAAAATGTTAAAAAATTGACCGCACTTTTGTGCTTGTCGGTTGCGCTATTATGGGAAAAATAAGCGCGCAGTCATATTGACTTTTTAATCAATAAACGAAAAAATCGGGTCAGTTTTAGTTGACGGAGTGTTGTGATGGACAAGGATAAACTGCCTCAGATTGCGCTGATTTTATATCCCGATTTTCAACCGCTGATTTACACGATTCCGCAGGCGGTATTTTCCATAGCGCCGGCGGGGAAGCCGCTGTTCGCTTTGCATCATGTGGCGGTGGAGGGCAAGCAGGTGTGTTCCGACTCGGTTTCGATCCGCGCCGATGGCGGGCTAGAATTGTTGGCACATGCCGATGTGATCATCATCCCCGGCTGGCATGATGTTAACCAACCGCCTTGCCGGTCGTTAATTGCCGCCTTGCAGCAGGCATATCAGCGCGGTGCGACGCTGGTCGGTTTGTGTTACGGCGCCTATGCGCTGGCTTATACCGGCTTGCTGGACGGTAAAAAAGCCACTACGCACTGGATGGGCGCGGCGGATTTTACCCGCCGTTTTCCGGCGGTGCATCTTGAACCCAACGCGCTTTATCGGGAGCAGGCGCGGCTGATTACCTCGGCGGGCGTTGCCGCCGGGCTGGATTGTTGTCTGGCGATTGTGCGTGCGCGCTATGGGGTGAAAATCGCCAATCAGATTGCGCGCATGCTGGTTGCCGCCCCGCACCGCGAGGGCGGTCAGGCGCAGTTTATCGAACAGCCGATGGCGCAGGCGACATCACACCGTTCCATTAACCGCCTGCTGGCGGAAATTCAGCAAAATCCCACCGCACTTTATCGGATCGATACGCTGGCCGAACGGCTTTCCATGAGCCGCAGCACCTTTACCCGCCATTTCCGCAAAGCCACCGGCATGGCGTTTAACCGCTGGCTGACGGAAGTGCGGTTGCAAAAAGGGCGGGATTTGCTGGAAAGCAGTGAGTTGAGTATCGAACAAATCGCCGAACAAACAGGCTATCGCAGCGCCACCGCATTCCGCCAGCAATTCAGGCAGAAACATCAAATCAGCCCGCAGGCGTGGCGACGGGAATTTCGCGGTTAATGGCAAAGGGCGCGTAATGCGGTATGGTCGGCATCCTGCGAGTAAAAATAGGCGTAAATGGTGCCATGGGATTAAGCCTCTTATTTCAAGCAGGATACTGCGGTTGGGTAAAACGCTTATGCCTTTTCCATGGCCTTTCTCGACATTTTCAGTACCCATTTCCTCGGCAGAAACGGAATCACCCAATCCAGAGCGAATTTTAGTTTTGCTTCATTAAACGCCACCAGCTTGCCTTGTTCCATTGCCCGATAACCATATTCGGCAACGGAACGTGCCGATTTCGCGTTGTTCCAAGCGGCTACGCCCTGCAAATCACCGGCCTGAACAAAGCCTGTCGCCACGGCGCCGGGGCAAAGTGCGGTGACGCTGACATTAAATTCTGCGACCTCTTCGGCAATCGCCTGACTGAACGAGGTGACATAGGCTTTACTGGCATAATACACCGCCTGCAACGGGCCGGGCATAAACGACGCGGTGGAGGATACATTCAGAATTTTGCCCTGTTTGCGTGCGATCATCCCTTGCAGATAAAGGTGCGTTAATTCGGTCAGCGCTTGGATATTCAGCCGAATCATTTGCTGTTCCAGACTTAAATCACGCTCAAAGAAGCGGCCGTGTCCGCCGATACCGGCATTGTTAATTAAGCGGTCTATTTGAATGCCTTGTCGTTCCGTTTCGGCAAAAATTGCCGCCGTGGCGCCCGCTTGGCTCAGATCCCGGGCGATTGTCAGTACCTTAATAGCGAATTTGTCGCGCAATGCCGTGGCTAATTGGTGCAATTTATCCGCACTTCTTGCCACCAATACCAAATCGCCGCCGTTTTCTGCGTGAATGTGCGCCAGTTCCAGACCGATACCGCTTGACGCACCTGTAATCAATGCTACGTTTTTCATTTTGTTTCCTTATGTGAAATTGTTGACTTGACGGTATTGTAAAGTGAGGAATTATTTAAGACAATTCGATTTATCGGATATGACTATTCTGAAAACAGGAATAATATGAATAAATATGAAGCGCTTCGCCATTTTTGTACATTAGCAGACACTATGAGTTTTAAAGAAACGGCAAATAAACTTGCCGTATCGCCGCAAGTGGTGACACGAATGATTACTGAATTAGAGCAATATTTAGGTGAAATGCTGTTTAAGCGCAATACCCGCAATGTTAAGCTCACCCCTTTTGGAGAGTATTTTTTACCTAAAGCGCAGCGCCTGTGGGCGGAGAGCGAGCGGCTGTTTACACCGTCGGGAGAGCGGAATGAAATGAGCGGCATTGTGCGGATTACGTTGCCGCCGCTTTTGCAACATCAGACTATTTTGCAGGCGTTATTGGCAAAACTGGTTGATTTTCCTGATCTTATTCTGGATTGGCGGGTAAGCCTCCATGCCGCCGATTCAGTAGAAGAACAAATTGACATCGGGATTCGAGTGGGCAATTCGCCGCATCCGCAATTTATTGTCGTTCCGATTGCAACATTTTCCGAAGTGATTGTTGCCAGCCCGGATTTGCTTGCGCAATACGGTACGCCACACAGTCTGGATGAATTAATGGCATTCCCGCTCAGCGGCCTGCTTAATCCGAATACCGGCAAAATGTGGCATTGGTTTTTCGGTGATAACCGTATGCTGGTACCGAAAAATCCCCGTTTTATCAGCAATGATCAACATGCGGAACTTACGGCCTGTCTTTCCGGACGCTGCATCTCGATGCTGAATTATCAACTGTGTCAGCCCTATTTGGCGCGCGGGGAACTGCATCAATTGCTTCCTGACATTCCCATGCCGGCATGGCAGCTTTATTTATATCGCCCTTATCAGGCGGTTACGCCGCCCAGAGTGCAACGCGTGTTCAACATATTAGAGGCGATTTTGCGGAAGATTTTTGCCTAACACATGGTGTTATCCGGCATAAACCGAGATAATACGGATACAGCTTTCGCCAAACAAGATAAAAAACCACCGCACTTTAAATGCTTGGTAAGCGCTAATCCGCCTGTTCGCCGGCAAATAAAATGCCTTGCTGGCGGCGGGCCTGTTCCAGCAGGCGGCAGACGGTGTCGCTGAGATCCAGCATGTGTTCGGCGAAAGCGTCGTCTTGTTGATCGATAATACGCACGAATTGTTGGAATTCGTATAACATGCGGTGCTGCGGCTCAAAACAGTATTCTTGCGTATTGCCGCGATTGTCGCTTAGGCTGAACCGATTCATCGCGTTGGCGGGCATGGGCACGCTGATACAGCCCTGTTCTCCCTGGATGGAAAGCTGCACCGGGGCGGCGCAGTCTTTGGCGCCGATGCACACCGCTTTGAAGCGGCCGTAGTCGAGCAGTAAGATGCCGCTGGTATCAATACCGCGTGCGATATTGGCGGCATAAATACAGGATTGCGGCGCGCCGAACAAACCGACGGCAAAATGCAGGTTATACACATTCAGATCCATTAACGCCCCGCCGGATTTTTGCGCATCAAAGGCGGGCAGAATATCGCCGGCTTTGAAACGGTCGTAGCGTGAGGAATACTGGCTGTAATTCAGGCTGACGATTTTGATTTCCCCAAGGTCGGGCATTTTTTGTTTGATCGCCTGATATGCCGGCAGATAATGCACCGTTACGGCTTCCAGCAGGATTTTATGCCGCGCCCGGGCAAGCTCGCGTAATTGCCGGAATTGGGCATAATTGGAGGTGATCGGCTTTTCCAGAATCACATGTTTATCCGCCATCAGCGCCCGCCGGGCAAAGTCAAAATGCAGATGATTGGGCAGGGCGATATAAATCGTATCCAGATCGCTTGCCAGCATGGCGTCATAATCAAAAAAGCACTGTTCGATGCCGTTTTGCTGCGCGAGAGCCTGCGTTTTTTCACGATCACGACCGAAAATCGCCCGCCGTGCTAATCGGATGGCGGGCATAATCTGCATTAAATCCTGTACGATCATCCCCGTACCGACGATGCCGAGTTTCATGATTTTTTCCTTCTCGTTGACAATGGAACCGGTATATTGTACGCGGTTACGGCACAAAATGCGCGTGACACAACGCTATTTTAGCGGTGAAAAGTGCGGTGGTTTTTTTGCGGTTTTTTCTCGTTATATTGTCGCCGCTGCGCCGTGGCTGAAAATCGGTCAAATCCGACCGCACTTTTGCGCCGTTCGGTTAGTCATGGGAATGATGATCCAGATTCAACGTACTGTTTTTATCGCGCAGCGCCGCGATGGCCTGACGGACGACGCCGAGTCCGCTTTTCAGCACCAGTAGGCTTAGCAGCGCACTGGCGAGAATATCCACCCACAGCCAGTGCAGCAGCCAAGCGCTTAAGCCGGCGAGAATCGCCACCACGGAACCGAATAAATCGGCTAATACATGGAGATAAGCCGCTTTGATGTTGAGATTTTCCCGGTCGCTGCGCAGCATAATCCGCGCCACCAGTATATTGATCAACAAACCGATAAACGCCACCGCCAGCATAGGCAGAGCCGCCATTTCCGGCGGTTGGCGCCAGCGTTCCAGCGCTTCGTACAAAATCATCAGCGCCACCAATACCAGCGAGCCGCCGTTCAGCAGGGCGAACCATTTTTGCAGTTGCGGGCTGAGAAACAGGGCGAGCAGCGCCAGAAACAGCGACAGGCTGTCGTTGGCCATGTGGCCGGCATCCGCCATCAGGGTCAGGCTGTTAAAATAATAACCGCCGAGAAATTCAATGATCATATAGCCGCTGATCAGCGTCAGGCTGAGCGCCAACACCGTTTTATTTTGCGTTGCCGGCGTATGGTCGTGAGCGTGAACGGCTTGCTGCGTGCGGCGGGAGGGCGTGTGTGACATAACAAATCCTTACGGCTGAGCCGGGTTGGGGTTTCAATTCGTGTTTATTTGACGCACAATATAAAGGCTGTAGCGGCTACGGACTCAAGGGGAAATTAGCGAAACTTAGTCGTCGGGCAATATGTCGGAGAATAACATTATGCGGATCAAAGAGTTAAGTCAACAAAGCGGAATTCATTTAGAAACTATCCGCTATTATGAAAAAATCGGCTTACTGCCGGCACCGCGCCGTGCGGCGAACGGTTATCGTCTTTATGATCAACACAGCCTGAATTGTCTGAACTTTATTAAAGCCTGCCGTTCTCTCGGTTTTTCCATTGAGGAGATTAAACAGCTGAACGCGCTGAGAAACAGTCCGCAGCAACATTGCGTGGCGGATGAGATGATTGTGGCGCATTTGCGGCAGGTGGAAGAAAAAATCACACAATTGACGGAAATAAAAGGATTTTTGCGCCAGTTGGTGAATCAAAAAGCGCATCGGGTGGCGGAATGCCGGGCGATTTCCGGGTTAAGCGAACGCGGATAGGGGTGTAGAAAAGGGCGGATTGATTCCGCCCTGACGGTAAAACGCGCAAGCGGTGTTTAAAATTTATAGCTCATGCTCAGCACGAAGGTTCGGCCGCGCGCCCAGTTATTTAACACGGAATGATACGGATTTTTTTCATCAAACATGGTGTAGAACCGTTGGTTGGCAGAGTCGTTATTGGAATCCAGCGGGTCGATGTATTTCTTATCGAAGGCGTTTTGCAGTTCCGCTTTAATGATCAGATCCGTCACCGGTTCATAAATCAGGTAGAAATCCCAAATCAGCGGTTGTTTCTCAATGGTTTCCGTGCCGCGGATATATTTGGTGCGCAGATAATTGTCATACGTATTCTTTTGACCGATATTAATTCTTTCCAGATTGGCGCGTTTGCTTTTGCCGTAATAGCGCATGGTGGTACCCAATGTCAGCTTTTTATCAAACCAGCGGCTGCCGAAATCAATGCGACCGTAATCGCGCGGCAACATGGAAATTTTGCTTAATCCGTAACCCTGTTGCAGTTTTCCGCTCATTAAATTAGGCGATGAGGCGGTGCTGGCGTCGCTGAAATTGGTCGGTTGATTGGTTTTCTGATAGGCATAAGCCAGATTGACATAGAATTTTCCCATATCGTAGCTTAATTCCATTTCAATCCCTTTTTTACGCACCGTACCGGCATAATTCTGGTAATGAATAATCGCGCGCGGGCCGTTAATCTGCGCCCAGTCCGGCTTCATGTTGTAATGATTGAATTTATTCGGATCATCCCAGAAGGAATAGACATTATGAATATAATTTTTAATGCGGCTGCGATAACCCAGAATTTTAAAGCCGAATACGTCATCTTCCCGCAACAGGCCTTCGGTAAAGCCGTTTACGCCTAACTGAACGGTTTGCGCGCGTTCCGGTTTCAGTTCGGTATTGACCCCGAGATTACTGATTTGCGAAAAATACATTTCCTGAATATTCGGCATGCGGTGGGTGACGGCATAGGTGGCGAACGGCATAAACAGCGGATGAATATCGGCACTTAACAGCGCGGATTGGTTGACCGCATGCTTGGCTTTGCCGGATTTTTGCGTAATCGGTTCGTAATTGTCGCACAGCGCAATTTTCGTTTCCGGATCGATTTTACAGGCTTGCTTGAATTGCGGTGAATTTTTGCCTAACACATCGCGAATATACACAGACGGGTAGAAATCGGAGACTTCGCCGCGGAAGTTGTATTTGGTGATATTGGCGCTGTAGCCCAAATGCCAGATATCATAGCGCAGCGAATTGTCCAGATAGCCGGTCAGAAATTTCTGTTTGCCCGACGGCTGCAAGGTGACGGAATATTCCGGCAGCAGCGCTTTGGCACCGTGTTTGAATGCGCCGTAGAATAAGCCCAATTCATAGGGAAAGCGGTTTTTCTGATAGTCGTTATGCAGCAGATTGAATCCCAGCGTGGTTTTTAATTCCGCATTTTTCGGCAGGGCAAAGGTGAAAGTGTTATTAATATCCAGCAGATTGGCGACGTTTTTCACTTCCAGATAATCCCGCACGGTTTTGCCGGAAAATTGCGAAAACCGGGCATATTTCTGTTTATTGACGTTATGCGCTAGCAAAACATGCAGATCGAGATAATCGCCGTGGGTGAACTGATAATCCAGCTGATAGTTTTTGCTGTCGATGGTGCGTCCCGCCACATAGTTTTCCAGCGTACGGAATTGCAGGTTCAGCGCGTTATGCTCATCCACATATTCGATTTTAGCCAAATGGCTGCGTGAGCGCTGGCGCAGTGTATCGGGATCTAACGGTTGAACCTGAAACTGATGCACCTCGTTTTCCTGCCAGGCTTTTTCCGTTTGTGCGGCGATGTCGTCAATGTTGTCGCAGCGGTATTTATTACAATGCCAGCCGTATAAATCCACCCATTTCCCGTTAATAAAGTCAATGCCCGCCTGATTGACGAAATAATCGCGTTTTTTCTGTGCTAAAAAGTTGGCGCCGGCATTTTTAATAAATTCACCGCCGCCGTAACGGTAATCCTGCGAGACTTTGCGGTAACTGTAACCGTACAGCACGCCGAAATAGCCGCCGTTATCCAGCGGCAGCCGGTAAGCGGCGGTGGCCATATAATTCGGCTTGGTGGCATTGGAACCGGTCAAACCTTTGACCAGCAAGCCCCAGTTGCGATCGTTTTTGACGACGTCGTTCACGCCGAGGGTGCGGAAATTGGCGGCGCCGTACAGCGAATTAATGCCGCTTTTACCGCTGAAACTACCGCGTTCCAGTTCCACATCGGCGATAAAATTCGAGTCGATATTGGCGCCGAATTGTGAATTGCCGCCGGCGCGTCCTTTGGCATCCGCCGCGGTGGCATAAAAGGTTTGCGGCACGCCGTCGATTAACGCATTGGCTCGCCCGAAGCCCGATTCGCCGCGAATATTGATAGACAGCACGCCGGAGCTTTTATCCTGCTGGGTAAAGGCGCCCGGCATGCTGCGCACCACGCTGTCCAGATTTTGGGTGGATTGATAAAGATCTTCCTTCACGCTGACCGCTTTCGCTTGGGTGAAGGTTTTTTTTGCCGTTTCCCCGGAAGACGTCCCTGCCTTGCCTTCCACATTGATTTGTTCTAATTGTTCTGTTTCGGCATAGGCTTGCAATGCAGAACCGATCGCAAGGGTCGTGATGCCGAGCGTAATGAAATAATTCATGTTGCCTCTTTAAATAATAAAATAAAAAAAACGGTTAAAATTTAATCATTCTTATAATAAAAATGATAATTATTCTAATTATCATTAAAGTTAATAACAAGGACTTTACACGAAATTTAATGAAATAACCGGTTGAAATTATTTAAAAAAATTAAAAAAATAATGACCGCACTTTACGAACGGACAGCGATGGCTGCTGTGGCATGCGGCATTTTTATCGCCGACAACGCCGCGGGCGCGCGGAAAGAAAGGGTGAAGGTGAACGGGATTAAGTCAGACGATCCCCGTATTGACTACGGGGATACGGAAGCATTACTCAGGCGGCCAGCAAGCGGCTGAGCAGTTGAGTATAAATATTCACGCCGGTTAACAGCTGGGCTTCGTCAAAATCGAATTCCGCCTGATGATGGCCGGCGGTGCGGTCGGCGCCGAGAATAAAATAAATGGCTTTACCGCCGTGTTCCTGCACCCGGCGGCCTAAAATGGTGGCATCTTCGCTGGCGTTAAAGGCATAATCGGCATGGGTCGCATGAATTTGCGGCTGCCGGGCGGCGATATCTTCCACCAGCGCCACCAATTCGGCATCATTTACCATATCCACCGCTTCGCCCATAATTTCCGTTTCATAGTCCAGCTCGAAACTGACGGCGACGCCTTTGGCGATGCGCATTACCTGATCCACCATATATTGATTGATCGCCTTATTTTCGCCGCGCACTTCCAGCTGTAGGGACGCGTTTGTCGGAATCACGTTGCGCCCTTCGCCGGCATTCAGCACGCCGACGTTAATCCGCGTCATGCCCTCACCGTGACGGGCGATGCCGTGTAATTGGGTGACTGCGTGGGCGGCACCGAGCAGGGCGTTTTTACCCACATGCGGCTGAGCGCCGGCATGAGCGGGTTTGCCGCTGTAGCGAAGGTCGATTTTCGTGGTGGACAGGAAATTTTTCGGATTACTGATCACCGTGCCGCTGTCGGCGCAGAAACTTAAATGCGAGGCGGCGAAATAATCGACATCGTCCAGTATGCCGCTGGCCGCGATCGCCGCAGCACCGCGCACGCCTTCTTCCGCCGGCTGAAACACCAACTTGATTTTACCGTTCAGCTGATCTTTATGCCGGCTCAGCCATAACGCCGTGCCCAGCCCGATGGCGATATGCCCGTCGTGTCCGCAAGCGTGCATAAAACCGTCATTGACGGAGCGGAAATTCAAACGGTTCGGCAAATGGGCTTGATTGTGGGTTTCGGTGACGTTGACGCAGTCGATATCAAAACGCAGCGCCACGGTTTTGCCCGGCCGGCCGGTATCCAGCAGCGCGACGCAACCGGTATAGCCGTCCATTTTATCCAGCCAGGTTTGCTTGATGCCGTGCGCAAGGGCATTTTGTAGCCCTTGTTCCACCACGGCTTTTTGTCGGCCGCGTACGAATTGCGGATTGATAATCTGCTTGCCGAGCAGCACCTCAAAGCCCATGTTGTGCAGATATTCGGCAATGTTGGCGGTGGTAAAAAACTCCGCCCAGCCGATTTCCGGAAAACGGTGGAATTCCCGCCGCCATTGGATTAATTGTTGTGCTAAGTCGTTCATAATCGCCTCCCGTTTATAGGTGAAGAAAGAAGAAAACTCTCGGAAAATGCACCGCACTTTTTTATTGAGCCGAAAGTGCGGTACGTTTTGGGCGCGTTTTACAGCATAAATAACGCCAGAAATAAAGTCGCCAGAATCATACCGAGGGCGGTGCGTTTCACCATTTCCACCGGGCTGACCATGGCAAGACCGGCGCAGACGATGGTAACACCGGCAATCGGTGAGGCGGTACGCCCGATCGCCCCGGCAATGGCGGCCGCCATGCCCAGATTTAAATGAGTGTAACCTAATTCCGCGGCGTGCGGTGTCACCGCCGTATTAAAGGCGATCGCCGCCGCATCGCCGGAACCGGTGATAACGCCCATTAAAAACGGCCCGACGGTTGCGCCCCAGCGGACGAAGTGGTTGGAATGTTTTAGGAATTCAATGGCGCTGTCGATAGCACCGGTCGATTTCAAACCGGCGACGAATACGCTGGCGGCAATGATGATCCCCAATACGTTGGCATAAGAATTGCCCATGCCGTTAAAAAATTCGTTGGTGATTTTCGCCGGTGCGGTGCGGGTAACGATTAAGCCGTAAATCGCCCCGATCAGCATAGCCTGCGGCACGCCCATTTTGGTCCATTCCAGCCCCGGCGTTTGTTGTAGCGCGGTACCGCCGATCACCAGAATAATCAGCGGAATAAGCGGCGCCAACGCATACAGCGGATTTACCCGTCCGGCGGCTTGAGTGTCGGCCGCCGCCTGTTCCTGCAAATAATTATCCCGGTGGATTTGACCATAATCCTTTAAAATTATCGCGATGATCGTCAGCGTCACCGCGCCGATCAGCCCGGCAACAGTGGTGTAAGGCGCGTGCGATAAATTGACTTCGGTGATGGTCAGCCCCGACATTTCGCTGATCATGGCGGAATGGGAAGACCCCGGACTCATCATCGAGCCGAAAGTGCCGGCCAGAATGGATGCGCCCGCCATGGCAGGATGCACGCCCGCCGCACGCAGCACCGGAATCAGCGTTGCGCCCACCGCAGCCGCACAGCCTGCGGCGGAAGGAATGGCGATATTAATAAAAAAAGTGAGCATGGTGGCGATAGGAATCAGCAGAAATTTCAGCCCGCTGAGCGGCTTGGTCAGCAGATTGACCAAATGGGTGTCGCATTCGGTGAATTTCATCACATAAGCAAACCCCATACTGGAACAAATCGCCATAATCAACCCGCCGGAAGTCATCGATTTGGCAAAGGCGTTCAATGCCTCCATCGGATTTAAGGTTAATATCGCCATAACCAGACCGACGCCGATAAGCACGGTGCGGGTTTCGTATTTTTTAATTAACAGATAAATTGTCGCAAGAATGCCGATAACGGCAATCAGCGCGTTTATTTCAGCCATATGACCCCCTTTTAAAGACAGATTATGCAAGAAAAGCGGAAACCGCGGCGTATCGGGTTTCCGTGAAAACAGATTGTATTGATAAATATGTTGCCGTTATACCGAATGCGATTGGTTGCGTTCATAGGCAAACAGGGTGTTAAACATTAACATTGCCACCGTCATCGGGCCGACGCCGCCCGGTACCGGGGTAATAAACGCCGCTTTCTGACAGGCGCTGTCATATTGTACGTCGCCTTGCAGCTTGCCGTTTACCCGATTAATGCCGACGTCAATCACAATGGCGCCTGCTTTGATCCACTCGCCGGGAATAAATTGCGCTTTACCCACCGCAACCACCAGAATATCCGCCTCTCTGACATGATGTTCCAGATCGCGGGTGAAACGGTGCGTCACGGTGACGGTGCAGCCGGCGAGCAGTAATTCCAATGCCATAGGACGGCCGACGATATTCGACGCGCCGACCACCACGGCATGCTGACCGTATAAATCCGTGCCGGTGGTTTCCAGCAGTTTCATAATTCCGTACGGCGTACAGGCGCGCAGTGTTGGAATGCGCTGGCACAGCCGCCCGACATTATAGGGATGAAAACCGTCCACATCTTTGTGCGGTGCGATACGTTCGATCACCGAGGTGCTGTCGATATGAGCCGGCAGCGGCAGCTGAACCAGAATACCGTCGATATTCTTATCGGCGTTCAATTGATCGATAAGTGCCAGCAAGGCCTGCTGTGTGGTGCTTTCCGGCAGATCATAGGATTTGGAATACATGCCGATTTGTTCGCAGCTTTTGCGTTTGCTGGCCACATACACCTGAGAGGCGGGATCGGCGCCGACTAAAATCACCGCCAGACCGGGCGCGCGCTTGCCTTGATTAACATATTGTTGAATTTTGTCTGCAATTTCAGATTTTATTTTTTTTGCCGATTCGGTACCTGAAATGACTTGTGCAACCATGGATTTTTCCTTGTGAAAGCTAAAACGTAAACGGTTGCTATTTTGGCAGAAAACGCATTTTAATGTAAGCCTGATTGAAATAAATTTGAGCGATTGGACGAAAAATAGAAAAAATTCATTGACTGCACATAAAAGAAAACTATAATGCTCACATTCGTCGGCGAGTAGCGCAGCTTGGTAGCGCAACTGGTTTGGGACCAGTGGGTCGTAGGTTCAAATCCTATCTCGCCGACCACTTCTTTTTATTTTTTATCATATCCATTTGAAATGCGCCCTTAGCTCAGCTGGATAGAGCAACGGCCTTCTAAGCCGTAGGTCATTGGTTCGAATCCAATAGGGCGTGCCATTTATCCTCTTTCTTATTATCAGATTTCAGCCGAGCAACATATTGCTATTTAAAAAATGCGATTATAACTAACCGCACTTTTGTCTTTAACGCACTAATCCGCATTAATTGAACGTGTCGCAGCGGTTTGGATCACCGCTTTGCAGGCCGCGTTTAAACCAACTCAGACGCTGTGCCGAGGTGCCGTGAGTGAAACTGTCGGGAACCACATAACCCTGACTGCGTTTTTGTAAGCGATCATCGCCCACCGCTTCCGCCGCGTTGAAAGCTTTTTCAATATCACCGCTTTCAAATAAGCCGCTTTTCGACGCCTGATAGCCCCACACGCCGGCGAAGCAATCGGCCTGTAATTCCAGCTTCACCGACAATTGATTTGCCTGCGCGCTGCTGAGCTTTTGCCGTGCCTGATTTACTTGCGGTAAAATGCCGAGCTGGTTTTGTACATGGTGCCCCACTTCGTGAGCGATCACATAGGCGAAAGCGGATTCGCCGTCGGCGCCCAGCTGGTTTTTCATATCGCTATAAAAGGACAAATCAAGATAAACCCGCTGATCGTTCGGGCAGTAAAACGGCCCCATCGCCGATTGGCCGGTACCGCAGGCGGTTGTGGTGGCGCCGCTGTACAGCACCATAACCGGTGGGGTATAAGTGCGGTTGTGTTGAGCGAAATAATTGCCCCACACGGTTTCCGTATCGGCCAGTACCACGCGCGATAAACTGTTCAGCTCCTGTTCTTCCTGCGTGTTTAACGCGGAATCGCTTTGTGCGCTGAAATCGGAGGTGCCGACCAGCCCGGACAAATCCACGCCGTAATAGGCGCCGATGAGTAAAATGATGATACCGAGAATCCCCGTACTTTTGCCGCCTTTGAACGAACCGCCCGCCGCCCGTCGGTCTTCGACATTGGTGCTTTCTCTACGACCTTGCCAACGCATAATCTGTTTCCTTTCGTTTGTATTGGAGCGGCTATTTTATTATAAAAAACGGCGAAAGTGCGGTGATTTTTCGCCGAGTTTTTTCAATTAATGTAAAGATTATGCCGATCCGTTAACTTGATATGGACTTATGACGGCGAATTGGTTAAGGTTACAGCCGAACTCAACGGGTATTTACACTAAGGAGCATCATATGGGTTTATTTGATTTTGTCGGCGAGATCGGTAAAAAGATTTTTGCAAAAAAAGAAGAGGCCTCGCAGGCGGTGACCGACCATATTGCGCAGGATAATCCGGGCGTCGAAAATGTGGCGGTTACGGTGGAAGACGGCGTGGCTAAACTGGAAGGCAAGGCCGCATCGGCGGAAGCGCTGGAAAAAGCCATTTTAATGGCAGGCAACGTGGTCGGCATCAATGCGGTGAATGTGGATAAGGTGTCGATTCAAAACGGTGAAACGCTGGCCGGCGACGATGAATTTTATGTGATTCAGAAAGGCGATACCTTATGGAAAATCGCCGAGAAAACTTACGGCAACGGCGCAAAATACAGCGCGATCGTCACCGCCAATAAAGAAGTGATTAAAGATGCGGATAAAATTTTCCCGGGACAAAAAATCCGCCTGCCGAAATCATTATAACCCGTGCCTGTTTGCCAAGCCTTGTCTGTTTTCAGAGAAGGCTTGTGTTTTTTGTATCGATTAAAAAATAATCAAATGCGGTTTTTTATACGCCATTTTCTCGACTGGCGGCGTTTGTATCGCTATAATTCATCGTCTTTTTAATTAAATTTTGATTAACGTGTTCGGTGCGGGTATTCGCCGAGTGCAAATTCATTTTGAGGTAACATAATGTCATTTAATATTGAAACAACTCAAGGTCTTGAGCGTCGCGTCAGCATCACCGTTCCGTCCGAAACCGTCGAACAGGCTGTGCGTGAAGAATTAAAACGCGTAGCAAAAAATGCACGCGTTGACGGATTCCGTAAAGGCAAAGTGCCGGCACAAATTATCGAAAAACGCTTCGGCGCGTCCGTACGTCAGGATGTGTTAGGCGATTTACTGCAAAAACATTTCTTTAATGTAATGTTTGAAAACAAAGTCAATCTGGCAGGTCGTCCGACATTTAACGTAGAACAGTTTGAAGCCGGTAAAGAATTGAAATTCAGTGCAACGTTTGAAGTGTATCCGGAAGTTGAGCTACAGGGGCTGGATCAAATCAAAGTGGAAAAACCGGTGGTTGAAATCAGCGAAAGCGACATTGACAAAATGGTCGATGTGCTGCGTAAACAGCAGGCCAGCTGGGCGCAAAGCGAGGATGCCGCGAAAGCCGATGATCGCGTGACTATCGATTTCGTCGGTTCCGTGGACGGTGAAACCTTTGACGGCGGCAAAGCCAACGATTTCGTGCTGGCAATGGGACAAGGCCGTATGATTCCGGGATTTGAAGAAGGTATTGTCGGCCACAAAGCGGGAGATGCCTTTGAGATCGACGTGACATTCCCGGCGGAATATCATGCCGAAAACCTGAAAGGCAAAGCGGCTAAATTCGCCGTTACGCTGAAAAAAGTGGAAGTGATGGTATTGCCGGAATTAACCGATGAATTCGTGGCGAAATTCGGCCCGAACAGCAAAACCGTAGCGGATCTGCGCGCTGAAATCGCGAAAAATATGCAGCGTGAACTGAAAAATGCGTTGACTGCACGGGTGAAAAATCAGGTGATCGACGGCTTGATCGCACAAAACCCGATTGACGTTCCGGCCGCCGCGGTGGAACAGGAAATCGAGGTATTGCGCGGTCAGGCGGCGCAGCGTTTCGGCGGCAATGCAAAACAGGCCGCGGAATTACCGCGCGAATTATTTGAAGAACAGGCGAAACGCCGCGTTCAGGTCGGTTTATTGCTGGCGCAGGTGATTTCTTCCAACCAACTGAAAGCCGATGAAGAGCGTGCCAAAGCGATGATTCAGGATATCGCCTCGGCTTATGAGCAACCGGCGGAAGTGATTGAATACTACAGCAAAAACAAAGAGTTGATGAATAATATCCGTAACGTGGTATTGGAAGAACAGGCGGTTGATGCGGTCTTGGCGAAAGCGCAGGTGACGGAAAAACCGGCTTCCTTCGATGAAGTGATGAATCCGCAAGCGTAATCGCGTTCGCTTGAATTTATTTTAAAGTGCGGTCGTTTTTCTTAAAAAAATGACCGCACTTTTGTTATATAATATTGCCCATGACTAAATCGTAAGCGAAACGGCTTACCTAACGAAAGAGGTGGATATGAGTTTAATTCCTATGGTGGTGGAGCAGACCGCGCGCGGCGAGCGTTCTTATGACATTTATTCGCGTTTGCTGAAAGAACGGGTGATTTTTTTAAGCGGCGAAGTGGAAGATAATATGGCGAATCTGATTGTGGCTCAGCTGCTGTTTCTGGAATCGGAAAATCCGGAAAAAGACATTAATATCTATATTAATTCGCCGGGCGGATCGGTCACGGCGGGCATGGCGATTTACGATACCATGCAGTTTATCAAGCCGGACGTGCGTACCCTGTGCATCGGTCAGGCCTGTTCGATGGGTGCGTTTTTACTGGCCGGCGGTGCAGCGGGCAAACGCGCGGCATTGCCCCATGCGCGGGTGATGATCCATCAGCCGCTGGGCGGATTCCGCGGGCAGGCGTCGGACATTCAAATCCATGCGCAGGAAATTTTAAACATCCGTCACACCCTAAATCAGCGTCTGGCGCAGCATACTGGTCAACCGATTGAGAAAATCGAACATGATACGGATCGCGATAATTTTATGTCCGCCGCGGAAGCCAAAGCCTACGGCTTGGTAGATGAGGTTCTGGTACAACGATAATTGGATTGAGAGATGACAAAAGACAGCGAATTACATTGCTCTTTTTGCGGTAAAAAGCAAGACGAAGTGCAAAAACTGATTGCCGGTACATCGGGATATATTTGTAACGAATGTATCGAATTGTGCCACGATATGTTAAACGAGGCGCAGCAAAAGGAGGCTGACCAGCCGGATGACCACGCTGAAATGGCATTACCGACGCCGCATGAAATCCGCGCTCATCTGGATGACTATGTTATCGGTCAGGATTATGCCAAAAAAGTGCTGGCGGTGGCGGTGTATAACCATTACAAACGCCAGCGCAGCCAGCAGCGCAATCACGACGTGGAACTGGGTAAAAGCAATATTCTGCTGATCGGGCCGACCGGCAGCGGTAAAACCCTGTTGGCGGAAACCCTTGCCCGCATGCTGAATGTGCCGTTTGCCATGGCGGATGCCACCACGCTGACCGAAGCCGGTTATGTGGGCGAAGATGTGGAAAACGTACTGCAAAAGCTGCTGCAAAACTGCGATTATGATATTGAACGGGCGGAACAAGGCATTATTTACATCGACGAGATCGATAAAATCACCCGCAAATCGGAAAATCCGTCCATTACCCGCGATGTGTCCGGCGAAGGCGTGCAGCAGGCACTGCTCAAGCTGGTGGAAGGTACCGTCGCATCAATTCCGCCGCAGGGCGGGCGCAAACATCCGCAACAGGAAATGCTGCGGCTGGATACGTCAAAAATCCTGTTTATCTGCGGCGGCGCCTTTGCCGGTCTGGATAAAATCGTGGAAAAACGCACGCACATCGGCAGCGGCATCGGGTTCGGCGCGGAAGTAAAAGGCGAATCGGATAAAGCCAGTTTAACCGAATTGTTCAGTCAGGTGGAACCGGATGATCTGATGAAATTCGGTTTAATTCCGGAGTTTATCGGTCGCCTGCCGGTGATTGCGCCGCTAAGCGAACTGGATGAAGAAGCGCTGATCAAAATTCTGACCGAACCGAAAAACGCGCTGACCAAACAATATCAGGTGCTGTTCGGCTTAGAAAACGTAGAGCTGGAATTTACGCCGCAAGCCTTGCAGGCGATGGCGAAAAAAGCGCTTGAACGCAAAACCGGCGCGCGCGGACTGCGTTCTATCGTCGAAGGCCTGCTGCTGGACACTATGTATGATTTACCGTCGCTGGAAAATCTGCAAAAAGTGGTGGTGGAAGCAGACACGGTAACTGAAAATCAACCGCCGAAGCTGATGTTTAAGACCGCATAATCCGGCATAAAACCTTACTCGGCATGAAAAAGTGCGGTGAAAAATATAAAAATTTTCACCGCACTTTTTTGTGAGCGGGGTTATTCTTTGTTCAGTAAGAATACGCCGTGTTCAGCCAGATGGACGTAGGCTTCGGTCTGTGCCGGGTTGAAGCTGTCAGGGTTGGCGTTAATCAGCAGGGCGTTGCCGCCCCAGTCGGCGATGATTTCCCAGTGATTACCCATATATACTGCGCTGGTGATGGTGCAGCGCTGTGTCGGTTCGCCGTCGGATTTCAGGCTGACGGCCTCCGGGCGGATACCGACTAGGCAGTCGCCGTCGGGCAGGCCGAAGCGTTCGCTGTGCGGCAGGGCGAAGCGGTAGCCGTTGAGGGTGAGCGTGCCTTGTTGCAGCGTGCCGTTGAAGATGCTGCTTTCCCCCATAAAATTGGCCAGAAACAGGGAATTCGGGTGTTGATAGAGTTCCTTGGCCGGCGCTTTTTGCATGATTTTTCCTTTGTGCATAACGATCACTTCGTCGGAGACGGCGAACGCTTCGGTTTGATCGTGGGTGACATACAGCGAGGTAATATTCAATTGTTGTTGCAGTTGGCGGATTTTTTCACGCATTGCGCGGCGTAAGTTGGCATCCAGATTGCTGAGCGGTTCGTCAAACAGCAGAACTTTCGGTTTCAGCACTAACGCGCGTGCCAGCGCCACCCGTTGCTGTTGACCGCCGGAAATCTGATCCACATAGCGATCTTCAAAGCCGGCCAAATCCACCAGTTCGAGCGCTTCTTTAACCCGTTGGCGGCGTTCTTTCCCGCCGATGCCCTGCATGCGCAGACCGTAGCCGACGTTATCGCCGATAGACATGTGCGGAAACAAGGCGTAAGACTGGAAAACGATGCAGATGTCGCGGTTCTGAATGGAGGATTTGGTGACATCTTCGCCGTCTATAAAAATATGTCCCGCAGTCGGGCTTTCCAAACCGGCAACCAGCCGCAGCACGGTGGTTTTACCGCAGCCGGAGGGGCCGAGCAGGGTGACCATGGTGCCGCGTTTGATGGTGAGATCCAGATTATCGATCACCACGGATTTACCGAAGGCTTTAGTGATATTTTTTAGTACCAGAAAATCATTATTACTCATAAAAACTACCTATGCTTGAATGTGTATGCGGCGCAAAAACGCCGTCTTGTTCTTGTTCAGTTCATTTTTTTCGCTTTGGAGCGGGCGATGCGGGTATCGCCGATCAGCCAGTCGAACAGCAGGATAATGCTCATCATCACGATAATCAGAATTGAGCCGTAGGCAATGGCTACGCCGTACTCACCGTCTTCCACTCGGTTTAAAATATACGCGGTCGCCACGCGGGTGTCGGCGGTGACCAGGAAAATAATGGCGCTGACGGTAGTCATGGCGCGCACGAAACTGGTGACCAGCGCGGACAGCAACGCCGGTTTTAGCAGCGGCAGCACGATAAACCAGATGGTTTTCAGCGAGCTGCCTTTTAACGACAGCGAGGCTTCGTCCAGCGATTTATCCAGCTGCCCCAGCCCGGCAATGGCGGCGCGCATACCGATAGGCAGGTCGCGCATAACCATGGAAATAATAATGATAATGCCGGTGCCGGTGATATACATCGGGGCGCTGTTGAACGCCAGAATATAGGAGACGCCGGCAACGGTGCCGGGGACGGCAAAACACAGCATGGCGAGAAACTCGAGGCTTTTTTTGCCCTGAAAATCTTTGCGTACCACAATATAGGCGATTAACAGGCCGAATAACGCCGTCAGCGGTGCGGCGATAGCGGCGTAAATAAGCGTGTTGATTAGTGAAGGCCAGGCACCGTCGCTGAATCCCTGACCGAACAGCATGCTGTAGTTTTGCAGGGTCAGCGTGTAGTTGACGCCCCAGTTGACGGTGAAACTGCCGTAAAAAATACTGCCGTAGAGTACCAGATTAAACAGCACCCACAGGCTGAGCAGGGTGATAATCGTATATTTGAGGCCGGCCGGCAGTTCCTGCACATCGCCGCGGTAGGATTTGCCGGACACCGTGACATAAGAGCGGTTGCCGATCCATAAATATTGAATAATGAACACGCCCAGCGAGAAGATCAACAGCATAGAGCCCAGCGTACTGGCTGAGGCGTAATCCAGCTGCGAGCCGGCGATATAAAAATAAATCTGGGTGGCGATAACATCAAAACTGCCACCGAGTACCAGCGGATTACTGAAATCGGCCAGAGACTGAATGAAAATGATTAAAAAGGAATTTGCCAGCGCCGGCCGCAACAGCGGGAAAATAATGTGATAGAACGTCTGGTAACGGTTGGCGCGCAGAGTGTAGGAGGCTTCTTCAATCGACGGATGAATGGATTTTAACGCGCCGTCCAGAATCATAAACGAAATCGGGGCGAAAGCCAGAATCTGTGCAATCGCAATACCGGTGAAACCGTACAGCCAGTTATGGTTGGTGAAGCCCAGATAGGTATCCAGAAATTCGGTGACATAGCCCGAACGCCCCAGCATTAAGGTCACGCCTAATCCGACGACAAAAGGCGGGGTGACGATAGGCAAAATGGAAAAGATTTTACCGATGAACGCCGTACGTCTGGCGATGCGAGTGGTGTACAGGGCAAAGGCCAGACCGAATACGGTCGAGATCACGCCGACAAAACCGGACAACAACAGCGAATTGGTGATAATCCGCAGGATATATTGCTGGCCGAGAATACGCACGACCTGCTGCGGCGCAAAGGTATCGCCGTCATAAAACATGGAAATAAAGATCGCAATGGTCGGATAAACGATAAAGAAAAATATCAGTAAAATCACGGCGATCAAGGCGGCGAGGATAAATTTATCGCCCTGCATGACTTTTAATTTCGCCAGCGCCAGAGTCGCAAGTGCGGTCAAACTGAGGAGTAAAACCAGCGTGGAGTAACCCATGCTGATTTTATACAGGCTGGCGCTGATAAAGGCGAATAAAACGGTAAAGCCCACCAGATAAAGCTCCGCTTTGGCCTGTTTGGCAAGCGGGAGTTTCAGTAACGGCAGAATAAGAAAACCTGCCAGCGGTAAAAACCACAGTATAGTCAGATTAAAAGAAGACCAGCCCATGGCATCGAACAGTTCATCGGAGGTACTTTCCAGCAGGCCGTAATCCAGTGCCGTGGAAGGAAGAATAAGAAATGCGCTAAAGGCGAGCAGCACCCAAAAAGTTGCGCGGTCGGTCAGCGGTAATGTTGCGGAATTCATAATGCCTCGCAGAAAAAAGCAAGAATGCGGCAATGACACAACCGCATTCTTGCAGACAGATGGTAATTATTGTGCCAGTTTAACGTCATTGACCCATTTATTAATTAAGCGTTTGCGTTCGTCCGCCGCGCCGTATTTCTCAAAATCGTAATTGATCAGATTCAGCTTGGTCGGGTCAAAGGCGACCGGCGATTGTTCCGCCGTGCGGTTTGTCAGCGTTTGGAAGGATTTACCTTTTTTCCATGCCACTTCCTGCCCTTCTTTGGATAATGCCCAATCCACGAACAGTTTGGCGTTGTCCATATTGCGCGCGCCTTTGATAATGCTGACGCCGCCCAATTCATAGCCGGTGCCTTCGCACGGCACGATCATTTCAATCGGGGCGCCTTGTTGTTTTTCCAAGGCATAATCATGTAAGAAACCGATGCCTACCGTGGTTTCGCCGCGTGCCGTATTGCGTGAAGGCGTGACGCCGGATTTGGTGTACTGGGAGATATTCGGATGTAATTGTTTGAAAAATTCAAAGGCCTGATCTTCTCCCCACAGCTGCACAAAGGTGGCGATCGCGGTATAAGCCGTGCCGGAGCTTTGCGGATCGGCGATTTGAATTTCGTTTTTCAGTCGCGGATCGGTCAAATCTTTCCAGCATTTCGGCATCTCATCAATACCCAGTTTTTTCAAACGCTCGGTGTTGACCGCAAAACCTAAAATGCCCATATAAATGGCGGAACTCAAATTGCCTTTTACTTTCGCCGGATCCTGAAAACGGTCGACGATTTCCGCCACGTTCGGGGAGCGGTAGGCTTCCAGCAAGCCCAATTCGCCGGCCTGAGATTGCGGATCCAAAGTGCCGCCGTACCAAACATCGGCCTGCGGGTTATTTTTCTCCGCTTCGATTTTGGCAAAGGTGCTGCCCGAACCGTTGCGGATAAACGCCGTTTTTACATCATATTTGGCGCCGAACGCCTGCGTTTCGGCTTCACACATTTCGTTGGTCGCGCTGCAATATACGACTAAACGGCCTTTTGCGTTCGCCGGCGCAGCAGCCAGTAAAGCTGCGCTTAAAAGTGCGGTCGAAATCGCAAGAGAAATTTTGTTTCGCATCATAACGGATATCCTCCATGCTTTTATGGTTATTATAAATCAATCAAAATGTGGTGCGGTTTGGCGCTGCACCCGATTTTGAATGAGGCGTATGCTACACGAAAGCCGGCGCAAATAACGTGAAGGGAATCACAGAATACGATATTGCGCGGTTTTATTTGCGTATCTTGCGCTAAATCATTATCCAAACTCCGAATTTTTCTTTATAATTGCCCGTTATCGTATTCATTCATTCGGACCGTCAATATGTCAGAGCCATCCTGTATTATTATCGCTATCGCCGGCGCCTCGGCATCGGGCAAAAGTTTAATCGCCTCCACTATCCATAAAGAACTGCGCGAGGAAATCGGCTGCGATGATATCGGCATTATTTCGGAAGACAGCTATTATCAGGATCAAAGTCATCTGGCATTTGAAGAGCGGATTAAAACCAATTACGATCACCCGAATTCCATGGACCGGCATTTGCTGATTGAACACCTGCAAACGTTAAAATCAGGTCGGGCGGTGGATATTCCGGTGTACAGCTATGTGGAGCATACGCGCACCGGCGAAGTGACGCATTTTGCGCCGAAAAAAGTGATTATTCTGGAAGGAATTTTACTGCTGACCGACGAACGGGTGCGGCAGGAAGCCCATATCTCGGTGTTTGTGGATACTCCGCTGGATATTTGTTTTATCCGCCGCTTAAAACGCGATATGCAGGAGCGCGGGCGTTCGCTGCAATCGGTGATTGACCAATACCGCGCCACGGTACGTCCGATGTTTTTACAGTTTATCGAACCGTCGAAACAATATGCCGATATTATCGTGCCGCGCGGCGGTAAAAACCGCATTGCGATCAATATGCTGAAAGCGCAGATCCGGCATTTGTTAGGCAAAAAATAAGGATTAACGGTTATGAGATTATGCGATACCGATATTGAACGTTATCTGGATGACGGCATTATTTCGCTAACGCCGCGTCCGTCCAACGACAAAATCAACGGCGCCACCATTGATGTGCGTTTGGGCAATTCTTTCCGCGTGTTTCGGGAGCATACTGCGCCTTATATCGATTTAAGCGGGCAGAAAGAGGAAGTGACCGCGCAGCTCAACGCCGTGATGAGCGAAGAAATCGTGATTGCCGACGGCGAGGCGTTTTTTCTGCATCCCGGTGAACTGGCGCTGGCGACAACGCTGGAAGCGGTAAAATTACCGGATAATATTATCGGCTGGCTGGACGGCCGTTCCTCACTGGCGCGGCTGGGGCTGATGGTGCATGTTACCGCACACCGTATCGATCCGGGTTGGGAAGGGAAAATCGTGCTGGAATTTTTTAATTCCGGTAAATTGCCGCTGGCGCTGCGACCGAATATGGTGATTGGTGCGCTGAGTTTTGAAGTGCTGAGCGGTAACGCCGCCCGGCCTTATAACCGCCGGCGGGATGCCAAATATAAAAACCAGCAGACCGCCGTGGCAAGCCGAATCAGCGAGGATTAGACGATGTGGAAAAAGATCGCGCTAAGTGTTATGGTTGTCGTTATTGCGATCTTCTCAATGATGTATGTGCAAAAAGATCGGTTGGAACGTCAGGTGACAGCGGGTTTACACAAGCACGGCATTCAATTTGAAAAACTGGATTTTCAGTTTTTTCTTTCTCCTAAGCTGACGCTGGAAGGTGTCGGTTTTACTCTGGATCAGGGGCGTTCCTTTGCCTTTGACCAAATCGACATTACGCTGAATCCGCTTTACAGTTTGATCGGCGATGTGCGTTTGTCCGCCATTGCGTTACATCAGGGACGGCTGACCAAGCCGGATTGGCATGCCGTCGATATTCTGATAAAACCGACCGCACTTTGTCTGGAAGATTTACCGCATGTGATGAATTTTATCACCACGCAGGAAATTGCGCCGGACGCCTTGTGGTCGGCAGATAAATGGCGCTATTTCGTGCGGCTCGGCGCGCAGGATGCGTTTGACAACCGGATTGAGCTGCAAACCGAGGTGTTCTTTTCCGGTCTGGAGACCGAATTCAACCGGCTGGAACTGGCGTTGAATTTACATCAACCGCTCTACGGCGATAAAAAACAGTTTGAATTCAGTCTGGATCAGGGCATTTTTTCTACCCACCAAAACGGGCATCATATTCTGATTTTGAAGGATCTCAGCTCGAATAAAGAAACTTTCCGCTATATTAATGTGGATTTAAATCGGCAGGAAGATACGCTTGTCGGCTATTTGGTCAATGCCGAAATGGCGAATATCCGGTTTAAACTTGCGCCGGGCGAGGAAGAGGGCGTCAATCGTCTGGAAATAACGGGCAAAGCCGTGGCGCTGGGAAAATGGCTCAATATGTTAAAACTGCCGAAAGTGATCTCGGGAAAAGGAGATGTGCGGGCGGAGATTGACTTTGACCGCTGGCATATGCGCTCGGGGCAGGCCGCCTTGGAAATCGCGGACGGTGAGTTTAATGGTCTGAATTTGCTGACTATTATCGCCCAGCATCTGCCGATTAACTATGATCCGGAAGCGCTGCAGAACGCCAACAGTCAATTCAAACGGTTGCAGGCCGATTTGCGCTGGGATGACGCTATCATGCTGATTGATCATGTCCGGCTGGTGAATCGGGATATTCGACTGTTCGGCAAAGGCATGGTGGAACTTGACCGTATGCGCTGCGACATCACGCTGAATATCGGTGTAACCGATGAAAAATATCAGGATTTCACCTTGCCGGTGCGTTTTTTCGATAGCTGCTATGCGCCGCAATATAAAATTGAAATGACGCAGGATATCCGGCATCAGATCCGGGAATTACTACGCCAGAAACTTGCGCGTTAAAGGTGACATTTCATACCGGAGTGCTAAAATAGCAGCGCGTTTTTCTCGTCCGAGACAGGATTCATGTTATCACCGAAAATCGTTCGCCGTGTTAAACTCTGGCGCGTTATTTGTCTGGCGTTTTCCGCCTTTATTTTCAATACCACGGAATTTATTCCGGTCGCGCTGTTATCCGATATTGCGCAGGGTTTTCATATGCCGGTGGCGCAGACCGGTCTGATGATTACCATTTATGCCTGGATTGTCTCCCTGCTGTCGCTGCCGTTTATGTTGCTTACCGCGAAACTGGAACGCCGTGCTTTGCTGATTAAACTATTTATTTTGTTTATTGTCAGCCATGTGCTGTCGGCCTGTGCCTGGAATTTCTGGGTGCTGCTGATTTCCCGTATCGGTGTGGCGGTAACGCACGCGATATTCTGGTCGATCACCGCCTCATTGGCGGTGCGTTTGGCGCCGAAAGACAAAAAAGCGCAGGCGCTCGGGCTGTTGGCGATGGGCAGTGCGCTGGCGATGGTGCTGGGATTGCCGCTCGGACGCCTGATCGGTCAAGCGCTGGGCTGGCGCGCGACGTTTGCGGTTATTGCGTTGATTGCCGCGCTCGTGCTGCTGTTACTGTATAAATTATTACCGCACTTAGTCAGCCTCAACGCCGGCTCGCTGCGCAGCGTGCCGCAGCTGTTTAAACGCCCGTTGCTGGTCAGCCTGTATGGGTTGACCGTGCTGGTGGTGTCGGCGCATTTCACCGCTTACAGTTATATTGAGCCTTTTATGCTGACCATCGCCCGCATGGCGCCGGGGCTGACTACCGCCGTGTTGCTGGTGTTCGGGCTGTCCGGCATTGTGGCCAGTTTGCTGTTTAACCGTTTTCACCGTTTCGGGCCGGCGAAATTTTTACTTTCGTCGATGGCGCTGCTGACCTTGTCGTTATGCTTATTGCTGGTGCTGAGCGGAAGTGAAACGCTACAGTTTATGCTGGTGTTTATCTGGGGAATTGGGATCGCGGGTATCGGTCTGAGCCTGCAGGTGCGGGTATTGCAGCTGGCGCCGGACGCCACCGATGTGGCGATGGCGATTTATTCCGGCATTTATAATATCGGCATCGGCGGCGGGGCGTTAATCGGTAATCAGATTATGCATGTTATCGGGTTGCGCTATGTCGGTGTTATCGGCGGCGCGCTGGCATTGCTTGCCACGCTGTTGTTTGTCTGTCTGCATTTGCGTTTTCGCCATTTGCCGATTAAAGCCATTCAGTAAAGCAAAAAAGTGCGGTGAAAAACAGCGCTATTTTTCACCGCACTTTAGCTTGCCTTTCGCCTTGATCGGGCGTTATTTTTTCGCTTTTTTAATGAATTTCATCAAGCGTTTGCGCTTGCGCAGCTGAGTCGGCGTCAGTTTATTGCGCTTGCCGGCAAACGGGTTGTTGCCTTCCTGAAACAGCAGACGAATCGGCGAACCGATGATGTTCAGACTGCGGCGATAATAGTTGGATAAATAGCGTTTATAGCTGTCCGGCAGGCGGTCGATCTGGTTGCCGTGCACCACAATAATCGGCGGGTTATAACCGCCCGGATGGGCATATTTCAGCTTAATGCGGCGCCCGCTCATCATCGGCGGCTGATGTTCGTCGGTGGCCATTTGTAAAATCCGGGTCAGCATGGAAGTGGTGATTTTCCGTGTGGCGCAGGCATAAGCTTCGCGGATCGATTCAAACAGATTACCCACACCGCTGCCGTGCAGGGCGGAGATAAAATGCACGCGGGCGAAGTCAATAAAATCCAGCCGGCGATCCAGCTCCGATTTCACCTGATCTTTAATTTCCTGATCCAGACCGTCCCATTTATTCACCACGATAACCAGCGAACGCCCGGCATTGAGAATAAAGCCGAGCAGCGATAAATCCTGATCGGAAATCCCTTCGCGCGCATCAATGGTAAGCAGCACCACATTGGCATCCTGAATGGCCTGTAAAGTTTTGATTACGGAGAATTTTTCCACAGTCAGATGAACTTTGCCGCGTTTGCGTACGCCGGCGGTGTCGATCAGCGTGTATTGCTGGCCGTCACGTTCCATCGGAATATAAATGCTGTCGCGGGTGGTGCCGGGCAGGTCATAGACTACCACGCGATCTTCACCTAAAATCCGGTTGGTCAGGGTGGATTTGCCTACATTCGGGCGCCCGACAATGGCGATTTTAATGGTTTTATCCTCATCCGCCTGTTGTTCCGCTAAGGCGTCGTCCAGTAATTCGGTATCTTCCTGATTGTCGAAATCGAACTCCCGTTCCCATTCGTCCTGCGTGTCATCTTCGTTCTCATCATGTTGCGGGGAATCTTGCTCCGCCTTTGGGTCGGCGGCAGGCGGCTGTTCCGCCAGCGGCATCAGCACCTGCTCCATCAACGCGGTGACGCCACGGCCTTGCGAGGCGGCGATTTGCGCAATCTCGCCCAGACCAAGCTGATAAAATTCCGCGCAATGGGAATCGGCATCAATGCCGTCGGTTTTATTGGCCACCACCACGGTGAGCTTGTTTTGCCGCTGGCGCAGATAATTGGCGATGCCGATATCCGCCGCCGTAAGCCCGGCGCGCGCGTCAACCAGAAACAGCACCACATCCGCTTCCTCAATGGCGAGCAGCGATTGCTGCGCCATTTTTTCTTCCACGCCTTGTTCCGTGCCGTCGATACCGCCGGTGTCGATCACGATAAAATCATGGCCGGCAATATTGGCCTGACCGTATTTACGATCGCGGGTCAGACCGGGAAAGTCGGCCACCAGCGCATCCCGGGTGCGGGTCAGCCGGTTAAATAAAGTCGATTTGCCTACATTAGGGCGCCCGACCAGCGCAACGACGGGAGTTGTCATAAAAAACCTCTTTATTATCAACCGCACTTTGCGGTATTTTTCAGTGGGGGGCATTATAGCGGATTTCGGCGGGAATGAAAAATTGATCTGCGGCAGACAACGGTGCGGCGGCATCGCCGTTCGGCCCATGGCAAAAACACAGGCCGGAAAAACAAAAAGCACCCTGAAGGTGCTTGATAGATTTTTTAACGCGGGCAAACTGGCGGAACGGACGGGACTC